>NZ_VTEV01000023.1 GCF_008180725.1 Sutcliffiella horikoshii | reverse complement strand
GGATACTGCTCCATTACGAGCAGTGGGTTTCCCCATTCGGAAATCTCCGGATCAAAGCTTACTTACAGCTCCCCGAAGCATATCGGTGTTAGTCCCGTCCTTCATCGGCTCCTAGTGCCAAGGCATCCACCGTGCGCCCTTAATAACTTAACCGTTGACCAAAATAGGTCATGTGTCGATATCAGCGATGATATCTATAAAGAAAATTACTAAGATGAACGATATTTTGTGAATATCTTGATATTAGTTACATTATCTAGTTTTCAAGGAACAACTATGACAAATCGACAGATTTGTCTAAGGATAAATCMGAAGATTTATCTTARCAGAGAGAATGCTCTCTCAAAACTAAACAAAACAACAAGCGTACATTCCTTAGAAAGGAGGTGATCCAGCCGCACCTTCCGATACGGCTACCTTGTTACGACTTCACCCCAATCATCTGTCCCACCTTAGGCGGCTGGCTCCAAAAGGTTACCCCACCGACTTCGGGTGTTACAAACTCTCGTGGTGTGACGGGCGGTGTGTACAAGGCCCGGGAACGTATTCACCGCGGCATGCTGATCCGCGATTACTAGCGATTCCGGCTTCATGCAGGCGAGTTGCAGCCTGCAATCCGAACTGAGAACGGTTTTAT
>NZ_VTEV01000022.1 GCF_008180725.1 Sutcliffiella horikoshii | reverse complement strand
AGCCGAAACCATCTTTCAATAAAGAACCAGGAGGTTCCTTATATTATCCGGTATTAGCTCCGGTTTCCCGAAGTTATCCCAGTCTTACAGGCAGGTTGCCCACGTGTTACTCACCCGTCCGCCGCTGACCTTTCAAAAGCAAGCTTTTAAAAGGTCCGCTCGACTTGCATGTATTAGGCACGCCGCCAGCGTTCGTCCTGAGCCAGGATCAAACTCTCCAATAAAGAGTCTGAGCTTTTGCTCAAAATTTGCTAGCTTGTCTTACTTAAAATCATTTTGTCGTGTTCCGTAGAACCGACGTTATGACGCTGTTGTTTTGTTTAGTTTTCAAAGATCATTACATCATAAGTTCTGTTGGTGGAGCCTAGCGGGATCGAACCGCTGACCTCCTGCGTGCAAAGCAGGCGCTCTCCCAGCTGAGCTAAGGCCCCGTCATATTAAAGTTTCCTACTGGTCGGGAAGACAGGATTTGAACCTGCGACCCCTTGGTCCCAAACCAAGTGCTCTACCAAGCTGAGCTACTCCCCGTTATTGGCGCGCCCGAGAGGACTCGAACCCCTAACCTTTTGATCCGTAGTCAAACGCTCTATCCAATTGAGCTACGGGCGCATATTAATGAAAATTATTTTACTGCTGTAAAAAACTCTGGTGCCGAGGACCGGAATCGAACCGGTACGGTAGTCACCTACCGCAGGATTTTAAGTCCTGTGCGTCTGCCAGTTCCGCCACCCCGGCAAGGGCAAGTCTGTTGGAGCGGAAGACGGGATTCGAACCCGCGACCCCCACCTTGGCAAGGTGGTGTTCTACCACTGAACTACTTCCGCTAATAAAAAATACAATGCGGGTGAAGGGACTCGAACCCCCACGTCAAAGACACTAGATCCTAAGTCTAGCGCGTCTGCCAATTCCGCCACACCCGCAAGATAAATGGTGTGCCATGAAGGACTCGAACCTTCGACCCTCTGATTAAAAGTCAGATGCTCTACCGACTGAGCTAATGGCACGTAATAAAAGTAGTATTATGAAATTAAGTTAACCATAACTTCGTTATGTCAAAGAAAGATGGTGCCGGCGATAGGAGTCGAACCCACGACCTACTGATTACAAGTCAGTTGCTCTACCAACTGAGCTACACCGGCTAAATGAATGATTATTTTCACTAAGTGAAAAAATCTAAATGGTGGAGGATGACGGGATCGAACCGCCGACCCCCTGCTTGTAAGGCAGGTGCTCTCCCAGCTGAGCTAATCCTCCATATATCTGCCTGGCAACGTCCTACTCTCACAGGGGGAGATCCCCCAACTACCATCGGCGCTGAAGAGCTTAACTTCCGTGTTCGGTATGGGAACGGGTGTGACCTCTTCGCCATCATTACCAGACATATTCAGTTGAAGGTTGATCCTTCAAAACTAGATAATGTGTTCGTATCAAGAAATTCATATCGTTCACTTATTTCAATACTTATTGGGTTAAGTCCTCGATCGATTAGTATTCGTCAGCTCCACATGTCGCCATGCTTCCACCTCGAACCTATCTACCT
>NZ_VTEV01000021.1 GCF_008180725.1 Sutcliffiella horikoshii | reverse complement strand
CGCTAATATACCAATCACCATTTCAATACCCCGCTCAGCAAGTATAGCTGCAAGGTCTTCACGTCCAAATCCTTGACTTCGAAGCCAGTGTGCTAGACGGTTAGCTTGTTCATTTAATTCTCTATAAGTGATTGATTCCATACCACATACCACCGCAATAGCATCTGGTCTCTTTCTTGCCTGGTCTTCAACCACTTGATGCGCTAGACGATTTAAAGATGGAATAGCCAAATTTGTCTTGTTGAAATCCTCGAATTGTAACTTTTTTTCCTCATTTGATAACAGGTTTAAATTATATAACTCTACATTTGATTGTTTGGACAAATTCTCTAAAAGCGTCACATAAAACTTCAACAAACTTTTTAAAGAGTCTAAAGAATTAGCATTAGGGTGGAAAATTTCAATACTCCAATTTGGTCCAACAGTTACTATAATCTCAATTTCATTTCTACCTTCTATATAGAGTAACTGAGGAATACTATACTTATTATCAGCTGAATTTCTTACTGTCACTATACTATTGAACAGTGTTACCTCTTTAGCGATATTCGTATACGAACGTATAACCTGACTTGGAACATGCGAATTTTTTTGAATAGATTCTCTCTGATTATGTATATATCTTAACACTTCATCTACCTTCTGGTTAGCAGTTAAGGTTGCTTTTATTGGAAGGACATGAGCAAATGGCCCAACGATCTCTCCCTTCCAATTTGCAGAACTCGATACAGTTTCTCCACATGAAACACTTTCTTCACCAGTATATACTTGGAGTAATAGGAGCCATGTGGATAAGGCAACTGCTTCAATCGAAACATTATGTTTCTCGGCTATTTTCTCTAATCTTCTGGATAAATCATTTGTTAACGATGTACTAGTACATAGTTTATTACTGTTTGATTTATTCTGATTCCCCCCATACAGTGGCATTGGTGAAGGTTTATAATCCCTTAGATGTTCTTTCCAGTATTTCTTTGCTGGGATCCCATCCTGACTAGCTTCCCAATCAATGTATTCTTTGAATGATTTATATTGGATGTTAGTTGGAAATATTTTTTGAGCACGATCCATCCACTCGTTGAAAATTCTGTCTCGACTGTTATCATCCATACATAAAGAATGTTGTGTCCATATTATAATTGTACGCACCTCATCATACCGACAAACTGACAAACGAATTAGTGGACCTATATCAATTTTTATCTCTTCAAAGTGTGATTTAGCTATGGACTGAAGTTTAACCTCTTTTTTTTCATCTTCCATTGCATGAAGGTCTACCCATTCAATTGGAATGGGTCGTTCCTTTAATACAACTTGTACAGTTCTATTGTTTAATTTTCTATACACAGATCTCAGTGAATCGTGTGCCCTCACTGTTTCCTCCCAATAACTTTTTAATTGATTGAACTCAACATCCATTTGTATTTCATAGGAAACTTGAGTTACGATTTCATTTTCTAAAATAGCTTTTTGTACAAGAGATAGTTCAAAAATATCATGTACATTTTCCTTAGATAGATAATTCACAAGTACACGCCCTTTCAATTAGAAAATTAATAAGTCTCTAAATTTAACTTATTCACTGAATAAAGCTTCTAATTTATCTTCAAATAACTCAATCTCTGATAACCGCATCTTGGGATCATTCACTAAATTACCTAATATATGTTCTAATTGGGCAAAAAACCCATCTATTGTTTCTGGTAAAAACTTTGCACTATTATAGCGTGCTTCTAACACCATTTTTCCATTTTCTTCAATCAAATATAAAAGAAGATCAAACTCTTGCCACTCATCAACATTTAGCTCACAAAATAAGTTTTCATTCTGATTATTAATAAATTGATTTAAGGGTACAGAGTTAACTTCAACACCATCGTACTCCATTTCATCACGAAAAGAATTTTGTCCAATAAAACATATTGAATAAAGCTTAGAATTTTGACCTTGTCGAGTTTTCTCTTGTATAATTAAATCGAATGGGTAATCTTGATTGTTATATGCTTCAAAAGTAGTCTCTTGAACACGTTTCAAAACTTGCAAAAATGATGGATTACCTGTAAGGTCTGTTCTTAGTGCCACAGGATTTATACACAGTCCTATTAAGTCTTCAAATCTTAATTCAGTTCGTCCTGAAAAAGTAGACCCAATTGTTATTATGGATTGATTATTTTGAAGAGAAAGCCAGACCTTAATAACCGCTAGTACTGTCATATAAGTAGTACCCCTATAAAGAGGTTTAACCTTGCGAATTAAGTTAACAATTTCAGGGTTAAACTCATGTATTCGAACATCAGAAGGATTCTGCTCTTCAAGTGATATATTTTTATCATATGGTAAATTAGAACTTTCTATCGACTCATCTAACTTTCCCATCCAATAATCCTTTTGTTTTTCCAATGCCCCTCCTATTAACTGTTCTTTTTGCCATTTAGTAAACTCAATATATTGTGCTGGGGCAGGTAGCAATGAAGGGTTCTTACCACTGATAATAACTTGATAAACTCTAAAAAGATCTTTCATAAATACTTCCCTTGACCAGCCATCACACCCAATATGATTTACACACAATAAAAGGACATGCTTTTGTGGCTCCACATAGTACAAGTTCATACGGAAAAATGATTCACAACTTAAGTTAAACGAATGATTTTGTTCATGTTCAATTGCACTTGCAAGGCTTGTAAATCGTTGTTCTTTTGAAAGCTTTGACAGATCTTCATAAATACAATGTACTTTAAGTGACTCATGTACCCTTTGAAACGGATGTCCATCGACTTCAACAATTGTAGTGCGCATTATGCTATGTCGTTTAACTAATGATCGTAATGCTTTAAACAATGCACTTGAGTCAACTTCACCGTTAAATTCGTATACTACTACTTCACCTAGAGTATTTTTTGTATATAAAGATTGAAACCATAAACGTTCCTGTCCATTTGAAAGTTCATAAAAATAATCTTCATTCTTATCATATAAATTCATATTATTTTTCACTTCGATAGATCTTTTCTTATTGGAATTCAAAGCAGTTTCTGCTTCTTTTTCTCCCTCTATCTCTTTCGCAAATACACTTTTTATTATAGAATTGAGCTTTGAAATCGTTTGTTGTTCAAATAGGTCTTTTAAATCAATTTCAATACCTAACTGTTGTTTAATTCGTAAACGAATCTGAATAGCCTTTAATGAATGTCCTCCAAGGTCAAAGAAATTATCATCGATACCTATAGGACTTACTTCAAGCACTTCTTCCCAAATTTCCACTAACCTTTGTTCCAACTCATTTCTTGGACCAGTGTAACCACTGCTCATTCGTTCTAACTCATTTGGTTCAGGTAATGCTTTACGATCAATCTTTCCATTTCTGTTAAGAGGCATCTTTTCTAACACAATGATATGTTCTGGCACCATATACTCTGGTAGATTTGACTGTAAATATTGTCGGATTTCTACCACATTTCCTGATNGAATGTCCTCCAAGGTCAAAGAAATTATCATCGATACCTATAGGACTTACTTCAAGCACTTCTTCCCAAATTTCCACTAACCTTTGTTCCAACTCATTTCTTGGACCAGTGTAACCACTGCTCATTCGTTCTAACTCATTTGGTTCAGGTAATGCTTTACGATCAATCTTTCCATTTCTGTTAAGAGGCATCTTTTCTAACACAATGATATGTTCTGGCACCATATACTCTGGTAGATTTGACTGTAAATATTGTCGGATTTCTACCACATTTCCTGATTCATAGAGTACTACATAAGCTAGAATACGATTTTGCCCATTTTTATCTTCACGTGCTATAGTCAAACATTGACTGACTGCATCATGTTTCAATAAAGCTGCTTCTATCTCACCAAGTTCAATACGATACCCCCGTATCTTTACTTGAAAATCCGAACGAGATACAAATATCATTCTTCCATCTAGTGTAAAGCGTGCTAAATCACCAGTTTTATATATTCTGTCCCCCATGCCATCCTTAAAAGGATTGGGAAGAAACGCTTGAGCCGTACGTTCAGGGTCATTTAAGTAACCTCGCCCTACCCCAATACCAGCTATATATACTTCCCCTATACACCCAATTGGAACTGGCCGTAGTTTATCATCCAGTATGTAGTGACGCATATTTGGAATTGGTCTACCTAATTCCACCTGTGGATAATCACTGTACGGATACGGACCATTAAGTATTACATGTGATGTATCATCAGAACACTCTGTTGCCCCATAGGTATTCACTACCTTCACATGAGGGTATGTTTCTATCCATTTATGATACAAAGATACCGATAATCCTTCCCCTGTCGAAATCATAAACTCGAGTTTTGGAAGGGTACAGCTTTGCTCATCTTTCGCAACTTGTAAAAACATTTCAATTATTGAAGGTACCATTTCCAGTACATTTACATGATCATTCTGTACAGACAAAAGCAATGTTTGTGGATCCATCGCTATTTCGTTGGAATATATAACTACTCGACCGCCAGTCATTAAAGGAGCTAAAATTTGCCATACCGAAATATCGAAACAATGAGATGCATTTTGTGCTACTACACTATTCTCATTCAATCCTAATAAATGAATCTTCGCATACAAATGGTTCAACATTCCAATATGTTCAACCATAGCGCCTTTTGGTTTCCCTGTAGAACCAGATGTGAAAAATACATTAGCTAAATCCATTTTCCCATTAATATTGTTTAAGTTCTCTTGCGAGTACGAAGCAAGCCCCATATAACTACCGCCTGTATCAAGAGAAAACACAACAGCATCTTGAGAAACCCTTTTACTCAACTCCAAACTACGTGACTGCCATCTCTCTTCTGTTAGAACTATCCGTGCATTACTCTCCTCTAAGATTGTACATATACGATCATCCGGATGTGCAGAATCTAGAGGTRCATAAGCTCCACCTGATTTTAATACCGCTAATATACCAATCACCATTTCAATACCCCGCTCAGCAAGTATAGCTGCAAGGTCTTCACGTCCAAATCCTTGACTTCGAAGCCAGTGTGCTAGACGGTTAGCTTGTTCATTTAATTCTCTATAAGTGATTGATTCCATACCACATACCACCGCAATAGCATCTGGTCTCTTTCTTGCCTGGTCTTCAACCACTTGATGCGCTAGACGATTTAAAGATGGAATAGCCAAATTTGTCTTGTTGAAATCCTCGAATTGTAACTTTTTTTCCTCATTTGAGAGGGCACTAATTTCCATGACCTTTTGCTTAGGTTTTGTTAAAATATTTTCCAACATTGCAAGCATAGAACTAATGAAGCTTTTAATCTCTTGGTTTGAAAACAATTGTGTACGATAATCTACTAATAAAACTAAATCCCCTGTATGCAATCGATCTTCAATATGTATAAGATCGGAAGAGCAC
>NZ_VTEV01000020.1 GCF_008180725.1 Sutcliffiella horikoshii | reverse complement strand
CAGGAAATTAAGAGAGTTTTACGATAAAAAACGCGATGAAGGTAAACCATATAGAGTAGCGATCATTGCATGTGCTAATAAGCTTTTACATCTGATTTATGCGCTTTTAAATAATAAAACAACCTTCCAAGAATTAGCTTAATAGCTATATTTAACAATGTAAAACAAAACCTTCCAAAAATAAAAAACTGGAAGGTTATTTGGCATACCCATTTTTAGTATATCATCTAATCTTTCATTTTTTTAATGAAAATTGTTGACAACTATTAGCTGGTTTTGCGGAAGATTGATGTTTTATTTAAAAGGATGAAGAATTTAGTTTTTAAATGGTTTCCAGTTTGGTTTACGCTCATCATTTTCACTAGGTTCTCGATTAATGAAACGTCCTTCTAAGAAACCTTTTTGATATTTCCGTAAAGAAGATTCATTTGCGCCGCCTGCATAATCAAGATTATTAAATTGTAAATCGTCATCTTCCCAAAAACAGATTTCACAAATTTCAAAAGTTCCAGGTGGTTTAGATTCTAATGTTTTATAACCACAGCATGGACAAAAATATTTGTTTCTTCTCATCTGTTCACCTTGCCTTGATTAAGTCTTCAAATTTGAACAATCGCTCCGATTTGTCTTAATAAATTCATTTATTTATACGTAAATACAATACTTCATTTGCATCAGGAGTTTTTAATAATAACTGAGAGTATTTGATTAAGCAGATTCCAATAAACTCCTCTTCATCACTTGTATCAAATTTTGCATTAAAATCTTCAGGCAGAAACAAAATATAATCCCCAGCAATTCTTTCCCATAAACTCTGTAAATATATTAAATCATCTTAGCTAATGATTTTAGTAAATAGATTACTAATATTTTTACCTTTAATGCAGCTTGATTCATACCACCAAAGAATCGTGCATTTTTCAGAACCATAAATACTTCTTGTGCAATCAAATAAACTTATTAACAAGTCTGGTTTTGGTTCTGCTAATGGGAATTCAATTAATGTCTTTAACTCAGTTTTTTGTCTTATATCTTTAGTTAAACCAATTAAATCTAAAAACCCTTCCCAAGAGCCTTCCATATTCATCCTCCTTATCTTGGTTAATATTAGTTAATGCAATAGAATTATTTTGCTAATTTGAGAAGAAGTGACCACCCCTAAGGCTCCCGGAATGGGATGACACTACTCCCACTTATAATCGCCATCAACCAGTTCGACTCTTTCTGGTATTATTTTTTGAAGAGATTCTATTGTTAAAAAATCCTCATTATTTGAGAATGCAGTAATATAATCACCATCATACCCTACCCAAAACATAGTAGAATTCTCAGTTAAAGTTACTATTGGAGTATTGGCGATCCACTTTAATTTAACAAGGCTAGTTCGGTCTTTTTTAGTCCTTTTTACAGGATAAGGTGACTCATATTCCCTTTCCTCTAATCTGAATACGTCCTGTTTTAAGGACCATAATGATAAGTTCAACATGCTGCCATTCCCGTGCAAATAAGGATAATATTCATTAAATTGCTGAGGGCTGCAGATAATTGCCTTTACAAAGAACGTATCTTTACGACTCCCCTTCATATAATTGAACTCTATATTCTGCATCTGAAACAGTTCGTCGTACTCTGCTTGTTGGTAATCAAAGATTTCCGCAAGTGAATAAATAGGGTAATAATCTGGGCTCTCCATCCAGTTGCAAAAGAATTCTTCATGGGCATCTGTATAAGCACCATCAATATAACAAGAAAACTCAATGATACTCTTTGACTCACCGTAAATCTCAAAAGGATAAGTGTGTTCGGGAGGGAAACAGATTTCCATTTTCATTTTAATCGCCTCTCTTAAAGGTCTGAATAATAATTTATTTAAATCTTACCACTTAAAACTAACTTTTCTTTGGCTTTTATTTATGTCATCAGCGTTTACAATAACCTGCTCTAAGTAAAGAACATTTCCATCACTTTATTATCAAACGTGTTATTTCATCTGGACTATAATTAATAAAAAGCGCTGATCCTAGTTCTAGGTGCGCCAAATTGTTTATAATCTTTATTTTAATAATAATTAATGCACCCGTTAATTCAGCAAGCAATAACCTTAATTTAGTTCGCCGATAAACCAGTTTTCTCCTGTATATTGATACTCCACATCTGTAATTTCTCCCTTGAATCCTAGCATCTTCATGTTATTAGGGACCGTTAGTTGCTTTGATGCTAATTATTCCGTTTAGTTTTATTCACTTCAACAATTATTCTTGTCACAACAATAGATATTAAAATAGGAGAAGCGACAATAGCAATTCTAAAATTTTCACTTAGAGAAAGATTAAAATACCAAAGTACCATCTCTATTATTACTGCTGATTATACATAAACTAACACTGCTATTAGTAATTGCTTTCCAATACTCATTTCGTCCCCCTAACATCCTTTAATTGAAGAAATCACTTTCACACGTTCCTGTTCCGATACCCAGAATAGGAAGGGTAGTCATTAAAACAATTAATAAACCTAGTAGTATTGCTCCCCCTTCAAAAGATAAAAGAGAAATTAGCCTTAAAGATTTCGGATCATCTTTTGTATTTACATATAAGAATAATCCACCGAAAATGAGAAAGAAAAAACCAATACCAAATCCAATTAAGTTGCAGATATAAATACCCCCGTCACCAAAATGAACTATGCATATTTCATAATATCTGCGTCTTATTCCTAAAATAATCATTTCTATCTAAAACCTTTTGAACTAATGTTTAGCAAAAAAGAGAGCGCCGTAGCACTCGTATCGTTAAACTCTCTCGCCCGATTGTTTAGCATTGACGCTAACAACCCTACTTATCTGAATGTGCTGTCAATTTCATCTCTGTCATAGTCAAGTATCCATTCATTGAGAACTTCATAGAGTAAGCGTATATTTTCCCTATCTGCTGCAATAACATCACATCCACGATCATCGTATAAATGATAAATAATCTTTTTTGATATGTTCACAAAAAAGATATCGTACCCATTCCTAGGAAGGCCTTTTAATATACGAGATTGATGCCCGAAGTCTTCGTAACTTATCGCCAATAAAAGCTGTGTATAGCGAACTTCACTTTTTTTGCACTGAAATATAAAACGATGAGTAACTTTATTGTTATATTCATCGCTTTCTTCATCATCCCACTCGATACTTGGCAAAACGTCATGCCTTAATTTGTTTAATGATTTCCTATTTTTAACATACTTTCGGTACACATTTAATGGCTTACTTTGAAGGAAAGTATCTGCTTTGTGACAATATACATTGGTCACCAATAAAACTTCATCATTTTCGTCAAAAACCCTTTTAAATATATCCGAACTACGCTCATAAACTTGCTTAATATTAGCCTTTTCCTGAAAAGATAAATCAGGGTTGGAAATCTCAAAACGTAGTCCATATCTCGAGGAATAAAACAACCCCGGCGCTAAAACGAGATCATAAAAATGTTTTTTCATAAATTGTTCTAATTTATTCGAAAGGTCATTCATCCTAATTCCCCAGTCGGTTTTAATTTTCCATGCTATTATCTGGATCTAAAATAAAAATTGAGCACCTATTCCTCTTCAAGAATGGCGCCCGATTCTTGAATAGCTAGAATAACTTAACATGGTTTCTGATTTAAATATCTATGGGCTTGTTTAAGGCTTTGTTTTTGATTTTCATACTCAAAAAAGTTTAAAATATCAGTAATTGTAGCCCATTTGCACATTGAAATTTCACTCTTTTGAATGGTTACCAGGGCACTGATAGGTGTACCTATAAATCATATCACTTCATTTTAAATTGTTCCTTCTGATATCATAAAAAAACACCTAAATAGTATAAATCAACTAACATATAGTCAAAAATCATTTTTCTTGTAGAAGGATTACAAAAAACACTTAGACACATGCTTACTCTCACTATATTAAAACGTCCTTCCTGTCCACTATAATTATTAAACAATTCCCAATAAGGTTGGGTTTTCCTTCAATTATTGGTATTCTAAAAGTAATTATATAATGAAAGGGTTTAAATAATTATGTTTAAAAAATTTAGTATTATTATTGTAGCATTCATTCTAAGCCTACTTACATTTCTTTTACCTATGAAAGAAATGTGGTATAACAGCGGATTTTTTGAAGTATATACTTTCTGGATAATCGTTTTAATACTTTTTTACTATGATTTTGAAAAGGACAAATAAATTTATAGTAAAATAGAACCTTTTCCATTTCCACATGTACACATAATTGGATTTTTGCGGTATCTTTGTTTGTGGGGGTGGGATAAATGAAAAAAATTATAACAATTTTCATTGCAACTTTATTACTTTCATTAACTTCAATTTTTATCGTTCAACAACCTGCGGCTGCTAGTGGGAGTAGTAACGTAAAAATTAACTATGAAAAAGATGGTAGAGTAAAAGGTTTAGAAAATCCAGAAAAAATGAGTGAAAAGTCTCTTAATATGGTTTTACAAAAGATAGGTTTAAAAGAAGAAAGTATTAATTCACTTAGTAAAAGTGAAAAAGAAGGAATTGTAAAACGAGGCGGAAAAGCAATTGATATTCAGGTTAAAAGTGCAAAAACATATTATGTTTCTCTTGACGGTAGCCGTACTGAATATACTGAATCAAATAACAAGAAGATTAACGAAAAAAAATTAGCAGATCTAAAAAAATATAACGAGATTACTGGAAACTCAAAATCAATACTAGAACTTAATACAGCTAATTCTCTAGTGCAAGATAAATCTAAAGATTTAATCACTGTAAATAGTAGTTCTACTGGAGAGATTCCTCCTATTAAAACTGAACCTAACGGCGATTTGGAATTAATGCTACAAGTTTTATATCTCGGTCCATGGGATGGTCAAATGAATTATAAATACATCTCAACTGCTACTTGGAATGAAAAACCATTCAATACTAAAACTGATGCTTTTGGAACTGCGTTTGATGTTAATGCAGTAGCCAAAGCAGATTCTTTCCAAGCTTCTTGGTTGCAAACTCAACCCGTATCAGATGGGAATGGGGGCACAACTTATATTACTGAGTCAAAGCAACTTTCACCTGATCCGAATGCATTTGAACAATACGGACATGGCGTGAAGATCCCCTTAGGCGATGGTTCCTATCAAAATATTTCTATGTCCAGAGAGGTATTAGTTAGTACAAGCAATATTGGTGAACCAGCATATATTTTAACAAAGTACCACCATACGTATGGAACTCTTTCAGGAATTGGAATTAGTATAGGCCCTGCATCTGTAACTTTCGAAGGTACATGGGGAGATGATACAATATTAGAATATAATTACACATACGGTGATGTTAATCCTTGGGATTTATAAAACAAATAAGTCGAGCCAAAGCTAAATCGGCTCGACTTATTTGTTTTAAGATCAGTTTGTTTTTATTTATGGTAGAAGATGTTTTATGCTTACATTAAGTCTCTTTGTATACTTCAACAAGAAAGAATCTTCAATGCTCTTAGCCAAATTCTCATAATGCCTTATTGATATATATCTGGCTCGTTTGAAGATAAAGCGCCCTGCAGGGAACGGCTTATTTTACTAGTCGAGTAGAATGGAGCCTTTCTACCTTACGGTAAATTGTGCTCCAAACCCTCACAGAACCGTGCTTGCACTATTAATGCACACGGCTCCTCCTAGTCATCATTCACAGAATGTAGCTAATCTCTTTTCTTAAATCATAAATATTCACTTTAATTCTTGGTGAAGGTAGAGGATATTTATCAAGAAATAGTCTGAATTTATCCCATGTGAAGGATTTCCTTTGACTTCTTCTGTTAAGCCATTTAAACAGTAGTTCCTCGATTTTGCACTTGAAGTTG
>NZ_VTEV01000002.1 GCF_008180725.1 Sutcliffiella horikoshii | reverse complement strand
GGAGATGAAGACCTCCGTGACGAGGAAAAAAGAGTAGAGAGGTCCTCATAGAGTTGATGAAGACCTGGGTGACGTGGAAAAAAGAGTAGAGAGGTCCACATAGGGGTGATGAAGACCTCCGTGACGAGGAAAAAGGAGTAGAGAGGTCCTCATAGAGGTGATGAACTGCCCCCCGTCAAGTAGACACTCGAAATAATAAAACAAGACTAAGCTGTCTTAGCCCTGTATTCTAAAGGGCTAAGGCCGTTTAATCGTTTTTGATAACGGTCATGATTATAAAAATGAATGTACTCATCAATCGCCTCTTTAAGGTCCTCAAACGTTTCATATTTCTCTAAATAATACTTCTCGCATTTCAATGTCCCCCAAAAAGACTCTATTGGTCCATTATCAATACATCGTCCCACTCGGGACATACTATGAGTCATCTTTGCTTTATCAATTTTTCTTTTGAATTCAAGGTGGGTATATTGAAACCCTCGATCACTATGTAAAAGCGGTTGTTCACCATTCAACATGGCAGTTGCTTGATCCAAGGTTTTAAACACTAGCTGATTGTTATTTTTAAGTCCTAAAACGTAACTAATAATAGCCCCATCAAATAAATCCCGAATCGCACTCAAATAAGCCTTTGTGGCCTTACCGAACTTAAACTCTGTAACGTCCGTCACCCACTTTTCATTTGGCTTTTCCGCTTGGAATTCTCGGTTTAGCAAGTTTTGGGTAATATGATTAGGGATCGCTTTTTTGTAACGGCTCTTTTTTCTTCGAATAATGCTTTGAATGCCTAAAACACGCATTAATCTATAGATTCGTTTATGGTTATAAGATGTTCCTAATCTTCGATTTAAAGTAATGGTCACTCTCCGATAGCCATAAATCCCCTTCACTTTTTCGAATAAAGTAGTAATCTCTTTTATTAATTTTTCACTTTCCCGTTCACGTTTTGAAGGCTCGCGTTTCAACCATTTGTAATAGGCAGACCGGGAAATCTCCGCAATGTCACAGAGCATCACGATAGAAAACCCTTCTTCTTGTTCAAGTTCGTGAATAGCTAAATACTTCTCCTCATGGCGTATCTGACTTATTTTTGCCTCCTTTCGATCTCCTCCAGCTTTTTTAGAAATGCGTTCTCAGCTCGCAATCGTTCATTTTCCCTTTCCAGCCTCTGCATCTCACGTTTTATCTTCTGTTCAGGAGAAAGTTCCACTTCTTCCTTTTTCCTCCCACGTTTATCCTGGAGGGCTTCTTCGCCACCATTCTCATACTTTTTCACCCATTGATATACTTGTTGGTAAGAGACCTTGAAATCCATTTTTGGAGGACAGATTTACTTGATATTTCATACTTCCTAACAAGTTCTTTTTGAGAGTACCCCCCGTTAAGGTATTCACGGACTACCCTCAGCTTATATTCCTTCGTATACTCCTTCGAGGTAGGGTATAAACCTTTCTCCCCCAGACTCTCATACCTATCTATCCAATTATATATAGTGGAGGGACTAACATTATTTATATGGGCTAAATCTGTAATAGTGTGCGTTCGTTTTTCCCAAGCCTTTATGACATTGATCTTGACAGAGAAAGAACTGGCATTTTTTTACATAATAAATACTCCCCTTAGCGGAAACAGATTTTTGTTTTTTTATCTGTCTACTTAAAAGGGAGCATATCAGTATGAAGACTTCTCTGGCTCAAAATTCGTGCTAGACAGGTCTTCATACAGGGTATGAAGACTTCTCTGGCTCAAAATTCGTGCTAGGCAGGTCTTCATACAGGGTATGAAGACTTCTCTGGCTCAAAATTCGTGCTAGACAGGTCTTCATACAGCTTATGAAGACTTCTCTGGCTCTTTGGAAAGGCCCTCAATATACTCTTAACTTTACCCAACCTTACAGCCTGCCTGTTAAAACCTCATCCGCTCCTGCATTTCCTCTTTCGTGTAGATGACGCGCATTGGGTTTCCGCCAACGAAGGCACCTTCTGGGACGTCTTTATGTACAAGGGTGCCGGCGGAGACGATGGCCCCGTCTCCGATGATGACACCGGGAAGGATCGTCGTGTTGGCACCAATCATAACTTCGCTTCCTATTTCGACATCGCCGAGACGGTATTCCTTGACCAGATATTCGTGGGCAAGGATGGTGGTGTTATAGCCAATGACGGTGTTCCGGCCGACGCTTATTTTTTCCGGGAACATGACATCAAGCATGACCATTAAGGCAAAGGAGGTTTGCTCGCCTACCTTCATGCGTAAAAATGTGCGGTAGAGCCAGTTTTTCATTCCTAAAAAGGGCGTGTATCTGGCAATCTGAATGACAGCAAAGTTTTTCACGACTTTTATAAAAGGAACGGTTTTGTAAACATGCCATAGGGAATTCGCGCCCTCCACCGGGTAGCGGGTCGTCCTTCTACTCACCCTCGGTCACTCCTACAAGTGGCAACAAGTCTTGCATATGAGTGAGCATATAATCAGGTTCAAAGGATTGAAGGTATTCGACTCCTTTAATTGTCCAGCTTACTGCTGCCGTTTTCGTTCCGGCATTTTTTCCTGCTAAAATGTCGTGAAAGTTGTCGCCTACCATGATTGCCTCTTCAGGCGTTGAGCCAAGCTGCTGCAGGGCAAGGTGGATTGGTTCCGGATCTGGTTTGGCATTTGAGACATCATCAAGGCAGACGACCACATCAAAAAACTGGTCAAGGCCCGTCAACTTAAGTCCCATTACTACAGTCTGACGCATTTTTGTTGTCACAATTCCAAGCTTCAGGCCTTTTTCATGCAAAAGCTTTACTGTTTCCAATACCCCTTCAAACTCTGTTACATACTCGTCATGTTTGGTCATATTGAAGTCGCGATAATGGGCAATCATTTCGTCCACTTTTGACTCATCCATTTTTACGAATGTATCGTATAGAGGAGGGCCGAGGAAAGTAAGGACATCATCGCGGCCATACTGATCTGGATAATAATGATTTAATGTGTGAAGGAACGACTCAATAATAAGGTCGTTTGTATCTATTAGTGTTCCATCTAGATCAAAAAGCACGGTGTTAATGGTCATAAGAGGCTTCCTTTCTTTTTGCAAGTTCTAGCCGTTTCCAAATGAAAGCCACGGCAATCGTGAGGAGAATGGCTGTTGTAATTCGAATCGCTAGTAGCGGCCATACAGGGATGCCAAGCGGAATGAATATAAGCGTATCCTCCACCACCGCATGACAGGCAACGAGAAAAATAAACGCAAGTGTCAAATCCTTCTTACTTACATTATCCTCTTTAACCGCCTGAATCATAACTCCTGCTCCATAGGCAAGGCCAATTACTAGACCGGCCGCCATGGTAGTTGACGTATTCTCTTTCATCCCAAGCACACGGGTAAACGGCCCCATCCACTTAGAGAACACAGCCAACCAACCAAGCTCCTTCATATATTGCACAAGAACCATAAGCGGAATGACGATAATTGCAAGCTGCAGGATACCCATCAGACCACGTTGTGTGGCATCAAGGATAATAGGGAAAAAGCCTGTTACAGCCTCTTCAGATTTTGCGACCATGCCATACTGAGCAAGTTCGCCTCCACCTTTCCAAACCAAATTGATGATAATGCCCGCAGAAAAAGCTAGGCCGAGTCGGACAGCTAAAATCACCCATATTTTCAACCCTACTTTTGCCGCTACGGTGGACTCTACTAAAAGATTATGGGAAAACGAGAGCATCACAGCCAAAATAAAGACTTCTTTTACGGTAAGGTCCAAGGTAAGGATGGCACCGATTCCAGCATACAGGTTAAGAAAATTCCCGATGACAAGCGGGATGGCTGCTTCACCTGACAGGCCGAAAATCCCCATAATCGGCGCGATTGCTTTTATAAGATATTGCAGGACCGGTGTATGCTGAAGAATGCCGACAAGGAGTGTGACTGGAAAAATAACTTTCCCCAGTGTCCACGTCGTCCCCAGCCCCACCTTCAGCCCGCGTTTAAATGTTTGCATCATGAAGCTCCTCCCCCTTTGAAGTAGCCGCTCCATTTTTTTCTGTTGGAGGCTTTGCTTATTTGGTCGCTTCAGGTGTATTTTTCTTTGAGTCCATGTAACGTTCTTTATTTTCTGGATCTAAGTAACGTCTGTTAGCCATTCCAAGCACACGACGCACAATGATAAGTGCGATGGCAAGGACGACCAGTCCAATGGAAATAACTTGTGCTACTCTTAAAGACTCCGTCAGCATCAAGCTGTCTGTACGCATTCCTTCAATAAAGAAGCGTCCGATCGAATACCAAATCACATAACTTAAGAAGAGTTCCCCACGTCTTAGATTCACTTTTCTCAGTAAAAGAAGCAATCCGAAACCAAACAAATTCCAAATAGATTCATAAAGGAAAGTTGGGTGGTAGTACGTCCCGTTAATGTACATTTGGTCGATGATGAAATCCGGTAGGTAAAGCCCCTCCAAGAATTCTCTTGTCACTTCCCCACCATGGGCTTCCTGGTTCATGAAGTTCCCCCAACGGCCAATTGCCTGACCGAGGATGATACTTGGTGCACCAATATCGGCAATCTTCCAGAACGAAATCCCCCGAATTCTTGCAAAAATAACCCCAGTGGTGATGGCTCCAATCAGACCGCCGTGAATCGCAAGTCCACCTTCCCAGATCTTCAAAATATCGCCAGGGTTTTGAGAATAATGATCCCACTGAAACGCAACATAATATAGTCTTGCACAAAGAATAGCAATCGGAATGGCAAACAAAACAAGGTCGACGAATACATCTTTATTAAGTCCACGTCTTTCAGATTCCCTTGTGGCAATCCATAATCCAAGCAGTGCTCCTGTACCAATAATGGCTCCATACCAGTAAACCGTAATCGGCCAACTGATCATGACCGGATTTAACGGCTCAATGTTTCCTAACAACATGTTCCCCACACTCCATTATTTTTTAAATGTCTTCATGCTCATTTTCATTATTAATAACACCTGACAAACGGTTGGAGAATTGTTCGGCAGCATTCATGCCCATTCTCTTCAAGCGGAAATTCATCGCTGCTACTTCAATGATTACAGCCAAGTTTCGTCCAGGACGAACAGGTACCGTTAAGCGAGTCACTTCAGAATCAATGATCTTCATTTTTTCTTCATCCAACCCAACACGGTCGTACTGCTTGTTTTTATCCCATAGCTCAAGATTAATGACAAGCGTAATGCGTTTGTAGCTGCGCACCGCTCCCGCTCCGAAAAGGGTCATCACGTTGATGATACCAAGACCCCTGATTTCAAGCAGATGTTCAATCAGTTCCGGTGAATTACCAATAAGTGTATCCGTATCTTCCTGTCTGATTTCGACGCAATCATCAGCCACCAATCGATGCCCTCTTTTTACAAGCTCAAGTGCCGTTTCACTTTTACCAACACCACTTTTCCCGGTGATAAGCACGCCGACTCCGTAAATGTCGACAAGGACGCCGTGTACTGCGGTTGTCGGTGCAAGCTTCCCTTCTAAATAATTCGTCAGATGGGAAGACAGCCTTGTCGTTTTCATCGGTGAGCGCATAAGTGGCACACTTTCGTACTCTGCCGCTTCCACGAGTTCAGGCGGAACTTCCATGTCTCTTGACACAATGATGCCCGGAGTGATGTCTGTGCAGAGCTGACTCATACGCTCTCTTTTTTCCTTCGGTGTAAGCCTTTCAAAAAAAGACAGCTCCGTTTTTCCGAGCAACTGAATTCTCTCTGCCGGATAGTAGGTAAAATAACCGGCCATCTCTATACCAGGTCGGGAAATATCGCTTGTTGCAATCGGACGATTCACGCCCTCTTCCCCACCAATCAATTCAAAATTAAACTTCTCAATTAGATCCTTTGTCCGAACCTTTGGCACAGCCAAAACCTCCTTCAGTATGGAAACACCCTGATGTGTATGTAAAAATGAGTGTTACGCTTCCTATGTAAATCAACCTTTTCTCATTTTAGCACTATTTGACTTTTTTATTAAGTGGGAGCTTTGGAGGAGGGGATTTATATGAGGATTTGGAATCTCTGAGCTGGTGATTGGAGCAAAAGGCGTAGACTCCAGCGGGAAAGTAGCGACAATGTTGAGACCCCGCAGGCTTGCCGAGGAGGCTCAAGGTCGCCCCCGCGGAAAGCGAAGCCGTTTGCGGAAAACAACAGCGGTTTCATACAGAGAAAAAACGCGAACCCTGAATCTTTCAGGTTCGCGTTTCATGTTAATTCTTTTTCTGCAATGGCTCGACAATCGCCTTCTGGATTAACAGATTTAAAATCGAAATGACTATCGCTGCTAAAATGGCTGTACCGAAACCATCAATATTGAATGCATCCCCCATCAAGAAAGCAGTCAACATAAGCGTAATCGCATTAATCACAAACAAGAACAACCCCAAACTAAGCAGCGTAACAGGCAAAGTCAAAATGACCAGGATTGGTTTTACAATGGTATTCAACACTGCCAAAATCAAACTTGCAATGATTGCTGCACCGACACCGCTCAGTTGGAACGAGTCAAAATAGCCCGCAACCACAATCAATATCAATGCATTAACGAGAATACTGATAGCCCACCTCATCAGTGTATCTCTGACTCTTCATTAGGAAGTAGAAAAGTTAAAACAAAGTACGTGACAATCAGGGGCATTATTCCTGTTGGGAACAACAGAATGACAAAAATAACACGCAATAGATTGGAATCTACCCCTAGATATTTCCCTAGACCTCCAAGCACACCCGCAAGCTTGCGGTCGTTTTTGGAACGAATAAGACGTTTCATATTACTTCACCTCATATGGTTTGATTAAAATAGAGCCTGTTGTCGTTTCCGCAAGAATGTATGTGAGCGGAGCATCTTCCTTTTTCGCCTTAAAATGAAGCGCCTTTTGCACCACTTCATTTTTCTCCTCCACAACATCCATTCCTGGAACCTCACAAGTAAAGCTTCCAAGATTCGTTTTCAATTCAGCTTCCAACGCATTTTCAATTGGAATGAACAGATCCACGCTACCCGTTTTGGTTTTCGCCATAATGGAACGGACGGAAGATCCAGTCAACTCTCCAACCACATTCCCATTAAAGCTTTGCACATCGAGCTTTTCAATATCTCCGCGAACCTTCAACATGCCGTTAATCGTTTCCGCTTCGATTTCTTTCGCGTCGCAATCTGTCAATTTAATATGACCGTTTGCCGTTTCCGCTTCAATGTAATCGCTTCTTAAGTTCTCCCATGTTAACGAGCCATTTGCCGATTTCATTTTCATCGACTTTACCTGTAAACCTTCCCCTGATATCGGCCCATTAAACATGCGAATATTCAAGCTATCATATTTCTCTTCTGGTACATAAACCGTTGCATTCACTTTTATATGCTTCTTCTGTACAGAAAAACGCAGTTTCCCAGCTTCTATGGAAAATAGTACTTCACTCAGGAAAGCTTTCCGCGCATCATCTTGTGAGTTCTCCTCATAAACCTTTGCCTCACACTCTATCTTCACATCGTTCTCTTTCCAAGGAACCACCTTAACCGCGCCATTCGCCACATCAAGGTCGATATGCTGCAAATGCACATCCGATTGTTGGAAAATATGTTGGATTGAGATAGAAGGACCAAAGTTAAAATCCAAGTCCAAATCTTTAATCTTCTGCAACGCACTTCCAACAAAATCTAAGATATTATTTTTAAAAGAGGACGCCTGCTTGCTGTAAGAATCAAATTTTGATTTATCAAAAGAGCTGGAGCCACCTGACGAAGAGCCTGCTGATTCATTTTTTGAATTAGAATTAGAGAAAACCTTGGTAGATAGGGCCTTAAAAATATTATCCTCCGCTTCCTGAGACCCTTTTGCATCCTTCGCAAGCTCAGAAACAATTTCATCCTGTCGCAAACTCTTCTCTTCACTATTCTTCTCCAAACTCTCCAATAAAATAATCGCCTCTTCCGCTGTCAGCTTCCCTTCCTCCACCAACTTCAAAATACGCTTACGCTCTTCCATACATAACATCCTCCTCTTATATAAACTCCATTAAACATTCCTAAAAACATCTACAGTATTTCTACGACTGATTAAACTAAAAGTTTCACTTTCTGCTTCTACTCTTAGTTTGGCATAAAATTTGCGAAAAGGGGTCAGACCCCGGCAGGATTTTTTATACCCATGTCGTACGCCTCAAGTCTTATTAGTTTGTTGCATATAATAAATCAATTTGTATTCTTTGAGTCTCCTTCACTCAAGGTGGTATAATGGTTCTAGTTTCTGGGTATAGATTGTGTGGAAGGAGTGAAATGGATATGGATTTTATTATGGATCATTTGTTGACAATCATTATTGTTCTGGTCATTTTATTTGTGGTGATCCCTTTCTTGAAAAGCATTTTATCTAAACTTGTTATGATTGGGCTGATACTTGCCGGCTTGATTTTCTTTGGTGTACTGGGTCCTGATTTCACTGAGTCTTCCTCTAATTATGTGGAGAATACCATTCGTCCAGTCGTGACGAACGAAATAGATAAAGCAAATTTTCACTATGATGAAGTGTCAAAAGAGTACAAGATTCAAAGTGCCTCATTTCATCTTAAAGGAAAACTAAACGAAAATACTGGCGAAATTCGTTTCAAAGACAAAACCTATGAGATGGATGTTCGATTCTTACAAGATATTATTGAAAAGAAAGTTCAAGAACAAGAGACAAACCAGTAGAAATATAAAAAAGGAGGATGGTTGCCTAATTGGCTTAACCTTCCTCCTTTTTCATCTAATTCTCAAAGTCACCCTTTACTAACCGCTTCGACTTGTTTTACTTTCTGATCCATTCGATCACGGTCACGTAGTAAAACCGGTCGGAGGTATTGCCCAGTATAAGAAGCTTCGACCTCAATGACCTCTTCTGGTGTACCGGTGGCAATAATACTGCCTCCTTTGTCTCCACCTTCAGGACCAAGGTCGACCATGTAATCCACCGCTTTGATAACATCTAAATTATGCTCAATTACGAGAACGGTATCCCCATTCTCTACTAGTCGTTGTAGCACCTTCAACAGTCTCGAGATATCATCCACATGTAAGCCTGTCGTCGGTTCATCCAAGATATATAGAGAGCGACCTGTAGATCTACGGTGCAACTCTGATGCAAGTTTGACACGTTGCGCTTCCCCACCAGATAGAGTGGTTGCCGGTTGACCGAGTGTAATATAACCTAAGCCAACATCGTAAATAGTCTGCAGCTTCCTCTTAATTTTCGGTATGTTTTCAAAGAAACTCACTGCATCCTCAACGGTCATTTTCAAAATATCATCTATATTTTTCCCTTTATACTGCACTTCAAGCGTTTCACGATTATAACGTTTACCATGACACACTTCACACGGCACATACACATCAGGAAGAAAATGCATTTCAATCTTGATAATTCCATCCCCACGACATGCCTCACAGCGGCCACCCTTCACATTGAAAGAGAAACGACCTTTCTTATATCCTCGCACTTTCGCTTCATTGGTAGAAGCAAATACATCACGGATATCATCAAATACCCCTGTGTAGGTCGCTGGGTTAGAACGTGGCGTTCTTCCAATTGGAGACTGATCGATATCAATTACTTTATCAAGGTGGTCAATTCCCCGGATCTCTTTATGTTGGCCAGGTTTGGTTTTCGCATTATGCAAACGCTGCGCAAGAGCCTTATGCAAAATTTCATTGATCAGCGTACTTTTCCCTGATCCTGACACCCCTGTTACTGCCACAAAACACCCAAGCGGAATTTTCACATCTACATTACTCAAGTTGTTTTCGTTCGCACCGATTATTTCAATGAAGCGGTCCTTGACGACTTTTCTTTCTGTCGGAAGTGGAATGAACTTCTTGCCTGACAGATATTGACCGGTCAAAGAGCTTTCGTCGTTCATTACTTCCTCAGGTGTACCAGCTGAAATTACCTGACCTCCATGAACACCTGCCCCTGGTCCGATATCAAGCAAATAATCCGCTGCCATCATGGTGTCTTCATCATGCTCGACTACAATTAACGTATTACCTATATCACGCATGTTCTTAAGCGTTTGAATCAATCGGTCATTGTCTCGCTGATGAAGTCCGATAGACGGCTCATCCAGGATATAAAGAACTCCGGTAAGTCTTGAACCAATTTGGGTTGCCAGACGAATCCGTTGTGCTTCTCCACCAGAAAGCGTTCCGGCAGCACGACTCATCGTCAAATAATCCAGCCCGACATTATTCAAGAAGCCGAGGCGTTCCTCGATTTCACGCAAAATCATATTGGCAATCTTTCTTTCCTTTTCCGTCAGCTCAAGGCTCTCAAAGAAATCCAGAGCTTCGACTATAGAAAAGTTCGTCACATTTCCGATATGCCTATTGTTGATAAGTACGGATAAACTTTCTAACTTCAAACGGTTCCCTTTACAAGTAGGACATGGTTGCTGAGCCATATACTTTTCCATCTGTTCACGGATGTAGTCGGAACTCGTCTCCTTATAGCGTCTTTCCACATTGGGGATAACTCCCTCAAAGATGATATAGTTTTCCCTCACTTGGCCAAAGTCATTTTCGTAGCGGAAGTAAATTTCTTCCTTACCACTACCATAAAGAATTTTATCCAAAAGATTCTTGGGGATATCCTTTACTGGTACCTCCATGTCAATGCCGTAGTGATTGCAAACAGCTTGCAGCATTTGTGGATAATATTGTGAACTTGTTGGCTCCCAAGGTGCAAGTGCATGCTCTTTGAGGCTGAGGTTCTTATTAGGCAACACCAAATCAATGTCCACTTCAAGCTTTGTGCCTAAACCATCACATTTCTGGCATGCTCCATAAGGGCTGTTAAAGGAAAACATTCTTGGTTCTAATTCACCAATAGAGAATCCACATTGTGGACAAGCGTGATGCTCGCTGAAGAGCAGTTCCTCTTCCCCAATTACATCCACAATCACCTTTCCTTCCCCAAGCCTGATAGCCGATTCTAATGAATCTGACAGACGGGTTTCTACGCCTTCTTTTACAACGATACGGTCTATTACTACTTCAATGGAATGCTTTTTGTTCTTTTCCAACTCAATATCGTCGGATATTTCCATCATTTCACCGTTCACCCGCACCCGCACATAACCTTGCTTTTTTATATCCTCAAGTGTTTTCACATGCGTCCCTTTACGGCCTTGAATCACAGGCGCTAAAATTTGAAGTTTGGTCCGTTCGGGGTATTCCATGATACGGTCTACCATTTGTTCGATGGTTTGAGAAGATATCTCGATACCGTGTTTTGGACATGTCGGCCTACCTACCCTTGCAAAAAGAAGACGAAGATAATCATAGATTTCGGTTACCGTTCCCACGGTTGAACGAGGGTTACGGCTTGTCGTTTTCTGATCAATAGAGATGGCAGGGGAAAGCCCTTCAATGGCATCCACATCCGGTTTGTCCATCTGTCCAAGGAATTGGCGCGCATAGGCAGATAGGGACTCCACATAACGGCGTTGTCCTTCTGCATAGATGGTGTCAAAGGCTAGAGAGGATTTCCCCGATCCTGAAAGCCCCGTGAGCACCACTAATTTATCGCGGGGAATCGTTACATCAATGTTTTTTAGGTTATGGGCTCTGGCCCCTTTTACTACTATTTTATCCATTGCCATCCTTATGTCATCCTTCCGCTTTGAGCTCCAAGATGAGGTCACGAAGCTCGGCTGCACGTTCGAAATCGAGCGCTTTTGCCGCATCTTTCATTTCCTGCTCCATGCTTTCTATGAGCTTTTCTCTTTCTTTCTTGTTCTTCGGTCTGAGTGTTGGTACTTTGCCTTCGTAATTGCCATCTTCCTCGGCTACGAAAGTCGCTCGGATAAGTTCCGGAACCTTTTTCTTGATCGTTGTCGGCGTTATGCCATGCTCTTGGTTATAAGCCTCTTGAATTTCACGGCGACGTTTTGTTTCATTTATTGCAATATCCATGGATTTTGTTATTTTATTAGCATACATGATGACTTTACCGTTTGAGTTACGGGCCGCACGTCCGATGGTTTGAATCAAGGAGCGTTCAGAACGAAGGAAACCTTCTTTGTCTGCATCGAGAATGGTGACAAGGGAAACTTCCGGGATATCGAGACCTTCTCTCAAAAGGTTGATTCCGATCAAGACATCATGTTTACCCATTCTCAGTTCCCTAATTATCTCAATCCGCTCAAGCGTCTTGATTTCAGAATGCAGGTACGCAACTTTAATACCGAGCTCCTTCAGGTACGCGGTAAGATCCTCTGACATCTTCTTCGTCAAGGTAGTGACAAGGACCCTTTCATCCTTTTCCACTCGCTGATGAATTTCACCGATCAAGTCGTCAATTTGTCCTTTAATCGGACGAACTTCAATGATTGGATCTAGCAGTCCGGTCGGTCGGATGATCTGTTCCACCATTTTTGGTGTATGCTCTAGCTCGTATGGTCCTGGTGTTGCAGAAACATAGACAAGTTGAGCGGTTTTCTTTTCAAATTCCTCAAACCTTAAAGGACGGTTATCCTTAGCAGACGGCAGGCGGAACCCATGGTCTACCAGGACTTGCTTTCTTGCCTGGTCTCCATTAAACATCCCTCTGATTTGAGGAAGCGTAACGTGGGACTCATCAATTACCAGCAAGAAATCTTCTGGGAAGAAATCCATTAGGGTGTATGGTGTCGAGCCAGCCGGACGCAGTGTCAGGTGACGGGAGTAGTTCTCAATTCCAGAACAAAAACCCATTTCCGCCATCATTTCAAGGTCATAACGGGTCCGCTGCTCCAGTCGCTGCGCTTCTAACAGTTTGCCTGCTTCGCGAAGTTCTTCCAGTCGCTCTTCTAATTCTGCCTGAATATTGACAATGGCTTTTTTCATCTTCTCTTCGCGGGTTACGAAGTGGGAGGCCGGGAAAATGGAAACATGGTTACGATCTCCAAGAATTTCCCCTGTTAGTGCATCCACTTCTCGTATACGATCTATTTCGTCGCCGAAAAACTCCACGCGAATGCAGTGTTCGTCACGGGATGCCGGAAAAATCTCCACCACATCACCGCGAACCCGGAATGTCCCGCGCTTGAAGTCAATATCATTTCTGCTGTACTGGATGTCTACTAAGTCGCGCAGTAACACATTTCGTTCTTTTTCCATACCTGTTCTTAAGCTGACAACAAGGTCACGATATTCCTCCGGTGACCCCAAGCCATAGATACAGGACACACTGGCGATGATGATAACGTCGTTACGCTCAAAAAGGGAAGCCGTTGCCGAGTGGCGGAGCTTATCAATTTCATCATTGATGCTTGCGTCTTTTTCTATGAATGTATCAGTGGAAGGTACATACGCTTCTGGCTGATAGTAATCATAATAACTAACAAAATACTCGACTGCGTTGTTAGGGAAAAATTCCTTGAACTCACTATATAATTGCCCTGCCAACGTCTTGTTGTGGGCGATAATTAATGTCGGTTTGTTTACTGCCTGTATCACATTGGAGACAGTAAACGTCTTACCTGTACCTGTTGCGCCAAGAAGTGTCTGATGCTTTTTTCCGTTTTTGATGCCTTCTACAATCTCCGCGATCGCGGTCGGCTGATCTCCATCCGGCTTATATCCAGAAACTAACTCAAACTGTTCCATCCACAAAAAGCCTCCATTTCCGTTCATCTAACCTCTACCAATATTCTATCACAACATTGCCCTAAAAAAACAAAAATACGAACTGATATTCGTGTTTTTTATAAAAATTATCTCTTTTCTCTATACCCGTCTATGTTGCGTTTAAATAATGTTTTCTATATTCTTATCATTATCATGTATTGGGAATCGGAAACTTCATTTAGGGAGATTTATGATGAAAAAGTTTTTTGGCAGTACTAACAATAGAAAAATGTTCCGCTTAGCTTGGCTGATTATATTCATGGCGGGGTGCTCGTCCCACGATATTCCAGAAGAAACGCTAGATTTTCCTTATCTAGATGAACGTGCATTGGAACGTCCCGAGGAAGAATTGACCTACAGTGAAGTGAATGGAGCGTATGTCCATGATTTCATCAAAGCTAATAAAGACAAGTCAGTTAGGTGGACTGCAACGGTGACGCGTGTAGAAAACAATTCTACTTATGAACTGCAGGAACCGCTACTCCCGGCCATTCTTGTTACTTTTGCAGATGATTTAACCCCCCCACCTAAAGTTGGGGACGTTCTTACTTTTGAAGGAGTTCTTACAGGTTATGGAGAGACATTTGGCAAAGACCCACTTTGGGTAGTGAGACCTGCCAGACTAGTTTCCACAACAGCTGAAGAACAAGAAGCATTGTTCACCTACCAACAAGCAGCCCAACAAGCAAAAGAGGGAGCAGACCTTCCGTAATCCGGAAAAGCCGCTCCCTCTTTTTATTTGAATTTCCCTACCATTTTTCTTGCATATAAAAATCCAATCACTAAAGAAAGGACGTCCACAACAATAACAAACCATTCGTTCCCATGTCCTTTAAAAATGGAAACTAAAATGAGGGCTACCGCCAAACCTGTACCTACATACAGGTTATAGGTTACTCTTGTAAAAAGGACCACGAGCAGCGCAGGGATAATCAATGCTAAAACCAGCTTCACCAACAATCTGAAAACCTCTTTTCTATCTCATCCGAAAATCTTCTATTGTTAGTATAGCAGTTTTTTTAGCTCTGTATAAAGAGAATTCATGCACTCATTATTCCACTTCCACAGCTATCTCTGCCACGCTTCTCAATTTCTTTTGTTTATTCGCCAACTGAATTTTATTTACAAATGTAAGGAGGGACTGTCTGTCGTTATCATTTTCAATTAAAAATTCTACCAAGTATGTATATCTTCTCTTTTTTACATTTGCCTGAACTCCAAGGATATTGGCTTTAAATTCAAGCAACTGATTGGCAACCATGAATTTTAATCCTAAAAGAACATTACTGTCTTCAGGAATCTGCACCCTACTGATAAAGCGCAATTTCTCCATATTTAGCTCTTCCATGTACACTTTCGTACTGCCCGTCGTCACCTCACGGCCGTTCACTTGTAAAATGGTCATCCCACCGACTACAAAATGTCTTGTTCTGTATAGCCCTAGCCACATTAACTTATCCTTTTGATCACCCACCAAGCTGCCCCCTAATCCCGTGCTTTTTGTTATTATATCGTCCGGGGAACCAAGTTTTTTAGGGTTTCTCCTCATTTGTTGGCATTAAATTATCTAGCCAAGTGATGAAGACATTCTCAACCGCAAAAATCTCTCGAAAGTGTCTTCATTCACATCATGAAGACACTCTCAACCAAAAAACTTCCCCGGGATTGTCTTCATCACACTTATGAAGACATTTTCAACAAGAAAACTCCCTTGAAAGTGTCTTCATCCAACAAAAAAGCCCAAAACACCCTGCCTGAAAGGGTATTCTGAGCTTCATATAAATAAAAACTTAGTCCTCATCCGCCATAATATCAATCAAGCCGACTTTCGGGTTCTTATCTTGAAACCAACGTAAGGAAAAGTCATTATCAAACAATGCAACATACTGGTCGTTACGGTCTTTCACCAAAATGTTACGGGAGTCAAACAACGAAGTATCCACGTCTTGGCTTTCCAACCAACGCGGAATTTTCGAGCCAATCATGTTGTAAACGACTTCCACATTGTACTCGCCCTTCATGCGGTACTCGAATACGTCCAATTGAAGCTGACCAACCGCTCCGAGAATATAGGCTTCTGTACCGTATTGACGGAACAACTGGATGGCACCTTCCTGCACAAGCTGAGTGATACCTTTTCCGAATTGCTTCCCTTTCATGACGTTTTTCGCTTCTACTTTTACGAAAAGCTCAGGAGCAAACGTCGGGATCTCGTCGAATTCGACTTTTTGATTGCCGCCGCTGAACAGAGAGTCGCCAATCTGATACACACCCGGATCATAAATACCGATGATGTCACCAGGGTAGGCATGGTCTACCGTCTCACGGTCAGATGCCAAGAACTGTTGGGACTGAGTCAATTTAATGGATTTACCTGTTCTGCTTACCTGTACCGTCATTCCACGCTCAAACACACCGGAACAAATGCGCAAGAATGCCAAACGGTCGCGGTGAGCGGGGTTCATGTTCGCCTGGATTTTGAAAATAAAGCCCGAGAACTCTGTAGATTTCGGCTCTACTTTCCCCTCTTCTGTCTGACGCGGCTGCGGCTCGCTTGCAAGATCCAAGAACGTACGGAAAAACATTTCCACACCAAAGTTGGAGATGGCACTTCCGAAGAACACAGGAGTCTGCAAGCCATTCTTCACTTTGTTAATATCAAAGTCGTTCCCTGCTTCTTCCAACAGTTCAAAATCTTCTTTTGCTTGAATAAAAGTCGGGTGAGTAGAAATCTCCTCCACAGCATCCAGTTCCTTGAACGGAATGCGATCCTCTTCATCTTTTCCTTGATAACGAATGAACACTTCGTTGTAACGGTCGTATACACCCAAGAAGCGTTTCCCCATCCCGACAGGCCAGTTCATCGCATAAGACTCGATACCTAGTACTTCTTCAATCTCTTCTAAAAGCGCAAGCGGCTCTTTCCCTTCACGGTCCAACTTATTGATAAACGTGAAAATCGGAATACCACGCATACGACAAACCTTGAAAAGCTTGATAGTCTGTGGCTCTACCCCTTTCGTGCAGTCGATGATCATAACGGCGCTGTCCACGGCAGTTAACGTTCGATACGTATCTTCACTGAAATCTTCGTGTCCTGGGGTATCAAGAATGTTAATATGTTTATCCATATACTCAAAACTCATAACACTCGATGTTACCGAGATTCCACGTTTCTTCTCAATTTCCATCCAGTCAGATGTTGCAAATTTCCCAGACTTCTTCCCTTTTACCGTACCTGCTGAACGAATAACGTTACCGAATAAAAGAAGTTTCTCCGTCAAGGTCGTTTTCCCGGCATCAGGATGGGATATAATCGCAAAGGTTCTGCGGCGGTCTATCTCTTTATTTAAAAGTTCATTTTTCACAGTTTCCGTACCTACCTCTCAAAAATTACACAATAGTGCTATTATAACAGAAATCAGCTTGAGAAAAATATAGCAATCCAACGAAAACCTATTTCCATTATTCCTATTCTCGGTTATACTCTTTGTAAATATATGTTAGGAGTGATCATTTTGGCAAAAAGTAATGCAAAAAAGCTGCGTGACAAGCAAGTCCGAGAAGGCAAGCGCAATCCAGAAAACGGTCGCGGCACTTACGCCCTTGCAAACCTTACAACCAAAACAACCAAGACGAAAAAAGAAAAACTGAATCAGTTGTACAAAAAAGAACGACAATCTCGCTATGGTGGTGACCGGGAGAATGTCGTTCTTTATTTTTGTGTTCCATTTACGCCGCTGTTGATTTCCGCGCCAGGCTTCGCTTTCCGCGGGGCGTGTGCTTGAGCCTCCTCACTGCGCTGTGGGGTCTCAAGATACCGCTGCCTCCCGCCGGAGTCTCAGCCTTTCGCTCCAATCAACAGCTAGGTTGCTGCAATGATCAACAGAATGCTTTTACAAATCCTATCTTATATAAAAATTGCATGAAGTTTTTTCATTCAATGTTGTTTCCAGTTGATTGCGGTGGAAGGCGCGCAGACGCCCGCGGGAGGAAGGGACTGGGGAGACCCCGCAACGAAGTGAGGAGGCTCCCGGACCGCCCGCAGGCAAGCGAAGCGCCTGGAACGGAAATCAACCGCTCATCCAATCTACATCATTTCCTCTGCTGAAACGCCACCACCGCATCAAACTCCTGCTCATACAATCGGCTCAATCGGATAAACAAAGGCGTCAGTTCCTTATACACTTCCACTTCCGCTTGGTCCGGAACATACCCATTCGTCGTACCTACCATCTCATTCATCACATCAAACGAATCAATTTCACCAAGTGCATACAACCCAAGAACCGCAGCACCAAGACAAGAACTTTCCACACTTTCCGGGATACTTACTTCCTGATTGAAAATGTTAGAAAGCATCTGGCACCATACTTCTGAGCGAGCAAATCCGCCTGTTGCATGAATCTTTTCCGGAATACCGATAATCTCCTCTAATGCCAACAAGACCGTATAAAGGTTAAGATTGATTCCTTCTAATACCGCGCGCATCATGTGCTCTCTTTTATGGTGGATGCCAAGTCCATAAAAGGAACCGCGTGCGTTTCCGTTCCACAATGGTGCACGTTCACCTGTCAGATAAGGATGGAAAAGAACACCTTCCGCTCCAGGTTTCACTTGAGAAATTTTAGCTGTCATCACATCATACGGATCGACGCCAAGTGCTTTTGCCTCTTCCACTTCCGCCTGGCAAAATTCATCACGAAGCCAGCGCATAATCATGCCGCCATTGTTGACGGGTCCGCCAATAACCCAGTGGTCTTCGGTCAGTGCATAGCAAAATGTTCTTCCCTTCGGATCGGTTACCGGCTTGTCCGCGACGGTACGGATGGCGCCGCTTGTCCCAATCGTCAATGCGACCACGCCCGGCTGGACAGCGTTTACCCCAAGGTTGGAAAGCACGCCGTCATTTGCACCAATTACAAATTTCACATCAGCAGGCAGACCCAATTTCACTGACCATTCTGGTTGTAATCCTGTAATGATTTCGGTAGTTGGCACAAGACGAGACAGCTTGCTAGGTGTTACACCGGCAACTCCTAGTGCACCCGCGTCCCAATCCAATTTTTTCAGATTCAGCATTCCTGTTGCCGAAGCAATCGAATGATCCACAACGTACTCTCCAAACAACTTGTGGAACACGTACTCTTTTATGGAGATGAATTTAGATGCTTTTTCAAAAATTGCAGGGTGTTCGTTTCGCAACCAAACTAACTTAGACAAAGGAGACATCGGATGAATCGGTGTCCCTGTTCTCAGATAAATCTCATGGCCGTCCCATTCCTTTTTAATTTTCTTTGCCCACTTCTCACTTCGCTGGTCGGCCCATGTGATACTTTTGGTCAAGGGAATACCTGCTTCATCCACGGCAATCAGACTATGCATCGCCGCACTGAAGCTAACATGGGAAAGGTCTGTGGTATCGATGCCACTTTTAAGAATCGTTTCTCTGATGGAAACAGCCACCGCTTCGAGAATTTCGTCGGGATCCTGTTCAGCCGCTCCCATTTCAGGAGTGTACAAGGGATATTCCACGGCATGTTGGCTTTCTATTTTTCCTTCCTTCGTAAAAAGCACTGCCTTTGTGCTTGTTGTTCCTATATCAACGCCTAGCATGTATGTTGTCATGGCGATGTCCTCCTTGATTCAAAATCACAACGGGCCAAGGAAATAGCTCCTTGACCCTACTTTAACTTATCCTATAAATATACCAAGAATTACCGCTACTGCAAAACCTACAAGTCCGATGATGGTTTCCATGACTGTCCAAGATTTTAATGTATCTTTTACATCAAGACCGAAGTATCTGTTCACCAACCAGAATCCGGAGTCGTTTACGTGAGATAGAACCGTTGCACCGGAAGCAATGGAGATAACGATTAGACCAAGTACAGGTCCATCAAGACCCATGATACCGATTAGCGGTGTGATTAGACCTGCAGCTGTTACCATGGAAACAGTTGCGGAGCCTTGTGCTACACGGACTGCTGATGCAATCAAGAACGCAAGAACGATTGGAGGCAATGCAGAACCTGCCATCATTTCACCTAGTACATCGCCAACACCAGAGTCAATTAGTACTTGCTTGAACACCCCACCCGCACCAGTTACAAGAATGATAATACCTGCAGGTTCAAGCGCTTTAGTTGCAATGTCTTGTACATCTTGTTTTGTGTAACCGCGCTTCGTTCCAAGGAAATAGAACGTCAATAATGTTGCTATCGTTAACGCTACGAACGGGTGACCGACGAATGTTGTAATCTCTCGAACGATGTGACCTTCTTCAAAAATAACCGTTGAAAACGTATTCACTAAGATCAACACTAAAGGTACTAGAATAATAGAAGCAATCAGTCCGAAGCCTGGAAGATCCTTTTCATACACCTTATCTTCATCGATTTCCATGTATTTTGGTACAACCACATGAATTTTTTTGCCAATATATTTACCGAAAACCGGACCAGCTAGAATCATAGCCGGGATACCAGCGATAACACCAAACAGGATTACCCATCCAAGGTCTGCGCCGATTAAATCAGCTACTGCAATTGGTCCAGGTGTTGGTGGGATAAAGCTGTGCGTTACAGCAAGTCCTGCCAGCAATGGAATACCGTAGTGTAAAAGGGATTTCCCTGTTTTCTTCGCCAAGCCATACACGATTGGCACTAAAATGATGAAACCAACATCAAAGAATACGGGGATTGCTACTAAGAAACCTGTAATACCTAACGCCCACTGGGACTTTTCTTCACCGAATCTTTTCATTAAAGTTTGAGCAAGTCTTTCTGCTCCACCTGATACTTCTAGCATTTTACCGAACATCGCACCAAGTCCGACTACGACTGCCACGAAGCCGAGGGTGCCTCCCATTCCGTTTTGGACGGATGCGATTACTTCATTTAACGGCATGCCTGCTGCGATACCTACTAGTAAACTGACTAGCAGCAGGGCTACGAATGCGTGTAGTTTGGTGCGAATAACTAGGAATAGTAGGACGAATATTGCGGCTGCTGCGATTAGGATTAGCATGGATCCTGACATGTTTTGTTCCTCCTTTAGTGATCTATCATAATGAGTAAATTTGTGGTTGATTTTGCTTATGATAATACCTGAGCAAGCATTCTTGAAAGTTCGTGCCAAAATGAGGCAAGTTGATGCCAAAACACATCAAGTTCGTGCCAAAACACATCAAGTTCGTGTCAAAACGCACCGAGTTCGTGCCAAAATCACTTTTCGGCTACCATCACGCTTTGCCCAGGTAACAAAAATGCCTTTTTTTAGTTCTTCTCCACTGCGTGTCCGCCGAATTCGTTGCGAAGTGCTGCAACTACTTTCCCTGAAAAAGTGTCGGGCTCTAGGGAGCGGTAGCGCATCATAAGGGACAAGGCGATGACTGGTGCTGCGGCTTGGAGGTCGAGAGCTGTCTCTACTGTCCATTTACCCTCACCGGATGAGTGCATAACGCCTTTGATACCTTCTAATCTGGCGTCTTTGCTGAATGCATTTTCTGTGAGTTCCATCAGCCAAGATCGTACAACCGAGCCGTTGTTCCAGACTCTGGCAACTTTTTCATAGTCAAAATCGAAATCACTTTTTTCCAGGATGTCGAAGCCTTCAGCAATTGCTTGCATCATACCGTATTCGACCCCATTGTGAACCATTTTCAAGAAGTGACCGCTACCGGATTTCCCAGCATATAAGTAGCCGTTTTCTACACAAATATCTTGGAAAAGCGCCTCCACGTGTTTAAACGCTTCTTCGTTTCCACCAACCATGGTGCAAGCCCCGTTGCGAGCTCCTTCCATTCCTCCGCTTGTACCGACATCCAAGTAGTGGACACCTTTTACCGCCAGCTCTTCTGCTCGTTTTAATGTATCTTTGTAGTTGGAGTTGCCACCATCAATGATGATGTCTCCTTCTGTTACGAAACTACTAATTTCTGATAGCACATTTTCTGTAATCTCACCAGCCGGCACCATCATCCAAATCACTTTTGGAGAGTCTAGTTTGCTTAGTGCCTCCTCGATGGAGTATGCTCCGATTGCTCCTGCCTGTTCACTTTTGACAACGTTCTCATTTTCAACATCAAAAGCGACTACTTCATGATTGTTATCTATTAAATTCAACGTTAAGTTGTATCCCATTTTGCCTAAACCAATCATTGCTAGTTTCATATTAAAAGAAACTCCCTTCTCATGCACAAGTATGTATCGAAAAATATTTTTTGTATTGTTCCTATTATGAAAAAAAATTCCCCAAAATGCAAGCGTTATCAAAAAATAGTTTCTTTTTTTTTGAAACCTCTTTATGATAGATAATAGATTACTATTTCTGGAGGGTCGCACCATGAACACGCAGGAAACGCAATACTGCATGATGCGCATACGTTCCCACTATCCACAGTTTAAGGGGAAGGAGCAAGTCATCGCGGACTATATCCTCAATAATCCACAGAAAATTGTCCACAGCACCATCAACCAGGTAGCAGATGATCTCGGTGTAGCGGACTCCACCGTATTCCGTTTTTGTCAGCGGATCGGCTTTAAAGGCTACCAGGCGATGAAAATTGCACTCGCAACGGAAATTGTGGAACCAATCCAAGATATTCATGAAAATATCATGGAACACGACAGTGAAAAAACGATTGCGGAAAAAGTTTTCCGTTCCAATATAAAAACACTTGAAGATACTTTGAAAATCCTTGATGAACAGGCATTTCACGAGGTGATTGGCGCTATTTTAGGGGCTCGCAAGGTCGAGTTGTTCGGGAGTGGCGGCTCTAACGTCATTGCAATGGACGCTTACCATAAACTAATTCGGACAGGTGTTTCGGTGAACGTTCAGTCTGACACCCACATGCAGCTTATGTCAGCAAGCCAACTGACGAACGAAGACGTCGCCATCATCATTTCACATACTGGAGCATCGAAGGACATGATGCACATTCTTGAGGTGGTAAAAGCAAACGGAGTGAAGACAATCGGCATCACGAACTTTGCCAAGTCTCCTTTAAGCCAAGGTGTGGACATGGCACTCTATACGATGTCAGAGGAAACGGACTATCGCTCTGAGGCATTGGCCTCACGTATCGCCCAGCTTGCAATGATTGATGCCATTTATGTGAATGTTCTCATGGCGAAGAAGGATGAGGGGAAAGAAGCACTGCAGAAGGTTCGGGCAGCAATATCGGTAAAGCGGGTATAAATAAAGCTGGCTAGAAGTCGGGACAAACGACAAATTAGCCAGCTTTATTTTATTTCATCGGTTATTGGGGCCATGAAGACAGTTTCACAGCTTATTTCGAGGCAAAATTGTCTTCATACTCTTTATGAAGACAGTTTCAACGCTATTTTCCCAGCAGAATTGTCTTCATTCACATTATGAAGACAATCTCATACCTTTTTAAGACTCATAATTGTCTTCATTCCTACACCACCACAAAATAATAAACCACCATCGCACACAGTCCAACAGGCACCCCATGCCGTGCCCACTCTTTACTTGTAATGCCAAGCTTTCCTGCCGCTATGATATTCGGAATGTTACCAGGCACCAACATTCCCCCGCTGATCATCAGCCCAAGCAAAATCACCCGGATGACTGACGGGTCCAGTTCGGCACTTATTTCTGCAGCGGCCAGTGTCGCGTTATCTAAAATGGCGGAGGACATATTGAACCAGTACAAAACAGTAGGATCCATACCTAAAAAGTAGGCGGAGACAAATGGTTCAAATCCTGCACCAAGAAAAGTCAGTCCCATCACAAAAAAGTAAATTTTCAAACCTCGAATAAAAATTTCCTCGTAGCTTTCCTTGTCCTTCACACTCCGCTCCAGTTCGTTAGAGCCAGGTGCTTTCACCATAAAGGCAGCAAGTAAACCGAATAACAATAAAGCGAAGAAGACATCCTTGCCAATCAGCCTTAATAGGTAAAAGAAATCCCCGTTCAGCTTGCTGATTGTCACGATGGATAACGGCTCTCCAATCGGTGTCAAAGCTGCACCTAAACCTATAGAAAAACAAGCAAGAACTGTAAGCCTTATCTGCTCTCTCTTTTCGAGATCTAGCCCAACCACAATGAATACTAATAGGAGCGCTGCAATAATTGCGGTAATGACACTTGAGATTAAACCAAGAAACACAACAAGCAGAAAAATAAATAACTTAAATGGGATTCTATTTTTCAAAAAGTGAAGAATTCGGCTAAAAGGAATTTGCAACCATCTGAAAACCAGGCCTGCCATTAAGACGGCGAGTGAAATTAAGATGGGATCGGTTGCCGCGATGAAGAAAAGCTGTTCATTGTAAACTCCACTTACCATACTGGCGAGTATCCCCATGCTTAGCAGGAAAACTTCCATATTTTCTTCTATTTTCTTGACAAGTAAAGGTCCCAATAAGACGACCAGAAAAATCGAAATCAATCCGAAATCCATTTTCCACACTCCCGTTGTCTCTAGAAATTCATTAGATAACGGTTCATGTATATGCAGTTATTGGACAAACATGCCTGAGTAAAAAAGAAGAGACAGGATCCAACAAAGCTCCTGTCTCTTTGATATCATTACATATAATCTCTCATAAATAACCCAATTTCTTAAGATCCCTGTATACAATCCAAGAATACATTTTTCTTCCCTTACTATTTAGATGATTGGAATCGATAAAATAATCTTTGTTGTTTGCGAATCTTTGATCACTCATATAATTCAAAAATGGGACCTCTAAATCAAGGGACTCTAAGTACTGAAAGACCAATCTATCCATGACTTCCACAGTTAAAAATTCTTGATAAGACTGATGAACTGGCTCCATGGTTAATACTACTTGGTAGCCTTTCGCTTTACAATAATCTACAATATCTTTTAGCCGCTGGACATTTTGTTCGATGGTATTGGTTTCAACTGCTTCTTTGTATTCGTTTTCTACATCCTCATACTTTCTTTCCGAATAGTTCTTACCGTTATTTGCCCAAGGCTGATGAGCATTCCATCTAAATTCTTTCAATTTCCCCGAGAGGGCAGAGTGAAAACTCCCGCTATTTGCCCCTGGTAAGTACAAATAACTGTAATAATCAATTACATTAAACGGTTCAATATCTTTACGATCCAAAATTTTATAATAATTTCCTACGTTCTTGGTCTCAGTATTTGCGAATGTAATTTGAGAAATGGAAACGATCACTACGCCACCAGGTTTAAGATACTTGCCATATTCTTTTAACAATTTAAAGTCGTATTCAATCGTCTGAGCAGGAAGTGCTAGGTCCAGATGGGACAAACCAGTAGGCTTAAAATAATAACCGTACATGGAATGAGATGCACCCAGGTTGATGATATCAACTGGATATGGATTTTTCTTAAAAGCCAGTATTGCATGGCTAATGTTGTAATCGTAAGAATCCTTTACGAATCTATTTACTGGCATAAAAAGTAATATAACAACTGTCATGATTATTGTTAACTTGATGACTAAACGTCCCATAGCACATAGCAAATCCTTTCAAAGCATTGTTTCTTTCCCATGAAATTTGTATTAAAATCTCCCATAAATAAACCCTTCACCTGAAGCACCGAATATAAGGACTGATAGAATAATAAAAATATAGAATGCATATCTAACAAATGTCGGGCGCTGCGATAGTATTTTCCATGTTGAAACATTTTTTCTTTCAATATACTGAAATAGTTGAAAAATAATAAAGAAAAATACAAAAATCACCAAATCTAGCAGCGTAAATATTTCAAACGCTTTAACAATTCCCAATGGATTCCAGGAACTAATGGATAAGAAAAGTTTTGCATTTTCAAACGCTTGTGTGACGGAATCTGATCGATAAAAAACTCTAGAAAAGCAAACTAGCAGGAAGGTTATGGTAATTTTCACCCATTTATGGAACACGGGATTCCTATCCAAGTGAGTAAATGAAGCTGCTTTTTCACGATAATGTTTTGTATAATCCCCAAACACTCGATAAAACCCATGAATGAGACCCCAAATAACAAAAGTCCAAGCGGCTCCGTGCCAAATTCCGCTTACTAAAAAAGTAATTACAATTGCTGCATATATGTCACTTCTTTTCTTTTTCCCCTTACATAACGGGAAAAAGATATAGTCCCTTAGCCATGTAGAGAACGTTATATGCCATCTACTCCAAAAATCTGATATCGAAACAGCAAAATGCGGCTGCTTAAAGTTTTCTGTCAACTTTATCCCTAGCATTCTAGCACAACCGATGGCAATGTCACTCAATGCTGAAAAATCAGCGAACAATTGTATCGAGAATAAAATAGTACCTAGTACTATTTCTGAACCAGTCGGGTTAGGATTATCGAAAACACTAGCTACAATTGGAGCTAGTCGATCTGCAATTAATGTCTTCTTAAAAAAACCCCAGGCAATTCGTTTCATCCCATAGCTTAAATTTTCATAATTTAAACTTTGTTCCGCTTTTAATTGAGGAAGCAATTTCTTGGCACGTTCAATCGGTCCTGCAACCAGTTGTGGAAAAAAAGCAAAAAATATCGAAAAATAGCCATAATGTCTTTCCGCTTTTTGCTTTCCATGGTAGATATCCACAAGGTAACTTACTGCCTGTAACGTATAAAAGGAAATCGCTAATGGCAATACAATTTCTTGATATGGTATCGAATAATTCAAATTAAAGTAACTTGCAACAGATCGAAGCGATTCATTTACAAAATTAACATATTTAAACCAACCGAGAAAAAACAATAGCCCGGAAATTCCCACGAGCATGGCGTTTTTCTTCCGTTTTTTTGTCTTCTGTTTTTCAATAATAATTCCAGAAAAATAGGTAAAAACTGTGCTTGCAAGTAGTAACGGTATAAATTGGATACTTAAGATTGCGTAAAAAACGTAACTTGCAACTATTAAGAGAACCCATCTGAATCGATGAGGGATTAAATAATAAGTAAAAACGATAATTGCAAAAAATAAGAGAAACTCAATAGAAATAAAACCCATCCAACCACCTGTAAAAAAATAAACTTAAGATGTTTTCTATAACTTATCCAAGTTTAGGTAACTCGGAATAAAGGATTTTTCCATACTGATTACGTGGGATTTCCTCAATCCTCATAATCTTCATGCCCTTTAAGTTTAATTTTTCCTTCATTAATTTTTTAATTGGAATACCATCATCTTTTAATGTGTAAATATACATTTGGTCATCCGTCCCAGTACAAATACAATCATGACCATGCTTAGATAAAAACCCTTCCACCTCATCAAGACTGATACGGTTCCCATAGAGCTTAACCATTCTTTTGATTCGGCCACTAATATAAAAATACCCATCCTGATCAAAGTAAGCCAAATCACCTGTCCGTAAAATACCGTTATTCTCATCTTCTTTTGAAAGATCGAATACTGACTCCGCATATCCCAAAGAAACATTCTTTCCTTTATAAATCAATTCGCCCTTCACGTTAGGCTCTGTAATTTGGGACCCATTGTCGTCTTGCAAAATCAGCTCTCCACCTGGAATGGCAATACCTATGCTTCCGACTTTTTCAAGACTTTTTTCCCATGGTAAATAGGCCATACGCGCCGTTGCTTCCGTTTGACCATACATGGAAAAAAATTGAATCCCTTTCTGTTTGCACACTTCAGCAAACTTGGTCAATAGTGTTGAGCTTAATTTCCCACCAGCTTGAGTTAACTTTTTTAAACTAGGAAGATTAATATTTTCAAACTTCAGCCTATCAAGCATCTCATAGACGAAAGGAACTCCTCCAAAAGTTGTTACTTCTTGCTCTCTACATAAGTCCCAAAACTCTTTTTTCATGATAGATGCATCCGTTACAATTATCGTTGCTCCGCATATGAAATGACTATTAATGATAGAGAGGCCATAGGAGTAATTCATTGGAAGTGTTGTGATAGGTTTATCCTCTGCATGGATGTCAAGGTAATTTGCTATTGATTCGGCATTATTAAAAATATTTTTATAGCTTAGGCGAACAAATTTGGGGCTTCCAGTACTTCCAGAGGTGGTTAAAAGGAGCGCAAGACTTTCATGAAGGGTATGTTGGAAGAATGACGGACATTTAAATAATGTGTAATCTCCAAATACAAATGTACTTTCCATTTCATTTAATAGGTCTTGATTTTCACTACTCGCCCAAATGTATGTAGGCTTATAAAGGTTAATCAATTTGCGCAACTGATCTATATGGATGGAAGCGTCCAAAAGTACAGGTACCACCCCACCTCTAATAAAGCCAACATAGCCAAATAAAGATTCTTTATTATTTGAACATAAGCAAAAAACGAGCGTTCTTTCCCCTACTTCACCACAGATAGCATCAGCAATTTCTAACATTTCAGAGTAAGAATATTGTCGTTCAGCGTATACGGCGGTGTGGCTCCCAAACTCCTCCAATTTTTGAAAACTATTCATTAATAAAGTCTACTCCCAAGCGTTTCAATAACTCCATTCCTGATAGGTAAGAGTTGAAATCTGTAATCCATTCTGAATCTATGGAGACATCAAAAACATCCTCCATCTCAGCAATGAGTGCCATATGTCCGATGGAGTCCCACTCTCTTAGTTCTCCGAGAGTTAAATCTTCATTTACATCGTTTTCCTCTATGTCCAACGCATCGATAAATGCATTTCTATACTTCTCTATATTTCTCATTCATTACACCCTTTCCATCATTCACATATGTTTAAAAACATTATTTTTCAGGAGACAATAAAAACCTCACACTTATTGATAATAATAATCAATTGCATATAAAATTCTAGCATATCGCTTTTTAAAAGGTCAACAACTCTTTGATGGTATTTACCCCCACTAAGTGAAGTATTCTTTGTAAAAGTTCTTTATTTTAATATAAAAAAATTAGAGAAACGAATGATTCGTTTCTCTAAAGTGTGTTCAGGTAAAGATTACACCGCTTCCGTCTGCTTCCACTTCTTCCCTACTTGAACGAACAGCAGCCCCAATTCATGGTGATCACCTTCGTATAAAGCAGTTTGGGCAAAACGCGTTTCACCGTTTGCATCCACAACTTGGAGTTTGCAATAAGCCCTGTTTTGCTGTAGTGCTTCATAGAAGTTTGAGACGGTATTTACCGGTATATTGTTCACTTTAGTAATGATTTCTCCAATTTGAAGGTTCATTTTTTCCGCAGGACTATCTGGGATCACTCCAAGGATGACAAGACCTTTGTCACGTTGAACAAAAATTGGTTGATGTTTTTCATCCTCGGTTTTAGCCTTGTAATACAGCCATTCCCTTCCTACTACAGCAAGGACTGCTGCCAGGATGGAGGCATTTTCCCACCAAAGGCTGCCAACTCCAGTCAACAATACCACAGCGGCAAGCAGAACTAATTGTCTTCCAACGATCGGAATAGCATCAAGAGGTAAGCTTGCTTTAAGTCGTTGATAATAACCCATGCCAAACGGAACAAGCCATAAAGAAAGGGTATGTTCGCCCATTTGCAGGACCGGCCACCACTCAAAGCTAGTTTCGATTCCTCCAGAACCAACAGGCACAAATAAGAATAATGGAAGAATCCATACTTTCTGTACAACATGTGTGCCAACCGGCAACCCACGCTTACTTTTTTGAAGCTGAGGAGAAGTTTGCAGAGGTGCCTGCTTCTGAACGAACAGTCCTTCAGCCACCATGAGAATCCCCATCAGTATGGCAAGTGTCGGTAAATGCGTTGCTTCTACAGATTCGAACAAGCGTTCAAAGATGGTGACACCGGTATCCAATTTCGGAAGAAGTACCACTGCCAAAATAGTAAAACCGAATATATAAGCAGTTGAAAGCCATCTCGGTTTAATGAAAAGGGTAAAAATGATGCTAAAGATACTGAGAAGCACTAGCGTTCCAAAAGGAATGATAACACCCAAACCTAGTGTAAACACAGATAAAGCAAGTCCCACTAAAAGACTCTTTGCAGCCTTTTGAAACTCCGTCAGGCCGTATTCCACTCGTATATGAAAGTCATGACGCTCTCTTTTAACGCGAAAATATCCCAATACTACTGCAACAGCTAAGGTCACATAAAGGACAGGGTGGATGAAAAGGCGTCCCACTCCTATCAGCAATTCCCAAAACCACGTTTCCATCACCCGTTCACCGCCTAAACATACAAACTTTTCTTTTATTTTACCACAAAAAAGTCAGCTCCCACCATAGGGGAAGCTGACTGTGCTAATTTATTTAAATAATGTTTTGATGGCCTCTTTCAGTTGTACGTCATTCTCTTTTGCACGTACTGCTTCAAGAAGTTGTGCTTGCAGCTGTTCTGCTGTTTGGCTGTCAACTTTTCCTGATGTGGATAAGTCATTTTCAGCTTGGAAAGATTTCACGGCATCTTCCGTTTCCTTGCTAAAGTAACCATCTTCACGTCCCGGATCAAAGCCAAGTCCTTTGAGCATCACTTGAATATTCTTTACTTTTTCACTATTTGTATCAAGCGCCAGCTCTTCATCTTCTTCCATGCTAATTGGGTTGGCGTAGAAGTAGTCAGGCTGTTTGACAGGTACTGTCGGCTTAACGCCATCGTTATGAATCCAGTTTCCGTCAGGCGTCAACCACTTATAAAGTGTCAGCTTGAGGTTACTGCCATCGCCAAGCTCTAAGGCTTGCTGAACGGTACCTTTACCAAATGAAGCATCTCCAACTATTTCATAGTTACCTGCTTCTTTTAATGCTCCCGCAAGAATTTCTGATGCAGATGCACTTCCTTTATCAATTAACGTCACGATTTCATAAGGCTTTTTCTCTGTTAAGGAAGAGAAGAAACGTTGCTTTTCTCCATTACGCTGTTCAATTTGTACATATGGTTTTTCCTTCGTTACAAGCTCAGCTGCAATAATCTGTACTTGATCTAAAAGACCACCAGGGTTCCCACGTACATCCACTACTAAGCCATCAATGTTTTGCTCTTCCAGTGCTGCTAATTGCTCTTGAAAGTCCTTGCCTGTATCTTGTGAGAAGGAAGTTATCTGAATGTATCCCACTTTTTTACCATCTTGTTCAATAGTTTCAGAATACACCGTTTCAATCGGAATCGTATCACGTGTTACATCTACATTGAACGGTTCTTGCACGCCAGGACGTTGAATTTCAAGTGTAACAACGGTCCCTTTTTCACCGCGGATTTTAAGTACTGCTTCATATAAATCCAATCCTTCTATGTCTTGGTCATCTACTTTGAGGATTTGGTCATTCGGTTGCAATCCAGCCTTTTCAGCCGGTGAACCGCGGAATGGAGAAACAATGGTCACCTTTCCGTTTTGCATGCCTACTTCTGCTCCAATTCCTTCAAAAGAAGACTCAAGCGACTGTGTAAATTGCTCTGCCGTATCTTTATCCATATACACGGAGTATGGATCCTCCAGTGTATCGACCATTCCTTGTATTGCACCTTCTATCAGTTTTTCAGCATCTGTTTCCTCCACATAGCGCGAAGAAATAATTTCGTATGCCTGTTGAATCTTTTCCATCTGCGCTGCCGTTTTTTTCGGCGATTCCTTTGGTGCAGCTTCTTCTGTGTTATCAGTGAGAGGATTTTGCACGGAAGGTACCGCCGCAGCTGGTCCATGCCCGAACCATTGTAAACCTGCATACATTCCTGCCGCTCCAACTAGAACTGATACAACCATTAATACTGTAACAATTTTGCGATTCATGAAAGCTCCTCCTCATCCTATACCCCGTACCGTACGATAGATATGACGCAATTGTACCATAGCCGGCGTTGGTTGAAAATTATTAAAACTTATGTAAGTGGCTACGGTGTGGGTGACGTTCTTAGAATGCCTGTCCCACTTGCCAATTCCTTCGCTCCTGATGTAAAAGGCATCACACAAGAAGTGTAATGCCTTTTATAGTGTAAGTATATGTGTTGAGTGGACATATTATGTGAAGGAAACTGGAAAAGTAAAGGATGGCAGAAAAAAAACAATCTCGCTGCAAATACTAAACAGCGAGATTGTGTTAGTTAAAAATTAATGTAAGACGCAGGGTTTACTGCATTGGATTTTGAACCATTCCAAGATCCTTTGTGCAATTCAAAGTGCAAGTGAGGACCTGTTGAGAATCCAGTGTTCCCCATGTTACCAATGAATTGACCTTTAGATACGGATTGTCCCGCACTTACTCCCAAACTTTCTAAGTGAGCATATACAGTAGTCCAAGTTTGACCATCGATGTAGTGAGTGATGAAAACTACATTACCGTAAGAGCTGGAATAGTAAGCTTGGAATACGGTGCCGCTGCCTGCTGCTACGACAGGGACATTTCCGCTTCTTCCGTTTTTACCAACATCGATTCCGTAGTGCTGGGAGCCCCAACGAGTACCAAATCCAGAAGTTACACTACCCGTTGTCGGTCTTGTCCAAGATCCAGATGATACTGGTGGTGGCGGTGAAGAAATATGTTCAGGCTCGGGTTCAGGTTCTCCCTTCTCCTTAGCTGCTGCAACCGCTGCTTCGTGTTCTCTCTTACGTTGCTCTTCTAGACGTTTTCTTTCCGCTTCTTGTCTTGCACGTTCCTCTGCTTCGCGTTTCGCACGCTCTTCCGCTGCTTTAATTTCAGCACGGATTGCTTTTTCTTGTGAAGCTAGAACTTCTGCTTCGTTTTCAAGTTCGTGGATTTCATGCATTGTTGCTTGTTCTTTTTTCTTTAACTCAGCTAGAAGCTTGTCCTTCTCAGCAATTTGGTTCTTTAGTTCTACTTCCATTTTTTCTAGATCCACTAATTGCTGCTCTAATGAAGCTAGCTTTTCACGCATTTCCAGTTCCTTTGCTTCAAGGTCTTCCATATCCTTTTGATGAGCTTGTAGAATATCACGATCGGCTTGAACAATTGTTGCTACCGCACCAACGCGGTCAAGAAAATCTCCAAAGCTTTGTGCACCTAATAATACATCTAAGTAATTCACGGCTCCTCCACCTTGTTGGAAGGAACGAGCGCGATCTTCTAGAAGCTCATTTCTTTTGGCAATACGTTCTTTTAATACTTCAATTTCTTCTTTAAGTTTTTCAATCTCTTTACGAGTAGTGTCTATCTCTACTTTTTTAGTGCTGATTTTATTTTTCGTTTCTGCTACCGCTTTATCAAGGCGTTCCACTTCGGCTCTAATTTCTGCCTGCTCCGCCTGAAGCTGATTTACTTCATTTTGTTTTTCAGTTCTTGTAGATTCATTTGAAGACTGCTGATCTTTTACTTCATTCAGCCTTTGTTGCATCTCATTCGCAAAAGCTTTTTCAGATAGACCTGAACCGAAGAATCCGGAAAAGCCAATGACTGCAGCAATAGCGATTGTACCAATCTTTCTTCTCATCCCTTACTTCCCCCTAAACTCTTATGTATCCTGACAGGAACAAATTGGATGCTCCCATCAGGTTTTCTGTATTTTTCAAGCGGGTATTACAACTATAGTAATCTCTTATACTCGTAGGAATTTTCGAACGGACATCATGCTTCCCCACATACCGATAAACGCTCCGATAGCTACTAGGATTCCAATAACTTGGAATGCAAATGGGTAAAACGGAAGCAGTTGAATAAATGTACCTTGAATTCTTGGTTGAACAAGATCTATTAAATAATAGTAGGACGTCAGGATAATTCCTATTGGTACGATTGACCCGAGAATTCCTAGCCATAATCCTTCTAAGAAAAATGGCCAACGGATGAAACCGTTTGTTGCTCCAACCAATTTCATGATCTCAATTTCTTTTCTTCGGGCAAAAATAGTGATTTTAATTGTGTTGGATATTAGGAACATTGCTGTAAATACTAGTCCAAGGATTAGAGCAAGTCCCACGTTTCTCGCAATCTCAAACACTTTGAATAATCTTTCCACCGTTTCTGCACCATAAATTACTTTATGTGTAAACTCCAGCTCGTCAATTTTCTTGGCTGCTGAAATAGTTTCTTGTGGTGTTGCTGTCTTGATGATAAATACATCATATAGTGGATTATTTTGTTCGAACAGTTCGAATGCTCCACCGTCCTCACCAAAACTATCTACCAGACCTTTTAATTCTTCCTCTTTAGATGAAAAATCGACTGTTTCCACTTCCGGTAAGTTCTGTATCTGTTGCATCAGAACGTCCTGATCTTCTTTGGTGGCTGTTAGGTCGATATGAACTCTGATTTCTACATCACTTTCAATCTCCGATGCTACATTATTCAAGTTCATCATTAATACCAGGAATACTCCAACTAAAAGGAGGGTAACCGTCACGGCACTAACAGATGCAAACGTCATCCAGCCGTTACGCGCTAAGCTTTTTAAACTTTCTTTAAAGTGACGCAGTAGAGTTCTAGGCTTCATAACCGTAGTCCCCCTCTGCTTGGTCACGCACTATCTTCCCATTTTCAATTGCAATTACACGTTTCTTGATGGTGTTTACAATCTCTCGGTTGTGCGTAGCCATTACTATCGTTGTGCCTTTTTCGTTGATTTCTTCAAAGATACTCATAATTTCCCATGAAGTGTCAGGGTCAAGGTTACCTGTCGGTTCATCCGCAATCATTACTTTCGGTTTATTTACTATCGAGCGCGCAATCGAAATACGTTGCTGCTCTCCACCTGAAAGTTCGTTTGGAAGATGACGTGCTTTGTGTTTCAGCTTAACAAGATCGAGTACTTCCATGACACGTTTTTTTATATTTTTAGGACTTTCTTCTATTACTTCTAAGGCAAAGGCTACATTTTCGTAAACTGTCAGCTGAGGTAAAAGTTTGAAATCCTGAAATACCACCCCGATATTTCTTCGGAGAATAGGAACTTTGTTTTCCTTCAGCTTTGAAAGGTTAACTCCGTCTATGACAATACTTCCACTTGTAGGCTTTTCCTCCCTGTACATCATTTTAATGAACGTGGATTTACCAGCACCACTAGGTCCTACTACATAGACAAATTCGCCTGCTTTTATTTTTATATTGATACCATCCACAGCTTGTACGCCGTTTGGGTATTTTTTATAGACGTCTTGCATTTCAATCATTTAATCACCTATTGGGTCAAAGATTTGAATCACATTGCATTCCCCTATATAAAAATTTAGTAGAGAAATAATTCATTAAGCAATTACGGAAATGTCGATTATCCTAGTACACAAAAATTGCAATATGTATATTTATCTAAAATTTCCGCATAAATTCACTTTATTATTATAACATCTATTTCGACAAAATAAGAGTTTTTATTATTACAGTTTCTTTTCAAATCAAAGTCATCCTTGGTAACACAGGGATAAATTTCCTGAAAGCAGAAAAATGTCGAACGATATTTGTCGTTTTTTATGGAGAAAGAGAAAAAAACACCTTCGGGGGGCAGACCCCCGAAGGTGTTTTTGAAGTTTAGTAGAATACTATAAAGTTAATCTAATTTCTGTAGTTATTGAATGGTTAAGACGTCTGTTGCTAGGATTGCTCTGTCGAGGTTGCCTTTTTTGGCGTAGACTGCGATGCGGTAGTTGCCTGCATCTAGTTCTGTGCCGTCAACCAGGGTGCCATCCCAGTCATGGTAGTTGTAGCCTTTGCCAAGATCAGCTTCGTAAAGTGCATCTCCAACATAAGTCCCTAGTCCACCAGTAGATGTAGCAGTGTACACCCATACTTGCAATTCTTCCGCTCCACCTGGAAGGTAGGAGTAGAATTCAAAGTTGTTTTCACCCATTGGTGTGAAGCCAAAATGAGTGACACGAGGATAATCTGGCTCTCCTACAAATAGAATGGTAGGAACTTGGATTACCGTGTCGCCTTCTGATACCACTAGATGTCCTTCATAGTATCCAGGCTCAAGTTTGGAAGCATCAACTTGGACATTCACATTTACTTTTTGGGTCTTGCCAGGGTTTACACGAAGGTTCTTGCTTGTTTTTACCTTCACGTGTTTGCCTACTTCATTTTTGAATAAGAATTCCATGTTATATTTTTTTGCTTTGTTAGAAAGGTTTTGAATCTCGAATTTTTGTTTTTCTACTTGCTTGCCTTTTTTCTTGTCAAACACGCCGAATGAATAACTTCCAGGGTTCACCAGTGTTTCAGCCTGTAGCGCATCCACTACTCGAATGCTTCCCGCACCTTGAGAGTTGTGTGCATATTCTTTATCAGTTGCTGGGTCAATTAATTTTTCCGCTGTGTTCATAAGTGCAGATTTCACTTCGTACACACCCCACTCAGGGTTCGCTTGCAGGATTATCGCAACAGCACCTGCTACGTGAGGAGATGCCATACTTGTACCTTGCTTAGCTCCGTAACCGTGTGGCGCATCAGGATTGAAAGTAGGTACTGTACTTACAATGTTAACTCCAGGTGCAGAAACATCAGGCTTAATCATCCAAGTGTCCACAACCGGCCCACGGGATGAGAATCCTGCCATCGTTTCCCCTACTCTTTCAGCAAAGGCAATGTTAAAACTTACTGTTACATCAGCAGCTTTTGCTTTTAAAGCTTCACCATCAGCCTTATTCAGCATGATAGTAGGTACAGCCATTCCAGGGATTAAAGGCATAACCCCTTCCACATTATTATAAAGGACTGCTCCAACAGCTCCTACTTTCTTAGCTTCCGTCGCTTTATCAACAAAAGCGATACCAGCTCCGCGACTAATTAGAGCAACTTTCCCTGTTAAATCTTTTCCTGCAAAATCTGCAGGTGCCCCAAACCCTACATCTACTAAGTCAAAAGCTTGACCATTTAATGCAAGTAGTTCTTCCTCAGTTGGGAAACCTTGTACTGCAGAGGAAGCATAGGATACCCCGTCAGAAGATGTAGTAACTGCTGTAAAGACGTTGTAAGGAAGCTGAGTAGCTCCTACAGAAATTGCTTCACGGGAAGTACCCGGAGAACCTACCGTCCAGTTGTTTGGACCAGCGTTGCCGTTGGATGTTACTGCTACAACTCCTTCAGCCATAGCTTGATCTAGCGCAATGGAAGTTGCCCAGTCTGGCGCATTTAATGAATTACCCAAGGAAAGGTTCATCACATCTGCTCCATCAAGAACAGCACGTTCAATCGCTGCCACTACATTTTCTGTAGATCCACTTCCACCAGGTCCAAGTACGCGGTATGCAAGTAATGTAGCCTCAGGTGCCACACCTTTAATTTGTCCATTTGCCGCAACTGTACCTGCAACGTGAGTACCATGGGTTGTTTCCGCTCCACGTGGGTCACCTTTTGGTGTTTCTTGTGGGTCTGCATCATTATCTACAAAATCCCAACCAAGATACTCATTAAAATTAGGTGCTAAATCTGGATGAGTGTAATCTACTCCAGTATCAATGACTGCAACTGTCACACCCTCACCTGTGAATCCAAGATCCCATGCTTCGTTTGAACCGATGAATGGTGCAGAATCAACCATTGCAGGGCTGAATTCTTCTTCTGTCACAACCTCGGTTGTTGTATACTCTACATTCGGATAAACTGCTTTAACACCCGGAGTCGCTAGTAGACTAGGAATCTCGTTTGCAGGAATCTCAAGCGAGAATCCAGAGAATACATAATCATACTCACGTTCCACTTTACTTTTAGAAGTACGGTCTGCTACTTCTTTTTTCACTTTATCGCGAGCACTTTTCAAATTCTGTTTAGACTGTTTTTTCCCATTGTGCTTAGCTTCAACAATTGACTCTTCTTGTAATTCCACAATAACCTTAACTGCCTTCGAGGATGATAAATCAAAATCTCCTTGTAATGTTGCTAACTCAGGGTTTTCTTTTCCTGTGTTAGCAGAAACACCGTTTGCGGCAAAAGTACTGAAAACCAGTACCAAAACCAGCAAAGGCATAAATGCTGCAATAAACTTCTGCTTCAAATCATCCCACTCCCCTTTGATGTATATACGGCTAGTGTAAAATTTCTAGACAAATACTTAAGTCCCAATTACTTACGATTGTCCAAAATCTTTACAAACCAAATTATATTTTCAAGAATTTAAATTTTCAATATACTTTAGTGAATTAAACGAACAATTCCGACAATTCAGTTATAAAGCACTTACAAAATTCCACAAATGCCCAACAAAAATGCTCTATTAAGACTATTTTTTCACGTATAAAAATAGGTAAAAAAGAACATAAAAAAGAACCCTCCATTTTTTAGGAGAGTTCGGTTCATTCTTATTTGTGCTGTGCCAACCATTCCGCTAAAACAGTTGCATCCTCTTCAGGTACAAGACCTGCTGGCATGTTTCCTTGACCGTTATTGATGATGCTTTCAATTTCTTCTTGACTGTATTTGCTTCCTACTTTTTGAAGGTTTGGACCACTTGCGCCCTCCATGTTATTACCGTGACAGCCGATACAGCTTTGGTAAAGTTGCTGTGCTTCTTCATTTTCCACCATAGCGAATTCGCCACCGCCGGAAGTTTCCTGTTCTTCGTCACCGCCGCCACATGCTGCAAGTGTTAAGAGAGAAGATCCAAGTACAAAAGCCATAAAATACTTTTTCATAGGTAGGTCCCCCAATTTTGAGATGTAATAATTACCAAGATTGCTTTTATTATATCCTATTTACTCTCTTTTAAAACCCTCACCTAACACTTCAGATGCATTGGTTACGACCACAAATGCAGAAGGGTCAATGGTCCGAACCACTTGTTTCAATTTTGTGAATTCTGTCTGGTCTACCACACACATCAAAACAGACAATTCGTTTTCCGTGTAGCCTCCGTAAGCAGCAAGCTTTGTCACACCACGGTCGATTTTTGTTAATATGGCACCCTTGACTTCCTCTTCCTTCTTGGTAATAATGATGGCCATTTTGGAATACCCTAAGCCAACTTGAACAAAGTCGATTGTCTTGGATGTCACAAAAAGACCGATAAGAGCATACATTCCTAGCTCCAAATCAAACACGACTGCTGCGGAGATAACAATAAGGCCGTCAATCATTGCAACACATGCACCAAGCGTCAGTCCCGTATATTTATGGATAATCTGTGCGGCAAGGTCTGTCCCACCGGTAGAAGCACGACCACGGAAAACCAGCCCAAGCCCAAGTCCGACACCTATTCCTCCAAACAATGATCCAAGCAACGGATCCTGTGTGGCCGGAGTAATTTCACTCGTCCAAAGAACAATTAACGGCAGAGTAATCGTACCGACTAACGTCTTAAGACCAAATTGCTTTCCAAGAAGAATCACCCCTGCTAAAAAGAGCGGGATGTTAAAGCAAAGCTGCACAATTCCTGGTTCCCAGTCCAAAAGCGATTTTAATATGGTACTGATTCCACTTACTCCGCCGGAAGCAACCTGATTCGGCAGTAAGAACAGGTTGAACGCCAGTGCCACAATCGCAGACCCCAACACCACATATGTATATTCTTTCACCCGCTGATACACGGGATTCACTTGATATCCATTTCTATTTTTACGACTCAACTTTAAGCCCCCCAAATCTGTCTAAAATACACACAACGAGCAAGAGTATAGCACTCTATTATAAGGGTGTAAATGGCATTGGTATAACGTGGTAAAGCGTTAATGAGCTTGCATTTCCAAAATGCATACATTTCCTTTAGATTAACCTTAAGTTTTCCCACTATACTTTCCTTACTATTTTTAAAGTACACAAAAACACCTCCAGCCAATATAGGGCCAGAGGTGCAAACATTATCTTTTATAGTTTTGATCTCAAATAAGCATCAATAAACGGATCTAAATCTCCGTCCATGACCGCCTGTGTATTGCCGACCTCCGTGTTGGTACGGTGATCTTTTACCATGGAGTATGGATGGAACACATAGGAACGAATCTGGGAACCCCAGCCGATATCCTTCTGCTCACCGCGGATCTCATCCAGTTCCGCCTGTTGCTCATCCAACTTTTTCTGATAAAGCTTAGCTTGCAACATTTTCATTGCACGCTCACGGTTTTTAATCTGTGAACGCTCAGTTTGACACGTTACAACCACATTAGTCGGAATATGTGTAATACGAACCGCGGAATCGGTTGTATTGATATGCTGTCCACCAGCTCCACTTGCACGGTACGTATCAATTTTCAAATCTTCCGTACGGATATCAATCTCAATGTTATCGTCAAACTCCGGCATAACCTCACAAGAAACAAAGCTTGTGTGACGGCGGCCAGAAGAATCGAACGGAGAGATACGCACAAGACGATGTACCCCTTTTTCCGCTTTCAAGTATCCATACGCATTGTGACCTTTAATTAGTAGTGTCACACTCTTAATTCCCGCTTCGTCTCCTGGCAGGTAATCAAGCGTCTCCACCTTAAAGCCTTTACGTTCCGCCCAACGAGTGTACATACGTAAGAGCAGGGAACCCCAATCCTGTGACTCGGTACCGCCAGCACCTGGGTGAAGTTCAAGAATGGCATTGTTCTTGTCATGCTCACCGCTCAACAATAATTGAAGTTCAAACTTGTTGAAATCTTCGGCTACTGCTTTCACTTCACTGCCTAGCTCGGCTTGAAGCTCCGCATCCGGCTCTTCTTTAACCAATTCATAAGTCAGTTGCAGATTTTCATAGTTCTCACTCAACTCATGAAATTGTCCCACAGGCTCTTTCAATGCGTTCGCTTCGTTAATGACGACCTGCGCTGCACTCTGGTTGTTCCAGAACTCCGGATTGGACATCTCATTATCAAGCTCAGCAATTCGACGTTCTTTGGCCTCTAAGTCAAAGAGACCCCCTAAACTCGACTAATCGCTTAGCCATTTTTTCTAACTCTTGACGAATCTCTACTAATTCCATTTATTTCACCTCATAAAATTTTCACTAACACGGATTTTAACCCTTATTAAACGAACAGGGCAACTAATAGTCTATATTATCGTATTTCACCCAAATAAAAAAGTACCTGAGCAATTGTGTTCAACAGATGGAGTGATGAAAGCTGGCTAAAGAATATATTTACATTACCAAAATAGCTTTTTCAAAAGTTAATCCGAAACACGACCGCTAGACCCATTGGGAAACCTCATTTTCTATTTTCGGTTATTCAAACGTTGGTTTAAAATTAGCTATTTCAGTGTAATAAAAACACTAAAAAACCTCCAAATAGCGACCTATTTTACAATAGCAATTTCAAAAGTTAATTCCGAACGGAACAGCCGGACCCATTGGGATGCCTGCATTTCCATTTTCACTTATTCAAACGTTGGTTTAAAAAAAGCTATTTCACAAGAGATCCAGGTGCTCTTTAAACATGGAAAAAGTGAGGCCAGATAAGCCCCACTCTCCCCAAAACTGCCATTAGTTACCGCAGCAGTTTTTATATTTCTTTCCGCTTCCGCAGATGCAAGCATCATTACGGCCAACGTCCATTACTTTTTTTACTGGTTTTTTCTTTGGAGGCTCTCCGCTACCCTCTTTTGGAACAACTGCTTGGCCTTTTGCCACTTCTTCACGTTGCAGGTTGTTACGGATTTGCGCCTTCATGACATACTTGGCTACATCTTCTTCGATGGAAGCAATCATGTTTTCAAACATAGCAAATCCTTCGAACTGATACTCACGAAGCGGATCAATCTGACCGTATGCACGCAGGTGAATACCTTGACGCAGCTGATCCATTGCATCAATGTGATCCATCCACTTGCTGTCCACGGCACGAAGAACGATAACTTTCTCGAACTCACGCATTTGTTCCGGAGTAAGCTCCTGCTCTTTTTCATCATAGCGAGCTTTCACTTTCTCGATGATTAGCTCGGACATTTCCTCCGGTTCTTTACCGCGTAGATCATTTAATGTAACTGCACCTTCTTCTAAAAGGTTTGCATCTACATAGTCAACGATTCCCTGCAGGTTCCAATCCTCTGGAACTTCTTCTTTCGGAGTATAGAGTCCTACTTGACGCTCAATTGCAGAAACAAGCATTCTTTCAACCACTTCTCGTAAGTTTTCAGAATCCAACACTTCAAAACGCTGCTTGTAAATAACTTCACGCTGTTGACGAAGAACATCATCATATTGCAGAAGCTGCTTACGTGCATCAAAGTTGTTACCCTCTACACGTTTCTGCGCTGATTCCACAGCACGGGAAACCATTTTACTTTGGATCGGTTGGGTATCATCCATACCCAAACGCTCCATCATCGTTTTCATGTTGTCAGAACCAAAGCGGCGCATCAATTCATCTTCCATGGAAAGGTAGAATTGTGTCACACCAGGGTCTCCTTGACGTCCAGAACGTCCACGAAGCTGGTTATCAATACGGCGAGATTCATGACGCTCTGTTCCGATGACAGCAAGACCGCCAACCTCTGTCACACCTTCACCAAGCTTGATGTCCGTACCACGACCTGCCATGTTCGTCGCGATCGTTACAGAACCCTTTTGACCAGCACCAAGGATAATATCCGCTTCACGCGCATGGTTTTTTGCATTCAATACATCATGCTTGATTCCGCGCTTCGTTAAAAGTTTAGAGATAACTTCTGACGTTTCGATGGCAACCGTACCAACAAGCACAGGCTGTCCATTTTTATGACGCTCAGCGATATCATCCGCCACCGCATTGAACTTGCCTTCAATCGTTTTAAAAATAAGATCGGCACGGTCATCACGTACAATGTCCTTGTTCGTCGGAATCGCAATAACGCTCATATTATAGATATTTCGGAACTCCTCTTCCTCTGTTTTCGCTGTACCAGTCATCCCGGCAAGCTTTTCGTACATACGGAAGTAGTTCTGGAATGTAACTGTCGCAAGTGTCATGCTTTCGTTTTGGATATCCAAGCCTTCTTTTGCCTCAATTGCTTGGTGAAGTCCATCGGAATAGCGGCGGCCTTTCATCAAACGACCTGTAAATTGGTCAACGATGACAACTTCGCCTTCCTGCACCACATAATCCACATCATGATGCATCGTTACATGTGCCTTCAATGCTTGGTTGATATGATGGTTCAAGGTAACATTAGCGATGTCGAAAAGATTTTCGATCCCGAACGCTTTCTCCGCCTTCGTAATACCGTCCTCTGTTAACTGCACGCCCTTTGTTTTCACATCATATGTGTAATCGACATCCTTCACTAATGTACGAGCAAACGCGTTTGCTTGAATGTACAATGCTGCAGACTTTTGGGCACTACCAGAAATAATCAATGGCGTACGCGCTTCATCAATTAAAATGGAGTCAACTTCATCAATTACGGCAAAGTGAAGCGGACGTTGTACCATTTGCTCTTTGTACAACACCATGTTGTCACGAAGATAATCAAATCCGAACTCATTGTTTGTACCGTATGTGATATCCGCTTTATAAGCTTCAATCTTTTCATCACGAGACAGTCCGTTCAGGTTCAACCCGACAGTAAGGCCAAGGAACTCATACAGCTGCCCCATTTCCGTCGCGTCACGGCTTGCCAAGTATTCATTGACTGTAACAACGTGCACGCCTTTTCCTGTAATAGCGTTCAGGTAAACTGGCATAGTTGCCGTTAACGTTTTACCTTCCCCTGTTTTCATCTCGGAAATGTTTCCTTCATGTAAGGAAACACCACCCATAAGCTGCACTTTATAAGGATAAAGTCCGAGTACGCGTTTGGAAGCCTCACGAACAACCGCAAATGCTTCTACCAGCATGTCCTCTAGCTTCTCACCTTTTTGATAACGACTTTGGAATTCAGCCGTCTTCTCTTTTAATTGATCATCCGTAAGCCTCGCCACATCGGCACTTAGGGAATCTATCTGATCTGCCATCTTCTCCAGACGCTTCAATTGACGCTTATTCATATCAAACACTTTATTCAATAAACCAAGCATACAAACGCTCCTCTGTAACTATAGTCTTATAGCCTAAATAATATATAAATTTTAACACTTATTGGGGGTGGGTACAACTTATTACCAGATTTGCTTCCACGGTTTACGTTTCTCGAAATTTGTCAAGCAGATTTCTGTCGAAACAACAAATATATTTTTCGCTAACGGGTATTCCATTTTCAGTAAAATGGCCCTATAATCATTCTGTCACAACAAAAATATTTGACAAAATCGGAGGAACAAAGCGTGTTGAAAAGTAAATTTTTTGTGGTTGCCCTGGCCTTTATTTTTGTGCTATCGTCACTTGCTACTCCTGTTGCAAATGCATCTGGCTCTTTCTTTAAAGATGCAAATCTTGAACAAGCTGTAATGGACAGTCTTGAAGTGGACGAGCTAGATGAGAACAGTTTCGATGAATTTATGGGTTTATATGGTTCTGAATATGGAATTACTAGTTTACAAGGTTTAGAGACTTACGGTACAAACCTTAATACAGTATTATTGGATAGCAACAATATCTCGGATTTAACTCCATTAACCAACTTGACTCAAATTGAATACCTTGAGCTTTCCAATAATAACATTTCTAACATCAAACCTCTTAGCGGTTTAAAGGACTCTTTCTTATCGCTTGGATATAATAACATTTCTGACATCTCTATCTTTAATGGTTGGACATCCGCATGGTTGGACCTTTCCGGAAACAATATTACGGATATCACTCCACTGAAAAACCTAACAGAAGGTGTCGTTTACATTACAGAAAATCCATTAAACGATAAATCATTAGAACTGATCAAACAACTTGAGCAAAATGAAGAATTAATGATTATCCATGACGGTTCTAAATTCGCAGATCGTTTGTCTGGCCAATCTAGATTCGAAACAGCTGTTCAAATTTCTATGGCAGGCTGGTATGAAGCAGATACAGTAGTACTTGCAAACGGATTAAACTTCCCTGATGCACTTGCTGGCGGCCCGTTAGCTTATGCAATGGATGCACCTATCCTATTAACTCGCCCTGAAACATTACATGCATCTACAAAAGAAGAAATCCTTCGTTTAGGTGCAAAGAAAGTAGTAATTCTTGGCGGAAAAGCTGCAGTTTCTGAAAAAGTAGAAAACCAACTTAAAGCACTAGATATCAAGATTGATAGAATCAGCGGAACAGATCGTTATGAAACAGCTAAAAAGATTGCTGACCGTTTAGGCTCTCAACATGACGAAGTAGTAGTGGTAAACGGGAAGAACTTCCCAGATGCTTTATCCATTGCTCCTTATGCAGCGATGAATGAACTTCCGATTCTATTGGTTGCTCCGGACAAAGTCCCTGCATCTACAAAATCAGTATTAAGCAAGGCTTCTGAAACACTTGTAATCGGTGGATACGCTGCAATTGGTAAATCACTAGAAAAAGATTTCCCTAACCACACACGTATCTCCGGTGCAAACCGTTATGAAACAGCAGCAAATGTTATAGAAGAATTAGAAATGGATCCTATGCACGTATTTGTTGCAAACGGTAGAGGCTTTGCAGATGCATTAACTGGTTCTGTATTAGCAGGCTACTTTGGATCTCCATTATTGTTGGTTAATCCGGATGAAGCTCCTGAAGCAACTATGATGGCTGTAGAAAAGTACGACATCAACAATTTTACTATTTTAGGTGGAGAAGCCTCTGTACCTGAATTTGTAGTAGATCAGTTATTACGTGACTAATATTAATGGAAAAAAGCACTGCAAATGCGCAGTGCTTTTTTCATTCTTAAAAATGATGCCCCCAATACTTTAATACTTCTCTTGCCTGCGCGGCAAACCGTTCCTTTCCAGACAACTGGAATTCCTGACCGCAAATCGAATTTGTTACTTGCAATACCTCGTATACAGTTCCATTATCCGAACTTCGACTACGTTCATGGTGAATGCAGGACGCTTCAATCTCCGACCTGTTTCCTTGTTCATTTACATAGAAATATTTATCGGTTACTATTCCGTATCTCTTTTCACTAGATGTTTGGAAAAGGGCATACTCCTCAATATCAGTCCTTTTTAATGTTGGAAGTTTCTCCACACTTAGAGGAATCATGAAGAACTCGTCCTCCTTTGCAATACTTTTTTCATTTTGCACATTATATAAGACAACCAACGATCCCTCATACCCTTCAGGAATTAAATAAATGGTATTTGTCTCCTCGTCATTACTTGTTGTAGTACTTGTTGTAGTACTTGTTTGAACATTCACGCCCCAAATCGCCAATGCAGTAAACGGAATGACAACCAGTAATTTTAAGAATTGAAGCTTTTTACTTTTGTCAGTTGGTGTATCCTTGACAACCTTGATTCCCTCATCAATCAAATAGAATAAAACAGCACAAATGATCGAAAAAAATGCAAAACCTTCTATCATGTACATTGTTAAATAAGCAAAAAACATGTAAATAAACCCTGCAACATAAACTCTGCTCTTGGTTAGACTTTTAGTAAGAAATTCAGATAGAAAGGAAACTGGCACACCATAAATGTAGTTTCCAAATAAGGAGAAAAACAGAACAGTTATAATTAACCCTGGTTCCTCTGAATTCCAAGAGCTCATGAGCAATAACCCTAACGATAAGATAATACTTGAAAACAATCCTGACACTAATTTCCTCAATAACATTCTTTCTCTCCCCATTCCCAAGAGAACCAATATCCTCCATTGCTATCTATAGATAGTTTATCATAATGGGAAATGAGAAAGAGTTAATTTCCGACAAATACCTGCATCATTTCCCGAGAAATTACGACAAAAAAAGAGGCCCACATAGGACCCCTTTCATTTAATGTATTTACTTATTAATAGGACTCAATCAATCCATATTTCCCATCGTTACGCTTATACACGACATTCGTTTCATTTGTCGCAGCGTTTAAAAATACGAAGAAGTTATGGCCGAGTAGGTTCATCTGCAAGATTGCTTCTTCGCTGTCCATCGGCTTTAAGTTATAACGCTTTGTACGAACCAAGTCCGCTTCATCTTCTTCATCCTGCACTGCCACATTAGCTGGTGCGCCGTTATCAATCACTTCGTTAAATAAGTATTTAGGTGAACCAGTATCACGTAGTTTACGGTTGACCTTTGTCTTATGTTTTCTAATTTGTCGCTCTAGTTTATCTACGACAAGGTCTATCGCTGCATAGAGATCATCGTGACTTTCTTCTGCACGTAACACTAGGCCTGTCATAGGAATGGTCACTTCAATTTTTTGTTGGTTGTTGTAGACTTTCAGATTCACTTTGCATTCTGCATTGTCTGTGGAATCAAAATAGCGTTCAATCTTTCCGATCTTATTTTCTACATAATCTCGGATTGCTGGAGTTACCTCAATGTTTTCACCGCGTACGTTGTACTTCATAAATCGAACTCCTCCTTTTGTTCCTGTTTGGATTTATCATGCGTCCAAACAATCTGCCTACATTTCCTTTCTTAAGATGAAAGAAAGGTTAAGCTTGCGTGAAGCTTATGTAAACATATTTCTACAATACCCAACAGAATTCCTGCCTAAACGTAAAAGATTTGTTAAGAATTTGTGAAGTGGTGAGTTTGGCTTGTTCTAGTGGGGTGAAACAAGTATATGCGGGGGGATAAAAAAACTTTCATGAAAATTTGAAGAATTCTCTTTAACTTCTGTTTCCTTTCGTTCCGGGTGTTCGCTTTCCGCGGGAAGGTGCTTGAGCCTCCTCACTTCGTTGCGGGGTCTCAACCAACCTTTTCTCCCCCGCTGGAGTCGAACACCCTGCACTGCAGGAAACAGGGGGATTTGCATGTACTTATTAATCCCTTTCACTAAATGAAATAATAAAAACCCTCCAAAATAAATTTTCTTGGAAGGTTAGTGGGCGATGTAGGGGAGGATATGGTGTTGGATTTGGTTTTTCCAGGTTTCGTATGCTGGTTTGATATAGGTTTGTAATGCTTCTTTTTCAGGAGCGTTATTTTGTTCGAAATGGCCGATTTGTTCTAGTTCATCTACCAGGTCGCCAAATTGGGCAATAATCTGAAGGGCTTCTTCGTTTTTTTCAAAAAGAAGGACGAGATTCACGTGCGCTTCTGCAATTTTACCGATTGCCTCGTAACTGTCCAGCACCATTTGGCGCGTTACAGGTGTAGAGGCATTACGGTTATCGTCGCTCAAATAGTCGAAAGCTTCTTCTACCGTCTCTAGCAGAGCATTATATTTCTTTAATAAGTAAAATTCACCTTCAGTCAAATCCGCCATCCTGTACACCTAGTTTCTTTTGTCATAATACATTCCGTCTGCTGTCGGAGAGTTGTATGCTTGCCCATATGCCTTGGCAGTCTTTTTGGACTGCTGGATTTGGGCCCACTCTTGCTTTAACTGTTTATGAAACATTTCCAGCTTCGGGGTTACCTGTTGACTGGCAACGGCCACCTTTTGACCGAGTGCCATTTCTGCTTCTGAAAAAGGTGGAGCAAGCCGTTGAAGCAAAGAATCTCTGATCTGCAATACTTTATCTATCTCTTCCAAAAATGCGTCCCGGCTCTCTTCGGCTGGTAAAGGTCCATCTAGTAACGTCAAAAGGTGAGTAGTGACTTTATCCAGGTTTTCAACGACGTTCATTACGCCTGTCCACCTTGAGCAAATGCTTGCTGGCGACTTGATTGAATAACCTGTTTCCAAGCATCACGGAACTCCATCATATGACCTTCCACTTCGTCCACAATTGAAGAATCATTCTTCAGATTCGCATCAATCAGACGACGGTTCATATAATCGTACATCGTCATCATCGATTTTCCCACATCATGGCTTGTATCCAATGTCACCATCAATTCCTGAACAATTTTCTGTGCCTTGATCAGGTTCGTGTTTTTCATTTCAATATCCTTGTCTTCCATTCCCTTTTTAGCAAGCTTCATAAACTTGATAGCTCCGTTGTAAAGCATCAACGTCAACTCACCAGGCGTAGCAGTGTTGACGGAATTTTGCTGGTAGGCTTGGTAGGGATTCTTCATTGCCATGGTTGTTCACTCCTTGTTATCAGCCACTGAAAAATTGACTCATTAATTGCGTGGATTGTTGGTTTGATTGTCCGATTGCTTTTTCCATTGCGGTGAATTGACGCCAGTAGCGATCTTCCACTGTTTGCATTCTTCGTTCAAATGCAGAGATACGCTGGTCAACGTTTAATAGTTCACGACCGATGGTGAATTGCTGGGCAGTACGGGTTGCGTTGCCCGCTCTGACTTCGATACCTTTTATAGTGGATTCGGCAGCGTCACGTAGCTTCCGAGCTATTCCCAGGTCAGATCCGTTTTCACCATTTGAGGTAAACATTTGCATGACAGAATTAGGGTCATTAGCAATGGCAGCCTTCAGTTTATCCTCATCGATAATAAGCTTTCCTTTATCACGGTAATTAGAGCTAGTTGTGATTCCGAGTTGTGCTAGCTGATCATATTGCCCCGTTAAACCTGACACGGACTCATACAAAGCAGATCTCATTTTACCTAGACCAGAAGTTAATATGGAATCATTTCTTAACAGACCGCTTCTAGCTTTCTCTTCCCACTGTTCAATCTGTTTTTCTGACAACGCTTCTTTTTCTTCATCTGACAGCGGCTTATACTCACGATAAACAGGCTCGCCAGTTTTTTCATTAATTTTTTCAATCAATTCATTATATTTTGTAATGTAATTTTTTACTGCATCAAACGTTTGGTCCGTATCATTTGCTACGTTGATGACAGCAGATTGACCAGGCATATCTTCTTTTAAGGTGAAAGTGACGCCATTAATCGTAAAGGTGTTGGAATTCCTTTCCGTAACAACTCCATTGATAGTTACGGTAGCAGGTGTCCCACCAGTTTCTGTCGATTGGTCTAGATTCATGACACCAGTTAAAAAATCACCTTCAAATTCAATTTCCTTCCCAGTAGCCGAGGGGTTAAAGGAACCAGCTTCTCTTTTTGCAACCACCAATCCACCTTTAAATTCATCATAAAAAGCAGTTAAGCCAAGGTCAGAATTGTTGATTTCATTTACAATATCACTCATGGTCTGATCGCCATTAAAAGAGAATACTTGTGGTACCGCTTCTCCCGCTTGGTTATATGTTGTGATCTTAAACTCAAAGTCAAATGCAGCAACATTTATTGGATCTACTGTTACATCCTCCGTAAAAGCAGATGCAAAAGTGAATTCCCCTGTCTCTTCATTTAGGTAAACTTGGTTTCCAACAATGTCACCTACTGAGCTGGTAATGATCTCGTAATCAACTAGCGTAGATCCGTCTGCCATTCTCACAGTAATAGTATCTAAACTGCTACCATCCACTTTCCCACCTAAAGTAAATGTAGATTCCCCATTAGCTACAGCAGCGTCTGTTACTGTTTTCGTCTGAAAGCTACCAAACTTATCTCGTTGCTCCCAGATACTAGTAGTTACATCTAATTTAGTGTTACTATCCTTCATGGCGGATGAAGTGGAGGAATTGGTAGCAACTTTTGCAATCTGCACATCGGAAAGTGTATACGAAACATTGGAAGCAGACGAACTTGCGGTAGCTGAAACTTTATCATTTGTAGAAGTTACGGTCTTCTGTGAGTAAGTTCTCTGCAAGGTCATATCAAAAGAAAGATTACGAAAATCATTCAATAATCTATTCGTCTCCCGATAATCGTCCCGTTTCCATTCCAGCAACTGCTTCTGCTGTGTCAGTTTATTCATTGGCATACGCTGGGCCTTCATCAAATCACTGACCATCTGATTAATGTCCAACCCACTCTGAAATCCAGTTAAGCGCATATCCTTCACCACCTAAATCTTTTTATCAACAAACAACCCCATATACTCGGTCATCGCCGCATACATATCTAAAAACTTCTTGGAAGGAATCTCCCGTATCACCTCATCAGTGGCAACATCCACCACCGTCACATAATACTCATTCAACTCATCATGCAGCTCAAACCGCACAGACACATTCATCGGCTTCATAAAATCGTTCATGCCGTCGACGATTTGTTCCATCTGTTTTCTGCTCTGTTCCGGATGAGTCTGCTTCGTTTCCATAATTGATACATCTACTTTAGTTGAAACTGTTCCTTGAGCTTGCGTTCTAGTTGTGGAATCTAAGCTGCCGCCTCCAATTGGCGAAATGTGCATACGGGTCCCCTCCGTGAAATGTGTTCTCTAGTAGTAATATCGGTAGGTAAGAAGAGTTATAAAGTGAATCGGTTAAAATATATAAATGAGTTAGTTTTATAATTTTTGAGGGTATATAGAAAAAGAGGATTTAAAAATTTGTAAGGGGGATAAAGTTGAATTTAATAAATAACTTACTATCAATACTACCAAAAGAAATCGTCTCACTTTTAACAGGTAAACTACTTGGTGATGCAAATTTAAATCTCCAAAAAGGTAAAAGGCCTCGGTTCTACTTCTCACATTCCATCCATGACAAACAGTGGGCATTTCACTGTTACGATAGGGTTAAAACCTTCCTGCCACTTCCTCCGCCTAAGTATTCAAAAATTACAGATGATCGTGTGGGTCAGGGATTTACAAAAAAATACTACATACAATCGAAAACATGCCCAGCAAATGATTTATTGAAAGAGATTTGGTACCCTAATAACAAAAAAACTATTCCTTTTGAATTACTAGAAAAAACTATAAACACAGAAGCCCTTGCCTGGTGGTACCAGGACGATGGCCACCTTAAACGGAAGCTAAGTACATATGAGAAAATTGTTATATCTACTGATTCTTTTTCTAAAGATGAGAATTTAAAATTAATACAACTTTTGAGCAATAAATTCCAACTTCATTTTTTATTGGATGGCCAAAATCGTTTAGTCCTCTATAACAAGCCTCCAATAAACTATTTCTTATTTCTAGTTGAACCCTATATCCATCAAAGCATGAGTCGAAAAACATTAGCAATACAACTTCCTATTCCACCTCAACCACTACATAAACGCACAACTGTTTATCTTCCTAGTTCTATTGATATAAAGCATCCTACGAAATATATAAATTCATTACTAGAATCCCTACCACATATCCAAAAAGAATTAACTTCAAGGGACAACCTAGTTAAATTTTATAAATCAGTCGACTTTCAAAGAGTCTTAGCAACTAGAAAAAATAACACTAAAGGATATCAAATCCGAATTAACCAGGCATCACTTAATAAGATGCACTTTATTCGGAAATTGCTTGGTATAACCAATAGTCAAATTGTGTGGCTTTGTTATTTATACGAGCAAAAGAGTCCATTTAATAGACAAAATTCGCAAAATTGGTAACTATTGGTTATCTCATAGGTAAGTTGGCTTGCCGAATTAAAGTTGCCATCCTAAGGAACCCTTCTCCTTATGATAAAAGAGACCCTAGTAAAACTAGAGTCTCTCTTAAAGATATTATTAACGAAGAAGTTGTAAAACTCCCTGAGGTTGCTGGTTAGCTTGAGCTAGCATAGCTTGAGCAGCTTGAGCAAGAATAGAATTCTTTGTTTGATCCATCATTTCTTTCGCCATCGTGCGAACATTTACTTTCATAAATGACTAGACTATATCTTCACCCTCATATATTTGTAGGGGTCGGGCACTTCGGATTCACAGTGCTGATGGCCACTGTTTCACCTATGGATTTCATCACCTTAGCTTACGCCTTAGATGGTTTATCCTAGTCGTTGAACCTTCTCCATCCTTTCGAAACAGGAGCTTGGCTGCTGATTGCCAAATCTTTTCTTTTTTTGACCCTCACGTCTGCCGTTTCCGACTACGTTGTGGCAAGAAAAGCTCTCATGGGTTCCCAGCAATTCACCCGATAATAATCGCTAACCGTTACCAGTTAGGACGACTGTGCTTGTTGCTGCTTAGGCAGCTAAAACATAATCAACGTCACGTACACGTGATTCTGCAGCAGTTAAGTTTTCAGAAGATGTGTTAAGGTTGTTGATAGTGTGCTCAAGTCTATTTTGCACAGAACCTAAATTTGCTCTTTCAGTAGAAACAGACTTTATTGCATTATCCAAAGCTTCAACTGAAGCTTGAGCTTTATCTTTTGAAAGAATATCATTTCCGGAAACCCCTAATGCATTAGCATCCATATTGTTTATAGATAAGTCAATCGTTTGATCTTTGTTTGCACCTATTTGGAATTTTGCTGCAGTAGCACTTACTGTAATTGTACTATCAGCACCTCCACCAAAACTACCAGAAGCTAAGGCGTTGTTTGCTGTAAAAGAGAATCCAAGCTTATCGAAGCTGATTGTATTAGAATCTGTACCTGTAGGTACTGCTACATCATCTAAAACTTGAGTTGTTGAATTACCAGCTGCATCTGTAAACGTTGCAGTTAGCATAACTCCAGAGTTTGTACCTGCTGCTGAGGTTAAAACGATATCTCCTACACCTGATCCACCAACATTGTAGTCCGTCACACCTGATGCTGCAACAATTTCAGCACCCGCAGTTGAAGTAGCACCAAAACCGCCTTTTAATAATGTTTTAGTATTAAATTGCGTTTGGTCTGCAATTCGTGTAACTTCATTTTTCAATTGTTGGAATTCTTTGTCTAATGCACCTCTGTCATCAGCTGTGTTAGTTTCGTTAGCTGATTGAACTGACAATTCACGCATGCGTTGAAGGATGTCATGTGTCTCGTTTAGTGCACCTTCAGCAGTTTGAATTAATGAAATACCGTCTTGTGCATTTCGAGAAGCTTGATCCAAACCACGAACCTGAGCACGCATTTTTTCTGAGATTGCAAGACCAGCTGCGTCATCCCCAGCACGGTTAATACGTAAACCAGAAGATAATTTCTCCATAGACTTCATTTGACCTGCAGTAGCACTGTTTAACTGACGGTGCGTGTTCAACGCAGCAATATTGTGATTAATTCTCATTACATTTTTCCTCCTTGAGTTGTCGCCGATTTCACGTCCTTGTGTAATCGGTGGTAGATTTGCAGATAGGTCAAAAGTCGGCCGCCTTTTGATTCTATTTGCTTACATGTTTTATATCGACCTGTCTCGACAACTGTTAATAGGGTGAGAGAGAATTTTTTACAGTTTGTATTATTTTTTTAGTTGGCTGCTTAAAGCTTGCAGTAGATCAAGAGAGGAGTGGGATGCTGCGTTGTTTTCCTCTTGGATGGAAAGGTAGATTTCTTTTCTATGTATCTCAATATGCTTGGGTGCTTGAATGCCGAGCTTTACTTGGTCACCATTAATACTGAGAACGGTAATCTCGATGTCATCGCCAATCTTTATAGCTTCATCTTTTTTACGGGTTAGTACTAGCATGCGGTCTCCTCCTCTCTATTTTGCAATAGTTTCCGGAAATAGTTTGTGCTTCGTTTGATATGAGCTTCCTGTTAGAATCACTTGCTTTCCTAGCTTCTTTTTCACGTTCACAACAACAGGAGCCTGCAAGTTGGCAGTTGTAAGATGGAACGGGTCTGCCATTGTCAAAACTGAATAGACAGATACATCTTCAGCAGAATCCAGTTCGAGAGCTTCTACTGATTGGTTCTCCAAGTTAAAATCATAATCAGGGTAGAATGTGAATGGATTGGTCATGACAAATCCGAGCTCAGGAGTCTGGACCGATTGTAAAATATAAAACATTCCGTCCTCCGAAAACGGAATAACCGTAAACTCCTTTTCCTCTAAAAAACCCGGTAGGCCCTTAGGGAACCTTACCACTTCTTCTTGTTGCACCTCTACTAAACCATGATACTTCGTTTCTATTTTCATCTTTTCACAACCTTATATTTTTTGTTCATAGCCGCCTGTGCCGACATGACGCAGGTTCTCAAAGTCTATTTGCAACGATGGATGGTTGGCTAAGCTAACCTGTGCGGAACCCGGCGTGTACTCATGGACCGGCTTGTTTACCTTAGCGTCGATAACCGGCTTGCGTTCCTGAACTTGAATGTCCACGCTACCAGGCTCATAATCAATCTTTACACTAAAGTGTGAAGGAATCCAGCCAATATTGAACTCTTTTGGTGGACCTTCACTGTTTCGCTTCGCCTGACGAGCAATTGCCCCACCGCCATCCTCAATTCGCATCATTTCATTGCCGTCTTGCGCCACCCGAGCCAGACCCGCCAACCAATCCTGACGACCAAGCTGTGCCGCTTCCTCAATCCGCCTGCCCACACTCTTCAAATCCATATCTTCTCTCGCCTGCGTCTGATCAATGGTCAACTTCCCAGGCGTACGCTTCATCGTCAACTCCGCTTTCGGTTGCTCGATACTCAACTCTGCTCTTGGTTGCTCAATCTGCTGTACCGGCTTCTGAATCTGAAGCTCCGTCTGAGCAAAAGTAGACTGTAACCGAATTTGAGGAAAAAGCATGTAATCACCCATTTCTTTTAAGCATTTTATTTGTATTTGGAAAGATAACATAGCTGGTGGTTGGGAGCGAAAGGCGCAGACTCCGGCGGGAGGTAGCGGTAGGTAGCGGTAGGTAGAGACCCCTGAAGCGTTGTGAGGAGGCCCAAGCACGCCACGCGGAAAGCGAAGCCTGGCGCGGAAATCAACAGCGGCGGACCACCAAATACAAAAGAAACTGTCCCAGAAACAACTGCCCCTAAACAGCTCCCCCCAAGACAGTTCCTCATCCTACCTTAAAAAATCCAACAACGACGGCTGAATCACACGCGCTCCCACACCAAGGGAAGCACGATGCACACTCTCCTGTGATGTCAAATCTGTAATAACCTTCTCAATATCCGCATCTTCATTGTCTGATAAAATCCGTGTAGCCACCACTTCCTGATACCCAATCCGATTGTCCACCATCTCCAAACGGTTATAGCGGGCACCAAGTTCCGAACGCTCTGCTGAAATCGTATCAGCCGCCTTATCAAAACGGCCCATCAAATCTTTCAACGCATCCGTATCGCTCGTTTCAAGCGCCGACTGAAGACCATTCCAAACTTCCATCATATCCTGATTAAACACATTTTCTGAGTTGATGTTGGACTGAAGCTTGATACCACGGGATACCTCTATCTCAAATGGAGAGTTTTCAGTACTTACAGACGAAGGATCATTCGCATCTGTTATTCGTGGCTTATCAATAGCCGTACCATTGAAAATGTATTTTCCTGCAACCTGTGTGTTCGCAACCTGTACAAAATCGTGCTTAAGCTGCTCGATCTCTTTTGCCATTGCCTGGCGGTCTTCAGGGGAATATGTATCATTCGAACCCTGCACCACCAATTCACGCGCACGGTGCATCAAGCTTTGCACATGATCCAATGCCGCTTCCGAGTTCTCCATCCATGAATAAGATTCACTCAGGTTTCTCTTGTACTGTTCAAGCTCCGTCAGGTTTGTACGATAATACATCCCTTTCATCGCCACGACAGGGTCATCGGATGGCTTGGAGATTTTTTTACCTGTAGAGAGCTGCTCCATCAACTTGCCCATTTTGCTATAGCTAGTACTTAATTGACGCAATGAGTTCTGCGTCAACATGCTCTGTGTAACTCGCATCTATCTAACCTACCTTCCGCCTATTCCCATGCCGTTTATTATTTTATCTAAAAGTTCGTCCGTTAACGTAATCATTCGAGCTGAAGCATTGTACGCATGTTGATACTGAATCATACTCGTCATTTCTTCATCAAGCGACACACCACTTACCGATTGACGGCGCTGATCAACTGATAGTCTCAAAGTTTCACTGTTATAGGAAAGTCGGTTTGCTTCCTGCGCATCTACTGCTAATCCACCGATTACGCTCTCGTAATAGTTTTGGAAAGTAGTAGAAACACCATTTAGCTGAAGGGAACGTGCTTTTACCTCCGCCAACGCTACCGCATTGCTACCGTCCCCAACGCGGCCACCGACCTGTCCGATTTTTGGGATGTCTACTGCAATAAAGTTACCTTTTGATACATCTTCCAAACGAACTTTATCTAAATCAAAATTAACGGAAGGGTTTCCACTTGCATCCACAAACTCTTCCGATAAGCCTTCCCCAAGCTCTTCCAAACTAGCAAAATTCCCGGATGTCTTCAGCTCTTGTTTCGGCGATTGTGCTGCATCATATACAGTATAGGTAAACTGCTGAACACCAGCCGCATCTACAGTTGACTGCACGGTAACAGAGATATTCTCCACACCGTTATAACCATGAAATTCTCCAGTCGTAATGATTCCCTTGTTATAACCAGAAGCAGCAATATTATCTAGAGATTGAACGATATCCGCTGAAACAGTGAAAAGTTTTGCGGCGTTCTTTTTATTATCAGCAGTAATGTCTGTATTTTTAAACTCAAAGAATTTGTACGCTGTATGCTCTCCTGTTTCCATGCTCGAGATGCTCCAACCTGATTCATGGACCCTGTTGATCTCTTGGGCAAATTCATAGGCCACCGTATCAAGATGGTTTAGCATATCAGGGTAAAGCCCCTTTTCTGCATTGCCTTCCATGAACCCGTAAGAATCAATCAATCCACGCAACTTTCCTGAAGCCTGCATACTTCCAATCCCGAAGCTTGTATCTCCAAGACTGTAGCCATCCACCAACCCGGTATCAGCACGGAACTCAAGAGAAAGACTGTTCACTCTCAGACTTGTAGCATCGACAAGATTACCGATTGTGCGACCGGAGTCATCAACTAAATCAATCGTTAGCTTTCCTTCCGCAAGGGCACTTGGACTGCCGCCTGTACCCACTTTTGATGTTTTGATATTAACAAGCTGGGAAAGCTCGTCCACCAAACGGTCCCTTTCATCATACAGATCGTTTGCAAGATAGCCATGGGGCTCAAGTTCACCAATCTGTTTGTTCACGTTGTTGATTTGCTGGCTTATGGCGTTCACTTGCTTTATGGTGACATCCATTTCGTTTTTGATATCACCTTGTACGGATGATAGAGAGTCTGACAGAAAGCGAAACGTCTCCGCAACCGCCAACCCGCGTTGCCTCACTACAGAACGCGCACCTGCATTAGTCGGATTAACGGCCAAGTCTTGAAAGGCCTGCCAAAAGCGGTCCAAAGTAGTTGAAAGACCGGTTTCTGACGGCTCATTCATAATCTCTTCCATCTTTTGCAAAGAATCAGCCCGCGCTTCCCAATAACCTAGCTTATTGTTTTCCCCGCGATACTGGATATCCAGGAAACTCTCCCGCACACGCTGGATGCTGCCTGCTTCTACCCCTGTCCCAATCTGTCCTGGAATTTGCGGACGATTTAACGATGGAGCTGGATATGGCTCTGTCTGGACAAAGTTCACCCTTTGTCTTGTGTAACCTGGAGTATTGGCATTGGCAATGTTATGACCAACCGTCTGAAGGGCAGTTTGCTGGGTAACCAGCCCACGTCTCGCAACCTCGAGACTATGAAATGTTGAACGCATGGATGTTCCTCCTAAGCTCTTGAATCGAACAGCGAGCGCGCTGGGGCACTGACACTTTTCTTCGTATTCGCAGGTTTCTCGTAGTTTACCGCATTCGGCTGCGGATTTAAGGTATTCAAGGTCATCGTGACAAATTGCAAGGATTGCTCGAGCAAGAGTTGATTGAGCTCGTTTTGCTTTTGAATGTTGCCAATCGTTTCAGTGAGCCTAGCTTTTAAATCAAGAAGGGTATGTTTTTCCGTCGGAGTGCTCATTTCTGCAAGCTCCGTCACCGTTTTTCCCTTTGACAGTTCCGCTCGTTGCTTCTCTAGCTGCATAATCGCTCTCGTATATTGCTTTTCTTCTCTTGTAATCCGTTGTAGTTCTTCTACCTTATTGGCCTTTACAATCTCTTCTTTCCGCACCGTAAGTTCATAGAGATAGGCATGCAAAGTTAACATTTTTTCAAGAATGGTTATGATGGTTGGAATAGACATAATTTCTCCTTATTTTGTGGCTCTATTTATTGGAATAGTAATCGATCATCTTATTGGCGACGGATTTTGAGTCGATTTGATAGGTGCCATTCTCCACAGAAATTTTCAGTTTTGCAACTTTTTCCTGACGAGCTTCAGCGAACTGGGAACGTTCTTGCAGCTCTTTTGCTTTACTTGATATTTCTACTTGATCGCTTTTTGTTTGGTTCGTTTTAGCAGCTTGTTGCTGTTTCATTTGATTTTTATATGGATTAATCCCTGAAGGTCCTAAATTATTAATCTTCATTTAATATCCCTTCCTTCCGAACAGTTTGTCTATCTTTTTTATCGGCACAAAGGCCAGAATGTTTATTAAAACTTCTTATTAATAACGTGGTATGTTTTTCCTTCTTCACGAATGGCACGTTTTCGTTCTTCTTCGCGCTCCAATTGGGAAAGCTGCCCGTATATATCTTTTTTACAGCCTTGACAGAGCTTGTCCTCCCTAATAATCCTACCACATCTGTCACACGGATAGCCTAAATTCGGAAAATGAACCAGTTGAATACGACCTTTTCTAATGAACTTGATAATCAGGTATTCCTCGACTCCGGTATCTTCCACCACTTGGTCCATTGATGCTGTCCGGTTTTCTCGGTGGCGGATGTATTTATAAACAGTCTGATATTTCGCTTCCTCTTCTTTATAGCACGTTTCACAGACTTCCCGAAACGCATTTTTCACATAAATCTGACCACAGCTTGGGCAATTATCTAGTTGAGACATAAAGCAACTCCCTTTCGAGCAATGAATTCTTATTCTTTATATCGTATGAGTCGGGAAAATGTTAACTGCGAACAAGTGTGTAGGAGGAAATATCATAAGCACCGGCGTTTTTAAGAACCTTCGCCGCCATGCGCACGGTTGTCCCTGTCGTGTAAATGTCGTCAATGAGGAGGATGTTTTTACCCTTTACTAGTTCAGAGTCTGGGACGAAGAACGTATTTTCCCGATCTAGCCTCTCCCATCGCGCTTTTTTTGATTGCTTTTCTGAGCTAGTTTTAGAGAGTAACTCTTCTGGTTTGCCCGGCAAAAGCTCTGCCAGTAAAAGTGACTGATTAAAGCCGCGTTCATATATTCGTTCTGGACTTAGTGGGATAGGAACAACAATGGGCTTCTCTTTTGGGCATGCCTCTTTAAATTTCTTTGTGAATGCTTCTTGGAAAACTTGTGAAAGTGCGGCATCCCCTCTGAATTTATATCTTGATAATATATCCTTCATATTTTCATTGTAATGGTAGACGGATCGGTTTTTTTTTAGCAGACCAGCTGTAGCCGGATCGCCCTCCCATCTAAAACAGTCAGAACAGAGATCGCCATACCTATTTTCGTCTGCCACCATTCTCCACTCCCGACCGCAAATTCTGCAAAGCTCTCCTGTGATTGTTTGGAAGGCATGTTCGCAGTCCCCACAAACAGGGGCATGTTTTTGCAGACCTAAGAACGCGCTCCAGCCAAATGAAGAAGTCACAACCTCTTGGCAAATCAAACAATGATTCATTGGAAAAATCCCCCCTTCCTCGCTTGGTAGTTTATCCTTCTAATCTGGTCAATCGCAGCAACCATCTCATTTGTCTTTCCATAGTGAAAAAAACGCACATCTCCACTTGGATATTGACTGCTGCGGCCTACCCTTCCGGCAATTTGTACAAGAGCACTTTCCGAAAAAACAGCGTCCTCCGCTCCAAGCACTCCAACTTGAACGTCCGCTACCGTGACCCCCCTCTCCAATATTGTTGTGGTTACTAGCATTTTAATGTTCCCTTCCCGGAAGCGCGACACTTTCTCTTTGCGATTCTTGTCTTTTGCATGCACACCTACCACTAGGTCACCGTACTCCTTTGCAAAGTTGTCGGTAACTTTTTCTAAGATAGTGATATTGGGAACGAACAAAAATATGGGGCTTCCATTCTCCATATGCTTTCTCACCCAATTAAGGACGTTCGTTGGAAGGGTTTCTTTCTTGATCCTCTTCTCCCATTTCCCACACCATTCCAAGGTTGGAACTGGTAGGGGATGTTTGTGATATCTAGCAGGAATCACCACAGATTCTAGTTTTTTAGCACGGACTTCTCTCTGCATTTTTTTCGATGGAGTGGCACTTAAGTAAATGAAGCAACCATTTTCGGTTCGTGCCTGGGTCGCGGCATACTCAAGCGTTTTATCTATAGAGTAAGGAAAGGCATCAACCTCATCAATCATGAGAGTATCAAATGCACGATAATAGCGAAGCAACTGATGGGTAGTGGCGATGGTAAGCGGCGCGTTTTTCGCTCGGTCCTCACTGCCACCATAAAGTGTGGCGACTTCAATGTCAGGAAAAGCTTGCTTTAACCTCGGGGATAGCTCTAACACGACATCCGTTCTCGGAGTGGCAACACAAACCCGGCCACCTTTATTTAGTGCGGTTTCAATTCCTTTAAAAAGAACCTCTGTTTTTCCAGCACCGCAGACTGCCCAAACGAGTAGGGATGTATTGTTTTGGATTGCTTTGACGACTTTATTAGAGGCGACTTCCTGACCTTTGGAGAGGGTACCGTTCCACGAAGGAGTTATGGATTTGGCAATCGTTCGAGGCTGCGGTCTACTCCACGAGATGAGCGGAGTGCACTCACTCACCCGCCCCATCATGATGCAATGCCTGCAATAGGTACAAGGTTGGTGACAGCGGGCACAGTGGAACGAAGCAAACATGCTTTGATCCATATTCCCGCATCGATTGCATTTGGTTCCTGATTTGGTGGAGTGGACTCCATAATCGAGTTTTAGGTATCCATTTTGGTAATGGGTTTGGAGTGTGGCCTGGTTAAATGGGAGTTCGTCTGATAGAAGCCGCTTGCCCGATAGGAAGTGTTGGAGGTTGGGGTCGAAGGGGAAGGTTTCCTGGATGGGTGGTTGAGGGATGGAGGGGAATGAGGAGATTGTTTTAGTGTGTTCGGATTTTTGGATGGTAATTGTTAATAGGTTATTTGTTGTTTTGGTGAAAAGCATTGGTTTCCTCCTTGGGTGATGAAAATTTGGTAACAGACAGGATGTTCTCTCTGCCTGTTTTGTTGTTGATATTTTTGTTAGAAAGATTACCGAAGCCTAGAGTTATCTAATAGAGGAGATCTATTCGACCATTTGCCGGTCCGTTAGCCTAGATTTGTCTAATAGGAGCGGTCTTTTCGACCGTTGCCCCGTCCGTTAGCCTAGATTTGTCTAATAGAAGCGGTCTTTTCGACCGTTGCACGGTTCGTTAGCCTAGATTTGTCTAATAGGAGCGGTCTTTTCGACCGTTCCCTGGTCCGTTAGCCTAGATTTGTCTAATAGAAGCGGTCTATTCGACTGTTGCCCCGTCCGTTAGCCTAGATTTGTCTAATAGGAGCGGTCTATTCGACCGTTGCCCCGTCCGTTAGCCTAGATTTGTCTAATAGGAGCGGTCTATTCGACCGTTGCACGGTTCGTTAGCCTAGATTTGTCTAATAGGAGCGGTCTATTCGACCATAGCTTCACCTACAGCAACAAACACAACAAAACACAAAAAAGACACCCCAAGCAACCCACTGCTCCTGATGTCTTCCCAATCTCTCGATGATGCTGTGCAATCAAAATCCTAAAAAGTTACCGCTTATACCAACCAAGCCCCAAAGCACCTTCGCCTAAATGCGTTCCGATTACCGGGCCAAAGTAGCTCAAGAAAAACTCAACATGTGGATACTTCTCTTCAAGATCCTTTTTTATCTCTTCTGCTTCTTCCTCACGGTTTGCATGGATCACACATGCTCGCATTGGCACTCCCAAAGTAGCATCCTCATCAAACAAATCATGAATTCGCTTGACCGCTTTTTTGCGTGTACGAATCTTTTCGAAAGGGACAATTTTCGTATCAACAAAATGCAACACTGGCTTAACCTGCAATAGGCTTCCAACAATTGCTTGGGCGCTGCTCAAACGGCCACCGCGTTGCAAGTGAGATAGGTCATCTACCATGAAGTAAGCACGGTCAGATTCTTTCATGACGTTCATTCGGTCCATAATTTGTTCAGGCGACTTTCCTTCTGCGGCCATTTCCGCTGCTTCTAATGCGTAGAAACCTTGAATCATGCAGCTGATTTCAGAATCGAATGCATAAACATCAATTCCATCCACCATGTCACCTGCTGCCACAGCACCCTGGTAAGTGCCGCTAATGCCGCTTGATAGGTGAATACTGACAACTGCGTCATAGTCCTTTGCAAGTTTCTCAAATAGGGAAACAAATTCGCCAATGGCCGGCTGGGAGGTGGATGGCAGCTCTCTACTGTTTTTGACTTCTTCGTAAAACTGCTCTACTTTAATGTCCACTTCTTCTTGGTACGATTCATTTCCGAAAATAACATTTAGCGGGATCATATGTATATCATGCTTTGCGCGTAATTCTGCTGGGATGTAGGCAGTACTGTCTGTAACAATCGCCGTTTTCATATCGTAGACCTTCCTTATACTGAGTATTTCTGTTATCTATTATAGATTGTACATGAAACGGTAATAAGTTTCATCAAAAGTTTGTTTTTTATTGGGAGAGTAAGTTTTGCGTCGATTTTATGGGACGAGTTTTCATTTTATTGTCCAGATTTATATTTTATTGTCCAAACTATTGTTTTATTGTCCAACTTTCAAATTTATTGTCCAAACTTTTATTTTATTAGCCATTGCGCATAATTCGACACAACCAAACAAATTTCGCCCACCCCAAGAGCGCCCCTGCCACCACAAGACCGCCCCTCCAATCCCACAAAAAAACCCTGGAGACCAAAATCCCCAAGGCTACCTAACCTCTACCCAGCCATTCTTGATTGCAACAACAACAGCTTGTGTTCGGTCATTTACATTCATTTTTTGAAGGATGTTACTAACATGGTTTTTAACTGTCTTTTCACTGATGAACAACGCTTCCCCGATTGCCTTGTTGCTCTTTCCGTCAGCCAACAGTTGAAGCACTTCGCACTCGCGTCGTGTTAACAAGTGAAGTGGGCGGCGAATTTCGACTTGCTGATAAGTTGTAGCTGTAGAGCCGCCTCCACCGCGTCCGCGCGAACCGCTTCCCACACCATTTTCCGTTAAACGGCGATATTCCCTTACAAGGTTGTGCGTAACTTTTGGATGAAGATAAGATCCGCCATCCGCAACCACCTTGACTGCATCCACCAATGCATCGGCATCCATTTCTTTTAAAAGATAACCACGAGCACCTGTTTGCAGTGCATGTGTAACGTAATTTTCATCATCATGAATGGATAATACGATGACCTTCGCTTCTGAGTTAGCTTCCACTAAACGTCTTGTAGCCTCCACACCATTTACTTTTGGCATGTTGATGTCCATGATGATGACGTCTGGATCATGCTTTTCCATTAGGTCAAGCGCTTCTTCCCCATCGTCACCTTCTGCCACCACGTGAAAGTTCGTTTCAAAATCAAGAATACGTTTAACTCCTTCACGGAAAAGCTGATGATCATCAATAATCACGATTTTTGTCGTATCCATTCTTCTCATCCTCCCAAATACATCTTTAGCCTAACGGAATTTTGATAAAGACCGTAGTACCCTTACCAGACGTGGACTGTATGTCTAATTCCCCGCTGATAAGTTCTACCCTTTCTCTCATTCCAATTAAACCAAACGACTTTTCTTTTTTTTCTGTCGTATCAAATCCTACTCCGTCATCTTTTACGATGACAATGATATGGGTAGGTTTCACTTCCAATTTTACATAGATGGAGCTTGCCGCAGCATGCTTGATAGCATTTGTCAGCGACTCCTGTACTAGCCTGAACACTGCTACCTCCAGGTTGGATGATATGCGGTGTTCCACTCCAAGGTTCATAAATTCAATTTGTGGATATCCATTATGATAATCCTCGATAGTCGAAATATATTTCTTTAAAGTGGGCACCAACCCAAGATCGTCGAGTGCCATTGGACGAAGATCATAAATAATCCTTCGCACTTCATATAGAGCGGAGCGCACCATTACCTTCAAGGAGCGGATCTCTGATAACGCCTCCCCGGGGCCTCGCTCCCGGAAAGTCCGGTCAATCAGATCCGAGCGCATCATCACATTGGCCAGCATTTGCGCCGGGCCATCATGAATCTCCCGAGAAAGACGCCGGCGTTCCTCTTCTTGCGCTTCCATGATTTTAAAACCGAACTCGCGTTTCTCAGAGGCATCGGCAATCATCTGGCCAACCTGCTGAAGATCACCTGTTACGTAATTTAAAATCACGGATACCTGACTTACGAGGCGATCTGCCTTCGTAATGGTTTCTTCGAGATTCAACAACCTGCGTTCGATTTCATTTCGTCGATTGCGAAGCTGAGCCTCTTTTTGGGAAATGGTATGAAGCTCCAACTGCAATTCATGTGCATGGTCATATGCTTGTCTAATTTGATGTTCTGTATAATTTTTAAACTGCCTGCTCACTTCTGAAAGACGGTTTCTTGCATGCCTGACCTGAGCCTCCAGCTTGTCCTGTTTATGGATAAGCTGCGCTACTTCAAGCTTGACCGCATTTAATTCTTTACCAAGGTTCTCAAATTCTTTACGGGAACTTTCCCCTATTTCAAAGATCTCGTCCTTGCTGACTTCGACGGTTTTCACCATCTGTTCAATAATCATGTCTAATTGTTTAGAGTTTATAACTTTCCGAGACATAGGACATCCTCCAAAAGACCCTGTATTCTTAAAAGAATATTATGAATACTTCTTTATTGTTATAGTACATTATACCCAAAAAGAAGAAAGACACTTTATGCTATATCATTCCAATTCTTCCAAACCTTTGTGGGGGTACCTGTCGAAAATTGTCCACACTTCATTATATCGGACTAAAGTTTTGCTTGTATAACATTATTATTACAATCGGATTAAACTTTGTCGATTCTTGCAAACCCAAGGAGTTAAGCACTATATTTTATTTGATGTGGACCCCTATCTCGATTTATAATATATAGTATGGCTCTTTTTATGTCACCAAATGTTTTGAGCAGGAAAAGGAGAGTTGCCGGTTTGCTACCTCACTACTATACCGTAAAAGGTAATGGAGAGCATGAAATAATTATCCAAAAATCAAGATTTATCACCAATGTCAGTCGTGCGACTACAGAAGATGAAGCTTTAAACTTTATACAGGAAATTAAGAAAAAGTATCGTGATGCAACTCACAATTGCTCTGCTTACCTTATTGGTGAACATGATCATATTCAAAAAGCCAATGATGACGGGGAGCCAAGTGGAACAGCCGGAGTACCGATGCTTGAAGTGTTAAAGAAGAAGAAACTAAAAGATACGGTAGTTGTTGTTACCCGTTATTTTGGTGGAATTAAACTTGGTGCTTGCGGATTAATCCGTGCATATGGCAAGGCTGCATCGGAGGGTCTATCAGCTACAGGGCTTGTGGAACGCAATTTAATGCAAGTGATGCATACAACCATTGATTACACGCTGCTTGGTAAAATAGAAAATGAAGTACGATCATCTTCCTATATCATGGACAGCATAGAGTACCAAGAAAATGTACAAGTTAACGTGCTAATACCCGAATCAAGTAAAGAAGATTACCTTAATTGGATAATTGATTTGACACAAGGAAAAAATAACACAACTGAAGGAAAGCTATTGTATAGAGAGACAGATGTAGTACTCTAGCCAAAAGGAGACTAAACATTGAATAACTCAAGATTTAATCGAAGAAATAGGAAGAAGAGAATCCTGAAACGCGTCCTTATGTTTTTTATTATTATTCTTCTTTCAGTAGTTGCATATGGCGGCTATTTATTTTATCAGACATTTCAAGCTGCGAATAGCGCTTATACCGAAATAGACCGCGGAGAAAAGTCCGATCTTCGTGATAAAAAAGTGGAAATAGGAAAAGATCCTTTTTCTGTTTTAATTATGGGGATTGAAGATTATTCAACAGGTGGGGAAAACGGAAGAACAGATAGCCTAATTGTAGCGACCATTAACCCTAATGATAAGACAATGAAAATGCTAAGTATTCCACGTGATACGTTAGTGACCATCCCTGACAGAAACGAAGAAACAAAAATAAATCATGCTCATTCCTATGGTGGAAAAGATTTAACCATTGAGACAGTGGAGTATTTTCTAGACGTTCCAATTGATTATTTCGCAACAGTAAATTTTGAAGGATTTAAGAACATTATTAACATTGTTGATGGGGTTACGGTTGATGTTCCTTTCGACTTTTATGAAACAAGTGATGAAACAGGAAAAAGACTTAATTTTTATGAAGGCAAGATGGATTTAGATGGTGAAGAAGCTCTTGCGTATGCACGAATGAGAAAACAGGATCCACGAGGAGACTTTGGACGTAATGACAGACAACGCCAAATTATGGCAGGTGTCATTGACAAAATCTTATCACCAAGAAATGTATTTAAAGTGGATGAAATTGCAGGAGAACTAGGAAGTAATGTAGAAACGAATGTAAGAATGTCTCAAGGTCTTGGATTGGCACAGCAATTCGCAAATTTTAAATCAAATGACATAGAAACCATTAATATTGAGGGAGAAGACGCTTATATAGGTGGTGTGTACTACTTCGTCCCTTATGATGAAAGTATTCAAGAAGTTCGAAGCTCCATTCGCTCTCACTTAGAAATACAACCAGCAGAAGATGATCTATAATCATAATCAAAGCCTTCCCATACACGGGAAGGCTTTTTGTTAACCTTTAGGAGGAAATATACTTCCATAAAAAAAATGCCAAATCCAAATAAGGTTTTGGCACTGTAAATATCTATCAATCTATCAATTTTAAGTTAGGTGACTCAAGCGTGCATTAATGTCTTCCGAACACTTTTCGGTAGAACTTCATAAACGGCTTGTTCTGTTCGTTAAAGATACCTACAAGCTCTGCAATAAACTGGATTAAGATGATGAGCAGTACGGTAATTAAGATTGTACCCCAGATGGTCGCAGATGTTAAGAAAATCGCACATGCTGCAAAGATGATCCCAAAGCCGTAAATGACAAGCACCGTATTCCTATGGGATAAGCCGGAAGCCAACAACCTGTGATGCAAATGACTTTTGTCAGGTGCTGAAATTGGTTGCTTGTTTAGAATTCGGCGTATAATCGCAAATGCTGTATCAAATACTGGTACACCGAGGATAATAATTGGGATGACAAAGCTGAAAAGCGTCACACTTTTATATAGCCCCAGTAATGAGAGTACGGAAATACAGTATCCTAAAAATAGTGCTCCTGTATCCCCCATGAAAATTTTAGCTGGGTGAAAATTATAGAACAGAAAACCAATGGTGCTTCCCAAGATGATAAGGGATAGAGTTAAGATTAACTCCTTACCGCCAAGACCTGCAATTACTGCGATGGTCGCAATAGCAATGGTAGAGATACCTGCTGCAAGTCCATCCAACCCGTCTATCAGGTTAATCGCATTTGTTATCCCTACAATCCAAAGAATGGTGATAGGGATGGACAACCAGCCTAATTCAAGGCGTTCTACGATAAATGGGATGGTAATGAAATCAATTTTAAGTCCTGTGTAGACGATAACACCAGCTGCGGCAATTTGCCCCAGAAGCTTTGTTCTTGCTTTTAATTCGTATTTATCATCAAAGATTCCAATCAGGACGATGATCAATGCCCCAATGGTGATTCCGGTAATTCTTTGATCGTATAGACCAACAAATATATATCCAACAACAACACCAATGAAGATGGCGAGGCCTCCTAGGCGAGGCATAATCTTCTGGTGGACTTTACGGTGGTTCGGTTTATCGGTTGCTCCTATATAATGAGCAAATTTTATGACCAATGGCGTGATAACGAGGACGGTGATGAATGACACTACGAAAGCAAGTATTAATTGTAAATCCATTGTCGTCACCTAATTTCTTGTTCTTATTTTTAGCATTTCATTTTTGAGAAATAAACATGTCTAGTTTAATTATCCAATTGCTTGTATCGCACCCTTTGTCATTTTAACAGATATTTTCTGTATTGAAAATATAAATGTGTAAATGTAATAATAGGTGCCTTTTGCTGTAATATGGCTGACTTTGTGCGTAATACACCACCTAATCCTCACTTTTTATTTAGTCATATACCCGTTAAACTCTTTTTCGAACGCCATTGTAAGCATAATTTACAAAACACCATACCGATTTGAAAAATCCCAGCTTCTCTATTTGACGATAAACTTGCCAATTTCGTTTCGCTGTTTTGAATTTATTACTGGAAATGGATCCTTCGACATAGCGGTATTTAGCTAAATCCTCTTGAATTCCATAAGCAATATACCCTTTTTTGAGGATAGAAAGCCAAAAGGCGAAATCCTGGCGCGTTCTTATCAATGGCATTTTCATCTTGCCAATTTTTTCAATATTAAGCACAACTGTTAAGCAACCAATAATAGTATTTTTTAAATATCCGTCATAATCAATTTGATCTGGAATACCGACCACTTTATTCAGGTCATTGCCTTCTTCATCTATAATGGAATATTTAGTAAAGGAAAAGGCGATATCCTTTTCCTCCATAAATGAAATTTGCTTCTCGAGTTTTGTTGGGACCCACATATCATCGCTATCAAGAAAAGCAACATATTTTCCATTTGCTGCTTCAATGGCTGTATTACGAGCTACAGCAGCACCACTATTGACTTCCAGTTGAATTAGATTAATTCTCGAATCTTTTTGTGCATATTGCTTTATAATAGAAACACTATTATCACTTGATTGATCATCTACCAGGAAGATCTCCCAATTTTTATACGTTTGATTAAGCACAGACTCAATGCAGCTTGCAATATGTTTTTCTGCGTTATATACAGGTGTAACGACAGTCACTAAAGGAGAATGGTTTCGTTCATTCATGATTAATTCCTCCTACCAAAAATTAAGCAATGATACTAATTATGTTTACCTATACTTTCTTTTACATTCCTTACAAAAATAATCAAATGGCTATCGAAAATCGATAGCCATCAAAACCTAGTATCTATTAATCTTTATAAATATTAATTGCCCAAAAGAATTTTGTCAATTTTCCACAACACGCTTGATTGAACAGCCTTTCTTCCACCAAGTATTCCAAATTCTTGATGGTTACGTTTTTCAAGATAATTCTTTGTTGCAGAATCAATATCTGAAGGACGGACAAGCATCAAGGCTTTTCCTTGCTTTGCAGCTAACAATCCACCTGTTAAGGCATCTTTAAAATCTGCTCCTGTGGCAAAATAGTACCCATTATAGGACGAATGAAAGTATTCGGCAACCGCGATATTGGTTTTATATCGATCTGCTCCTGAAATCCGTGTAGCCTCTAAGCTTTTTTTAACGGAATCACTAATGGGTTTAGTTCCACCAATAATGTATTTATTTGAAAAATCATGTAAGTCAAGAAAATCCTTTGTAGCACTTGGGACCCATGTTTCTTCTACAAACACAATTGGCATACTTCTCTTTGCCGCTTCGACGGAAGCAGACAATGCATCTGGAAAGCTCTTGCCATTCACTATCATTACTTCCCCATTTTCTTTTGCTACAAACTTGCTTATTTCCACAGCCGTATCATAACGCGTTTTCCCTGAAATCCTCGTTGATTTCAATCCATTAGCATTTAATTTATCCTCTACACTTTTACTGATTGCCTGTTCCCCACCGACTACAATAACATGGTCCACACCCATTTCTTTCATGGAAGAGATGGTTACTTGTGGCAGATAACTCTTCTCTGATAAGAAAATAGGACTGTTTATTTTATAGGCCAAAGGAATGACCGAAAGGCTGTCTGCAAAAGTTTTGTTGCTGGATAAAATGGCGAAACTACCTTTCAAAACACGGTTACCATTTGTCAATGTGGATGAAGAAACAGTATCCCATCCTTTTTTGGCAACTTCCACTGATGTTTCCAAGGAATTCTTGCCAGAAATCCTGTTTTTCCCATGATAATACTGAAGAGAATCTGCCGCATTTACTTGGCCAAGTCGAATAGGAAAATCTAATGCGTTTTTACTTGATTCTTCTATGATTTCCTTTAACTGTCGACCTGTTAAATTCTTATCTGTACTTTTCAACATGGCTGCTTGTGAGGACACTAAAGGAGCAGCCATACTTGTACCGCTCATTTTCCCGTATCCACTAATACTAGTGGAAAAAGAGGTAGGCAATGTGCTAAATATTTCAACACCAGGTGCAACTACTGAAACCGAGTCGCCGAAGTTTGAAAAATCAGCTAATTCACCTGTTAAATTAGAAGCACCTACAGACATAACTCCTGGATAGCCTGCTGGATATTCCACTGTATCAGATGAATTATTTCCTGCAGCAGCCACTACCATGACGCCACTATTTACAGCCTTATCAATCGCCTCTTTCAAGGTATTGTTCTGTGTGGGACCCGCAATACTGATGTTTATGATGTCTGCTCCATTCTCGACGGCATAATCAACACCTGATGCAATATCAGAAGCGAAAGCACCTTGGCGATCTCCTACTTTGATAGGCATTATGTAAGTGTCTTTCACTATCGATACAATGCCGTTCCCATTATTGGTTTTGGCACCAACAATACCTGCTACATGTGTGCCATGTCCAATTTCATCCACCGGCATGCTGCTTGGTGATAAAACATTGTAAGGATTAACGATGTTTTCTTTCAGATCAAGGTGGTGAAGGTCAATCCCTGAATCAAGCACAGCAACGACAGGCTTATAGCTTTGCTCGTATCCAGACCATGCTTCCTGTACATTCATCACTTGTAAATAATCTTTTTGGTATGGGTAGTGGGGGTCGTTAGTATTGTTCGTTGTGTTTGTATAATAGAAGAAGTTGTCTTCTTCTACATATTCCACTTCCTCTTGGCTTTCAAGTTCCTTTTTTATTTTACTGAAGTCTTTCTGTTTAATGTTTTTTATTTGTGGTTTAGCTTTGCTAAAAGAATAATTGCCTTTCTCTTTATATTTGACAATTATCCTCATGTTTTCTTCTTGAGAAGCATGCACAACCTCTTTTTCAAAAAGAGAAGGAAGGCACATGAGCATTACCAGCAAAAAACATAGGCTTTTCTTCATCTTCGTTTCTCCCCAATCCCCCTTGATTTCTATCTAATTCAAACCGATGTTGATTTAGATAAACATTACATCTTTAATGATCCAACCGTTTCCGTTTCTTTCTACCGTCAGATTAACTTCAATATTAAACTTTTGATCAACCCAACGAACGAGCACTTCTTTATCTTCCTGATGGATATACTCTGCTTCTTCAATCTCAGAACTCAAGGAAAGGAATTGTTCAATAAACGGACCTAACTCTTCATTTTCTCCAGCCCAATAATCGACTAGGTCACTTAATATTGGTTCTGCAAAATAGTTAGAGAGATATCCCTCTAATTCCTCACGAGTCATGTCCTCTGGATTTGGATAATCCTCCTCCATGGTTAAGTTATGAAATTTGAATTTGGCAATTTCAATATAAGACATGATATTTCGCTGTTGTCCTACACTGATTTCTTCTTCATCCTGCGCTTCTTGATTGTAAAGGACTTCTTCACTATCCAAAAAGAAAAAGCCAGAAATAAAGATAATACTAAAAAGCAATAGCGCTATATTTCTCCAACGTTTGTTCACTCAACACACCTCATTAATGCGTTTATTCTATACAAGACCAAAAGATGTGCAGATACTGCACACCTTTCCTTATCTGTCCTTATACTTTTTAAAGCTTGTTCACCGTTCTTCTTCCAATTGATGCATAATAATACCCAAGGTCTTCCATATGATTGAGCTTGAACATGTTTCTACCATCAATCATGATAGGTTGCTTCAACTTTTTCTTTAAATCAGTTAAATCTAGATCTTTGAATTCCTTCCAGTCAGTAAGGACAACTACTGCATCTGCATCTTGGACCGCTTCATCATAGGAATGGACTGTATTTAAATTTGCAATTTCCTTTTTGGCATTAGCCATAGCTACAGGGTCATAGGCAACGACATCTGCTCCGTCTTCCAATAATTTAGGTATAACATCAATAGAAGGTGCGGCACGCATATCGTCCGTATTAGGTTTGAACGCCAACCCAAGAACAGCAAGCTTTTTGCCTTTTAACTCTCCATTGAACGCTTCTTTAACTTTATCGTAGACACGGAAACGTTGCATGGCATTAACGTTCTCCACGTCTTTAACAATCCGCAGGTTGTACCCTACGTTCTCTGCTATATTAATCAAAGCATTGGTATCTTTAGGGAAACAAGATCCCCCGTAACCAATTCCAGCAGCCAAAAAGGCTTTTCCAATTCGATTATCATATCCCATGCCTTCTGCTACTTTTGTTACATCGGCTCCAACAAGTTCACAGATATTGGCTATTTCATTAATAAAACTAATCTTCGTTGCAAGAAAGGCATTAGCAGCATACTTGATCATTTCTGCTGTCTCAATATCAGCAACAACGATATTTGTATTAAAAGGTTTATGAAGCTCCGTTAACACTTCTTTCGCCTTTTCACTTTCCACACCGATTACCGCTCTTTCCATATTCATCGTATCGTAAATAGCAGAACCTTCACGAAGGAATTCAGGGTTGGAGGCTACATCAAAGTTAGAATGGCCTGCCTCTTTTTCAATGATGCCTTTAACCCACTTCCCAGTCCCAACAGGTACCGTACTTTTGGTGACGATGACCTTATAATCTTTAAGATTCTTCCCGATGGATGTAGCGACAGCTTCAACGAATCTAAGATCCGCTTCCCCATTTTCTTTCGGAGGCGTACCGACTGCGATTAGAACAATGTCAGCCTCTTCCAATGCCTGCTCCAACTTAGTAGTAAAAGAAAGACGGTTCTCTTGAATATTTTTAAGTACCAATTCTTCCAAACCTGGTTCATAAATAGGGATGATCCCTTTTTTTAGGTTATTGATTTTATTTTCATCAATGTCCACACAAGTGACTTTGTTGCCTATATCACTAAAACAGACCCCGGAAACAAGTCCTACATAGCCTGTTCCAATCACACAAATATTCATCTTAATCCCTCGCTCGCTATTCTATAAGTTGCGGACTAAATCTTTTAAGAGTTTTTCTACAGGCCCTTTTAAGTCATCTCTCATTAATGCAAATTCAATTTGAGCTTGAATAAAACCAAATTTATTTCCTATATCATATCTTGTTCCCTTGAAATGGTAACCGTAGACATCTTGAATTTTCGTTAATTCTTGAAGTGCGTCCGTTAATTGAATTTCGTTCCCTCTTCCTGGTTTAACCGTTTCCAGTATGTCTATTATCTCTGGTGTCAGTACGTATCTACCCATGATTGCAAGATTAGAAGGAGCTTCATCTACAGAAGGCTTTTCAACTAGTGATTTTACTTTAAATGTGTCTTTTAGGCTTTCTTTTTGATCATAGTCAATAACACCATAACTTGATAAATCTTCATCAGGCACCTTTTGTACACCAATAACAGAAGAGTTCCTTGCTTCAAATTCATCAATTAACTGCTTCAAACATGGTTGGTCCTTTGACACCACAATGTCGTCTCCAAGCATAACGGCAAATGGCTCATTGCCGATAAATTTACGGGCACACCATATGGCATGTCCGAGCCCTTTAGGTTCTTTTTGTCGTATATAGTGTATATCTGCCATTTCGGAGATTTTTTTAATTTCATCCAGCTGTTCAAACTTTTCTTTTGCCAATAATGTTTCTTCCAGTTCCAAGGAACGGTCGAAATGGTCTTCTATTGCACGTTTCCCTCTTCCTGTCACAATCAGAATTTCTTCAATTCCTGATTGAATAGCTTCTTCGATTATATATTGAATCGTTGGTCTGTCCACGATAGGCAGCATCTCTTTTGGTTGTGCTTTTGTTGCAGGCAGGAATCTTGTCCCTAATCCCGCTGCAGGTATTATCGCTTTTTTCACTTTCATATTCCCGACACCTCAATCCTTTTAATTAGTAGACTATTTTTTACCGCTATCTAGTTGTTTTTGGAATAGTAGACATTCCTCTATCTCTTTTCCCTAATTCCACAAAAATAAAGATAATAATTACAATTGCCCAAAATCTTGGGGATACAAAGTCTGAACGGTACATGGATGTGATCGCCAAGTGAACCCAAAGTATCAATGAATATAAGAAGTACTTATGCTCATTTCTAATTTTAAATAATCGATAAAAAACATAGATAAACATAGAAATGATTAACAAGAAGCCGAAAATTCCGTGTTCAAACAATAGATCAATAAAGATGTTATTTGACGTCACGCTTAACGGACCTTGATGGTGTAGAAATTTCGTTTGTGCTAAGAACCAATAGCTTCCAGGTCCAAAGCCGAACACGCTGTTGACCCAAGAGAAATCAAAGAGCCAGGCAATCGGCATGACAAGCATGTACAACCTGCTATGCTTGTGAACATCAAAGAGAGTATCAAACCTACCTGTAATAGGCTGTAATAATTGCAAAACAAAATCCCATTGAATAATCGCAAAGATTGCCACCGGAATTAAACCGAAAAGTGTATATTTTAGGATTGTCCTCTTGTTTTCCAATTTCGTTGTAAAGAAAACAACTACAATAAAACCTATCAATAAAGCCATATTTGCATATCCGCTGACAGAAAAAGAAAATATCAGTACAAACATACATGGAATGAAGACAAGAAGAAAGTATTTTTTCTTACTCGCATATAGGACAAGCCCAATAATAAGAGCATCAATTAAAAACGGAACAAGATAACTAGGTTCGTCCGTTATAGAGGTGAGCCGGAAATTAAACAATACGTTGGAATCTACGCTATGTACAAAAGACCTCGTATTTAAATCAATCATTGGATATCCAAACATGAAGTGGAGGAATTGCCAAATTCCGATTGCTGTTACAATCAAAACTCCATACAGGTACCACTTAGTAATGGACATAAGCATCTTATCATTTAGAAAGGAAATAAGCTTAAAGAAGGTATAAAACAGCATTAAAAATAATGTTAAATTAATTATCCTGTTAGGCATTGCCTGAGTAATGTAGTCCACATAGTGCACAGATAACATCACTGTTAAGTTAAAGAAAGCTGCCAGTATAGCTAGTATACCTGGTATGTAGATAGAGCCTAAAAACGCCTTCTGTTCAAGGCTTAAAGGATTCAGTTTCTTTCTCTCTTTAAAGTGAACAAGAAGCAAAAGAAACAATACTCCTGTAGTTAAAAAAGTTGCCAAAACGGACGATGGAACTGGAGTCAATCTTTGATAGATGCCTGAAACGGAATAAGGCGCCAAGAACATGAATAATCCCATAAAAATTAGAATTATTTTTTCCTTATGCTGTTTCAATGCTGTTAGAAAATAACCCATTTGATATTACCAATCCTTTTCTGATCAATTTCTACTTTTTTCGACTTACCTAATTAGATATAATAGCACATACCGTCCCAACGTTAAATAGTTTGCCCACTTTGCCACAACTCATTTGATTTATAGAAAAAAAACTATATAATATGGGAAGAATATATCCCATCTGGTCAAATAGTACGGCTAAGAAATAACGCTTATGGGGGAAGAAAATGAAGTTGAAACTGTTTAGTTTATTTGCAATAGCAACAATATTCTTAACCGCATGCGGGGACAAGGTCCTAGTTGTACGTACCCCACTAGAAGGTGATCATTATGTGAGAAGCAATATAGAATCCCTTGAATGGAAACACTTCTCAAACATGATTTCCAGTGATAGCGACATACAAGAGGACGATTTCAATCAATTAAAATGGACCATGGACCATTACAGTAAAACCCGCTATATCATGGTTTCTGATGAGTTATACCGTTTTGATCAAAATGGAAAGATGGTCTATTATACAGACTGGAAAGAAGAAGACGGTGAATATAAATTAGAGAAATTGGAATTCCCTAATTATGATACAACCGGTAATATGGAGTAGAAAACGGCCTTAGCGGACGTTTTCTACTTTTTTTTGTATTGAAGCATCTCTTTTAAAGATGCGATGTAAAAAGGGAACGGTCTTTCAAGATGGTTGAATTTCTTAATAAATAAGAAGGTCAACATAGCAAAACCGACTGGCGTATTGAAAATCCTTTTGAATAGTGGTCCTTTGCTTGAAAAAGCCTTAAAATTGAGCCTTGTATCCATGCTGGGCTTGCCATGATAAACCACTACCTTTGGTACATAGCTGATTTTATACCCTTCTTTATGCATCATGTGAAGGAAAATATTCTCTTCCCCGCTTGGGTATTTTGCTCCAAGACCGAAGTCTTCATCAAACAAGACTTTTTCTTTATTCACCACTTGGAGATTCAAGAAAATTTCAATGGAAGACTTTCTAAATAAATCCTGAAATCTCAAATTCTCCTGTGCATTATTCGGGTAGTCCTTATAATACTCTTTTTTCTCGGGATCAAAGATTTGATAACAAACAATACCCGCATTATTTTCTTCAAAGAAGTTATGAACCTCCAAAAATGCATGCGGTTCGTACCAGCAATCATCATCAGAAAACGTGACAATATTGCCTTTCGTATAGTTGATTCCCACATTTCTTGAGTAAGATAACCCTTTTCTATCTAACTTAACATGCTCATAAGCAAATGAATAATTAGCAAGAAGGTTGCCCACTTTTTCATGATTATCTTGAGAAACCACGATGGCTTCAAAATTTTGATACGTCTGATCACTGAGACTTTGGAATAAACGCTCCAGTTCCATTTCTCTCGTTCCTAGTGTAGGTATGACAACACTAATCATTTCTATCGCCCTCACCATCTTCTGTTTTAAATCCTCGTGCAAGTCAGTTGCGCCTTCCTGGTTGGAATACCGAAATTACTGTCAATAAAAACGGCGGTAAGAACAATGCTACCGCTTTAATATTTGGATAATAGAATATGCTCTTTAACGAATACTTCAACGAATAAAAGTAATTGTTCCGGTGAACAGCCTTTGCTAGATGCAAGAACCTCGATGACTTGAATCTTCTTTGAAGTGTAGAAGATTTCCCCTCAAGAACTTCACGATACTTTTTAAAAAGATAGTTCAAAGCCCTGTGGTGATTCTCGCTTTTTCCACTAATCTGATTGGCTGCATTTTTTGCGATGGTATATCTGACATTATATTGATTATCATGCGCTACTTTTGTCCGTTCACAACATCTTATCCATAGGTCATAGTCTTGCATAGCAGGCAGATTATTATCAAAAGCGCCAGCCTGTTGGAATACTTCTTTTTTTACGGCAACGGAAGATGTGGTCCCAATGTAGTTATCTTCAAATATTTTGGGATACAGGTTTCCTTCAACCGTAGCAGGAATCCTTCTTATCACCTTTTTACGGTTCGTATTATAAACTACTAACTTCCCCGAATACACAAGACCAACTTCTTGATTCAACTTAAACTGTTGAAGCTGGCTTTTGATTTTTTCAGGCTCCCACGTATCATCATCGTCCAAAAACATCAAAATATTTCCTGCTGCATGTTCTGCCCCAAGATTTCGTGCATAGCAAGCACCTTTACTTTTTGGTATTTTAAGATATCGGAACGTAAAGTGTTCACTGTTATATTCGTTCAAGAACCGTTCAGTTTGTCCGTCCTCACCATCCATAACCACCATAACTTCGTCCGGCTTTTCCATTTGCTCCTCGATACTTTGCAAGGCCAGAAGCAAAAGATGCGGTCTATTATGTGTAGGGATGATGACAGATACATTATTCATATATGCTCTCACCCTAACCCTTCGTTTCTTCTACCCTCTGTTGTAAGAACTCTTCATATCTGGAGACAACATACTCATCCTCCATTTGCTTTAAATGCAGGGAGAGTGCCTCTTTATCTCTGAAACTTTTTACTTTTATCTCATCTATCATAGCTTTAGCTAGCTCGTCCGGTTTCCCCACCGGTACAAGCGAACCAAATTTCCCTTTTTGAAGAATTTCCTCAGGACCACACTCACATGCAGTCGAAATGACCGGCTTACCTAAATAAAGCGCCTCTACTAGTACATTACCGAAGCCTTCCCATTTTGAACTTAAGACAAATAAGGAGGCCTTATTTATGTACGCATAAGGATTATGAACAAATCCGCAGAGTTCTACGGCATGACCCATCTCCTCCTTAGAGATGATATCCTCCATTTCTCTCCTTATCGTCTGCTTCCCGTCTCCTAAAATAATTAAACGTGCATGTGGGGCTTCTTGGAGAACCTTCGCAAACGCCTTTAACATGGTAGGATAATCTTTTGCTTCAAAAATCCTTCCTGCTGCTACCATGGTAAAATAATTAGGATCATTCAACCATGGGTTATCAACTGCTTCGAGCGCTCTCTCTTTTATTTTACTATTAATGACAGGATTGTAGATTACTTCTATTCTATCATCATTCACACCTAAAAAGTTACCCGATTGTTTTGCCACACAATTAGAGACTGCTACAAAATGGTCAGCATGCGGGAATAACTTCCGCATCCATGCAGGGTAAAAGCGGTGCAGTTTTGTTCTAGGTCGTAAATAGGACTGTTTTAAGTTTGTATGCAACGTAATAATATGCTTAGTTTTAACTTTTGCAATCCTCATGGCAAGGCTTGATACGATATTCGCGTTATCAAGGCCTGATAAAAGGAACTCCGGCCTGCTTTCCTTCAAGTAACTTTTCAGCTTCCACACACTAAGAAATGTTTTTTTAGAATTTAACGATACAATTCGTACCTTATCCGAAACCGTGTCCAACAGTTGCCCCTCACGTTTGATCAGAACCAGATCTACTTTATGCCCCTTTTCTGCCAAACCATTTGCCAAAGCAATAACCACTTTTTCTGCTCCACCAAAGGTTAGTACCGGAATAAACAAAGCAATATACATCTCTTAGTTTTCCCTTTTTTCCAAGATTAGTTTTTCATAACTATCCGCACTGTTTTTTATAGTAAAGAACAAGGAGCGTTCAAGTAGCTTTTCTTTTGGCATTGGGCTCTTAAGGGCTGCATCCATTCCTCGTGCCAAACCGATGTAATCTCCCACATTCACCAGTGTACCGTACTTTCCACCTTCTAGAATTTCACCTGGACCACTTGGACAATCAGTGGAGACAACAGGTGTGCCCACCGCAAGCGCTTCAGCTACTACAACCCCAAACCCTTCATATGCAGAGGATAACACGAATAAATCTGCCTTCCTCATATAAGGATATGGATTGGATTGGAAGCCGACAAAGTCCACCACATCATTCAGTTTATATTGGACGACAAGTGATAAAAGATGGTCTTTCTCCGCTCCATCACCTACTACAATCAGGCGGACTTTTCTCGAATCTTGCAACACTCTCATTGCATTTAACAAAGTCGGATAATCTTTTGCCTTGTCAAATCTCCCCACTGTAACAGCAACAGGTACATCCTCATTAAACCAAGGATGTTCGACATCTTGCTGGGCTTTTGTAAGTAATTCATCCGTTACAACGGGATTATACACAACATGTATCTTCGATTTGTTGATTCCAGTAATATGGTAAAGGTCATCTGCCACACCTGTTGAGACACCCACTATGTGATTTGCAAAGCGATAGAAATACTTAACGAGTCGGGCAATAACTTTAAATGACCTGGAATTTAACACTTCTAATTGACGACTTATATTGGTATGGGTGGTGACAATTAGGTTGGTCTTGGATCTTGCTAGCAATTTAGCCATAATGACTGTTAAGTTAATATAATCCTTCCCGGATATAAAAGCATCTGGTTTTCTTTCTATTAAATACTTCTTTATATCAGGGATACAAGAAAGTAATCTAGGTTTTTTCAAATCAACCAGGTTTACACTATCAGGAACAAGGTCCATATATTCCCCTTTTGCATCCGCGACTAAAAGGTCAACATCATATCCTCTTTTAGCAAATTCTTCTGCAAGGTTAAGCGTCACCCGTTCCACCCCGCCGCCGCCAAGGCTTGCCAAGATAAAGGCAATTCTTTTTTTATCCATCGTGTACCCCTCAAATCTTTAAAAAGTTTTTTTCAATCTTTTCATCAAAATATTCCGTGCATTCATGATATTTAATAGTATCGCTACAAGCAAAAATGTGATGCCTCCTACTGCCAATTGAGCGATAAGGAAAAGCACACCTGTTTTGTCCTGTAACGGTAATAAAGCAAGCCCCATCGCAATGGAGGCCGTAACAACATTAATAAAATCTTTTGCAGGAAAAGGAAGAGGGTGGATCTGAACATGAACAATAATCCAGCTCATCACCACTGCGATTGCATAAGCAACCACCGTTGCCATTGCCGCTCCCTCTATTCCATATTTAGGGATTAAAAGGAAATTGAGTGCAACATTAAGCACTCCCGCGACGATGACCGGGTAAATTTGCAAGGCTGTTTTTTGCTTTAAATGAAACATAATATCCACACTATAAAGCTTGAACCCTTTTAGCAACGCCCCGATTGCGATATAAGGGATTAGAACAAGCGCATCTTCACGGAATGATTCACCTAAGAAAAGATGTGCTATATTGGTTGAAATAAGAACGAAGCCAACAACTGCAGGGATGGCAATCAAAAATATCAGGCTAGTGTTTTTTCTAACCTTTTCATACGCAGCAAGCTCTCCCTCTTCTTCCATCGCCTTTACAGCAATCGGAAAAGCCGCCAAGTTAATAATCATCATCAAGGTGAAGATTGTTTGTTCAGAAAGGTCATAGGTTACCGCATAAATACCTGTTGCACTTGTGTCTAATAAGTAATTAATAATTAAACGGTCGGAATTATGAATAATCACACCCATCAACAACGTAATGGTTAAGGGCATTCCATATTTCAAGAATTGTTTAAAATAATCAGATTGAAAAGCTTTGAAGTTCACACCAAGCTTCCAGAATTTTAATGTTGGCATTAACAATGTAATCCAAAAAGCCAGAATGAGTCCCGTAAGCAGACCAATCTCAGCAAATCCTGCATAAATGAGAGCAGTACCTAAAACCAACCCTAATGTAGTTCGACTGAAAGCTAACATTCCATATGATTTTGGAGATAGTTTCGCTCGCATCAGCGTTAAGTTGATACCGTTCCATGATTGTGTCCAAGAAAATATAAGGGTGAGAAAAATGAAAATTGGTGAAAACTCTTTTCCTTGAAAAAAGAACATGGTAATGATTCCAACGACAAGCGAGGCTACTATCAACGCTAGAAAAGCAAGTTTAATGGTTTCAAAAAAACGGCTATCTTCTTTATATTTTGGATAATAGCGAAGTAAACTCAATTTTAGCCATTCAAAAAGAACGGCGTTCAACATTCCAGCAATGGCAAAAACCAACGCATACATCCCGTACTCTTCAGGACTTAATAATCTAGTAAATATGGCGATGCTGGCAAAGCTGACAAGTGCCGGTACGCCATGGGATAAAAAATATGCAAAAGCATGTTTTGATAGCATAAAAAAGGTTCCTCCACATCATTAAGTACAATTCCATACATACTTCATTTATTATACATAAAAGTCGAAATAACTAAAACTTTGATTCATTTTGGGTTGCTTTGACTCCGCTGTTGATTTCCGCAAATGGCTTCGCTTTCCACAGCTAGAAATCTAATTAACACAAAAAGCTGCCCCAAGTAAGGACAGCTTTTCTTTTACTTCAATATGTTAGATTCAATTTCGCTTCTCGTACCTTCCGAAATTGCTCCTGTTCCGCCCAAATAATGAATAGAAGGAACGTAATGGATGTTTTCATTGATATAATCAGATACAACATCAGGCAATGTATCTTTCTTTGTTAATAGAAGTGGTGCATCCATTTTGGCAGCAAGTACAGATCCAGGAAGAGCATCAATAAATTGTTCTCCGCGAGCAAAGAAAAGGTTACGCGGATCTAAATTGTACTCATTTACAATGGCTACACTTGTCGCGTAGCGGTCTGGCCCGCTGACACGTTTCACTTCTCCAACAAGGTTAGACAATTCCGCCTCTACTTCAGTGGAAACGGCATTCCCACCACCAATGATGGTTGCCTTTTTCACATTGTTATCTTTTAGATACTTCTCCACACTCTCCGGTAATTCATCTACCTTAGTGAAAAGAATCGGAATTTGATTTAAAGCAGCATGAGACGCAACCGATAATGCATCCGGGGAGGTAGAACTTCCTGAAGTAAGGATAACTTCTCCTTCAGCATCTATATTCGTCGCTACTTCCACAGAAGTGTCATAGCGGTCACTGCCTTTGATTCGTGTAACTTGAGTTGCATATTGGCTCAACTCTGACACTGTTTTATCAGAAATAGCAGATTGTCCACCTAATACAAAGATTTGGTGAATAGTTTGTGTTGATAACAATTCTTTAACAGAGCTTGGTAACTCGTCTGTTTTTACCAACAATAATGGTGCATCATACTTTTTTGCCAACACACTTCCAGTCAGTGCATCAACCGGATTGTCTCCACGACCGATAACCACTGTTTGGAAGCCTTGATCCCATCCGTATTTTGCAATGGCTGTACTAGTTTCATAGCGGTCTGAACCTCTTAAACTGTTATTGATGTGATCAGAGATATAGTTAGAGAAAGTGGATCCCTCATAATAGAATTCTAGAATATCTGTATATGATTTCCCTTGGTCCGCCATAGCTTTTGCACCATACTGACTCATCCCTACACCATGGCCCCAACCTTTACCTTTGATGTCATAGACTCCATCTTTTAGGCTGATGGAAGTGACAAAGTGACTCTTGAAATCATTGATTCCAAATATCCCACGCATAGCTGCAATCGGGCTATTCACCTGTTCAAAAGTGTGAACCTTAAGGCGTGTTATCTCCTCGTTATCCACATTTGTTGTTTCCATGACAAAGCTTCCATCTTTATTTTGAACAAAATATTCAATAGTATAACTGCCGTGAGTTCTTCTTTGTCCAGGTGTGGTAGAGTTGGAAACTGCCACATCGTTGATTCCAACTATTTTAATGTTAGCTTCTTTCAACGCAGGGGTATTGTTCTTTATGTGATTTTTCACATTGTTGATTACTTTTGCTTCATCTGTGCTTGCAAACTTAAGTGGATTTTGCACGCCAATTTCCTGTGTTGTTCCCCACCATTCCTGTGGTACTTCTAGGTCTAGGCTTTCTACTTCGATTTGTTGGGATCTTAACATAAGGTTCCAATCAAAAGCTGGATCGTAAGGATCTGCCTTTGCCTTTAAATAATCCAACTGGGAGCCACCAGGCCATGCTCCTTTATTTGCCTCAATATATCCACCATTATTCGAACTGAATACAGCATCAATCAGACTGCCCTTATATGTAAGAACCTGACCTTTTGTAGCGTTTACTGCCTTGTTTGTGTTGGCATACTTGGATTCATCCCACCAAATGTAACCGTCATAACGCTGTGATCCAACATCATCCGTGATTATATAATGGACTCTTTTTAACGCATAAGTCCTTGCCGCAACTGCTTGAGCCTTTAATGCTTCAATATGCCAGCTAGGGTAGATTTCGCTTGGCAACACGCCTTTTAGGTAATCTTCCATCGGCAATTTGTTGACAGGAACTAGATAATTATTTTCAATCGTAAACCGAATGCTTCCTAAATAAGGACGTTTATTTAGACGAATGTAATTGCTTTTTCCGTACTTAACCGGTTTAATTTCAAAGGTTTGATTAAAGCTCTTGATTTTTTTGCTATTTTCATAGAGTTCAATCACACTGCCGTTCAATTTCACTTCATAATTTCTATCTTGCTTAAGCTCAAAATCACTGCCTGCCAATTGATAGGTCCCGTTGAAGTTGAAAGGAATTGTCTTTCTTTCTTTCAGGTGATACTTTAATTTCACAGAAACCTCATTTGGTATGGAAGCTCCAGACGAAGCCTCTACTTGTGTGAGGCTCGGCAGGAAAACAAGGCATGCCACAAGCAATGAAACAATCCACTTTTTCATTTTTCTTCCCCCATTGTGTTTCTTTTCTTATTTTTTTACAACTTCAAGCTCCGATTTCCCGGAATAACCATATTCTCCAGTCACTTCGTATGTTTCTTTTACTAATCCATAACCAGGAGCATAATAACGAGTATAGATGGTATCAGCATCCTCTACTTCATCTGTCACTTTCTTAATGACATACACATCTTCAAATGAACCATATACTACATCCAACTTGACGCCGCTTTCTACTAATTCCCATTGTGCAGATGTTTCTGAAAGCAAGACTTCCGGATTTTCGTTCGGTGTAAACGAATCTAACAGGTTAACAGATGCGTCATCTACTGATACCTCTTCATAAACGAGAGCCACTTGAGTTGGTGTCCATTTATAGATTTGAATAGACTGATTCCCTCCAACCATCATTGCAAGCTGCACATATTCATCATTGGCAGCAATGACCTTCTCTGTAACAACAATGTCTTCGCCGTCAGTGAACTTCTTTTCCCAGCCAACGCTTGGTTGATATACCTTAAAACCAGGGTCTGAAGGTGTTTCACTTTCATCCGTTTCATCGGTTGAAGAATCCTCTTCAGGTTTTTCTTCTACTGTTGTTTCCTCGTCTTCATTAGTATCGGCAGAACCGGTATCTTCTGAAGTAGATTCTTGTGTTTCTGAGTTCATTTCATTATTTGTTACAATTTCTTTTTCTTCTGTTTTAGAGCAAGCTGAGATTACTAACAATAAGCAGGTTAAAACAATTACTAGATAAGACTTTTGCAAAACAATCACCTTTCAAAAGAAGCTCGATAAGAATAGGTCTTATCGAGTCTTCTGTTTGTTATTTTAGTTTTGTAGTAATCGTAGAAATTTGTGTATCATTGATCGCACTTGTTCCTCCGATAATTTCTACTTTATTTACTTTCACGTCATTTGTATAAGCCATCAGGAAGGACTCGACATTATTGTTTCTGCTATTCCCTACAAGTACTAGTGGAGCACCATTATGAATGGCTAAAGGCGCTGAAACTAATGCATCAGGGAAGTTTTGGCCTGTTGATACAAGAACCGTTTCACCTTGAAGATCGCTCGAGAAATTCCACAATAGTTGTGCCAGTGTTTCGTATCTATTAGCTCCAGATAATCTAGTGATTTTACTTGCATTCGTAATGGAATCTTCTACTTTCGTTGACACCGCTGCTGTTCCTCCGACTATGACAACTTCTTTTCCTGTCATATAAGGGATCGCATGATGCGAAATCCAGCTTTGCTCAGTCAATAGAATTCCCCAGCCTTTTTTCGCAGCAATCGGTGCCGCTGCAAGAGCATCTGCAAATCCTTGCCCGGAAGCTAAGAATACGCCACTTACATCTCCCAGTTCGGCTAGGATGGCTCTATTCGTTTCATATCGGTCTTTACCTGAGATTCTTTCTACTTCCAAGCCACTATTACGAAGAGTGATTTCCGCTTGTTCCGGAACCGCACCATGTCCTCCGATGATTACCACCTTATTTGCTCTTAGACGAGTGATTTCTGCGAGTACTTCTTCGTTCAATTTTGTGTCTCTGGAAAGTAAGATTGGTGCATTGCCATATTTTGAAGCTAGTGGTCCAGCAGATAGGGCATCTGCAAATGTCTTACCTGTTGCTAAAATCACCGTTTTTTCTTCCTTAACTTCATCAAAACCATTTGGATAGATTTTTTTAGATGTCTCGATAGCAGTTAAGTATCTATCTGTACCAGAAAGTCTCTCTACATCCACTACCCGATTTACTGGGACTCCGCTAATATTTGTCCAAGCGACTTCATTTGTACCAATTACGGTAATTTTAGAATTAGTACTTGCTTTAGCCGTATTTAGGGCATAGTCATAATCAAGATACTTTCCTACAAGCTTATCCTGACTGTACACTTCATACTTTGGCGTAATATAATCCGACCAAACGATGAACCCTGTCTTTTCCTGAACAACTCTCGTATTTTTGCGGTTCTTGGCAAAATTGATGGCATCTTGTTCTGTAAAGAACTCTTGCAATAAACCATTCAATTTATCGTAAACTTTGAATTTATCACTTGTGAAGATGGTTTGTTGCTTATCCTTATCCCATACTTCCACAAATTTTGTTTGTTTTTTTGCATAGTTCAGTGCATCTTCTTTTTTATCAAAAATTGAGAGTTTATTACGATCTTTATCATACACTTCATAGATTTTGAAGTAATTAATGACCGCTGTTGCCAAACCTTGAGCAGCATTTTGCTGGAATTGAGAGGTTTTGATCAACTTCTCTTCTTCCTTATTCGTCATGAAGCCCAACTCCACAAGAACAGATGGCATTTGCGCATTTCTAATAACAAAAAATGCTTGATCGTTGTGAAGACCCCTGTCAATGTATTTATTATCAACTTGTCTAATTTTACTTAGTGTTGAATTATGTACCAACGTAGCATATCTTCCACTTTCTGCCGCTAATCCTACTTGGATTGGGTCTGGTGGATACTGTTTTTCTGACTCACTCATTGCACTGTAATCATAGTAAAAGGTCTCAAATCCTTTTGGCACTTGAGAAGTCGCATGTGCGTTATGGTGAATCGAAAGAAACAAACTTTCATCATTGTTACCTTTAACAAAATTATTTGCCACTACCATTCTTTGAATCAAATCTTCCTTTGAAGTTGCAGCAAAATCTTTATTGTTGGATTCACGTGTCATAAAAACCTTAATATCTGTGTTCTTCAGCAATTCTTTTAAACGGATTGCTACATCTAAGTTAGCATGTTTCTCGCAATAGCCGGTTTGATTACCTGAGAACCCACAAGTACCGGAAAATTTCCCTCCATGACCGGGATCAATAACTAGTACCTTTTCTGCAAAAGAAACGATAGGTGCCATAAAAAATAAGAACACTAGCAAACTACAAATCTTAAAATAATTCACAATTAACACTTAACCTCCCAAGAATGAAAAAATTATCGAATCTTGCTATATTATACCATCGTAAATTACAGAATTGTGTCGTTTTTTACATTTTTTATAATTACATCTCATAATAATTAATAAGAATATTGCAATAAATAAGGGTTTAACCTAACAACTCCTCGCGAAAAATAAATCAAAAGCACTAGAAATATTGATCCGGTTTTATATCAAGAACAAAACCGCTAACGCGACCTAAAACCACGTCTCAACTTAATCTCATGAGACGTTTTCTCGCTTTTCGCATAGCTTTGAAAAATAGGCCTTGGCCGGCTCTCATATTTGACTATTTCAATAAAATCCCTTGTCACTGAGGTCTTCATACCGGCGATGAGGACCTCTCTTCTCCTAATTTCTTGTCACTGAGGTCTTCATATCGGCGATGAGGACCTCTCTCCTCCTAATTTCTCGTCACCGAGGTCTTCATATCGGCGATGAGGACCTCTCTCCTCCTAATTTCTCGTCACCGAGGTCTTCATATCGGCGATGAGGACCTCTCTCCTCCTAATTTCTCGTCACTGAGGTCTTCATATCGGCGATGAGGACCTCTCTCCTCCTGGTTTCTCGTCACTGAGGTCTTCATATCGGCGATGAGGACCTCTCTTCTCCTAATTTCTCGTCACTGAGGTCTTCATAACGGCGATGAAGACCTCTCTTCTCCTAATTTCTCGTCACTGAGGTCTTCATAACGGCGATGAGGACCTCTCTCCTCCTAATTTCTCGTCACTGAGGTCTTCATAACGGCGATGAAGACCTCTCTTCTCCTAATTTCTCGTCACTGAGGTCTTCATAACGGCGATCAAGACCTCTCTCCTCCTAATTTCTCGTCACCGAGGTCTTCATATCGGCGATGAGGACCTCTCTCCTCCTAATTTCTCGTCACCGAGGTCTTCATATCGGCGATCAAGAATTTCCTAAACACCGAAAAAAGCCGCCAGAGGTTCCCCTCCAGCGGCTTCATTACAACCAAACTATTACTTTACGATTTTTGTAAGGTGCTCAAACACTGTAGCAGAAACAGCATTTTCTCCACCAATTACAGTCAAAGTATCTACTCCCTCAGAAGTTAAGAATCCTTCAACATGCTCAGAAACGCTAGTACCAACTAATAAAATACCAGTATGGCCATTAGCAGCAAGTGCTGCACCAGCTAGAGCATCTGCAAACTGCTTTCCAGTCGCAACATAGTAATGGTTTGCATCTAAATCAAAATGCTTCGCAACATTTACAGCAGTTTCGTAACGATCTTTTCCACCAATTCTCTTAGGATTTGGAAGGGATTTCAATACGTTATCAGAAACAGCCGCTGTACCACCGACAACAATAGCTTGTTTAGGGCTAAGTGCGATTAGTGCTGCATTTGTTTGTTTAGGTAATTCTTCTTGGTTCGTTAATAGGATCGGCATGCCGTTTTGTGCTGCATAAGAAGCAACAGATAAAGCATCAGGGAAGTTCTTGCCATTAACAACTACTACTCCGTTCGCTCCATTTGGTGCAACCTCTGTAGCAATCGCCCCAGCAGTAGACCATCTGTCAGAACCGGATAGACGCTTCACTTCAAGACCATGTGCTTTGAAAGTATCTTCCACATCTTTGCTTACAGCGGCAGTTCCACCAAGGATGTAAACTTTCTTCGCTCCTAATCTCTCAATCTCAGCTTTCGTAGCATCTGGTAGAGATCCAGTTTTTGTTAATAATAGTGGTGCATTGTATTTATGAGCCAACGGTACACCAGCAAGTGCATCCGCATAATTGTCTCCACGTGCAATTACCACTACATCAGACTGCTCCCAGCCTTCTTTACTTAATTCTACTGCAGTTGCATAACGATCTGCTCCTCTTAGGCGATCTACACGCTCTGCAACTTCATTACGGTAAACAGTTACTTCTTGAGTTACTGTGTTTCCACCTAGGTCTGTTAAAGTGAAAACAAAGTGGTTGTTACCTGGTTTTAAGCTTAAAGTAGTTTCATATTCCACGCTAGCAGGCTCCATGATTTTCACAGGGCTTGTGAAAGGCTGTTCAAATTCATGGTTGTCATCAACGTGTAGAGAAACATAGTTGAAGTTGTCTTCTAATAGAGTAAGAGCTGTTACTTCCTCTACATCCATATCAACAAACTTCGGTACATCTACAGTTAATGTTGGCACTGTTGTGTCAACGAAAACCTTTCTGGAGATTCCAAATTCATTACCAGCGCCGTCTAAAGCCGTGATAAGAACATCGTAATATCCATCTTCTTCATATGTTACTGTCGTTTCGAATTTGTAGCGGTCTTCTCCCTCTTCATTTACTAGAGTAGTAGCTACTTCATTGCCATTTACCATTACTTTTTCCACACGTACGTCATCTGTTACATAACCAGACACCGGAACTTCATTTGTTCCATATGCTCCAAATGGTTCTGGATCATTCATGAATATTACAGGCTCTGTACCATCACCAAAAGTGTACGTATCGAAACCGATATTCATCACTTTGTCTACTGCAAGTACTTCAATGTCATTAATATCAGATGTAGGTAACGTTACGCTTGTAGCATCAGCCGCAAGTTCCATCGCTTCACCATTGACGTAAACAAGAATTAAGTCAATGCCTACACCTGTATCAGCAGCAGTCCATTCAAGTTCCCCAGTCTCTTCATCAAAAGATGTGATTTCCACTGCTGGAGCAGTAGTATCAACTACAACTGGGATCTTTTTGGATTGCCATTTATCTGTTCCATCAACTAGAGCGTTGATTTCATAATAGTATTTACCGTCAGCAACTACATTGCCTTTAACCGTTCCATCCCATGCGCGATCAGCATTCAAGGAATAGTATGAACCGGTTCCAGCATTATAATAAGTCTTTCTTACGTAGTTGGAAGATAAGATTGTACGAACTTTCTTCCCATTTTCGTCAAGTACATTGTATTGTACTTCTTTTGCATTACGAAGGTATGCATTAATGAAGTTAATGCTATCGTTCCAAGTATCTCCATTCGGGCTGATACCATAATATAGGCTTCCATCTTCATTTTCTAAATGGTTAATGAAGCGAGTAGCTTCATCTACAGCGTCAGAAGGGAATCCAGCTTCATAGTATTTGTCTTCTTCCAATACCTTGAAACCATCCATTACAGAAGGAGCGCTCCAATCACCATAGAACCCTAAGAATGGAACAGAAAGATCCGCTTCATATTTATGAGAAAGTGTAACAAAACCTTCTACAAAAATATTTTCCATAAGGTCCATAGTTGTAGGTGTGCCATCCGCTTTAAAACCAGGAACTTTTGCATTAGCAAAGTCAATGGATACAGTGAATTCTTTCGTTTCACCAGCTGCCAGTGTAAGCTCTTTAGGAGCTGTCACTTTTGCACCTTTTAAAGCACCAGTAGTCAATGCATTTAGAGTCGGTCCATTCTCTTGCTCTAAGAAAGAGTCTGTTAGAACAGAAGTATCAACTTTGTATGAAACTTCGTAATCTGCAATATTAGTAGCAGAAAGAGTGAAACTTACTTTTGTGGAATCAAATGCTTTTAATTCTACTTTCCCTTCACCGCTATTCTTTTCCACCACATATGCAGGAGTATCGACTGCTGCAAAAAGTTGCATCATTCCTGCACCTTGACGGCGAGGAGAATAGTCATTACCATACAAATCTTTGATGCTGTCAGCCGTGTTCATCATCAGAGTTTTGGCCATTCTCGTGCGATCTTCCGCAGTAAGGTCAGCGAATCTCTCATCTGATTTCAAATATTGTTGAACAAGTGCTGCACCGCCTGCCACGTGTGGAGCTGCCATGGAAGTACCACTTTTTACTCCATACTTGTCATCGTTCAGCGTAGAGTAGATGTTTCCACCCGGTGCTGTAATTTCCGGCTTTAACTCTAAGCTTGGAGTAGTTCCCCAAGATGTAAACTCAGTCATTCTTCCCATTTCCGGGCTTTCTTTTTGATTCAATTGTTCAACGTTTCCGTCAGTATTACCATTTTTCAGTACTTCTACGATAGCTTGACCGTCCTCATAGCTAATCTTCATGAACGGAATAGCCCATCCACCTTGGTCTTCATAGAAAATTCCATTTGGATTGTTGTTGTAAACAACAATTCCCGCTGCTCCAGCTGCTGCAGCATTTTGTGTTTTATCGAAGAAAGATAATGCACCACGTGATACTACTGCAACTTTCCCCTCAACGTCTACACCTTGGTAATCGGCCGGAGTACCAAAACCATTGATGTGTACCAATTCTACTTCAGGAAGTTCTTCCCAGCTATCAATACCGTACCCGACTCCTTCAAAGTCTGTTCCATCAATAGTTAGAGAATGTTGGTATAAATAAGCTGTGTTTCCGGAGGCAGCCACTTGTATCGTATCTTTGTTAAGACCTGGTGCTCCAACTACTCCAATGTCAGGGTTTCGGAAGAATGGGTTGTCCCATCCGCGTCCAATATGACCAGAGTTACCAGCGGATACAGAAGAAACGATTCCGTTTTCAACTGCACGAGTAATCGCTACATCCTCAGCGCTATTTGCTTCATAGAAAGAAGCAGTAGAACCTAAGCTCATGTTTAAAACGTCTGCGCCTAGTTTAATAGAGTCATCAATTGCAGCAAGATAAATATCTGACCAAGTAGAAGGATATAAAGGATCATTTGAGAATACTTTCATCCCTAATACTTGTGCTTCAGGTGCTACACCCATGATTTCTCCATTTGCAACTACTGTACCTGCAACGTGCATTCCGTGCTCAGATGGAGCAGGTCCTACATCTTTGATTTCGTAGTTTTGGTCATAGTAGTTATAGCCATATGGTACTTTTTCTGTATAGAATTTCCCTTTAAGGCCTTCAGAACCGACTAAACCATCTACTAGTTCTTCCGTTAAGTATTCTTCCGTGTCATCACTTAACACGAAATCTTTGTGAGAAGGATCAACTCCGGAGTCAATTACGGAGACAACCATGCCCTCACCTTTAAAATGAGCATCAGCCCAAACCTGCATGGATTGAATATAATCATGACTAGTTGTCATATTTGGTTCGAATTCTGGGCGGTTATACTCATTTGCTAAGTATACGTTCGCAACCCCATTTATTGCTTCAATTTTCTTAATGTCACCAAACAGCACTTCACCACTGAAACCGTTAAAGGCTGTAGTAAATTGATGCTTGTATTCCATTGATAAGCCTTTAGAAGAAATAGCAGATTTTACAGTAGCCTGCTGCTTTTCGACTGCATCTACCAATGATTTTTTAGTAGATTCTTCAAGGTCTTTATAAAGAACATTTTGCTTTGTTGCATATTGAATTGGCGCTTCTCCATCCAACTCAACAATTACACGGACTTTATCCGTTGCTGAAAATGAAGCCTTCGCTGCTTCAGCAGCTTCTTCAAATACTTGTCTTTCATCAAGCATTTCTCTTACTTCTTTTAGATCAATCCCATTAGTTGTTTTCGTTACCGATGTAGCACCAACTGCGAATTGCAAGTTAGAGAACACTAGTAAGAAAGCTACGAAACCTAGAAAGTACTTACGAAGTTGCACTAACAAAAACCTCCCCCAAAATATTGTTGAAAAATGAAAAGATACGTAAAAAGATAGTCCTCCTTTCTTCCTACATAAGATTTCAAATTACACTATAATTTTACAGAGGGTTTACTTTTTAGTCAATTGTTTATCTTTTAAATATTTAGAATATTATTTGTTGCATAGAAAAAGGAGCCTCTAATTAAAGAATGGCTCCTTCTTAAAACTATTTTACTATATTGGCATTCACTGAATTTGTCCCGCCATAGATATAATATTGCTCTACCTTTGCCTCTTTTAAATAATCGGTAAGTTCATTTACCATCGTGCTTCCATTAACCAACACTATCGGCATGTTGTTCTTGGATGCAAAGTGGCTTCCGCTCAGTGCGTCTGGGAATACTTTTCCGCTTGAGATCCCTACAGACGTACTTTCCGGATAAAATTTCTTGGCAACTTCCACTGAAGTCAAGTATCTATTTGGCCCAGATACTCGTACCACGTCCTTGGCACCAGCAGCTTTCAATTTTTTCACTGCATCTTCAGGGACAGCCGACTTTCCACCTACTACTGTTACCTTTTTTACTTTATTTTGTTTTACAAAATCCTCTAGCTCTTTAGTTAAAGTAGTTTTAGAGGTATTTAATAAAACAGGTGTCACACTGTCAGATGCATATGGAGCAATACTTAATGCATCCGCGAAATCCAAACCTGATACTACAATAATTTCCTCTGGATTCTTCTTCACTTTTTTTGCTATTTCAATAGAAGTTTTTGTTCTGTTTTCACCAGAGATTCTATCTACTTTGAAGTGGTTTTCAAAGCTTTTTTCCACATTGGAAGAAATTGCATTATTCCCTCCAAGGATAATTACCTTGCCATCTTTCTTCAATAGACGTTTCGCTTCACTTATTGTATTTTGTAGAACTTTGTCGCTATCGCTGACTAACAAGGTAGTTCCATTCATAACTTGATTTAATACAACCCCTGCCAATGCATCCGGATAATTTTTTCCGTTTGCAAGGAAAACGACATCCAAGGAGTGATCTGGAATTCTATTAGAAAATGCCAGAGTTGTATCATATCTATCAGGACCGGAAATTCTTTCTTTGTGCCCTTCTCCCGGAACCATTTGTGTTTTCACGCTCAAGTGATAAGGCTTTAGACTAGGATTTCCATCTGAACTTGACACAGCCAGGTAATATGGCCCAGACTCTTGACCTGTCGTCATCAGAATTTCTGCATCACCTTGTCCATAGATGCTTGATTCTGTTACTAAAGCACCCTTTTTGTCATATAGCTTCATGCTTCCATCAATGTCAGAAGGCACATTAAATTCAATATGGAAGTTGCTATTTTTCCAAGAAGGGATCTCATACCAATCAGTATCCTGGCCATTTGCAACATAGTTAAGGTAACCTGTTGACTCCCATTCGAATTCCCCGATTTGCTGTAACGCGATAGGGTTGGAAGGAATGTTATTTTTCACAGTAGAATTTTTATCTTCATCCACGCTGTCCATAGGACCTGCTGTTAATTGGTACATAGCAGTAGGTACTTTATTCATTTCCCACATAAAGTTCATCATGACGATGAAATAACCTGCATCTGCTTTACGAGTGAAGGACCCGTGTTCTCCTTCATAATCCCAACCGCGATCTAAAATTCTGATTGTACCAAACTCTGCTTCATCCAAAAATTGATCTCCATTTGTGTCTTCCACAATATAGACCATTGGATCAATTGCAGTAGGTTTATAATCTGTTGGCAAGTCTTTTGAAGCTGATTTTTTATCTACATCCACATAGAATGCATAAAGTTCTTCTTGCTCTCCAGGTTCCAGATAGAACATATCCAGGTCATTGGTAATGTCAAAGCTACCTGTTTTTACGTCTCCATCTAGGATTGTTGCCATGTCTTCGGTATCGTTATATTCATTCACATCATTCGAACCTTCAGATATCAACTTTGAGCTTACTTTGTACGGTTCAAATGTCGCACGCATTTGCTCATTGTATACAGCAAGGATATACTTATTTCCACCCTTCAGTCCTGATTGAATGTAATCTTCAAGTCCTGTCATCCCGAAATTGAACTGGACAGCTGACCAGCCCCACATCTCATTATATTCTAACAGTTCCATGAATGGAGACATTTCCTCAGAACCCTCTACTTCAAAATGATAGATTCCGTCTTCAGATACTTCAAACTTGTAAAGATCAATATCATCACCATACTGGATGTGTTCTTCTTCCGTGGAACCAATTTCGTACGGTCTCGCCATTTCCCATAACAAATCTGTTTCTTCATACTCCTCATAATCGTCATCTTCAAGGACAGGAATCAGTTCATCAGACTTTTTAGCAAGACGTTTTTGCGCGTACTCTTTTACTGTCATTTTTTCTTCTATGACTTCTTCTTCGGATCCATATAAACTATATGGAAAACCGTCCACATCTTCAGGCAATACCTTTCCTTCTAGCGAGAATTCGTAAGGAATATGCGAAGAGAAGCTTCCTGTTCCTTCAAACCACATCCCAAAGAACTCATCAAAATACTCCGGCATGCTCGTTACTTCGACTCGATACTTGAGCCCAGGCATTGCTTCAAAGATCAGTTGCTCTTCTTGACTTGGACCTTTGAAATTGCTGTAATCCATCATGTACCATTCATCATACTCTTCTTCATACACATAAACATTTAAGCTCGTATCAACACCAGGTACACCTTTTACATGCGCCTTTACTGTTTGCAGCTCTTCTACTTCAAATTCATAATAATCCTGGTCCCCGAACTCACCAGCTAAATAATGTTCTCCGTTTGACGCGTAAGGAAGGTTTGGCACAAGAACAGGGTTTTCCATGGAGTTGCCATCTTCTTTTAACTCTTGTGATTTATCCAAAGTTAATGTGTAGCTTGTCTTATTTTTAGCATCAGCATTATCATTTGCATCTTGAACTCCAATGACAAGTGTCCCATCCATAAATACCTCATATAGATGTCCTTCCGCTTGTCCTATGTCTGCATAATTGACGGTAAAGCTGTCCATGGCGCTGTCTTCCCCGGCAGGATAGAATCTGTATACCAATTCATAATCTGCTTTTTCGGGCACTTCTATCAGGCTTTGAACAAACTCTCCTTCTTTTACATCCATTTTATAAAAATGTTGCTGATACGGTTGAGTGATAGAGCCTGTTTCAGAAGCTTTACCTTGCTTAAAGCCCACCTTTTTTGCCGCTCCCAATATTTCATATTCAGAAACGTTGGCATAGTCAGGAATCATGTCTGTGTTAGCATTTAACGCTGCCACTGGGTTTACAAGTCCATGTCCGTACTTTAGATCATATCCCTTATCTCCCAGGTCTCCCGCTGTGGATTTTAATAAGTATTCCACTTCATAAGGTGTAAGATCAGGATTTTTTGCCAGTAACAGAGAAGCAATGCCTGCTACTACTGGGGATGCCATGGACGTCCCGCTTAACTCCATGAATGTTGATTTACCTGTATAAGCCGAATTGTAAATGTTTTCTCCCGGTGCCACTACATCCACAGAAGCACCAAAAGATGAGAAGTATGCCAACTCCTTGTTTGCATCTGTTGCACCTACACTGATTACCCCTTTATAAGATGCTGGATACTCCTTTTCACTTGATGCAGAGTTACCTGCAGCAGCAACTACCGTTACATTAGAAGCTATGGCATAATTGACGGCCTCTTCAATAATTTGCGAAGGATAATAACTGCCAAGACTCATGTTAATAACTTGCGCTCCGTTATCAACTGCATAAATAATACCTTCTGCAACAGAAAAATCGAACGCTCCCATATCACCATTAAATACATCAATTGCCAACAGTTCCGCAGAAGGGTTGATTCCAATACCACCAACACCATTACCCTTTTCAGCAGCGATGATTCCTGCCACATGCGTTCCATGTAAATCTGGGACCGGCTGCCTCATCGGATCCACGATATTCACAGAATCTACTACTCTATCTTTTAATTCAGGATGATTCCGATCAAGTCCAGAATCAATCACTGCCACTTTTACACTATTTTCTCCAACCAGCCCTTGAGCTTTTAACACCTCTAACTGCTCAATGTGATACATATCCATTACCTTCGGATCTGCAGTACCAAGTTTACGGTACATGACGCTTGGCGTAACGGACGATACTTTCTTCATCTTTTCATATGCCTGTAATGTTTGAGGAAGGTTTGATTTGGCATTCACTTTCACCACATCATAACCAAGCTTTGGAAAACTTTTCACAAGAGTCGAACCCGCGTTTCTGTGCTCTTGTGGTGAGAGCTTCTCTTTGTATTTAACAATATACGTCGTTTCACTTACAGAGGCTTGCTCTTTTTGTTTTTGGAATGAACTTTTCCCTGCATTTTCGTCAGCAAATCTCTTAAACTGATTAATCATACTGGAATAGTCCTTTTCAACAGATCTTTCCCCACCCGTGTAAGCCATCGCTTGTAACGGCGAACTAGCCACCACCGCTGTTATAGCAAGTGGAATAACAGCTTTACTCATTTTCCCCCAATGCTTCATACCTTTTCCTCTCTTCCATCACTAAAATAAAAGCATAGAAAACTAGTTATATTTAGAACTATTACTAAATACTAGAATATTATAGCAGATATTTGAAAATACAGGTGATGGTTTTTAAGTAAAAATATTTATTATTTGTCCTCTAATCTGTTTGACAGTTTAACTGTCAGGTTCTACCTCTATTTGAAGACCTTCTACATTTCCCAAGGTCACTTCTACCTCCGACGTATAATGTTCTACCTTTACACACTTCTGCTGCCTTTTACGGAACAGAACAAAATCGATAACGCGACCTAAAACCACGTCCAAACTTAATCTCTTGAGACGTTTCTCGCTTTTCGCTTAGCTTTGAAATATAGGCCTTGGCCAGCTCTCATCTTTGACTATTTTAATAAAATCCCTTTTCTTTAAGGGCTTCATAATGGCGATGAGGACCTCTCTTCTAATGATTTTTCATCACTGAGGTCTTCATAACGTCAATGAGGACCTCTCTTCTCCTAATTTCTCGTTACTGAGGTCTTCATAACGGCAATGAGGACCTCTCTCCTCCTGATTTCTCGTCACTGAGGTCTTTATAACGGCGATGAGGACCTCTCTCCTCCTTATTTCTCGTCACTGAGGTCTTCATAACGAGTCAAGTCCATATTAATGTATAAAAAAAGTTACAACGAGATCTAAGGATTAATCTCCTATGACGACGGCTCCTCTACTTTTACACCCTCACAGGGCATCATACACTACCTATGACGACCGCTCCTCTGCTTTTTCACCCTCACCGGTCGTCATACACTACCTATGACGACCGCTCCTCTGCTTTTTCACCCTCACCGGTCGTCATACACCTCCTATGACGACCGCTCCTCTGCTTTTTCACCTTCACCGGTCGTCATACACCTCCTATGACGACCGCTCCTCTGCTTTTTCACCCTCACCTGTCGTCATACACCTCCTATGACGACCGCTCCTCTGCTTTTTCACCTTAACCGGTCGTCATACACCTCCTATGACGACCGCTCCTCTGCTTTTTCACCCTCACCGGTCGTCATACACCTCATATCGGCGATGAGGACCTCTCTCCTCCTGATTTCTCGTCACTGAGGTCTTCATAACGGCAATGAGGACCTCTCTCCTCCTGATTTCTCGTCACTGAGGTCTTCATAACGGCAATGAGGACCTCTCTCCTCCTGATTTTTCGTCACTGAGGTCTTCATAACGGCGATGAGGACCTCTCTTCTCCTAATTTCTCGTCACTGAGGTCTTCATAACGGCAATGAGGACCTCTCTCCTCCTAATTACTCGTCACTGAGGTCTTCATAACGGCGATCAAGAATTATTCTGAAGACTATTCACAATTCGATTATTTTATAGTTTCCTAAACATAAAAAAGAACGCGACCTCTGTCACGTTCTCCTCACTAAACCTAAACCCTTACATACTTCTTATTAGCATGCATGACCACCGCAATGATGGACCAGAACAGTACAAAAAAGCCACTATACACGAAATGTGGGTAGGCTACTATCCCTGACAAGTACTCAAACAAAAATGAAGCTAGAGATCCTTCTCTCCCAAATAGATTAATAACAATCCTACCGAATAACAAGAACACTAGCATCTTTCCAAAATAGATCAAAAAGCTATTCCGTCCGAAAGCTTCGAGGTACCATAACGGTATTCCGGTTACCTTTCCCTGTTTCCTCTCTCTAGCATCAATGAAATAAAAGAGAGTTCCCAACAGCAACAAGGTCAATCCACTTGCGAGTAAAGCAAATGAAGGAGTCCACAACCGTTTATTAAACTCTATAAAATAATCAAAAATAAATGCGAGAGATAATAGGCCAATTGCCACACCGAATATCCTAGTTAGAATCTGCTTTCTACTATTTAACACCAGCCCCACCGCAAAACCAAATGCTACATTAGACAGGGCACTAAAAATAGATAAAATTCCCTCAGGGTCAAACCCCTTCTCTCCTTGTGCGTACATGTGGTTTTCACCGAATACAATTACATCTATTACGCCTGAAGGATTGCAGTCGCGTTGAGGAACTCCCCCTTCACAACTTCCACTTGAAAACACGAGAACTGCCAGATAGAGAGTGGCTATCAGCAACCCTAAAGCCAACATACTCTTCCAGCCTTTTGCCAAATAAGACAAAATGACTACACCAAGACCAGTTAGGGCAAACAATTGCAGTACCCCTGTAAACCTTAACGTATCCAAATTAAAGCTCCAGGAAGCTATCAAGTTAAAAAGTAGTCCATAAAGAACCAATAAGAAAGTCCTCCTAAGTTGATCCTTCCACTTTACGCCTTTCCGGTAAACAATAGCCAAGCCAATTCCGTACACTGTCAAAAAAGCCGGAAAGACAAGGTCTGTTATCGTCAAACCGTACCAATATGCATGACGGAGATAGTCATATCCCCCTCCTCCAGGCAAGGCACTGACAAATACCGCTACGAGGACGACAATTCCTCTTGTAATATCTATCGATCTATATCTTTTTTTCACACTAGAATTATTGGCTTCCATATTTGTTCCTACACTTTCATAGATAAAGTTTGATAAAATGATTGTAGCATACTTATTGAAGAGGAAAGGAACACAGATGAAAAAATTAATACTTCTATTAACTATAATATTGGCAGGCTGTTCTGCTACCAAATACGATCAGGTTGACGTATTCTATTCCCCTCATCCTGATGATGAAGTCCTTAGCTTGGGACCAGCTATCATTCATGCACTATCTTCAAGTAAAGAAGTCCATATAGTATTATTGTCTGAAGGCAAAGCAAGCAAAGGGATTAATACCGTAAATGAACGGTTGGAAGCAGAAGGCCACCCTTCCATCTCAACGGAAGAGTTTGGGGAAGCAAGAGTGGAAGAGTTTAAAAGGGCAGTTGAAGCTCTAGGAGTTGCAGCATCTAATGTGACGATCCTTGACCTACCAGACGGAAAATTAAACAAAGAAGCGGTAAGGGAAATCATTGTCCAAAAAGATACAATGTATGATAAAGTCATATATCATGTTATGAGTGACAAAGACCCTCACTCAGATCATTCCGTGACAGGCCAGGCACTTCAAAACTTGATTGATGAAAAAATAGTACAAAACGGGAAATACTATTTTCCTGTGCAAGAGCATGAAAACTTTCCATTTGATAATAAAGTACAGTTGTTAAACCAGCATCAACAGGTACGCATGATTGAAGCATTGGAATCCTATGAAAAATGGGACCCTTCTTCTGGCAACTATTCCATCGGTAAAATATCTGTACCCGAATACTTTATTACCGCCAGAAACAACATGGAAAGCCGCTACCATTACAAATGATCAGGTGAATGAAATCAACAGTACTATATACTTTCATATCTATAAAAAAACAGGATGGAAACAAATTGTTTCCATCCTGTTTTTTATTAATGATAACGTTTAGCCCCTAAGTATCTCGGGTAAAAGTAACTATTAGACATTTCATCAATTGTCACACCGATATTAGATCCAGCTGATTTAGCATGAATAAATTTATTATCCCCAATATAAATGCCTGCATGAGAAGCACCATTGTAGCTTGGATCTGTTTTGAAGAACACAATGTCCCCAACCTCTAGTTTACTTACAGATTTCCCACCAGCATATAAGTCACGCGTGGTTCGCGGCGTACTAATACCGTGTTTTTCAAACACAAACTTTATAAAGCCGCTGCAATCAAATCCAGATGGAGTAGTGCCACCATATTGATAAGGCGTGCCTATATATTGTTTTGCAGTATTCACAAGAGCCTCTGTATTAAATCCAAGTGTATTCTCAACATTTGTTGATACAGCACTGGTTCCGCCAATAATAGAGGCAGCTGATGAGCTTACAGAGTTTAAAACTGTTTGAACAGGTGAAGGAACAGCGTCCTTCTGAACCAGTACCAGGGATGAATTTTTCTTTGCAGCTAAGACAGAACCTGTCAGCGCATCCGCATAACTTTGACCTGTTGCCACATATACATTTTCCCCAAACTTAACGTTTAGACCACTGACTACCTTAGACACAGTATCATAACGATCTTTTCCGGAATATCTTTTTGCGTTTGGAACATCCTTCATTATTTTATCAGAGATGACGCCAGTCCCACCAACAACGATTGTGTTTTTATATTTAGAAAGTACCTGTTTGGTTTCAGCAGGCAAAGAATCTGTCTTCGTTAACAAAATAGGATAGCCGTTTCTGGCCGCATGCGCAGCAATCGCCAAACTGTCGGGGAAGTTTTTCCCATAAACTAGTACTGCAGTATCCGTCTGTCCAGCAAGTCTCTCTGCAATTTTAACAGAGGTCGTATATCTGTCAGATCCGCTGATTCTTTCTATTTTTGTAATACCGGCATTTTTTAACTGAGCTTCCACATTAGCAGTCACTACACTTGTTCCGCCAAGAATAATGGCATGCTTCGCTTTTAATCTAGTTATTTCATTTTTCGTTTCACTAGGCAGAGAACTATTTTGCGTTAATAAGATCGGTGCATTAAGCGAAAAGGCAAGCGGTGTACCAGTCAGTGCATCAGGAAATTGATTCCCGGCTGCAATGATAACTGTATTAGAGCTTGTCCACCCTTTCTTTGAAACCGCTACAGCAGTTTCATATCTATTTTCCCCATTAATTCTATCGACATTAAAACTGTTTGCATAATTGACAGAAGGCAAAGTAACAAGAACGACCATACCAAGAACAAGAGCAACTATGTATCGTTTCCACGCTGAAGTCTTCATTTTTTCCCCCTAAATCTACATATTATTACATAATTTACTCATTCATTATAACACTAGTAAAATAGTCCGAATATTAAAATTAAGTAACAAAAAAACGCTATAATGTAATATTATAGACGTTTTTTCATTAAGACTATTTAACTAGATTGATAACTGTATCCGTACGCACAGCGGATGTACCACCTAGTACGGAAATTTGAGAAAAGTCTCTTGCACGAGCCAATTTCAAAGTTTCCTCCGGTAAGTACGTTGGATTTACTAGTAGTAATGGCGCATTGCGTTTTGCAGCCAAAACAGATCCTGTCAGTGCATCAGGGAAATCTGTTCCACTTACAGCCAATCCTTCACTTGATGAAAAGCTAAACTGTGTGCCAATTTTATAGGCTGTTTCGTACCTTGTTGCACCTGAGATTCTGGACGCTTTCGGCATTGCACCTAATAGATTTTGATTTACAACTGCCGTTCCGCCTACAACAATGGTCTTACTAGCTGAGTTAAGAATGGTTTTTGTTGGACCTGGAATATAGTTCTTTTCCGTCAACAAAATAGGAATGCCGTTTCTTGCTGCATATGGGGCAATAGCAAGGGCATCAGGGAAGCCGTACCCATTTACCACCACAGCAGTGGAAAAGCTTGTCCCCATTTCGTTTGCAATCAACTTAGCCGTTTCAAAACGGTTCGCTCCTGCAATACGTTTTACCTCTATCCCCATATTGCGGACACTTGTGGAAACTGTATCTGTAATAGCCCCTGTTCCACCAAGAATGACAACATTTTTTGCACCAAGACGCACCAATTCATCTTTTGTTTCTTCTGTTAGTTCATTTTTCTTTGTAAGTAGGATAGGTGCATTCAGCTTATAGGCAAGCGGAGTTCCCGCTAATGCATCAGGAAAATTATCCCCGCGCGCAAGCACTACTGTGTTCGCCTTATCCCATCCTGTTTTAGAAATACTAACAGCTGTCGCATAACGGTTAGGTCCTGAAATCCGAACGTTATCCAGGTAAGTAGACGCGATATAATACGTTTCCTTTGAACTCATATCTTTCACAGGGTACCAAACAAAATGATTATTGCTGTTGTTTCCAGCTTGATACGGTCCGACAATCTGCAGTGTTTCACCTGCCGTAGTCAATCTTATCTCTGCACCCTCTGGCGACTTTCTTAACCTTACGCCGCTCTCAGTTGCTTTAACAAGGTCGTTGTTTGCAAAAAAGTGCTTAGAAGTGGTGAAAGGTCCACTTACATAATAGTGATCTTTTCTGAAAAGAAGAGATCCTGCTTCGTTGTAGTAAATATCATTTCTTAGTTGTGATTCAGGAAACTTTGTGACAGTCAGTTGTGCCATACGCTCGATATGACGATAAATGACATCCTGATAAGTATTACTTGGATAAAATTGCGGATCATTTCTCCGAGAAATCCCATTATAAGCCATAACCGCAAAATACCAATCCTCTATAACATTCATGTCATTTCCGTTTATTTTAGGAATACGTCCCCAACTGCTGTAGTTCCACTTTTCCTTTAGAATTCTCAAACCTTCTTGAATGTTATAACGAATATCTTCTTTTAACCTAAGTTCACGATCCGCAGTCATGTTGGATTCGGTAATCTGCATGATACCGATACCACCGTCAAAAGAAACCACCGCATCTCCTTTTTTCCAAAGGCCACTTGGATCATCTGATGTACGGAATTGTCTCCAAGAACTTTCTTGCCATGCGATTGCTTTTACAAGCTCAGGAGGAACACCCGCTATAATTGCTTCCTGCGTTAACATGATATTTAATTCCGCATTCGTAGGATTTTCTCCTCCAATACGATTATCTCCCGTAGATTGGAATGAAAAGCTTTCCGTAACCGTTTCATTAGCAACTGTCTGCTTTTCACCCTTCTTCGCTAAGGTTAGTGAACCATTATCAGCCTGCGTATATGTATCTTTTAGTAGAGTAACATTATCTACAAGACTTTCATTCGCATCTACATAAGTTACTATGAATCTGTCAGAATCAACACTAACAGCACCCATCTTATAATCTTCTGATATGTACACTTGTTTCAGAACACCATCGGCCAATTGTAATACAGTGAATTGCATAAAGCCGCCAGTACCCTGCTTTTTATTCTCCAGCAATACATACTCTTTATTGTTAACATTCCAAGTGAATATTGTGGTAAATTCAGCAAGACCTATTTCTAACTCTTTCAGAAGTTCCCCTTCATAATAAACACTTGCAGTAGAAGTCTCTCCATTGGAAACCGATACTTCATAATCCCCTAAAGACACTGTAGCATTCCCACTTGAATGAACAGAATGCTCCTCCGCATTCCATCCTGCATGAGCTTTGTCTACAGCCAGTACCAGCAAAAATAGCAAACACAACTTTACGGCAATAATACTTTTTTGCACGAAAGATTTTCCTCCTTGTTATAAAACTACAATTATTTCACTACATTATTAATTTTATCAAATAGATTACAAAAGAATGAATAGGTAATTTGTCTATTATTTGCCGATATTGTCGTGTTTCCACTAAAAATGTAAATGATTGTGTATATTTGTGAACTAAAAGTTGTGGAATGAATGTTAGGAATCTAGTAAAAGGGGAATAAAGTAAAGTAGGAATATTAATAGAGAATGATACATATGATGAGATTAGAAGATTACAGGGGAGGATTCTAATGGAATTCACGAAACGGTTTCTGCCTGCATTAAAGCTAAAACGACCTAAATTCAATATTGCCTTTGAAAGAGAAAACTTCTCGCTTTTCTTTGAAACATATTGGATACAAATGATCATCGTATCCTGCCTATCCAGTGTTGCACTGGGACTGCCTGCACTTGTTATCAAATTTGCCTACACAGAAGGCATCTTTACCTTCTATTTGCTTGCTCTATTACTCTCCATTCCATGGTTTTTAGTTCCGATACTTTTTGTTCTGTATTATGTAAAAGACATGGCTCAAGCCAAAAAGGCTGCCATTATTACTGGTGGAGTATTGCTTTTAACATTCATTATTTGGGTCGTTGCAATTTTTCAATTTTAAATTGGATTTAAGTACACTTAAAAACACCTCTGTTTGAAGAGGTGTTTTATCTATTTCTCATTTATTTTAAAACCATTTGAAGTTTCTCTTTCATTTCGTTTACCAGCTCGATCATAGAGATGTTTTCACGCTCTATCCCTTGTTTGTAGCCATATTTAAGCACTTCTATGATTTCTTCAGTACTATTGTTAACTTTTAAAGCATCTTTCATTAACCTTTTTCACCACCTAATAAATAACAAAACACTTTATAATTTTACTATACTTTGAAATATTTTCAATAAAAACTTGAAGACTCCCAAACACTCCATAATAGAAAAAACCACCCTAACAGGATGGTTTTTAAAAAAAGAAATATTTTATTTACCTATAAACATTTGGGTCCAATGTTTTAATTCTTTTTCATACCCTACCCCAATGTGTGTCATATTAGGATCTAGAATATTTGCTTTGTGCCCTGCTGAGTTCATCCAAGCTGAAACTACTTGTTCAGGACTTTGGTGGCCTCTTGCAATATTCTCTGAAGCACTCGTGTACTCAATATTAAAGAAATCCATCATCTCAAAAGGAGTGCCATAAACAGGACTTGTATGATTAAAGTAGTCGTTAGCCTTCATATCTAACGATTTCTCTCTTGCTACTAGACTTAATTGAACATGGGTGGAAAGTAAATTAACACCATGTTTTTCCCGTTCCACATTTACTAACTCAATTACCTTTCTCTCATATTCGCTTAGATCAGAAGTATGGTAGATACCTTTGCTAGCTTTGAAGAGTAGGTTTAAAGCCTGATCATTAACTGCACTTCTACCGCCCAGCACTTGGAAATTATGAAGATTCTTACTACTTACAAGTTCAGATACAACAGTTCTTTCTTTATCGTCGACAAGTAGTATAGATGTTCCTTTTTTGGCAGCCAGAACAGAACCTGTTAGAGCATCAGCAAAAGAACGACCTGTTGCTGTGTAAATATTTTCAGTAGGAAGATTGAGCTCTTTAATAATCTCTACAGAAGTCGCATATCTGTCTTTTCCTGATATCCGGTCAGCCCCAGGTAAAGCCTTCAGAACAGCATCCGTCACTGCAGAGGTACCACCAGCAACAATTGTACTTTTAATCTCTTTATCTCTTAATAATTTTGCTGTAGGCTCATTAATAGTATCTGCCTTCTCTTTAATTAACAGAATAGGATAGCCATTTTTAGCAGCATAGGGGGCAATGGCAAGTGCATCTGGGAAATTGGAACCATTGGCAATAACTGCTTTTTCTGGCGAACCACCTAGGTGCTCAGCAATTTTAGCAGCTGTTTCATACCTCGTTGCTCCATTAATACGCTCTACTTTAACACCTTGAATTGCCTCAATGGACTTCTGAACATTCTCACTGACAGCACCTGTACCACCTAACAAAATGACTTTTTTAGCCCCTAGCTTTTTAATCATCTGCATTGTCTGATCTGGAAGGCTATCTTTTTTTGTTAAAAGAATGGGAGCATCAAGTTTGAAGGCAAGCGGTGCACCAGCTAAGGCATCCGGGAAGTTTTGCCCACTAGCAACAACTATCGTTTCCGCTTTATCCCAACCTTCTAAAGCAATTTCGTTTGCTGTGGAATATCTCTCAGCACCGGAAATTCTTTTCCCGAAAGAAGTCAAATAAGAAGACGCGACAAAACCAGTCTTCTTTAAACCAGCTAGTTCACTGGAAACAGGATACCACACAAAATGATTATAGTTTCTTCTATCGCTTATTGATGTGTCATAACCAAAAGTATCTTCAATCATGACTACCTCTTGATCTAGTTTCCCCAGACTTGTCCCATCCTTTCTTGGCACATTTCTAAGATTGACTTCTTCTGTAGCAACAACTAAATCCTTAGGATGGAACTTATGCTTGGTATTATGTAAAACTCCCTCTTGTGAGTAGTCCAGCTTTTCAAAAGATAAAGCCCCATTGTCCCCATAGTTCAAATGGGATAGCTCTATTTCTTCTAATGCTGTATTTAAATTCAAATTGGAACTCTCATTAATACGCTTGAAAACACGGTCTTGATAGGAATTATAATTCCTTTCTCCATCTGCTCGATAAAGCGGACTATTTACTTGCTTAATGCCATTGTAGGCCATTACGGCAAAATACCAATTCTCAATAACATCCCGACTACCATCATTTAACATCGTAATGGTAACACCACTATAACCGAATTTTTCGTTTAGGATACTAACACCAGCTTGAATGTTATATTCAATATCGTACTTCAATCGTTCTTCATCATATCTTGCATCAGTCACCTGCATAATTCCGATACCATTATCAGGTGAAACATTTGGTTGCCCATCCTTACACTGCAGCCATCCGTCTGATTCTACAAAAGCAATTGCTTTTACGACCTCTGGCGGGATGTTTTGTGCTAGAGCTTCGGTTGTTAGTAATATATCAACCTCAATAAATGAAGGCTGTGTGCAGATTTTGCTCTCCTCTGCTTTGATAGATTGAGGTAGTACTAACATAATTGTTAAGAGTGAAATTAACAATTTTGCTTTTTTCATAAAAATTGTCCCCCTTTTAGTTACTAATATCATTCTATCAAGTATCAACCTATATCACACTATATTTTTCCAAAAAAGGAGGAGAGAATGCAAAAAAGCAAACACCTATTAGTGGAGTTTGCTTTAGCTATTAAGTATTAAGTAAGTATTAAATTTACTTATTTAATATATATAGAAAATCTTCAACTGAGTTTTTAAAATCTTCCTTTAACCAATGCCATGTTCTACTTGTTTTAAATATATTCAGGCATATTATTAGGTCTTCTTTAAGACCGGGAGAAAGTTGCATCCTACAATTGTCGGACGATATATTCTTAGTGAAGTATCTAATAGATTCATTTTGAAAGAAACTTAAATCGCTGTATGTTACTTCATGTGCTACCTTTAAGGATTCTTTAAGTGCGTATACATCTCTGACTTTTAATTCAAGCTGTATCATTAAATACTACACCCCTCTATCTATATTTACTCTTATTATATAGATACCCCATTAAGAATATTATCAAAACAAGTCGGGGAAATAAGGATATTTTCTCTAATGAAACAACAAATTTCTACAAATATCTACCATTGAAGTGTAATGATAGTTATTTAGCAATAAAGTAGTTAATAAAATAGTTCGCCCAAATTTCCTGCCCTTTGGCGTTAGGAAAGGATCCTTTAATAACCTCTTTAATATCCTCAGAAGATGTGTCCGGCCAATCCGGCCAATGGTTAAGATACTCTATTTCATTTTTTAATGCATACTCTTCTAATGCTTCTACTTGTTCCAAGTAAGCAACTGGCTCAAATATAGGATTCGGAGGTTGTAACATTACATGTGTCTCAGGATTCACCTGTAGTACAGAGTCGATAATCGTTTTTAGATTCTGTAATGTATGCTCTATTTTAACAAATCCATCATCATTTAAAAGCAATGGCTCAATGATTAATACGTCTGCTTGTTTAGCAGCAATCTGCTCATGACCCTTTATTTCAATTAAATGATTGGTAGTGATATTTTCAAAATTCAAAACATCTATCTCAAAAACATCATTTCCGTAGTTATCTTCCAATGCATTTTTGACAAGTAACGGCCATGGCAAGTTGTTAGCATCACCATTCATAATTGCCCCAGATCCAACAATAAGAACTTTTATTGGAACTTCTGACTCCATCATTGATTTCACTTTAGCTTGTAAATCACCACTCATATTTTCAGTTAATGCTATTAGACTACCATCTGTAGAGTCACTAGTTTGATCTTGTTGCACAGCTTTACCAGCCTGAGCAATTTTATTATCATACTGCATCTTTCCTAAAAAAATCAAAGACATTGCCAGTATACTAAAAAGTATAATTAAAATCTTTTTCATATAGTTACACTCCCAAAAAGAATCTATATCCATTATATACATAAACTTTTTAAACTAATAGATTTACAAGTTAATTTTTACAAATTATGATAAAATTAGAGCTATATAAGACTTTGTTTAAATTAATTAGGAGGAGAAAATGTTGAAACTTCGAGTTCCTTTAATATACTCACTTACCTTTTCCATTACCTTATTAGGTTCGGGCACCATTTCATTTGCCGAATTGGAGAACAAGGACACTATTAAAGAAGTGGAACAGTACTTTCCATATAATACTAGTCCAATAATCAACCCTATACCAGAACCTGAACCAGAGCCAATACCCGAACCTGAGCCAGAACCAGTACCCGAACCTGAACCAGAACCTAAACCAGAGCCTAAGCCAGAACCTAAGCCAGAGCCTAAACCAGAACCTAAGCCAGAACCTAAGCCAGAGCCTAAACCAGAACCTAAACCAGAGCCTAAGCCAGAGCCTAAACCAGAACCTAAACCAGAACCAGTCCCCCAGCCTGTTCCACCTTCAGATCCTGAACCTGAAGAAAATTTAGAAGATGACGAGACAGAAGAGATTGAGGATGAGGTTGCAGCAGTACCTGTATCGAAGGAGGCTTTACTTGCAATCTTTGAAGAAAATCAAACGGCCTACTCAACGCTAGATACATACATTTTCACAAATATTATTACGATCCTTATAGAAAACAAGTATACTTCCGAATCATCAAGTTCCTATTCAAAACAACCTATAAATGATTTGGGAAGTAAGTTATCTTTGAAGCAGATTGAGGAGTTGGAAGAGTTTTTTTTATTGGAAGATGTTGGTGCATTGAATATCCAATTTATTATTGATAGATTAGCAGAGGTACAAAGAGTAAAGAATGAAATAATATAATTTTGCATTAAGCAAAATAAGATTAAATAAAAATAGAAAGCCGAGTTAACTTCGTTGACCCGGCTTTCTACTAGTTTATTATAATTTTTCAGAGTTATTTACACCCCTTTAATATTTAGGAGCACTATAGTATTCTTCTTAGCGTCTAAAATAAGATTGAAGTCAATTATCTCGAAATAAAATAAATTTTTATCTTTTGATTGAAAGGTTGCATATTTGATTAAATTATTTAATGCTTCATCTGTCATATTAACATTGAAAATTTTTACAGAATCTACAAAGTTATTTTGATTAAATTCATAAGAAAAGTTTTCGAATTCATAGTACAGCTCTGTTCTTCCTTGATTATTTATTTCCTCGTTAGCACCTGTAAGCAGTCTATTTACTTCTTGATATTCACTACCTATGAAAGATAAGTAATATTCATACGCCTCTTTAAATTGGGTTGGGAATAATACATGAAAATCATTAACAGATAACTCTCTGTTATTCTGGATTTCCTCAATTAAAGTAACATTATCACTTTCAATATAACCAGATAATTCACCATACTTTATTTTGTAAATATCTCCGAACTTCTCTTCAATAAATATTAAGGTCGCAAAATTCAAATTATCTAGTTTATACTCTAAATTTTCATCATAGTATATTGTCGCTTGTTCTAAAGATATCTTAGCTTGCTTATTTATTGTTTCAAACGAAGGTGAACTTCCTACACTATTCAGGATACTAGTGTTATTAGAATCATCGATTTCCTCTTCTTTAAACATATTTAGATTTTTAAATTGGGTTAATAACAACGCAGAGGGAGATTCAATAAACAATAAAAACCCACTTATTAGTATTGATAGGAGAAGAATACATGTTTGTAAAAACAGTTTCCACTTCTTCAAATTCGGTCCAACTTGAGGTTCATACCCATCACTGTATGATCTCTCATTAATTTGATTGCCTAGATTATCATTTTTATAGTTTCTTTTTTCTTCGTCGTTTAAGCTATTAAACCATTTTATAAACTCTGAATATTTCCCCAGAACTGTATTTGTATCTCCAAATTCCTTTATTTTTCCAAAATGTAACCACATTACTCTGTCTGAGATTGTTCTTATTTGACTTATTGAATGACTAATGAAGAATATAGTCTTTCCTTGAGACTTGAACTCATTAATTTTATTAATACACTTCTGGTAAAATGTTTCATCCCCAACTGATAAAGCTTCATCTATTATCAGAACGTCAGGTTCGGTAAAAACAGAGATTGCAAATCCTAGTCTAGATTTCATCCCACTAGAATAATTTTTAACTGGTTGGTTAATAAAATGCCCTATATCCGCAAATTCAATTATCCGAGGAGTTAATTTCTCAATACTTTCCTTGTTTAACCCATGCATAAGACATTTTAATTCAATATTTTCTAAACCAGAAAGTTGATTATTTAAACCTACAGAGATAGCTATTAATGAAGTATCCCCATTAATATCAATTGAACCAGAAGATTGGGGCACAACTCCTGCTAACAGATTAGAAAGCGTCGATTTTCCTGAACCATTTACGCCTACGACACCTATCGTCTCTCCTTCAAACACTTCAAAAGAAACTTGGTTTAGTGCATAAAAATTCTTTTCTTTAGATTTCTTCATTTTTATAAGTTCTATAAGTTTGTCTGATTGTTTACTGTATAAACTAAAGCTTTTTGATACTCTATTAAAACTGACTTTTCTTTTCAACATAAATATATAGTCTCCATTTTAAAGATAATCGACAAACTTTCTTCTTAATTTCATGTGTAAAAAAGCACCTAAAAACAATATGAATATTGTTATAGACCAAAAATAGATGGTATATGTTAAATCATAAAAAAACCATTGATTCCCTATAAATGTATTTCTAAAACCTAAAATTAGATATGTGAAAGGATTTAGTTTAAAAAGAGCTTGCAACAAATGAGACATATCTGCTAAGTCCCATAATATTGGAGATAAGAAAAATAGCATTCTCATAACTGATTGTAAAGCCACTTGAAAATCTCTTATCACTGTCGAGATTGTAGAAAACAACAAGGTAACTGAAAATAAAAATGCATACATAGAAAATAGGTAATAGGGTAATTGAATTAGAAAAATGCCTGGATTAAGCTTATTCATTAATAAAATCAGTATTAAAACAAATAACATGATAAAAAAACTAAATGAGTTTTTAAAAATAGTTATTGTTGGCAACACACTAACAGGAAATTTCATTTTAGATACCATATTTACTTTGGCATAGACACTATTAGAACCTTGAACAATTGTTGGAGCAATAAAAAACCAAGGTATTAATCCTATAACAAGCCATATAAAGAATGGAACATCACCTATCGGATCTCCCCCCCTAATACCGATACCAAAAACAAGCCAATATACAAAGACTTGGGAAATAGGATTTAAAAACTGCCACAGTAAACCCAAGTAATGCATTTGATAATTGCTTTTAATATCGTAGCTTGCAAGCCTAAGTATTAGGTGTCTATTAGAAAATTGTTCTTTAATAACTTGTAAAGCAAAATTCATACCAAAATTGCATCTTTCTTGTTAATGTATGATGATAAATTACCAAAGTTAACATAATTAAACTCATTAGGCGAGTTAATAACAATATTTTTAGTATCAAATATCTGTTTAGTATTCATAGAATTCAATTTTTCAAAGTCCAGTTCTTTAAACTCAGAATGGTCAGTCAAGATAAGAATTAAATCAGAATTATCAACTGATTTTTCCAAGTTATTTATTACAAATGAATTAGTTACATGTGGATCATATGCACGGACTATATATTTATTTTGCTCAATTAGACTTTCATAAATTTCCATAGCAGGACTTTCACGAATATCATCTACATTACCTTTATAGGTTAATCCAAATACAGTAATGACTTTACCTTTACACTTTTGCATAATGTTATCTACGTTTTCTAAAACATAATTAGGCATAGAAGTATTAATTTCTCTAGCCATATTTATTAATCTAGCAGTTTCAGGCGCTTTTGCAACAATGAAATAAGGATCAACAGCTAAACAATGGCCTCCTACTCCAGGTCCTGGTGTATGCAAATTAACTCTTGGGTGTTTATTGGCCATATTTATTACTTCTAAAGCATTGATATCTAACTCGTTACATACTTTAGTCATTTCGTTGGCTAATGCAATATTTACATCTCTAAAGGTATTTTCCATTAATTTAGACATTTCTGCAGTTTTCGCATCTGTTTTAATGATTTCACCTTTAACGAAAGTACTGTAAATTTCCGCTCCTGCTGCAGTGCATTGAGGAGTAATTCCTCCTACAATCCTGTTATTATATATTAACTCATGGAGTATTTGTCCCGGAAGAACCCTTTCTGGGCAGTGAACTAAATATATATCCTTACCAACAACAAAACCAACTTCCTCAACTAGAGGTTTAACAAAATCATCCATACTTCTCGGTGCAATTGTTGATTCTACAATTATAACATTACCTTTTTCTACATATGGTAATATAGAATTTACTGCACTTAAAACATAACTTAAATCACATGATTTATAATCATCATCATTATTAGGTGTTGGTACTGCTATAATATATGCATTTGCTTTATCAGGTTTCGTAGATGCTTTAAATCTACCTAAACCTGTTACTTCCGTTAATGCATCTTGTAGACCCGGTTCTTCTAAATGAATTTTACCATTATTTAAACTCTCTACTACTTCTTCTCTGATATCAACTCCAACAACATTAACACCATGCTTAGCAAACATTATTGAAGTAGGTAATCCAATGTATCCTAAACCAACTGTACAAATATTCATTTTATACACTCCATTTTCAGTCATTTAAATATTAAATTACTAATTACTTTTATTCATTTCGTGTTCTTTTGCTTTTCCTTTTTATATTTCCAGTATTTAATAGTTAGTTTTCCAAATTTCGAGTTTGATAATGCCTTGTATCGTTTTTCTAAATTCAAATTCTTCTTCATTAAATGGTTTAGATCGATTTTCAAATTTGCATTTTCAGAGCTTAATTTAGCAATTTTCAGGTTAAGTTCTTTTGTTTGTAAGTTAGAATTGTTATCTCTATCTGTAATCATATATGATGCTCTATTTTTTATCGGTTGGCTTTTGTGAGAAACAAAGTACCTATTTACAAATTTAAGGTTTTCTTCTAAATTTTTTTCAAAGTTAGTATTATTTTTATAAAAATATATTAAACGCAAACAACCTAAAGTTTCTATATTATTTATTATTCCAACCTTTGATAACTTTAGAAGTTCTTTTATATCAATAGTTTCATTTTCAATTTTTTCGATTACATAAATATTCTTGCTATACAATTTAGACTTAGAAGTGAGATCCTGGAAATTTTTATTTATAATACGATTTATTAAAGTGCTTTTTGAATTAGCGAAAATTTTAAGTCCATCTTTTCGTTCTTGTTCTATAAGAAGCCTAGTTTTTTCTTTCCATAATAAAGGTTGAAGTCCTTTTATTGCCTGCGAAAATACGAATTGTTTACTTACTTCATACATTCTGTCTGCTGCAAAATTATAAACTTCTTTATCTAGTAATGCTAATTTTATTTTTTCACGAAAGTCTTTTTCAGTCACTGCATATAAAGGGTAATCCTCCCCAAATATTTCTTTATGCATATCAGTAGGATTCATAATAACTGCTTTTTTCAGAATACCGTATTCTAATAACTTGGTCGACAATTCCAAGCTTATATCCATTTCCGTACTTCTCCAGGTAATTCCGATATCACTATCGATAATTAATTCTTGAGCCTTTTCTCTAGGTACTGCGCCGTACCAAGATACACCCTCAGTTTCTTTCATTAAATAAATTGATTCCTCTTGAAAGAATGGATTATTTGGATCTTTATTAAATTTATCTCCAGCTATATCTAAAGTAAGTGAGTTAATCTCTCTTTTCAATTCTTTAAAAGCAGTTATTATTTCTATTGTCTTCCACTTCGGGTCAAACTTACCAGTATATACTAATTTATTTTTATTACTAGTTTTTATTTCATTGATAACATTTTCTTCTACAATATCTGGAATCATAGGTGTTAGCACTTCAACTTTATTGCTTTTATCATCTAAAGAAAGTAAATTTATAACAAATTGTTTCATTTCATTGGTTTGGCATAAAAAATATGCGCTCTGATTATAAATGCTTTTAATAACTTCTAACTCTTTATTTGAAAGACTTTGATTCATATGTGTTAAACCAGTAGCATATACAAGTGTTTTGTTAATGATCTCTTTGTGATTTAATAGTTTTATTACTGTTTCCATACTTCTAACAATTAACCAGTCGTAATCATTTTTTTTCCAATAGTGACTAATGAGCATTTCAACGATCTCATAATTTAAGAATCCTTTATCTTTCCAAGGATTATCACAATTAATAAATTCCTCATCCTGAAAAGGATTAATTACATTTACATTTTCAATTTGCTCTAGAGGTTTAACAAGAAAATCCCTAATAATAGGCCTTGCTAATAATAGATCAACTTGAATATTTTTATCTTTAGCAAGTGTATTTGATAAAGAAGTTAGGAATACGGCTGAACCATCCATTGCATTCATATCAATGAAACCAAATAGGAGGACCTTAACTTTATTGTCAGTGTTATTTGCTTTTAGTGGTAGCATTACTTTCACATCCTGATTTTCTAGTTCACTTTTTAATAGTATTTTTCAACTTAGCTTTAAGTTGAATATATTTAAGTGCTAATTTACCTACGAAGGTAATTTTCACCCTATGTTCAAATAACTTTAGTTTTCTATTTTCATTTAGTAGAGTATCATGTTTTTTTTGAAGTTCGCTATACTTCTCTTCCCATCCATGAGTTTGATATTTTTCTACCATTTCTAAAGACATGTGCATCATTTCCTTCATTTGAACCTCTAATTCTTCGTACATACATTTCCAATATTCACCGTCTCTCATCGTTCTTCCTCCTTTACTTAAGCTTTAATTAATTCCAACTCACTATTAATCACAACATCTTTTGAACATTTTTCACGTATAGAAATAGCAGCAGTCTTTGACACCCTTGTAAATACATCGGGGTTAAAGTACAACCGTTCTATAGCGTCTGCAATATCAACAGGCGATTCTGGTTTAGTAAGTAAACCAGAATAATCATGCTCTACAAATTCAGGAATAGCAGTAATATTTGTAGAAATAGGAACTAAGCCGCTTGACATAGCTTCACACATAGAAACACCTTGTGAGTCTAGCCTAGTAGGACATAAGAAAATACCATTTTTTTTGTGCACATCAGCAATTTGATTTTGAGACAAGAACCCTTTATGTATTTTGACATTCGGAAATTGTTTTATCTTATTAGTAATTTCATCAAAAAGTGGCCCTTCACCATAGAATTCAAAGTTTAATCTTTTGAAAAAAGGTCTTTTCGATAATTCCAAAACTGCTTCTGCAGACAAATCATTAGCATATTTCCGGGAAGCGTAGGGTCTTATTGAAAGAATATTCATTCTTTGTTCTACCGGTTTTTCAACATAATTGAACAATTCTTCATCGATAACATTGGGTATAATTGCAGCTCTTTTAGAAACTGCTCTTGCGTCACATTCCGCAATATGCTCTTTAAACCACTTTGAAATATGAACAAATGTTGTATTCAGTTCATCTGTTTGATAGAACCAATTCATAAAGCTTAATTGTTCTATATAGTAGTTATCAGCCATATCAAGGATTCTTCTTAAACTTGTTGGATTATCTAAAAAATTGAACCATCTTCGGTGCCACGCTTCAGTTTCGTAGCCATGTATCCAAGTAATTACTGGCATTTCTTTGCGAACTTCTAATATCGCATTAACCATCTTCGGTGTAGCAAAATGTATCAGCGCTTTACAATGAGCCTTGAATTCTAAAAAACTTCTTAAATGCTCTTCAGTCCCTCTAAAAACTTGTACACCCTCGAACAAGTACATTTCACTTTTAGTATAAGCAGGATGTAACACAAAAATATCAACTTTGAGATTCCTTTCCATATACGCCTTTACTCTTCTATGGATAAAACCATTTTTATAAAGTTGCCTCGGATGTGGATAAGCAGTAGTTATCACTAAATACCTATCTTTCCCATCAAATTCAAGTTCATTAATATTTATAAATTTTTGCATTTTAACTCAACCCTTTTACTTTTTTTCAACTACCGAGAGAAGCATAAACTTCCAAGAAATTTATTTTTTCGTTTTCCCAATTATATTTACTGCTTGCGTATCTAGTATTATCAGCGAATTTTTGTCTGAGCTTATCGTTTGACAGTAGTACATTTACTCCTTCTGCAATAGATTCATAATTATGCGAATCTACACATATCCCTACTTGGTTTTCTTCTACTACTTTTTTTATTTCAGGAAAACCACATGCAACTACTGGTACTCCTGCCATCAAATATTCAAATAGCTTATTTGATGAGGCTGAGTAATGGTTAAAACAAACATTATTTAGAACTTGAAAACCTAAGTATGCATTTTTTGTATAGGCTGGTAATTCTCCCAAAGGTACCTTCGGAAGAAACTTTACTCTATTATCCAATTGTTTTTCTTTAACAATATATTCCAAATGTTTCTTTATTTTTCCATCACCAATAAATACTAATATACCTTCCCTAAAAAGAGGAACAGCATCTATTAGCTTTTCTAATCCCCTACCTACTTGAATTCCTCCTTGATATAATAAAATTTTTTCATTTGGAGAAAGATTTAAGATTTTATGGAGATTTTTGCTCTCAGTTATGTTATGAACTTGTTTAAAAGGGTAATTATATACGACTGATGGGTAAAATCCATATAACTCCTGATTATATTTAGCCCTTGTATGATTCTCTACAATCATTCTATCTATTTTTTTAATGTAGAATTTTTCCAAAATAGCATATAAACTACTATCATATCCCGTTCTACTAGTTTGTACTTCGTGAGAATCATATACTAATTGTCTACTTCTAAGCCTAATTTTTGAGCATATATATGCTTGCGTTAAAGTATTAAGATCATTGGCATGATATATTTTATAATTTTTTTTCAATCCTTTAAGAACCATCCTCAAAATTATACTCCCTCTAATTACTACTGTTTTAAGTCTAGTTTTTAATAGAAGTAGAAATAAAATTGTTAAAACAACACTCATTAAAGGAAAAAAATACGTAAAAAATAACCATACTAACACGGAGAACATTGTAGCTAGTTTATTTATAAAGCAAACTCGATAAACTTTTTGTAACATTAACAAAGAACTTGGATATCGTTTCACTCTAAATACCTTGAAATTGGAATTTATTTCTTCATATAAAGGCAAGTTTTTATCATTAGGATCCTCAATGCATATTAAATCTACACTGTACTGGTTTTCAGATAATGCCGTGCATTCTCTCATAACCCTTGCATCATTAGTAAAATGATTCCAAACAAACATGCATACTTTTTTTCTCATAGTGATTCAACCTTGTCTTGTTTTATGTTTTTATTATTAAAGTTATGTGTATAATTTAATTCTTCTTCTAAGACTTTTATAAGGGTCTTTATATTTTTCTCCCACATAAAATTTGCTTTCACAGCTTCTATACCATTTAAAGACATTCTTGTACGTAATTCACTATTATTATATAGTATTTCAATTTTCTTTATCATTTTGTCCACGTTTTTCTCGCTGATGACAAAACCTGATTTTGTATCCTCTATTATTTTTTTTGAATACCCTGATACTGAAGCTACTATTGGTAATCCTATAGTCATATAGTCAATAATCTTCCCTGGTAATACTGTTTCAAATACTTGTTTGTCATTTAATGTTACAATTCCCACCTGATATTTCGCTATAATATTTAAACATTCATTTCGAGTACTTGGACTGACAAAGAATACATTACTCAACTTATTTTCAATAACAAATTGATTAAGCTCATAAGCTTTCATTCCATAGCCAATAATATGCAAATCAATATTTCTATTGTTTAATTCTTTAGCTAGCTTCATTATCATATTAGTGTCTTGGGCCAATCCTATGTTACCTGCATAGATAACATTAAATCCTTTTTTAGCTTCACTTGTAATTAACTCTTCTTTTATTGCACCGTTAGGGATATACTCAACTAAACTAGAATCAATGCCTGCAATATTTATAATATGATTAACGAACCCTTTACTATTGACTATTATCCTATTTGCGTTCTTATAAAGTATTTTTTCTATCCTACTAAATAGATTTATGACAGTATTATTATCGAGTACTCCCACACCCTTAAGCGATTCGGGCCATAGGTCCCTAATATCTAACAATAATTTGCTTTTGAACCGATACTTAGCTATTACACCTACAATTCCAATAAATATAGCAGGTGAAGTTACATAGACTACATCATATTTTTTTTTACTTCTAAAAATATAAATTAACATTTTAAGTGATATCTCTAAATAGTAAAATAGCCTATTTAGAATAGTTCTAGAATACTTCCTCGTTTTTACAGACGTTCGCTTTATTCTACTTTTTTCGTCCTCATTAATACTATCGTCATCCCAGAATTTTTCATCTTTATAAATTTTTTTATTAGGATATGCAGGTTCTGTAGTGATAACTTCAACATCAAATCCATTTTCTTTTAGAAGTTTATATATATTTTTCATCCTATTAGCGGCACTACCAATTTCAGGGTAAAAATTTTGTGAAATCATTAAAACTCTTTTATTCATAATATAGCCCCTTGTTAACCTTTGAGGAATTATAAGTATTAGAAAACACTATTAGTTAATTAGTATTGGTACTCGTAATCTTCTCTAGAGCCTTCTTCCTTTTTTTACTGCTAACAAAATTAAGTTCTCTAGTTGCTCCAATTGCTCTAAGGAGGAATCTTGCTTTATCTTAATGCTTGCTTTAGAAATTGACTTTGGATAGTGATCTAGTGTTTTCATTATTACTCCACCTAAAACTAAAAATAATTTCGACTTCCTTTTTAATAGTAATCTATATAAATTTTGATGTAAACGGCTCTATTAACCTTCCGTAATTCCAAATTTTACATAGCATACTTTTTAACAAAATAAATCCTCACCACATCAGTAATGAGGATTTATAATGGATTTATTTAAAGGTTTAGATAAACTCTGAAGGTTTCGTTTTAGTTCTATTAAAATGATATAGTATCGCCTGTACAATTCTTTTAGAAGCTTTCCCATCTCCGTAAGGGTTTGAAGCTTTCGACATCCTATCGAATACAGCTTTATCTGTTAATAATTCCTTAGCAAGAGAATATATACTCTCTTCAGCTGTTCCTGCCAACTTTAGAGTACCGGCTTCAATCCCTTCTGGTCGTTCTGTTGTATCACGTAAAACTAATACTGGAGTTCCCAAAGAAGGAGCCTCTTCCTGAACCCCACCAGAATCGGTCAAGATAATATGAGCACGAGAGGCGAAGTTATGAAAATCTAGGACACCTAATGGTTCTATTAAATGAATTCTGGAATCGTTCCCCAATACTTCGTCTGCTAATTCACGAACTACCGGATTAAGATGAACAGGATATACAACTTGTACATCATTATGTTCTTCTACTAATCGCTTAATAGCCCTGAACATGTTGCGCATGGGTTCACCAAGGTTTTCTCTTCTATGGGCAGTTAATAGAATCATACGGTCCTCACCAATTCTGTCCAATACTTCGTGGTGATAATTTTCTGTAACTGTTGTTTTAAGAGCATCAATAGCAGTATTTCCTGTAATATATACATCATCTGATTTTTTGTTTTCATTGAGTAAACTTGCAGATGCTTGACTAGTTGGTGCAAAGTGTAAATCAGCAAGCACACCAGTTAACTGTCTATTCATTTCTTCAGGGAAAGGAGAGTATTTATTCCATGTTCTCAATCCTGCTTCAACATGCCCTACTGCAATTTGATTGTAGAATGCTGCCAGCCCAGCAACGAAAGTTGTCGTCGTATCTCCGTGTACTAGTACAATATCAGGTTTTACCTCTTTTAAAACTTCGTCTAAACCATGAAGTACATTTGACGTTACATCAATCAACGTCTGTCTTGCCTTCATGATATTCAAATCATAGTCTGGAGTAACATTGAAAATCTCTAAAACTTGATCTAACATTTCTCTATGCTGACCAGTAACGGTTACAATTGATTCAATATGTTCAGAGTTCTTTTGTAACTCCAAAACTAAAGGCGCCATTTTTATAGCTTCTGGTCTAGTCCCGAAGACAGTCATTACTTTAATTTTTTTCATTGTGTGTACCTCCAGAGTTGTTCTTTTAGAAAATTCTATAATAATTGTTTTAGTATACCAATAGATTAATCCCCTATATATCCTATAGGATTGGAATTGTAATGTAAATGTAATAAAGGAAAAATTTTAAAAAAGATTCTCTAGGCCCAAACTAAAAAAGAAAATAGACAGAATATGTAAATTAAATCTATTGAATGTACTAATATTGTTATTTTTCAAAAAATAACACCCCTACACTTCACATTGTTCTTACTAATCTTCAAATTATCATATAGTTGTCTGATTAATTACCTTGTCACGACCGATTTTGTTATTAATTAGTTATTCCTTGTGGATCATCTTCTTTCCAAGATTAGAATTCTCTGCTAAATGAAGATGCTTGGCCATGAAGCTTCTGATTCGGTTGAATTTCACTAAATCTACAAAAAATTACAATTTCAAAAAGTAATTAACTTTTCCTATATTGTATAAATGACCGAATACCCATATAATCAAAACAGAATATGAAAAAGGAAGAGTGCTGAATGTTCAAGAAAAAATGGTTCATTATCTTAGTTAGTTTTTTAGGTATTGCTACGATAGGAGTTGGAGTTTTTGCTTTTAGTGTATATAAATCACTCGAAAGTGCTGCAACTTCCATGCATACACCACTAGACAGACCTAATTCTGAAAAAAGATCTACCGAAGTAGACTTCAGCCAAAAGGACCCATTAGCTTTCCTTATACTAGGTGTAGACGAAAGACCTGGGGATAAAGGGCGTTCAGATTCGATGATTGTCCTGACGGTGAATCCAAATGATAAGTCTATGCAGATGGTTAGCATTCCGCGTGATACAAGAACGGAAATTGTCGGTAAAGGGTTCGACGATAAAATTAATCATGCTTATGCGTTCGGTGGACCGGAGATGTCCATAGCTACAGTGGAGAACTTCTTAGACATACCTATTGATTATTTTGTGCAGGTTAATATGGAAAGTTTTAAGGATATCGTAGATGCTGTTGGCGGAGTTACAGTAAACAATAAACTGGAATTCAGTCAAAGCGGACATCACTTCCCTTTAGGGGAAATTGAGCTGAATGGGGAGGAAGCGTTAAGCTTTTCCCGCATGCGTAAGCTTGACAGCGACTTTGGCCGACAACAAAGACAGCGTGATATTATTCAGGGTGTAATCAATAAAGGAGCATCCATTTCTTCTGTTACTAAGTTTGATGATATCTTAGATGTATTGGGTAACAATGTACGTACTAATCTAACTTTTGATGAAATGATTGACATCCAAGCCAATTACAAAGAGGCCCGCCATAATCTTTCCCAGCATCAAATAACAGGCTCTGGGACTAGAATTGAAAACATCTATTATCTTATTGTGGCAGAGGAAGATCGCATTAATTTATCTAATCAATTGAAAGAACATCTCGAACTTGATTCGGAAGTTGCGAGCAACAACTAATAAAGAAGAGGGCTACCGCTAATGGGTAGCCCTCTCTTCATTTTATAATTATCCTAGTAGACCGAATAACTTCTTCTTTTTGATTCTTTCAGGGATTTCCTTCATCATCATAGAACCTTCCACTAGTAACTCTGCATTTTCCATTAGAAGGTATTTCGCTTCTGTACCACATTCTCTTTCAATAACTTTATAAGCTTCAGCCATTTGAAAGCTTCTAGTCTTAAGGTTATGGGCGTCTGATGCGACAAGATGGGTAAGGTTGGCATCAATCAGGTCTAAGGAAAACTTTTTGATTTTCTTTCCAAACTTCCCAGCTACACTAGATGCCGTTACTTGCGTACATGCACCTTTTTTGACTAGTTGGTAAAGTTTTTCCGGGTTTTCAATCAATTCTGCATTCCGCTCAGGATGTACAATAACAGGAGTCAAACCTTTCAGCTGAATATCATAGATGATCTTCTCCGTATATAGGGGAACTTGGCTAGAAGGGAGTTCGATGAATACATATCTATCTGTATTGTTTATAGTAAGTAGTTCATTTCTCTCGTACTGTTCCAATAGTTCTCCTGAAATACGGCACTCTTGCCCAGGCAGGATGGTTATGTCTATGCCTTCCTTTTCCAAGCGGTCATTAAGTTCCTTGACCTTCTCTAATATTTCATCTTTGGAATTCATGTATTGCCCATTATTATGATGGGGTGTTGCAACTATTTTAGTGATCCCCTCTTTTGCAGCAACCCTGGCCATCTCCAAGCTCTCCGTCATATGTCTTGCTCCATCATCCGCACCCGGAAGTATATGGCAATGAACATCAATCATTATTTCCCCTCCAAATATAGTACTTTGGCACTACCTATCGTTCTTTATATCGATTAGTCCTATATTATCATAGAAGAGAATCATTGAGAACGGGCGTATTTTGTCGAATAAGGTAAAACCAACACTTCTTTCAAAAAAATTAACTAATTATAGAAATAGATAGTTATTCTGATATATTAATAAATTGCTAATTAATTCTATTTAACCCTGATTTTTTACAGAAAAAGTTTTTCTAAAAATAACTACTTTATATCTATAAACTTTTTTAAGTTTTTGTCGATAAAGAGAAAATAAAAAAACACCTCGAAAGGTGTCCTCATCTTGAGTCAACAGGTTTAGCATAAAGTATATACCTCTCAGGAGCCGCTCCTGTCAGTGTAAAAGGATAGCATGTAGTTAAGAGAAGATCCTCTTTTTCCTTTTGCAAGGTAATTACTGATCTATCATCTTCATCCACTATTTTAGAATCATAGATTTCGTACATATAATCCCCGTAAGGCATGCTGACATAGAACCTGTCCCCAACTTCCAGTTCTCCTAATCTTAGAAAAACCGTATCTCTATGGCCAGAAAAAACAATCTGTCCTTCTTCACCAGGGAAAGATGCACCTTTAAAATGCCCCACTCCCTTCTCTAACTCTGCAGGATCGGTTCCTTCGACAATAGGCAATTTAGCATCAAGCCTCGGAATTTCCAATAAACCGACTACTTCTCCTATTTCAGGTGCAAAGTCATCTGGCTTAGGAGGGCGCTCTTTCTTATTTGGTTCCTGCTTATCGGATACTCCAGCTTTTCCTGTTTGTTCGGTAATGGAAACGGCATCTCTTAAGGCAGCCTCCGTTTTTTTATCCATGCTCCATTTTTCAAATAGGCCATAGCCTATAACAGAAACACCGGCAATCATGAACAGGAAGGCTACAATCATTCCCTTTTTCAATTTATGTTGTCACCTCTTATATTAAATATTTAGACGTATCTAGCATTTATTCTACCTCATACAAGAAATTCATCAACCACATAACCTTCGACAAATTACAAAATTCGATCGAACACACTTGACATGTTTTTCATGAACATAGGTAAAAACGCTGCAACGAAATGGAGTCCTATCAAAGTAAAGTGATAGAACTTGTATTTTGCCATACGAAACACAAGCGGGATGATCACAAGAAAAATTCCAGTTACACTCAGCAAGGAATAAATCATTGAACCTTGAGCTTCTCCGAATGTGATAAGCAAATAGAAGAACCCGACTATACTAATATTGTAGATTAATAATAGAAGTGAGAGTGTAAAGCAAATAAAATTAATAAAACGCTTTATCTTTGGCCACCAATCAATCTTTGACATAAAAAATTCCCCCTATAAAACCCCAATCTTTATCTGTATCTTTATTTCGATAAATAAGTACAATTTCCCTGTTTTTTTCTTAATTTTGGAGAAAAAATAGTCGAAACCCGCTTATTGAATAATAAAGGTCGAGTAACCTTGGGAACTTAATGCCCTTGCTAACCGGTCCGCGTTATCTTTTTCAGAAAAAGCTCCTACTTGTACTTTGTATAGATTTTCTTCTTTGAATACATATACGGTAAAGCCTTTTCGGGTTAATTTCTTTGCCAGATGATCTGCATTTTGCTTGCTGCGGAATGCCCCGACCTGTACTTTGTATAAAACAGAGGACAAGGTAGATGTTGTTTTTAGCATTAAGTTGAAATATTCCACCACTCCTTTTGTAATGGCATGTGCACACAATCTGCGATAGCTATCGGATTTCAATAGACGTGCTTCCTCTAAACTAGTCATAAATCCACATTCACATAATATTGATGCCATATTTGTTTCGCGAAGAACATGGAAATCCGCTGATTTTATCCCCCTATCTTTTCTTCCAGTTGCGTGTATTAGTCTGCTGTGTATCGTATTGGCTAGACGATTAGAATTAGGGGAATAAGCAACTGGGCAATATGTTTCAATCCCTTGTGCTGTATTCCATCCTCCATTTCCAAAAGCATTGGCATGAATAGACACAAAAGCCCTGGCCCCCCAGGCATTGGCATTTGCTGTACGTTCTTTTAAAGGAACATCTCTTTCATCCGAATGGGTGAATCGGACCTCCACATCATGATAGCCAGTCAATTCTTGTTTTGCATATTCGGCAACTTCCCTATTAAATTCATATTCTCGCATCCCATCAGGTGTTCTTTTACCTGGTGTCCCGTAACCATGACCAGCATCTAACACAACGATCATACATTCCACCTCTTCCTCCCTATTTATTATCTATGTTCTACTATTAGAGAAGGAACGAATCATCCCTTCGTAACCTTTTATATATTTTTCCGTCTAACTATACAAAGAGGGGTATAGTTCATATATAGTGAAGAAAAGAAAGGGAATGACTTATTCCGCTAGCCCAAATTACAAGAACGGAGGATGAACCATGAATAAAATAATGACATTACTACTAATGTTCTTAATATTGACTGCTTGTGGAACGTCTGGAGACTCGTCCCAGAGGAGTTCTGACATAACAGAAGAGAATACACCAGTAAGTGAAGAGAATGAAGTAGATAATTCTCCTGCAGATGATTCAAAAGAATCAAGTGATCCTATCAAATCAAAAGAAGAGGCAAGAAAGAAGCTAGAAACAAACGAGTTAAACAAAGAAGAACTTGAAGTCCAAGTTGACCGACAAGACGAGAATTTTCTATTTAAAGTTACTAACAACAAGGAGGAGGATGCTGAAATCTACTTCTCTTCCGGCCAGGAATACGATTATGTCGTATACGACGATTCCGGCAGTGCAGTTAAAAAGCTGTCTGAAGGCATGATGTACACCCAAGCTATAAAAGAAATGATTTTAGCACCAGGAGATGCATTAGAATACCCTATTTCCTACAGGGACTTAGCTGCAGACCTTCCACCAGGAGAATACACCATCCAATTCATCTTTACGGATGCAAACCATCACGCCACAGCAAAAGAAACCTTCACTGTCGAATAAGATGTACATTTGTCACGAGGTTGTAACTCCCCTCCAAAAAACCTATAATAGAATAAGAAGTTTTTCCCGGCAAAGGTCTACGCGATGAAGTAGACCTTTTCGTTTTTTGCTATAGATACGCTCCCGAACCGCCCGCGAACGTTTGAAACGCAGGGTTGCAGGGAGTTATTGAAACACACTTCTTCACAACCAATTCCCCCTGCTACCTGCAGTGCAAGGTGTGAGACTCCTGCGGGGGATAACGGTAGCTTGAGACCCCACAGGCGAAGCCGAGGAGGCTCAAGCACCGTCCCGCGGAAAGCGAACACCTGGAACGAAAGGTAACAGGGTGTTATAGAAGTTACACTTTTTCACAACCAGTCCGCCCTGCTACCTGCAGTGCAAGGTGTGAGACTCCTGCGGGGGATAACGGTAGCTTGAGACCCAGCAGGCAAAGCCGAGGAGGCTCAAGCACCGTCCCGCGGAAAGCGAACACCTGGAACGGAAGGTTGCAGGGAGTTATTGAAACACACTTTCTCACACCAGCTCCCCCTGCTGCCTGCAGTGCAAGGTGTGAGACTCCTGTGGGGGATAACGGTAGCTTGAGACCCCACAGGCGAAGCCGAGGAGGCTCAAGCACCGTCCCGCGGAAAGCGAACACCTGGAACGAAAGGTAACAGGGAGTTATAGAAGTTACACTTTTTCACAACCAGTCCGCCCTGCTACCTGCAGTGCAAGGTGTGAGACTCCTGCGGGGGATAACGGTAGCTTGAGACCCCGCAGGCAAAGCCGAGGAGGCTCAAGCACCGTCCCGCGGAAAGCGAACACCTGGAACGGAAGGTTGCAGGGAGTTATTGAAACACACTTTCTCACACCAGCTCCCCCTGCTGCCTGCAGTGCAAGGTGTGAGACTCCTGTGGGGGATAACGGTAGCTTGAGACCCCACAGGCGAAGCCGAGGAGGCTCAAGCACCGTCCCGCGGAAAGCGAACACCTAGAACGAAAGGCAGCAGGGTGTTAATGAGACACACTTTCTCAAACCAGTTCCCCCTGCTGCCTGCAGTGCAAGGTGTGAGACTCCTGAGGGAGATAGTGGTAGCTTGAGACCCCGCAGCGAAGCGAGGAGGCTCAAGCACCGTCCCGCGGAAAGCGAACACCTGGAACGGAAGGTTGCAGGGAGTTATTGAAACTCACTTTCTCACACCAGCTCCCCCTGCTACCTGCAGTGCAAGGTGTGAGACTCCTGAGGGAGATAGTGGTAGCTTGAGACCCCGCAGCGAAGCGAGGAGGCTCAAGCACCGCCCCTAGGAAAGCGAACACCTGGAACGGAAGGCAGCAGGGAGTCATAGAAGACATACTTTTTCAAACAATAATGGATGGTGACAAAAATGGAACAGTTCGCAGCATGGCTGATCAATACATACCCACTCACAAACGACAACAACAGAAACATCCTAAAAGAAGGCCTAAAACTGTTCCGCCAAGGCAACGTCATACACGCCTACCATGAAGGCTCCACCATGACCGGAAAAGTCCAAGACAACGGCCAAAAACACGTCCTGCTAGACGAAGAAATCGGTGACCTCAGCAGATGCTCATGCGGCGCAACCACCCTCTGCCCCCATCAGCTAGCCACCTTTCTTTCCGTATGGTCACAATCCAAAACAATTGCCTCTCTTATCGACGGTTGGAAGGAACAGAGCACGGAAAACATCCTTCCTACCCTCGCATCGGCAACTATTAAAAAGGAAGCAACAAGCTACGAGGACAATTCTCTTTCTAGCTGGCTTGAATTTGTGGACTATCAGCATCAGCAATATAAAAGCTCCATTCCTAGTAAACGAACCTATCTTACCGGCCTGACACACGCGTTCTTTCCTAAGCTGCGAACCCAGGCACCGAAGAAGGCGGAAATACGTCCCTTGTTTTTATTACACGCTTCTCTTTATTGTATGGAACAGGTCATCAACAGCTATGATAGCTCACAGCCATATCAATACATCGCCGATATCCTACATCGTTTTGTAGATATGGTGGAAGAGGAATCAAAAGGCTTGTTTCATAGCGCCATCGCCTTCCAACTCGACTCCTTGCTGAAAGAAAGCAGGCAACTGATACGAGAAACGCTGTTGCAACAAGAGGAGCCTTTTATAAGGGAAATGTTTTATGTGTATCAATTCACCTGGAATGATGTTTTCCAACGTCGCAACTGGATGGCCTCAGAGCTGAAAGAGCTAGAGGGTGACACTTCCCTTCAGGCGGAGTTGGCGAAAACACATTTATTATTTTTACAGAAAAAAGATGAAGAGGCATTGAAGCTGGTCAAAAAAAACAGCAGTCAGTACGCGCCATACCTTTTCCATTGGTTACAATCCTTAGTCTTCAACAAAGCTAAGGACAGATTGGAGAACTGGCTAGCTGTCTCGCTGCCAATTGTGACGTCCTATATTCATTCAGAACCAACCTATGACCGGAAAAGGCAGCTGACTAAGCACCTGCTCAAGTTATTGACGGAGTACGCAATGGAAACAAGGCAAGATAAACTATATAAAGAAGCAATGCGCAAACTGATGCCATATAGTTACGGAGAATATGAATGGTATCTGTTTGAAACGAAGAACTACCGCCAATGGGTGGAGTTACAGCTTTGGATGGGCTTTGAGCTAAGTGGTTTGGAAGCTTATAAGCTGAAAGAAATCAAAAAAACGGATGCCTATGCGCTTTTCCCACTCTATCATGTGGCGATAAACAAGGCATTGGAGCAGCGCAATAAAACCGCTTATAAAGAAGCGACATCGCTGTTGAAAACATTACATAGTCTCTATAAAAAAGAGAAACTCGAAGACATCTGGCTTCAGTATTTACTGCAGCTAAAAGAAGGAACGAAGCGACTCCGCTCCTTCCAAGAAGAATTAAAAAAGGGAAGATTCAGTTATGATTAATGAGGCGTTATTTGCCAAATCAATTTATATGGAGGAACGGAATCAATTTTTTCTATATGTAAAAATCCGCTCCTCCGTTCTGCCACCGTCACGATTTATCCCCCTTCTCTTTACATGGCATGAGGGATCGTATTTCGGCTCCATCCTAGAGGAATCCACCAATGATGGCGTTTCCGGGATTTTTTTAAATCCCAGTGACGCGCTTGAACTATTTGCCAACAATACCGAGAACTCTTTTATTGAGTTGGAGTGGTGTGATCAATCGGAACAATATCGCCTAATCGCTCCAACAGTTGCAGACCTGTTGAACGAAAGAGCCTTTCAACCGAGTTTTGCAGCATGGCAAGAAGGCAGACTTTCCTTTTCTTTAACAAAGGAAGGACAGGAGATGATCGCACAAAATCCTCTCCTCCCTTCTTATGCCGGCAAAATGGAAGAATGGTTGGACGCCATCATGAAGGATTGGATGGAACGCAATGAAGATGGGTATCTCCAGACATACTGGATGGATTACACAAAAGATCCGCGGCAATTAGCAACGGAAGGTTCACTAGTGGAGTATGTGGATGAAGAAGACTGGCTTCGAGACATTGGATGGACGAAAGATACCACTCCATTCAAGCTTGGCCTCCGTCTTTTGGAACCGGAAAAAGGGGAACAAGACTGGAAGCTGGAAACCCTGTTGAAAGACAAGAAAACAGAAGAATTATATGTGTGGGAACAAGATAGCCTCCCTCCTTCCTATAAAAAATACAAAAAAGAAGTGAATCGCGGATTTAAGAAATGGCAGCAGCTGACTCCCTCTCTTTTTTCAAATGGACAGATTCGAAGTTATCTGACGGAAGAAGACGCTTGGCGGTTTCTTGTAGATGGCAGCGAGAGGCTGTTGGCAATTGGGAGCTTCATTTTTCTGCCGCCATGGTGGCAAGCCATCAAGGATTCTCGAATTAAAGTGAAAGCAAGAGTGAACGGCTCGAAGAAAGGCAGCGGCCATTCCCAATCTTTTGTAGGGTTACAGTCCTTAGTTAATTTTGAATGGCGCTTTTCCACGCGAAATACCGAGCTTTCGGAAGAGGAGTTCCTAGCACTTGTAGAAGAAAACCGCCGCCTTGTACAGATTAAAGGCGAATGGGTCGTGTTGGATCCAGGGTTTATTGAAGAGATAAAACGGATGATGAAGCATGCAGAAGAGAACGGTATCCGCATGGAGGATCTCTTGAAAAGCAATGCAGCTGGCATGGCCGGTGAGTTTCCGGATGACGTTGATTCGGGGGGAAGCTATTCCATCCAGGATATTTCCTATGAACTAACCGGATCTGCCGAGCGCTTGATTGAACAACTCTATCAAGGTAAGGACATCCCGCCTTTTGAGGTTCCTGAAACATTCAAAGGCGAGCTAAGACCTTATCAGGAGCAAGGTGCAGCATGGCTGACCTTTTTAAGAGAACACGGCTTCGGGGCTTGTCTTGCAGATGATATGGGACTAGGAAAAACCATTCAGCTCATTGCGTATTTCTTGTCATGCAAGGAAAAGGAACCGGAAGGACCGCCTGTACTCATTATTTGTCCTACTTCTGTCCTTGGAAACTGGCAAAAAGAACTGGAAAAGTTCGCTCCAAGTTTGGAGGTTATGTTGCATTACGGACCTAATCGTGGCAAAGGGTCTATTTTCCGAGAAGCAGTTTTGAATTCCGATGTCGTGTTGACCTCTTATGCTATTTCTCATCTTGATGAAGAGGAATTGGCAAGTGTCGGCTGGCGCACCATCTGCTTGGATGAAGCACAAAACATCAAGAACGCTGACACGAAGCAATCCCAAGCTGTTCGAAATTTAAGCGGTGGCCATCATATCGCCTTGACTGGTACACCTATGGAAAACCGTCTGTCAGAACTCTGGGCAATTTTTGATTTTATCAATCCAGGATACTTGGGGTCGCTAGGCTCCTTCCATAAGCAATTTGTTCTTTCAATCGAGAAAGATCAGGACAAAAAGAAGATTCAGCAATTGCAGATGCTTATTCAACCATTCTTACTTCGCCGCACGAAGCAGGATGAACAGGTGGCCCTGAACCTCCCTGCCAAGCAGGAGCAAAAGGAATACTGTCCACTGACCATCGAGCAGGCTTCTATTTATGAACAGCTTGTGAAAGAGACCTTAGACAAGGTGGAGGAGTTAGGCGGTATCCAACGCCGCGGCCTCGTGTTAAAAATGCTCGGGCAGTTGAAGCAAGTCTGCGATCACCCTGCCCTTTATCTAAAAGAGGAAACTCCAGAGAATCTCTTAATGCGCTCCAGTAAGATGGAAAAGCTAGTGGAACTGGTCGAGCAGATTCGTTTGCGGGGAGAAAGCTGCCTTATTTTCACCCAGTACATTTCTATGGGGAATATGATTATTGAAGCATTGGAAACTACACTCGGGGAAAAAGGAAGATTTCTAAATGGAAGTGTCGTCAAAAAAGAACGTGACCAACTGATTCAAGATTTCCAGGACGGGGAATTTAATGTTCTGGTCCTTTCATTGAAGGCTGGCGGAACCGGACTGAACCTGACAGCTGCCAATCATGTTATCCACTATGACCGCTGGTGGAATCCAGCCGTGGAGAATCAAGCAACCGACAGAGCATATCGAATCGGCCAGAGCCGTTTTGTTCACGTTCATAAGTTTATTGCAACCGGTACGCTGGAGGAGAAAATTGATGCAATGATCGAATCCAAGCAAGCGCTGAACAATCAGATCATCACGAGTGAAGGCTGGATAACCGAGCTGGATAATGAGGAATTGAGGGATTTGTTGACGTTGAAGTAAGGTAATCTAGAATGTAACGATGCATGATGAGGATGAAGACAATCTCACTGGATTTTTGGGCCTAGAATTGTCTTCATAGGCGGGATGAAGACAATTTTAACGAGATTTTAGGAGTGGAATTGTCTTCATGTGCCTTGTGAAGACAATTTCAACCGAATTCTGACGCTGGAATTGTCTTCATTTACATTTTCTTACTTACCCATCAAGGCTCAGGCGACACATTTCACTAATAAGTTCAACTCCTTACCACTCATATAAAAAAGCGCAGCCCCCATCTACATAGAGGAGTCTGCGCTTTTTTGCTTTCCTTCTTTCTTACCCTTCTTAATATAAGTGGACAAAAATCCGGTAATAATCCCCTTCAATCCGCCCATCGCATCCAACCCCACATCCGCCCAATGCCCGCTGCGGTCTGGGTGGTGGAATTGCAAGAACTCGTCCAGCATCGCAATAACAAGCAGAATAGAAAAACTGAACAGAAACACTCTCCAATACTTTCTCCCTAAGGCACTGGCAAAGTACCGGACGAGCAAATAACCAAGAACACTATAAAAAAACAGGTGAGCTCCTTTTCGAAAAAGGAATTCCACAAACTGATAGGCTCCCATACTGTCCACACTCATTTGGTTATTCACATAAGGAATCTCCACTCCCGAAAACACAGCAGCAATATGTTCCTCTGCCACAAGCATTCGCAAATATGGCCTGATATCCTGTTCTGCATAGGACATGGAAGACAAATAGAACAATATGACAGTCCAGCCAAAGGCCAGAAACAGATAATATAGAATCCTCTTATTTCTCATATGAGCCACCACCGTAATTGAGTTAGAAGCTAAAAAAATTCCACTTAATTACGGTGTGTCCTATCTAGGCACGCCTTATACCCTTCAACTAAAATTCTTACTGGTCACTCCACGTTTTGATTGCTTTAAACTTAGATAGGCGGTTTTCCCTTTGTATTTGACAAAAATCCTTTGTAATAATCCTTCTACTAAATCCTGACAGACTTGTTCCGGGCATTCTAACTTAAGGAAGGCTTTACGCTGTCTGTACCAGGCGTAAGAAGAGATATCAAGTTGGTAGCTTGGAAGGTTGATGGTTACGGAAATAATTCTTTTATCCGCATAAGAACGAAAATGCAGTTCAACAGACTGATTGGAACTCGTTGAAATGCAGCGCCAATTACCGTTCTTAATCGATTCCTCCTTAGAGATTTCCAATGCATCAAAGAAAGAGGATCTGGGTGCTGATGAATAGTCATCCTTTGGTTCTTTTATATAAATAAAATAATCTTGTCCATCTTGATTCCGACCTTCCGTACTTGGAAGGAAACTTACCGTAGTTAACTTAAAATCAGCCACATCCATCACTCCCTCTTTCATCATTCACTCCTCCTAATTATAGATAATTTTACTTTTTATAGAAAATATAGGAAATAAGGTGATTCTTTGCATTTATCTGGGTATTCTTTCCTATTCTCATTCATCCTCTTTATTTTGCAATATTCGACATTGTTCCGTTTAAGAACATTTAGTAACTATGTTCCACACGAGAACAACTACTCCCTCTCGTTTCCATTACGTTAAAGGAAATGCGGAAAAGAGGCAGGAGATATGATGAACACGTCCTTTTTAGCGAGAAACATTAAATACCTTCGTAATCAGAAGAACTGGTCGCAACAAGATCTTGCCGATCGCCTGAACAGGGTGCATGGTACCATCAGCAAATGGGAGACTGAAAAGGAAGTCCCACCCATCGAAACTCTCATTGAACTAAGTAAGCTTTTCGAGGTTTCGATTGATTACCTGGTAGGAAACCACTACGAACAAGAACATTATGTAAAAGAATTCAACCAACTCTATCAAATTAACCAAGCTGATGAAAAACTGATGCAAATTGTGGACTATTTGAAGCAACACCCCAATTTCAAGGACATCCTACATAAGTACACCAACATGAGCATCACTGATAGGAAAGTGATGGAAGACATGATGGGTATCATCTATGTCAATAAGTAAGTTTGGTTGAAAAAAGCCAACCCTAAAGAGGCTGGCACCAAGAAATGGAGAACAAAGAGGCAATTCTTCTCTCTAGAGGAACCATGAGGGCTTATCCTCTACTACATGCTGATAAGCAAAAAAAGAAAGGCAGCTTGTTTCCGCAAGTTGCCTTTTTTAGAAAGGCTAAAGCAAATATGGGAGGGGAGCCCTTTGCTTTATAGGTAAAAATAAGATTACTTAATACAATTGATTATTGGGATGACCTTGCATTACTTTTAGCTACACTCCTACCTTTTCAGGGGTCGTCGGTTGTGTCGGGAAGTCTGGGAATTCTGATGTTCTTTGTGTCGAGTGATGAGTAGGCGGACGGCTTTGAACATTTTCCATTTGCCGGTTTTCCTGTGAAGGCGGAGATTGCTCCCAACTTTGAACATCACTCCTATTGTGCTCCCTTGTCGTATCCTGCTTTTCTGGATACGGTGGAATTGGCGGTGAAGAAGGTTTTTCCTCCTTCTTTTTTTCAAGAAACCGCACATTGTCCACCACCACATCAGTAACAAAGACTGTCGTCCCATCCTTCGATTCATATCGACTGGTCTGTATCCTACCTGTGACTGCCACAAGTGCACCTTTTCGACAATAATTTGCCGTCGTTTCCGCAGTACCTCTCCACGCCGTGCAAGAGACAAAATCCGCCTCATAGACACCTTCCTGGTTTTTGAAGTTGCGATTAACAGCAAGTCTGAAGCTTGCAACAGGAGTTCCATCACCTGTATAACGCAAATCCGGATCCTTCACCATTCGACCAATCAACACCACTTCATTAATCAAGATTCTCCCTCCTTATTTCTACAAATTTCGTGTTGCTCCGTTATCATAACTGCTTGCTTACTGTAGGTAAAATGGAGGTTTTCAGGTTTTGTCTCGGTTATTCGGTGTAAAATTGGAATTTGCACTAAGGGGAAAATCCTGTTTTATTATGCCGGGGAGTTGTCGAAAGATAATATTAGGTGTATTCAAGATTTTTTTCGTGCCTGCTATTTGGTAATGGGTATCTTTCATTGCGCTTATGTTATAATAAGACAAAATATTGGTACATGTTATCACGGTCTTAGCATCGAAAATATACCCGTTGGAGGAAAATCATGAAAACGTTCAAACTTGTTGCAATATCCCTTGTACATGGCGAAGAAGTTGAACAGCTGGATTTACAAGACGGATTGATTATCAATAGAGAGTACGGAAAAGAAAATTGGCTGATTGAAGCATTACTGCCAAAAAGCGAGCCGGAAAAATATGAAGGATTCCGCGATAATGAAGAAATGCTTCATGTTCAAGCGACAATCTCTAAACCGACAAATGATCCAGCTTCCTTTGAGGCTGTCGTCCGCCAAGTGGCAGTGATGGAAGACAAAATGAGCATTCTGTTCGAAGGCGAGCTCTTCCGAAAAAACACCAACTACCACGAAAAGCTACTCGAACGCCTTGTGGGAGAAGGATACACCGGCGACGACCTTGTAAATGCCTTCAAAAACAAAGTAAAAGAAAAACCAGTGCTTGAGAAGAGCAAATAATGATGGCTGCGTGATTGGTTTAGTTTGATAAAGCGATAAAGAGGGGTCTGACCCGCTGTGCGTTAATGCACTAAAGAGGGGTCTGACCCTTTTCGCGTTTAGTCTGTGATTTAGGTGTCGTTTTAGGCGTTTTGAGCCAATTGTCCGAAGTTTTACTGATTTTGACCGAAGTTTTTCGAAAGTTGGCCGAAGTTTTTGCAAAGTTGTCCAAAGTTTTCTAATAGTTGTCCGAACGAATTTTTCAAATGGCCGAACCCCACCTAGAATTTGACCGAACAAGCTAAATAATTGTCCGAACCAGGTGGAAAAAGAGTATTAAATTGTCCAAAGTCCTCCTAGAATTGTCCGAACACTTTTGGAAGTACGGAAAGTCATCCAAAAGTCACTCATTTTAGCTTAATTTCACACAAAAAAACTTTGCCTCTGCCTCTCATCTCATATACTTGGCGCTTTCTCTTCCACTTCCGCCTCATTCTACCCTCCCAATAAACTCCGCCTCCACCACATACCGCTGAGGGGCTCTCCCAATAAACGTAAAAGGATAACACGTTGTTATCGTCAATACCTCCCGAGGCCGCGGGACCACTACCGAAGTATCTTCTTTATCTACCACCCTAATCCTGCCAATCTTATATGTGTACCAACCACCATCAAACCCAAACATAACCTTATCTCCAACCTCAAGCTCCTTGAGCCGACGAAATACGGTATCCCTGTGCCCAGAAAGCACAATATTTCCCCCGTCCCCTGGTAAAAGGGTACCTGGAACATGCCCCACACCCTTTACGAGCTCCTCCTCGGACACACCATGAAATACTGGAATACTTACGTCTAGAACAGGAAAAGATATTTCTCCTATTTCTTCCCCTGCCTTTATAGTTACAGCCACATGCTCAGCTACATCAAACTCCCCAACTGATTCCAAAACCTCTTCCTTCTTCATCAACCCCCTTGCCTCCACCCTTTCCTCCACTGCCGAAACTCCCTGCCAATACAAAAGGCCGCTTCCAACAAACAAAGCAGCCCCCGTCACCATAACAATCCAAAGAACAACTATCCAAAAACGCTCCCGCATGCCCTACGCCCTGCGGACCCTTCTCACACCAAGCATTAAACCAGCTAACCCTACTAAGCACAAACCTACCAGCATCCCAAGTCCATAAACAGAAGCAGTATCAGGCATTCTATTGGTATAAAGCTCATCGCTCATTTTCACGCCAACCTGACCTAAATGAATGAGCTCCTTTCCTGTAACCTGCACATAAGACGGTGATACAATTTGCTCATCCATCACTGCTGAAGCGAGAAGCGAACCCTCTCCATCAAAAATGTCTAAATGGACTTCCTTCCCTTCCAACCATCCAGGCTGCATAAGCGCCTCCTGGGACACCTTAACCCGGCTACCGTCCTCTACATGAAGGTCAGCCTCCACTTGAAATACTTCCATAAACTCCGTCCAAAGGGAAAACACTTTTTCAACGGAATTGGGTTCTTCATTCAACATTCCTTGCAATCTTTCAAGCTCCTTCGCCAACACATCCTTAGGAAGACTCAAAATATGCTGGAAAATTTGCCGTGCTTCTTCTGCTTCGAATCCCATGGACACTAGAAAGTCCTCCGCGCGAGCCACTTCTTCTTCGTGGGTCATATAGAAATCAACTGCAATTTCCAAGTCCTCAATGAACGTATAATCCTGCACCTTTTCCCCAAAACGAGATAAAAGGACCTCTAACTCTTCTTTCGTCAAATCATAGGTTTCAAGCATAACAAGAAGGTTCTCCTCATTGATCGGAGTCCCAAGCTCATCACGCAGTTGTTCCATGTCCTTGAAGTCATCCAGACTGACCTCATAAAACGCCAAATACTTATCCAGGTCCTTCCTTGTCCAACCTATTTCCTTTAAGTACGAATCCACCTCTTCCTCTTTTGGTGCCGCCGTTGCATCAAGTGGGGAAAAGAATAGTGTCGAGCCTATTAAAATCTTACAAACAACCAACATAAACCGCTGCATCTTTCATGCCTCCTATTTATCGTTACACTTTTTTAGTAGCATGCGCATACGCGGAAAATTTATGCAAGAAAACGGTCATTTTATCAAATGAAAAAAGCACCCAATCTCCCCGGAATAAGTCGAGAAAATCAGATGCTTTTTCCATTAAGAAGCGCCCTGCAATGCCGCCTCGATATCATCTTCAAAAGTTTGGATAACAGGCTGTAATACCTCATCCAGTTTACGGAACGTCGACGAAACACTTCCCGCTGATATACCAAACTCTTCCGCTAACGCTTTCTGTGTTTCCTGCTGTTCTTTCATAAAATGTGTATCTAAAAAGTAAATCAATGCCGCAGCGTAATTCTGCTCATTGCGGATCATTGGACTCTCTTTCATGCAATAGATCGACCAGAGCATGGAAGCAAACTCCAAAAATCTTTGCGGATATCCGCGCTTTTCAGCTCCATCTGCAAACAATCCCAACACACGCTCCTGTGCCTCATCTTGGACAGGTAACTGCTGCACATCCTCTTCACTTAATTCAAACTCTACCATTTTACCGGCAAGATCCGGGAATTCCGATCTTATATAGATTGAATCAATGTCTACCTCTGAAAATTCCTCCATAAACTTCTCTTCTAGACGGATTGCCTCTAGTACCCCGCGTTCAAAAGTGGACATGAACACAACTTTTGCCTGCTTGAAAGGAACAAACATGCCAATAACCAACTCATTTTTACTTAAGCTGTCCTCTCTGCCAATGTAAGTGACTTTTTCTTTCTCCTTTGTGAAAAAGTCCTCCATGGTATAAGTCTCCCCTCGCACATTTGCCACCTTGTAGACAGACGGATATGCCTTTTGCCAGCTTTCTGCCCATTCTTTTACTTGTGGGCGGGAGAACTTGCCTTCTTGTGCGGATGCAAACTCTTCCACAATCGTCAAACCATTATCTCGCTTTACTGTGAACATATACCAGAGGTGAAGCAGTTCGTTAAATGCTTCACTCTTCATCTCATCCATTGAAAATTTATGTAGATACTTGGAGCTAACCTCTTCAAGTTCAATTGAGAACTTCTCATATGCAAAGCGCATCATATCAATTTGTAAAGCCATCACTTCCGTTTCTAACACTTTATCCAAGCCATTTTGCTTTTTTTCACAACACTTTTTATATTTCTTTCCACTGCCACAAGGACACGGTTCGTTTCTTCCAATCATTCTATCACCTTAAACCTTTTGTTTTTTCTTAGCTGATCTCATTTGAGTTTTACAGACAACGAGTTTAATTCTAACATATTTCTCCCTCACGTGTAGGCGACCAAAGTCTGGATAACTTATCCAATTATCCCCTTTCAAAACAAAAACACCTCCAAAAGAAGGTGTTAACTAGTAATCTATCTATTTATTTTATAAGCAACTGCAGCTTTTCTTTCATTTCATCAATAAGTTCCATCATGGATATATTCTCTCTCTCTGTGCCTTGTTGATAGGCATATTGAAGCACTTTGATAATCTCGTCTTTGCTTTCAATACTTTTATAGTCGTTCATCAACCGATTTTCACCGCCTAATTAATTACAAAATATACTACAATTCTACTATTTTTCTGTAAAATTACAAGAATAATTTGAAATTTTTACTAATAATTAATATTTATCGTCGTAATATGTCTTTATTGTTTAGCCGTTTTCTTTTGTACTTAAACTTTTTTTCAAATTTGCTTTCTACTCTTTCCCTTTATATAGTTATAAGAAAGGTAGGTGTGTCCTTAATGAAATTTTTCAAAGGAATATTAACTACAGCCCTTATCCTAGGAATCCTAGGATATGCAGGCTATTATTTTATCAATAAATACTTGGAAGATCAGGCAGTTGAATATGTGGAAAAAGACCTGGTGGAAAATAACGATGTGGCTATGGCTCGGGAGTATGTAGACAGGTCTCCTGCTTTGAAGAGCTATCTTGCAGAGGGAGCTGAAGCCAATCTTGATGAGCTGCCAGTCCAAACACGTGAAGAAGCAACAAGAATGGTCATGCAAAAGCTCAGTCTTCAAGAAATGCAGCAGATACAGTCAAAGGCATCCAACGGCATGACAGAACAGGAAGTGCTGGAGTTGGTGGAAACATTCGAGAAGAAATTGACAGAGGAAGAGCTGCTGGCATTGAAGGCGATTGTGTATAGGGAGTTGTATGAATAATTTACAAACGAAAAAATCCGTGAGATATAATATAACCATAACTCACGGATTCTTTTTATGGATGAGAAATAATTATTTCAACCTTACCTATGACAGTGAACTCTTCCACGCCTGAAGGAATGATAAAGTGGTCTCCTTTTTTCAGCGGGTAAACACATTCATTTATCTTAAGCTCTCCGGAACCAACAATGACGCTACCAATTAGGAAATGTTTTTCGTATTTTGCAGAATATGTTCCATCCACTTCCCATTTGTAGACAGTGAAATACTCAGCTTCCACAAATCTTGTAACGGTAGCACCATCTGTTTTAGAAACTTTATGCACCACATCCATAGATTTATGAGGAATAGTGGAGACATCAATGGACTTCTCAAGATGCAATTCCCGAGTATTCCCTTTCTTGTCTTTTCGGTCATAATCATATACACGATAAGTAGTATCAGAATTTTGTTGCGTCTCAAGAATTAAGACACCTGAACAAAGAGCATGGATGGTTCCACTTGGTACGTAAAAAAAATCACCCGGTTTTACCTTCACCCGTGTTAAAAGTCCTTCCCACTCTCCATTCTTAACCTTTTCGACAAATTCCTTTTTTGTTTCAGCTGTATGACCGAAAATAATTTCGGCATCCTTCTCACAATCTATCACATACCAGCACTCTGTTTTTCCATACTCTCCGTTTTCGTTCTCACTAGCATATTTGTCATTCGGATGGACTTGCACGGATAGGTTTTGGTTTGCATCCAGAATTTTTGTCAGCAACGGAAATCTGTCACTCTCATGGTTACCGAATATCTCTTTTTCTTCCGTGTATAGTTCACCTAACAGTTTACCTGCAAAAGAACCGTTTTTTATCATACTTTGTCCGTTCGGATGTCCGGATACCGCCCAGCATTCTCCCGTCAATTCAGACGCAATCTCATATCCAAATTGATCAGCAAGCTTGGTCCCACCCCATATGCGTTCTTGGAAGACTGGCTCTAGAAACAGAACGTCTTTCTTGTTTCCCATTATGTTCACCTCATCATTTTATGAAAGTTCACCATAATTAACATTAGTAGACACTCTTTTCGCTTATATTGCACCTATCTCCGGCCAGCTTATTTCGATTCCCTCTTTTACCAACATCTCTTGGAACTCACGTAACATTTCTTCGTTCTCCCTCACTTCACGGGGAAGAATCCCTTTTTCTAATGAAAATGCTGCAAGATAGCCTGCGGATTCACCAATGTTCCATTCCACTGGATGAACACGGAAACATCCATTGGTAATATGAGTGGCTCCAATATTCTTACAAGCTGGCAGCAGGTTTTTCACCCTGATTGGCAATAAAGCACCCAGTGGGATTTCAAATGGGTAGCTTTCCGTATAAAAGAAGGTGTTGGTTTCTGTTGTCGGGTGTAGGTCAATTCGATAACAACCAATACCCACTGAATCTTCAAATCTTTCAATTCCTTTATTTCCTCTGGTTTCTGCATTGATATGTTCTTCGACGACGGTGAATATTGCCTTTATCCTCCGTGATTCACGGATATAAGGATACTTGGCTAAACCATCCTCCGTTCCTAAAACATCGGGGCGGAGTCGGACTCCCGGGTATCCTTTGCTGCCGTCAGGACGAGGGGCTTCTGTTTGCAACCAATATAAGAGAGACAAACTTAATTGTTTAGCCTCCTCTAGGTATCGCAGACGGTCATCAGGGTTGACATCAATGATGGACCCGAGCCAGTAATCATTTTGCGGCCAATTGATTAAAGTGATATCTCCTTGAAATGTTCCCTCTTTAAAAAGGGCGGGGTCGATGATCCTTCGGTAGTCCCAAAGCCCCCAGAGATCGCCATGATGAAACATGGTAAATTCCTTCGATTCTCCTGTATGTGCATCAGGGGCAAACCAGCTCAGTTGCTTGTGCTGTAAAAACGGTGCCTGATAGTCTTTCCATTTTTCATATTGAGAAGGCTTTTCGATAGTGAAGTCTTCTCCTTCTAAGTAATCTACTGCAAAGACATGTGTGATGGGCTGCATATCTTGAGGACGTGCTTCTTCAGGTGCATGCAGTTCACCCGTTTCCGCTTTTGATTCAGCTCCTGTTACATATTCCACTCCAGCAAGTGGCAGCAAATCTCCGCATTCCGTCGCATCTAAGAAGATATCACCTGTTAGGGTAAGTGTATTCCCAGTCCTAGTATGCTTCACCAAGACCGATTGGACCGTGTCCTGATCAACATCAGCACATTCAACCTGATAGTTTAGTAAAATCGTAATTCTGCCGCTCCCTACAAATGGAGCAAGCATTTCCTCTAAAACTGCCAATGCGACTTTCGGTTCATGGCATAGTCTACTGACCCAACCGTTACCAGGGTTCAATTTTTCATTTGCTATGGCTTCTTCTTTTAGAGGATAGTTCCTCTTGTAATAGTCTCTTACTCGGTCACGAAAATTACGATAACTGGCCGTGCAACCGAACTGTTCGATCCATTTATGCTCATCCGGTGGCACAGCCTGGCTTGTAAGTTGACCTCCAATCCAATCCGTTTCCTCTGTCAAAATTACACGTTGCCCTCGTTTTGCTGCAGCTAGTGCTGCGGTACATCCACCAAGACCACCGCCAACCACAATAATATCCGCTTTCATCCGATCTCACTCCTCTATGTACGAAACTGGTGACAGGTCTACCCGTCACCAGTTATCCTTATTGCTGCTTGAATTCTGCAAAGTCCATAAGCTGTTCCATCTGATCAAGATCTTTTAGTAGGTGTTCAGAAACTGCTGGTCGGATATGTTTTTCACGATCCTTTATAAAGTCCTGGGCCTCTAAGATTTTTCCATTTACCTCAGAGATTTCCCCTTTACCTACAGCTCTCTCCAAGTTTCTAAACTTCTGCTCCAACGCTCTAATTGCAGGGTGGTCTACCCCATCCCTAGGTATATAAATATCAGCAATTTTACGTTTTATGTCTTTCACTAACAATTTAGCTGCATGCATTGGGTCAGCATGAGGTAAGAACGCTTTTTTACGCTGCGGACCTGCCTTTAAGGCTTCAAAATGCTCTGCTCTTAAGGAATGCAAGGCAAATTGAACCTGTCCAGCTGCATCCGTTTCCGTCATTGCTTTTACCTGATCTACCAAAAGTTCATCGGAAAAGCCTACAAATGGAGCCAAACCAATATAAGATAAAACAGGTTGTTGGAAGCGATCTAAAAATGAATTGGTTGTACGTTGCACATAGTTTGTATCCACTGCGTAAATCATCGGAGTAATGAAATCCATGTAGCCTGCACTAACCCATTCCACCCAGTTTTGAAATTTTTGATCGATGGCGTCCGACACTTCCGGGAACACAGCAGTTGAAAGTTCTAACGATTCGTCAACTTCCTTCACTTCGCCGTGAATTCTTTCTACAAAGCTGGATATTTGATTTTGTCTCCACACATTCCAAGCTTCCCAAAGCTCAGTGTCTGCAGGTGTGATGTCCAACGGATCGACACCCGAAACCTTCTTGAATTCATTACGGCTATACTCATCATAGCTGTAGCCATTTTCAATCGGCAGACTGACAGGGTAACGGATATAATCCAGGTGAAGTCCATCCACATCATGTGTTGATATCATCTCGTTAAAAATACTGGATAGATGATCGCGAACTGCTGGCAATGCAGGGTTAAGATAGTAATAGCCTACTTCTTTCACAGAAGGAATTCGACCTTCACGATCGACCGCGGCCCACTCAGGATGTTCTGTCAAAATAGGACCAGGAGGATTTAGGGACTCATGGCCAACAAAGAAGGTGTGAACCCAAGCATGAACTTCGATCCCACGTTTCTTTCCTTCCTCAATAAAGACTTCCAGAGGATTCCAGCCTACAAAGTTTGGATTTTGTTCGGCAATTTCACTTGGATAGATGGTGTAACCATGGAAAAATGTCTCTAAGAATAGAATGTTAAAGTTAGAGTCCGCAAGCTTATCCAACGTTTCAATGATGTCCTCTCGGTTACTTTCAGTCGGACGATGCCAAACTCCTCGTGCATCCACAACTTTTGATTCCACCGTTTGGAATCCTGCTTTGTTAGCCTGTTGTGCGGCAAGTTCCGAATAATCAATAGTACGTTGCCAATCCTCTTTACCGAATGCCTCTTCTGCCATTCTCAATGATTCTGCTGCCTCATTAAGTGAGGATTTCGCTTCCTCGATTGGTACGTCTAGAAAATTAGTTTCCGCTGCTTCAATTTGAGCTGACGCTTTTTCAATGACAAGTTCTGCCGCGCGTATGTATGCGCTTGCATCAATACGAGAAGTAATCTTCATAGTATTTGGGTCAAATGTTACTTCCGCTCCAACCTGTGTGTTTTCAAGGATCCATCTTTGTGCCGCTCCATGACCCGACACCACGAATCCGTCTTCAGGGATAAGACTGTTGCTACCGGACATTTCCACCACAATTCCATTGCGAACAATAAATTCTGCACCGTATTGGTTAGTACCAGTTCGTTCTTTTCCATATGAAGATGTATAGACAACTAGTTCATCCGCTCCGCGCCCGCCCGGAAACTCGTAGGGTGCTTGCGGATCTATTTTATTAATAGAAAAAGTGGATGTTCTCACTGGATCTGTGATGACATCTTCTAAAATTTCGACCGTATCGCCTTCCTTCAGATTCGCCATCACCCATGTTCTTGCTGTACCATGAGCAGAGACAACGAACCCATTTTCAGGGATTGGCGCGTTGGAAAGATCTACGACAGTTCCATCACGAACCTCTGTTATCATTCCATCCTCTACGACTACCTCTACTCCCCAGCGATTATTCTTTGTACTTGCACCAAACTCTGGTGTATAAACGATTATCTGATCGGCCCCTCTTAATCTGTTGTAATCAAAAATGACATGCGTTTCCCCATTTGCTGCTTTTACAAGATCTTGCGCCAATGCTGCACTAGTTTGTTGTTGAATAGGAAAGCCAGTTATGATCAGCGCCAAAACCAATGCACTGATTATGAACAGATTTACCTTCTTACTACTTTTTTTCATCCTCAATCTTCTCCCCTTTGCATTCTAAGTCTGACCGTGACCAATGATAAATGCTGTTTCGAAAAAACTTCTCCCACTTGAATGTATTGAGAATGAATCACCTCCTTAAATGAAGTGTGATCGTATCGTTCATCAATGGATTAAAAACGCCGAACCAATTACTCCGGCTTTTGGACCAAGAGATGCCGGAACGATATTAATTGTTTCCTTCAGTCTCGGATATACGTAGTTTTTTACTTTTTCTTTTATAGGTTCAAGCAACTGGCGTTCGGATTTCATTACACCTCCACCAAGGACAAAGATGGATGGGTTTACAGAATGCACAAGGTTAGCTATCCCAATAGCCAAGTAGTTTATTGCATTATCCAAGATGGTTTGTGCCGTTGGATTTCCTAATGACGCCAAGTGAATCACTTCTTCCGCTCCCCCGGACATTCCACCTTTTTGTCCGCTCAGACCAATTGCCGTCCCGCTTGCCAAGCTTTCCAGTGCTCCAGCATTTAAACTATTATGTGTTGGCCCTCCAGGAAGAATAATCATATTTCCGATTTCACCTGCGTAACCTGCTGCACCCTGAAACACCTTTCCATCCAATACAAAGCCGCCGCCAACTCCTGTACTAACCGTTATATAATAGACACTTTCGGCACCAACACCTGCTCCGAATTTGGCTTCTGCAAGAGCTGCTGCGTTGGCATCATTATCGATTTTCACATGTTCATATAATGACTTTTCCAAAATGTTTGCTAGAGGGATGTTGTTCCAACCGGGAAGATTGGGCGGGTTATAGATGACTCCTGTTTTTGGATCAAGTGGTCCTGGGCAACCTACACCAACGCCTTTTATCACTTCATCCCCCTTCATTTCACGTATCATATCAATCATCTTATCTATGATGTATTGTGGACCTTTTGCCACTTCTGTTTTCCGCTCCATGTCCCTGACTATTTTACCGTCCTCTTTAACTAAAGCCACACGTAGATTGGTCCCTCCTAAATCGACCCCTATTCTTAACCCCATACTAGTTGGCTCCTTTTTCTTCTAAACAGATACCTATTTCAAAGGTTCGATTCCAAGGCAAATAAATATCATTTATTTCATAAGTTAAGGAGTACTTTTCTAAAAAGACTTTTGCCTCTTCATGGAATCTGGCTGTAACTTCTTGAAGAAGGGTTTCATCTGAGATGGTGTCAGTTTTGACTGCTTTACGCACTTGTTGCCTCACAATTGTTTGGTAGAGATAGTCATCCAGGAGCCTTAATACCATTTGTTGCTCCATTCTTGCTTGAACATCCTCAAACGGAACGGAAGGCTTCGCTTTTTGCAAATAGACCATGGCGGATTGAGCAACCACCGTCCCTAAGGTATTCCCCGCGGTATTCCAAGCACCAAACCCGCATAAAGTAGAGAGATTCACCTTATCTAAAAGACTAGGGAGCATGGAGGGATCTGCTCCATTGGCATAAGCTACATCTGCAATACCAACCAACTTCTTTCTTTTAACGTAGTGAAGAATCCTGGAAATCCATTCACCTATGTTTCGATGGGATGTATCTACTTCACCCAAGAATTTCTGTAGAGCGAGGTCGCCTTGTCGCTTACCTGGTACGTTAACAGCAAAGACGATATCAGCATCACTGGCATTGTCTACTGTATAGCTTCCAAATGCGTAAATTTGTCCTTTTACCGATTCACATATGGGTCTGTCCTCATACATTGCATGTACATGGGAACCTGTTTCGCCACTATAAAAAGGGAAGAAAGAAGGTGGCTCCACATTTTCTAGTGTGTAAATAAGCCTTGAGATGAGGGTATTAGCCACTTCATCTGCGCCTGGGTAAATAAAAACCTTGGAGGATAACTGCCGTTTACGTACATAATCAGTGAGCCTCTCCTGCTCTTCAATATTTAAACCATATTCGGATGTATCGTCCTGTGGAAATACAAGCACATCCAACGTTCCATTTTCCACTTGATCTAATAGAGAAAGGTTCACTTGAAAGTTTCTCTCTCGTGTTTGTAGATAATCTTGTAAAATATTAGTTGGAATAACAGCAGATAACCGCTCAACTGTAGTTTTGGAGTCTTCACATTCTGTACGTACAAAGCGGTGAGTATGATAAGAGTACTGCCAAATTTCCTCCCCGTAATCTTTCCAATACTCTTTCTCTTCTTCATTAACATAATTATTAGATATTCGCATGGTTGCGCTAAAAGCCATGATTGGTTTTTCAGGATATGTCTTTTTCAAATGTAGGATAAGTTCCAATCTCTTTAGGATTACTTGTAACTCCTCTGTGTTAATCCTCGATGGAACAAGACCTCCATATGCGAGCATATCGGTAGAAAGGACGAACCCGTCTACTTGCGGTGCTACCTTTAAAAGCCATTCGCTTAAACTTTTGATGTTGCCAGGTCTTTTCAAAAAACCAAGCATTTCTTTTTCTGGTAATAGAACCTCCCACCCGCCAATTTTGGCAATCTGTTTTGGAAGTTCTCTTGTAACAGGTCTTGCATCAATGGGAATCAATGCTATTTTTCTATTCATCATCACAAGCTCCCTTTATGAAAACTGTAGTCTGTAGTTGGCAATACCTTTTGGTGACAGCCTATCACTTTGGTCGTTTAACAGAATAAGTTCACTTTTATCCATATTTACTTTCGTAATAGTGTTTATTTCTTGTCCAGTCGAAAATTGGAAAGCTTGTTCCTTCTTGGTTGGATTCCATAGTCGGAGATACATCTCTCCATCCGAACAGTAAAGGGCACTCCATTGCACTTCCTTGTTATCGATTTCTACTAATCTAACTAAGTTCTTTCCACGTGCGTCCCCTGGATATATTCTTGGAGGGATTCTATAAAAGTGGGCAGATTTAGCAATGTTTCCATTTGTGCATCCAGAAGCAGGTTCAAAAGCAATATCAAAAGTGTAGGTGCCTAGGCATTGCCCTTCAGGAGTCTCCATCCCAGGCCCAGCCCCACCTCCGCGAGTACGTAAGTCATCACGGGAAAGCCAACCAACTGAACGTAATACTGTCACCTCAAGAATATCTTCCTTCCCACTAGGAACTACTTGGTATTCCTGTAGCCCTCTATGGAAAAAGTGAATCCCTACTCCATTTTGTTCTGCACGTATGAAAGATAGGGAAGGCTCCACAACTACAGGCACTTCTTTTTGCTTTGGAGCATCAAACTCCTCTATTTTTTTTGCAGGCCGCTTTACCACATCAAAAGCGGTGTCACTGTATGTCTGTTCAATGGTAGCTCCTAGAGGAAATTGCACACGAAGCCGTTGGTCCTGTGCTCGGTTTAATACTTTCACTTTACTTTCTATTCTTGGAGAGTGACTTGTGAGCATAACAGTCACTTGTATCTCTGTTGTCACTTTTTCCTCTACAGGTCCCGTGCGATCCTCTCTACAACCTGCCGGGACTTCCAATTCAACTGTGTAGTGTAGGAGAGAAACATCCCCCGAGTAATCTACTTTTGGATTTCCTTTTAATCTTCCAAACGTTCTTATATCGTCCTTCGGTGGAGAGTATGTGTATTCATCTCCCACATCCAATGAACTGTAAAAAGATTGTAACCCTTTGTAGGTACGACCGGTTGTCTTTTCCTCCAAAGTCAATGAGCCGTCTGTTTCGACATTTATGCGGTAAAAGGCTGTATCTACTACACCAGCTTCCATTTCAACTAATGTCTTATATTCACCTTCCACTACTCGAAAAGTAGTAAGAGAAGTTGCTGGCAGCTCTTCAACAGAAAATATCACCTCATAAAATGTCCCTTCCGTAAATTCAGGAAAAGCATCAAGCGGGGAGGCGAAGTGACGGTCTTTTCTCTTTGAAAGAATAGTAGGTTGATAGTATTGACCGTGTTCATCCACCAAGGAGAAATCTATGTCCTCTTTTAACCAAATCGTCCCTCTGATAGGACCAGAATAGCTGTGAACATGAGGATTAAATACTGTAAAAACCGTATTATCCTCAAATGGTTTTCTTGTAGCATGACCGCTCTCTGCAGCATCCTGTATACCTGCTGCTGCCAAGGCTCCCATTTGAAGAGACTCTAAGCGCTGTCCCAGCTTCATGGTTCGTGTTTCCATCTCACGGTGCACCTCATCAAGGCTGCAACCACAAATACTATCATGTGGATGATTTTTCATAAGTAGTTTCCAAGATTCCTCTAGATACCTGGCAGGATAATTGTTTGATGCAGTTAATGTTAATAGTGGCTCTGTATAACCTGTTAATTCGTCCTCCATCATCTGATTCTGCTGCTTCAAGTAGGTTCTTGTTGATAAGACATTGGGAAGGACATAAGCATGTTTATTGCTTCTCAGTTCTCCATAATATACAGGCAGATCTTCAGGAAGTTCGGCTTTTAAAGAAGTTAAGTAATGTTCATATGTACTAGATACAAATGTAACTTCCTCTGAAGAGATTTCGTTTATCTTCCCAAGCATATCCCCATGCTTTGGCATCAAGTGATCTCCCCCATTTGTTAAAAGAAGGGCTGATGTTTGAGCGAATCCCTTCACCTTTTCCACATAGTTTGCCATAGAGGTTTGATATGATTCCTCATTTAGGACAGGTTGGTAATACCCTTCTGGTAGAAAGACGGTCAACACCTGTGAGCCGTCTGGTGCCTTCCAGATAAGTTCGGATTTGTCTGAATCAATGCCTCGCCAAGCTATGGCATTGTCTATCCCGAAGCCTTTAAGAAGTTGAGGCATTTGGCTGACATGACCAAACGTATCAGGTAAATAGCCCACCATTTGTGATTCACCATATTTATTGGCAAGCTTCATTCCAATTTCCAAGTTTCGAATGAGTGATTCACCGGAAACGAGAAACTCATCTGCAAGTACATACCAAGGGCCAATGATAATTTTCTTTTCTTTTATAAGAGAGAGGATGCGCTCCTCCATATATGGTTCGCATACCTCTAAGTAATCCTCTAGTGCAGCCATCTGGCCATCCAGAACAAACTGTTCCAGCTCATTATTCTCGAGACCTTCTACTATTCGATCAATTACTTGAGTCAAGCGGTGACGGTAAACCTCGAAAGGCAAGTACCATTCTCGGTCCCAGTGCGTTTGAAAAACGACGTAGCAAGTGTATGTTTTCACTGTCATCCTTTTACCGCTCCTTTCATCGCTCCGGCAATGAAGTGGCGCTGCAGAATGGCGAAAATAATGATGATCGGCAGAATGGAGATGATAGAACCAGCTGCTATATAACGCCAGTTAGCTGAAAAGGAGCCAGCTAACGTGTTTACTCCAAGCGGTAGGGTGTACATGCTTGTATCATTCAGAATAATTAGTGGCCAGAGGAAGTCTCCCCATGCCATCATAAACGTAAAAATGGATAACGTGACAATAGATGGTTTTACAAGTGGCATGAGGATTCTCCACCAAATCTGGAAGGAATTCGCCCCGTCCATCCTTGCTGATTCATCCAATTCGTAAGGAATGGTTAAGAATGCTTGTCGCATCAGGAATATTCCAAATGCAGTCGTTGCGTGAGGTAAAATTAATCCTGCATATGTGTTTTGCAATCCCATTTCTAATGCAAGCAAATAAATCGGTATCATTAGAAGCTGAAAGGGGATCATCATCGTACTGATAATTAAGACAAATACCAGTGTTTTTCCACGGAATTGCATGCGTGCCAACGGGTAGGCAGCTAGAGAACAGAAAATGATATTTAGGAGCACCGTAATAACAGAAACAACAATACTGTTCCATAAATAACGCCAGAAGGGGAAGAAGTTCATAACTTCCACGTAGTTCTGGAAGGTGATTTTTTCCGGTATGAATTGTGGCGGATAGGAGAAAATGTTTTCCCCACCGGATTTCAAAGAGGTTGCCAACAACCATAGAAATGGACCTACCATGATAAGCGTGACAAATAAGAGTGTCGCATAAGTTAGAGAAGTCTTTAACACTTTTTTGAATGTCAGTGGCTTTTTAGGTTTGGGATTTATTACATTCACTTGTTTTGTATTTATTGAAGGAGAATTCATGTTCATCACCCCTTTATGACCGTTTCTTTTTTGTTCATGAATTTGATGTTGATAATGGAGAAAATTAAGGTAATTAAGAATAAGACAACCCCTGCGGCACTCGCATACCCCATCTGCAGTTTCTCAAAAGCTTCTTGGTAAATATAGAATACAAGTGTTTTGGAGCTGTTAAGTGGTCCGCCACCTGTCATGACATAGATTTCTTCAAAAACTTTCATTGCTGAAATAGAAGACATAATTGTTACAATCATAATGGAAGGCATCAAGAGTGGAACTGTAATGTGCCAAATTTGTTTCCACTTGGTTGCCCCGTCAATATCAGCAGCTTCATAAAGGTCATCGGGGATAGACTGTAAACCTGCAAGATAAATGACCATATAGTAACCAAGTCCCTTCCAAATGGTCACAATCATTACAGCAAAAATGGAAGTAGATGTGGAAGTCAGCCAGTTTACAGGAGCTGAAATCACACCAAGAGAATCAAGAATGTAATTAAGTACACCCTGGTCGGCATAAACCCATTTCCAAGCAATTCCGACGACCACCATGGACGTAACTACTGGTATGTAGTAAGCAGAACGGAAAAATCCAATTCCTTTTATTTGTTTATTTACTAGGATGGCAAGGAAGATAGGTAACACTACAAGTGCAGGAACGACAAGGATGAGGTAAAGTAGCGTTTGCCCTAAAACTTTCCAAAACAATGGATCTTCAAAAAGAGCCTGATAGTTTTCTAGGCCTATAAATTCGGCATCATTGACAATATTGTAGTTAGTGAAGCTGAGCCAAATGGCATGGAGCATAGGGTAAAAGATGAATGCACCCAAGATAATTAATCCTGGAACTAAAAATAAAAATGGTGTTAAAGGATTTCTTTTCAAACGGACTCCCCTCTTTTCTCTATATGTTGTAATGCCATTGCTGCCGCCCCGAACATTCCGGCTTTGTTTCCAAGTAAAGCAGGTATGACTGCAGTGTTTACATCCATATTTTTTAGTTTCTTTTCAAGTTCATTCCACCAGTGTGCTTGGGATTCGATAAGACCACCGCCAATAAGAATGGCCTGTGGATCAATTGCAACCGTGATGTTGTAGATGACAATCGTCAAATAATCTATATATCGGTCAACCACCTTTTTGACCTGTTTATTTCCATTTGAATATGCTTCGAAAATCTCAGCACCATGTGTAAAAGCGAGTTCCGTTTCGGTGCGAACGGCTTGTGTCAAAGCTGTACCTGATAGATATTGTTCAATACAGCCATCTTTTCCACAATTACACGGTTTTCCATGAGGGACGAGAATGACATGTCCCCATTCTCCACTCTGAAATTTGCTTCCGTTAAGTATTTTTCCGTTTATTGCAGTGGCTCCGCCAACTCCTGTGCCGAGTGTCAGCATGACTGCAGTTTCTAATTGCTTGTTATAGGTAGCGCCTGCCCACATTTCTCCGAGTAAGGCGGTATTTGCATCATTCTCAATATAAGATTCTACTTCGTACTTCTTTTCCAAAAAGGCTTTCAGTTTCGTACCTTCCCAGTTTGGCAGGTTGGCAGTGGCGAAGACTACCTCTCCTTTTTCAGGATTTATTCTACCTGCTGACCCCACTCCTATTCCAGAAACAGGAATATTATTCCGGAATAAGGAATCGATTACAGTCACAACAGAGCGCAAGATGCCTTCTCTACCCTCTGCTATATTGGTAGAGACCTTCACCTCTTGCAAAATTTCTGCTTTTCTATTAATGATTGCGCCCTTTACTCCAGTACCGCCAATGTCTACACCTATTACATTCATCTTGTCACCAACTAACTGCTTAATAAATTTTTTCTATAACCGCTCTTGCCGTTTTTTCTTTCATTGATAAAGAATACTCTTTCTGTTTTACAGCAAGCCCTGTGCATAAAAGGTCAATCACAAATAATTGCGCAATCTTTGCTGCGAGTGAACCTCCTTCAAGCGGGGATTCCTTGCCTCCACTTAACATTACCAAGTCAGCAAGCTTTGTGATTGGAGACCTAGCATAATACGTGATAGCAATGATTTTCGCCCCATTTTCCTTCGCAATTTTCAACGAGTCGATCGTATCCTTCGTACTCCCAGAGACACTTAAACCAATTACAACATCTTCTTGCCCTAGTGTGGCAGCTGTCATAGATTGTAAATGCGGATCAATCACAGCATCTGATCGGAATCCGAAACGTAAAAATCGATTTTTCGCATCCAAAGCGGTCAATCCTGATGTACCAACCCCAAAGAATTGGATAGATTTAGCTTTTAAGAGAAGCTCAATAATCCCATCTAGTGTTTCCTGATTTAACTTATTCATCGTTTCATCAATAGCATTCTTTGTATTGTTCGCAATAGAGGCCACCAGGCTTGCTGGTTTGTTTTCTTCCGATTTATTATGTTCTTTTTCATGGTTGATGGAGGATAGGTCCTTGGCAATGGCAAGTTTAAATTCTTGATAACCCTTCAAACCAATTTTTCGACAAAATCTTAATACTGTCGTTTCCCCTACTTCTGCTACATCTGCGAGATCCGTTACAGAGTAGTAAAGTACTTTTTCCATCTGTTCCAAAACAACAGATGCAACTTTCTGCTCTGATTTTGTCAATGAAGGGTAATAACTATTAATTAATCCGCCTAACCTGCTCTTTGACGCCGTTTGTACTTCCATCATATCCAGCCACTTCCTTTTCAAAAACTTTCGCAAAACTTTTTGTGATTTCCTGAGGTCGAGTAATGGCAGAGCCAACTACCACTGCAAACGCTCCTAAATCCAAGGCCTTTTTTGCCTCTTCAGGTGTAGATATTCTACCTTCCGCAAACACAGGAATGGATAATTCTTTCACTAACTTTTTCAACAAATAAAAGTCAGGTTCCTGCTTTTGTGGAGAATATGCTGTATACCCAGACATTGTGGTGGAAACACAATCAACCCCGATATCCGCAGCCCTCTTTCCCTCCTCAAAAGTGGAGATGTCAGCCATCACCAGAATATCATTGGCTTTTATGTATGCTACCAAGGACTCTAGAGTTTCGGAATTTGGTCGAATTCTGCTTGTCGCATCAAGTGCGATGATATCAACGCCTGCTACTATCAGCTCATCCACTTCTTTTTTTGTTGCTGTAATATATACTTCGCTGTCCGGATAATCTCTTTTAACAAGACCAATGATAGGTAGAGCTACCGCTTGTTTTATTGCCTTTATATCTTTTACACCGTTCGCTCTAATGCCAGAAGCGCCGCCAATCCATGCCGCCTTGGCCATTTTAGCCATAACATCTGAGCCATGTAGAGGTTCATTTTCCAATGCCTGACAGGAGACAATCAATTTCCCTTTGATTTGTTGAAATATTTGTTTTTTGGTCATGTCTTCACCACCGTACTCTTTATCTAGTAAACAAAGAAAGGGAGTTTGCCTATAAAAACTCCCTTTCTTTTGTGTTCGTTATTGTGCCAGGATTTCATTCCATTTCGCTTCAGCTTGTGCTAATGCTTCATCAACAGTCATTTGACCTAGCATCGCTGCATGCAATGCTTCATTCATCGCAGTACGAAGGTCCTCAAAATTGCTCATTGGAGGAATTAATACTTCACTGTCCTTTAACTGGCTAGCAGATACGATTCGCGCTTCATCTATTGGAGTTGGTTCAGCAGGAAGTTCATTAAAGAATGGATCATCCAAAGCTGTTTCAATAGATGGAAGTATTGCAGTTAGTTTATCAAATTCAACCTGATTTTCTGCATTTGTCATAAAGATAGAGAAATCTACAGCTGCTTGTTGGTGCTCAGATTGCTTTGGAACCACAAGGTTCATCGCTGCTACATTCTTTTTATTTGTTTTGCCTGTTATAATTGGAGCCGTTTTGGTTGCTGCTAAAATATCCGGGGCATTCTCTTCAACGATAGTCAGGAATTGAGGGCCAGAAGCTAAAATGGCAATTTCACCAGCTTGATATAAATCAACGGCCTTGGAGTGTCCTTCTGTCAATACTTCACGTGGAATATAACCACCTTCATAAAGATCCACGAAAAATTGGAAAGCTTCTTTTCCTTCTGCCGTATTAAACGTTGCTTTCGTCATATCTTCATTCGTTAAGTCCACACCCATCATAACCATGGACTCCAAAAGATGGCTTCCATCTAACGCAGGGAAGAATGCGTATTTTCCTGTCTTATCTTTAATTTGCTTTGCCACCATTTTTAACTCTTCAAATGTGGTTGGAGCCTTCTCTGTATCCAGTCCAGCTTCTTCAAAAATATCTGTGTTATACATAGTTACCTGTGAGGATAAGTACCAAGGAATACCGAACGTCTTTCCATCAAATGTGTTAGAAGCCCATACCCCTTCAAAATACTGGCTACGTACATCATCTGGAACCATTTCGTCCATGTTTACTAGGGCATCTAGCTCTGCAAGCTTTGCCGCAAATTGAGGGTTTAAGTTGGCTACATCTGGAGCAGTCTTAGAAGCGACAGATGTTAAAATCTTCGTTTCCATGTCTCCCCAAGGAACGTCTACCCACTTAACCTTTACATTCGGGTTCTCTTCTTCAAAGTCAGCAATAACCCCATTAATATAGTCATCAAATGTTGGAGAAAGCTGCATGGTCCAGAATTCGATCTCCACTTGCTCATTTGAATCAGATTCTCTTGAGCCTTCACTATTATTGTTTGCCGTAGAATTGTTGCTACTGCACGCAGCCGCAAATACCAATGTAAACATCATCATAAAAGCTAACCAAAATTTTGACCTCTTCATTCTCTAATTCTCCCCTTTGTTTTCTTATTTATGGATGAAAAAATCCAACGCACGCGACAAATCCCTCTGCCAAAATGTCCATAGATGTCCTTCGTTTTCTTCGTAGTATGTAAGATTCATAGATAGCGAAGAGAACAATTCCATCAACTTCCGGTTGTGCGTTAAGATGTGAAACACTTCATCAGATAATGCATAATAAAAATTGTCTTCTTGAAGCCCCACCACTTGGTAGACATTCCAGTGGAAATCCTGCGCCCTTTTATGAAGCGCTTTCATGTTGTCGTATAATATTTCTGGGTACACTCCGGATTGAAGGAGCAGATCAGTCCATAGACTTGGCTCTTGTGTAGCAATAGTCAAACTTACTGTTGCTCCTAGGGAGTCGCCAAGTAGGCCCATTTTTCTTACTTTCTTTCCTTGTAGCTTTATGTCTTCAAGTACGTCAGGTACTAACTCTTGGGTGAAAAAGTCCAAATACTCCTGATTCTGTTTTCCATTAGGATGGTAATAGTGATATCTTTCCTCAGATGTACCTGGTGGAACAAGCACAAGAAGAATTCCTAACTTACCATTCCCTCTGGTCCGAAGAACTTCATGGATCTTCCCATTTATGAGATAATCCCAACCATCCTGAACAAACAAAACCCCAACATCCTTACATTCAGACCCATGCGACAACAATCCATACTCCAAGCCTCTTTGCAGAAAATCGCTTTGTATGTACTTTTTTACAGGCTTGATCAAATGCATCACCTCTAAGGGGTCTGACCCTCATCACTTTAAAGCGTTCCATTGTACAAGTAACCGCTTTCTATTTTCATCCTAGCATATGAAAACCATTTTGTGAATATGTTCTCCAAAATTTATTTTTTTGGTGGAGAAATGCTCCTTTTTCTATTTTATCTCGTTTTCAAGGCTACTACCCTCGCCAAACACCGATGACAAGCATATGTTATGGAATGGATAGTATGTCTAAAGGAGGCATTATTCAATGTCCTTATATTTTGAATGGAGAAAGAGTTGCGGATGCAGGGTGCCGTGTAATTGTGACGTGCAACCTAGAGGAATGGAGCCGCGGTATTATTTTAATCAGAGCGATGAGATGTTGGGGATAGAAGCGGATACGCCAACGCAAGCGATTGAATTGAAAGTGAAGACGCATTTTCCAAATGAAGTAGTAAAGTTGGATGCGATGATCGAAGCCTTTATCCTGACAGAAAACAATCCTGCCTATAGCTTTATTGTGGAGTTTTCGTTATTGCGGGAGACGACTCCGTTAACAAGTGAGAGTTTTGCGCTGATCAATCAATTTGGACAAAATGATTGTGAAAAAACAATAATCAACACGACAAAGATTATTTGGACCGATATCATTCCACTTCCCGGCACTTATACGTATTATTTAGAAGTGAACCACATCACCCTTCCGAACCAAAATATTGCAAGCGTGGAAGTTCAGGATCGTTCACTTACAGCAATTTCGTTCCCTTCTACTAAACAAACAGCAGAAAAAAAAGAATAGTAATTTTTAAACAAACGTTGGTTTAAGCGGAAATGAAAATGTAGAATTCCCAATGGGTACAGCGGTTGAGTTTGAGATTAACTTTTGAAAAAGTTATTTCACAGAAACTTTACAAGGGATGTCGAAATGGTAAGGTTTTTGTTGTTTTGCTGTGCAAACACTTATCTCGAATAGTAAATTTTAAACAAACGTTGGTTCAAAAGGAAATGAAAATGTAGAATTCCCAATGGGTACAGCCGTTGTTTTTAGAATTAACTTTTGGAAAAGCTATTTCCGAATAACGCAAAAGACCTAGGATATAGTCCCAGGTCTTTTTATGGTTATTGTCCTGCTCGAACTTGGTATTTCTTTTTAAAAACCCATTCACGCTGGATCACATAACTTGCCAGGAAAAGGAGTCCATCCACTACTATTTTGATACCAACTTCCCCAAAACCGACCACCTCAAAGATGAGATACACCCCACCTGCAGATGCCAGCATTTGTGCAATGCTTAGGGAAAAGTATTTTACAATAGCATAAGAGCTAGTAGATTTGAATACCACCTTTCTGTTAACAGTAAAGTTGAATAAGGAAGACAGAACCCTCGCTAGCACAGTTGCCAGAATAATGTAAGATTCAACGAAAACACCATTTAACATCATAACAAAGAGGGCAAACAACAAAATATCCAAGCCAAATGAAAGGACAGAAGATAAGGCAAACTTTAAAAAGGTTGCGTATATTTTTATGGAATCTCTTATCGGCTTAAAGTGGGAAGATTTATTGTCTTCTAGATAGATAGTTTGGATTTTCACTTCTTCTATCTCAATATTATTCGGTTTGCATTCCATTAACATGTTCATTTCGAATTCATAGCGTTGGCCGGTAACATGAATCAGTTTTTGGATAAAGTGGGCCGGTATTCCCCTAAGCCCTGTTTGGGTATCGGAAATTTGCATTCCACAAGCTAATCGGGCGATGTTTTTCGTCAATACGTTTCCAAATTTGCTACGGAAGGGAATGTCCTTTGCTGAAAAGTTACGAACTCCAAGCACGAGGCTCTTCGGTCGCTCGCAAAGCCTCATGGCCACTTTTTTCATATCCTCGACTGCATGCTGACCATCTGCATCCAATGTAACAAGCCCCACAGAATGAGGACTGGTTTTTAAGAAGTGGGTAAAAGCAGTCTTTAACGCCTGCCCCTTCCCTTTGTTTACCTGATGCTCGAGGATGGTGCATTCTTTCCATTCTTTTATCATTTTAAAAATAGACGCACACTCTGGCTTGCTGCCATCATTAACCACCAGAATCTGCTTGAATCCTTCTTTTACAATGTCACGGATCAGATTTATGAGTTGTTTATCAGGATTATAGGCTGGAATAAGGACGGTAACTCCATTTGGATTTGTCATATTATCCCCCAGTTCCTCGCTTTTTTTAAATATGTAAATTTCTCTAGGTACAAATATATGTGTTATATGTATAAAGTAGTAAATCATTTGTAATTATTTTCCCTATTAAGACGTTTTTCTAACTTAAAATGGAGAGTTTTATAAATTATATTCTTGGTTGGTTTACCCTTTTTACACTTCTGGGTATGTAAATCTTATTACAGCACTCTAAGGAGGAAGTTGCATGAACGAGCAACGTAAAGAGGTTATTGGTTCTTATTTAATGGAAGAAGAGGCACTTTCTAAAATTGATTGGCTTCAATCGGAAGGCTACCAACCAGAGGAAATCTGGATTATTCGTGATAATCGAGGTATTGTTGAGCAATTTGGCAAGGGTGGATTCTCGCGTGCTCATGATGAAAGGGAAGCCCAACTGAATGAGTATTCTAGCATCAACCCAAGCAGTTCCATCGTTACACCAAAGAGCCTCTTCACACCGGAAAATAAAAGCGTTGCTGTTACGTTGATGGAGATGGGCATCGCAAAAGAGGAAGCCTACCGCTACGAGTTCGACGTAAAAGTCGGAAAAGTGCTTGTACTGGCAGAACCAATCTCAAGCATGAAACTACGTCAAAAAGCTTTGACAGAGAGCCGGATGGAAAGATATGCGACGGAAGAGCCTTCCCTGCATTTAGATGAAAGTACCGAACCCACAATGGCGGAGAAACCTGTAGTTTCAGAGGATAAGAGATTGGCAGAGTCAAATACCTCCATTAATCGTCCGATGCCTGATACGAATTTAGATGGGAGCATTCCGTTAGACGAGCAAATCTTGAGCGGGGATCCAGTTGAAACTGAGAAAGACTACGCCCGTGAAGAGGTTACTGCTCTCCATGACCAGGCAAGTGTGACGACTGAAGCAACTACACTGAATAGGACGGGAAATCCTGATTTGGAAATAGAGGAAAATTTGGCTAGAGAGCAACGAAATAACGGAAAGCGTTATGCCGAAAATAGTTCTGAGGAAGACGTGGACAAAGCGTTACTTTATGAGCACGGACAACCGTTCCCGATGGAAACACCCTATGAGGAAGATGTCTATGACAAGCGTGTGATTTCAGATGGCCCACTAGGTGTGGAGTTGGAGGAAACAGCTGGAGATATGAGCCGTAGTCAGGACGAAAAGCCGCTTTTCAGCTCAAAGGAAACACGGGACGCCTCTATTAAAACTAAAACTGTAAACTCTACGTCTGCAGTAAGTCGAGATGAGCGTTTAACAGAAACAGAAGACAAAGGACCCATTCTCTTTGAAGATACATTACAGGAAATCGAAAGAGACGAGCCGTTGGTAGATAGCTATGAACCTACATCTCATGAAACAGAGCAACCTGGTGACATATATGCTCCAGAAGAGGAGACATCCGTGCATATAGACGAGGAAACATACATGCAAGAGGAGAATGTCCGACATACAGAAGAGCGCGATGGCTCATTATTTGAAGAGGATCACTCAGAAGGACCCTTCTCAGACCGCAAAAAAGAAAGAATGACCCAAAAACGCAACAACCTATTCAATGGCGAAGACAACGACCTTTTTAGAAGATAAAATGTTTAAGAAAAGAGCAAGAAAAAGCAGAGCAGGGATTCCGTAGAATTCCTGCTCTGCTTTTTTTTTCGAAAAGGGGTCAGACCCCTAAAGGATTTTTGCCTTCGACGTCGAAACCCTCTTTCCACCTAGTTTAAACTTATAAGCTCACACTTTTTCCCGTCTCGCTGCTGCGGTAGATGGCGTCGATGATGAGAGAGACTTGCATGGCTTGTTGAGGTTTGACGATTAGTTCTTCGTGTCCGAGGCAGCTGTTTACGAAGTTTTCAGCTTGCGGGATACTTGGGTCGTCTTCGCCTGGCACCCAGTCCGCTTCTGTATTCAACAGCATCCCATGCTTCATCTGGTTGACGTGAAATGGGAACAGGTCCACTCCGCCGCTAATGCCGGAGATACTTACACTCTCTTCGTCCCCTTTTACATTCGCAGCCCAGGATGTTTCAAACAGCAATGAAGCTCCGCCTTCAAATTTGATATAAGCAGTCACGTGATCATCCACTTCAAACGTTTCATGATCAAAGCTTCCCCACTGGTTCACCTGCCCTGGCATTTTACTTAACTCATTATAAGTCGTTCCCATCACTTCCACAGGCTTTGGGTTTCCAAGCAACCACAAGGATAAATCCAACAGATGGCAGCCATAATCAATCAAGCTTCCTCCGCCCTGCAGTTCCTTGTTCGTAAATACACCCCACCCAGGGACCTTACGACGGCGCATCCCCTTAGCTCTTGCCACAATCGGCCGTCCTATTTCATCCGCATCCACCAAGCGTTTTGCTGCAACCGATTCTTTCATAAATCTGTAATGATACGCAATCGCAAGTTGTTTACCTGATTTTTCAGCAGCAGCAATCATTGCATCACATTCATCCGGTCGCATGGCCATCGGCTTTTCACAGAACACATGCAATCCTGCTTCTAGGGCCGCAATCGTAATCTCAGCATGGAACTTATTTGGCGTACAAATGGTCACCGCATCCACATGTTCAAACATATCCGCATAATGGGCATACACATTGGCAATCCCAAATTTCTCCCCTACCATCCTTGCGGTCTCTTCATTTACATCACTTATTGCCGTAATGGTCACTTTTTCTGCCATCTTTAAAAAAGTCGGGATATGCCGATTCTGTGCAATCCCACCAACCCCGATAATTCCCATTCTTAACTGACTCATACCTACACCTCATTTTTATGTATTCTTCAAAAATAATGATCCATAAGGACACTCTAGCTGTTGCTTGGAGCACAGGGCGAAGACTCCCGCGGGAGGAAGGGACAGGGGAGACCCCGCAGGCTTGCCGAGGAGGCTCCCGGACCGCCCGCGGGAAAGCGAAGCACAGTGCGGAAAGCAACAGCGGTGGTACCTATTTTACTAAACTACTCCTATACTCATTTGGCGTCACACCAAAAAACTTCTTATACACCTTACTAAAATACTTCTCATTCTGATAACCAATATGATACGCAATCTCATAAATTTTCAAAGTTGGATTTGCTAAAAGCTCCTTCGCCTTCTCCATCCGGATCCGCGTCACATAATCCGTAATGGTTTCATGATATTCTTGCTTGAACTTGCGGGAAATATGCTCCCGGCTCAAGTAAAAACGGTCGGCAATCTCCTGAAGCGTAATATCTTGTTGATAGTTGGCCCGAAGGTACTCCTCAATCTTTTCCATACTAGAAATGGAAACAGGCTCGGTGGAACGAACAGGAATCGTTTCCATATTGCTCACAGACCCCATTGTCCTTTTGACCAAGGCTTCTTCCTTCCACTTTTTCACTGCCCGCTCTAACGTCTCATTCAGCAGTTCCGGATCAATGGGCTTCAATATATAATCAAAACTTTTATAAGTAATCGCATTTCGCATAAACGTGTAATCATCGTACCCGCTGACCACAATGGTCACGCTTGGCAAATCCGATTCAGCAATCCACTTAAGCAGGCTGATTCCATCCTTTTTCGGCATAGCCATGTCAGTGAAAATAATTTCAGGGCGATGCTGCTTGATGAGCATGATCGCCTCGTCCCCATCCTCTGCTTCATAGATAATATCAATCCCGTTTTCCTTCCAATTTCCCAACAACTGCAGTCCGTCCCGCACATGCTTTTCATCATCCACGATAATTGCTTTCACTCTTTTCACCCCCAACTTCTAGCGGAAGCTTCAATGTCACCATAAAACCACCATTATAATGATTTTCTAAATGAAGCGATGCTAAATTATTGTAGTAAAGCTGCAAGCGTGTATGAATATTTTTCAATCCTATATTAGTCTCTTCTCCGTCAGAGGCTGGTTTCCCTTCTGTTAACAGGCGATAAATTTCTGTCAATCTACTTTCACTCACACCGGCACCGTTATCCCAAATGGCGAGATGAAGATACTCATCTGCTATTCTTCCATGAATGTCAATCTTTCCAACCCCTTCTCGAATATCAAATCCATGTTTAAAATAGTTCTCGATAATTGGTTGGAGGATCATTTTGGGGACCTCAATGTCCAGCGCTTGCTCTTCTATTTCCATCTCATATTCGAAATGCTCCCCGAAACGCTCCTTTTGCAGCAAAAGAAATGCCTTTAAATAATTGATTTCTTTCTTTAACGGGACCATATCCTCCTCCATATTCATCCCATATCTCATGATTTTCGAGAGGTGGGTTAGGAGGGTATAAATTTGCGGCACCTTATTCTTCAAGGCAAGCGTTCCAATCGATTGCAAGGCATTATATAAAAAATGCGGGTTGAGCTGCGATTGAAGCACCTTTAACTGATTTGTTTTATTTTCAATCTCCAACTTGTATTCCCTGTTGATTAAGAGATTAATTCGCTCCATCATCTGCTTAAAACGATATCCTAATATACCAATCTCATCATTTCCGAGTGATGGAAACTGCACATTCATGTTCCCCTCTTTTACTTGCTGAATATTTTGGAGCAACACCCTGATGGGAGACGTAATTTTAAATGAAACAATAAGCGAGGCTAAAATGACCAAGCATAACCCGATGACACCAAAGAGTATGTTAATTTTCGTGACAACAAAAGCATTGTCATAAAGGGTGGTGTAAGGGACCCTTTTCACCAAGATCCATCCACCTACCGCGAGCTCCGTCTGGTCATACATCATAACGCCTTGAAATTGCCCGTTGTCCCATTCCATCGTTCCCTGCGTTGATTCTGATTTCATAATTTCTGGAATCCATAGTTGCTCTTCCTTTTTGGAGGCAACCATTGGATTGGAGCTATAGATCAACTCTCCTGTTGCTGAGAGGATGAAAAATTCTTCCTTTTCCTTATTGTAAAGGTTCTCACTTAACTCCAATATTTTTTCCGTGCCTACTTCAAGGGTGATATAAGCAAGCACCGTATCAGAGGGTACATTCGTCAAGGCACGGTGAACATACAGAACATTTCGCCCCTCTTGTAGCTGAGTGGTGTCAATATTATAGTTGTAAGGACTGAGTTGAGCCCGTTTATATGCGTCTTCGTAGGCATTGGAGATGCGGTCAGAGAAAACGACCGTGGACCGTTTGGAGGCGGTGATCCCCCTATTTTCCTCTGCAAAAGCGATCTGCACCCTCGTGATGTTTTCTTCCGCGTATAGAATAGTCTGCAGGACGTTTCTGACAATTCCTATTGTTAAATAGTTATTTTCATTGTCAGGTGTCCTCATGTAGTTGATAAAATCGGGATTGTTGTAGAGTGATAGGGTGAGATTATTGAGCTCTTCAAGATAGTTTTCGAGATTTATTTTTCCTTGGTAGAGAAGGTTGCTGTTTTCTTGGACGACAAGGTCTTTGAATGCTTCTTTCGTTTGGTAGTATGTAATGATGATCGACGTTCCGAATGGGAGGATCGTGATGATTAAAAGGAGTGCGATCAGTTTGTTGCGTATGCTTTTTTTAAACATGGATCCTCACCTCCGAAGCGCTTACATTTTTATGAATCTCCTATACTCCTTGTTTCCTTCGTTCCAGGTGTTCGCTTTCCGCGGGACGGTGCTTGAGCCTCCTCGGCTTCTCCTGCGGGGTCTCAACCTACCGTTACTCCCCCGCTGGAGTCTCACACCTTGCACTACAGTCAACAAGGGGATTCTAAGGTATTAAAAGGTCTTTTATTTCTATAATAATTCAAAAACTACGTTAATTAGAGTGGAAAGCACGCAGACTTCCGCGGGAGAAAGAGACAGAGAGATCCCTGAGGTTTGCGAAGCTACTAAAATCTGAAATCTTATGTACTTAGTAATCTTTAGCTGTGGATTGGAGCAAAAGGCGAAGACTCCTGAGGGAGATAGCGGTAGCTTGAGACCCCGCAGCGGAGCGAGGAGGCTTAAGCACCGCCCCTAGGAAAGCGAAGCCATTTGCGGAAATCAACAGCGGTGTCTAATCAACAACCTATTTTCACAAACAATATCTTTCTTTTAATTATACCAGAAAAGCATGCCTGCTATGAGACATGCTTTTCGAAAATAGTGATTATTTTAGGTTATCCCAAGTAGTTTGGAAGCGCTCAAGAACTGTGTCGTAGTCGATTCTTCCAGCAGCGTATTCTTGGATTGTTGCTGCAAACTCTTTGTTTGCTCCATCCGGCCACATGAACCAAGTCCAAGGAACCGTTTTTTCCGCAGTAGAGTACTCAAGGATAGATTGACCAAGGTCACCAAGTCCAGCTGGCTCGATGTTATCGAATGCCGGGATGAAAGCGAACTCTTCAGTGATGTAGCGTTTACCAGTTTCAGAGGATACCATCCAGTTTAAGAATGTCTTTGCCTCTTCGATATTTTCAGAGTTTTTGTTGATCGCCCAGTTGTTTGGAACCCCAACAGGAAGGCTGTCTGCACTTGCATCATCATTGATTGGAATCGGAAGGAAGCCCATGTTCATGTCTGGATCTACTTCATAAATCATGTTTTCCGTCCAGTTACCTTGTTGAAGCATCGCAGTTTGACCACTTGCAAATTGCGTAACTTGTGTGTTGTAGTCTGTTGTTAATGGATTGTCGTTACCAAATTTGATTTCAGCATCAAGAACTTCTTTGAAGTCTTCGAAATGCTTGTTGCCAACGATTTTCTCTGATCCGTCATATAGACCAGCGATGAACGCTTCTGGATCGTCTTGTTGTGCAAATGGAATGTTAAGTAAATGTTGTCCGATTACCCACCATTCTGCATATCCAGCTGAGAAAGGTGTGATGCCTGCCGCTTCTAATTTTTCAGCAGCTGCTTTCAATTCTGTAATATTTGTAGGAGGTTCTGTGATACCAGCTTCCTCAAACAAGTCTTTGTTGTAGATAAATCCGTATCCTTCAAGGTTTACAGGCATTCCGTAAAGCTTGCCGTCTTCTGGATCTGTCATTGGTACTTTACCGATTGGTAGAACGTGCTCTGCCCATGGCTCTTCAGAAAGATCTGCTAAGTGCTCTTTCCAAAGCTCAAGCTCTTTGAATCCACCGTTGTTGAAGATGTCCGGTTGCTCACCAGATGCGAATTTTGCTTTTAAAGCAGCACCGTAATCTGCTCCCCCACCAACTGTTTCTAATTTTACTTTGATGTTCGGATGTTCTGCTTCGAATTCTTTGATCATTTCTGCTAATTGGTCAGCGATTTCTACTTTAAATTGGAAAAGATTCAATGTAACTTGATCTCCATCCCCAGAATTGTTGTCACTGTTGCCGGAAGAATTATCGCTAGAACAGCCTGCGAAAATTCCAACCACTAACGACAACGATAATAAAAGAAGTACTAAGCGTTTCATTGTATTGCCCCCCTTGTTTTAAATGAAAAATTTTATAGTAACTTGACAGTGGCCACAGTAAGGTTGCGGCCCATGCTAAGTCTACTTAACAGAACCTGCGGCAATCCCCTTGATGATGTGCCTTTGTAAAAATAAGAAGAAAATGATGATCGGTGCGATACCTAGCATTAATGCTGCAAGCCCCATATCCCACTGCTTCGTGTATTGCGCGAAGAATGAGCTTGTTGCAAGCGGAATCGTTCTTAGCTCAGCTGTCTGAAGAACAAGTAGCGGCAGTAGATAATCGTTCCAAATCCAAAGTGTGTTCAGGATAACCACTGTGACCGTAATTGGTTTGAGAAGTGGGAATACAATTCTCCAGAATACCCCAAACTGACTGCATCCATCAATTCGCGCTGCTTCCTCAATTTCCACCGGAACTGTTTTCACAAAACCGTGGTATAGGAAAAGAGAAAGCGGTACGCCAAAACCGAAGTACATGACGACGATTCCAGGGATACTATTGATAAGGTTTAGTGCGCCACCTAGCTTCATCAATGGAATCATAACCGTTTGGAACGGAATGACCATCGCAGAAACAATGATGACAAATAATATTTTACTAAACTTTCCGGGAGTGCGGACCATTTTCCACGCAGCCATGGAACTTATGACGACAATTCCGATATTGCTGAGAACCGTGATAATCAGTGAGTTCCAGAAAGCACGCGGGAATTGAATGATTTCCCACACTTTTGCATAGTTGCTAAAAAGGATTTCTGTCGGCAATGCAGCCGCGTCAATCAGTATTTCACTAAAGCTTTTCACTGAATTTATGATGACAAAGTAAAAGGGAATGAGGAATAGGATTGCCAGAAGGATTCCTATAACTTCAAGCACAAAGGTTCTTTTCGTATACTTTTGATCCATTATGCCTCAACCTCCCTTTTCTTTGTTGCCATTACTTGGAATGTCGTAAAGATTGCCACGACTACAAAGAAGATGATTGCTTTTGCCGTTCCAAGGCCATAACGGTTATTCTGGAACGCTTCTTGATAGATGTTAATGGCCACTGACTGTGTAGAGTTGAATGGCCCGCCGCCTGTTAAGCTCAGGTTCAGGTCGAATATTTTGAATGCCATCGCGATTGTCAGGAAGAAACAGATCGTGAAGGCCGGTAAAATTAATGGAATAATGATTTTAGTGATAAGGGTGAAGTTGTTCGCCCCATCAATTCTAGCCGCTTCCAATAAGGAATTGTCCACCCCTTGAAGGGCTGCGATGTAGATAATCATCATGTAACCGCTGATTTGCCAAGCGAATACGATGACGATTCCCCAAAAAGCTGTTGTTTCATCTCCAAGCCAAGGAAGCTTGAAAAACGAAAGTCCCGTAAGTTCTCCAACTGATGCAAATCCTCTGACGAAAATGAACTGCCAGATGAAACCGAGCAATAGTCCTCCGATGACGTTCGGGATGAAAAAGACGGTTCTTAGGATATTTTTCGTTTTCAATGCTGCATTAAGTAACAGCGCAAGGCCGAAACCTATCAAGTTACTAATGATAACTGCTGCGAACATGAACTTCGTCGTGAACATGAAAGAGTTAAAGAATACTTCGTCATTCGTGAAGATCCGCTTATAGTTTTCAAGTCCCACCCACTCAATAGCGGAACTGACACCATTCCAGGAAGTAAAAGAATAATAGATTCCCATAAGAAACGGGATAATTTGGATAACAAAGAAAAAAATAAGTGCAGGTCCAACAAATGCCGTGTACGTTAATATGCTCTTAAGTTTGGCTTTCCTTTTGGGATCGCCCTTCACATCATGCAACTTCATCCTGCCTGAACTATTCGGCACAACAGGATCCACTTTCGGTTCAATTTTAGTCTCCATCATTACTCACCGCCTATTTGTAAACGCTTTCCTACATTATAAAACGCTTCCACACCATTTCAGGGTCACTCAATTGACAACATAGGGGTACTGAATTGATAGAAGGAGGAGAGGTAGGGGGTTTCGACAGAGGGACAAAAATACCTGCTGGGGTCTGACCCCTTATGAAAATTTTTAATAATAATCTTATATTAATTTACAATTCCTAATGTTTCATTGAATATTCTGATATAATGGAAGAAATATGCTAATTAAATTTATTTATTGGAAAAGTAGGAGTACGATGACTATTAGACAGCAGTTTTCATTGTTTTTTGACCAGATGGCAGATATGGTCTTTTTGGTTGAGTGGAAAGATAACGAATTATGGTACACAAGTGTAAACCCATCTGCCCAACAGAAGCTTGGGATCGATATGGTGGGCAGAAGATTGGTAGATGTTCTTCCACATTCCGTTTTTACCTTACTGGACGAGAATTATACAAAGTGCATACAGTCAAAGCAGCCTGTAACCTACTCAGATTTGAATTTATTTGAAAGTCATCTTCCTGCTTCTGAAACAAGCCTCACTTTTATAGAGGAAGATGGAAAAACATTTGTGCTGGCGATCACCAAAGATGTAAGTGCCATGAAAAAGAAAGCGGAGGATTATATTTTTCTGGAATCGTTGGTAGCAAACACAGTGGATGCCATGCTTGTCATCGACGTGGAAGGCGCCGTTCTGAAAATTAATGGAGCATTTGTCCAACAATTTGGTTGGAGTGCTTCTGAACTAATCGGACAATCGTGGGAATCATTCCCCATTACACCAAGTGAATTGAAAACGCAAACATTGGATACGTTGGCCCTTATAAAGAAAAGGCAATCCGTTCCTCCACAAGAAACTGTCCGGCTTACAAAAGAAGGAAGGTCCATTCACACTTCTGTCAGCTATTCACCCATCCTGAATGAAGAAAATAAAGTCGTTGCCATTTCCATGATCTATCGCAACATCCAGCATTTAAAAGAACTTGAGGAAAAATTGGAAGAAAGCCATGACGCCTATAAATCACTATTTTCCTATCATAAGAACGCTGTATGTATGGTAAATGATGATGGAATTATTGAAAATATTAATGATGCCTGTGTGACCATTACAGGTTTTCCTAGCGAAGTCATCATTGGATTTAATATTGTAGAGTACGCCAAAAAGGTTGTTCCGGATTTAGACCTGAACAAGACGAAGCGTGGCGAGGTTACAAACTATGAGTTGTTATTCCCTGATTCTAAGGGACGCGAACTATTCTTGTCCGTCACTAATGTTCCTATTATTGTAAAAGGCGTTGTAAAGGGTACATATATCATTGCCCAAGACATTACGGAAAAACGTTTCATCGAAAAGGAAAGGGAAAAACTGCAGGAACAACTTACCTTTCAAGCCTATCATGATAGCCTGACAGAGCTCCCCAACAGAAGGCTACTAGAAGAAAAGATAGAAGAATCGTTGTTAAACGCTGAAAGAAGCCGAAGCATGCTTGCGTTGTTTTTCTTAGATTGTGATCATTTAAAAGAAGTAAACGACACTTACGGACATGAAATAGGGGATGAACTGCTCATTGCGTTCTCGAAAAGATTGGTGATGTCTATAAGAGAAGGTGATATCGTCGCACGATTAGGCGGTGATGAGTTTGTCATCTTGCTTCACGGCATAGAGGACATGACACAGGTAAACAAAGTGGCTGACCGGATTCTGACAACATTAGGGAACCCTTATACCATTCACGGTCACCAAATACATGCCACTTCCTCCATTGGCATCTCCACTTACCCAGCCAATGGAACAACCGTCAAACAACTATTCCGCAAAGCCGACCAAGCCCTCTACGCCGTCAAAAACGCCGGCCGCAACAACTACCGGATAAGCGTGATTTAGCGGGGTGTCGTGGTGAAGAAGTAAAGAGGGGTCTGACCCTCAGTCGATTAAAGCACTAACGCAATAAAGCTACCCGCTCCCCCGAGTGAAGCCTTCTCGGGGGTTCTTGTTTTTGTTGTATGTTATACTTTTTAAATATACTGATAATGAGGAGTGGTAGTTATGGCTAATCAGACGAGGATGATTGTACAGGAGTCTTTGGATGCGTTACTGGAGGATTCTGCTTTTTTGCCAGAGCTTGATGGAGATTCCAGGAAGCAGGCGTTTACCTCCCTGGGTGCGATCCTTTCTACACCAAACCATTTACATAAATCATTTCTGAGGATTGCGCTCGAAAATGGAAGCGTTGTCAGAATTCCCGCATTCCGGGTACAACACAACAATGCTCTTGGTCCTTATAAAGGTGGGATACGCTTTCATGAAACCGTCAACGAGGAAGAAGTCATTAATCTTGCATCCTTGATGACTTTGAAAAATGCCTTACATGACGTGCCATATGGTGGCGGTAAGGGCGGTATCGTACTAGATCCCCGTTCCTTTTCTGTGAAGGAACTCCATTTAATCTGCAAAAAATATGTTCAGTATTTTAGCGATATCTTAGGTCCAGACAAGGATATTCCCGCCCCGGACATGGGTTCAGGTGAACGAGAAATGGACTGGATGATGGCAGAGTACAAAAGCATTCGCCCAGGCCAGCCGTATAAAGGTAGTTTTACTGGTAAAAGTGTGATAAACGGCGGATCCCTCGGCCGCCGAGAGGCAACAGGGAAAGGCGTTTACTTTTCCTTCCGTTACTTGTTACATGATTTCCTAAAAGAACAGCGTAAATTCCTGACCAACAACGAAAACGTTTTTGCTAAGACGGCTTTGGATTATGACGGAAGCCCGCTGACTATTGCGGTTCAGGGATTTGGAAATGTTGGATCTGTTGCAGCACTAGAAGCTTATCAATGCCAGCATCTGCAAAATAAAGTGGTAGCAGTAAGCGACCGTAATGTCACTTTATATAATTCGGACGGGCTTGATATCCCGTCATTGGTAAAGTTCGTTGCACTCAACAGTGGAGATCTGCCAACTACTGAGAATCAATTAGAGGATGCTCAAATCAAAGCCACCATTCGCGACCGCGGGGACATCTTATATTTTGATGTGGACACGTTAATTTTAGCTGCACTCGAAGATCAAATACATGATGCAAATAAAGAAAAGATTAAAGCGCGGATTATTGTCGAAGGCGCCAATGCTCCAGTAACAAGCGAAGCGGACCAATACTTAAGTGACAAAGGGGTCATTATCATCCCGGATATCCTGGCAAATGCAGGTGGGGTCATCGTGTCCTATTTTGAGTGGATGCAAGGGCGTGAAACCCAATTCTATACCGAAGAACAGGTATACAAACTCCTGCTCGAAAAAATGAAAAACACCATGGACACCATACTGCCAGCCTTCTTCGGCGACCCCCACCCACTAAGACAAAACTGCTACATCCACTCCGTCATGAAACTCTCCACCGTCCTTTACAGGCAAGGGAAGCTTTATTGAGGTGTAGTGGTAAAGAGGTAAAGAGGGGTCTGACCCGCTGTGCGTTAAAGCATTAAAGAACCCCTCAAAAAAACCTGAAAAGAAGTTTGGTCCTCCCTTCTTCTTTTCAGGTTTTGGTTTATGAGATTAGTCGTTTTAGTTCGCTCGTATGTTTTTTGGGGCTTTGTTTCTTCTGCCTAACCAGCGACTTATGAGCGAATATAGGGCTATTCCCACTAAAGCACCCATGCTATCTAACAACACATCACTCACCTGGCCGCTTCTGCCGGGAACGAAAAGTTGATGAACCTCGTCAGAAATGGCGTAAAGGACAGAAATAATAAATGCCACGCCCATGCTCAACCAGCCACGCCCCCCGCTTCTTCTGACTGCATTCAATGTGAGAACCGCAAGCAGCATATAAGCAAAAAAGTGCGCGTTCTTCCTGACGAAGAAACTAATCTCATCTATGTGAAATTCTGCATCGGGTGCAACTTGTTCCACTACCTCATTTACTAACTCTGTAATTCCCCCGCTCAAATCAGCTGACTGTTCTGCGTGCTGAGCAGATAGAAAGAAAATCAATGCCATCCAACCGACAACTAGTGCCCAAGATATTACCGCAATCATTTTTTTCTGTAATTGCAACTGCATTCTTCTACTTCTCCCTCAAAACTGTTAATATTTTACTAGATATTTAGCAAGTATAGCACATCCCCTACCCTTACTCCACCAATGAATGAAACAGAAAAAAGCGGAAAATGCAGAGAGTCCTCTCCACATTTTCCACTTCTATTTTCTATACTATGCAGGTACTTGGCTACCTGATAATTTATCTCTAGATTTAGGTGTCTTTCTAATTTGACCCACGATAAATTTACCAAAAGGAGTCAAATTAAAGATACGAGCAATAAGCACTGGAACAAAAATCCCTGCAGCAAACAAGATGATAATATACAATCCCATATTCATTTTTGGCAACAAGGAATGAATGAAGTCAAAACCTAGGTAGTGCAACAGGTATATAGGAAATGAATATTTACTAATAAACATAACGATCTTCGGTACCTTCTTTACAAAGGAAAAAAGATAATAAAACATGAAAAATAGAGCAACTGTGTAAAACATGATGTCAAATCTAACAGATGTTAGCTGGTCTATTTTGCCTGTCGTATAGTTGTCTAGTAGATACACGAGACTGGCTATGGAAGCGATAATCGAAACAGGAAATGCCCATTTTCTATGATCCTTCACTTGTTTTAAATATCTTCCTACATAATACGCAACCGTAAAGTAAAAAATCCAACCTAGAAATGGAACACGTACTAACGAATACCACTCATGCATAATCGGTGGCATCATATCAAAATTGAAGTTGGCGGTATGCAAATACCTTGCATTAATGATAAATGCAACAGTGAGCATAATCCAAGCAGGTACATTTTTGAATACTTTCACAAATAGTGCATGAATAACAACAAATTGCAAAATGATAAGGATAAAATAACCATGCCAATACGCATACTGAATGTTGGTCAATGTTGCATCCAATACCGTCTTTGCGCTTGCATTTGTGGTAGCAATTTCATAGAGCGCGTAGATGAAAGGTATGGTTAAATACGGGAAAAATAAATACAAGAATCTTTTTTGAAAAAACTTTTTGGGTAGTCGGTCCCAGTAAGCATGACCAAGAATGACTTCAAATATCAAAATAAACATAGGGGTAGCAAACAATAAGGAAATTTGTACAATCTTCATTATATCTATCGTAGACTCTGGTAAGTCATAATTTACATAAGTTCTAGAAACAGCATGAATGAATACAACACTCAAGCAAGCAAGGGCACGAATCCAATATAATTCGTTAATATGCTTCTTCATACGTCCCCTCCTCTTAATAACAATTCACTATAGATTAACACGAAATTTGTCGAAATCTACAAGAAACCAATGTTTGTAATATGAAAGTAATAGTACAGACTTTTCATTTTTGCTGAAAAATTTTAAGTGACTTTATCATTTGGATGAAAAAAATGAAACATATCTAAAGATGTGTTAATATTGGATAAAATCTGTTTCTTAATGGGGGATCATCGGATGGCAATTTTAGTTACTGGTGGGGCTGGATATATCGGAACTCACACTTGTGTAGAATTATTAGATGCAGGGCACGAAATTGTAGTAATAGATAACTTCATGAACAGCAATATGGAGTCTTTACGAAGAGTAAAAGAAATTACAGGGAAAGAGTTTTCATTTTATGAAATAAATCTTTTAGATAAAGATAGATTAGCACGTGTGTTTCAAGAACATAACATAGACGCAGTCATTCACTTTGCTGGTTTAAAGGCAGTTGGTGAATCAGTAGAGAAGCCTTTATTTTATTACCATAACAACATTACTGGCACTCTTTTACTACTGGAAGTGATGCAGCAGTATGGTGTGAAAAATATCGTGTTCAGTTCATCTGCTACTGTGTATGGATTGCCAGAAAGTGTTCCAATCTCAGAGAGCTTTCCATTAAGTGCTACCAATCCATATGGTCAGACAAAATTGATGATTGAACAAATTTTACGAGATTTGTATGTCTCTGATCAGGAGTGGAGCATCTCGCTACTACGTTACTTCAATCCTATTGGTGCTCATGAGAGTGGACGTATCGGCGAAGATCCAAATGGTATTCCAAACAACTTGATGCCATTTATCACTCAAGTTGCGGTAGGAAAACTACCTCAGTTGCAAGTTTTCGGTGATGACTACAACACAGTAGACGGTACAGGCGTGCGTGACTATATCCATGTAGTGGACCTTGCAAAAGGGCATTTGAAAGCATTAGAAAATATCTTGGAAACAAAAGGTGTAGAAGCATATAATCTTGGTACAGGAACCGGTTATAGTGTACTACAGATGGTACAAGCTTTTGAACAAGCATCTGGTAAAGAAGTTCCTTATCAAGTAGTGGCGAGGCGTGCCGGTGATATTGGGGAATGTTTTGCAGATCCTACTAAAGCAAAAGAAGATTTAGGCTGGGTAGCAGAAAAAGATTTAGAGCAAATGTGCTCTGATTCGTGGAGATGGCAAAAGAATAATCCAAATGGTTATGAAGCGAAAAGCTAATATATTTTACAGAGGCGTTGCAGCACTTTCCGACTGCAATGCCTTTTATTTTACAAAAGCTCTTAAATAATACCAAATACAAACAAATTATTACAAATTGTAACAATTTTCAAAAAAGTACTAGGAAATTATACCCATATGACTATATAATATAACTTGTAGGGCTTATTACAAATTTTGGCTCTTGGGAGGGATATAGGGAGTTATGGGTAAACAACTGAATGTGATTCAACAGTACCAAATTAGCCTTACGACAATGGCTTTGTTGTCGAATAGGCATCCTCAGTATCAGACAAAGATAAAGGATATTGAAGGAGAGTTTTTGACGGATGAAACAGCTAGGGAAATCCTGCACAGGGGTTGTTTGAACGATTGCTGTACGTACGAGGGGCGAAGGGTGGCCACCATTTACTTTACCAATTACATTCAAAAAACGCCTATACTTATTGATGAAGCGGAGGGAATTATCGCCATTCCAACACATTCGCCAGATCAGGATGCATGCTGTTGGTTGTTCCTTCAACATCTAAAACATGTAGAAGCTGTTTCTCCGACAAAATGCATCATCGTATTTAACAACCTAGAAGAATTGGAATTAGATGTATCTGCCTCAACCATTTATGAACAAGTAAAGAAAGCTTCTGTCATCCTAACCCGATTTTGTTCAAGTAAACAGTTTAACTTTTCATTAAACCCTAAAGTTAAGCGCTCACGAAAGAATAGGTAATTATACGTTGTACATCATGAATTAGTAAGACATTGCTGCAACCTATCAGGGAGTATGGTTACAACAATCTGTTACTAATAAACTTGAACCCGGGCTCTCGGTTATAGAGAGCTCGGTGGTTAATACTCAAGTTCCTCATTTTTTAACGCCCTGAACGGGTAAAACAGAACTTTTTTCCAAATTACCCCCACGCTCCAAAACCCCAGATCCCAACAACACCCCTGCCACAATCAGTAAAAGACCTATTGAATGATAGACTGTCACTCTTTCACCTAGCATAAATACGGAGCCAATGAGTGCAAAAAATGGAGTGAAATTAAGAAAAATAGATGCTTCTGCAGGGCCAACCTTTCCGATTATAAAATTATAAGACATATGGCCAAGCGCAGTAGCAATGATTGCGGATGTAAAGAAAGCAAACCATATCTCCCCGGATAAGTTGGCAAACTCCTTTATCGCTCCCGGTTCTGTTATCAGCCCAATAATTAAAAGAATACCAGCCCCCATGACCAACATGTATCCTGTCAATAGCCGGGGATCGAGGGTCTTTGCAAGTTTACTAATAAGGATGAAGCTGAAGGCTTGGGTCAATATGGACACGAAAACATAAATATCTCCTATGTTGACTTCTGAAATCCCATTGCTTCCTACGAGAATGGTGATGGTCACTCCTGCCCCACCGAGGATGAAGCCAGTCCATCTTTGTATATTTGTTTTCTTATTAAGTAAAACAGTGGCTATCAGAGCCGTTAGGATTGGCCCCGCCCCTAAAATAATTCCCGCATTTGTGCCTGAGGTCCCCTTTAGGCCAAGGGATAGAAAGTAGTGATGGCAGACGACATTAAGCAAAGTAGCCAGAATGATATATTTAGTTTCCCTTTTTGTTGGCAGCCTGAAAAGTTTAAATATGGATAGAATCAGAAAAACTGTAAGTCCTGCTGTCATGACGCGAAAAGCTGTCATGGTGACCGGACTCAAATTTTCCACAAGTATTTTCACTAATGGAACATTCATGCCCCAGAAGATCATGATGAGGAGGAGTGCTAAGTAATATTTGGTGTTTTGCATGATGGGGACTGGCTCCTTTTTTATTTTTACATATCGTACCATAGTTTGGATTCAAGCATGAAGACATTTTTAAGTTCGGATTTTACTTGAGAGTGTCTTTATCCGTGCTATGAAGACACTTTTGAACTTATTTTCCCTGTGAGAGTGTCTTCATCCATATTATGAAGACACTTTTGAACTTATTTTCCCAGCAAATGTGTCTTCATCCACTTTCCCCTCCCAATATCAACCAAAAAAAGAGTGTGAACCAAGCGTTTACACGCCAGTCCACACTCTTTCCAAACCAAACTACTTATTAAATTTCAATCTTCTTCCCAGATACAACACGCCACCAAACACTACCATCACCGTTCCAAGCATGATGTAATTGAATGAAGATGTTGCTGTTTTAGGAAGCTTATTGCCTTTGCCAGGGTTTTCTCCACCTTTTCCAGGAGGGGTTTTCCCATTCCCATTTCCTTTACCAGGGTTTTCTCCACCCTTACCAGGCGGGGTACCTGGGTTGTTTCCATTTCCATTGCCATTGCCATTGCCGTTTCCAGGGTCCGTTCCTTCCTGCTCCCCGACTCTCACCACAACCGTCGTTAACGGCTCAAGTGTTATATCTTCTGCAGTCAATTCAAAACCGCTCTGCTCAGATACCTCAGCCACGCCAGCCTCATCAGCATCAACCACTACCACACCATCCGTCAAATCCTGCCCTAACGTCAGTGTTCTACTAGTAGTATCCGCATTAATGAATGTGTAATATTCGACACCCGCAGTGGACACGCTCTTGAACGCAACAACTAGATCTTGCTCCTTAATTTCAGGTGCATCAACCATTGTTACATTGGAATCTACCAAAGCACGTTCTCCTAGACGGAATGCATCCGAAGAGCGACGCAATTCGATTAAGCCTGTCGTGTATTCACGAGTCACATTATTTACTGGATATTTCTCAGCATCTGTTGCTTTTTCCCAATCGATTCGGTTGATGATATCCGAAGAATCATAGGAATCGTGGATAAAATAAGGATATACAAAAGGGTTACCTTCAGCATCAGTCATATAAGTGGACTTGTATGGTGCCTCTGTTGCATCTGCTCTCCATTGCTTCGTGCGACCAAATTCCTGGCCTGCATGCAAGAATGCGGTCCCTTGAGACGTTAATACCATCGCATTTCCTATACGGATACGTTTATGAATCTCTAAACTATTTTCCGGATCTTCCGGGTCTTTTTTGATAGATTGTGCAATTACGTCATGCAACGTTAAGTTGTCATGTGCGGCAATGTATTGAACCACATCACCTGGGTCATCCGCTTCGAAGTTATACGGCTGTCCTTTGATGTTATCAAAAATTTGCTGCACGTTACGCGCGCCGCCTGTAATGAATCGAGGCTGCCCTTCGCTTCCGAAGCCAGATTTCAATTCGTTACGGAATTCGTCCGAGAAGCTTCCGACAGCTTCTGTATCTTTCATCCATTGCTGGTCAGCCGCTTGAACCGGCTCGCCTTCATCACCGGCAAATGTTACCCAACCTTCCCCGATCATGACGATATTCGGGTTCAATTTTTTCGCTTCATCAAAAGCAAGTTGGATACTTTCTGCATCATGATCTCCCATCATATCAAAGCGGAATCCGTCCACTTTGTACTCGTCCACCCAATGCTTGATGGAATCTACCAGTACACGACGGGACATTTCATGAGTCGTACCAAGACGTCCGCCACCAAAGCTAGTTCTAGGCGTTCCGTCTGCATCCATGAAGTGGTAGTAGTTCGGTACAAGGTCCTCAAAAATGTGAACCTGTGCTGTATGGTTAAACACCACGTCCAGTACCACACCCATGTCGCGCTTATGAATCTCTTTGATTAGATTCTTGAATTCTTTGATTCTCAGTTCCGGATCCTCTGGGTTCTCCGAATACATACCGGATAGGGAGAAATAACCGTGCGGGTCATAGCCCCAGTTGTAATTCGTATCAGTGGAAGCATAATCAAGCATACGTTCACCGGATTCTAATTCATTACTAAAATAGTAACTCATTACAGGTAGCAGCTGAATATGAGTCACACCAAGGTCTTGAATATAATCCAATTTCTCTACAAAAGAAGCAAATGTACCGAACTGTGCTTTCAGGTCTTCCCCAATGTTCGGGTCAGACGTGAAGTCGCGTACATGTACCTCGTAAATGATTGTGTCTTCTCTCTTTTCAAAACCAGGAATGTCGGCATATTCAAGCTCAGGTCCGATAGAACTTACGTCCACAATTGCCGCTTTTCCTACTTTTTCGCCTGCTTCATTGTTCCAGGCTGCCATCGATTTTGCATAAGGATCCAAGGCAAGGTTCGTTACATCACCATGCGTAATTTCATAATGGTAATAGTATCCTTTTAAACTATCAAGGCCGGTATTATCCTCAGATAGCTTAACAGACCAAACACCGCGATCTCCTTTGACCATTTCAATTGTATCAACAACTTTATTTTGGTCTTTCTTGTCATAAAGCACCACAGACACATTGTCCGCTTTTGGCGACCACACTTTTAGCGTAGCCGTTCCGTCTTCATGCAATTCGGCTCCTAGCTTGCCATCATAAGCATACATTTCGTCAATGAGTTTCCATCCTGATTTTGCAGAAACCGTCACATCACCATAAGTAACATCAAATGGAAGCTTCTCTAAGTCAAACTCACCGTGAACATGGACTGTTTTTTCGCCTTCAATTGTTATATCTGTGAAGGTCACATCGTTTCCATCTACATCAACGATTTTCAACTGTTCTTTCAGTTCTGCTACATCTAAGCCTTCTGTTTTTGTAAAAGTAAGAGTGATCAGCTTATCGGACAAAACCTCTCCGGACACAAGCGCCAATGGCACGGTTCCATAAGGGTTTGTGTAGACCTTATCTTCTCCCTCTTTTACAAAAAGTTGATTGTATTGTTGTAACATTTCAAACGTCATATCTCCCGTTTGTGCTCCTGATTGTTTGTTCACAAAAAGGAAGCCGATTTTGTTTGCATCTTCTTTTAGCTTGATGTCATAGTAGGCACCATATTTTCCGATACCTGCTGCATCCGCAGCTCCATTCGGCCAGCCGTCAGACGGGGATTCTACATCTTCCCAATTCCATAATCCCCAACCATCATAGTCGGCGTTTGTTCTTTCATAATGAATACGGACCGTATTTTCTGGCAGGTCAGCAGGTTCATATAAAAATACTTCATCAGAGCCTTGTTTGATCCATACTTCATTTAAGTCTGGACTAAAGAGCTCAACGCCCTTATCTCCGCCATCCTTATCACCATTGGTAGTATTAAGGACAAGGAAACCGACATTTTGAGCTCCTTCTGCAAGCTCTACATCTACATACGCACCATATTCTGTGACATTTTCAGCTTCAAACGGTGTACCGCCTGATGGCCAGTTTTCAGATGGTGCCGCGACGTCTCCCCATAGCCATAAGCCAAGGTTTTCGTAGCTGTTGTCTGTGCGTTGATAGTGAATGCGAAGCGTATTTTCGGCGATTTCACCTGGTTCTGTTGGTTCTTCTTCCACAGGTGGTGCTCCGCCAACCACTTCAAGCAGGACAGTTCCGCCGTCTTCCATCGCTGGAATCGTGAAACTTACTTGTCCTTCTTCATTTGCTTGATACTCTTGACCGGAATAGTGGTCGGTTACCACTGCTTCGGAAGAACCGAAGTTCAAGGTTACTTCTTTATCAGCAGTTGTAGTATTTAATCCTACATAAACGGAATTTTCTCCGTACGTGCGGGAGAATACAAGGTATCCATCACTGTCAGATCCCGCTACCTTCTCGCGGTTTCCTTTGGCAAACGTGTTTGGATTTTCGTTACGGAAGTCGAGTACCTTTTGATAGTGCTCTAGTACATCATTACCTTCTACGTCATCCCAAGGCATGTTCTGGCGGTTGGTATAATACGGATAATCGTTCTTACCAGGCAAGCCCAGCTCTTCTCCGTAATAAATAACTGGCTGACCTTTTGCTGTCAATTGAAGCGATGCAGCCACTTGATACTTCCCTAGATCTCCTCCAACCATCTCATAGAAGCGGTCCTCGTCATGGCTTCCTAAAAATTGACCTAGTGTTGCCGTATTGTTCAATTTGCTGTTACGCGCCTCAAGCTTTTCCTGAACCGCATCTAGTTGCCCGTTTGCAAAGTCACGAGCATAGTTTTTAAAATCAAAATCGAGTAAAGAGTCCATCATTCCGCTGTTCAGGTAGCCTTGGTCATCATTGACATTTGCTCCCCATGCTTCCCCAATCAGCTTGTGCTCAGGCATTTCTTTCGTTAAAGCATTTTTGAACGCCATCCAAGTCGTGTCTTCCACATGTTTAACTGTGTCGACACGGAAATAATCAATGGTGTTGCCTTTTGCCGTCCTGGACTTTTCGATCCAGTCTGTCTGCCACTGAACCACCTGTTCACGGACATCCGCGTTTTCCGTTAGAAAATCCGGAAGGCCAGCAAGCTCACCGCGAATGGTGTCCGAGCCTCCATCACGAAGCATTCCGTCAAAACGTGCACGATCCTCATCTGTCGGGAAATTCGCCACACTGCTGCTGTCGCCTGGTTTCAATCCATAACCAGTGTGGTTCAATACCACGTCGACCATGATTTTAATGCCGCGTTCATGGGCCTCATCAATTAAGGCATGGAAGTCCGCCATGGAACCGAAATGCGGGTTTAATTCCCCGAAATTATCCGCCCAATAGCCGTGGTAGGCATAATATGGGGTATCCGTACCTTCGTTGTGTCGAACATCATATTTGATATTATCAACAACCGGACTGATCCAGATTGTATTAATTCCAAGCTCGTCCAAGTAATCAAGTTTTTGTGTAATACCTTTGAAGTCCCCGCCCTGATATGTACCAGACTTGCTTGTGTCATAACCAATTCCATGCGGATCATTGTTGGATGAATCTCCATCAAAGAATCGATCTGTTAGCATAAAATAAACTACAGACTGATCCCAATCGAAATCTGCCTCTTCACCAGTGAAGGTACGTGCCTGAACCTCTAAGGTTGCAGTCCCCTCATGGCGATTACCAAATTCATCAATCGCTGTGATAGGCAAGGTTTTGATACCTGCTGTAATATTTTGCTTAACTGCGACTGTCACTTCATTCAGTGCAGGATCAATTGTTACTTTCTCGTTGCCACCAATTTCTGATAGATTGATAGACATCTCACGAATTTTTGTGTCATTTTCAGATTCGATGTCCACTGTCACGACAGCGTTTTGGTTGTAATCGACCTTAGCCGGGGTAACCGAACCTGTCACGTTTAAATCTGAGGCCAAGTACTCCACAACGGATTTGCCATCCACTGTGTTATATGGGTCTGAAATTTCTTTTGTTTCTCCATTTACTGTTACCAAATAAGTATATTCATGCTCGCCTGTAGGAAGGTCGTTTACTGTATAAGTAAAACGCTCATTTTCCGGCTCTGCATTCATTTCATATTTTTCGCCTAGTATGGAAAGCTCGACTTTTTCGACCTTGTCCATGTCACCAGTTGCGTATAAGTCTTTATCACGGAAAAAGAAATCTGCGCTTCCGTCCGCGACAACAGGTGCACTGCCATCAGGGATTTGCGCAATTTGTTCCTGCTGACTTGTTACGTGTACTTTGGTGATGTCATCAATTTTATTGACCTTTATAGATCTATCTCCATCAAAGTCCTTTTCTTCCCAATCACCTTTACGGACAATGAAACCCACACTATCCGCATTTTCACTTACTGCAATGTTAGCAAAGGCAATGCCGTCCTTTACTTCTGTAAAGTCTATCTGGTCGTCCTTCACACCAGTTCCCCAGACCCACAGATTCCAGCCCTCATAATTTCCATCTGGCCGCTCGTAACTAAGTTCTATCCGCTTATCTCCCGTTTCAGCCACTGCTCTTGTTGGTAGATAGCCTGCAAACATGGAAACAACTAGAAGAACAGATAGTAGTACAGCCATTCCCCTTTGAAACCTTCTCTTCATATCCCTGCCCCTTTCGTAATCTTGATCTCAACAACCTTGATCGTGATGACTGACTTGCTAATTTGTGGAAGCGTTTGCACTATTAGGTAAGGTTCACCGAATTGCGGAACCGTTTGCGCAAAGTTGCACAAAAAGCAGCCCCACAACTATAAACCTACAAATTTATGCAAACGCTACCAATATTCTATTTATAACATACTATGATTTCTGAAAATTTTCAATTGGTTTTTTGATTTTGGGGATAGGCCCTCTACGACAAATTGCGACAAAACACCCCAAAGGTCCTATGTCATTACACCGCCTAAAAGACTACAATAGGAATGTACTTTTCATAAATCATGGAAAAAGGCAAAACTAGTGAAAGCTAGTGACGCAAAACTATAGGGACTTCAGTCTGTTTTTCATAACAGACCAGTTAGCCAGTTACCCGCACCAACCTCCGTTGATTTATGAGTGAAAAGGAGGTCCTGCTATGAAGACGGTAAGAAATTTACAGTACTTCTGGCACAATATGAGATCCCACTATTACACTGTCATTGCTGAAGATTGCCTCGACAAGGTCATGAAGCAGCAACTGGTGGAAAAAGCGGAATCCCATAGGCTAGAAGCAATTCAATGCAGAACGAAAATTCAAGATTTGACTTATTAAATCTTGATAGACAGCTAAGAGAAACAGACTTACAAAAAGAAGAGGCCCCGGGTTACGAGGCCTTTTTGTTCTGAAGATATAGTGAAGGGACAGGCACCCTGACCTAAAAAGATCGCCGTACCTGTCCCTTCTGCTCTTTAAATATGTTGTTCCGTTACTTTCGGTTTTCTAACAAATGCCATAATTCCCGCAATCAAGTATAGGACTGCTGGAATGATTCCAAAACCAAGGGTTCCAATTCCGATGACAAGTGCTGCTAGAATTAGCATGATACCTGCAAGTACAGGTTTTTTATTTCCTTTAATGGCAATGATCCCGATAACTCCTAGAATTAAAGAAATGATTCCAACTGTCAGTAGCGTAGGACCTGCCATAGACAATAAATCCATGAATCCACCCATATCCATGCCTTCCATAGCCGGATCTGCCGTCATTTCCTCTTCCATTATCTCTGTAAATTCAGGATCAGACATTCCCAAGTTCATCAACACTCCAAAAAGTGCCGTCAATCCACTAATAATCACTGCGATGACTGTCATCACTATCTCTGCTGTACGTTTCATTCTCATTTCCTCCTCTTATTATGTAACCTTATATGGGTTATACGTAGTTTAACTCCATAAGGTTTCAATCTTCATCAACTAATTTTATCACGTCAAAAAGAAGGATAAAATAGGAAAAAAATATATTGTTTTTCCAAGGTAGAAATTTGCTCTGCCCCTCTTATACCGAGGATTCGATAAAATCCACCTTAATACGCACATTAAAGCGCGGAAAATGTAGGAATTTTTGTTGTTTATATCAAGTTAATAAAAGGTATTTTCAAAGTATAGAAACATAGCAGAAATATACGAAAGAGGGGAAAACACTAATGAAGATTAAAGTGAAAAGCTGGAGAATGTTGACTGCCCAGGATAAATTGTTCATTCTTAAAGCCGTAAGCCGTCAATCGCAATCAAAAGTAAGTGCATAAACTCCACATTGAGAACAGGTCTCTTCCTAATGCCTCATTCCATACACTCTATATTCTACTAATTACTTCTACAAGCAAAGCCTGTACATCCAGTAACATGACCTGTTCTTAACTTAAATTTAAGATTCATACAATTCAATCGGCAGCCCGTCTGGATCAGAGAAGAAAGTAAATCTCCTCTTTGTATGCTCGTCTATTCTTATAGGTTCCACTTTTATCCCCTTCCCTTCTAGTTCCTGCACTGCTTCCACAATATCCGGAGTTTGAAAGGCCAGGTGGCGTAGTCCCTGTGCTTCTGGATAGCTTGGTCTTACAGGAGCATCCGGAAAAGAGAATAACTCCAATTGGGTGCCGTCCGGTAGAGCTAGGTCAAGTTTATAAGAATTTCGTTCCTCCCTGTATACTTCATTGATGATGGGAAAGCCCATCAGATTAACGTAAAACTCTTTGGAAATTTTATATTCGGAGCAGATAATGGCGATATGATGGATACCTGTCAGGTTCATTCTTTAAACCTCCCTTTTCTATTTCATCTTACAGAAAATTTATCGAAGACACAAAAATAGGACAGTATTCACTGCCCTTTCAATCATGTAGTCAACTCTTCTAAAATTAGCAATGACTTTTCCCGCCAATATTAATGCTGATTCCGAAAATATTGATATTGAACTTGTTTTCACATTTTTTGCAATCGCGCTTATCTTTGTGTTTTGGTTTGCAGTGTGTATGATGGTCTTTTTTCGAGCTAAGATAGTAGTAGCATTTCATATGTTGTTGCACCTCCTTTAAAAGATAAGTGACGGGTGGTTGTCAGGTGAAATTGGGCCCCGTCCCGCTACCTTTTCTATTATTCTATGTATGGTGGATAAGGTTGTATGGACTGATGTCCTGAAGGTGGAGTGGATTTTAATAGAGGATGATAGATTGATTTGTATTAAATGGGGTACAAATTCATTCATATTTTTTTATTAGTCACCATATATGTAGTCGTGAAACTTTTTTCTACTCGGAGGCTCATATGTGGTTAATATTGTTGGGGATAATTTATTTGTTTCTTGTTATTAAGGGCCATTTGTGGGCGATTATTGTGGTCATTTTGTGCACAGCTGTTATACTACCTGGTTTCAATCGGAGAGCAAAAATTTTTGTAAAAGAAGAGAACCATCTTCCTAAAAAAACTGAGGTATATAAACAAGGGGATATTTTTGGCCTTTACACAGATCCCCTTGCACTTCATCAACAAAAGAAGGAGCGCGAAAAGTTGGAAATGGAGGGTAGAAAGAAAATCTAACTTTTTGGGTTTCTACTAGACCCCTACCATCACTATAATTTTCCCATCTCCCACCTTGTAACTCTTAATTTTGCCAATAGGAATCTTTCTGACAAGCTCCCAACCATTAAAATCGATTCTAATGTGACCGCTTTTGTAGGTCAGATGTGGCGGTTTGTCAAAAATACGTTTATTAAGAATACTAAGGTTCAAAGGTTTAAGTTTCACAATCTTAAATATTATCTCTCTTCCTTCCATCTGAACCGGCTCGAGGGTAATGGAGAATGAGAGGTCCTTTTTAGTCACCTTAAGATCTGCTTCCGCTCTGCCAGTGACAATAATCTCATCTTCTGTAATTTCCACTGCAACTTCCTGCAGCTTTTCGTTTCTTCGAAGTACCTCTTGGAGCATGTAAGCAGTAATAGGGACCGGAATGACGCCACTCTTGATTTTATCAAAAAAATCCATGTTTATTATCGCCTGCTTTCATAGAACTTCACATTGCCTTAAATGGTACTTTACCCATCACCAATAAGTATTAAAACATCCCGTGCTCATTCGGTGATTCTTCCGGAATTGCCTGGCCGACATCCCACAATTCCACAATCTTCTCTTCCTCAAAACGGAAAATATGAATAACCGCGGCTCCGATGTCCTCAGGGTTCTGTTTGATATGGGAGTGGACAGCAACCGTATTTCCATCTGCAATGGCATGCTTCACTTCAAGCGTTTTATCAGGACTTTGAATTGCGTTCTCTTCCATCGCTACCATTAGCGATTCGGCGTCCCCACGAAAATAAGGATTGTGATGACGCAAATCAGTAGCAATGTGGCGCTCAAATGCTTCACGGATTTTTCCAGAGGCAACCAATTGGAGGAATGAGATGGATGCTTCTTTGTTTTGGTTTTGAATCATGATTGAATCTCCTTTTATCTTTATTTGTATTAATATAGTTCTCTATCACTTCATACAATACCTTCATTTGTGATTAGCTTTTGTATGATACTCCTTCTATCTGCTTTCTCTCAAAAAGTGTCATCAGTAATGGAGTGAAGACACTCTCATACACAAATCCAACTCAAAAGTGTCTTCATCTTTATTATGATGACACTCCCACATACATTTTCACCTGGAAATTGTCTTCATCTTTACTATGATGACATTCTCAAACGTATTTTTAACTCAAAAGTGTCTTCATCTGATCCATCATAAAAGTATTCTTGTAATCAACATTCCAATTAAAATTCATAGTGGCTCCACTGCCGCACTCCATTGCAATTCATATGCTTTTTTAAAGATCTCCCTATGGTCCGCTTCGGAATCGCTCCTTCAAGCCACTCATATATTGTGTTTGTATCAATTTTCTTATCGGGAAACAGCTTAGTAAGTTCCTTAACATTTCTCATAATAAGGGTATCCGATAATTCCATTTTCCCACATTCTTTACAGATACACTTGGTACCTGCAACGCTTATTTTAAATAATCCACAATTCTCGCAAGTATTACCTTTTCGTAGTTCATCGTATTCGTAAGAGGGCGGGAGAAAAAATGGGGCATCTATTAAATGCTGAGCTGTTATTTGTTCTGCTAATTCTTTATGATGGTTTATTAGTTTACCTGAGGTGGTGTTAATATTTTCGAGGAACCGATTAATTTGACTGTGGAATAGGAAAGGCTTATTAATTGGTGTTTGATATAGGGTGAATTCAGGGTTAATAAAGACGATTAAGGATTGAATAGGCAAGTTGCAACCGAGGCTTTGAAGTAGTTGGCGAAGTAACGACTCACTTCTAGTTAGTTGGATCAGTGGGTTTGTTACCTCTGACTGTGGAGGAATTTTAGTGTACAGTCTGTCATAATCATAGAAATAGTCACCTTCAAAGTTTTTGACTTCAAATAGATGAATAGTGTAGGGAGCAATAATTAACGTGTCAATTTGGAAAGTGCTTCTGTTTTGCTGTAGGAGAAGATCATTGAGGATTAGGCATTCGGATTGAATAGATGAGGTCAAACGATCAAATTGCACTTCCCCTTCAAATCCTTTACGAAGGGTATAAAGATGTTTCCTCTCTATTTCTGATAGTTTAATGCGGGTATTTAAATACTGGTAAACTTCCAGTTCGCGTGGTGTGGTTCGAGATTTATATAACATAGCACACTCCTTTCTGTATAAATATAACAGATTACTTGGAGATAGTGAGATTTTTTTAGTAATTTCCGGGAATTTTTATGTGCAATTCTAGAATCTTAGAGATTTTATTGCCATGAAGACATTTTCAGACTAGATTTCTTTTTGAAAGTGTCTTCATTCCCCTTATGAAGACACTTTCAAATCTTTTTTCCTTTTGAGATTGTCTTCATATCACCTATGAAGACAATTCCACTCAAATTTTTTGACCGAAAGTGTCTTCATCCCTTCACAACTCCAACCATTAAACCCCCTTACTAACCACAACCGACCTCTTCATCTGCCATCCCCGCATCAACGTAAACGTATAAATTCCAAGCGCCAGCCATATACAAACAAACGCAACTAAGTGCGCACTGGTAAATGGTTCATGAAACAAATAAACGCCCATAATCAGCTTGATAGTTGGCGCAAAATACTGCAGCAAACCGACCATCGACAGTGGGATTCTTTTCGCACCACTCGCGAAAAGTAGCAAGGGAATTGCCGTGACCACACCGGCAAGCAACAGAAGCAATGTTACATTTAATGAGTCACCAAAAGCTCCACCGCCACTGCTACTCGCCCCATGCACATCCCCCAAAAACAGCAGTGCAAATGGTGTAATCAACAGTGTCTCAATGGCCAATCCAATAAGCGCACCGACTTGCACCATCTTCTTAATCAGACCATAAAAAGCAAAACTTAAAGCAAGCATCATGGCCACCCACGGAAAAGTACCAAAACTGAAAGTCAGTACGAGCACACCGACCCCTGCTAGAATAATAGACAATGTTTGAAGAACAGAAAGTTTTTCTTTTAACACAATGACAGCAAGTAAGATACTCACGAGCGGATTGATATAGTAGCCGAGGCTCGCTTCTATGACTCGGTCAGCATTCACCGCCCAGATATAGAGACCCCAGTTAATGCTGATGAAAATTGAAGCAAGGCTAATCCCAATTAATCGCTTCCGGTTTCTAACCAGAGCCTTAAGCTCCATAGAAAACGCTGGTAACTTTCGCATCATAGCTAAAATTATCAGCATAAAGACGAGCGACCAGACAATACGGTGCGCCAAAATCTCCCCGGCAGGCACGTCATCTACTAACTTCCAAAATAAAGGGAGAATCCCCCAAAAAATATATGCTAAGCCCGCAGAGGCAACTCCTAATCCAAACTCTTTATTTCCTGTCGTGTCATTCATGGCTGTACCCTCTTTACTTAAGAATGTTTGTATTTAGTTTAGGGCCGATTACAAGGGATTGCAATGAAAACATTTCGAGGCGCGAAGAAAACTCCAGAGTTAATCCTCCCCCCTTTATGTTTAACCAACTCGCTTTAAAGGTATTGCAAAAAATGTAGTTTAATTCCTATACTAAATCCGGTCCTTATTACCTAGTGATATTGCTGATTTCTAAATTGGTTTTGTGATATAATCTATTAGGTTCTCAGATTACAAATAAAAGGTAGATTTTGAAAATGATACTATTGAAGATGAAGCTTGGAATTTTCAATTGTTTGTAGGAGGAAAGACTTTGCATCTTGATATTTTCCGTTTTTTTGAAAAGTTTATTTATGTAATATTTTTTTCTGTAATTTCTGTGCTTGTTGGAATAAATGCTTTTGTAACCAAAGGTCATGACTCAATTGCCCAAACTCCTACAAGCTACTTTGAAACATTGACATTTATTTTTGCTCTAATAATAATGGCATGTCTGTTTCGTTTTCGAAACTTAATTCTTAAAACTATTGCAAAGGTACCAGTGTCCCTTTGGATAATCACTATGTTAGCTGGGAGTTTATTAGTGCAACTTGCAGTAATGAAGCTTTTTGTTGTACATCCTACTTGGGATTTCGGTTCATTGGTTAATGCTGCAAAAATGTATATCGAAACTGGTGAGGTAAGCGATTATTTTTCCATTTACCCCAATAATGTTTTTTTATTTTGTCTATTGGTAATAGTCGGGAAGATTTTTACTCCTGATCTAGTAACCTATATGCTTTTTAATAGTTTTATCATATTAGTTAGTCAATATTTAATTTATCGCATTGCGTCCAAAGTAGCGGGGAAAACAGTCGGCATGATTAGTTTAGCTGTAAGTGTATTGTTTTTCCCGTATATCTTTTTCGCGCCAATTGTTTATACAGATACCATTTCATTGATTTTTTTATTGCTCCCATTAAATCTTCTTATCGATAAAAACGGTAAATTTAAACAAAATATCTATATCATTTTAGTTGCATCGGCAGTATTTGCTTTTGGTATGTTGCTTAAAGGATCCCTTATTATTTTTGTTATTGCATTCGGAATTACCTTATTACTTTCTATGAAAGGGTGGAAAAAGGTATATTTTTTGGTTCCTTTCATCATCCTCTTCGTGGTTAAAACATTATTTACTTTTTCGCTTTATCAGCTGGATATACTGGACGAGGAGCAACAGCAGAAAACTAGTTTCCCTGTTTCGCATTGGCTAGTGATGGCACAAAATGCTGATAGATTAGGAAAGTTTTCAGGAGACGATGTAAACTGGACGCTGGAACTCTTGAAAGAACATCCTAGAAGTGAAGTGTCAGCGATTCATTTTGAAGAGTTGAAACAGCGTGTTGGAGAAAAAGGTATTTACGGGAACGTTCTATTTAATTTAGAGAAGATTAAGCATACATGGACAGATGGAACCTATTATTCGTTGAATAAGTTAAGAAGGCATCCATTGGAACCGGAAAATTTCCAGCGACTAGTAGATTATAAATCTGGTGAATTGTTGCAAGCATTTGCCAGAGTGCAGCATTTGGTTATTTTATTGGGGCTGCTCTTTGTTATTCCTTTATTGAAGGAAAAAAAGACATTTGTGACGTTTTGTATGTTGGCTATTATCGGATATTTCTTTTTCTTCCTTTTATGGGAAACAAGGTCAAGGTATCTTGTAAGTGTCACCCCTTTAATCATTTTACTTAGCAGCATGGCTTACTTCAGGATAAAAGGAGATTTAATAGATGAAAAGACTCCTTAAGTTTGGAACTGTTGGCGTATTTAATACGCTTATTACATTTGCCAGCTTTACCATCCTTTATTATTTAGGATTAAATTATTTAGTGGCGAATGTTATCGGATACTGCCTTGGTGTTCTGAACAGTTACTATTGGAATAAAAGATGGGTGTTTCAAGATAACAGGAAAAGGGCTAGTATTTTTTATAAATTCATTGCAGTAAATGTTCTGACACTTGGAGTTCAGACCCTTTTCCTTTTCCTATTGGTTAACAAGCTTGGATTGCAACCAGTTTTGGCAAATTTGGTCGCTATAGGGGCCAGTTTATTTATTAACTACTTTTTAAATGCAAAATGGACGTTTTTTCAGGAACAGGAACAGAAAGCTAGATAGTGGAGGTTATTATGAGAGAATTAATATCTATTGTTGTACCAATGTATTTTGAAGAAGAAGTAGCGCAAGAGTGTTATAACAGGCTAAAAGGAGTCATGGATGCAGAAAACATCCGTTATGAATTCATTTTCGTAAATGATGGAAGCACTGATCGCACGCTTGATATATTAAGTGATATTGCGAGTATGGATCCTCAAGCGAAAGTGGTCAATTTCGCACGTAACTTTGGCCATCAAACTGCAGTAACCGCAGGCATTGATTATGCAAATGGCGATGCTATCGTTATCATCGATGCTGATTTGCAGGATCCTCCTGAGGTTATCCCAACCCTTTTGGAAAAATGGCGTGAAGGGTTCGATGTTGTTTATGCCAAACGGAAAAAACGTACGGGAGAAACGAAATTCAAACTACTAACCGCAAAATATTTCTATAAATTCTTGAATTACATGTCAGATATTGATATTCCAAAGGATACTGGGGATTTTCGCTTAATCGATCGGAAAGTTGCAGATGTTTTTAAGCAAATGACGGAGAGAAATCGGTTCGTTCGAGGGATGTTCTCATGGATTGGGTTTAAGCAAACATTCATTGAATACGAACGCGACGAGCGATTTGCCGGAGAAACAAAATACCCGTTAAAGAAAATGATTAAATTTGCTTCAGATGGAATTATTGCTTTCTCGACCAAACCTTTGAAAATAGTTATGTCACTCGGTTTCTTTTCTGTTCTTGTTTCCTTCGGGGTTTTGGTATACGCCATTCTAGTAAAGCTATTTGGGCAAGGGGTAGAAGCAGGCTGGGCCTCCATCATGGTCGCTATTACCTTTTTCAGTGGCATACAATTACTAGGGATGGGAATTGTAGGAGAATATATTGCGAGAATATATGACGAAAGCAAAAATAGACCTATTTATATTGTTAGAGATACGGTAAATCTGGAAAAGCAGGATGAGGTAGAAATTAAACAGACTGTTGGGACTAAATAAATTATGTTGAAGGAAGCACTAGGAGCAAGTCATAGTGCTTCCTTTTATTTACTGAAATTATTTACGATTTCGAGAAAGCACTTCCTCACGCTTCATTAATAAACATACTAATACTCCAACTACAGTACCAGCCAACATAACCATAAACAGGTAAAATCATCTAATATTACCCAACTCCTCTTATAAAATTGTTATAATATTATTGGATAGAACTTAATACCCAAAAACGATTAAAGGAGTACCTCGTAACATGGGAATATATAATCAAGAGCTAAACCTCAGAACCCACATTTCAAAGCACTTCCACTTACATCCCAAGTCAATTGAACACATCTTAAAAGACTATCATGTTAATTCTTCACTTAATCACGCATTGGTCTCTAGTTTAAAGGAAAAAATAATTATAAACCTACGGAACCATAAGGTGTGGGATCGATATTCAGATGAAGAAATTGAGAGATTAATTGAGCAAGAGCTGCGTAATTATATTGAAAGAAGCATAACCTCTAATCAAAACTTAATAGCAAGGACCAACGCAAATAAGCTCTATATAACAATCCGTTATTCAGGAACGGTTTTACTAACTATATTTCTACTAATTTATACTGTCTATCAAGTAATGGAAAAAGATCTCTATCATTCTATTAATAATATTCAGTATATCAAAAGGGTTATAGACCCTTCCGATATCTTACTTTTACTATTCATAGGTATTGTCAGTTTATTATTTACAGGACCACTACTTGAAAAAATGTACGGTTCAGTAAAGTTCTTATATCTTTTTTTTCTGCCAGGCTGCATTGTATTTCCTTTTCAAAATGGAACTATAGTTGAGCTTTTATTCGGTTGTATTAGTGGATCGATAGGCTTTTACCTTGGATTGACCGTATTAAGAAGAAGAGGAATAACCTTAAATAAGGTTTGGATGATATGGGGATACTTTTGCTTTTATCTAGCATTATTCTATTATAAAATAGGGGTTTTGTTTGACCCATTCCCACTAATTTCAGCCTCTATAATTGGATTGCTTTTATCAATATGGATAAAACCCAAAGTTCATGTAGTAAAGTGAACACATATAGCCGATATACCCCTTGCCAAATTTCTATATAACCCTCATATTTAAAGTTAGGAGGTGCGATATGCGAAACGATATACAACCTAATGAGCGGGCATATTCGACCAAAGAAGTGGCGGAAGAAGTGGGGATTGCCACCCCTACTGTACGAAAGTATGGACAGATACTAGAACGGAATGGGTACGAGTTTTTAAAGGATGGGGACAGGCGGATCTTTGTTGAATCGGATGTTAAAGCGCTTATAGCGCTACGCGATACGGACAAGCCTCTCGACAGCACGGCACGGGATATAGTTGATATGCAAAAAGAGCGCTTGGAGAACACCACTCAAACAGACATAGCGCTACCCGATACGAGCGAAACATTACCAAGTGATCCAGAACAAATGAAGGAGTTTTTTAAATACTTAGCGACCGAACTTGCTGCAGCACGTGAAATGAACATTCAGTTAAAACAAGATATGTCACAAATCAAAACGACGGTAGCCCAGCTTCAGCAGGACCATCACTTTATTAGTTCAAGTATCGGTAATTCGGCACAAAAAACGAATAACAAGATTGAGAAATTAACAGAAGAACAAAGAGAACACTACGAAACTCTTTTGGAACAAGAAAGAGAAAGAACGGAAATGCTACAGGAAGAAATCCAGAAAATGCGAGACGAACAGAAAAAAGAATGGGTTTCTCAGAATGATTTTAATAAGCGTCTAGAAGAAGAAATGCAAAAACGGGATAATGGTAATTGGGGTTGGCTATTGTCGTTGTTTAAGAAATGAGCGTATCGTCACGCGATATAAACCGACATGTACTATTTTGATTAATAAATCACTACATATATCCGATGTCTGATACAGGAGTAGTTAAATATCGTATCGCCTATGATGCATGCACAATGTAAACATAGGCGTTTTTTTGACTAAAGCTGGCTCTCTGAGTCACTTTTTGATGTTTTCACTCAACTTATTTCAACAATTTCCCGAGAAATATCTACAAAAATGACTTTGTGTCGACATCATAAGTCGAGTGCTGTTATTTGGTTAATGGCACTCAGAACCCGTGATCTGTCTTTATTGCTGTCCTAAAAAAAATAGACCTTAGTTATCTTTTTTAACCTCGGCCTACTCATTTCCTCTATTCTTCTTCCAAAACACTCATCAATGTATTCTTAAAACTATCATACACGTAAGACCATAGCATTTCCTCGCCTATATATCTCTGCCTTAACGTAGCAATGACTTCCTTTTGCTTTTCTGAAAAACTAGGATCTTCCTTAGGTGGTAGCGCCCCCCGGAGTTCGTCTACAATCTGTTGTACTTCAGGTGCACGCGGTCCCCATTTCCCCAAAAGTTCGCCTTGTTCGCTCAGAATTATTATCATGGGAATCGCCCGTCCCCCATTTGTCAGATGACGGTCAATTAGACTGGTGTCTGCGTCTCTCAGAGCAACTCGGAAATCTATGTCTGCAGCCTCAGCAAGCTTACGAATCACCGGGTTGATCATCATGGCATCACCGCACCAATCTTCTGTAATGGTAAGAAAATGCAGGGAGTGCTGTTGCAGCTTTTCTACCAATCCATCTGCAGGCAATTGGAACCTTTCATAGACACTTAAGCTTTCCTCTTTTAGCATACTCATTTCATCCATGTATGCTTGAATGGATTTTCCTTCTTGAAAAAATTGTTCTTCTGTTTTCATGCTGGTAACCTCCTTGTTTGAATAAAAGCTGTATAATCATCATAATTGTAGTCGTAGAAGTCAATTTATAGTGATATTATTTGTAATCGTCTAATTTTCGGGTTCCCACATGGCAATTTCATCCCCGGGCATGGCAACCACTAACCAACCATCTCCATCTTCATCTCCAGCTTGCCAACACTCATTATTGGTCATGCTTTCCATTAACGTACAATATTTTCCCGTGTTCAAAATGAATAAGTAGGTGCGGCGTTTCTTCTCCAAGGGATACATCAATCACTTTCTTTCTTCGCATGTCGATAATCCATTGGTACATTTCTTCTTCAGATCTAATGGGGATTTCCTGTGTAAGTTCTAGAGTGTCAGCAAATACTGTCCATTTACTTTCCATGTTTAGAAAGAGAGTGAGCGGTTGGCTTTCCATAGGATGCTGGTGGATAAAGAATACTTTTATTGAACCTGGGCCGACTCCAAATTCTAATCCATTTAATTGACTTCCTATAAATATTCGCTTTAACAATTTTTCTGCATAAGTTTTTTCTTTTATATTCATGTCTCTATACCGGTTTTCCTTAATGGTAAAGCCAGATCAAAGAAAGATACTCCTAACGAAATGCCAAAAGCGATAGAGACAGTTTTATAGTAATCTGGATTACTGAATTTAATTAAAAAACTCATACCAAAGATTACTACAAAATAAAAAATGAATCGGCGTAATCTCCTTCGCAGCTCTATACGTGATAACTTACTTGCTTTCCACAAAATTGCCAGGAGAAAATAACACAAAGATATAATTAAGAACATTGCGTAGCCACCAACCATTGCTGTTGCAAATGGGTGGTTTACTTCCTTGTAAACTAGGAAGAACGTTAGAATGGTGGTGATTGTGAAAATTAATAGGAATACGACAGAAAATCTCCTCATAGCTTAGACTCCTCTTCTAGTTATTTCCTACTAAAATTGATTATTTCAGAGAATGATTGGAAGCTCAAGAGAAATATTCTAGGGATTAAAAATAGTCTTTCCCCCCAATCCCCTACCGCTACCAAGGGTGGATTCTGCAAAATTCCTTCTGTTGTACTCAGAAAGCTAGTCCAATGGTAAAACTTCCAATGAACCATTTCTTTTTTATAAGGAAGTCGGCATTCTAATAAGGGCTTTGGGTGAATCGAGTTTTGACAAATTTCTGCATCCTTTAAGAAATAGTCCATATCTAACGGTTTGGAGTTGTAAGAACTTATTAATTTGATACAACCACCCCTGTTACCAACAGGTTTACCTCTACTCCTAAAAGGGTATATAAAATTGTTTATATTGAAAATTAATCTGATAGAGTATGCGGTCAGAATAAAAAGTAAAGAGGGTCGTGGGGTATGGCTAAGGGAGATTTATTGATTATTGGCGGCAATGAAGATAAGACCGGTTCAAAAGTTATTTTGTCGAAGTTTGCTTCACTGTGTAAAAGCCGCAAAGGCCCAATAGGAATTTTAACCACTGCTACTGGGTACCCGGAAGAGGTCGGGACTGAATATTATCATTTATTTCAGGAGTTGCATGGCGAGGCACCAGTACTTTTTCACTTAGATTCCAGGGAAAAAGCGGAAGACAGTGAACTTCCTACTAAGCTTGCCGGCTTGTCGGGATTGTATATGACAGGCGGAGATCAACTGAGGCTTACCAGCATCCTAGGTGGAACCTCTTTTTACAAGCACCTTATTCAGGAATGGAAAAATGGATTAATCATTGGAGGAACCAGTGCCGGAGCTGCCGTCATGAGTAAATTGATGATTATCTCTTCCAAACTTTTCGATAAGGATGACAATTCTATACTTGAAATGGGATCTGGGTTCGGCTTCATGGAAGACGTAATAATTGATCAGCATTTTTCGCAGCGGGATCGTTTTAGCAGACTAATGAGAGCGATCTCATTAAACCCTCAAATTATCGGTATTGGTATTGATGAAAATACCGCCATATGGGTCCAAAATGAGGGAGAGAAGTTTGAAGTCGTCGGCGAGTATAACGTGATTATTTTCGATGGCAAAAAATCTACATATATAGATGTAGCAGAAAACAAGGGAAATATGACCATAACGGATATACGCTTCCATACGCTTGGCGGAGGAGCAATTTTTAATTTAGCTAAAAGTGAACTAATTATCCCTTAAGGAGCGAAAGCAATCAATGAAAATTAATCGCGTCAGTTATTTATCTGGTCCCAATTTATATAGCTTCAGACCCACTATTTGTGTAGAACTTGATATTGAAGAGTTGGAAGAAAGACCATCAAACACCATCCCTGGCTTTACTGATCAACTACTTGAAGTCTTACCCTCCCTCTATACCCATACATGTTCGAGAGGCTATGCGGGCGGATTTGTGGAACGTCTAAAAGAGGGAACCTGGATTGGACACATCCTTGAACATATAGCATTGGAAATTCAGCACCTTGCTGGCATTAAAGTAAAACGAGGGAAAACAATTACAAGTGAAAAAAGAGGGATCTATTTTGTGACCTTTGATTATTTAGAACCCAAGTCAGGCTTTTATGCATTCGAGGCAGCACTTAAAATTGTACAAGCTATCCTAAATGGGAAAGAGACCAATGCGGAATCCTACATTCAGCATACTTCGAACCTTTTTTATGAATATAAATTGGGTCCAAGCACAGATTCCATTTATCAAGCTGCCCGCGCCCGAAAGATTCCGGTTGAACGGGTAGGGACTAACAGTTACTTAAGAATCGGCACAGGCAAAAAGCAAAAGTCCGTTCAGGCAACCATCACTAGCCAGTCCTCCTATTTGGCAGTGGAAAATGCTTGTGATAAGGATATGACCAAAACTTTACTAAAAGGTGCAGGTCTTCCTGTTCCGAAGGGTGTCGTCATTTCTGATGAATTTGACTTATTAAAGTCAGCGGAAGAAATCGGCTATCCTTTAGTCATAAAACCACTTAATGGGCGCCAAGGACAAAATATTATTACTGATATTAAAAATGACTCTGATCTATTGGCAGCCTTTCGTTGTGTATATAAAGAAGACACGCAATATATTCTAGAAAGATATTACAAAGGGATGGATTACCGCTTCCTAGTGGTAAACCATGAGCTTGTAGCGGCCAGTCTCCGCCTCCCACCGACAGTTATCGGAGACGGTGTTAGAACCATTTCCCAATTAATCGAGGAAGAAAATCTCGATCCGTTACGCGGGGACGGTCATGAAAAAGCCATGAGCAAAATCCCCCTTGATGATCGTACGACGGTGCATTTGGAAAAGAGCGGCTACTCCCTTCATTCTGTTCTGGATGTTGGTCAAACGCTAGAAGTGCTGGGGAATGCCAATCTTTCCACAGGGGGATCTGCCATTGACGTAACAGATGATGTTCATCCTGACTATAGAAAAATGGCGGTTGCTACTGCGGCCGCAGCAGGACTTGATGTTGCTGGAATCGACATCATTTCCACAGACGTTTCTGTCGCTTATAAAAAAGAGGAAGCGGCCATTCTTGAAGTGAACGCAGCACCTGGAATACGGATGCATCTGTATCCTTCAAAAGGAAAAAGCCGTGATGTTGGTGGAGCAATTGTGGACTATTTGTTTTCCTCCCGTGAAGAAGCAGCCATTCCCGTCGTTGCAGTCACAGGTACAAATGGGAAAACAACCACATCCCGTCTCGTCAAACATCTTTTACAAAAGGATAATGTAACAGTGGGACTTACATGCTCGGACGGCGTGTGGGTTGGAGATCAGCAACTTGATAAAGGAGATTGCAGCGGACCCATTAGTGCCAGAAAAGTGCTAGCTAACCCGAACGTAGATGTCGCAGTACTTGAAACAGCTCGCGGCGGCATGCTTCGAGAAGGATTGGCATTCCGCTATTGCGATGTAGGCATCGTAACAAACGTAAGCGAGGACCATCTCGGATTGAGAGGCGTGGAAACTTTGGATGACCTTCAAAGATTAAAACAAACCATTCCAGAAGTGGTGTTGCCTCAAGGTGCATGTATTTTAAATGCAGATGATCCTATGTGCGTGAAAATGGCACCACATACAAACGGAGAAGTTGTCTATTTTTCCTTATCCCATACAAACCCTGTCGTTCAGAAGGCAATAGAAGACGGCACGAAAACATGGTATGTGGAAAACGGATGGATTATGTTCAGTGAAGCAGGCAAAACGGAAAGGTTCCTTCCGGTTACCCATATCCCAATTACCATAAACGGTGCAGCGCGTCACAATATTGCAAATGTCCTATCTGCCCTTGCTGCTGCTTATTCACTTGGTCGCCCGTTTTCAGAGCTAAGAAGCAATATTATCACCTTTCTTCCTACCGAAGAACAAAACCCAGGCCGTTTCAATGTGGTGAGTGTTCAAGAAAGGACGATTGTGGTGGACTATGCTCACAATCCTGCAGGGTTAAAGGCGCTTTTTGAAACGATTGATTTATTGAAAAATGGACGACTAATCACTGTTGGTTCAGCCGCTGGCGACAGACAAGATCATGCCATATGTGAAATGGGCCGCATCATTGGAAGCTACTCCGACATTTTCATCATAAAAGAAGAAGACAACTTACGGGGAAGAACACCAGGAGAAACCATTTCTCTTCTCTCAAGGGGAGTCGAACAGGCAACAAGCGCAACTGCCGTTTACGTCCATTATAAAGAGCTTGAAGCGATGATCAAGGGCTGGGAACTCTCAGAGCCAGGAGATACTCTCGTGCTGCTTTATGATCAATACGCTTCGATTCAAATACTTTTGGAACATATCAGACAGGTTGAAGCTACCCGTGTTTTTGAAAAAATTTAATAACAAGAAGAAACAGTCCAGGCATTCTAGACTGTTTCTTTTTTTATAACGAGGATTGCGTCTACTATGCCAGGTGACAAACTAATTGATTGCTTCTTCTTCCTGTACCTTTGAGAAGAACCAACCTCCTGCTGCAATCAGAAGCAAAACCACGTAGAACGTTACTTTCCACTCTGTGGATTTTGGGAATGTTTCGGGTAATATACCTAATTGGGGATGTGCTAGTGTATACACTAATAGCTTTACCCCAACCCATCCGACAATGAGGAATGCAGCAATTTCAAGACCTGGTCTTGATTTCAATAATGCTACAAATAAGTTAGCTGCAAAACGCATAATAATTAACCCAATTAATCCTCCAGCAAAAATTACAAGAAACTTTCCTCCGTCTAACCCTCCAATGGTAGGAAGAGGTGTATCCGGCAATGTTACGGCAAGTGCAACCGCAGCTAGGATTGAATCTACAGCAAAAGCGATGTCTGCTAACTCCACCTTGAGTACGGTACCCCAGAAGCCGGCTTTCTTTTCCTTTTCTTTCTTTACTTTTTGTCTCTTAAAGACATATTTTCTAAGGATATGGTTCAGCGAAATGAAAAGGAGATAAATAGCACCGATTGCCTGTACTTGCCATACATCCACTAAAAATGAGATGACGAACAAAGATCCGAATCGGAAAACAAACGCACCAGCCAGACCGTAAAATAAAGCTTTTTTCCGCTCTTTTTCTGGTAGATGCTTCACCATAATTGCTAACACCAAGGCGTTATCAGCTGCCAAAAGTCCTTCAAGTGCTACAAGCAAGAGCAAAACCCATGTATATTCTAATAAAATGGATACATCCATCATTAAACCCCCTAAAAGCTGTTGGCTTACTAATAGCGTTTGCAACGCGGGAAATTTTTAGTGATGGAGGATTTAGGTAGCTAAATTTTGCTTAATGTAAAGGCTTATAAAAAATGAATTATCCCGTTTACTTACTATTCAAATTCGGATAACTGTGTTTGCTATTATTGATTTTTTCCAACCTGCCTCTAAAAAACGTATCCTGAAACTCTTGAATTCGAAATGGGATGATGGGGGATAAGTATGGTACACCAACCGATCGAAGGAACACCATATAAAGGAGCAAGAGCGTCGAGCCTACCACCATGCCAGTAATCCCAACAAAATTCCCAATCCATAAAAACGCAAAACGCAGTGTATTGGTAGGGGCTGCCATTTGTTTACTGGCAAGTAAAGTGCTGGTTAAATAGGTAATAGCCACTAGAATAAGGCTAAATGGATGTATTATTTTTGCTGAAACTGCTGTTTCGCCAATTGCTATAGTAGCCAACAAAGAAACAAAAACAATGGCACTCTGAGGAATACGAAAAATTGCATCAGCTAAAACTGTAAGTAAAAAGAATAAGGCAATCATACTCCAGAACGGGGAAAGTAACTCATCCCCTTTAAATAAAGTTTCAGCTATATTTTTAGGTAATCGGTCGGAATAGAACTTAGAAATCACAACATAAGCGCTTGGAATATAAATCGTCATAATAAAACTTATCAGCCTTATTAAGCGAATAGTAAAACGCCCCAGCTTTTGGTTATACTCATCTGGTGCTTGAAGAGAAGAGACAAACAAGCCTGGTAAAATAATCCCATATGGATTTCCATCAACTAGCACTACTACTTTTCCATCGTATAGGGAGGATGATATGACATCAGGACGTTCTGTGATTTCAGACATAGAAAATAGAAAAACCTTTGAGGGATCTTCCATGGCTTCTTCAATTAATTTTCCCTCTAGGACATAGTTAACTTTTAGTTTGTCTATACGCCTTTTAACTTCAGCTAACACATCTTGATCTACGACACCTTGAATGTAGAGAATTGATACGGAAGTTTTTGATAAGTTTCCAATATTCAGCGAGTCTGCACAAAAATGAGGAGTTTTTATCATACCGCGCAGTAAACCCAAATTTGTATTTAGTTTTTCCGTTAAGGCTACCATTGAGCCCTTCGGAGATCGTTCGCTTATAACTTGCTCCAAGTTTCTTTCTTTCATCTGAGCAGTTTTGGCAATGATCCCCCTAGTCAGTCCATCTATAAATAAGACAGTTTGTCCGTCTAGGAGAGCATCTATCACTTCTTGCATCGAGTCGGCAATGTTTACGCCTGCGGTTTTAATGATTTTTTGTGTAATGTGTTCGATGCTTTTTTCGTCCCAATGAATTTCTTCATGAAATTTTAAAAGAGGTTCAATTAGATGAGTTTCAATCTTTTCAGTATCTACCAATTCTTCCATGTACACGAGCGTCATACATATAGTATTTTCAGTGCCTACTTCTAACTTTCTTGTGGAAAGTGATGGTGTATGATAAAAGCATTTTTTAAGACCGTTTATATTTTTTTCGAGCTCTGGATGGATGGACTTATTCACGTATATCAATCACCTTACAAAAATTAGTATGTATTTTCCCTTTAGCAGTTGGTCGTTAACTAATATGCTCGTAAAAAGGGAAACTATACTGGAGATGGTGAGCTTACTTTACTTTTAAAATTTGCATCACGTTTAATATCGCGTCTAGTTCCTGACTAATTGAAATGGTCGTTTCACTATCAAGACCATTTTTAAGATAAGATTGATACAACCTTTCTTTTAATATCTCAACTAGATTTTCTAATTTTTCTTTTTGCATCTTATGCATAGGTATCTTCTCATTCCTTTGTATATTTAATTCCAGTTGTATTAAACTAAATATTGTTAACCTTTCCAAGGCTATTTATAATAATGAAGGCTCTGTTAAACACCGCTGTTGATTTCCGCACTAGGCTTCGCTTTCCTAGGGGCGTTTGGGGAGCCTCCTCGGAAAAGCGCCTGCGGGGTCTCCCCTAAACGCTATTTCCCTCAGGAGTCTTCGCCCATTGCTCCAATCAACAGCTAGGTTGCTGAAAAAATCAATAGTACGCTTTAACAGAGCCGTAATGAAAATAATAAATGATATCAGGTGGTCTCCGAGTCTATGAATCTTGATCAAATAAAATATATCTTAGAAGTCGCAAAAGAAAAATCGCTAACGAGGGCAGCAAATAATCTGCACGTGTCCACACCAGCGATAAGCAAGTCCATCTCTCAACTTGAAAAGGAATTAGGCATTTCTATCTTTCATCGTTCTCGCCAAGGCACTATCCCGACCTCACAGGGAAAAAAGATTATTAAAAGTGGACTTGAGATCTTATCTATAATGGATGATCTCCATAAACAACTAACAACAGAAAATACATGGAAGACACTCAGAGTAGGGTGCGGGCCATCCTTGACATATGTTATTTATGATGCGTATTTGCTTTTTATTGAAGAGCATCGTCACATTCAAGTAGAGATTATTGAAATGGACCAGGATGATCTATTAAGAGCGCTAAAATACAAGGAAATAGACATTGGGTTTACACAATTTGATGAAGAAGAGCTGAAGAATGCAAATATTCAAGATTCTATCTTTTATGATTTGCTTTATACTGGTCATGCATGCGTATATGTTAGTAAGCATTCCCATCTCTATCACAAGGATCATATCTATATGGAAGACATAAGGGATGAAAAAGTAGTCCTTTATAATTCTAAACGCGCTCGGCTCCTAAATGAAAAATTCTTAAAAAATGTGCAACCTTTCCTCACATCAAATAATGTAGAGGTTTTAAGGGATTCCGTCTTACATGGACATGCTATCTGTATTCTTTATGATTTTTCATTCAAAAATCATTTAGATGTAAGAAATGGTAATCTAGCTGTGATTCCGCTGGGCAATCCCAGTCTTATAAATTTTGATTTCTGGACATTTAGCCACAAGAATGTAAGCATGTCTGTTGAAGCGAAAAACTTTCAGCACAAGGTGATAAAGATGCTTCGGGGATAGTCCAGATTCATTTATAGAAAAGTAACGTTAAGCTTCTAATTCGCATAAATTAGAAGCTTATCTTTAACTTATTTATTTTTTGTGGTGATATATGCGTAGAAAACAAAAAAGCATGCAAGTTGAATGAGGACAATTATTTTATCGACAGGAAGTAATAAGCTACTTATGAATAACCCGATATTAACGCTCACTAAAAGCAGGTAATGTTTAAGTTTTAGTCGATTTGTTTTGTAACGATACTTGTGAAAAACTAAACTAGTACCACCTACATAAATAAGGGTTGATGCAAAAGCTATTGCTACCCATACATCTTTTCCAATGTCATATAAAAATCCCAGTTGAATGACCGAAGCAATAACACTCATAGACATAAATATTATTAAGTGCCCATAAACAATAAGTTGTCCGGAAGTTTTATATTCTTTATTGACTTTCTTTTCTAGCGTATCAAAATACTGCCACCACATTGCCATGACTAATGTAAATGTTAGGAGTAAAATCCCGATGCTGTTCCACTGATTTTTTTCTACCTCTATGATGGAAACGATACTTACAATAAATTCCCCAAAAAGGATAATGGTCAGTAAGCCGAATCTCTCTAATAGATGAGGAGTATTAATCGGTACTTTTTTAATATGTTTACGACCTATGAGCGGAACCACTATATCAACGGAAATCCCTAAGTACAATACAAAATACTTGATCCACGAGTCAAATAAAAGAGAACCTAACGAAATGAGTGCACCAATTAAAAAACCATAACCGAGGAACTTTGCAACCATTTTTCGTTCAGCTACTTCACGTTGAATGGCGGATATATACTGAATGGAAACAACCAATCGCACCCCTAAATATCCGATGAGAAAAGGGAGATAGTAGGTATCAAAATCAACGGAAAGACTTGCCGTCATAAGAATTACAAATACCATTTGTACACTCATCCATATGCGGTCTCTATTCGTATCTTCTCCATAACGGTTAACAAACAAGGTCTGACCTACCCAAGCCCACCAAATCGGGATAAATATTAGTATAAATTTCACCATATATTCAACAGGTATGGTCTGGTCTTCAACATGCAATAAAGTATGGGTCGCTGTTGCAATGGCAGCAACATATATTAAGTCATAGAATAACTCTATCCAGTTTACTTTTTTGTGAGGCACATAATCCCCCCTATTATTTATTCTTCTCTTTCTTGTACATCATGACAAAATCTTTTAACTGATTAGCAAATGAGCGGAGATGACTTATTGTTCTCTGATCAATTATCTGCTTAGTCTCACTATCTACTTTTTGATGCACGCCTCCTACCAGAACCTTAGGGCCGCTCATGACATTTGCATTCATCGCTACAAGAATTTGTCTTAGTTGCATTTGAGAAAGAGCTGTTCCAATACTGCCAGGAGTCGCACCGGCTACCGCTACAGGAAGGTTGGCAAATATGGAAGATTGAATGGGACGCGAAGCCCAATCCAACGCATTTTTCAATCCACCAGGTATTCCCGAATTGTATTCAGGCGTGACAATCAGAATTCCATCTGCTTCTCTAAGCTTTTCCTTAAAATCAATTACCTCTACAGGATCTCCACCTATTTCAAGGTCCTCATTAAATAAAGGTAATTTGTCAATTTCTACAATGGTTATTTCCATATCTCCTACTTCTTTTGATTCTTGTTTTATAGCTTCTAATAGCATTTTATTAAAAGAATCCTTCCTTAAGCTCCCACAAATCGATACAATTTTTAACATGTAGATCTTCCTTTCCTTCTTTATTTAAATGTCTTGTTCCACCATTTAGTTGCTTCTGTAATCTCTGAATCTCTTATTTCATGCCCATAATCCGTCATATGCAAGGAAACACGCGCGCCTAGATTGGTGAGATGGCTTTTTAGTTGTACTGCTTCACTCGGTAGTACCATTTGATCTCTTGCACCCGCGGTGATAAAAATGTCCAAAGCATCCAGTCGAGCTTCTTTAAAAGACTTTAGGGGATGACTTGGGTGTAATAATATAGCACTTTTGAATATTTCAGGTTGGTGAAGAATTAAACTGACAGCCATATTGGCACCGTTTGAATAACCAATTAGATGAATATTCTTTTTATTAAATGGATAGATGGAAGCTGCTTGATTCAGAAAATCCAAGAGGTCTATGGTTTTTGCTCTGATTGATTCTTCATCTATGGAACCGTCGATTTTCCGACTAAAGTAGCGAAACCGTCCATCCTCTATTACATCTCCTCTTACACCTAATACTGATAGAGAAACATCCACTTTACCTGCTACGGATAATAAATCTGTCTCCCTTCCGCCGGTTCCGTGTAATAGAAGGAATACTTGATCTGATTCACTACTGTTATGAAAGAAGTGCTTCAATATGGAAGCTCCTCCTTTTGACCATTACGATACAAAGGAGTCCGAAGTGGTTTTAATTTTGATTCAATTTCAGAGCGTTTAGGCTCCAGGAAAGTCGGCAAAGATAGTTGTTCCCCTAGACGGTCTTGTTTTTCATCCAAGGAAAACCCAGGTCCATCTGTCGCTATTTCGTACAGAATTCCGTTAGGCTCGGAAAAATACAACGAATGAAAATAATATCTGTCTACAAAACCGGAAGTCTTAAAACCCTCGTTCTTGATTTCTTCTATTGCTTTCTTCAATTCTTCTGAGTTTTCAACCCTAAAAGCTACATGATGTACACTTCCACGCCCCTGTCTCTCATCAGGAAGATCTTTTCTTTGTTCTACATGTATTTGTGACCCATTTCCCCCGGCTCCAGAATCTAATACATGTACCTCTCTAACGGGAGCGTCATCCACTTGAAAAGAGCCGATTTTTCTAAATCCCATCACATCAGTCAAAACCTGAATGGTAGGTTCAAGATATTTGACTGTCAATGTCACAGGGCCAAGACCAACAATGCCATACTGTTCCGGAATGTCCCACCGCGTCCATACCTTTCCTCCAGGTACACCATTATTTAGTTGATCAGAGATAAGTGCCATTTTGTGTCCTTCGCTATCACTGAAAGGAAGGATAGCATGCCCAAAACGCTTCGTAATTGGTTGATAGTTCACTCCTAATTTTTCAAACCGATTCTGCCAAAAGATTAAAGCATCATCTGACTTTACCCGCAGGGAGATGCTGGAGATACTGTTAGTACCCGGATGTTTTTTAGCCATATTGGGAATTTCAAAGAAGGTCAACTCTGTCCCAGGATTCCCATCCTCATCTCCATAAAACAGATGATAGTAAGCAGTATTATCTTGGTTAACCGTCTTTTTGACTAAACGCATTCCTAATATTCCTGTGTAAAAATCCAAGTTCTTTTCTGCATTTGCCGTTAATGAAGATACATGATGAATTCCCTTGATATTCAAAGGTTTTCCCCCTTTATGCTGCTAATGTGAAAATATTTATTTTTTAATCAATCATTAATAATCATCAAACGACTACAATTATATGCTCTTAATTACTTAAAGTAAATTCAATGATTTTAAACTTAAGTTAACTATTAGTTAACTAATTGGTGTTTTTACTTTTACCCCTTCCCCTTCTCAAAAAGAACGTTCATTCATATAAATAGAAATAAAATGGTTTTAAGGAGCGAAGTATATGGCCATTAAACCACTTGCGCTTCAAAGGGGAGATACGATTGGTTTGGTTACTTTGGGGAGTCCTCTTGATGCAACCACAATAAATACCAGGGTTCAATTTTTGCGGGATATGGGATTTAACGTTGTTTTTGGAAGGTATGTATATTCTATTGATGGGATTGTCTCCGCTCCTGCTGACAAAAGAGCAGAAGATCTCATGGATATGTTTAAGAATCCGAATGTGAAAATGATTCTTGCGACACGAGGCGGGACAGGTGTTCAACAGATTCTTCCTTACCTTGATTTTACTATCATCAGGGAGAATCCAAAGTTAATTTCAGGGTACAGTGATATTACCGTGCTGTTGAACAGTTTATATCAGTTCAGTGATCTCATTACGTTTCACAGTTTGATGCTTATTGATTTTCGAGCAGAAACACCGGCTTACAACTTTAATCAATTTTTTGCAGCGACTTCTACGTTTGTCTCCCCGCGAGCTATTATTAATCCACCAGAATTGGTGCGGATGGGGATAAATCCTGGAAATGTGACCGGGCCAATTGTTGGAGGAAATATCACTTCCATCGTGAATACGCTTGGCACGCCGTATGAAATTGATACAAAGGGCAAAATTCTTTTTCTAGAGGACACGCATACACCTTCCAACATGATTCTTCGCTACTTTACCCAACTGTCGATGGCAGGAAAATTTAGGGATTGCCTCGGCATTATTATGGGGGAATGTACGAATTGCCCGGTAGCATATAACACGTCCTATACAGATCTCATTAATTCTGTTCTAGTGCCGACGAGAAAGCCCTTGATTATGAACTTCGCCACAGGTCATGGGAGGTTCAAGGCCGCCATTCCGATTGGTGCTACTGTTAATATAAACGCTACGAATAATACGATAACGGTGATGGAGCCAGCGGTGTCGTGGGGACAGGAACCGTAACCCTTTTTGGAGAGTAATCTCGGTGATTCAGAAGGTTGGTTGTGTAAAAATATGGATTATCGTTCATTTGAATGGATTTATTTTATAATTGAGCGGGTTTATTGAATACTTTCAGTCTTTTATTGACTGATTCGTCTCGTTTATTGCATAATTCTGCTTCGCTCGATTAGCTTAGGGATCTCAAGCCACCAAGCATTATATCAGGTCTGCCAAATCAACGTTATCTTAATATACCATGCTGAAATAGTCGACATCTGTCTTCTTCTCCTCATTGTTAATCTTTAGGTAAAAGAAATAGACTTATCCAAACGTTTGTTTAAATTTTAATATGCAAAAATAATAACAGCTTTTACACCATTAAAGTCACTGCTCAAAGAAATCATACACTTTCTCCACGTCATACGTCTTAAAGACCAGTTCCTCCCGATTAAAGACCAAAACTACTGGAAACTGCTCGACTCCAATCTCTTTTTTGTAATCCACCACATACTCATCATCGTAGACAATCCAAGTGGCTACCACTTCCTCCTCTGTGAGATTGAGAACCTTTTCATAAAGAGGGTCTTGCAATTCTGGAGGCAATACAGCCCCTTCTTCATACATAACAACAAGTTTATAGCCATCTATATGTGATAGGAATCGTGTATATTGTTCTTGAAAGGTCATATCTAATAGGACGAGCTCCTTAGGCTTTCCTTCAAAACTTTCTCCCCTTGGTGGATTTACTAACACTTTTTGTCCCTTCTTAAGGTCTTTAAGAAATGCTTCTTTCCCATTCTCGTATTTGATTGTGGTCTCATCCGTAATCTGAGCTAGGTAGGAGTAACCCTCTTCTGTTCCATTCGCTCCTTTCCTATCTCGCTTTTCCCACTCCGAAATATCCACCTCCACACTGTCCCCACTAACATTCCAAACCGTTCCGGTCATTTTTTCATCGTCATAATGAGTATTTGGATTCTCCTCACCACCAACTGCATTGCTACCACAAGCGGTAAGAACTGTAATGCTAAAAAGTATTAACACCAAAAATGAATGTCGCATAATTTCTCCTCCTGGTATGAAAGGGTTAGGTACTTCGACCCACCCTTTATTTTCCTTATCTTTTCTTCGTGGAACAACAGCTGATATCCTTCTTTTCCCAAAGTTCAAATTAAAATCACTCCTGGTGGGGCACTATAAGCGTAACTGGAGGGATTAAAAATGAAGAAGTTTACCTTACTTTTTTGTATAGCATGCTTTCTATTTGTTGGTTTACAACCTGTTTCATCAGTAGAGGCCACACAAGTTGCAACTCAACAAGTACCAAGTTACGCAAAGTGGGGACAGCTCGCGATGAAACGAACAAAAGAGACCTATCCAAAAGCGGAAATTGTGGACTATTCACATCTCGGAAGACAGGAAGGCCCAATATTAACAACGGAGAAATTCAGGCTTTGGTTAGAAGAAGGGGAGAAAGAGTTCGGGGTGAATGTAACGATTAGCTTTTATAAGGAGACGGAGTCGGTTAAAGAGGTGAAGTTGGAGGAGATAAAGCGGAAGGGGAAAAGGAAAAAGCGTAGGTAGTGGGAGATAAGCAAGTTGGGGAGTAGCTCTAGGTTACAATATAGGGCTACTTCATATGTATTGTTTATTGACTAACTATTTTAGTTAATAAAATAAAAGGTATATTTTTGAAAATTATATATTTTCATCCACTTAACTGTTATAGTTAAATAGACTCTCTATAGAAGGATGTGGGACATGCTAGTTAAATCACGTACTATGTCAAGGGAAATGCAAATCTACTTATCGTTGAATGCCCGAATGACGCTGCATGAAAAGGAACAGCAATACTTGTGGAACTTGGAGAAAGGTTATGAAGGAGAGTGTATGTTTGATGCCCTGACTGAAAAATTAGAGGGTTGTAATCACTTCATTTTGAATGACCTCTTGCTAAAGCATAATAACACCACATTTCAAATTGACTCCTTTATTATCACTCCCCGGAATGCTTATCTTTTTGAAGTGAAGAACTTTGAAGGGGACTATTATTATGATGCCTCCTCTGATCACATGTACTTTAAATCGTTATCTAAGCCCAAAGAAGTTACCAATCCCCTGACACAACTAAATCGTTGCAACTCATTGCTTCGCCAACTGCTGAGTAATTTTGGATATAATATCCCCATTCTCGCTTCCGTGGTTTTCATCAACTCCGAATTCACCCTGTACCAATCACCTCTTGATAAACCTTTTATTCATCCAACTCAAATAAACAGATACCTTAAAGGCTTAGAAAATACTTCTTCTGGGCTGAATAACAAGCATACGGAGCTTGCTGAAAAACTAACGTCCCTTCATATGGTGGATTCTCCTTTTAAGAACTTGCCAGGTTATTCTTATGATCAAGTGAAAAAGGGGTTGGTGTGTGCAGGATGTGCCTCTTTGTCTGTATTTATTGAGGGGCGGTCTGCGCGGTGTGTGAGGTGTCATAAGGTAGAGGCGCTTGAGGAGATTGTGCTGCGACATGTGCGGGAGTTTAGGATGTTGTTTCCGGTGAGTAAGATTACTACTAGTGGAATTTTTGAATGGTGTGGGAGGGGGATTTCTAGTAAGACGATAAATCGCATATTAGATAAACATTTTTCAATTAAAAGAAGCCGTAGGTGGAGATATTACGAATAGAATTATGGAATGCTTGTGAGAGAGAGGATTTTGGGGATTTCAGACATTATTAGTTTTATAGATTGGATTTCTGGTGAATAGATGATTTCTATTAGACATTTCTCTTGCTGTAGGTGGGGGTTTGGGCGATTAGAGCGCTTCTATTAGACAGTTCTTGGCTTTCACACGGCTATTCGGGCAAATAGAGCGCTTCTATTAGACAGTTCTTGGATTTCAAACCGAGCTTCGGGCGATTAGAGCGCTTCTATTAGACAGTTCTTAGCTTTCGAACTGAGCTTCGGGCGATTAGAGCGCTTCTATTAGACAGTTCTTGGATTTCGAACTGAACTTCGGGCGATTAGAGTGCTTCTATTAGACAGTTCTTAGCTTTCGAACTGAGCTTCGGGCGATTAGAGTGCTTCTATTAGACAGTTCTTGGATTTCGAACCGCGCTTCGGGCGATTAGAGCGCTTCTATTAGACAGTTCTTAGCTTTCGAACCGAGCTTCGGGCGATTAGAGTGCTTCTATTAGACAGTTCTTGGCTTTCGAACTGAGCTTCGGGCGATTAGAGCGCTTCTATTAGACAGTTCTTGGCTTTCACACGGCTATTCGGGCAAATAGAGCGCTTCTATTAGACAGTTCTTGGATTTCACACGGCGATTCGGGCAAATAGAGTACTTGTATTAGACAGTTCTTAGCTTTCGAACCTGGTTTTCGGCGAATAGAGCTCTCCTATTAGACAATTCTTGCTGCCACACATCGATTTCGGCAATTAGAATGCTTCTATTAGACAATACCGCGGTTTCCAATCAACCTTCGGGAGTATAGAACTTAGGCACCGTGCCTGCCCCATCACCCCACAAAAAAGAGAGGCGTCCACAACACGGACGCCTCTCCCCTTAATCAAAAACCTAATTCTCCTGCACTTCCCTACGGTTCTTCTTAAACATCTTCGACAACACTTCATACACAATCGGCACAATAATCAGTGTCAACAATGTAGAACTTGTCAGTCCACCAATAACGGTAATACCAAGGCCTTTTGAAATCAGACCACCGCCACCGTCAATTGCTAGAGGGATTAGTGCTCCAATCGTCGCGATAGCTGTCATCAAGATTGGGCGTAAACGGGTTGCGCCTGCTTCTAGGATGGCTTCGCGCATTGTCAATCCGTCACGCTCCATGTGGATGATGCGGTCGACAAGTACGATCGCGTTCGTTACAACGATACCAATTAGCATGAGTAGTCCCATCATAACTGGAACGGAAATCGTCTCTCCTGCAAGTAACAGTCCAACAAAGGCTCCGATTACTGCAAACGGTAACGAGAATAGAATCGCAAATGGTGCTACTCCTTCCCCAAATGTCACAACCAGGATGAAGTAAACAATCGCAATCGCTGCAAGCATCGCAAGACCGAGCTGCGTGAACGTTTCTTGCATGTCTGCTGTCACACCGGCAACTTCCATTGTGACGCCGCTTGGCAGTTCCACATCACTGATTGCGTCATCCACTTCTGCTGTTGCTTTGGAAACGTCATCTCCAATGACCGTTCCGCTGACAGATGCATAGTATTCGCCTTTTGATCTAGCTAGGGTATTCAACGTGGTGCCTTCTTCTACTTCCACAAGTTCTGAAAGTGGCATCGTCCCACCCATAGCAGTCGGTACTTCTGTTTCTAACAATTCATCAATTGATTTTGGCTGTTCTTGTTGTTCTTGTTTTACAATGACATCAAGGGTTTTGCCGTCTTTTTCTACATTTGTCAGTACTTCTTCAAATTGCGGACTCAGCATCATTACGATTTGACCTGCTGTCAGACCGTATTGAAGCAGCTCATCTTGACTAACTTTCAAAGTATGCTCCACATACGCTTCCTCGGCAGTGGACGAAACATTTTCTAAAGAATCTGTTCCGCTCATCGCGTCTTCTACCTTTTTCACCGCTTCATTTAAGTTTTCAAGGTTTTCACTAGAGAATGTGTAGCTAATCTCGTTTGAAGCCATGGCTCCAGTGGCGAAATTTTGGCTTTTCCATTCACCGGATTGGCCGATATTGAACACATAGTCTTCCACTTCTGTTCTTGCTTCTGGGAAGTTTTCCATGTCTTTGTCAAAAATAAGGTACATCAACACACCGTCAGATCCGCCGCCCATCATGGCCATCTGTTCATTGGCTCCTTCTGTAACAGATAGCTGGACAATGTCGATATCGTCACGTTCCATCATGGCTTTTTCGACTTCTTCTACGTTCTCAAGAGTCTCTTCTTTTAACTCCCCTGCTTCTGGTGTATACGTCAAGTACATGACTTTTTCTTCTTCGCTTCCTAAAAAGCTGAATCCGATCAGAGGAGTCAAGCCAAGACTTCCGACCAATAGTACAATCGCTAAAATAGACGTTATGATTTTATGGTTCAACGACCAGTTCAAGACACCTTTGTACCAGTTTGCAAGTTTTCCAACTTCCTTATGGCCGCTTTCTGTCTTTTCGCTATAGAGCTTTTTCTTGAAAAGGAAGTGCGACATCGCCGGAACGATGGTTACCGCCACAATTAGTGATGCACCAAGCGCAAAGGTCATTGTTAGTGCAAACGGCATGAATAGCTCTCCTACCATTCCACCAACAAAAATTAACGGAGCAAATACAGCAACCGTTACAAGCGTCGAGGAAAGAATAGGCTTGAACATTTCAAGCGTTGCTTCCCGAACTAGCTCGCGGCCCGTTAATTTTTCTTCCTTCAGGTGCAATCTTCGATATATATTTTCCACAACAACGATGGAGTCATCGATAACACGACCGATTGCAACGGTTACCGCTCCTAGTGTCATGATATTCAACGTAATTTCCATCCAGTTTAAAAGTAAAAATGCCATGAAAATGGACACCGGAATGGACACGATCGAGATAAGGGTCGATTTAATATCCCTTAAGAATAAAAGGATGATTAAAATCGCAATCGCTCCACCAAACAAGGCTTTTTCCACCATTGTTGACACGGATTTCTCGATTGGTTCTCCTTGGTCAAGCGTGACATCCACTACTAAACCATCGATACGTTTTTCTTCTTCTTCCATTAATTCTTTAACTGCATTCACCACATCCACCGTGTTTGCTTGTGGATGTTTCAACACTTGAATCGCAATAGCGTCTGCTCCATTCGTTCTGGAGACAGATTCCACTTTACCAATTACTTCGATTTCAGCAATATCACTTAATTTTACAAAAGGAACTTGAACTGTTTCGGACGGAGTGACTGGAATCAGCATTTCCTCCAGTTCCGCTGCGGTCATGAATTTCCCGTCAACCGAAACGGCTTCTTCTCCCTCTTCAAACTCGTAAAGTCCTAAGGAAACATCCAAGTTGCTTGCTTGAATCATCTGTTTGACATTGTCTTCGGTTAACCCAAGTTCCGTCATACGGTCTGTGTTATAGCGAAGCTCGACTTCTTCTATATGCTGTCCGGCAATAGTTGCAGATGCAACACCTTCAAGCTTTTGAATTTTCGGAAGCAAGGATTCTTCCACAGTTGCGGAAAGTTCCACGATATCCTCAGTTTCACTGCTTGCACTTAAGGCAACAACAGGCATCATGTTCATGCTGATGGCCGTGACCATCGGTTCTTGCGCACCCTCAGGCAGTTCCACATCGTCGAGTGCGGAAGCTAACTCGCGCTTCGCCTCATCCATATCTGTTCCATATTCATATTCAATCTGTAAGTTTGCAATGTTGGAATACGAATTGGAATAAACAGCTTTTACATTGTCTAGCCCTTCCGCCACCTGCTCAAGCGGGATCGAGACATCCTCCATTACGGTTTCCGGTGTTGCTCCAGGATAAACATCCATCACCACTAAAAATGGGATCGAGATATCTGGAATCGTTTCCGTTTTCATTTTTGTACCGGAATAGATTCCTGCTACGGTAATGATAATAGTCAGTAACCATACTGCCAGCTTATTTCTAATTACAAAATTGACTAACCCTCTCACGGTTGCACCTACCCTTTTATTGACTTTATATACTCCATTTCATATACTAATGACTATCCGGTCATATGTCAACGAATTAGTATAGGAGAAAATACATGTCTAAAAAACAACTAATTATGGAAAAAGCGACAGAGCTGTTCGCGAAGCAAGGTTTTGAAGCAACTTCCATCCAACAAATAACAGAACAATGCGGCATATCAAAGGGGTCTTTCTACCTGTCTTTCAAATCAAAAGACGAGTTGATCACTGAGATGCTTGACCACTTTTTCATGGAGGTCACAACAGAAACTGACCAGTTAGTCAATTCTAGTAAAAATGATCCCCAATTACTTTATAAATTCTACCAATTGATGTTTCACTTCTTTGCAAAACACGCCGATTTTGCAAAAGTGCTTATAAAAGAAATGCCCCATTCTTTGAATCAGGAATTACTGATCAAATCCCGTTCTTATGATATTCAGACTTCCAAGAACATCTTGGTAATGGTGGAGAGTATTTATGGAGATAAGGTTCAGGCAACCAAGTTTGATCTTGTTTATTGTATCAAGGGGTTTCTGCGAATCTATTCGGAGCTGTTTCTTTTCTACGAGGTGGATTTGGACATGGATTTGCTGTGTCAGTCACTCGTCGAGAAAACGGACAGCCTTGCGAAGCATTCTAACATTCCATTTATAACGGAGGAACTGGATTTTTATTTGAAAAATGCAGAGAAAATTGGGGATTCTGGTTCAAGGGAAGACGTGCTTGCTTTGGTTGATGGTAAGGCTGCGGAAGTAGAAGATCCGGTGGTTAAAGAATCGTTACAGATGTTGCGCGAAGATATTATGGAACCTTCCCTGCCGCTTGCCGTTCGGAGAGGATTGATTGAGAACGTGCGGGTTCACGCTGACGGCAAATGGGTGGCGTTGGTGTTGGATCGGTGGTTTGGGTTTTAGGGACAGGCAACGCGACCCATTGAGGGGCGGCGAGCCCGTCCCCTCAGCCCTTGTTTAGTTAAATGTCCGAAGTTTTTGCAAAGTTGACCGAAGTTTTATGAAAGTTGGCCGAAGTTTTGGCAATTGACCGAAAGAAATTATGAAGTGTCCAAAGGTGGTTGAAAGTTGACCGAATATCGCTGCGAATTGACCGAACCCCTAGTCTTTTTCCACTTCATTTGTCCGAAGTGAGACGATAAATGTCCGAACCAAAATTCACCTACAAAAACTCAGCTATTTTCTATTAAATTTACGTGTTTTTCTATCAAAAACCCACTGTAACAAAGATTTGTTCACTATTTCTAACAAAGAACTATGGTGTGAAGATCCTTACTTAAATCTAACAAGAAATTCATTTGTGTTTTTTGTAGAAAATAGATACTTACCCTCTAAAACTATCCCACTAAACTATGCAAAAATAGTCGATATCACTCGACACCTTCCCATCCCCCACTTTTCAATATCAAAAACAAAATTAATCATACGTTTGTTTAAAAACAATTATTCTTGAATAACTTTCTGTACCTAATACCGTATTTCTTCTCTAAAGTGAAAACATGTCAACGTACCCCATCCCCTCACACCACCACCCCAAAAGAATAAACTCCACATTCCAGGAAAGAATAACCACATATAAAATACTGAAAAAGCGAGTTGAATCATTTGTACACGGAGATGTATCCCCTTGAGGTTAATCTATTATGGTTTTATGTTGCTGTCATGTTTTTAGCTGCTGTAATTTTTGCAGTAATGGGGTTTAAACGAAAAAAGTTGCCAAGGGCAGAATATCTAATTGCTTTCATTATTGTCGCTTGGTCTGGAACTGCTTATTCGGCAATGGCTTTGGGGCAAGGCCATGTCACCATAGGAGACAAGGTAACCTATTATGCACGCTACCTGGACTGGTTAGTGACGACACCGCTTTTACTTGTGGCGCTAGCTTTTACCGCAATGCATTATATGCCAAAAGATAAAGTGCTTATTGGAGGATTGATCGCTGCTGATGTGTTTATGATTTTGACAGGGCTGATTGCAGACTTATCTCCCACTCCTGTAAGGTACTTTTGGTATGGGTTAGGGTGGGTTGGCCTGATGTTTATCATGTATATCATCTGGTGGCCCCTTAGACGAAAGGCCATGGCACAAAGTAGTAAGCTACATCGCTTCTATCTCATTGTGGCTGGATACCTAACCATACTTTGGTTCGGTTACCCTACATTCTGGATTCTCGGCCCTTCTGGTGTTCATCTTTTTGGCCAAGTAACGGATACCATACTTTTTGTGTTTCTGCCCATTTTCTCCAAAGCTGGCTTTAGCCTCATTGACTTACTTGGTTTGCAGAAGTTAGGAAAGAATTCGTCAAAAGTACCCCAGCCGATTCAATAGCTGATTATAGGGGACAGGCACGACGACGCGGGTCACCATGCCTGTCCACTCACCCCACAAAAAATTTCTCTTGCAAAATTATTCAGAACATTATATGATACTCTTAATAGCACATGAGTTAGTGCTACGCTCAAGCTTTGAGCTCATATACTCCAAAGGGGAGTAGCTGACAGTTATGTCGACAATACGTGATAGCAATATCACCGGCTTAACTGGCAACGTTGACGTTGTTTGCGAGACCTTTGCCATTATGGTAAAGGGATATATTTGTGTATTTCCAAACCTTTACCATTCAGTTGGTAAAGGTTTTTTTGTATTTTTCAGGGAGGGATTGGCGATCTAAACAGCACGTTGATAGCAAAGTCAACCAACATCTAAAACTCATTTAAAAAGGAGAAAAACGAACTTAATTGAACCACCTATCTGAAAAAAATCTATTAATCTGGTTAACCTTTATTGTTACCTTGAAACTGTATGCCGTTTCGATATTAACCTTGGACCTTCACAACCCGCCAAGATCATTGGCGTTACCATCCACACCTTCCATTTAAATGAACCTTGTTTTACATGATGGACAAAAATAATAGAACGGAGGAAGATAATAATTGGATATTGGATTGTTACTTGAATACGGTTGGGTGTTGCTCATTCTGATTGGTCTGGAAGGAATTCTTGCGGCGGATAATGCGCTTGTCATTGCGACAATGGTAAGGCATTTACCTGAAAATCAACGGAAGAAAGCTTTATTTTACGGATTAGCAGGGGCATTTGTGTTCCGATTTGGATCCTTATTTCTCATCTCCTACCTTGTACACATTTGGCAGGTGCAGGCTGTAGGGGCATTATATCTGTTGGGGATTGCCGTATATCATTTACTGAAAAAGTATGTCTTAAAGCCTAAGCTCATCAAGCATGCGGAGGAAAAGAAAGGCTCCGGCTTCTGGATGACCGTGATTAAAGTAGAACTTGCTGATATTGCCTTTGCTGTTGATGCCATCCTTGCTGCAGTTGCACTTGCGGTTATGCTTCCGACAACAAATCTTCCGACAATCGGTGGTTTGGACGGTGGACATTTCGCCGTCATCCTTGCGGGGGGAATCATCGGATTAGTCATCATGAGATTTGCAGCCGGCTACTTTGTTACCTTGCTGGAAAAGCGCCCTGGGCTTGAGACCGCTGCATTCTTTGTGGTAGGTTGGGTCGGGGTGAAACTTGGAGTATACGCACTGTCCCATCCGGAACTGGCGATTCTGTCAGAAGGATTTGCTAAAGGGGCTCCTTGGAAAATTACGTTCTGGGCTGTACTTGTGTTGATTGGGGTACTGGGGTGGATTCTTTCGAAAGAGGAACCAAAGGTACAACAGTTGGAAACTTGATCGGTTGGGTTGCAGGGACACGAAGTTCTGCAACCCTTTTTTATTTAGGCAATTCAACACCTTCTATAAACTATCCCAACATACTATGCGAAAATAGTCGATATTACTCGATGTATTTTAAATCCACATTCACCAACTTCAAAAACGAAATTAATCAAACGTTTGTTTGAAAAAAGTTATTTAAGAAGAATATGATGCTTCATAAACCTTACTTTTTCACATTAAAGCAAAAGCCGGGCGGTGTGCCTGCCCCCCCGATACTCACATCTACCCGCGTTTGGTAAATGTCCAAAGATTTCGGGATTTTGACCGAAGATTTTAGAAAGTTGACCGAAGTTTTGGGAAAGTTGACCGAAGTTTTGCGGAAATTGACCGAATCAAATATTGAAGTGGCCGAAGGTGGTTGAAAGTTGACCGAACGTCGCTGGGATTTGTCCGAACCCTTACTCAAATTCAACTATATTTGTCCGAAGCAAGAGAATAATTGACCGAACCTAATTTAAGCAGCAAAAAATAAGCATTTTTTATTAAAATATCACTACTTTTCTAGCAGTCGCGACCATTAGCTTCACACAAAAGCCCCCCGTTAGTAGATTCACCATTTCCAACCAAAAAATATGGTGTGAAGATCCTTAGATCCTCACACCATACTTTATGTCGCTTTAAAGCTTAGAAGGGTCGTCGCGCCTGTCCCCTCTGCCCGCTTTAAGCAGCTCTTCTTCTATTCCAGAAGAATAATCCTCCACCAGCCAGAACGAAAACTAGTCCTGTCAGTAAAACATTAAACGTATTTGTTGCTGTTTTCGGAAGTTTATTACCTTTTCCTGGTTTGTCAACCGGCTTGTTGCCTGGTTTCTCTCCTGGCTTATGCCCTGGATTCTCTCCCGGCTTATTCCCTGGGTTCTCACCCGGTTTGTTACCTGGATTTCCTCCTGGCTCACCTGGTTCTCCTGGCTCTCCTGGTTCACCCGGTTCTTCCCCTGGATCTACACTTACATCTACAATTCTACCTTCAATTTCAGTTGGGATTCCGTCGCTTCCAACACTCACTAAGTGGTCGCGGAAGTTTTCCCAATCGGATAGACCTAGATCTGTTACACGGCCTTCTGCATAAGCATTTGCAAAGACGTCATAGCCGTCTCCACCTTTTGCTGTGAATGCGTTCGTAGTAATTGTGTATGTTTCTTCGTCTTTAATTTCAACCAGATGACTATTCTCATCCAGATATTGAATGGATACTACACGCTCCCCTGCAGGTTTCGTAGAATCAAACTCTATTACCCCTCCGGCTACATGCAAGAAACCGCCATTTTCTCCTGGATATTGGCTGAAACTTCTTTCGAATGCTTCTTTCAGCTCAGCACCAGTAAGGTCCATTGTTGCCAAAGTATTAGCAAATGGAAGAACAGTGATGACTTCACCGACAGTAATCGGACCTTTGTCAATTGCTGCACGGATACCGCCACCGTTTTGCAATGCCATGATGACATTTTTACCAGTGAAATCTTTTGCTTTTGCAAGCATTCCGTCCGTAATCAGGTTACCTAGGATTGTTTCGTTTTTACGTACGCTTGGCTTCGTATTGTCGCCATCTGTACGTGGATTTTCTAATTCGATTGGTGTTGTTACGCCAATTTCTTGATTAGCCACTTCATCAACATGTGCTTTGAATGGTGCCAATACTTCTACTGCTTCAGGGTCAGCTTCTTTGTCGCTAACTTTAATTAAGTATCCGTCATTTTCGATTACTACACCATTTTCATCGAATCTTACGTCTAACAAACCTAGATTGCTATTGGAGTTTCCAGTTTGTACAATGACAGTTGGTGTTTCGTCTTCCGCTACCACTACAGGTTTGGACAATGCTGTATGACTATGTCCACCTACGATAACGTCAATGCCTTCTACTTGTTCAGCAAGAACCAGGTCATTATCTACTGCTGCATTGTCGTCATATCCGATATGAGTTAATGCAATAATTTTGTTAACGCCTTGTTCTTCTAAGGATGCAACTGCTTTTTCTGCCTCTTCTAAATAATTTTCAAAAGTGATGGAGCCTGGGCTTGAGATGTCAGCTGTTTCTTCTGTTGTTAAACCGAAGATACCGATTTTCTCGCCGTTCACTTCTTTGATGATACCGTTATAGATTTCACCATTCTCATAAGCTGCTTCAATTGTGTCATTGAATAGTCCATCGAACTTCGCATCTTTTGAGAAATCAACGTTAGCACTTACGAATGGGAAGTTTGCTCCCTTAACAAAGTTAACCAGTGCTTGATGGCCATCTGCTGAAGAACCTAGGTCAAATTCATGGTTACCGAATGTCATAGCGTCAATGCCCATCAAGTTCATTAAGGCAAGTTCGGCTTCACCTTGGAATTCATTGAAATATAAGGTTCCAGTGAATGCATCTCCAGCATCAAGTAGAAGTGCATCTGGGTTTTCTGCTCTGATTTCTTTTACAGCTGTTACAGTCTTTGGCATGTTTTCCAAAGCTGAATGAGTGTCATTCGTATGCATAACAGTTAAGTCAAATAGACCTTTTACGTCTGTGATTCTGCCTTCTGTTTCTGTTGGGATTCCTTCACTGCCAATACTCACAAGATGATTGCTGAAGTTTTCCCAATCAGATAGACCTAAATCTGTTACACGACCTTCTTCATAAGCTTTTGCAAAAACGTCATAGCCGTCTCCGCCTTTTGCTGTGAATGCGTTCGTTGCGATTGTGTAAGTTTCACTATCTTTTACTTTTACATATTGACCGTCTTGATTTAGATACTTGACGGACACGATACGTTCGCCTGCAGGTTTCGTAGAATCAAACTCTACTTTTCCTCCGGCTACGTGTAAGAAACCGCCATTTTCTCCTGGATATTGACTTAAGCTGATTTCGAATGCTTCTTTAAGCTCCTCGCCAGTCAATTCCATCGTTGCCAGTGTGTTGGCAAAAGGAAGAACGGTGATGATTTCCCCTACCGTGATCGGACCTTCATTAATTGCTTCACGAATTCCGCCACCATTTTGTAATGCCATGATGACATTCTTGCCCGTGAAATCCTTCGCTTTTGCAAGCATTCCGTCGGTAATCAAGTTACCTAGGATTGTTTCGTTTTTACGTACACTCGGCTTAGTATTGTCGCCGCCTGTGCGCGGGTTTTCTAAAGTGTTAGTTGTAGACACGCCAATTTCTGTTTGCGCTACTTCATCTACACGTTTTTTAAATGGAGCAAGCACTTCTGCTGCTTCTGGATCTTCTTCCATGCTATCGTTGATTCGGATGATACGCCCATCATGTGTAGTGATAACACCATTTTCGTCAAAATTAACATTCAACACACCAAGGTTGTTGTTTGCATTACCCGTTTGAACGATTAACGTTGGTGTTTCATCATTAGCTACCACTACCGGCTCTTTTAATGCTGTGTGGCTATGTCCACCGACGATTACGTCAATGCCTTCCACTTCTTCCGCAAGAACCAGGTCATTATCTACTGCTGCATTGTCGTCATATCCGATATGAGTTAGTGCGACAATACGATTAACACCTTGAGATTCTAAATATTCTACTGCTTTTTCAGCTTCTTCTAGATAGTTCTGGAACTCGATGGATCCTGGGCTGGAGATATCAGCTGTTTCTTCTGTCGTTAACCCGAAGATACCAACTTTCTCACCGTTTACTTCTTTAATGATGCCATCATAAATTTGGCCATTTTCATATGCAGATTCAATGGAGTCATTAAATAGTCCATCAAACTTTGCATCTTTTGAAAAATCAACGTTTGCACTTATTAATGGGAAGTTTGCTCCCTTAACAAAGTCAACCAATGCTTGATGGCCTTCTGATGAAGAACCTAGGTCAAATTCATGGTTACCAAACGTCATCGCATCAAAGTCCATCAAATTCATCATGGCTAAGTCCGCTTTACCTTGGAACTCATTGAAGTACAATGTTCCAGTGAATGCATCACCTGCATGAAGAAGAAGTGCATCTGGATTGACAGCTCTAAGTTCTTTTAGTGCTGTAATAGTTCTTGGCATTAAATCCAATGCGGAATGTGTGTCATTTGTATGGAAAAGTGTCAGGTCTGGCCCTGCTAAATCAAGTTGAACCAACATAGGATCATGGTCGGATGCCTGTCCTTGTGCTTCTGTAAAGTTCGCATTGATATGGATCATATCCACTGCTGTATTGGATACTAGATTATTAGAAACTAAGATATGGTCTAATACTTGGTTGTTTCCTTGGTAGAAATAAGAGAAACGATCCTCAGCAGGAACTAAATCTACCATATTTGTCAGAACTCCGCCTTTAAGTGTTTCAAGTGCCGGTGTGAATTCGAAATCATTCATGTCTCCAGCAACAACAACATTTAATGCAGGATTTTTCTCAAGTCCAGCATCAATGAAAGTGTTAATTTCTTGTGCTAATTGAAGTCGCTCTGCTTCTGAACCTAATTTCGGTGGTTGGTTTGCTCCCCATAGAGATTGGTCTCCACCTTTAGAATTCAGATGAGCTCCGATTACAACGACACGCTCACCTTGGAATTCGAACTCAGCAGCGATTGGTTTACGTGTATCTGCGAATGCATCTGGATTAATGACACCTGGATTAAGCGTCAAGCTACCTTCTTCTGTCCAAGCATTTGCTTGAGTTGCGTTTCCTTCCGTAGCATCAGCTAATTCCACTCGTTCAGGGTTGTATAGGTAACCAACACGGATATTTCCGCCTGGTGCACCACCGTTTGTATTGTTTTCAGGTGCAACATCTGTCCATGCATACGTTGGACCACCAGCAGCTTTGATTGCATCAATCAAACGCTCATAGCTCTCGGATGCATCTGCATTACCAGAATCCGTCTGGCCATCATTATCCTGCACTTCTACTAGCGTAATAATGTCAGGAGATTTCATATTTTCCACAAATGAGTTTGCGATTCTTGCCACTTTCTCATCTGAAGTATTTGCTGTATTGTTTGAGAAGTTCTCGATATTGTAGTTTGCGACAGTCAATTTGTCGTCTGCAGGTTCAATATGAGTCACTTCTGGCTCAATGCTTGAAGGGATAACTTCCGGCAAAGTCTTCTTGTCTGTTACTAATTGGTAGCCTGCACTTGCATAAGAAAGAATACCAATAACATCACCGTCAAATTGATCGCCGGATTTGTAGTCATTTCCAACGTTATCTAGCATAATTTTTTCAGGGTTATAATCGTCAGCTGCGATATTTAATCCACCCATAACGTTTAGTTCGTTATTTGTTGTGCTTTCCACAATGATTGGAACATCGCCGTTATATGGCGGTCCAACTACAAGAGCATCAGGGAAAGACAGACGCATATATTCAACAGATTCCCAGAAATCAATGCCGTCTTCTTCAGGATCAAAAGATTCTAGTTTGTCGTTATCAATGATTTTGTTTGGAGGGATGATATCTTCTCCAACAACTAGAGGTGCAGGAAGGTCTGCTGTACCTGTCTTTTCTACTGTTAATCCAGTAATCTGTGTTCTGGAGAGGTTGGCGCCTCCACCGTATTCTGTAACTTTTCCATCAACAGAAACAGTATCCCCAACTAAAACGCCATGGTTTTTTAGGTATACTTCAATTGCTTCAGATGTTGCACTGTCCTCGTCTGCATTTTCAACGTCCTGCATGACAAAGCTACTTGTACCAAAAACATGTGTGACAACACCAGTGATATCCGTTACCGAAGAACCATTGTATTCAGAAGCATGGCCTTTTCCTTGGATATCATGGATAAAGATGCCTTCTGTATCAAGGATTTTGTACGTAAAGCTGTATACTTCGCTCGCCGTACCTTCCACAACTGCGATTGCTTTAATAGTTGTTTCACCAGTTTCTAAAGCAATTGGCTCTGTGTATTTTGTACTTTCTGTAGTTGGTTCTGAACCATCCGTTGTGTAGAAGATTTCAGCGCCTTCTGTACCGGATTTCAGTTCAATTTTCGTACCTGCTTCTACAACACCTTCTGGTTGAGTTACATACACGGCAGGTTTGTTCACTAAATCATAGCTATCTAGACCAGTAGTTTTCAAGTGATAGCCAGCACTGTTAATAGATCCAACACCCGTTAGATGTACTTTATCGCCTTCTTTGTAGTACTTGATAAGTTCATCGTAATTAGAGCCTGTGCGGTTATCGTGAATGACTGTTACGCTTTCTCCATTTTCGAATACAGCTTTGAACGTTGCTGTTCCATAAGAATCCTTCGTCATATCCGTAATCGTAACGTTTTCAAGCTTTAAAAATTCACCTTGTGTGCTCTCATCCACTTCTGTCACAACTTGTGCGGCAGGAAGTTCGTTTCCAGATGAAATAATTTCTAGATTAGTAGGCTTAATTTCCAATTCATTGTTATACGTTACTAGCTCACCTGTTATTTTAACTTTTTCACCGGGCTTTACACTTTTCGGACTACCATAAACAAACATTCCCGCAGTAGCGTCTTGCATATAGAATGAATCGCCGCCCCAAAGTCCAGTATTCGTTGTGGCAATACCTTCGATTGTGACCGTGTTGTTTTCACCCAGTTCGCGCGCTTCTGCAACAGTGATTGTCGGATCAACTGGTTCTGGGTCAGTAGGTTCACCAGGGTCGGAAGTTCCGAAAGTATGTTTTCCTATGTCAGTGAAAATATCTTTCCCTAAGTTATTCCATTCTGTGTTTCTATCAAAAGCGTCGTTAATGACGATGTCGCCTGTTGAAACATCGCTGTTTCTAACAAGAGAAACATCTGCAAGTACATTATCAACGGAGCCGACTTGGCCAATGGAATCCACTACTTGTCCATCTTTTTTCAGGACAATTTGGTCGTTTCCGTTGAAGTTGATGACTTGCTTGCTCGTGTCAATTTTGTCTGCGACAGCTACAATATCAGCATGTGCATCTTCGCGAGAAATAACGTATGTATCGCCATTTGCAAGCTTTCCTTCTAATGTTAATACCTTATCGGTTGTGGTTGCTCCTGTCGTGGCACTCCCACTATTATTGTAATGTTCCAGGGTATAGCCGCTAAGGTCAATTTCTGCCCCTGTTCCATTAAATAGTTCAATTGCCTTATTAAAAGATCCCCCTTCAATATATTCTGAAATAATGAGATCCGTGGCAACAACAGTTTCTGCATGTACTTTCGTATTAGCCGCTGGTGCAAATAAACTTGTAATCAAGAACACCAATGTGACAATACTAATACTTCTTTTGTGTTGTCTTTTCATTTTCTTCCTCCCATTTTCTTAAATTATGGACCCTTATGTTGACTCGTGGTGAATTCTTCACTACATTTTAGGGGAAATTGTCCTGCACCCATAAGGCTTATTACCTACATTTCTTTCATGCAGTCAAGCCTACCCAGACATTATTGTAAAGTCATATTATGAATCTAGTGTTAATTTAATGTGAAGATTTGTAGAATTACCGCAAAATATAAGAATGATAATATTCGGAAAATAACAGCTAGATTCCCAGATTTTCGACTTTTTCTAACCTTTTTAAACAAAAACCCCCTTCCCCATTATAGATTGGAGAGAATTATCTGTAAATACAAATTCTTCTTGATAGCGCTTCCTTTTCTTTCCTGAAGGGGTTTCAGGGGTTGGCTGAAGGGACAGGAACGACGACTTAAGTTGTGTCGTCTCTCCTGTCCCTTCAATGATAAAATGTCCGAAGATTTTTGATTTTTGACCAAAGTTTCGGGAAATTTGACCGAAGTTTTGGGTAAATTGACCGAAGATTGCCGCCAATTGACCGAACGAAATTTTGGAGTGTCCAAAGGTCGTTGAAAGTTGACCGAACGTCGCTGCTGAATTGACCGAACCCTAGTGTTTTTTCACTTTTTTTGTCCGAAGCAAGAGGATAAGTGTCCAAACCGAATTTTATCCATAAAAATAAGGCTATTTTCTATAAATAATATTCGTTTTTCTATTAAAAACGCACTAGCAACCTACTGGAACGATGCCTTTGTTTCTGAAACTTATCAGAGTACAAAGCGTCTACATATATTAGAAAGGAAAATATTCAGAGGGACGGTCCTTTGCTTCCTTACTTTACGATATTTTATGGAAAGAATTTGACTCGTGGGGTATTCACTCCCGGTTGTTAGTAAATTATTTAGTTGTTTCTACCTTGAGCAGTAATTCGTGAGTGCCACGGATAAAAGAAATAAAAAGAAGCAGAGGTCCGTCCCCCCGCTTCTCTTTAGATGTATCTACCTTGTGCAGTGTTTCATGAGTTCCACTGATAAAAGATAAAAAGAAGCAGAGGTCCGTCCCCTTGCCTCCCTCGTCCCCTTGCCTCCCTGGCCGGTGAAAGTGTTGCCAGATTATTATCATAAAATGTTTTAATGAAATTCATTTACTATTAAAAGGATGGATATGATGGATGCCTTTTTAAGTTTATTTATTGTAGTTAGTCTAACAATTTTAGTTGCTTATTTCATTTATTTTGTTGGGAAAAAAAAGTATCCGAAAATAAGCTTATATGTTCCCGCAATAACGTCTGCAGTCGGGATTCTATTCCTGTATATTAAACTGAAACTAGATTTATATGCCCAAGCACTTTCTGGAATATATGACATCTTAGGTATTATCTTTTTATCTGTGGTGTTCGTTATTTCCATTATAATGGCGCTTGTATTGGATTTTAGTAACAAATGGAGAAGTAATGCCTGATATAACTTTAGAACCCAAGTCATTTTTTGTGGCTTGGGTTCTTTAATACTTTATTTAGAGTTATTTGTCACTTCAGCTCAAATTAGCATTAGCATTTTTTTTAGCTTTTTTATCAAAAAACATGTTCAAATCGGTTTTGTCCACGTCATCGGCTAACGCTTGGTGTATGCTATTGCTTATTGAAACCATTTTTGATTTCTCGAAAAATGGCACACTAATGAAATATGGCGATCCTGCCTTTTCTATGACTAATAACGTTTGTATGCCATTTCCTGCGATTCCAATTCCAAGTAATAAGAGGACTAACCCAAGGAAAAAGTTTTCTCCTAAAGCATTCAATCCAATTAATAAGAGAATTAGGCCAAATAACATTGGCTTAAAGTAATACTTAGAGGATAGCATCGCACCTGAAATATTCTTCAGCGGTATGTTTTGCTGATCTTTACCTGCTGGGATAATGCCTAAGATAGTGTTTGACAAGTTTGTTTTAACAAACCTATTATCCACCTCTACCTTCCCCTTGATCCAAAAGAACAATAAGCTAATAGAAAATTTAACACTCCCCAAAACATCGCCTCCTACATAGGTTTTTTTAACCACTACCATAATATTAGTAAATTTCTAAAATATGTAATTAAATTCATTAACTTCAGGTTTGGTTTAAATCATTGAGCGATAAAACCTAGTTGGAGAAACTCTTTTACGGATAATTTCAATCCAGTCCCACTTTCAAGCTACTATGTATCAAGATCGCTTTTAATAAAATCTAAAAACTTATTTGCACTTGCCGATAGGTATCGACCATTGGAGATTACTCTTCCAAAATAAAAGCTCGCTGTGTGATAATCCCAGAGGTCCACCAGAATTATTTGACCGCTCAGGACATAAGGGTCACTTTTCATAGCGAAGTCTGTTGCAAAGCAAACAGCTAGATTATTCAGTATTGCTTCTTTAATCACATCGGTATTATTGGATGTAAATAAAACATCAACAGGACCATACTTATTGCTAAAATCACTGTGAAACCAATTAATAAAATCATTGTCGTATACAACAAACTTTTGGTTGTTTAATATTTCTTGAGGAGTGACGGCTCTACTAAGCGCTAAAGGGGAATTTTTGCTTACGCACAACTTCATTTTCCCTTCTACAAAAATATCGAAGTCTAAATTATTATTTTTCGTTTTGTAGTCTCCGTAAATGGTGATTATTCCTATATCGATTTTGTGCTCCTGAATAGAATTAATAATATCCTTGGTTCCCATCTGTAAAACTTCTATATTTATGTTCGGAAACTCATTCTTATAGTCAGATAGAGGTTTAAGTAATTGCTTCATATAGCCGGTAGTTGTAGCTACTTTTAAATTTCCAGTAATAGAGCCTGTATAGAGCTTAGCCTCTTCCTTTATCTTCCCTATGATCAGAAGCGCATCATAAGCATATTTTATTATTTTCTTTCCCTCTTCTGTAGGGGTCGTTCCTAATTTTGAACGCCTAAATATTTTAACCCCTAGTTCATTTTCTAGATTTGAAATGGCTCTACTAATTCCGGATTGGGATACATGTAAATTATCAGCTGCAACGGAAATAGATTCTGCTCTAAATACCTCTACGATATATTCAAGTTGATCAAGGGTCATATTACGTTCACCTCATATGCGCAAAACGCAAGTGTAGTTGCATAATTGTTATTATACATTACAAAAGTTTAAATGTAAGATAAATATAAATAATTAAAACATTCAAAAAATTATTCCTTTAGAGGAGGTGGTTATTAAAACATTAACCAAGAAAATATAGTTAAAATGATTGGAGAAAGGTTATGGCTGAATTAACTATTTACCAATGGCTTTGGAGTATCGTAGTGGTTATGGGAGCAGCTGGTGTCCAAGAGATTACAGGATTTGGTTTTGCACTCATTTCCATTCCTTTATTGCTGTTAATCTTTCCAAGTTATGAAGCTGTCTTAATCAGTATTATGTTAGCTATGATCACTCTTTTACTACAAGGGTGGAAAAATGTCCATCAACCTCGTTGGGATTTAATATGGCGACTAATTGTAATCGGACTTCCAGGTTTATGGTTTGGCATATTAATAGGAAAAAAGATGAATGTTGCCCATTTGGAAGGGTTTGTGGGAATATCCGTTCTGAGTTATGTCATAGCTCAACTGGTACAAGAAAGGCGAAAAAGAAGATTATCTCGAATAACAAATGTATCCAATGATACAGATTCCACAATTACCCGAAAACTTCCAAAGGGGTTTTACTTGGCTGGCCTAAGTTCAGGTGTTCTTACTGGAGCAGTAGGGTTACCCGGTCCCCCAGTAATCGCAACGTTAATTCCAATACTAAAAAAAGACTTATTTAGAGCAACCGTCCTTTACTATTTCATTTTCATCTATGCAATTGTGATCAGTGTTGCACTGTTTAGTTTTAAACAAGAATTTAACCAAGTGAAAATTATTACAGTGGTTATGATTTATATAGTTCCATTATTAATAGGATTTTATATTGGACAATTAATACAAAAGCAAGTTAATGATGTGTTATTTAAACACTTGGTTTATAGCCTCCTCATTCTCGTTGGAACCTTTTCATGTTGGAGTTGGTTTGCTAAGTTGATTTAAACTTAACGAAATTAATCAATGACCAAAATGAAAACGCTTACCTAAACTAATGAAATAAATTAAAATATAGAAAGGAAGTAACTAAATGAAAACAACATTATCTAATCATGAGAAGTTAATTATTACTTGCGCGACAACAGGAGGGTTACACGGTAAAGAAACAAATTCTATCTTGCCTGAACAACCAGAAGAAATTGTTCTTTCTATGAAAGAAGCATTTTCTTCCGGTGCTACTGTCGCACATATCCATGCACGCGATAAAGATGGGATAGTGACAGAGGATTTGGGCATTTACAGAGAAATTATCCAAGGGATCAGGGAAGTTTGCCCTGAAATGATTGTCCAGGTTGGGAATGGACTTGGTCAAAGACCTGATAGACAATTTACGTTAAAGGACAGGATGAATCTATTAAATTTAGATCCAAAGCCAGATATGTTAACTATTAATGCAGGTTCGTTTGAGTTTGGCCGCAAATACACCTTTGAAAATCCATATCGTTTCAATAAGGAATTTTACCAAGGTTGTAAAGAAAAGGACATCGAGGTTGAATTTGAGTGCTATGATTTGTCTCATATCTATAATGTTATGGATATGGCTGATAAAGGTATTATTGAAGGGAAGATCCACTTTAGTTTTGTAATAGGAGTACCAGGAGGAATTCAGCACTCTGCCGAAAATTTATTGCGAATGATTGATATAATTCCGGATAATTCTAGCTGGCAGGCAGTAAGCATTGGTAGATATCATGTTCCTACTTTAAATCTTGCAATCTGTTTAGGTGGGAATATAAGAACCGGTACTGAAGATACCATCTATTATCGCAAAGGTGAACTTGTTGGAAGCCAATCTCAATTGATTGAGAGAGCAGTAAGAATAGCTAATGAGCTGGATCGGGAGGTAGCAAGTACATCAGAAGCAAGAGAACTGTTGGGGTTAAGCTACATTACAACCTAAATCATAAGGTCCGTGGATTTATAGTCACTCTATTAAGAAGTTAATTATGTAATGCTATGTTTATGGTTAGTAAGAAATGACCTTCGCATAGCATTACAATCTCCAAAGAAACTCTCCAGTAGCACTAACTAAAATTGTAAACTCAGTATAATTTTTATACTCAAGGAGTGAATAAGTTTGCGCTATCTTTCCAATATGTTTACTAAATTAGTAGAAAGATATCTCCCTGATTCATTTATTATATTATTTGGTCTAACCATCATTGTCTTTATTCTCGGATTATTTCATGGTTCAAGTATTCAGGAGGTAATGGATTTATGGGGAAAAGGGCTTTTTGATATTCTAGCCTTTACCATGCAAGCTACACTTATGTTAGTGACAGGGTTTGCCTTAGCAAAAACACCTATTGTCAACAGAGTATTAAAAGTTTTTGCGCGCTTGCCAAAAACAGAAGTACAGGTTTATATCGTGACCATTTTAGTGCAGGTAGTATTAAGTTGGATTTCTTGGGGTTTCGGTATTATTGCAGGTGCAATCGTTGCCCGTGAGATGGGTATCATTCATCGTGGTAAGGTTCATTATCCTTTAGTTATTGCTGCCGCTTTTTCAGGAATGATTGTCTGGCATGCAGGATATGGAGGAACTATTCCACAACTAATCGCAACCCCTGGTCATTTCTTGGAACAACAGATGGGCATCATCCCCGTATCTGAAACAATTTTTGCTCCTTTCAATTTGATACTATTGATTGCTGTTGTTATTTCTGTACTCATTACCATCGTACTTATGCGGCCGAAAAATGAGAATGAAAGAATCAGTTTGCCAGCTTCTGCTGAAGAAGAAGTTTCAGCGGCTTCTGCTGAAAGAGATGTAAGAGGGGATTCGATTAATTTTGGTTCTCCTGTCACTCCTGCTGAACGTTTGGAAGAGAGTCGGCTCATTACCTTTATTTTAGGTTTATTTTGTTTCATGTACATTGTTATCTTCTTCCTAAACGGAGGTGCCATGAATATCAATATCGTTATTGTCTCCTTCTTGGCAGCCGGATTATTATTTACTTCAAACTCAAAAGAGTATCTAGGTTCTATTATGGGTGGCTCATCCGCATCCTTTGGAATAATATTGCAATTCCCCTTCTATGGTGGGCTTATGAGTATAGTGGCAGGAACAGGTATTGCAACAACGTTGGCAAATGGCTTACTGAACTTCGCTACTGCAGAAACATTGCCTTTATGGGCCTTTTTGAGTGCTGGTATCATTAACGTGCTGGTTCCTTCTGGTGGGGGACAATGGGCCGTACAAGGTCCTATTATTATTGAAGCAGCAAATCAACTGGGGGCAGATATACCAAAAGTGGCGATGGCCGTAGCTTGGGGAGATACTTGGACAAATCTCATCCAGCCATTTTGGACACTAGCTTTGCTTGCTATCACAGGTCTTGGCATTCGATATATCATGGGTTATTCAGCAGTAGTAATGATCGTAACAGGAGTAGTATTAGGAGCAGGTCTTCTTTTTATTTAGTTATAGGACGATACCCAAGAAGCAATCTTGTTTATTCAGAAAAATTACTTGTTAATCTTTGAAGATTTGGCATATAAAAAATAAACTAGGAGTAATTAGTATGGACAAAGTGATTAAGTTTCTATATGGTTCCATTACCGAACTAAATAAGTTAGATAATGAATTAAAAATTTTAGATGAAGAAGAATTACTACTGATTTCAGCGACATATCCATTTCATGATTATTTTCATGAAGTTGTTTCTAAGTTAAATACATGGAAAGAAGAAATCGAAAAGAACAGAGATTCTAGCTGATAAGATTATTAATAGTGGTCTACCACGAACGGCGTAGCAACATACCTTTCACCTTAAGCCAGGAAGCAAAGGTCCGTCCCTGTGCTTCCTTTTCTACCTTGTGCAGTATTTAGTGAGTTCCACTGATAAAAGATAAAAAGAAGCAGAGGTCCGTCCCCCTGCTTCTAAACCGTCACCTTAAAAATCTTCTCCCCACGCTTCCTTTGCATCCAATAACCTACGTGATAAGAACTCGTAGAAATTCTTGGCTGTGTAGTATTCATCTAGATCTCCTACTCTATTCCATGCGATAATTGGGCATTCATTATTCTCCATTTTAGATGTGTATAGACAATAAGCGTATTCTCCTGCACTTTCGATGACAACTAGATTCTCTTCCAACCCTAAATCTCTAAATCTTTTTATTCAGAGTATTAGAGTATTCAGAGGGACGGTCCTTTGCTTCCTTACTTTACGATATTTATCGAAAGGATTTGACTCGAGAGGTATTCATTTCGGGTTGTTAAAAAAATATTTAGTTGTTTCTACCTTGTTCAGTATTTCGTGAGTTCCACGGATAAAAGATAGAAAAGAAGCAGAGGTCCGTCCCCCTGCTTCTTGAGGTATTCACTTCGGGTTGTTGTTTCTACCTTGTGCAGTATTTCGCGAGTTCCACTGATAAAAGATAGAAAAGAAGCAGAGGTCCGTCCCACCGCTTCTCCCATTAGCTACCTCTTTTCATTTACTCGTACTTTAATGCTGACACAAAGTCAAAGTTTCCTGCAGATGTAATATTATTTTTGTACTCAAAATTGTAAATTAGAATAACTGCATTATATGATTTCTTGATATTACAGATTTCCTGTATTTTTGGTAAGATAATTTCTTCATAGGAACATCCATTTAACAAAAAACTGATTTCATTACTACTTTTGTTATAAACTGCTTTTTCTATAGTATCCTCATCCGTTTCATCCATATCAATTTTAAAGTCTTTAAAGAATTGGGAAGGGATTGATTCTCCGTCGTCATCATATCCTAAATCGACATACTCTCCTATTGAATTACCACTAAAATTTCCAAACCAAATAGATACCCATCCTTTTTTCTCCATTAAATGATCCTCCTAATTTAACCTTAGTCCTGATGGTAAAGATGAAATGCCACCCTCGAGTCTATAGTCGGCCCAATTATTAAGTCTTCTTATAAATGTATTATAGTCTATAGAAGTATCTATTATCGCTAGCAATTCATTATGTGCTCTAGTTGAACCTAATCCTCCATGTACACCATCTGGATTAACAAATTTTACATCTGATATAACAGTTCTTAATTCTTTGATCTCTTCTGCACTAATATTCCAATACTTAAATTGTGGAGCCCTTGAAACTAAGTGCCACTCATGTAAACCCCCAGGAGCTCTAAGCTGACGTTCAATTTTCTTTCTGACCTTTTTGTCTTTCCAAAGTGTATCTAACTCACTAGTTGTAAGAGAATTAAAAAATGGATTAAAATCTCCACTTTTTGCAGTTGGAATATCCTCTGCCGTTATATTCGTAGTTGGTTCATGAGCTTCACTTGAATTCTTTACCGAATTCACTTCAACTTTTGCAATAATATCCTTTTGTTTTTCCTTTAGTATATTATTTAAACCAAAACTATCAATTACATTCACTGGTCCACCCGCCAGAGAAGGAGCCATTTTATTGTTCGGGAACATGCCCCCCATCAACTCACGCACCCGCTCCAAACCAGCTGAAGAGGATCCCTTCACCGAACTTATCACTTTCTCCTGCTGATCTTTCAACTTGATATCAAGCTCTTCTTCCACCTTGGTACCAAGTTTCCCAGCAATACCCCCAACTTTGGAAAGTCCTTTATCTCCTACGACGGATGTTCCGATAATGGCGGCTGCGTAGCCTAACCACTCGCCCCGGCTTGTCGCATCGCCGTGAATGACAGATTCGTTGAAGGAGTTGTAGAGTTCGTGGCCGATTTCTAGCAATATGGCTGGATCCGAGATTACTGCGTCTAAGAATTCTATCGTTTCTTTCAGCACTTGGTCTGGTTCTGTGGCTAGGCGTTTAATGCCATCCCAGGTGTCTGAGGCGGCGTCGATGATTCCTGCTCCAAAGCCATTGGTGAAGTCCCAGAATGCTTCTCCAGCGGTTTTCTTCTTGGATTCCGGCCTCACGCAACTCGGGTTTACCCATTGATCAAACGATGTCGCATGCCCTATCGTAAAAAATACGCCAAGCTCTGGAAAATGTTCGCTGTTCCACCGCTGCATGACAGTTTGGTTGTACAGCTTTGTCTGCAGCTTTCCGTAGGCCTCTAGGTCCTGCAACATAACAGGCGAAAAGCTGGCCATTTTGATTTTATCAGAAGCGAACTGTTGGCTCATTTCTTCTATGTAACTATTAATTAGCGCCAGGTCCTCGATTAACGCTGTGAACGACTGGGTTTGTCGGTGGTCGAACTGGTGCAACTTGTCCACGGTTTGGTTTGCTGATTGTTTGGCTTGTTGGATACCTTCGTGGAATTGGTGATCCTGCAGCCTTGGGAGGTACACAATGTCACTGATACGGCTGAGCTGGGCGTTTGTCTCCCCTGTCAGCTCGGTCACCATTCGGTTAAGCTGATTTAAGCCATCCTCTAGCTCACCTGTTAGGAAACCTTCGTCGATAAACCCGTGTGAATTGCCTTCCAATCCGTCGAGTTCAAGTTGCAGTTGTTGAAGCTTAGATTGAAAGTTTGCCAGGAACCTTTGGAAGAATTGCAAGAGTGGGAGATGCGCGTATTCATAGAAACGCCTAATGGCACTGGCCCCTTTGCCGCGGAAGGAATCCTTTGAGGCAACAAAAGACCGAATTTCGTTCTCTATGTCATTTAGTTGCTTCTCGAGATCCGACAGTTGCCGGCTCATTCCCTTGATTCCATCGTGCAGGGAGGATACGTCTAAAACTTTCATGGTTCGCCTCCTTTCGATTTCAATTTACAGAAACTGTATATACATAAGTATGACGGTTCGACATTGGTGGGGAGATTCCTGCATGGGATTGGAAAATGAGAGGAATGGACTATGAGGGGATTAAAAAAAGAGACGATGATTGGTTCGTCTCTCTGATACATAAATCTACTTCATATCTATAATTACTGGTTCACTATCATTGTAAGGGTTATTTACATTAGAATCTTCTATAAAGAGTTTTCTGGCTACATTTCCAATTGTATTTGTAGAGACTGCATCTACAGTTCCACCAATTAGTCCGCCAGCTATTGGGACCATTTTACCTAAATTAATAGCCCCTTTTTCTCCAAATTTAGTTAACAACCTAAAGCCAACAGCTTGATTTATTTTCTTAATTACTTCGCCTGGAATCTTTTTTATACCACTTATAACCAGTTTCTTTCCTATTTGGATACCTGAATTTTTCAGTATGTCTTTAGCTCCATTACCTGCTAAACATGCATACACGAATGTTTTTACTTCATCGGACTTTAGATCATGTCCTCCCATATGAGCAATTGCAGCGACCATTCTAATTTGCACTAAAATTACACTTGTGATATTAGCTGGAATTGCAACAGGCATCATTATAACACCACCAAGACCTGATAAAAACCCACTTGTAGCACTCTTTGTATTTTGCCACCTAATTAAACTATTAACATTTTCTATTAAAGAGCCACTTTTTTGTTCATAATTTGTTGCCAACTCAATAGCGGTATCCATACCAGGTATGCCACCATTAACTGCTTTGTCGTAAGACCAGTCTAGCGCTTTCATAATAGTTTCTTGGGTTAGTGATTTGTTTGTCGACACTCTTATTTGACCTCCCTGAGATACAGCTTAAAAGAACTGTTAGTATGAAATTTTTAGAGTATATTAGAAATATAGACTTTATTATTACATGTGAGGCTAAAACATGGGGTACACATATGTCCTCTGAATATTATAGTATTTAAAATGACAACTCTCTAAGTTTCCCCAGAGATCCTTCCCCTGCTTCTTAATCAAACTTAACATTAACGGTATAGTTAATATTTTTAAAGAACTCTTTTAATACAATTTCTGCATTTTCCTCTGCTGTTATAAGTAAACCTTCCGAGATGGCTTCTTGGCGAGTTTGTTCTTGAGCCAAACTGGCTAGGTCAAATCCTTCTTCCCAATCCACATCATCACGGAAAATCCCACCATCAACAAAGGTTACTATTTTATCCATCTGCAGAGCTGGATCTTGAATGAGCTTTGCATGAGGAAGGGTGATATCTATTTCTCTTGTCTCTTCATTAATAATCATGTCCTTTGAAGTAACCCCCTTCAAATCAACACCGGCAATAACTGTCGAGGGTACGACTACTAGTATTTCTCGCTTTGTCCCAAATAGATTCGTAGAGATATTCTTACCGAAAACTTTATTATCTTCTTCTTGTAGAACAACTTTCATATGAGCTTTAACTGTCGCTAGTGTAGATAGCTCCTGGACACTTTCAACGTAAGTGACAGACTCTTGTTTGAAGGTATCACCGATAAACACCAAGATTACTCCCCCGATGAGAACTAATAGTATAAACATGGTTAAAATAATCTTTAACATACTAGTTTTTAAGAAGCTCTTAAATATCCCTCTATGTTGAGGAATATGGCCTGCACTTCGAGTTAACGCAGTTGTTGCAGCACTTTGTTGTTGGGCTCCCTGTAATTCATTTAGTAGTCTTTCTAGATGGGCAATCTTTTCATCCTTTTCTTCCATACTCTCTCTGTTAAGCATCATTTCTTTCTCCTTTAGTTGTTCTTGTTTATATTCATTAACAAATACTATTATCTTAGGAAAATTTATATAAATAAAGTAATATTTTTATGTAATAACATAAAAAAGGTAATTTTTTTAATTAACTAGGAAGCAGAGAAATGGATGGAATTTCAGAAGAACATCCCTGCAGCTCTGCAAGATTCTGATAGTATGGTAGGAATACGAGGAAATAATAATGAAAAAAAACAGGTCCTTTGCCATTTAGGGAGCTGGACCTGGTTTATATGGATTAAAGTTAAATGGCCTTCGCTACTGTAAAACAACCAAATCACCTATACCATAAATTTAATTTTACAGACGGGCCGCTGTGCCGAGCAGTGGGCTCGCCCCAGTGGTCGTTGGATCCATAATTACTAAGGTAAGATAAAAGTTATTGAAGATAATAATTTTTTAGTGTTGGTATTCAATATGTTCACATAAAGGGTTTACTTACAATTTTTCTTAGTAAAGCGATAAAGTATAAAAAGATGATATCCCGTATACTGGCTCAATTCTTGAAAGTATTAGCCTAATTCTTCGAAAATTGGAAGGATTGTGATTGGGCTTGTTTTTCTATTGGTAATTACTTTGATAGTAAATGGAAGTCTTATGGAATCTGGCATAGAACTAAATTTTTCGCATTGAGGAAGCAGCAGAAATCCGCCCCATTCTTCCTTGCTATACTCTATTTTGCTAAATCAGGTCGACTCACCTGAACCCTTAACAATTTATCTAGATTCGAAAGAGTTATTAGTACATTCTTTAAATCTTTCTTGAAGTTTTAGTCTTGCCTCATTGATAATTTTACTCTGTGCCGGAAAGGTTATAGTATATATACCTATCATTAGAGATAATATACTAATTCCGTTAAAGAACGTAACAAATTCTTGTCTCTTTACCCAAATAGATAGGTTTTCAATCGATCCTATTTGTTCACTATCAATGTGCTTAATTACAAGTAGCATCGCAAATAAAATAAAGAACAAGTATAAAAAAACGTTTATCAGTGACAAACTTAAAAAAATTTTTTGCGTATCAATGTCTATGTATTTAGATAATTTTTTAAGACTTATAATATTAGATTCCTTCTTGATCATTTCTCCCTCTTGAGGGAACATCATCTTTAATAAAACAATAAAAATTATGTTTAATACATAAAACAGGATTATCCCGATAATATACAAGTAAGCGAACAGGGGAATTGTCAAACCATAGCTGAAAATAATTGAATCTTTATAGAATGAAATCACAAAGACAATAATAAAAGTAATGCACAATAAATAAAGTAAAACGGGATAGTTATAAGGATAATTTCTCGTTTCACTATTGACTCTTTTCTTGAAAATTAAAAAGATTATTGAACACATTAACATTACAAAAGCTACAATTCTAAATATAGAAGAATGAAAAATTAGTAAAAACGGTCCTCCTAAAAAGGCAAGAAAAAAGATCAACGCTTCTACACCATTTAGTTTCCCTATTTCTGTAAGTCTAATAATTTTCCTCATTTATTTCCCTCTCACCCTTTCTTTTCTATAGAGGAATTTCCAGCGTTATTAATAATGCAGACAAAACCCAGTCCTTTAAACCTTTAACAGAAGCACCCGGTAGGCCAACAACCGCACTGGACTTCATACCATCCTTCACAAGCACCTCACTCGAATCCAATATCCCTCCAATCCCTTTTAACCAATACTAGTGAAGTTTGTGGACATAAAGAAGTCTCCTTTCATAGTTATATGAACTGTTTGGTTGAAATTTACAAATGTTTGCGGTTGGTGTTCTTAACAATATTAATGAAATTATGGTGAGTAGTAAAATAGATGAATTCACAGATGAGAAATACGAAAGTGGGAAAGCTGTTAAGAATTACCATACACTAATCATCATATAACTCTATTAATTTAAACTTATATATTAAGCTATAAGAAGGATATAAAGAGGAAGCAGAGGTCCGTCCCCTGCATCAATCAGGTGCCGTATCAAGCAACGTATTTAGTCAACTACCAAATAAGCAAAAGACAAGAATCGGTGGTGAAAATCGCTATGACACTCCGGCTGAAATTGCCGAGTATTTCGGTTTAGAAAATGACCATCTTGTTGTAGCTACAGGCTATGACTTTGCAGATGCTCTCTCTGGAACTGCGTATGCAGTGAAGACGGATAGCCTACTTGTCCTAACGAGAAAAGATAAGTTACCTGCAGAAACTGCTTCTATTATTAAAGATAGAGAGTTTAAGACTTCTACTATTTTAGGTGGGACAGAGGCTGTGTCGGATGAGGTAAAGCTAACGGTGAAAAGTTTATAGAAGTAAGTCCGGGGACGGAAGTTTTACTTCCTTCCTTTCCAAACCAAACGGATACCCAGCCTTGCTTTTCCCATCTCCCCCTTTACTTTAATCTAAGACCTGGGGTCAAAGGGACAGGACAAACAACCCGGCTACCCTTAAAAGCACAACCGGTTCGAATGTCCTGTCACCTCGAACCACTAGATATATTCTTGAAGCATCTGCAATATATCATTCTCCATTTCAATAATTTCCGTGCGCTTCGTTTCGTCCCAGCAATGCCAAGAGTCAGTTTTTGCTGCCATCATTTGCAATTTAAGGCTTTGTGTGCTGAAAATATTTCGCCAGTTTGCTAGTTTTGCAAGTGGATAGAGATTACTGAATGCAGAATTTTGGCTAGCAACTATTAAGCATAGATTTCCAAAGCAGTGCAGCAAATCATCAGATAATTTTGGTTTTCCTTCAGTCTCGTTTGGGTTCTGAGGATACCAATGCTCAATGGAACGTCTGTATGTAAAGCGGAAGTCATCAAACTTGATTGCAGGATAGTCTAAGCTTAACTTATCTCGATTTTTCCATAGTACATAATCGGTAAAGTTAAAAGCGTAGACAGGAACGAAATGGTTGTACCTCAATTTCTGAGCATCAATTCCGCTGCTATTGCATATTCTTTCATTCGCATATTTCTTAGATAGAGACTCCAGAAAAGCATAGAATTCATCACCAAAATCAACCTCATTTAACTTGTTTGCATTTTCAAACAAATATTGGAGTGTTGTATATAACCATCTAGTGTCTTTGTAGGCAGTGAAGGTTACAGCAAACATCGACTGCAACATAAGTACTTCGTGATTATTGGTCGGAAAAGAGTTTTTATCAAACCGCGTTTGAACATATAAACGTCCTTTCGCTTTTTCGTTTTTGTCTTCGCGATAGGCCTTTTGTAAAAACCATTCTCCCTCTTTACGCCTATAGGTAGTTTCAAGAGAGTTCCGAACAATAAAATTGTCAAAGATAAATTTCGCTTTCAGCAAGTTCTCCCCGAAATTCAATATCCATTGGCTATTTCTTGAAGATACTTTAAAAGCTGATTTCAGCTTTTTATCATCCAACTGGATAGAATCTGCATCTACGTTATCAGTCAAATACAAAACATAATAAAGGAAAGTATTAAAATTCACAATACAACGATATTTATTGGAATCTTCGTTCTCTACAGCTTCAAAGTCTGCAACGGCACCGTTTTCAACCGGTTCTTTAATGGCGCTTATTATTGATTTTTTGCTTTCCTTGTTAACGACCATTTCCGAATAGATGTTGTTAAGATTATATCCATACCTCCAAGAATTTTTCCCTGGCTCATATTCGCTCCACTCGCACTTAAATACTTTTTCTCTTTCTTCATCCGCATCTGACCCCTTTGTCTTTTTCTTAAAAAACTTTATGCAAGGGGTATCGAATTCAGAACAAGCATCCCAAACCTTAGCAAACTTTTGAATTTTGGTAAAAGCGATACCTTCAGCTACAAGGCGTTGCATAAGCTCCGCTTTTATTATTTCATGGTATTCTAATTGTTCACCGCGAGAGTTAAATCTCTCGAAATACAGATTTACATCTAAGTCTTGTGGCATTTCGCTAATGAAAATTTTCACCTTATCAAAAAGGTACCCATAGAAGTCTTCAATTGAAATATCTAAATAATCGCTCGAACCAATATGCTCGTTAATAGCGCTCAGTGTTTCATGATAACCACGACTCAACTCGTCGTCTGTAATTTTTCCAGTATTATGATCGTTTAAAAATAACCTACTTAACGTTTCATTCGACCGTTTTCTTGCCGAAAAGCTCAAGTTGATTTTTTTAACGAGCTTTGTGGAAGGAGAATATTCATTTTGAATGGCAAGAGCAATAAGTAGTATTGCAGTGAATCGCTGTTGCCCATCTATAATAGAATAGACATTTTCCTTTTTGTTTACCACGAGCGTGCCAATGAAATACTCGGGACGATCTTCTTTGATAGAATCGAGTACATCTATAATTAGTTGTGTTATTTCCACATCCGTCCAGGCAAAATTTCGTTGGTACAGCGGAATGGAATAACTATTACCGTTAAGCAAATCAAATATAGACAGAGGATTGTTCACCTTTTGACCTCCTCTTGAAGCTTGTTTATAATGTCTGCAGCAGTTAGATTGCCAAGCATATCTGTATCTATTCGAGCAACAAATTCACGTGGAGTAGCCGAAACCGCTAATTCTTGAAATAGCTTCTGACATTTTTTCTTCTGAAATGTCCCGCTTGCTGCATAGTTTGCAAGTGTTGTATTGTAAATTGCTTTTGCGGCAGTTCTCGGATAAAACGCCCAAACAAACACCTTCTCACACGTTTCTCTGTCAAGTTGATCCGCACCGAAACGATCAATAAATGTGGCCAATAAGTTCGTAAACAGATTAATGTTTCTTGCGTATTTGCTTTTCTTACTGTTCACTATTTCTTTGATTTCATCCGAAAGGAAGCCTTCTACTATACTGTTCTCATGAAAATTGTTTTTGAAATGCTCATACGAGAACTCAATAAACTGGAAGAAGGCGTTGCCATTAATGATTGGCATACAAATAGAATTAGGAAGAGCAATGTCGTTTTCAAGTAATTCTTTGTATAACTGCAAATAAGGGTATGACGCATTTTGAAGATTAACGCCCTTGAAATCTCCAATAAACCGCTCAGTGAATCTTAACTCACTACCATACCTTTTTCGATATAAACCTGTATCTCCGTTAATCCAGCGTCGTATTCTAAATAGGTGCTTGTCAAATAAATCGCTGAGTTTAAGTTCTTTGTCATCAACATATTTTTCCCAGTTTTCTACCGTTTGTTCAGACTCATCTTTAATTGCTCTTAAATGATAGGCTTTCAATAAATCATGAGGTTCTAAAGCCTTGCCACGGTTATTTTGCGAGTCAAAAAGCTGAAAAGCTTCTGACAAGCATTCTGACGGCATCTCTATAACAGAAACCTTGCAATGGTTCATCATAAAGTTGCTTATGACATCGACTTCTTCCTTCGAAATTAAACCACAAAGAAAGCGCCATTCATCATAGTTCTCTTTAGCATGAAGCCTTGAGATGCCTACGTAACTCCCATTTAATAGGTTACTAGCACCGTCAGGCAAATTGTCTTCTCCCACACAATACATGAATAATGAAATCGAAATCAAACGTTGCTGTCCATCCACTACATCTATGTTTTCATTGTCTTTATTATGCAAAATGATAGAGCCGATTCGATACTCACTAATGTTTCTGTCAATGGCTTCTCTTATATCATAAAAAAGGTTGCGAATATGCCTGCGTTCCCATTTGTATGGTCGCTGATACTCTGGAATTTTAAGACTTTCAATTTGCAGAACATCTGATATTGATTTCACTGAAAAATTAATTTTACTCATCGTTTGTCTCCATATAGCTCCGGCGTTTTCTCATAGATTTTCAATCATTTCAAGTTTTCCTATCATTTTCTAAGGCGTATACTTTATGTTTGGCAGCGATCAAGTTTGATGTGTCTCCCTGTTGGTAGTATTTGCGTACGGCCTCAAAGAATATGGAAGTATATAACATTATTATACTCTTAAATCCCTATATTGGAGAGAATATCTTGAAAAAGATAGTTTTTTTTGAATGGATTAAAAGGACAGGCCAAACCTGCTGCACTTTAAAGTACCATCGGGTCGGATGTCCATTCTAGGCGAAGTGGGATTTACTCTCCAAAAGGTGCAGCATTCACCTGCTTGTTCAATTGATTCATCTTAGAAAAACGCAATTAGTTCATTCCATAAAAAAAATGCCCACCATGATAATGTGATGAGCAAAATTTAATAAGTTCCTTCTATTAAAATTGCTTGAATCCATATTTTTTTTATCTTAAAATTGCATAATTTATGAACTGTAGTTAACCTACTCATCAATCAGAAAATAAAGAAGTGACAGCCAGTTAAACCCAATAGGGGATTACACCATTCAGAAAACTGGTTCAGGTTTAGGTCTTTTCAAATTCTCTTCATACATACTTTTCATCATAATAGCAATATCTTGATTAGATATTCTTTTTCCCTCGTACTCCGCTATTGCAACTTTTCTCATCACTTCAATATATGACATTGCTAATGAAGTTGTTAGTATAGATGCCACAGTTCCAGTAATCAATCCACCGGCTAGAGTCCCTATACCAGGAATAAATTTTAAGAGATTACCAACAATGTACCTTCCTAAAAATGTTGCCCCTCCGCTACCACCTATGGAGGCAACTATCCCACTAATTAAGGACTTATCTAGTGAGATTCCAAATATTGTCGTAATATGTGCTAGCATTCCAATTTGAATAGGAACTATAACTGTTGCTTGAGCAAAGGGAACAGGGGTAAAGCCAGCACCAAATGAACCTGCTATATAACCGGTTGACCAATTCCGTGCTTCCTTTACTTTTTTATCTATGTCTACCTTTTGTGCATTTATAAAAGATTTCCTCACCCCCTCAGGCAAAACTTCATAAGTTTTACCCACTATCCCTAATAAGCCATGTGCGGGTATCACTATATCTGAACTAACTTCATAAGGCTCTGCCAGGACAGCTTGAATCGCTCTAACATTAAGATTCATTTCTTCAATTTTCTTTTGAAAAGCTAGTCCACTTTTCCCAATAGTTTGAGTTAAAACAAGAATAACAGGAACATTGGATGCAAAAGAATTAATTAAATCAATTTCTAGATCTTCAATTCTATTTGAATTCGCATTGACACAATACCATATTGCATGAATATAGTCTTTTTCGTTACGAGCTAAATATAATTCGTTAATTTTATTATTTATTTCGTCCTTAATTTCTTCTTGAGTTTCAGATTTAAGCTCTAATCCCTTCGTATCATACAAACATATTGGAACATCTTCTTTTGAAATTTTCCTTAGATGCTGAGTAACTGGTCTACCGATTCCTGTTTCAGCTAAATTCTCTCTAAAAACACTATTGATAAGGGTACTTTTTCCAATGCCTGTCTTCCCTATAATCATAATGTTTACAGGCATCATCTTCTTTAAATCCTCTTTTGTTCTGTTAAAAATTTCTTCAACAATATTTGAATCCGCTCCGGTCAAAATACACGCCACTTTTCCACAACATGATATATTCCTATGTATTTCTATATTCTACAAATTTCACTAATTAAAGATATACTTTCGACATATATATACTAATTCCTCTTTTTTCAAAAAAACGTGACACTATCAATTGTCCTTAAAGCGCCGGGACGGTTCTTTGCTCCTTCTGCTAAGTAGCTACCAAAAACTCATGTATATCTGGTGTTTATCGAGTGTGAACTGAAAACAGAAATCTGCCCCCTTTTCTTGGTAAAAGGCCTTCGGTCCGACAATCATAAGGCCACACCTGTAAATTAATGCACTTACGTTCAGTAGACGTTTATCAACTTGCCTGTCAATCTCAATCGTGAAACAGAGGTCCGTCCCCTACTTTACGCCTTAAAAATTAAATTAGCTGATATTCCAAGTATTCTAGCAGCTTGCCTTTGGGAAATTCCTTCTATTCTTTTAATTTTTCGAAGGAGGGGTAGTCTTTTTTCTCTGGGTAGACTTTTTACTTGGGGGATCTCTATGGTGCCGAGGATTGTTTTTATGGCTGTTTTGGCGTCACGGTCGTTTAGTTTTCTTTTTATTTTTGTTGGTTCTTCTAGGCATTGGTCAGTATTGGTTTTTTCGTTGTATTCTTTGAAGCTGATTCTTGCTGTTAGTGGATCATGGGAGAATAGTTTGAGAACATAGCTTGTGTTGAGCATATTTCCATTGGGTGAATCCTGGCCGTAGTATCCACGGCAGCTACTCCATTTCCATTGATCGGGTTTTTGGACCATTCCTGCTTTGGTAGGGTTTTGGTGTATGTAGCGGGTGACTGTTAGGAGGTAGGAGTCATTTTCTACTTTTTCGCTATTAAAGCGGTCTTGAAAGAGGTGGCCGACGGTATAGTATTTTCTGTTATAGTAGAGGGCATAACTTACGCCAATGCGCTTCATTGTGACGGATATGTCTTCTATGCCTTCTTTTATTAATAGGTGTATGTGATTACTCATTAGACACCAACCAAGTATGGTTATCTTGGATTTTTGGTGATATTTCTCGAGGGTATCTTGGAATTTGATGCGGTCTTCGTCATCATGGAAGATGTCTTGTTTGTTGGCTCCTCTCCAGATGATGTGGTAAATATTGCTAGAGCTTTTTTCGCGTGGTTTTCTGGGCATGTTATTGAAGGCCCTTTTGCTGAATTTGAAGTGATTCACCTATCATGGATGATTTTCTAAATGTTGTGTTAGCCTTGATTTTTCTAAGGGACATAGCTTCTGCTAATGCTTCGTCTGTTATGTTTTTCTCTCCTGCTAAATCAGATATGGTTCGGGCTAAACGGATGATTTTCATCTGGACGCGATTACTCAAACCAAGTTTTATAGAAATGGATTGCAAGATTTCCAATTGAGATGTGGTAATCGAGTTTGTGAGTTCCTCCATGGAAGCACTACCATTACATCGTTCTTTTCCGTATCGTTCATATTGGTATTCCCTTGCTTTTTCAATTCTATTTCTGAGTGTGTCGGAAGTCTCAGATAGTTTGGGTTTATTCAAGCTAACTGGGTTAAGCGTTAGCAAAATGTCCATACGATCAAGAATTGGACCGGATATTCGAGTTTTATAGTTTTTGATTTGTTTTTCGGAACAGGTGCAGTAATGACGATCTGACCCTAAATAGCCACATGGACAGGGATTCATGGCTGCAAGAAAGATGAACTTTGCGGGATAGGTCACTGTCGAGTGGACTCTGCTGATGGTCACTTTTTCGTTTTCTAGAGGCTGGCGGAGCATCGCCGTGAGGACGTATGGATAAAAATACGCGAAATATATCCCCCCTTATAGCAATAAAAAATGCCCACCACGTATTGTGATGAGCAAGCTTAAACGAGTTTCTTCTATATATTGTTTACCATTTTCCTATTCACAAAAGATTCGTTAGTTCAGAAAGTCCTTTTTTACACTTCCCAACTCTTCCTTTAATGATTTCCTCATATCTTTTAGCATTTCCCTCATTCTTTTATTGTAATGTTTAACCTTAGTATCGTCTGAATTAAATGCAGCAATTAAAACAGGGATTAGTTCATATTGGAACTTGATAGATTCCTCGACTAGCTTATAGCATTCTTTCTCTGTTCTTTCATTAATGAATTCTTCACCTTCGACAGTTACAATATGTTCAAAAATTTTAGTGAACACAAAAACTGTAAAGAAACGAACAAGTAGTGGATAATTTTCCTTTTCAACTGTAAAACATAAATTTTTATCAAGATAAAAGTTTACTATACCAAAATTGCTATGAGCAAACGGAGATAGGAAACCATAAAACGTGTAATAATACTGCTTATCTTTACCGGTTTTAAATTCACTCGGATTTATTTGGTCTCCTACTTTTTGACCATCTCGGTTAAATATCTCCCCACCCTTTCGAACATTGTATTCATTAAAGAATACATTTAAAGGAAAGGTAATCAACTGGTCAATAAATTCCCCATTCTCGTTTAGATATCTGCTACTCAAATAATTTTCAAACATACTTCTAATTAATATTAATGCATCTTCATTATGGCCCATTTTCAATAATAATCTAATACTAATCAAGGTTTTGGTACTTTTTGTGAAATTAAAGTACTCATGATCATAAGTAAACTTTGAGTTTTTTTCTCCTGTCATCAACATCTCGGTATATCCAAAAAGATGTGCTGCATACTCTACAAAATCACGTGACCTCAAAATAAATTTATTTATTAACTTATCAAGGTTTGCTGTGTACTGGCCCTTGCTCATTATCATTCACCTCTTTGGCTACTGTCGAATAATTTTAACACCTTGCTTTTTACGTTCACGACATTGCTTTTTAAATTCTTTACTAGCTTCTTTATTCCCCATAATAGTTAGAGTCGTTGCAAACTCATCTTTATTGATAGAGCGATATAAAGCATTAATCTTTCGCTTAATATAGTTTGCAAAGTAAAAGGTAAGAATGGCTCTATCACACTCAAATTCTTTATTCTTTATAAACCAGTCAACTAGCCTTTCAACGTGAATTTCATCCGGCATAAGAAACGCACCATCTAAATATTGAGCTGAACCAATGACTGTATCGACTGTATTGGTTGCTGACATAACACAACTGGCACCTAGATGGTCATAGTGCTCTTGCCCTTTATATTGGATAGCATAATGTTTAATTAGTTTAGTTGCTTCATCTATATCAGCTTTAATATTTTGTATATCATCTTGTGTAAGTTTGATAGTTTCAATCATTATTATTCCCCTTCATAAAAACTGACCTTTTTGATAATTTTACCATATCAGTAGAAAGGCTTGTCTCATAATTAAACATTCCATAACAACAAAAAAAGAACCCACCAAGCGGCTGCATCAGCCAACTCAGTGGGTTTCATTACTTCTTCACCATATAATATTTATGCTTTCTTTGACGTTGCGGCAAGAATTTCTTCTGCAGCTTCCCCTCTTCAATTAATGGTAGTACTATGCTTTTTCGGAAATAGGATGCTGATATCGTCATCATCGTGTTCATAAACTCCAGGATTTCTCCCCACATCCGTGGTTCTTCACAAAACTGCAGTAAGGCGGTTACCTCTGGCCCTTTCAAAAATTCTGCTTGCTTTTCCTTTCGTTCAGCTTGCCTTTGTGCTTTTCTTTCCATTGAAATCTGCTGTTTATATTCTTCATACTTTTCATCGGTTGACCACTCTATCCCTAGACTTAATTGGTATACAACCTTTCCATCTTTATAGACCGTGGCTTGTTTAATAAACTGTTCATAAAGATCTGTAGGGAATGCCTGGTTCATATTATCGTCCAGCTTTCTTATTTGTTTCATCAGCTCTTTAAGTTCATTCCTGTAATGATCCGCCAGCTTTTTGCGGTCAGAGAAGTCTTTTAATTTCTGGTGTAACTTCACTATTTCTTCACTTAGCTCGTCCACCCTTTGGTGATCCTGTCCATCTTGATTCAGCTCTTCATCCACCGCCTCATATAGTGCTTGATTCAGCTGTTCCATCCTTTTCTGGATCGCTACTTCTTGTTGTAGCTCCTCAGCACTTAACTCTGTTTGAGCAATTACCTTTTCTACTTCTTGCTGAAATGCCTCATTTTGTTCAAGCCCTTTTAATAGATTAATAAAGTGCTTTTCAAGATAATCCTGATGAAACCGTTGAGAGGAGCATCCGTTCACAGCATAATACTTCTCAGCCAGCCTACACACCCACCGGTTAATTTCTCGTGTGCCCCTTGAGCCCCTTCGTTCAAAACTCCGTTCATATCCCACCCCTCTTCCACATTCTCCACATATTAACTTCTCAATGAAAGATGAGTTTTTACGTTGGTCTTTTGAATACCTTTGATGGTTCCGCTGCTCGAAAGCTTCGCTGCGTTGTTGGATAATGGTTTGGACCTTCTCCCATTCTTCTGGATCAATAATAGGTTCGTGATGTCCTTCAATATAATACTGCGGTAATTCGCCCTGATTTGTAGCTGTCTTTTCTTCTAATGTATCCAGGGTGAAATATTTTTGATAGAGGTAATCTCCCTTGTAGACCACATTCTGCAGGATACCCTTCACCGTGCTAAGGCTCCATACCTCTTTTCCTTTTGGGCTAGGTACACGATCGCTTGTTAATCCTGTAATGATTTGGGTGTAGTTTTTCCCTGCCTGAATATCAGTGTAAATGCGCCTTACGACTTTGGCTTCTTCCTCCTGGGTGATCCATTCATGATGCTCTCCAATACGATATCCATAATTGGCGTTTCCTACTTTAATGATGCCCCGCTTGGCCATACTTCTTTTTCCCCATGCGATAGAGTTGCCAATATTAATACTTTCCTCTTGAGCAATGCTACCGAAAATTGTAATCAGCAATTCGCTATCAGCATCTTCTGTATGGATGTTCTCTTTCTCGAAATATATGTGCACCGGTCGAGGGAGATACTTCAATAACCGCACAGCTTTTAACGTTTCTAAAGTGTTCCGGCTAAACCTTGAAATGCTCTTACAAAGGATCAAGTCGACATTCCCATGTGTACATTCATCCATCAGCTTTTTGAAGTCTGTTCGATTTTTAAGGGATTTTCCTGATATCCCCTCATCCGCAAATATCCCAGCAAATTCGTATCGAGGATCTTTGAGGATTAAATACGTATAGTAAGCTACCTGTGTTTTATAACTGGTTAGCTGCTCTTCACGGTCCGTTGATACCCTACAATAGGCAGCAGTTCTAAGTGGTTTTGTAACCGGCTGGTTTGGTGTTGAGGAGGGATGGTCACGCAAGTTCTTTTCTATCGTCTTCAACATGCTTTGCCCTTTTTTAGGTTCAATTTTGATGACTTCTCTTTCCATAAGTGCTTGCATGCTTTCCTCACTCCTTTCTTTCAAATGTCCTTCTGCGTCTATGAATTGATACAGTGGCTCATGCTCTTGTTGTTTTTGAAACTTTTTGTTTGGTTGTCTTTCAAGAATCTCTTCTTTCTGTAGATTATCAGGCATCTTTCCTACGATGGTTTCTGTCCCATCGACCCACTCAATGCGATAATCATCGGGAGAATAAATGACCGCTCCCATCAACCAAGCCCTAAGATGTTCAATCGTAATGGTTTCTAGAAACTCCTCTATATTTTGGACTATCTCCAGCCAGCTCAATGTTTGGTTCCGAAAGATTCGATCATCTTCAATTCTGGCGATGTGTTGCTCAAAATCTTTATAGGCTTGTTCTACTTTGGCCAGCTCACCCTTCCCTTCTTTTGCTAACTCCAGTTCAGCCATCCACCTTAATCGGTGAAACTCAAAATGATCCTTCTGATTAACCTCTTGGAGCAACGTTCTGGCCACATCAAGAACGGAAGGGTTCGTCATATCAAATTTCTGTTTGAAGCCCTCCAGCAAAATCTTTCGCAAACGATCTTCTCTAATCGATGTAAAATTACAAGCGCCGATATCACTCGCTTGGCACTTCCAATAGTTCACCCTTCTTGTTGGATAGTTGTTCAACCGATAGCCACAGCGGTGACAGTTCATTCTTCCTGAAAGACAATGTTTATTCCCTTTTGGTCCTGTGGACTTCTTCTTAGGCTTAATTTCTTCTAAGCGCCTTTGCGTCCGCTCAAATACTTCCATACTGATTATAGGAGGGTGGCAGTTTTCAATCGCAATTTCATCCCTCATATGTTTGGTGGTTTTATTCGTGAAAAGGTCTTTGGTTCGAACTCTCGTCAGTTTGTTTCCGGTATAAGTTACGTTCGTTAGAATATGTTTTACGGTCGACCCTCTCCACAGTTCTTTGCCAACTGATGTCTTTATTCCTTGACGCATCAGCTCCCGTGCTACTTCAGCCATGGTCATCCCTTGCAAAAACAAGTCAAAAATAAGGCGAACAATCGCTGCTCCTTCTTCATTAACTTGAAGGGTATTTCGTCCGTCTTTTTCTACCAAATCATAACCAAGCATTTTATTGTATCGAGGGAGGCCTTTCTTGAAGTTCTTTTCAAATCCCCACCTGGTAGATGTTGAAATGGTCTCAATTTCTTCTTGGGCAAGTGCTGCATAGGTACTTAGGAGGAACTTATTATATTGGACGGATGTATCAATATGCTCTTTTTCAAAGAAGATCCCTACTTTCAATGCATTCAGCTTTTCAACGATCGTCAGCAATTCCTCTGCATTTCGTGAAAGGCGTGAGACATTTTTAGTTAGAATAAAATCCACTCTTCCTTCTTCACAATGGCGAAGCAGCCGCTGGAGTCCTCGCTGTCCTTTAGCACTAGCTCCACTCTTCCCGTTATCGACATACACTCCAACAAACTTCCAATTCGGCTTTTCTCGAATCAGATGGGTATAGTGGCTCACCTGATTTTCAATGGAACGTAATTGTTCATCAAATGTAGTACTCACTCGACAATAAGCTGCGACTTTTACCTGCTTATCTCCAAGGAGTGGACTTTCTTCTCGAGCCTTCACTGGATCCCATAACGTCCGGACCCACATTCCTTTTTGGAGTTCATTCAACATAAAAACCCCTTTCCTATAAGTGATAATGGTTCGTGTCCATCTATCACTCACATCCCAAGAACATTCAAGTTCTTTTTACGGGTGGAAAGAGGTTAATGTTTATTCCATTAGATTTAGCTTATTTCTTCTTCGGAGTTTTACGTTCTCTTACACAAAGGGTTCGTTTCACCCCGCATTTAAACTGAAATTCAACTATTCGTTCCTTATAAATAATGCCTCGCTCGATTAATTTTTTGAAAAGCGATACATCAAAATCCTCTAGTTCTTCCGTAATTTCTAGTAAGTCTAGGAGGGACTGCAGTTGTTTTTCTAGATAAAGCTGCTCCTGCATGTTTTCCTCCAGACTGTCCCGCTCCTGTTGAAGAATCTCTTGTTCATAAATCAGATGCCTTAATGTCGCATCGTAGATGGCATCTCTTGTGGCTGATTCTTTCGCAGCCAGGTCAGTAATGCGATCGGTTATAGCTTCAATTTGTGTGTTCAACTCCTCTAACCTTTGTTGTTCCGGTGGCGAGAGGGATGCTTTTTCAATAGCTTGTTTCGCTTCTTCTATTACATCATCTATATTATATTTCATTTCCCCCATTATTTTCATAAATGCATTTTCAAGGTCAGTCTCATGGACATAGCTTGTTTTACAATTCTTGTAGTCAGGATCTCGTCCAGCGGTGACTCGGCATTGCCAAGCAGAAATATAATACTTCTCACCCTTCCTGCTTGAAGTCAGCCGCCTTCTTATCACCGGCCTTCCGCATTCTCCACAAAAGTATTGATTGGAAAATGGGCTGTGTCCACTAAAGTGCTGCCGATATTTGTTATCCGGGTCCCTCATCATCAAGCTTCGCCTTTTTATCTCTTGTTGAACTGCTTCAAAGGTTTCTTCGCTGATAATTGCTGGATGGGTATTCTTCACAAAATATTGTGGCTGAATATCACGGTTGCGAACGCGTTTATGGGTTAAATAGTCGATCGTAACAGTCTTCTGTGCTAAACAGTGGCCTTGGTACTTCTCTTGTTTTAAGATTTTATAAACCGCATCTGACGTCCACGTTTTATTCCCCTTTCCTGTCTTTAATCCGTCTCTTGTTAGGCCTTTTGCAATTCTTGGACACCCTTTACCTTCTAGGAATTCTCGAAAAATTCTCCTTACCACTTCTGCTTGTTCTTCATCTATAATGATTTCTCCATCTTCAGTTGTGTCATAACCCAGGAAGAATGTAGTCGGCATATGAACAATTCCTTGTTGGAACCTCTTTTGAACCCCCCATTTCGTGTTTTCACTTACGCTCCTGCTCTCTTCTTGTGCCATCGAAGATAAAATGGTTAAGAATAACTCTGACTTAGAATCCAGTGTGTCGATATTCTCCTTTTCAAAGTAGACACCTATCGGATTTTTCCGTCCTTTCAATTTGCGGATTACTGATATGCAGTCTAAAGTGTTTCTTGCGAAGCGACTGATTGACTTTGTTAAAATATAGTCGATCCGGCCCTCTTCACAGTCTTGAATCATCCGATTGAACTCTGTTCGGTTTTTTGTTGAGGTTCCTGATATCCCTTCATCCGCATATACATCAGCTAGTATCCATGAAGGGTTTTTACTTACATATTCTGTGTAATGAGCAACTTGTAGATCATAACTGCTTGCCTGCATTTCTGAATCTGTGGATACCCTGGCATAGACTGCAATCCGTTTTTTTTGCCCATCTGGATTTGCTTCCGTTCTGCCTGTTCTAGCTTTCGCTGGAATAATCCGTACCCTTGATGAACTTTGTCCACTCATCTTTGCTTACTCCTTTCTTAAGTCGATGTTTGTTTCCTTATCATCAATCCATTGCATACAAAAGGACATTGGTGATTTCGCTTTTACACGCACTACCCATGCCCTTAAGAATGAAATGTCTTTAATTTCTTTCTGTATTAGTTTAGCTGGAGCTCTTACTGCATCTATTTCCTTGAGCTTTGCTATCGCTTCTTCTCGAAATGTGAAATCCTGATCCAACAGCTCCCACCACTTTTCTTTTATCTTTAAATCTTTTTCAATCGATGCTCGCTGTCGTGATAGTTGTTCGAGTTTCTCATCTGTTTTATCTGCTTCATCCCCATTTGCGTTAATAAGTGCAATGTTCTCCTCTAATAAAATTTGTTCTAAGTCCAGGCGAAGTCTGTTGTAAGAAAAGTCCCTTGCCGCTACAGCCCTTGTCAAATCCTTTTGCATTCTCTCCATGTCGTACATGAATCTTGCTATCCGGTAACGCCCAAGAAATGCTTCTTGCATCGCTTCCTTTAGTACCTCTTCCTTAATGCTTCCCATGGTACACAGGTCTTTGCTTTTTACGTTGTTCTCACACCGCCATCTAACAATCCCTTTGCAAATGAATCGGTGAAAATTCCCTCCGCATTTCTCACATTGAATCCTGCTGGAAAGTGGGTATCTGTTCACCTTTGTACTTCGATTTGGTTTTCTACGTTTTTCTAGTTGTCGTTGGACCGCTTTAAATGTTTCTCTGCTGACAATTGGCTCATGATGGTTTTCTATAAAATATTGATTTCTTTCTTCATCATTGACCAATCTTTTATGTGAAAGATAACTTTCTGTATAGAACTTCTGGCAAACCACATCTCCGGTGTAGTCCCGATTGAGTAATATCAATCGAACTGTGGTGGAAGACCAGTCTGTTCGCCCGTTAATTTTCTTATATCCCTTTTTGATAAACTGCTTAGCAATTTGAGCAGGTGTCTTTCCGTTCAATGCCTCTTCAAATGCTTCTCGAACAATTTTCGCTTCTTCCTCTATGATAATCCATTCCTTTTGTTCATTCCTTTGATAGCCATGCTTTCTAACAAAGACCGGTTCTCCTCTTTCAAATCGCTTCGCTAAAGCCCAGTTTATATTTTCTGAAATACTTCGGCTCTCTTCCTGTGCTGTTGCAGATAACATGGTGAGGATAAACTCACTCGCCATATCACCTGTATCAATATTTTCTTTGTCAAAAATAATTCGAACCCCCAACTCAGTCAGCTCTCGAATTGTGTTAATGGCATCGAGTACATTCCTTGCAAATCTTGACACTGACTTGCAAAGAATAATATCAATTTTCTTCTCAGTTGCATGTCTAATCATTCGGTTAAATCCAGGTCGCTTGGCCATGGAAGTCCCTGTTCGTCCTTGGTCTGTATATATGTCTACCATTTTCCAACCCGGTGTCGATCGGATCAATTGTGTGTAATGTGTTTTTTGGTTATCAAATGACCCTTCTTGTTCATCTGAAAGGCTGCTGACTCGTACATATGCAGCCACTCTTAACTTCTTAGGTTGTTCTGTAGGTGAATCCATTAATGAAAGACCACCTGAGCTTTTTCCAAATGAACCAAATAATGCTTCTTCCATGTTTTGGCCTCCTTTCAAATTTTATCCCTTTTTCGTAACACCTGGACGCTACTATTCAATCATGGTCACCAAAAAAAGTTCTGCTGAAGCCGCTCTGTTTCAGGGTTCTTCAGCTTTTTTGGTTATTGTATATATCACTTAATTTCATCCTAATAGCAAGTAAATAAGAGGATAAAAACAGTTGTTTTTATGCAGTTTCACCGCCCTTTTGTATCTCATACAGACATTAAAAATGCACCTAAAAGTCCGCTCATAAATTTAAAAAACGGACAATTAAGTGCAAACAAATCATTCATCAATTCATTATTAATCTTGCTTAATATAACCTTCAAATCCAGCTTTCTTTACTTTCTCTAGCAATTCTTCTGCATTCTCTTTCTTAGAAAACGCCCCTACCTGCACTCGGTAGTATTTGTTGGTTACCTTTTCGCTCTTAGACGATTTAGTGATAACGGTTAAAGCACCCACGTTAATCCAACTCATAATTCCCGACGATTCTTTTCCTGTCTTCTTATCTACTTTTTTACCTAATAGAACACAGGCCTTGCCACCTTTAACAACCGGCTTTCCATTTGAGAAAATCTGAGTCACTACATGATAAGTATCTTCTTTAACCCAGTTTGGAATTTCAGCTCCACCGGGATAATACTTGTCTACCGATCCTTTGATTCCTACTAAGTCCCCCACCTTAATACCTTCTGGCAAAGTGGAAGATGGATTTGTTTCATTTAATGCTGACCTAACCGCAGCACGAAAAGTATCCATATTCTCACCATGCTTAGGGAACCAATGCATAACATCAGCATGGTTACTTGCGATTCCTTTTTTATGGCCTTCAGAGTGACAGATGATGTCCCGTTCAGTCAGACCGTAGGTTTTACAAAGAGAGACACAAAGCTCAACCGCAATTTTCCAGGCCTGTCTAAAATAGCTCTCATTCTTTTTGGTATCATAACCAACCATCGCAGATCCTCTTCCGTAAGAAAATCCACCCGGCTCACAAATTTCAATTCCAATATGAGTGTTGTTTGCCCTGCCACCAGAATGCCATCCTCGGTGATTCCATGGTAGGTACTGCCACACTTCTTTATCATCAACAAAGGCATGAACACAAACCTGCCTGCTTGTTTCACCCGCTTGATATGATTTATTCCAGCGACTAAACCAATCTGCAGCCATTACACCTGGCGTTGCTGTGGAATGTATCATAATGCCTTGGGGTGAAATCTTCCTCCCGGATTTATAACAATCGTTTTTTGTCATGAATCTAGTATTTAGTTTCATCTTTACCATCTCCCTTTTTCCCTTTCAGCTGGGCCAATATATCCTTGAGCTTTTCAGGAACAGGTAGCCCAATCCTTGAGGCATTTTCGATAATGCTAATCCCCTCATTTGAAAGATAAAAAAAGATGACTGCTGTGCGTATGGCACTACCGTCACCAATAATCTGGCTATCTATGATATGAGCCACTCCTACTAAGAAGAAAATCAGCACTTTCTTGAAGATTCCTTTAGCTCCAATTTCACTTGAAAGTCGCTTTTCTATAATTGCACTCATAAGACCGGTAATATAATCAATTACTACAAAAGCAATAAGTGCGTACAAAAACCCATCAAAGCCACCAAGAGCCCACCCAAACCAACCACCAAATGTAGCAAGTACAACTTGTAAATATGTCCATAGCTCTTTCATTCTCAAATTCCCTCCCCACTATCTAACTTCGAATCTATTAAAAAAAGAACCCCACAAGGTTCTTGAGTTTTCCATTCTAATACTGCGCATAATAAACATAACCACTAGCCTTCACATAAAAACCATCCCCAGGAACATAGATAGCACCACCAAAAGTATCGTAAGTCGATGTCGTAAATCCCGGTTGCTCTACCCCTTCCCATGTTAATCCATCAGCCGATACATGAAGCATGCTCTCATTAAAGAGTGCATATTTTCCCCAATCCTCCATCCAGATGATATTCTGCGGATTAGCAATGTTATTATTGGCTAAATCACCAACATGAGAGAGATTCGTTTCAGTAATCTCGGTAGCACTGTCATTCATCACACACAGTTTCACATCATAGATACCATTAACATATCGGTACTTCATTACAAACAACTTGTCGTTTACTGAACGGATAAACATATAAGAAGTTTCATTTAAATCTTCTGGAATGGTAGTTGTCCATGAACCGGGACTTGCAGAACTAGCAATTGCAATCGACTTGTCACCACCAACAATTCCGACAAAGTTGCCCTTGTGTGTTGTTAAGTATTTAAAGAACGGAACCGATGATCCATCAGAACCTACCAATGTCCATGCTGTTCTTTCCGTTAGTGAATCAAAGCTGTAATAAACCGGCGACTTGTAATACCACCAGCTGACAACTCCAGACCCTCTGGCCATATCATATGCACCAGTTGTCATGGCATTCTGTGCATTTTGACAGTATCCCCCGTTATGCCAAGTGATACCATCAAATGATGCCATGATATTAGCAAATCCCGTAATTTTGGCTAAAAATACACCTCCACCTGAATAGAGGATTTCTGGTTCACCGTAACTCCACCAAGATACATCTACTACTGTCCATTGGCCAGTCGCCTTATTGTAATAGGACATATAAGGCGTTTTTGCATGGTAGACGGCAATCTGTGCGTTGCCATTATCGTACACATTGATCTGCTTTTCACTTCCATACTGTGTATAGCCAAAACTACTATACGTTTTCTTTGTCCAATTCAAAGTGGGGATAGGAAGAACGAGGCCACCCCTGCCACCAAAGGCAGTCCAGATGGCTAATGTATTATTAAAATTCCGATCGTAGCTCATCCTTATCCCACCACCTTATCAATTGCCGTAATTCTTCCACTGCTATCTGTCGTGTAATTATAGCTTGCTGTTTCTCCATCTACGTAGGTGACATCAAACCTTGTTGTATCAACCGTTAATGAAGAAACTTCTTTGAGCAATAACTCTGAAAAAATATTATCCAGTGTGATACTTGTTATTCGCCCACCAGTGTCTGTAGTGTAACTGTATTGAGCGTGGTATTGATGTGTATCACCCTTTTCAACCTCATACGTCACATTAATAAAACTTGTATCTATCGAAAGGCTTTTAACGATTGTATAGGAAACTCCTAAGTCATTTACTTGAGTTTGGAGGCCATCTACTGAACTACCAACTTGTGTTAAAGACGTTTCTACTGAATTCATCGAGCTTTCAATTCGGTAAAATGTATCTGAAATACTTGGCCTGTATCGACCAACTTCTACTCGAATGTCATAACGATAGAATGGGTTATATTCCAGTGAAATAATTCTCGTTTTCACATCAATGCCAAGCGGTCTAAAAACAATGTGAACATTATCCCCAACGGAGAGGCTTAAGAGCTTAAAGAAGGAAATGTGGTAGGAAGATGCGTTCTCCCTTGAATCATGGGAAACAGAAACATCAGTAACGTTTTTAGTATCCATGACCACTTTATATTCGCTGCTCCCTCGATGACTTTTAATGTTAATTTGATAGCCATCGTACTCTATTTCACCACCCAAGATGGCAATGTACTGCATAAGAGCGGACCTTCTTGTGACCTCTTGGTTGATCTTCATGGTACAACTTTCAGTAAACTCTACAATCCCAGCTGAAAAAGGAGTCCCAGACAATAACTGGTTTAATCCAGCTGTCGGGTCTCCTGTAAAATCAAACGTATCAATTTTATAAATCTCATCATTTAAGATGTACGACACATGCTCGCAAGTTACGGAACAAACAGGAAGACTGCCTTGCAGTGACTTTGTTATTTGGACGATTTCAAAATACTGATCATTTAATTTGGCTAACTGTTTTGTCTTTAAAGCAAGGGCGGATTTGGCCAGCACCGTAAACGATAGTATAAATTCACCTTCAAGTGTTTCTCGCAAATTGGCGGACATCACTTTTCGGATGGTTTGTAATAATGTAGCTCCTGCATAAATTTCTATCATGACCCTGCAACCCCTAAGTTTCTTACTGTCACAGCATTTTGATTCCATTGTAGCTGGGCAATAATCCGAGTTAAAACAGTCCCATCAATGGTAAGTGGAATCGTAACATCTAATAATGAACCGTTAGCTCCATTTGCTGTGGCATTGATTTGACTGTTCAGATCCATATCAAAGTCAGTTGGAATTGCCCCTTCCATATCCTTTTCAACGCCACTCATGGCATCAGAGAAACCAACACCGATTCCCTCACCCATGTTCTCACCAATACCAGCAAAGACCTTTGAAGGAGACCTAATACCTAGAACACCCTTCACATTGCTTACAATTCCACCAACAAAATTACTTACTTTATCTCTTATCCAACCAATCATCGACGATATTCCATTCCATAGACCTCGGACAATATTCCGTCCAACTTCTCCTAAGGAAACTACCGCTTTTCCAAGACCAATAACAAGTGCAGACACAATCTGTGGTAATTGAGCCACTAGCTGTGGAATTGCCTGAATAAGCCCCGCTGCTAACTGAATAATTAACTTAATTCCCATCTCAACTATCTTAGGAAGGTTACTCGTTATAAAGTTAATAATCGTCGATATGATCGTAGGAAGAGCTTCTATTAATCTAGGTAATGCATTTAATAGCCCCATCGCTAAACCTTCTATAATTTTGAATGCTGCATCTAACACTAGGCCCAGATTGTCTATCAATGTTTGTACGATTAAAATGACCGCCTGAACGATCGACGGAATTAGGTTTGGCAAGGCTTCAGCAATACCAGTGGCAAGAGTAACAATCATCGTAAGTGCCGCTTCAATCAATGCTGGAAGGTTGGCAATAATGCCATCTACCAAAGTTAAAACCAGATAAAGTGCACCTTCTGTGATTTGAGGTAGAGCCTCAATCAATCCTTGAAGTAAGGTTGTTACAATTTGCATGGCTGAATCAATAATCGTTGGGAGGTTTTCAATAATTGCTCCTGCTATGGACATTACAATTTGCAGCCCTAAGGTTACTAATTGAGGCAACTGCTTTGCAATTATTTCCGTTATACCTGCAACAGTCTCCCCAATGACCTCTGAAATTTTATCGAAATCTCCATCGGCTGCATTAATACCATTAGAAAGATTTGAGAAAAGGTCCGTTATTCCTGACGACACTTCACCTACTGCCGGCAAAAACACGCCCTGCAAAGAACGTTTCACACCCTCAATACCATCAGTTAAATTGTCGTACTTCACTTCTGTTATTTGGGCTAACGCATCTCCGCTTGCCAGCGTACTATCCTTCATATTTGCGAGAACCGGTAGTACACTTGCCTCTAAATCTTCAAATTGAGTACCAAACAGCTGCACACCAACTGTATTTTTTAGCAGGGGATCCTCAATTTCCTGAAGTCTCTGAACAACACTGTAAAAAGCATCATTAGCAACGTCGCCACCCTGAGCAAACTTACTGGTCATCTCTTCAGCATTTAGGCCTAAAGCAGTGAAAGCTTCCATGCTCGTTTTGCTTCCGTCTTTTGCCCGAATATTGAACTCTTTAACGGCATCCCCGACCTTATCAATACTAAAAGCTCCACTTTCTGCACCATTTACTAAACTAGCAATGAACTCATCTGCGCTAAGCCCGAGTGCAGAATATTGAACAGAGTATTCATTAAGCGTATCTAAAAGATCACCATTCTTATCAGCACCATTTTGAGCACCTGTTGCAATAATGTTGTATGCTTCATCTGAAGATATACCGAAGTTTTTCATCAAAGAACTTGCTGCCCTGGCAGACTCCTGCATTTCAAAGCCAAAAGTATCCCTTAAAGCAAAACCGGACTCAGTAGCTTTTTCTAGTTCTTCACCCATGAGTCCAGTTATCTTTTTAACTTCTGAAATACCTCCAGCAACCTCTTCTAAGTTTTCACCGAAATTATGCTTGTACACGTTTTGGGCGATCTCACCTAACTCTTCTAATTCAGCACCCGTTGCTCCAGTTGAAGCAGAGATCTGATTAACCGCCATATTATACTCGTCACCAAGCTTGATAAGGCTAGCCCCAGTTGCAACAGCAGCTGTTCCAATAGCGGTTACTGCAGCACCTATCGTCACTCCGATTCCCTTTAGCACACCACCTACTTTTTCAAAGCGGTTAGCTGCGTCTTCTGTTTGCTTTGCTGCATTTTCAACTTCATCAGCAAACTCTTCTACTTCACCTTCTGCAGCATTAGCACTATCGCCCATTTCATCAATTGATTGATTAGTTTTATCTAATTCCCGCTCCATCTTGATTAGGTCAGACTTAGCGTTATTAAGTTGAATTTGCCAGTTTTGAGTTCGTTTGTCGGTTTCACCAAAGGAGTCTGCAGCATTTTTCAAAGCCTTTTCTAAGGTACCGATTTTGTCTTTCTGGGCATCAACTTTCTTGTTTAGCACATCACTTCTAGCCGTTAGTGCCTCCATCGACTGGTCCTGCCTATCAAACTGTGAAGTTACTAGATTCATTTCGCTTCCTAAAACTTTGAAACTGCGGTTGATATCTCTTAGGGAATTCTTAAATTCCTTCTCACCTTCAACACCGATTTTCAGACCAAAATTATCTGCCACGATTCCACCTCCTTCCCTCAAAACATAAAAAGACACCCATACACTGAGTGCCTTCTTCTATATTCCAATTGGTATTACATCATCAATAGATACATCTTTCCTTGGTTTTGCTATTCCATTAAACTGCTTGTGACATTCCCATAAATCCATCAAGTATCCTAAAGGCATCAACCAAACTTCATCTTCCCTACGGTTTAATAATGCCGTTCCATAATAAATAAGTCGGATAAACAATTCTTCATCGCTTACCCGACTTCCACGTTTTTTGATGGTTCACTCTCGATATGTCGTTTTGTACCTTTCATCATGCTAGCCATAATCGCATTCTTGTACTCTGCCAATTCAAAAGGAGTGGTCAATAGTTCGATTTCTTCTTCCGTTAACAGCTCTTTCTTTGCTTCTTTATTTCTCAAGTTATGAATAAGAATTGATTGATTCGCTAACAGAGTAATTAACCATACAACTTCATCTAAAGCCAATTCAAAGTCCTTGGTATTCATCAGTTTGTTTCCAAGATTCTCAAGACCGCCATATCGTTTCGCAATTTCCTTTGTAGCCTTCGTGGTCAATATCAACTTATAGTCTTGTCCACCTATTTCTATCACAGCACTTCGTTCATCCGCTGCGGAATCTATATCCAAAGATGTAGTTTCATTTCCCATCATTAATCCTCCTTAGCTTAAGATACGGTTACTGTAGCCACAGTCGTTGTGACATCAGAAGCACCCGTTGAGCTCAGCACACAGTAATAGTAGTATGTTCCAGCAACAAGAGTTGTCGGGATATCAAAGCTGGCAGATGTTTCACCATTGATAACCGTTCCACCGGATGCACTATCCAATGTGTTTTCATACCATTGATATGTTACTGGATAGCTTGTATTTGTTTCTGCTACAACTGATAGACTTCCAGAAATGCTACCTTCCGTTACATTTGTTACATCAGCTGGTTGTGTAGTTATTGTGATCGTTGGTGTTACTGGTGTAAAATCTGGCTCATAAACAGTAGTAAACCAGTTGGTAATCGTGTCTTGAGCAACGCCATTATCACCTTCTGTGACTTCAGCTTTCCAAGGGTGTTTACTTTCTGCATCCAGTTTATTTCGTCTAAAAACGGTGCCTTCTATGGTGGGATTACTAAAGGTAATCGAATCGCCTTTTGTCGCAAGACTCGTTGTAGGAATACTAAAAATAACTCGGTATAGCCAAAAATAGCGGTACTTTCCATTCGACTTTTTAGCACGAAAGCCAATCGCAACTGGATTCCCTCCATCCTCACTTCGTGATACGACAACATTATTGCTATCAATCTTTGAACCTGTTAAATCCTGAGCCACTATCGAACCAATATCGTCGATCCCAAGACTTAATGTTCCACTTTTAAATTCCTTTACTACTTCAGATGCTCCATCATCTGCATAAAGAATTGCTTCAATGAGCTCAACACTTAGTTCAGCCGTCATGGCTTTAGCTAGTATTTTAGGAGTCCCATAACTTTCAATACCATTTGCATCTTCTGTAATTTGGGCATAATACAATCGATCAAGTCCTATTGTAGCCATCTACATTCCCTCCATTTCATATTCTTTCATTACATCAATTGCGTAATGATGGTATTTTGTATCATTCTCAAAACCGATATATTGTCGGTCTGTAATCGTTATTTCTCCCGATAAAATCGCTCTAGTCAGTTGTTCCTTAAGAGATAAATAATTTCTCTTTGAAAACAAGGATAATCTTGCTTCAGCGATAACCGTGTGCGCTTGGTTATCCGCATAGAATTCTAATCTATCTGCCATGGGTGTAATGACTACATATTCATCAGGTGGTTTTCCCGAGAACACACCCGTTTCAATCGGAATACCGATAGGTTCGAGTAAGCTATTAAGTTCTTTTAATAGACTCATAATTTCTGTATCTCCTTATCCAGCGCTTTCTCCATCGCTTCTGCACAGACTTTTCTTGTAGCCGACTTTGTGGGCTTTAACCAGGGTTTAGGCTGTTGACCTGACTTTCCATACTCAAGCACAGCTGCCTTCAATGCATTCGAAACTCCTTTACTATCTTTCGTTGTTGGAATTCCTACTCTTAGGTTCCAATCACCTTTTGCATCTTGGATCGGCTTTGTCGTTTCAAGTGAAGCTATTAATTCACCTGTAGCCTGAGAAGGTTCTTTGGTACCCTGCCCAATTCTAGTAGCAAGATTCGTTTTAGCTTTCTGGATGACCGGCTCTGCACCTTTCTCTAACACTCTTGGTACAATGTCATCAAAGCGATTATTTAGTCTTGAGATTCTTTCTAAAAAGTCATCTGGCATTTTCACTGCTGCTCTAGCCATAACCTCACCCCTTTGACCCTGTAACTTTTTCAGCTAATACTTCTACATACATTCCACGCTCTTTGATATCCTCAACACTCAAAATGTTGTATCGTTCATTATTACAGCGAATGTTTAATTCTGTAGTCAGCTCTAGTCCCCGAGGTTTTCTAAAACGAAAAAGAGAGCTAGCCTCAGTAAAGCTGGCCCTATTTTTCCAAGCCTCACTACCATGCCGATTTTCTTTATAAGCTCGCATGGATGTTAGAATCTGTTCTTCCTTGGTGGCAAACCCTTCTGAATCCTTAATAGACTCCTCTTTGACAATTTCAATCGAGACATTCATCTTCCCAAGGCTCATATGATCACATCCTTATTAAGTCGAAGGAGCATATTGACCACATTCCATACTTGTTTACTCGCTTCCACATTGTCAGCAAAAAAGCCACCAGTACTACCATCTCGACTTTCATAAAAGTGAGACGATAGCATGATGACTGCTTGTTCGGTCGTTGGATGCATAGGGTTTTCTTTATAATAACCATCTGGCTTCTTTTGATAACTTTCTGCATAGGAAATGGCAGCAGTGATGAAGCCAGAAAGCAGAACATCGTCTTCATTATGATTTAAAATAAGGTTCTGTTTTACCTTTAATAGCAATTCCTCCATCACCACTTACCTCCCTATACAGATTTCATTAGCCCCGCTGCTTTCAGCTTTGCTAGTAGAGCATTAAAATCAGTAACAAGCCCAGCTACATCTGCAGCATTACTATTTGCTTGAAGTGTAGCTGGACTTAATGGTGTTCCATCAAAAGCTAACTTACCTTCAGGAGTGATATCTAATTCCCCACCTATGACGGTTCGATCTCCACCTTGTTCGGTATAATTTTTTACATTACTCATGAACTACCACCTACGCTTTCTGTTGAAGTACTTTGATTGCTTCAGGAAGAATTAACTTTCCATCCACCCGCTGTGTTGCCTTAAATCCAACTTGTCCTGTTGCAGCATACAGTTCGTTTAATCTTTGGAAAGAGCGTCCTTGTCGATCAGCGACCCAGTAGTACCCGAAATCACCAAATGCAATCGACTTAGCACCCGCTGCAACAGTTGGCACATAAGCTGACGTTTTCACCGGACGATTTAAAATCGTATCAGGTTGCCCCGCTTGCACTGAAGGCTGCCATAAGTATTGACCACTTCCGTCTTTTAACTTTCGAAGCAATTTAACTGTTGCATCATTCATGACAAAGACGGCCTTTTTACGGTAAGGCGATTTCAATGAGTAGAATAGATCCATAATCTCGTCGACTGAAACAGCGGTTGCTGAAGTGGCTGTAACGCCAAGTTCCGCTCCACCGGTTGCATTAAAAATGCCAGTCGGTTTTCCGGTACCATCTCCAACAAAGAAAGCTTCTTCTTCTCTGGCACCAATCCGTCTGGCAAATTCTTTTGAAATATACGATTCAAGATTAAATACACTGTCATTTAAAAGTTCTTCAGAAACTTTAATCATGGTGGCAAGCTTATAAGCCCCAATGGAAACCTGGCCAAAGCTATCATCTGATTCTGGAATCAATCCTTCTTCATCTACCCAAGAAGCAGTTCCTTTTGAAGCAACTACAGGAATTTTCCGATCTCCTGATGAAGTCGTAATGACCTTGGCTAATGAACGAAAGATATTTTCCTCTTCCAAGGATTGAATAAGTGTTCTTTCAAACTCGTCCGGAGCAAGGTAGCCCCCTTCTGAATCCGTTCCAACCTGGAGCGCATTCTTTACATCATAATTACTTTTGTTTCGCATTACCTTCCAGAACGATTCTCTGTATTCATCAGTAGCTCGTCCTGTTTTTTGCCCTTCAACACCCGTTGGTTTTGATGTAATTGGTTGATTAACCGGTTTTGAAAGTTCCAAATCGATGGCTTGTTGTCTTTCCAGCCTATCAATCTCTTTCCCTAAATTAACAACTTCCGCTTCCATCTTCTCATAGGTGGAAGTATCCTCAGCAGATAGGATCCCATCTTCCCCTCTTTTCGAATCAAGAAATGCTTTTGTTTGCTCCCATACTTTTGCTCGTTTTTCACGCAGTTCTAATACTTTACTCATCCAAATCTCCTCCTTAAAATTTCAAGAGGTCTAGCCTCTTGTCCAATATGGTGATGTCTGTTCCTATTTTCTTCTGAGGTAGTTTGTGTAAAAAGGAATTCACAACCGCCATCTTGTTATAAATAATCCCTTCATCCGATGAGTCTTGCTGGCTTTCGTTTTGGAACATGATCTCATCAGCAAAACCAAGCTCCACCGCTTTTTTTGAATTAAACCAGCTTTCATCATCCATCATGTGTGAGAGCTTAGTCCTTGAAAGACCAGTCTTCAGTTCATAAGCATTAATAATGCTTTCTTTTACCTCGCTTAACATCTGAATGGCTTTTTTCATTTCCGCTGTATCTCCAAAGGCAATTGTCATCGGATTATGGATCATCATCATGGAGACGGGTGACATGTGAACTTCCCCACCTGCCATCGCAATGACTGATGCAGCACTTGCTGCAATCCCATCAATTTTTACTTTTACATCTCCCTTGTAATCCATGAGCATGTTGTATATTTGACTTGCTGCAAACACATCTCCACCTGGTGAGTTAATCCAAATGGTAATATCCCCACCATCATTGTTTAGCTCTGATTTAAACTGTTTAGGTGTTACTTCATCGCCAAACCATGATTCTTCAGCAATCACTCCATCTAGATAGAGCGTCCTGCCATCTTCGTTCTTAACCCAATTCCAAAACTTCTTCACGGCTTATCCCTCCTTATATTTCTCTGTCCATGCGCCTGCTTTCGACATGTCGACAAAATTTCCGTTAACCAAGTATTTATCGCCACCTTGTTCCTCAGGGATCATATTTAACTCTTCAAGTTCTCGGATATCATTGGCTGACATTACCCCGTTTTGTCGCATGATTTGATAGAATTGTGCCCTTGATCCTGCATCTCCTCGGAGTCGGCCATTCAGATTAAATTTGATAAAGTACTCTTTCTTATCCGTTTCACTTAGCAATGCCTTTTTCATGGACTGCTCGATTCTTGTAACCCAAGGCATAATCGTGTTATCTATGAAACTAATAGACTGGTGTTCAATATTACTGAAGGTTGCTTTATCCAAGTTGGCTACAAGGTGAGGTGGAACACGAAAGATTCTACAAATCTCCTCTGTTTGAAACTTCCTCGTTTCCAGAAACTGCGCTTGTTCAGGTGGAATACCGATGCTTTGAAATTTCATCCCTTCTTCAAGGACTGCAATACGATGAGCATTTCCACTTCCTTGATAGACCGCATTCCAACTTTCTCGAATTTTCGCAGGATCCTTGACCACGCCAGGATGTTCTAACACACCACCGGGGTTTGCTCCATTAGCAAAAAACCTGGCCCCATATTCCTCGGTTGCAAGGGCCATTCCAATCGCATTTTTGGCCATAGCAATCGGTGAATACCCCACAAGACCATCAAAGCCAAGCCCTGGAATATGAAGAACCTCTTCACTCCGAAGGATTACCGAGCCTGTGTCTTTTCTATATTCGTAGAAAAGTTCACCAGTAGACGTTCTATCCACTGTCATCCGATCGGGCAATAGAGGGTAAAGAGAAAGCACATTGCCTCTGCCATCCCGGATAATCTGGGCATAAGCATTTCCCCATAATAAAAGATGACTCATCAGTGTTTCTCTAAACACGAACGAAGTCATCTCGGCATTTGGCTCATCATGGAGCTTATAATATAAATTGTTTTCTACTGCTTTTTCCTTCCCATTGTCAGTGTATCTGTATAGATGCAATGGAAGGCTGGCGATGGTTTCCGCGAGGATCCTCACACATGCATAAACTGCAGTGGTCTGCATCGCCGTTCTTTCATTAACTGTTTTTCCACTTGTAGTACCGCCAAAGAAGAAGCTATAAGTATTTCCTAAAAAACTATTTTTTGGACCATCTCTTGATTGAAAAAGTCTAGATATCAGTGGTATTTTCATTCACACTCCTCCTCATTTGGCAGCATTTATAAGATTAAAATCCCCCGACCATCATAAACACTATCTTTATTTTCATTTCGAATTGCCCGATCCAGCGCCATAATTAACGCAACAGCACCATCAATACGTTCTGTACTTTTCTCTTTATCAGGCTTTATGTTTCCTGCAGGGTCGGTTTTGACAAAGATGTTATCCATCATCCATCTTAAAACTGGATTTCCACCGTGAACGATTCTTTTCTCAAGTGTAATTTTCATCAACTCTTTAGATGCTGGCGACATATCCTTGTACCCTTGTCCAAAAGGAACAACAGTGAAGCCCATTCCTTCAAGGTTCTGAACCATCTGTACAGCGCCCCATCGATCAAAAGCAATTTCCTTAATGTTGTACTTCGTTCCTAGCTCTTCAATGAAAGCCTCAATGAATCCATAATGAACAACATTTCCTTCAGTCGTTTTGATATATCCTTGCTGCTCCCAAATATCGTAAGGAACATGGTCTCTCCTAACCCTTACTTTCAGGTTTTCATCTGGAATCCAGAAGTAAGGAAGAACAATAAATTTCTCATCATCTGTTCTTGGTGGGAAAACCAATACAAAAGCCGTAATATCCGTTGTGCTTGAAAGGTCAAGTCCTGCAAAACATTCTCTTCCACGGAGACTATCAAGATCGACTGGATCATCACACGCATCCCATTTCTCCATTTGCATCCAACGAGTCGATTGTTTCACCCATTGATTTAGTCTCAGTTGTCTAAAGATGTTTTCTTCAGCTGGGTTTTCCTTCGCACTAATAAATGCATTTCTAACTTTCTCTATGTCAATGGTATGGTCCAATGATGGATTGGCCTTATACCAGTTCTTTTCATTAGTCCAATCGTCATCATCTTTAATTCCGTAGATGACTGGATAAAATGTGGGATCAATCTTTCTTCCCTCCATAATGTCCACCGCTTTTTGATGAATCTCATAACAGATTGAATTTCGGTCTGTACCAGCTGTTGTAATTAAAAAGAACAGTGGCTGAAGACGAGCATCCCCAGAACCTTTTGTCATAACATCAAATAGCTCTCGGTTTGGTTGAGCATGCAATTCATCAAAGACAACCGAGTGAACATTAAGACCATGTTTCGTGTATGCTTCAGCAGATAGCACCTGATAAAAACTATTAGTAGGTTTATAGACTAGTCGTTTCATTGACATAATGGGCTTGAATCTCTTCCTAAGGGCTGGTGACTGATCCACCATCTCCACCGCAACATCAAACACAATGGAGGCCTGTTGTCGGTCAGAGGCACAGCCATAAACTTCTGCTCCCCACTCACCATCAGCACAAGTCATTAATAAAGCTACAGCAGCTGCGATTTCACTTTTACCATTTTTCTTTGGTATCTCAATATAAGCAGTGTTGTATTGACGATAACCATTTTCCTTAACCGTTCCAAATACATCTCGGATAATTTGGTCTTGCCAAGGCAACAGGTCGAACGGAACCCCTCGCCATTGACCTTTCGTATGTTTTAAGCAGTTGATAAAGTTGACGGCATGTTGGGCCTTTTTCTCGTCATACACCCTTACCACCACCTTGAAAGAGCATAAATTCCATCGGGTCATCTGCATCACTTGGTTTGTCCGCCACAATTCTAGTCCTTGATGAAGGGGTTAATCCAAACTGCTCACAGAAACGATTCATGATTTTTAAATAGCTCTGAGCAATGGAAACCTGCGGCACCTGTTGCCAATATCCTGAAGGGGTTTTGACAATGGTTCCGTGCTTGGTGATAAACTCTTCGGCCTCTTTCCATCTAGCATAGGCTTGGCAGTATCCGGCAAAGGCAGCCATATCCACTTCAGTCAAGATTCCTAATTGCTCTAGTTGTTTAACCATTCTTCGCCACTCTTTCTTAGCTTCCGGTTCCAGCCAAGATGGGCATCTTGGTGCTTTCTTCTCTGGTTTTGGTTCCTTCTTATTCAAATCTCTCTTTCCAGGATTGCCTTCCAATGCTTTCAGTGCAGTTGGCTTTGGTTTCCTTCCACGTTGAGCCACAGGCGCCACCTCCTTTCAAAATTGGCATAAGAAAAGAGCCTACCTTCTGATAGACTCCAATTGATTCATTCCTTTAGTTCTTCCATATTTCCATCTTGAACTCGCCTTCGAAAACCATCCAGCGTACTTCTCCATCTTCAAGTTGCAGGACTAGAATTCCCGGCAGAAGATATATCTCATCTTCTTGGTATCCTGCTTCTATCAATTCTCGTTTTTGCTGGAGCAGTAGTTCCATTCCCCTCACCGCATCAACGTTCCCTTGCAACGTCTGAATCATATCTCTGGTCATTCAAACAACCTCCCTGTGTTTTGGTATGTCTATACATCACTCTAAACACAGGGATTATCAAGTTAATTATCGCCCTTAATTCCTTTATAATTGTAATTGCCCTTCTTGATTTCCTCATGGTCTGCTTTGACCGCCTCGCCATAGTCGTCCCGTTTGGATTCCTTATCCTTGCAGCTTAAACAAATGCAATCCGTATTGTACATGGACATAATCCGTCCGCCTTTTAAACTGCCTCCACAGCGATCACAGTGCGTTTGTGTGAAGAACTTATCCATTCGGTTCACTCACCTTTCTAAAGGCTCCACTTCCTTCAAGGTTGGCGAGGAGCACCTTCCTTGTTGTTTTATATTCACTACCGTTCATCCCAAGGCGAATGAGCCAGGTTCTGAAGGCGTATTTTGGATTGTCATCCTGAACTTGCTTGAAAGAAGCTCGTTTCTGCTTTTGGGCATTTTTATTGATTAATGAAGCTAGGTCTTGGAAGGCTCCAATCTTCTCTGCATCTAAGCTGTCCGTTGCTAGTTTGATAGTGAATTTCTCGTTTTCAAAATCAAATGTTAAACCCGGGAGTCGCTCGAATCCAAGTTCATCTAAGGCTTCCTTGAACTCTTCGAAAGTGCTTGTTTCTTTCATACTTAAATCCTCTGCAAAGGTTCCATCCATGAGTGGTCCTTCTAAATCAAAAGCCTTCATAACCAGGTGCTGCTTACTAAAAAGCATGTTTACTAGATTCCTTAGTGTTATTCCTGTGTGGCCTTCCAATGGAAGTGTTAGCTCCATCCCATCAAGGTTTAATCCTTCTGCTGCAGGCTCTTTATTGTTCACATTCTCTAGGTCTTCCCTCGTTGCTGGCGGGTTAATAATCTCTTCGAAAGTCTGCTCTTCCCCAGTTGAAATGGTAATCTCGCCAAATCTGTCGATGGTGTAGGTTTCCTCTTCGGTTACAATTTCGTAGTTAAATGTGGGTGCATTGAGAAACTTTGGTTTTACTCCTAAAAATTCTCCTAGCTTTTTGACCATTTCTTTTCGTTCCATTTTCATAACCTCCTGTGTTTTGGTGTAGTACATATATCACTCTAAACACAGGTAATAGCAAGTCATTCCGAAAGAAATACGTATATTTATAGACCAATAGAAAAAGGCCTTTTTAGGCCCACTCTAGTTGTTTTCAATTGCTGTGTATCTTGGATAACTGTAACCTTCGCTGTTTACTAAAACTGTTTCACCAGTTTCTTTATTGATGACTCTGATGCAGCGAGCCTCTCGATTCGTATTCACTCCGCCATCTTCTCGTGTGATCCAAGGCTGGTCGTTAAAGAAGTCACTTGCAAAGTTATGAAAATCCCTATCTTCTAACTCCACTTCTTTTGTTACGATGTATGTTTGACCTCGCTGCCCTTGTTTCATAGCTTCTTCCGTGATTTCCTTTAGTTCCGCTAGACTACTAACTTTCCTTCCGAACAGTACTTTCATTCCTCATCACTCCACCTCTACGTATTCCATGATGATTTGGAGGGCTTCACCATAGGAGCTAGATGCCATTACCTGCTCCCTTACCTCTTTAGCTTGTTCCTCTTTCCCGTCTTCTTTTAGCGTTTTGCTCACACGCCCAAGGATGGAAAAGATATTGCCATCTTCGCCGATAAGTTTGCATGGTGGTTTTTGGTTTTCTACCATCGCTCTGCCTCCAATCTCTTCAAGGTAGTAGCATATTGCCATACACGTTGGAGCATAGCAACTTTCTCCATCTATAATATTTCGTCAAATACAGGTTTCGGAACATCTGAATACGCTACCTTATCTCCATCCCGTTGTAAGAACACATTGGCATCCGTTCCCCCATGCTCGATATATCTTTTGACTATTGCATCTGCATATTTTTCATCGAGTTCAATCGTATAACAAATTCGGTTTGTTTGTTCGCAAGCCATGAGCGTGGACCCACTCCCACCAAAAGGATCCAGTACGATACAATTGCTCATACTGCTATTCTGAATTGGATAGGCGCACAAGCTAACAGGTTTCATCGTTGGATGAAGCGCATTTTTGGAAGGTCTGTCGAAGTTCCAGATGGTACTTTGCTTTCGATCGGCATACCAGTTATGCTTGCCATTCTTTAACCAGCCAAATAAAACCGGTTCATGTTTCCATTGGTATGGACTTCGACCAAGTACGAGACTTTGCTTGGCCCAGATACAAACACCAGATAAGTAAAAGCCTGCATCCTTGAATGCCTTTCTGAAGTTATAACCTTCCGTGTCTGCATGGAACACATAGATGGATGCATCCTTTTCCATGCTAGCAGCCATATTTTTATAGGCTTTAAGCAGGAAGTTATAAAACTCTTCATCTTTCATGTTATCGTTTTGGATGCTACCTGCTTGAGATGAGTAGTTTACATTATAAGGCGGGTCCGTAACTACTAGATTTGCCTTTTGGCCATTCATAAGAATTTGATAAACGTCTGGATCTGTACTGTCTCCGCATACTAAACGATGCCTTCCTAATAACCACACATCACCTTTTTGGGTTATGGCTGGTTCAGCTAATTCCTTTTCCACATCAAAGTCGTCTTCCTTAATATCTTTATCATGAACCTCGTTAAAAAGCTGATCGATTTCAGGTGGATCAAAACCGGTAAATGAAACATCGTAGTCTAAGGATTGCAAATCTTGAATAAGGTCAGCTAATAGCTCTTTGTTCCACTCGCCGCTAATTTTATTTAAAGCAATATTGAGAGCCTTCTCTTTTGTCTTATCAACATCGATAACGACACAGTCGATTTCTGTAAATCCTAATGTTTTTAAAACCGATATTCTTTGATGCCCACCAACAACCGTCATATCCTTATTTACAATGACAGGTTCTACATATCCAAATTGCTCAATGCTATTTTTAATCTTTTCAAATTCACTATCTCCTGGTTTCAATTTCTTCCTGGGGTTATAACTCGCAGGAATTAATTCATCGATGGGCAGCTTTTTAAATTCCATCATCCTCACTCCTAAATCTCGATTTGATGTAACAATCATGACTGCAGAACTTCCGGTTCTTGTTTCCGTAGCAACTGAACGTTTCACCACATTGTGGACACGTATAGGTGTAAATAGCTGCTTCTCTTTTCTTCCTTGCTTGGGGATTTTCATTCCACCATTTTCTGCGGCAGTCATCAGAACAAAACTTCCGAACCCTTCCTCTTTTCTTTTGCTTAATAGGCATTCCACAGGAGGAGCAGAGTACATGATTTTTCATTTGTTCTTTCACATTTAATGCAACCACTTTTGCATCACCATCAAGTCCATTGCGTTTGCAAAAGCCACGGACATTATCTCGGGATTGCCCCAACACTGCAGCGATCGCTTGGTACCCGACTCCTTTAATGCGAAGGTCATAGATTTGTTGCTTTTCGTATTCAGTCATCACTCCCACTCCTTTCTGCGTAAACCGTGTGCAAAAGTGCAATAAAAAAGCGCATAATTCAGCTTTTCATTAGGCTAAACATGCGTTTTATTCGTATTTTTTATTTATTTAACAAGAAGGCTTTTAACCCAGTACTGACAAGGGTTGAACGCCATTTTAATCATTCCCTCAAACAAACCTTTTCGCAAAATAGTGAGTACCCCAAACCCTTACCACTATTAAGGTTAAAGGTGTTTCCAAGCTCTCAAGAGTAACCCCCCTTGTGTAATTCCGCGAAAATTCGCATGAAGGGGGCGCGCGGTCGCCATATAAAAGGTTGTAGAGATTTGACCTCCCCTATGGGTCTCTCAAAAAGAGTAAACTGGATACTGATCTTCTGTTCTTGTCTTTCTGTCATGACACTTCTTACATAATGGTTGCCAATTGCTTTCATTCCAGAACAGTCTCTGGTCTCCACGATGAGGTTTGATGTGGTCCACCACCGTTGCTTGAGTCAGCTTTCCTTTCTGTTCACAGTGTTTGCAAATAGGATGAGCGTTTAAGAATCGTTTGCTCGCTTTCCTCCATCGGTTATCATAACCACGCTCGCTTGCGTTTGCTCTATCATCAACATGAAGCTTTGCATGAAACTCACAGTACTTGTCATCCGTTAACAAAGGACAACCGTTGTGTTTGCATGGCTTCTTTGGTTTCATTGGCATCTTTCTCAACTCCGTATTTCCTTTAAATTAAAGAAAGCCCAAGAAGATATTCCTTCAAGGGCTGTTGTTTAAGCTATTTCTACAGTTTATACTTTAGCACACTTCCAACATGGCTTATAATGGCTTTTCATGGCTTCTTTTAAAAAATAAACAAAAACCCTTAAAGGACATCACCTTCAAGGGAGCTATTCAAAGACTCAAATGTATTCTATTGTGGTATCTTCTAATATCCGATTCGCTTCTTTCAATGCTTTCTTATGCAATCGGTAAATCCAACTCACCTCATAACCCATCATTGCAGCTACTTCATCCCAAGTTCTCCCACTTAAATAACGAAGTTCAAGAAGTAATCTGTAAGAAGGATTATCAATTCTAGCAATGAGACTTGCCAACTCACGCTTTAAATCTACTAAGCTATCAATATCAGTATTTATTTCTTCTTCAAGACTCATCAACTTAACTAGGGCATTTTCCATCGGGGAACGTTGCTTTGTTCCTTGAATTTTATCAGTCTGGAGAACCGATGTTGTTTTCAAAGCTAGGTCTCTTAACACTGCGACTTGTTGTAACTTACTATTTATAGTTTCATCCAACTTGGCCGACCGAGAAAAATACTCTTTTGCATCCACCATAGTTCCCTCCTGTCTAATTGCTATACTAGCTACCATCACCACCACTCACCCCACTAATTTGTTTTTCAATATCTAGCTTGTAAAGATTGATAATCTCATTCCGATTAGTAGCATCGAGTGCTTGAATATGCTCGAGTGCTTTTTGTCTATCCATTTGTAATTCGGGTAAGGTTTTGTAGAAACTGCAATTAGTTCCTTCGCATGTAAGAACTCTTAAAATCTTGCACTTTCCATTCTTGTAAGCGAAACAGTCCTGTTCACGCTTCACTACTTGTTCAATACTATCCATGAGGAGCAACCTCCTTGTATCTATTCACTCTCGCCTTCACTGCTTCAATGAGAGCAGATTGACTTGTGTCTTTATCTTTTAATGCTTTCATCACTCGTTCGTCGATTGAATCTTTCGCAATAATGTGGTGGATCACAACCGTTTGCTTTTGTCCCTGTCGCCAAAGTCTAGCATTTGCCTGCTGGTAGAGTTCGAGACTCCAAGTAAGGCCAAACCAAATGATAATGTTCCCTCCTGTTTGAAGGTTCAGCCCATGTCCAGCTGATGCTGGGTGGGCTAAAAGAACCTGAACCTTTCCTTGATTCCAGTCCTTAATGTCTTGATCTGTTTGAAGGATCCTCGGCTTTAATTTCTTTAAATGGTGTAAAAGCCTGTCCTTGTCATGTTGGTAGCCATAAAATACAAGCACTGGTTTCCCACCTGCTGCTTCCACCAATTCATCCAAAACTTTTAATTTTTCATCATGTATATGTTTCACTTCTCCATCTTCATCGTAAACAGCGCCATTAGCCACCTGTAATAATTTATTGGCTAGAACTGCAGCTGAACCTGCCAACACATCTGTCCCCTCCAGTGTTAGAATCAATTCCTTTTCCAAAACCTCATATTGTTCCTTCGTCTTCTTGGGAAGTTCCACTGTAATGACATTGTCCATTCTTTCAGGTAATTCGAGGTAATCTTTGGCCTTCATACTCACGCAGATATCGGAGAGCTTTTCATAAATGGCATCTTCCGCTCCATCTTTTAACTTCCAAGTGTAAACAATCATTTGATTACGCTTATCCGGAAGAAAGTATCTTTCTCTATAACCAGTGACTGTTTTACCTAATCGTTCTCCACCGTCGAGTAAATAAATTTGTGGCCACAAATCAATTAAACCGTTTGGTGCTGGCGTTCCTGTTAATCCAACCAATCGCTTAATAAAGGGCCTCACCTTTTTTAAGGATTTAAATCGCTGAGCCTTTGATGATTTAAAGCTAGATAACTCATCAATGACCACCATGTCAAAAGGCCAATCGGAATCAAACCAATCCACGAGCCAAGTGACATTTTCTCTATTGATAATGTAGATATCTGCTTTTTTATATAAAGCTGCTACTCGTTGTTTTTCACTACCGAGCACTTTGGAAATTCGGAGCTCATTTAGATGATCCCATTTCTCCACTTCTTCTTCCCAAGTTGTACTTGCTACTCGGAGCGGAGCAATGACCAGAACTTTCGCCACATCAAAGTAGTCATACATCAAATCTAAAATTGCCGTTAAAGTTGATACTGATTTTCCCATCCCCATTTCAAGAAAAAGAGCTGACTTCTTTTTATCAATAATCCACTGGGTGGCATAGGCCTGGTAATGATATGGTTTATAAATCAAAGGACCATCTCCTCTAGCATTCGATCGACCGCTTCATAGCTATCAATCTTATAAACTTTAAACCCTAGTGCCTCAAGCTGCTTTTTTCGTTTTCGCTGCAAGGCTCGTAGCTTTTTAGCTGGTGCCTTTAATTCCGCAAAAGCAACCTTTGAACCATTAAAGAGCACCAGCCTGTCTGGCACACCTGCAAAACCGGGTGATACAAGCTTTAATGCCAGCCCGCCATGTTCCTTTACTTTCTTGTTTAGCCTTTGTTCAATCCTCACTTCATTCATCAAAGAGCCACCCCTAATATTTAATGTTTACACCCAGACCCCTATCAGACCAAGGTTTCCACCCTTTTTGTAAACAAGTAAACAACAAAATCGTTAATTTATACTTATAAGCGTATATGGACGTATAGGTTATATGTATTATTCCCCATACTCTCTATTTCTTCTTATATAGATATATATGTTTATCATGTTTACAAAGTATATAGAGTAAGAGAGACAAGGGTTAAGGTGTAAACAATGAGAAAATTTCAAAGTTTACATGTTTACAGTTCTTCTCTTCTAAAACCTCTTTGAATTCCATAATTCGTACCAAACCGAATAGAAGTCATTCTTTTCCAACCTGATGTATGTTGGATAATCGTGTTGATTTCTTTCGCATCGTACCTTGTCATCATCGACACATCTTTTTGAAAAAGCTCTTCCCACACCATCTGAGCACACACTTTGTTGAGCTTCATAGCCTTCTCTGTTTCGTCGTTTGGTTGATCCATATGCAAATATGTTCGTCTCGTACCAAGATCTAGCTCATACCAGTTGGTTGGTACTGTCGTTTCAAGATAGCTTCTAATGCTCTCCGTGATTGGATTTTCCTGCGTATGGGCTGCTTGAAGTTCTCCTGCTTTCTCTTCGATTTCTTTGCTTAAAGCCAAGGTCTCTCCCTTTTCAAACAATACCTTTGCCTCCGCCCATATTTGGTCCACTTCCTCTTCCGTTAAATCGTCCCACATGTTTTTAGTTCCTCCACCATTCACTACTATCGGTAAAAATCGGCGGTTCCCTGTTGGGTCATTCAAAAAGTCATAATCATTTGTCGTACCAAAAAACACGCACTGCCTCTTAAACGTTTCATTATGTCTTCCATAAGCAACTCGAAAGGTATCCTCAGACTTAGAAATAAAATGCTTTACTGCTTCGATATCTGCTTTCTTTGTTGCTGTTAATTCTGCCATTTCTAAAATCCACGCTCCCTGAAGTTGCTCGTAGGCTTCTTTGCCCTTGACGGTAATCAAGGAGTCCGAGTGCCATTCCTTACCTAGAAGCTTAATAATGTAACTTTTCCCCACGCCTTGTGGACCAACGAGAACAACACAGTAATCAAACTTTGCCCCAGGACGATAAATCCTTGTAACTGCGGCTGATAAGATTATTCGGGTAAAGGTCCGCACACAATCGTTATCTTCCGCTCCAAGGTAATCGATCATGATCGTTTCAATCCGTTCTTTCCCGTCCCACTCAAGACCATTTAAATAATCTTTGATCGGGTGAAACGCATGTTTCACTGCGACTTCACTCCATGCATCCCCAATAATTCCGGCTCCCTTAATGCCATAGACAGAGTAAAGATAATTTCGTAAACTGGCGTCATCAGTATCAGACCAATAATCTCCTCGTTCCGCACTTCTCCAAGGTAAATCATCTTTGATAACTACCCGGTGGACAAAGTCATTTAAAGCAATCCGATCTTTTAATGCTGGATCGTTCTCAAGGATAAGAATGACGTTGGGTGCACTCGAGACGATATTGCCTTTTTGATCTCTTGATAAATCCGTTAACCATTCCATCTCCTCATCGTCAAAGTCTTCAGCTGCAAGGCTCAACTGCTCTTTACCGAGTGTCAATTTTACCTGCTTGTCCTTCAAAGCTTCTTCAACCATTGCTTTATAAGATGGCAGTCGATTGATAGGCGTTCCTTCTTTGGCTGTTTCATCAAGCTCACCAAATAAGTGGATACGAACCAAGTCAAAAGCGTTAGATAGCTTTCCACCGACCGGGTCAGTTGAATGATGAGAATAGGCAAAGTCTCCATTTTCATAAACCACTAACCCGCCAGAAGTTGAACCCGCTAAATATGTGTAACGGTTGGGATCCTCACAAGTACTGTAGACATCACCTAAGTACTTCTCTATTACATCCGTAACCGAGTAAGTCCGACAAAAGGCACCGACAACTCCTTCTTTGGTTTTTGGGTCACCTTGCTTATCTGCTAGCTTCTTTCGGTCTTGAACGGTTCTTGAGCTTTCCGGCCAGTAAGATGAATCCTGCCAGTCCGGATACCTTGCCAATACAATATCTGGGTCCACCCAAGGCTCGTCCAACACTTTAAAAACAAACTCACCATCTGATGGTGTTGAAGGCCAATACATCAATCGATGGACTTGGTAAGTTGTATCATCAAAGAAATCAATCCCAAGGTCAGCTGCAATCCTCCTCGCAATCGGTACATATTCATCAGCAGTAACAGGTCTTGATAAAGGAATCACTAATCGTAGCCTTGGATTTTTAGTATGATGTTTATGGGTAGAGTAGATGGCACATCCGTGGCCAAACATTGTCTCCACGGATGCCCATAAATCTCCTTTCACGAAGTCGGCATCAAGGGTGACGAGCTGACGCCAAACAACACTATCATGCTTTCTTCTGCCACCCTTTATCGTTCCACCAACAAAACCACCGACATCTTTAATTTCATCTTGCTTTGATTTAGATAGCTTTTTGTACTCTTCATAGGTTTCAGGGGTTCTTACCGTTTGGGTTAGTTTATTGACGAGTTCAATCCAAGGCATTTCACGGTTTTTCCAACCTGTCTCTTTCCTTGACCTACCAACCGCAATAGATAACATCCCATCATGTTTTAAAGTTTTCACCTTCTTTGGTTGTGCAATCATAAGCTCACCTTCCATGGCTGGTATGCATTACGCAGTTTTATTTGTTCGTTCAATTAAAGGTACTAATCCCTTTTCTCGTTTTAATAACTCATAAAGAAACAATCTTCCTTTTTGTGTCCAATAGGTATGCATGACACTTCGCTCCGCATCAATGGCATGAGTCTTTGATTGCGTATAGCCCATTTCCGCATACTTTTGATAAAGGAGCCACGTTTTACCCATTTTATATTGAACACCCAGCTCATGAAGTAGAGCATTTAACTTTCTCGCAGACAGTCCATAATCTTTCGCAATCAGGCTGATTGGTACAACCGATTTATTCTGAAGAACTAAGTCGTAATAAGATGCTTTCGGCTTTAGTTCACCAATGATTTGTTTATGTTGAGCATTTTCAAGCTCCAATTTCTTAGCTCTATCTTTTGCTTCTTTGTACTCTGTGAAAATCTTAATGCCTAAATCTGGATTTTTAAGAATATCATTAAGAAGTGACTCAGAAGCATACAGCCCATGTTTTCGGATATCAGGCAGTACTTCATCAAAAATCCAATGTTCGAATTGCTCCGCCTTTTTCTTTACCTGCTTATTCTTACTTTGAGATGCAGCACCAATAATTAAGCGATATACATCTCCTTCAGGAATAAAATTCTTTTCAATAGTCTTTCCTTCACTTTGCGGATGAGGTACCTCCCTTTTTGTTAGGTACCTACAATGATTGGTTAAAGCTTTGTGAGGGTTACTATAATTAAGCATTTTTGCCACATCTGTCGCAGGAAAATACTCTTTCCCATCAATCACCATAATTTCTAACTGACCAAATTCTGCAGAACTAAACACTCGTAAGTTATTCATCTTTTATTTCCTCCTGTTCAATTTAATCCTTCATGTAATAATCCGTTTCAAAGCTATCTGCTCCTAACGGTAAACCCGGAGCCCATTTAATCGGTTGCCCCATTACTTTCTCTACTTCTTCCTTAGATCCAGTGCCAATTGGTATATCCAATACGACTTCATCATGAACATGAAAGTTTATTCGGTAACCAACATCATTCAACTTCACCATCGCTTCAGCAAGGCAATCTCTAGCAATGGCTTGAATGATATTCTCCGTCAGCTTCCCGCCATAAGTAGGAATCCTGCCCCACTGTTTGGATCCTTGTTCCGTTCCCTCGTAGGTCAATTGCTCTTTACCAAAGCGCTCATCAATACCAATTCTCGGTCTTACATAGGCAAGTGAGCGCCCTGACGATAAAGTAATAAATAAAATTCCCTTTTTATAATGGAAGGTGAGACCGTATTGCATTTTTACAACTGCTTTTTCTTTCACTGCTTTGATTGCTGCCGCTTCAACTTTCCACCAAAGCTTCACAATCTTCGGGTTAGCCTCACGCCATGCAGAAACTAACTCTGGAAGTTCTTCTTCAGTTAAACCCATTTCTAAGGCTCCCATTTGAGTTAAAGCACCTTTTGAGCCACCGTATCCAAGAGCCAGCTCAGCAATTTTCCCTTTTTGCCTTAATGGACTTCCTTTATCAATTGTTTCTATAGGAACCTTAAACATTTGAGCTGCTGAAGCTTCATAAATCTTCCCATGAGACTGAAACACTTCCATCCGCCATCGTTCTCCTGCCAACCAAGCAATCACTCTCGCTTCAATTGCCGAGAAGTCCGCTACAATAAAACGATGACCCTTTGACGGAATAAAAGCTGTTCGAATCAGCTGAGATAACACATCTGGTACACTAGCAAATAGAATTTCCAAAGCTTCATAGTTCCCAGATTTCAAAAGTTCCCTTGCTATGTGTAAGTCACTCATACTGTTTCTTGGCAGGTTGTGAATTTGTACGAGCCTACCAGCCCAACGTCCTGTTCTATTTGCACCGTAAAATTGGAGCAACCCTCTAATTCTTTGATCCTGGCATACGGATCGTTCCATAGCTTCGTACTTCTTCACTGAGGTTTTGGACATGGCTTGTCTCAGTTCCAACAATCGTTTGACCTTAGGGTTTTCTACTTCACCTATTAACACTTCAACATTTTTCTTCGCTAAACTATCCACTTCTACACCTTGTTCAAGTAGCCAGTTCTTTAATTGTGCAGGGCTATTCGGATTTTCTAGCCCGGTTAAACGAACTGCTTCTTTTAAAAGATTGTCCTGATAGGTTGTGTCTGCCAAAATGGCGTGTTTCACTAACTCTTCATCCACTTGTACGCCCTGATCATTGATATGTTGATCCAGTTCCCATAGCTTTTGTTCTACCGTTGTTATTGGGAATGCTTCTAGTTTCTTTCGAATCTGTCTTTCCACTTCAACGTCTTGCTTACAGTAATCTTTGAATTTATTCCATTTTTCTGCATCGTGCTTCGGTAGATTACGAGTTCTTCCTCCATTCACTTTGGTAGCTTTGCACGGGATCGAAAAGTAACGGATTAAGGCTTTTCCTTCTTTCATTTTCTGTTCATGTAGCTTGAGGGACTTGGCTACTCCATCAAGATGTCCTGGTAAGCCAAGCATTAACGCATGAACGGAAGAACAACGCCACTGCTCAGGTGGCATGGCTAATTGAAAGTATTTTGACAAACAAGTACGTTCAAAATTAGCATTGTATGCTGTTTTTATAATTGCTGGATTAACTAGTGCGTCTAATATTTTACTAGGCATCTCTTCACCAGAAGCAAGGTCAATGATTTGTACTTCTTCATCATCAACTGCATATGCAAGAAGTAATATTTGAAAATCTTCTGACTCACAGTAGTTGTAAACCCCACCTTTCGTGAGGTCCACAATACTGTATGTTTCAATGTCGATGGACAAGATATTCATAAGGATTAACCTAGAATGTCATCATCGTCATCGCTATCATCAGCAAAATCATCTTCAGCACTTCTACGGCCACCAAGTGGTTCCCCATCATCCGTCTTCATAATGTTTTGAAGCCCTGCAGCAATCCCGCGATTACCATTTACATTGAACCCATAAAAGGTTAGGCTCACTCGTCCATAACAACCGGAATAAAACTCACTTTGGTCCATGATTGGATTCAACTCAGCATCGACAATCCCTGGCTTCATTTTGCTGTTGGCATTAATGAAATAGGAATCTGCATAAGCCTCGTCATCTTCACGATCCACATCACCATCACGCAGAGGTGTCTTCAGATTTGAAGGTACTTTACCACCAAACTTGTCCTTATTTTCTTGAGTGGCTTTTTGAATCGCATCTTTGATTTTTTTAATCGTCTTCTTATCTGATTTTGGGATGATAATGCTCACCGAATACTTTAGGTCACTTCCATTTACACTTACCGGTTGATGTACATTCGCATAACTAAAGCGTACTGGGTTTTCATTTGTTCCAATCGTAATTTTTACCATAATTTATTTTCCTCCTCGTTATTGAAAATCTGCTTCTGGTGAAGCTTTTATTTCCGGTCGCTTGTCCTCTTCTGGCACGAGCTTTACTTTCCCCTGTGCTTTTGTAATGAAAGACCCAAGCAACTCTTGGAATTTCTTTTTACCAAGTTCTTTTTCCAGTGTTGTAATCGTATTAAGTGATTTCTTATAAATCACATCACCGTCATATCCAGCAGCAGTAAGTGCATCAACCACTGCATTTTCATCACTATATTTACGGCTGCCTCTGCCCTCGACCAATTTCATCCCTGGCCACTGCTTGTTTTCATCCATTGCCATGTTTAAAGCATATTCTTGTACATCTTTTGCCCAGCTCATCAGCTGATCAATTGAAGTTAACACTTCCACTACTTCATCATCTGTCAGTAACGGAGGTTTCTGAAAATCCATACAAGCAAGTTTCAGGTTTTCTTCTGCTCTCGCTCTACAGGTCGCTTTCACCTTGCAAAAACGACAATGCTCGCCAGCCATGAAGTCACCTTCACCCTTAAATGCTAATTCCGCCTTTGGCTTGACTATTGTTTCTGCCCATTCCAATAATTCATCCACTTTCATTTCATCCGTGGAGATATTGTCTAATCTGGGTTGCACAACGGTCATTAGTATTTTCTGAGTATCATAGAGTACACCAAAGTTGTTTAATGCACCTAAAGCGTACAGTCGCATTTGTGGGTTTTCCACTGCAGAAACCTTGACACCTTTCCCACCCTTAAGGTCAATAACTTCTAATCTATCACCATAAATCAGAATTATGTCCCCCGTACCGAAGGCAGCTGGCACCCACGGACTAAAATCTACTTTTTCCTCAATAAGGATGAGCGGGTCCTTGCTAGTTGCCTTAGCCTCATTCATTTTTTCAGTAGCAAAATCTACATATGTTTGGACAGCTTGTTCGATTTCTGCGTTATAAAACTCATTTTGTTTCATCTGCTTCAGCCTTTTGTTGAACTGAGTTTTTGTCATTTGTTTTAGGTAATAAGACAAATAGAGTTCTGACAGCTCATGCATGAAGGTACCTTCTTTGGCAAAAACACTTGTTGTTTCTTCGTACTGCTCTGACAGTCGAACACTCGGTGGACAAGCTAACCAACGACTTGCTCCAGAAGCACTTAAACTAGCATGTGCTCTTTCAGCATGGTTCTTGGCTTTTACTGTTGTTTGATTCATGACAATTTTTCCGCCCGTTGTAAGACTTCGGGATATTGATCAGTTGGAATATCACTCAGTTTCTTTACACCAAAACTGGTAATTAACTCTTTCACTTGTGCTTGCTTCCCGTCTTGTGATAAACCAGCAAGTTTTGCTCTTACATCCTCCAAGGTAGGTGGATTTGTTTTGGCTACTTGTTGCGTTTTCTTCGGCTTTTCTTTTTCCTTCGGTTCACTTTCTTGAGGCGTTGCCGCCTTTTTTGGTGTGAGGTTTTCCATTGCCGAAATTAAAGCTTCCATACTTTCAGCAAGGTTTCGTAAATCCTGCACCACATCTAGTGCGAGCTTGGTTTTACTCATACTTTCGCTCTCCTTTCTTTTCCTTTGGTTCATGCAACTGCCTTAATTGCTTGGTTAAATTTTAAATGTCCAACAAATAGCAATTAAAAACCAATCTTGTTTGAAGTACTTCATTATTTGTAGCTACAAATTATTCTTGAATTGTTGCAAAACCTAAATGGTTCCAAAATTTTGAATGTGATAAAATAGGTAATTATAGGGAGCAATCGAAATGGCCATTTGATTTGTTCCTTACGAGTTAAAGTTTATCTGGATATGGTTATTTTGTAGTTTGGATAAAGTCAGGATGAATTTAGGGAGAAATTAGGGTCTAATGAAAGGAGAAGCTGGGAGTGATATTAAATTTTTCATCTTATGCACAAGCAATAAAGAGGGCAATTCCGAAATCCACCAATAAGGAAGTTACGAATCTATTAATTGGATTTATCATTAAAGATGAAAATGTTCTTAATAAGAATGGGGAGCCTTATAGTTTAAATAGCAACACCATATTCCAATGGTGGCACCAAAATGAGGATATTCCGAGTGGAATTAAAACAGCCGCAGCTTCTCCAGCAATTTCATCAGAAGCTATAGATTATTTTGAAAGTAACATCATCCCTAAAATAAGCCCTCAAAAGGAACTTGATTTATATCATGAAATGAGGAGCATCATTGAAGCAGACACTGAAATCTCAGGTGATACACGTAATGATTTTCTTACACTTCATGAGAATAACAATCTAACAGAATTTCTAGTAGAAGTTTTTTTATACGCTATACAAAAGGACAATAAAAAAACTGGTCAAGTTAAGCAAAACCCTAAAGCGAATGAAGCTGTTAATATAGAAGAAAATTTAGCTAATTTACAAAAACTAATTCAAAAATTCAAAAAACCTGATGCGCAAACACCTCCTAAAAATTTTGATAAAAAGGAAATGACTTACGTAAGCGAACTTCTGGCAGCTTATGCAGATGACAATGGTAAAAAAGTAATTAGAAAAGAAGACATAGTAGAACACCCTAAGTACGGTGAAAATTTTCAGAGACACAGAAAAGATTACTATGCAGCTGAAACAATTCGACAATCTGCAAGAGACATACTACTAGATACCGAAAAAGATGAGTTTAGCATTTTAACAGAAGAGACTTACGATGGGATAATAGATGTACACGAGGATGACTATAATAACGGATATAAGCGTCTTAAAAGTGTAATGAAGCATGTAACAACCATCCAACTTAATAAGTCCATATTAAATAGTTTTCCAGGTTGGATCAGTACAAGTGAAAAAAAAGGTGTATGTCACATACTAGTAAACGATGGAAAAATAAAGTGGGTGAATCAAGATGAATAATCTGTTTAATTCTACATTTGAAACTTCATTAAGAATTCTGATTATTATGAGTGAATATCAAGATACCCACATTTCAGCTGATACGATTGCAGCCATTGATTTTATTTCTATTTATGGCGCTGAATTTAAGATTTCTGATACAAATCTTCACGGAGACAATCTCTTTATGTTTAGTGAATTCACAAGTCGAAGAACGCTTGTCCAACAAGGTGTAAAAAAGCTCGTATTGCAAAATCTAATTTCTGTTCTACCTAGTAAAGAAGGTTTTACTTATCGCATTAATAGTAATGGCATAAAATATATAAATTCTTTTGAAAGCCATTATGCTCACTCATATAAAGAAATGTGTCATAGAGCTCGGCAATACATTTTAAATCGAGCAGAAAAAGATGTTTTTAAAATGATAAATGAACACTCCATCCGTTCATTAAAGAGAAGAGGAATCTAAATGGCCAATTTTTTCATAAAGCAAATATACCTAACAGGGAATAATGTCGAAACTTCTTCTATTCAATTGGATAAAGGATTAAACATTATATACGGGCCATCAAATACCGGGAAAAGCTATATAGCAGAATGTATAAATTTTTTATTCGGAAGTAAGACAAAAGAATTCCGAATTGGGAATGATACGGGTTATAATTGTGTTTCAATGGAGATATCAACAAAGGGCGGAAGTATTATCCTTGATCGTAAATTTGATGATAGTAAAATAATTGTTAACAGTTCTAATCCAGACATTCCTTCCGGAAACTATAGTACTGGAAAAACTAAGCTAAATATTAGCAATTTATGGCTCCAATTAATGGGCATCGAAAATCCCCCGCAGATATTAAAAAATGAGTCTTTTGAGAGACAAGCATTAACCGTTAGATCATTTTTACATACATTTCTAATCGAAGAGGATAATGTGTTTCAAAAAGAAAGTATTCTTTTCAAGAAATCTGTCTTTTCTAAAACTGCAATACTATCAATACTACTATATTTCATAACTGGGAATGCGTTTGAAGATTTTGATCCACGGGAAGAAAAAAAGGTGAAAGAAGCAAAAAAGAATGCCGTTATTAAATACATTAATAATCATTTAACTGCCTTAGCAACTCGAAAAAATGAATTATTTAATCCTAGTCTAAGTGTCTATGAGACTCGCGAAAAAATTGATGCTATATTAAATGCAATATCGCACACGGAAGAAAAACTATCTATTGCCATTAAGCGAAGCAAAGATTTATCGAATGAAATATATAATTTAAACGATCAACTTGCCGAATCTAATATGCTTCATAACCGCTATAAAGTTCTGCGTGGACAATATAATGCGGATATTAGCCGATTAACATTTATTGTTGAAGGTGAAGTCCATAAAAATGAGGTTCAAAAGGTTTCGAGGTGTCCATTTTGTGACGGCAGCTTAGCAAAGGAAGAAGAAGAATCTTGCATAGAAGCAGCAGGAGCAGAATTACAAAAGATTGTTTCCCAACTTAAGGATCTAGAAGAAGCTGAGCATGATATTATTAATGAAATAGATAGTCAATACACCAAAAGATCGCGACTCGAAAATGAGCGCTCTGAAATAGAAGCTGTTATCAATTCAGAATTAAAACCAAAAATTGCAGAACTTCAACATTCTCTAAACGAATATCGACGTTCTATCGAGAATCAAAATGAAACCAATGTTTTAGAAAGATTTGAGAAAGAAATGCTCTATGATTTGCGTCAATTTGAAGATGAAGAAGAAAATGAGATTAAATATAAACCTAAGGACCATTTTGATCTACAAATAATGCATCAAATTGATGAAATACTAACAAATATTCTAGAAGAAAGTAATTTTGATAATTTTAGCTCTGCGTATTTCAGTAAAGATTCCTTTGATGTAGTCGTAAATGGCCAAGATAAGTTTACATTCGGTAAAGGATATAGAGCGTTTCTAAATACTGTTGTTGCTTTAACATTTATGGAGTATTTAGCTCAACATGGTGTTTTTTCAGCAGGATTACTTGTTATTGATTCACCAATCTTATCACTAAAAGAAAAAGGAAGTGAACAAGCATCTCATAGCATGAAAAAATCATTATTTAAATATTTGTTAGAAAATCAAAATAACGGTCAAGTTATAATCATCGAAAACGAAATTCCTCAATTAGATTATAGTAACGCTAACCTTATACATTTTACGAAAGATGTGAATAATGGTCGTTATGGATTACTAAATGGTGTGACCGAATAGTTGAAGTTAATTCAAATAACAGTAACACAAAAAAGCCCGCCAAGCTGTCATTTAAACAACTTAGCGGGCAGAACTTTACTTCACCTTATAATAATCAACATACCAATTAGCAAATTGCTGTAAACCATCTTCAATAGATGTTTTTGGTTTAAATCCAACAGCTTGCTGCAATAATTCGGTTGAAGCATACGTAACTGGGACATCTCCTGGCTTTATTGGTTCAAACACCTTTTCAAACTGCACTTCTCTTCCTAAAGCTTTACTTAATGTCTTCTCCAGTGTATTAATAAATGTCATCAGCTTTTCCGGATTGTTATTACCGATGTTAAACACCTTGTGAGGAACGGCATAAACTGGTGGTTTCCCGATAAGGCGTTCTATGCCCTCTACAATATCATCGATATAGGTAAAGTCGCGATAGAGATCATTATCAAAATCACCATTGTTAAAGATCTTAATTGGTTCACCAACAAAATATTTTTCCGTAAACCCAAAGTAGGCCATATCTGGTCTTCCCATAGGTCCATAAACCGTAAAGAAACGAAGTCCAGTAGCCGGTATTTTATACAAGTGGCTATACGTATGAGCCATTAATTCATTTGACTTCTTCGTTGACGCATAAAGGGATACAGGAGTATCTACAAAGTCTGTTTCTTCAAATGGTACCTTTTTATTAGCACCATAAACAGAGCTTGAAGATGCATATACAAGATGGTCCACTGGGTTATATCTACACGCCTCAAGAATATTATAAAAGCCAATGATATTACTTTGAATATAGACATCCGGATTCTCTATTGAATACCTTACTCCTGCTTGAGCAGCAAGGTTTACTACAACATTAGGCTTGTACTCTTCAAAGGTTCTCATTACCATATCCTTGTCTGATATGTCCCCTTTAATAAAAGTAAACTTCTCATAAGGTTCCAAATTTCCTAAGCGAGTATGTTTAAGATTCACATCATAGTAGTCATTGACGTTATCAATACCAATCACCCGGCACCCCTGTTCTAGTAGTTTCCTAGATAGGTAGTATCCGATAAAACCAGCTGCTCCAGTGATTAAATATGTTTTACTAGAATCAAGAGTTTTGTAATTCAAGGTTTTTCGACTCCTTAACAGCTGCTCTAATTGCAGGTTTTCTTCCGATTGAGTGGTACTCTACTCCTGCTTCTTGCATATCTTCAACACGATAAATATTTCTGCCATCATATACTAAAGGAGTTCTCATTAACTTTTTATAAATTTCCGGCGTTATTGCTTTTACTTCTCCCCATTCAGTGAAGATAAAGCAGACATTTGCATCTTCCAAAGCAAGCTCGATGTTTGAAACATAAGTGATGTTACCTTTGCCATTCTTACCCTCTGGATGAACTTTGGCAAAGTTTTCAGCACCAGCGGGATCATAAGCATAAATATTTGCACCTTTTTCTAATAATAAAGGCACATTCTCAAGAGATGCTGCCTCTCTTAAATCATCCGTTCCAGGCTTAAATGTTAGGCCTAACACCGCAACCTTAAGACCGTTAAATGTAATAAGTCTTTTACTGGCTTTCTTGTATAACATTGTTTTTTGATCTGTATTCACATCAATAGCCGCTTTAACTGTTTTGAGTTCATAACCGTTCTGTTTAGCAATATACTCAAGCGCTTTTGTATCCTTAGGGAAGCATGATCCACCAAAGCCAATCCCTGCATTCAAGAACTTACTTCCAATACGCTCATCAAAACTCATTCCCTTAGCTACATCCTGAATATCCGCTCCAACCAATTCACAAAGATTAGCTATATCATTCATATAAGAAATTTTTAATGCAAGGAAGTCATTTGACGCATATTTTATCATTTCTGCCGATCTCCTATTTACTGAAACAATCGGTAAAAGAAACGGCTCATAAATTTTCGTTAACAAATCTTCAGCCCATTTACTTTCTGTTCCGATAATGATTCTTTCAGCATGAAGAGTATCATGAACGGCAGATCCTTGTGCTAAGAATTCTGGATTTGATGCTACTTCTACTTTTACATCTTCGACTAAAAAGTCCTGAATAAACTGTTCGACTTTATCATTTGTTCCAACTGGTACTGTAGATTTAACAACAACTAAACAATCTTTCTCTACCGATTCAGCGATTTGTCTAGCAACTGTAGCAATGTATGATAAGTTTGCAGAACCATCTGGTTGCTCCGGTGTCCCAACCCCGATAAAGATTGCATCAGCATCTCGGTAAGCCGATTTGTAATCTGTTGTATAATCAATTCTTCCAACGTCGTAGTTTTTTTGCATTAGCTCTTCTAAACCAGCTTCATATATTGGAGAAGTCCCAGACTTCATTAGGTTCACTTTATCTTCATCTATATCAACACAGGTTACTTGATGACCCACTTCAGCAAAACAAACACCGGCAACTAAACCGACGTAACCTGTTCCAGCTACTGCAATTTTGTACATTATTACACCTTCCTACTATCATATATATTAAAAGTATGCTTAGTGACTTTGTAAACAAACTAGTTATTTCCCGCCTATAAATATTGGGGGAAGTGTATTTCTATATTTCTCTTCTTTTAACTTAAATTTATTTAATTTCGACGAAGATTTAATTTTGCTGTCACTACTTTAACAATTAACCCAACTTCATCTATTTTCATAAAATACAATATAATTAAATAAACTATTAAACCTATAACAATAGATAAAAATAGTGCTATAGTTTGGCTAGAAATAACAGTTAAATAGCTGAAAATAAACTTAGCAGTTGCACCCATAATAAATGCAGAAATTGAGATTTTAATAAATGTATTTAATAATGACTTCATACCAAAATGACCAATTCTCTTTCTTAAACTAAAAAACATTAACATTGCTGTAGTTATTGCAGCAAGACTAGTAGCCAAAGCAAGTCCACTTATACCTAAATACTTTGAGAGAGTAATATTAAGAATAATATTTAAAACCATTCCTATCGCTGCATTTATCATTGGTGTCTTTGTATCTTGAAGAGAATAAAACACTCTCGCCAATACTTCGCGAAGACCAAATCCTATTAGACCAATTGAATAAAAAAATAGCGCCGATGATGTTAATGACATTGCATGTAGATCAAAGGCCCCCCTACCAAATAATACTTCAACAATAGGTTTACTAAATATCATTGTACCTATTGTAGCAGGAATGATAATTAATGCTATTACAATAATAACTTCTTTCAAAGATTTCTTTAAGCCTTTAAAGTCTTTTTCTACCGCCAACTTGGAAAATGTAGGGAAAACAACAGTTGCAATAGACATTACGAATATTCCAAGAATAAAGTGATTTAACCTACTAGAATAATTCAGTGCAGAAATCCCTCCAACAACGATACTTGAAGCAATTGTTCTATCAATCAATACATTGATCTGATTAACTGATGTACCCAATATTACAGGTAGCGATAAATATATCATTGTTCGTAGATTATCACTTTTATAGTCAAGAACGAAGGAATACTTATACTTTTCTTTAATAAGAGAAGGGACTAAAAATAATACTTGAAATATTACTGCTAATACAAATCCAAGCGCTAATATCTTGGTTCCATAAACTGTACTTAATAAAATCGATAAAATTATTGTTATATTAAATGGTAACGTAGTTAGGACTGGTAGCAAAAATTTCTTTTTCATATTTAAGAAACCAGAGAACACATAATAAAGGCAATAAAAATAGATTCCCATAATACTTATTCTGGTATAACTTACAGCTAAATCTAGCGTTTCACCTTCGAACCCAACTGCAAATACTTTCACTATCTGTTCAGTAAAGCCAATAGTTAATATTACAATTAGCGTAGATACAATCAGAGTAAAATTTACAACATTATTCATAAAGCTTTTTGCTTTTTGTGCACCATCAATTTCCATAATTTTTGTATACATAGGTATGAAGTTCGTTGTGAGTCCTACACCTATAAAAGCAACTATTGTTCCTGAAATTGTTAGTGAAATTAAATAAGCATCACTTATATGTGATGCCCCATAATAGTAGGCTAGAATTAGTTCTCTAGAAAAACCCAAAATTTTCGAAAAAATAGTAAGTAATATTACTAGCCCTGCAATTCTTTTCATTCTTTATTCTCCATTTATTATTTATTTAATTAAGTAAATTAACCTTAGATATTTTTTTGGTTATTAAGCATTATATTTGCAATTAAAAGTTGTGACCACAAGACACTTTTAAAATCTCTTCTTCATAATTAGAACATTTTTGTGGCAACTTAGTATATGACTGCATTTCTTATGAAAACTAATCCGCGTTTGTTTCGAGAACTTTATTCAGAAACATAAATTGATTTTTCGAACTTGGAATCAACTTATTGTTAGCATATTCAGGTTGGGATTGTAATGCCGATATTACATCACTAATACTCAAATCATCAATTTGATTAATATTAATATTTGGTATATTGTTCCCTAAATCATTAATTGCATTTTTGGTTTTACTACTATAAATAATATTATACATAGGTTTGTTCATTACATAGGCTAAGACAAAAGAATGAAATCTAGTTGCAATTACACCGCTACTTTTTGCAAGTGTTTCTAATGAACCTTTTATACTATCATGCATATATACAGAAGTGCTACTCTTATATTTTTCAGGAAGTAATTTTATTAACTTTTCAATTCCTACATGATCCCTTTCATTCTCACAAAAACCCATTAAAACAATTCGCTTACCATCATTAATTAATCCAATAATTATATCCCTTAATTTATCTAGATATTCTTTCTCAAATGAGCTTAATCTATCTCGACTTTCGAGATCAATAACAGAAATCACAATATAATTCTCTGGTTGTTTCATATCATACTGTAGTTGAAATATCAGATCTGACTCTACACGTATATTCGACATGTCTTTAAATAGGTCATAAGAATAAGAATCTCTAAAACAAACATCTCTGACGTTACTAAAGACTGTTTTACATTCGTTTATAAAACTTTCGTTTTTATACTCACCCATACTGCAACTTAGGTAATAAACATCTTTAAAAAAGCTAGTATTGTATTTCTTCTTACGCATATTCTTTCTATAGTCACCACGTTCTTCAAAAATACTTCCAGTAACTAATATATTTAACTTAATAAATCTTGAAATTATAAAGTGCATGATAAAATAAAATACTTCAATTCTATTAATAATTTTCGACACATAATGATTAAAACCTATATAGCTTAGGTTTTCTATTTCTGAAAAGTAACTCTTGTATTTATTTGAGCCCAATATAAAAAATTGTACGTTAGGGTACCTCCTGCATAAAACATCTATAAAAAGATCATCCCCTAAATTTCCTGCTACGTATGCAGAAATAAAGGCTTTATTATACTTCATTTGAAATTGCCCCTCTCTTTTATTGAATAAAAGGTGTTCTATTACGTTTTTGTTTTTTTCATAAGCCCTTTAGGGAATACTAGTTAGTCTTCATAAGGTCTAGTGCTTGGATGAAGACGATCGTTGATGGTTTTGTATGACTACTTAAATAAAATATTTTCATATAAATTATTCCAATTTTGCTGTAAGCCAAAGATGAAAAAAGCGATAATTATTAATAAAAGTAGTGGATACCTAATGTTTTTTTGAAAAGAATACAATACTCTAGGCAACATATAAATAAGTGCAAAAATAAAGAGTTCATTAAATCTGTAAATATAAACATAAGCCAGTGAAGAGATATTAATGAATAGAAGTAGCACAATTATATTTGTACAATAGCGATCAACAAGATTATAATTTTTAATTTTGCTTTTAAAAGTTAATATAAATATATATATACTTGAAAAAATTAGCGTTCTTAGGATACTGACTCCGTAGACTTCATCACTATTAATATGACTTAAATAATGTCCATATGGTGTTTTGGGTAAAATAAAATTTGCTATACTTTCAAAGAAAATCATAAACAATACAGAAATAATGAACCAGACAGGAGTGGCTTTTGAGAAGGATTTTTTAGTTAGAATAAAGTACAATGGCAACATTACCCAGGCACTAAAATGTATGCCAGCTGCAACAAAAATAACCAGAAAGTATTTGAAAAAATTTCTATTTGCTGCAAATTTTATACCCGAAAATAGAATTGCACCGGCTAGCACACTCGTTGTCCCATTCATTTGAAAAGTAAAAACTCCAACCGTTATATACAAAAATACCCCAAACCAAAGTGGTTTTACGTATTTTCTAATAGTTTTTACAAACAATATATTGGTTAGTAAAGCATATGAAAATACCCACACTTGAGAATCTTTAAAAAAATTCGCTAAAGTCCAGTCAAATAGATAACGTCCCCATTCAAATGAGTTTACGTTAGATAAAGAGAATGGTGTATTTATCAATTGATAAAATGCTTGCCTATAATTATATTCGTCACTTTGACGTAATAGATCAACAGATATCGTAGCAGTATCTCGTAATCCTGTAATTATTACAAATATAAATACAACGTACCACATGACTATAGTATATTTTTCATTTCTACCTTTTGAATCCTTACTAAATAACTCCCGCAGCACTAAAATAGGTACTACGAGTAATAGAGCTAAAAAGTATGCTGTTATCATAAGATCTCCTCTTGTGTAAATTGTAAAAAAATTATTTATTTAGATATTTTGACTTCCAATATAAATATAGGAAGAAACCAAAAGGTATATTTATAATAAAATATACTTTCATTGGGCACTCTTTGAACATATCTTTTATTCTCATTTTTGCAAAAAACCCATAGCAGATGAATAGCCACATCTTTTTTGTTTTCATCCGCCAATTAAATTCTTTTGATAATGTTACTTTAGCTCCAAACATACCTCCAAGAGGATTTTTGACTCGTAAACTTTTCCCTGCTCTTGTAAGGCCGCCTTCTTCATATTCATATATATAAATAACTTTGTTTACGAACAACATATCTTTTTCTTTTGCTATCATACACCAGATTGAACCTTCACCTACATAGTTTTCACCCTTATATACTGGAAAAGGATACTTTTTTAATACATCCGTGACCCAAACCTCTGCTTTTTCACTTATATCATTCCTATTAATTCTCACATCAATGAAATTTCCAATAAATTTATCCTCAGGAAATTTTAAACCACTGATTCCTCCAACTTTATCCCCCTTTAAAAAACTTACACCACATAAACCTTTATTACGAACGGGAATCCACTCATTATAAATTGATTGTATCGCATCACTTTTCAGGATATCATCGCTATCAACAATCATAGTTAGCTCTGTATCAATTTGTTTTATACCTTCATTATGTGCGGTATGTTTACCACCATTTTCTTTTTGAATATAGGTTATTTTAAAATTATCATTTTTAAATTTTTTCACAATTTCTTTGGTATCATCAGTGCTTCCATCATCAACAATTAACCAATCAAAATTAAAGTTTGTTTGACTTAACAAACTATTAAGGAGATCAGGTAATTTATACGCTCTATTAAATGTCGGTGTTAAAACAGTTACCAAATTTTTATCTGACATACATTTTCACCAACCTTACTTAATTTTTCTTTTATGCAAATATAAGTTAAGTAATCTACACGTGTATCTGAAACCTATAGTTTTATTTAGTATTTTAATCAGGTTACTACGAGGTTTATTTCTATAATCTAACAGCCAAAAAAGATCTTTTAACTCAATTAGATATCTGTCACGAATTCTTTTATCATAGTCAAAAAAGGTAGCAAGTAATATTTCATATTCATATCCAATCATGTAATAAAAGTAGTCCCTTTCAGCTTCATCAATCTTCTCACTAGTTAATTTTATCCATTTGTTTAATATATAAAGATAATCTGCGATTCTCTTTTCATTAGTGCTCCGTGAAGCAGAGCTCTTAAGAATTCTATAACAATAAAATCCTCCATCATATGTTACAAAGCTATTCGCTACCGACACAAGTTTAAAGAACCAGTCAATATCTTCTGCCAACAATGAGTCTTTAAAATACACTCTTTTATCTGAAAAAATTTTCTTGTTGATTACTTTCAAGCATGCACTCACAGCAACTTTATCTTGAGTTGAAATATATCTTAGTAATTCTACTCTATTAAAATAGTCGAACTTATATCCTTTAAAGTCTGTAAGACTCCCATTTTCTTTAATTACAGCATACTTCAAAAACATAACATCGACTTCTTTTTCACTCTTCTCAAGTTTACTTATAATTTTTCCTAAACAACCGTCAACCCAAAAATCATCACTATCCAAAAACATTATATATTCACCAGTAGCATTATCTATACCTTTATTTCTTGCTGTTGAAGCGCCACTATTACTCTGATGAATAACCTTTACTCTTTCATCAACCTTTTGGTATTTATCGCAAATGTCAGCACTTTTATCAGTTGAGCCGTCATTAACAAGTATAACTTCAATATTTTGATACTCTTGATTTAAAACACTATCAACACAATAGTTTAGATATTGTTCAGTATTATAAACGGGTATTATTACCGATATTTTTGGGTTAAAAATATTTTTCATTTTTTTCTCCTATTATTAAAAATTCAATTCTTAACTTAATCTTTTATAACTTTATCAATTGATAGACTTAGGTAATACGAATTGTTTTCCTAATTCGAAATCAAACTCATCAGGTACATACCCTTTATATCCACTACCGTTATAAAACGTTAATTCGCCAAAATAAATAACTCCATCAATATTATATAAATCGACCCTCACATGTGGAAAATCTACTGATAAATCTTTAGCTATTTTTAACATTCTTTCAAAATTTCTGGGCTTTTTGATGTCTCTTTTTAAAGCGGGTATATCTATTCTTTTATAAGGAAGTTTGTTAAATGATGTATCAAAAATCCCCAATTTAATACCATCTTTAAGAAATCTCTCAACAATGACATAGAGAGAAAAAGGTTGTCCGTTAAAGCAAAAAAACTTATAATCGACTAAATCATTATTTTGGTCTTTCTCTAATAGCTTTTCACAAATAATCTTTGGTTTTATTTCGTGATATGCCCATTCTCTTCCAACCTTACCTTCCCACGCATTCAACCATTGATTTAATTTTTTCTTTGCAACTTCAATGTCTAATTTTGATTTATCTTCACAAATTATATTAGTATGGCTCCCATTTGTAGTCTTTAAAACAAATTGGTTGGGTAATTCATCAAAAACTATATCCTCTGCTCTATCATAAACGCCATATAATGGAACTAATATATCGCTATATCCTTTTGATGCTACGTACTCTCTTACATCATATTTATCAGAACATTTAACCATTAGCTGCTTACGATAAAAAAGTTTATACCATTGTATTTTTTCAGTAAATCTTGTTGGCTTTTTAATGTTTAACCTTCTGCCAGTGCTTAATCTATATTGAAGTTTAATCATTAATTTATCCGGTAAAAAATCAAGAAATTTTAAAAGTTCCAACCTTAATTTTTGACTCGGAATTAATTTTTTATAGTTCAATCTATGTCACCTCTATCTCATTTACTTCCTTTAAATATGCATCTATAACAATATTTCTATCAAATTCTCTTTCGACTTTCTCTCTTCCAGCTAGACCCATTTGCTTTTTTTCTTCATAATCTTTCTCTAAGAAACTTTTAATCTTTTCAGTTAAGCTTTCAGAAACTCCTACTTCAAATAAATAACCAGACAAACCATCATCAACAACATCCATAGAACCATTAATTTTAGACGCGATACAGACTCTCCCCATCGCTGCAGATTCTAAAAGGACATTTGGAACTCCTTCTCCACCATGTGACGGGAGTATTGTACAGTGGCATTTTTGTATCCATGATTTTATATCTCTTTGAAAACCGATATATTTAACAATCCCTTTGGAATGGAAATCCTCAATGATTGTCTTATACCTTTCTTCTTCAATAAAACCGGCAATGTAGAAGTTAGTGTTAGGATTGATTTCTTTAATTTTTCTAGCAGCTTCAAGGTACTGATCAATGCCTTTTAATTCCATAACTCTTCCTATAAAAATAAAGTTAATATTATTATCTAATGGCAACTCACATAATGAATACTGTTCTAAATTCACTCCAGAACCCGGAAGCATTGAAAAATTATTTTTTACCATACTATTTTGTATAAAGAAATCTTTATCTCCGGTATTTTGGAAAAACACTTTATACGAGCTCTTAAGTGAAATTTTGTATAACACCTTTGCGATCTCACTAATGGTATTTTTGTTTAAAAAAGTTGCACCAGTACCGGTAATATTGCTTATTTGTCTAATTTTCAAAAGATTAGAGGCTATACTTCCATAAATATTAGGTTTAATAGTGTATGAGAAAATAATATCTGGTTTTACTTTTTTCATGATCTTGATATATTTTTTAATGAGTCCAAAATCCCTAATTGGACTAACCCCTCGGCGATCTACGGGCGTTTCAATAATTCTGCAACCAATGTCACTAAAAAAAGTGTTCTCTTCAGATTTTGGCATTGATATGAAGACTTCATGGTTATCCTTAATAAGTTTAGTAATAAGTTCTCTTCTGAAATTATATAGAGTTATAAAATGATTTGATAAAATCAATATTCTCTTTCCCATATTTAATCCCCCTACTATCTATTTAAATACTCCCTAACTTCTCTAGCTATTCCAATATCAAATGGTTCAGGGGTATATCCAAAGTCTCTTTTAGCTTCCTCATGTGAGAAGCACCTGTCTTCACTCATTCGTTGTACTTTTTCAACGTAATCAACTTTACCAAACGTTCCAATTTTTAAACACCTAGCTAAAAATACTCCGAAACCCAATGGAAAACTTATAAATATGTTTTTTCGCCCGAGGTTTCCACTAATCAGCTTAAATGCTTCAAGCATTGTTATAGGCTTTTCTCCCGAGAGATTATATTCTGATTTAGCATTCTCTACTGGAAGCATAAGTACTTCGTAGTAGGCTTTACCAAGATCACGGGCATTGACTGGTTGAATTAAACCTTTCCCTTGATTAATGACTGGAAAAATTCTAAACTTATCAACCATCTTTATAAACCGACTCATATTATGGTCACATAAGTCACCATATATCATAGTCGGGCGTAATATAGTTACCTTAATTTCAGTTCCAACCAGTAGTTTTTCAAGTTCCGTTTCAATAATTTTATATTCCTCAGATGCAATTTTAAATTTCGAGTAGATTCCTGTTGTATGCACACATATTGCCCTCGATACTTTATTATTCATAGCTGCTTTGATTATTGGAAGTGTGTGCCTGATATTTACAATATGGATTATTGTATCTATACCTTTCATACATTTATCTAAAAATTCCTCATCTGTTATATCTCCAATCACTTTTTCTATCTTTAACCCGCTAGAATCTAATATTGAAGTGTCAGAAGTTTCTCTGACAATACAGCGAATACGACCTTCATATTTATTTTCAGTAAGTTCTTGTAAAAAATATTTCCCGGTATGACCAGTGATCCCTGTAACTAATATCATTTTTACACCTCTATATCTTTATTTACTTTCATTTAGATATGCTCTCCTTGCTACTAGCAACTTCCTCCTTAACTCCAGTCCCACCTTCAACAACACCGTCACTCTTCACTACACTAACGATGGTCCCAAAGAAGCACTTTACATCCATCCAGAGGCTAATCTTCTCAACGTATTCTCCATCCAACTTCGCTTTCACTTCAATAGGAAGCTCGTCTCTACCATTAATCTGTGCCCAACCAGTTAATCCAGGTGGCACATCATTAGCACCATACTTATCCCGTTCAGCAATCAGATCATACTGATTCCATAGTGCTGGTCTTGGCCCAATAATACTCATCTGCCCCACAAATATATTCCAAATCTGCGGAAGCTCATCAAGTGAGGTTTTTCTAAGGAATTTACCCATCTTTGTGATATACTGTTCTGGATTACCTAATAAATGAGTTGGAGTGTCCTTAGGCGTGTCTATTCTCATAGTGCGGAATTTCAAGATATTAAAGTGGGTCTTGTTAATACCAACACGCTTTTGCTTAAACAGAACCGGCCCTCTTGAATCAATTTTAATAGCAATAATTAGAATTAAAAAAATTGGAGATAAAACAATAAGTCCAATTAAAGAAAGAATGATATCTATTGATCTTTTAACCTTCATATACATCCAGCTACACTCCTTAAAATTTGTTCTTTAGTAGATTTAGGACTTAATTAGAATCTTTTATTCTTGAATTCCAACCAACTACTAAACCACTAAAATTGTTATCTACTACTGATAGCCACCTCGTAATATCTATTCAATCTACCAAGCAAATACGAAATAGATATTCACTTCAAAACCACCCTATACCGAGTTCCTTCCTATTATATATACCATTCAATCAATCTATAACTCTCACTAAAAACGCCTCAAACCCTTATCCCGCAAGGTTTATAGCACTCAATCTAACTACGATAGTCAGTTCCACAACACCATTTAATCAAGAGAGCACATTTATCTAATCTCTATGTAGCACTTTCTATACTCTCCTCAATCCTCTACAAAAACGGAACATCTCCTTCATCTTCCTCATGGGCTACACCCCCATGCTCACTACACTCCACTTCCTCATCAACATAATGGTAAGTTCCACCTACCGGACACACATACTCATCATGCTCAACCAAAAACGAAGTGAATTCTATATCACTATGATCCTTGCCTTTCAGCATTAGTTGTTGATGGTAACTCTTTTCTAGCTCTGAAGAATTAACATAACATACATCACTTTCTGTCTTTTCTATATGACCAAGTACCGAAGGTACTGCTATAGCAGCCAATATCCCCAAAATCACCAAAACAGCTAATATTTCTACTAGAGTTAAGCCCTTATCTCTCTTAACAAACTTCTTCAACATGCACCTACACCAACCTTCTGATGTATTTATACACAAAAAAATAGAGGGGCATTTAACCCCACCTCACACCACACCATTGATAACCCCTCGTATCTAAGGTGGAGATCGCTCCCCACCCACAGTGCAACCGAGTGCCCCCATTGATAAAGGTAAGGAGACATCACCTATTCTCTTCAATCAATAATCTACTATATCGGGCCGCAAGGCACCAAAAACAAAAATATTCTTCTAAATCGTCGCCTTCGCTTTCTCCACCAACTGTTCCATATAATCTACGATCTGCTCTCGCAAATCCTCTCGCTCCAATGCAAAATCCAACTGCGCCTTAATAAATCCAAACTTATCCCCAACATCATGGCGTACTCCACTAAACTCATAAGCAACAACCATCTGCTTTTCGTTTAATTCTTTAATCGCATCCGTCAACTGAATTTCTCCACCAGCACCAGGAGCTTGTGTCTCTAAAATCTCAAAAATCTCCGGCCGAAGGACGTACCTACCCATAATCGCATGATTAGAAGGCGCATCCTCCATCTTCGGCTTCTCCACCAAACTATCAATATGGAAACAACCCTCATCAATTGCGCCATTTTTAATTGAAATTACACCGTACTTGGATACATCCTCCATCGGAACTTGCTGCACACCTAATACAGAAGAATTAAACCGATCATACACCTCAATCAATTGTTTCAAGCAAGGCTTTTGAGGAGAATGAACAATATCATCCCCAAGCAATACCGCAAACGGCTCATCTCCAATAAAACGCTTCGCACACCCAATCGCATGCCCAAGCCCAAGAGGCTCTTTCTGACGAATATAATGAATATTTGCCAGCTTACTTATTTCCTGAATCTCTTCAAGTTGCTCAAACTTCCCCTTCTTCGCCAAAGTTTCCTCTAACTCATAGGACTTATCAAAATGATCCTCAATTGCACGCTTGCCACGACCGCTGACAATAATAATGTCCTCAATTCCAGAAGCTACCGCTTCTTCAATGATGAACTGAATAGTTGGTTTATCAACGATCGGCAACATTTCCTTTGGTTGAGCTTTTGTTGCAGGAAGAAATCTTGTTCCTAAGCCTGCCGCTGGTATAATAGCTTTTCTAACTTTTTGCATGTTGTATTCCTCCTTTTAAACGGGAACTTTTTGTGCAAACAAATGCTTTAACTCATCTTCTTTGTTATTCGCAACAGATAGAAGATAACTTCTCAATTCTGCATCGCTCATCTGTTCAAAATTATTTAAAAAGTAACTTAATATCATTTCATCCTTTAATGGCGCTTTCCCAATATGGATCTTCGGGAAAATATCTGCTTTATGGATTTCATTTTCATTTAGTAGTTCTTCATACAATTTTTCACCTGGTCTGATACCTGAATAACGGATGCCAATTTCATCAACAGAATAGCCCGAAAGGGTGATTAGGTTTTTCGCCAAATCAACAATCTTAACCGGCTCCCCCATATCCAACACAAATACCTCTCCACCACGTGCAAGCGTACCTGCCTGAATAACAAGTCTTGAAGCTTCCGGAATTGTCATAAAGTAACGAGTCATATCCGGATGTGTCACGGTTACCGGACCACCAGCCTGAATCTGCTTCTTAAATAAAGGAATAACACTCCCCCTACTCCCCAGCACATTCCCAAATCGCACAGCAACAAACTTCGTCTTGCTTTCCTGCGCTAGCTGCTGAACCACCATTTCCGCAAAACGCTTAGTGGATCCCATAATGTTCGTCGGATTCACTGCTTTATCAGAAGAAACAAGCACAAACGTATCAATACCGAAGGTATCCGCCGCTTCCGCAACATTCTTAGAACCAAAGATATTATTCTTCACTGCTTCTTCCGGGTTGCGTTCCATCAATGGCACATGCTTATGCGCCGCTGCGTGGTAGACAACGTCTGGCTTGTACTTTTCCATGATAGAGAAAATCTTGCTTCTATCTTGAATATCTGCGATTTCTGTATAAATGTTAATGGTTGTATCGTAAGTTGCACGAAGCTCCAACTCGATGGAGTAAATACTGTTTTCCCCGTGACCAAGTAAAATTAGGTTTTTTGGAGTGAAATTTGATATCTGACGACAGATTTCAGAACCTATAGAACCCCCTGCTCCTGTCACAAGAACTGTTTTTCCTGTAATGGATTCGGAGATGCTCGCCATATCAAGCTTTACCGGTTCTCTTCCTAGAAGATCTTCTACTTCGACGTCACGGAATTCATTGACAGATACTTTTCCAGACATGAGATCCTCTAACATAGGGATAATCTTCGTTTTGGCATCTGTTTTGACGCATTCTTGGTAGATGGTGTTGATTTCTTTTTTTCCAAGTGACGGGATGGCGATGATGATGTTGTCGATTTCCATCTTTTCCACAACCGATTCAATATCACTGACTCCACCGTTTACTGGTACATCTAGTATTTGTAATTTTTGTTTTTTAGGGTCGTCATCGACGAATGCTACCGGAATCAACTCTGCATCTCTGTTTTGAAGCAGTTGTCGTGCTACCATTGTACCCGCTGCACCTGCTCCGACAATAAGGGTACGTTTTTTGTTCTTGTTTCTTTTATAATAAAAATCACGGTACACACGCCAAGAAAAACGGGAACCACCTATAAGTAACATATGTAACATCCAAGTGATGATAAGTACGCGTACGTATATGTCTGCGTCTACTATTAGCTGAACAAAACCTGTAACAGTGACAGAGTAGGTTACAGCCTTTGTGATGCCCATTAATTCTCCAATACTTGCATATTCCCAGGCTTTATTGTAGAGCTTGTAGGAATAAGCAAATAAATGATGCCAAATGATAAGGGTCAACGAGCTATAAAATAAAGTTTGGGAGCTAAAGACACTCTCATTCGGCATAATCATCCAAAAACTGAAATAAATGCCTGTCAAAACAATGAGCGAGTCGACAAATATCAGTAATGAAAGACGTTTTTTGTAAGTCAAGGTGGTACCCTCCTTTTCTTTTGAATTTTATGTAAAAATTATAGTGATATAGTCATGCTTTCAGGCCGAAAAATAGGAGGATGAAATATCCTCTTATTTTCCTCCGTAGTAATAGTAATACGAACTGTCATTTTGTTTTTTCATGTTTAAGACTACGCCAAGCAGTTTTGCCTTCGCGGAGTTTAACAATTCTTTCGCTTTAATAGCGCTATCCTTATCCGTTGTACCACTTGCGATTACCAGGATCGTACCATCACATTGGTTAGCAAGGATTTGTGCATCTGTTACCGCAAGAACAGGCGGTGTGTCGAAAATCACGACATCATATTCATGATATGCCGAAACAAGTAGCTCCTCCATCATTTTAGAACTTAATAGTTCTGCTGGGTTTGGTGGAATTGGACCACTTGTCAATATATCTAAGTTAGGAATTCTTGTTGGAAAGATGGTTTCTAGTAGTGTCGACTGTCTAGTAAGGACTGTGGTCAACCCTTTAAAGTTATCCTGTTGAAATGTATAATGCGCTGTCGGTTTCCTTAAGTCAGCATCCACAAACAACACTTTCTTCCCTTGTTGTGCATTTACTACTGCCAGGTTACTTGCCGTTGTAGATTTCCCTTCAGAAGGACCAGATGATGTAACCATTATGGAGCGTAATTGTTTGTCAACAGAAGAGAATTGTATATTTGTTCGGATGGTTCTATATTGTTCCGAAATTGGTGACTTTGGTAATTTATCGGAAATTAGATGACGGCTAGTCGTTGCTTTTGCCTTGTTCTTGAGTTTGTTTTTCTTAAGAGCCAACCGTCTCACCCCTTGTTCTAGCTTTCGTTTGTCTTTGTTGCCTGATCGCTTCCTGAACATCTTTATCTTCAATCACCGTGATAGATCCTAGTACCGGTAATCCAAGTAGCTTCTCCACGTCTTGTTCGTTTCTAACTGTGTTATCCAAGAACTCTAGTAGAAATGCTAGTCCCACCCCTGCCATAAGACCTACAACGAAGGCAATTGCCATGTTAAGTACTGGTTGAGGCTTGATTGGAGATGGATTATCCGAAATTTTAGCAGGTGTTATGATGGTTACGCTTTCGACGTTCATATTCATTAATTCTGTTACTTCCTTTTGGAAAACCTCTGCTGTCGTGTTGGCGATATTGGTTGCCATCACGGGATCTTCGTGTTCCACTGTGATCTTTAACACTTGAGAGGTTCCCTCAGGCCCTACCGTAATCTTGGAATCCAGTGATGGAATTGATTCTTTCCCATCTAACTCTTGACTTACTTTTTCTAGAATTGCATCGCTTTTTATTATGACATTGTATGTACTGATTATTTCTACATTGGATCGGATCTGGTTTACGTCTACCATACCTTGTTGATTAGATTGATTGACTAGTAGTTGTGTAGAAGATTGATAGATTGGGGTTAACAAAAAATAGCTCACGACTCCACTGGCTGTAGTTGCTAGAACGGTTAAGAGTACGATAAGCCACAGACGCTTTTTTATCGTTTGAAATAGTTCTTTTAGACTAATAGTTTCTTCCATGATGACCTCCGACATAATATTGGTAAACTTTATGGTTCCTACATATTTTTTCATATTCTGTCATACAGAAACTATTATAGTTGAGATTACCTATCTTATCTACATATTAATTGTAATTTCTCTGTAATAAAAGAGGGAATTCTTTGAAAGCGCCATAAAATCCCGTGTAATTTTTTACAAATAAATCGTATTTTGTCGAAACAAGGGTGGAGTTTGTCGAATGTTTAATAAGTTGGGTAATTCTGCATATAAATGGTTGTATCTTAATGGACAAACTTAGGGGAGATATTTTATGCGGAGACGAAGAGGCAATCCGATTATTGTGTTACTGGTTGGTATTGGAGCAACTGTTTTGCTAATGTTTGTTTTCTCATCCATCTTTATGGGATCTGAAAGAAAGGCGAAACAAATTGTCCATGAATTTTACAAATACGAAAGTAATGCAGAATACAGTCATTCGTGGGAACTGTTACATAGCCAGATGAGGGAGAAGTTTACAAGGGGAGGGTATGTGCAGGACCGGGCGCACGTGTTTAACGGACACTTTGGGGCAGACACTTTTTCATTTGATATTGGCAAGGTAAAGGAGATAAAGAATTGGAAGATGGAGAAAGGCGGGGAAGCGTTTGGGTCTGTGTATGAATTCGAAGTGAAGCAGGATTACCACGGGAAGTACGGCCATTTTGTTTTTGTGCAATTTGTGTATGTTGTTCAGGAAGACGGCGAGTGGCGGATAGTTTGGGACTATAAGAAGTGAAGCTTTGTTCGTACGTACAGAAGGGACAGTATGAACTGTCCCCCAATGTATGAAAGAGATTACTGCTGGTCTTCTTCCTCTTCCATTTCCATATCTTCTTCCATGTTCTCTTTGTCTTGCTCCATATCTTCTTCCATGTTTTGATCTTCTTCCATTTCAGGATCTGCAGGTTCTTCCATTGGCGGCTCTTCTTCTGGCGGAGGAACATCCTGATTGTTTGCTGCACATCCTGTAATTAGCATTGCTGCTAAAGCAGTACCAGTTAATTTTAATAACCATTTGCTGTTCATATAAACCTTCTCCTTTCGTAAATGGAATTTCAAGACCTTGTTAGCTCATGTTGCTTGGTCCCTTTTTATATTCCCCATTTTTCGAGAAAGCTTGCATGATTTTTGCAAATTTCTTCAAATTACTGCTTTGGTCCTAGCGCAAACATCATTTCCAGTTCGCAGACGAGTTGTCCGTCAACTGTTGCCGTACCTTTTCCTTTGCCGATACTGCCGCGTACACGTGTCATTTCGACTTCTAGGCGAAGCTGGTCCCCAGGGACTACTTGTTTTTTGAATCGGCAGTTGTCAATTCCTGTGAAGAACGCAAGGCGGCCTTTGTTTTCTTCTTTTTTAAGCATGGCTACTGCTCCGACTTGTGCTAGTGCTTCTACGATTAATACGCCTGGCATTACGGGGAACTCAGGGAAGTGTCCGTTGAAGAACTCTTCATTGGCAGTTACATTTTTGATGCCGATTGCGCGTTGGCCCTCTTCCAGTTCGATGATTCTGTCGACTAAAAGGAATGGGTATCTATGTGGAATGATTTCTTTGATTTGGTTAATCTCAAGCATGTTTTTGTGACCTCCTACTAATAGTTACTTACAATTATATAGGAAGGCATAAAAAATAGGAAGTCCTTTGTCGGACTCCCTTATTGTTTGTTGACCAGGTCTAATATATGCTGCCAGGTTTCTTTTTCGAGCACATCCATTGGATTACCTCCACCGAGTACGCCGTAACCGAACATGGCGCCGGCAACGACAGCTACTGCCATGACGATAACGAGGATGATGAGGCGAAGCCATATTGGAATGAGACGGATTCGAAATTTGTATTTTTTTGGTTTTTCTTCTTGTGTTGCAGTTATTTCTTCTTGTTGGCTTGCTTTATTTTTTTGAGCTTTGCGCAATTCTTCCCTTGATAAGCTCTTTTTGCCTGTTTCTTGCTCCATTGCGCAACCTCTCCTTTTTCGTTGGATTTACTACTTTGTTGGTGTGACTTGAACACCGCTGGTGATTTCCGCAAATGGCTTCGCTTTCCTAGGGGCGGTGCTTGAGCCTCCTTGGCTACGCCTGCGGGGTCTCAAGCTACCGCTATCTCCCTCAGGAGTCTTCGCCTTTTGCTCCAATCACCAGCTAAAGACCACATTTATCTTTAAGATTTCAGTCCGTTTACGAGGCCCATCATCTGGTCTGCGAATTGGACGGATTTTGCGTTGAATTGGTAGGATCGTTGCATTAAGGTTAGTTCCGTCATTTCTGATGCAAGGTCAACATTGGATTGCTCGAGCATTCCTTGTTGCATGCTGATAACTTGGCGTGCTCCACCTTGTAAATAGCCTACTACCGCTTCTGGATCCTGTACATTGGCAAGTGGTATTGCATAAAGAGAACCAGGCCTTGACTCTAGCATTTGCGGTCTAATGACTTCTGCTATTCCAAGTTCACGTGCGATGGCTTGTCCGTCTGTCATCATGGCAGAAAGAATGCCACTTCCTTGAAGTTTAACTTCTTTCACATCTTCCGGTAGTATGATCGGCTGATCGTCACTATCCAGCACTGGATGTCCTTCTGAAGTAACGAGCATTACTTCGGCATTATTGATCGGCGACAAATAGAATACACCATTTCGAGTAAATTGTGTACTAGTTTGCCCATTTTCCGTCACTTGAACCGTAAAGAATTGATCTTCCTTTGTTAGTGCGAAGTCTAACATACGATCGGTGGCTTTCATAGGTCCCTGTGTTAGGTGTAGTTGTGTTTTACTTAAGCCTGATCCTGAGCCAACGCGGATCCCAAGCTCTGATTGACGTGCCGTTTGGTTATCATATTGTGCCAGTGGCTGGTTGTTTGTTTGTTGTGCAAGCAGTTCTTGGAAGGTGGCACTTCTTTGTTTGTATCCGACTGTGTCTACATTCGCCACATTGTGTGAGATTAGGTCTAACTGCTTTTGAAGCTGGTTCATTGTATTGGTTGCATTGAGCATGATTCTGTTCATTTATTTTCTCCCTCCATAAGAGGCTTAATTTATTCGGCCGATTTCATTTGCTGCTTTTTGCATGCTCATATCATACGCTTGAATGATCTTCTGATTCGCTTCGAATGCTCTGTAGGCAGCCGTCATGTCACTCATTGCTTGAGCCGTGTCTACATTCGATCGTTCGATATGTCCTTGTGACACTTGATAGTTCACTCCAGCCGCTCCTGTAGCGTCTTGAAGAGGTGCTACGCCTTCTGCAGTTCGGTAAAGGCCGTTCCCTTCACGCACTAACTCATCCGGGTTGTTTGCAAGCGCCATTCCAAGTCGGGTATTTCGGATATCTCCTTCAAGGATTGTGCCGTCCTGTTGAACCAGCATGGAACGGGATCTAATCTGGATTCGGTTACTATTTTCATCAAGTACATAAAGCCCGCCGTTTGTTGTTAAGAAGCCCTCAGGATCAATGGAGAAGTTCCCGTTTCTTGTATAGCGAGGTGTACCGTCTACTTGCTCGACTGTGAAATACACCGATGCATTTTCTGGCAGGTTTTGATTTAGGATTGCAAGGTCAGTATCATTTCCTGTAGGGCGCAAATCACCCTGTGTATGCTTAGGCTTTGTTTCTTGGAGGTACACACCTGTGCTTAGGCGGACCGGGTCATTCGGGTTCGACATAGGACTGAATGTTTTCGTACCGTTTGCTTGCTCCATCCGTTGTAGGAGTAGATCAGGAAAGGATCTTAATGATCCTTGGTCTGCTTTATAGCCAGGCGTATTGGCATTTGCCAGATTGTTCGACATCATTTCCATGCGGCGCTGCTGAGAAATCATCCCCGCTGTTGCAGTATAGAATCCACGTAACACTCGACTTCACCTCAAATTTTTTAACGTACAGATTTTTCTAATTTCTATTATAGTACAAATGTGAGTTTGTCGATATATGTAATTTTATGATTATTGGATTTTTTTAGGAATAGGCTGGTGAATACCGCTGTTCCTTTCCGCAAACGGCTGCGCTTTCCGCGGGGCGACCTTGAGCCTCCTCACTTCGTTGCGGGGTCTCAACAATGTCGCTTCTCCCCCGCTGGAGTCTTCGCCTTTTGCTCCAATCCACAGCTGGGTTGTTTCATAAAAAGAAGCCCTTTCCATTACTGGTAGGGGCTTAGTTGGTGCATTTCATTTAGTTTTTGTCTATGGTAGTTGAGTTTATTGATTAACGTTTTGCGTAATGTTTCATCTAAGCAATCATCAATGAGAATTTCATGATAACTCGCTCTGTAAGAATGCCATATTTTCAAAAGTCTTTGGTACATGTCAGATGCACCTCCACGGTTTTGTGATGTATTCTTTCTATACCCTTCGTGGAGGATTTGTAACATAAGAGGGTGGCGATCAAGAATGGGAAAGAAGAGCCATAACTGTTTTACGGCCTAGCTCTTCTGGATTACTTATTGAGCACAGCAAATAGTTCCTTTTTCAGGATAGGAGCTATCGTCTTCACATATGTCGCAGTAATGTGGTGTTTGTCACGGTAGACAAGGACATTTCCTCTTACAGGTTTGCAATAGTCCTCCTCACACAGATAGTCGGTAAGGTCCACGTAGTTCACATTTGATGGGACGGTCTCCAATTTACTGAATGGACTCTCAGATGGCAGCGCCTTTTCCCTTTCTTGTGCACATTCCAGGGAATCGACTCCCTTTTCTTCCAAACAAGACGGTACATCGAATTCGAACCAGGCGTTGTCTCTAAGTGCGAAGACGGGAATGTCTGCTTTGTTTAGAGTTTCCCACTGTTGGACAAATCCTTCTGGCACCTCCGCTTTTCGGCCAACATCTGCAATGGTGAAGACAAGGTCTGGTTTGGTTGATAGGAGGGTTTGCATTAATTCTTTGTTCCATTTGTAACAAGATTCGGATGTGGCAGGGTTCACTTCTTCCGCTGTGAAACGGCAAGAACTTTTTGTATAGTTTATGACCTTGATTTTTTCCTCTTGAGCAAACACTTCTAGTGCAGGTAACCATTGAGCGGAATGAGATCCCCCAACAAGGGCGACTGTATAGATTGGGTTATTGGTTGCGCCATATTCGCAAGCAATTACTTCAGAGTCCTCCAAATTTTGATGGCACTGGTCCTCATATACTTTCGGAAGATCGTTCTGTGCCTGTAGTGGTGTTGGCAGGACAGGCACATCTTCCACTACGTTATTGGAGAAGACTTCAAGTGCTCCAGGATATTCCTCGTTCTGTATTAGGTTAGCAAGTTCCGATTCTGCTTTATTAATTTGGTTGGCCCAAAGTGATGCCGTTGCCACAACTGGCAGCATACAGGCAATGACCACTGATCCCCGCTTCCATTTTGGCGTTTCTTTTCTCATTGTTCGAATTGGTTTTTCGATCAGGTTGGTTGTAACGTAAGACAAGATGATAGAAGCAATGATGATTGCTAGTCCATCTAGTAATGAAACTGTCTCTTTGCCTGATAAGATGAAATAAAAGACCAATATTGGCCAGTGCCAGAGATAGAGGGCGTAAGATAGATTGCCAAGGCTTGTTAGTGGTTTCAGACTTAGAAATCTGTGTACGCCAAAGGTTCCTCCGTTGTTGCCGGCCAAGATGATGAAGATGGCCGCAAGGGTCGGCCAAAGTGCGGCGTACCCTGGGAAGACGGTGGATACTTGGAGAATAATGCCGCATAAAACAATAGCAATTAATCCGATCCAGCCTAGGATGAAACTGAAAGGTTTTCGTAAGACGACGTGCGAACCAAGTACAGCGACTATTCCTCCAAGTGCGAACTCCCATACTCGTGTGAAGGTGTGGAAGTAGGCAAATGCTTGGTTGGTGGATGTAAGGTAGATGGAATAGGTCAGTGATGCTGTGAAAACAGTTAGTAGTGCTGTGGTTAGAGTCGCTTTGAAGTTTATTTTGGTTTTTTTGGTTATTAGTATGGCAAGTCCGAAAACTACGGTCGGCCATAGTAGGTAGAATTGTCCTTGGATCGACATTGCCCAGAAGTGCTGGACTGGGCTTGCTTCGTTGTTTTGTGCGAGATAGTCGACTGCATTAAAGGCAAGTTGCCAGTTTTGATAATAGAAAGCGGACGCAAATATTTCTTGGAGTGTTTGTGCCCATTGGACTTGCGGGAGCCAGAGCATGCTTGCTAGTGTGACGACGAGCAGGACAAAGAAAGCTGCCGGGAAGAGGCGTTTTGCTAGGCCGAGGATGAAGTCTAGGATGTCTATTTTTCTTTGGCGTTGGACTCTTCCTAGTAGGGATGTTGTGATGAGAAAACCGGAGACAACGAAGAAGACGTCTACTCCCCCTGAGACGTTGCCCAACCATATATGGTAGATTGCTACTAGGAGGGCTGCGACGGCGCGGAGCCCTTCTATTTCGGTGCGGAATCGCTTTTTGGTTGGTGGTTGGGATTGAGTGTTGGATGGCATGGTGGTGCTCCTTTTTACGGTACTTATGGGATAAATATTTTTTTGGTTGTTTAATTAGTTTTATGATAGCGGAGATTTTTTGGGGTGTAAACTGGTGTGTTGTTTGGTGGTTGGTTGGGAGCTGTGGAAGAGCGTAAGGACGGGGTCAGTCCCCCGCGTGGGGGATTTAATTATTTTATGTCGTCTTTTAAGGGGGACAGACCCCACAGACCCCTTTAGTTTTTGCTGTTTATTTTGGTTTGTTAATGTGCAAAAGGAGCTGCCCTGAATGGGTGCTCCTTTTGTTTTTGTTTTGTTGTGTTAGGCGAAGCTTTTGGATGGTAGGCGGTCGATGTGGTCGAGCATGATGCCTGTTCCGATTGCTACGCAGTCCATTGGTTGTTCTGCTACTAGGACTGGGACTTTTAGTTCTTCTGCTAGGAGTTGGTCCATTCCATGCAGGAGTGCTCCTCCGCCTGTCAGGATGACGCCGCGGTCGATGATGTCTGCGGAAAGTTCTGGCGGTGTACGTTCTAGGACGCTTTTCGCTGCTTGCACGATTACTTGAACGGATTCGCGCAGTGCTTCTTCGATCTCTTCAGATTTAACCGTGATGGTTTGTGGCAGACCGCTAACCATGTCTCGTCCGCGGATGTCGATAGATTCGCTGCGGCCGCCAGGGAATACAGTTGCTATTTCGATTTTGATGTTTTCGGCTGTGCGCTCACCGATAAGAAGCTTGTACTTCTTTTTGATGTATTGAAGGATTTCGGCGTCGAACTTGTCTCCGGCCATTTTAATAGAAGACGCAGTTACGATGTCGCCCATGGAAAGGACCGCTACGTCTGTCGTTCCGCCCCCGATGTCGACAACCATGTTTCCGCTCGGTTGGAAAATGTCCATGCCCGCTCCGATTGCTGCCACTTTTGGCTCTTCTTCTAAGTAAACTTTTTTGCCGCCGCTCTTTTCTGCCGCTTCTCTGATTGCTTTTTGCTCAACGGACGTGATGTTAGTTGGGCAACAAATAAGAATGCGCGGCTTGGATAGGAAGCCCTTAACGTTTAGTTTTTTTATGAAATGTTTAAGCATCGCTTCTGTTACTTCGAAGTCTGCGATCACTCCGTCTTTTAGCGGTCGCATCGCTACGATGTTTCCTGGAGTACGCCCGACCATTTTACGAGCTTCTTCCCCTACCGCCAATACTTTTCCTGTGTTCGTGTCCAGTGCTACTACGGATGGCTCGTTTAGGACGATGCCTTTTCCTTTTACGTGGATGAGTACGTTCGCCGTACCCAGGTCAATTCCAATATCCCTTGCAAACATCTTACTTTTTTCCTCCTTGCACGTATGCTTTTATACTCGCGACTTTTTATCTGAATGTTCTTTGATTGTTTAATTGCTAATGAACACTATCTTTAGTCCTAATTGTATATTCTATCACATTTTACTAAATAAAGGTTGAATTTAACAGTGGATGTGTGTCATTTTTTTGAGTATTTTGTCGAAAGGGAAAGGTGTTCGGAGGAATGTGGAAATAGGTTAGTGGGATGAAGACAATTTCGACTGTAATTTTCTGTTGGGAGTGTCTTCATAGCAGCTATGAAGACACTTTCGAAGCAAAATTCGTGTTGAGATTGTTTTCATAATGGGGATGAAGACAATCTCGTTGAAGTTTTCTTGCTCAGATTGTCTTCATACTGTGGAAATATGATAGATGGTGGGTACACGCAGTTCACGAAAACCAAAAATACCAGAGCTTCTCCTCCGCCCTGGTATCTCTGTTTTATTTTACGGCTTCTTCCTCTTTCTTGTACTTCATCTTGGTTGCTTCGCCGCCCCGTAAATGCCTGATGGATTTATGGTAATCAAGGATTGTTTTGACTTCGTTTGCTAAGTCTGGGTTGATCTCTGGCAGCCTTTCGGTCAAGTCCTTGTGGACAGTACTTTTGGAAACGCCAAACTCTTTCGCTATCACGCGAACTGTTTTCTTTGTCTCCACGATATACTTTCCAATCTTGATAGTTCTCTCTTTGATGTAATCGTGCACACCACTCGCCCTCCCTAAATTGTGGATGTTGAGAAGTGTGAAATGAGACTCGCTTATACCGATGTAACGAAGTGCATATATTTATAGTTGTATATGAAACAAAAGTAGGATGGCTGGTGTAATTCTTCGAGACAATCTACGATCCCTCACCTCAAACACTCTCTTTGTATGTTTGGTTTGTATCAGTTTATTAGCTTGGTTGGTTGTTTATGCCAGAAATGTCTTGAGGGACAAGGCTTTTGTTTGATTTTTTTGAAAATGGAGCCATTCGACGCCCCCAAGTGCTATAATTGGGTCGAAAACCATTATTTAGGGGGTCCTTGTTATAAATAAATTATTCGTACTGTGTTGTTCATTGTTGTTTCTTGCGGGTTGTCAGGGTAGTTCTAGTGAGGGTGCACCAGTAGCAGGCAAGGAAACTACTTTAGAGGAGAGTGTTCCATTGACTGATAAATGGCAGGGTGATTGGTTTACTTCTTCCGAGCCAGCCATCATTGGCCAATTAAATACATATGATGAAACGGAGGAAGGCTTTTCTTTTAATATAAAAGTATCTAATGATGATCCTACTCCAAAATCCGAGGATTCGTCCGAGTTTTTCGTTTCTGTAAAGAGTATAGGTAGTGGGTACGCAAAAAAGAATGGATCTATTGCTGTTTCCGAACCAGGACAAAATGGCTGTGTGCTCACTTTTCAAATGGGTGCAGAAGGTATAGAAGTGAAAGAGTCAGAGGAATGTGCTGACCCGGAGCTATCGGTCGACTTTAACCATACATTTACCCCTGCTGACACATTTGTCATCGATGAACATTTCCTAGCAAGCATAAAAGAAGGCAAGTTTACTCCAGATGGCTATGGTATCGGAACACCGATTAGGACGATCACCCATGAGTTGGGGGAACCAGATGCCGAGATTCAACGAAATGAAGCCTTTTATCATATTTATTCCAATACCGGCTACGGAACAGCGGCAGGAGAAAATACCGTTGGATTGCTGACTGTCATTCGCCCTGAACCCCTGACACCAGAGGACGTTAAGAAACTGATGGGCGAGCCGGAACAAGAAGGACTAAACGAAATGGAAGGTCTATATTTCTATTACTACACAATTGACGATAAATATGAGTTGTATTTCGAGTTTTTACCAGAAGAAAAAACACTATTACGCTTCCACTTACGGGAATTAAAGCTGATGTAGTCCAAAAAAATACTCCAATTGTCTTTTATGTGTTCAATACCCTTTTTTCCTATTCTCCAATCATTAGAGGTATAGTCCTAGTTTTGTCGAATAGTTTAGTAATGGATTAGATTGCGATGGGAGTGTTGTAGCATGGGTTTGGAAGCAAAGTTGACGTATTCAGAGAGTGGTCCCGATTCGGTAATGTTGCACTTTGTCGTAGAAAATAATAGTGATGCTTCGGAGATGGTTACCTTCCGTAGCGGGCAGCGATATGATTATATCTTGTATCGGGATGGAGTACGTATAGAACAGTTTTCTGAAGGAAAAATGTTTACGATGATTTATGAGGAAATCATGGTGGAGCCAGGACAGGAATTGAGTTTTGATATACCGTTGAAGGATCTTCAGCCTGGTCGGCATAAAGTGATTGTGTGGCTCGCTGATTCAGCTTGGCCAGGGGTTAGGGATCGGTTGGAATTTGATATTTAAACGATTGGGACCCGTCGGTGAGGACGGTTTTTTTTATGTTGATTACGTGGCTGAGTCTGTTTGGTAGTGAGTGAGCCTAATAGCTCAGAAATTTCCCGAGAAATTTGTCGATTAAGGTTAATGTATTTATGGAAGGTGCTCTCTTAGATAACTTGAAGTTTCTTTATTTCACTGCACCAAATTCTATTAGTCTGTAATCCCTCGTAGAAACCTGTTGTATCGTTATCGAAGAAGCTAAATTTCTATTTGTCGACAAGTGTGGAAAGCGGGATGTTTTCTGCTAAATTGCTCGGGAAATAATGCTTTTTTGCGAATAGGAACATATTTTGTATGAACCTTTATGTCTAGGTGCTTTGGAGAGATAGAGTTTTTTATATCTAGCAATGTATCGGGTGGCGATACGGTAGTCTAATTGCAAAAAAGAGGAGCAGCGTAGTTTGGCGCCGCTCCTCTTTTTTATTTAATTTAGTTGTCCATCCAGACGTTTCCATTTTTGTACGACATTTGTTCCGGATAACGAAGGTCCACCACTTCGTCTTGAATTTTTTGTGATGGCGCTTTTGTTCTAAGCGATACGACGATGATGGTAATGATGGCTGCCGTCGCTCCAAATACACCGGCTCCTGTATCGATAATACCAAGGACGGTGAAGCCGCCGTATTTTGCTGCGAAAATATAGGATAGCGTAACGGCAAGTCCTACAAGCATTCCGGCGATGACTCCTTGTGCGTTGGCACGTTTCCACCATACTCCAAGGAGGAGTGCCGGGAAGAAAGTTCCGGATGCGAGCGCGAATGCCCATGCGACGATTTGGGTGATGGCCCCAGGTGGGTTAAGCGCTACAAGACCCGCAAGAACGGTTGCGGTGACGATAGTGACACGGCCAACCATAAGGCGGTTTTTTTCGGATGCATTCGGTCTCATGACACGGTAGTAAATATCATGGGCAAATGAGGACGAGATGGCAATCATTAGTCCTCCTGCTGTGGACAGTGCCGCTGCCATAGCGCCTGCCGCTACGAGTCCGATGACGAAAACACCAAGGTTGGCGATTTCCGGTGTGGCCATAACGACGATGTCATTTGCGATGATCAGTTCGGTCCATTGGAGGATACCATCCCCATTTGTGTCAGCAAGCTGAAGTTTCCCTGTATTGACCCAGGATTGCGTCCATGCCGGAAGCTGGTCAATTGGGCTTCCTGCTACTTGTTTCATTAAGATGAAGCGTGAAAATGCCGCATATGCCGGTGCGGACAGGTATAGGAGACCGATGAAAAGCAGGGCCCATGCGCCTGACCAGCGAGCTGCTTTCATAGTGGAAACGGTGTAGAAACGCACAATAACGTGTGGCAGACCCGCTGTTCCCGCCATCAGTGTAAACATGAGTGCTAGGAACTGCCATTTAGTGCCGTTTGTAAACGGTGCGAAGTATTCGGACAAACCAAGTTCACGGTCGAGAGCCCCCAGTTCGTTAACAAGGTTCCCATAGGTTAGCCATGGTAAAGGGTTGTTTGTCAGTTGCAGGGACATGAAAATTACCGGGACTAGGTAAGCGATGATTAGGATGATGTACTGTGCCACCTGTGTCCAGGTAATCCCCTTCATCCCACCGAATGCGGCGTAGAATGCTATTAGGACTACCCCAATTAAGGTCCCGATTCTTGCGTCCACTTCTAGCAAGCGGCCGATTACAACACCGGAGCCTGAAAGTTGGCCGATGGAATAGGTGAAACTGATAATAATGGTACAGATTGCCGCGATCACGCGGGCGGTGTGGCTGTCAAAGCGGTCGCCGATGAATTCTGGCACAGTGTAGCGGCCGTATTTTCTCAGTTGCGGGGCAAGAAGGAAGGTAAGGAGCAGGTATCCGCCTGTCCACCCCATTATGTATGCAAGTCCGTCGTATCCTAGTAGCATAATGGTCCCGGCTAGTCCAATGAATGAGGCTGCACTCATCCAGTCGGCGCCAATGGCCATTCCGTTAAAAATTGGTGGAACGCCGCGGCCAGCTACGTAGAAGTCGGAGGTTTGGCGTGCTTTATTGTAGATGGCAATTCCGATATAAAGTCCGAAAGTGATCAGGATCAGGGTGAGTGAGACGATAAACTGATTATCCAAACGTTGGGCCCCCTTTGGGTTTAGTGGGATTTCTTTTTATAAGTGCTTGAGTGTGTATTTTTCGTGAGATTCATGTTGTGTGAGATTCTTGGATGTGAGACTTTCGGGTATAAAAATTTAATTGTGTGAGATTCTAGGTGTGGTGTGGTCTGTCGGATTAGTGATCTAGGGTTTTTCCTGCGCTTAGGACTTCGTTGGCCTTTTCATCGATGCCGTATTTTGCGTCAATTTTGTCGCTGACTTTGGCGTTGACGAATAATAGAATGATAAAGACAATGATGGATCCTTGTGCGCCCATGAAGTAATGGAATGGGAAGCCTCCGAAAATGGTGAATTGCAGGGATTCGGCAAACAGGACAATGCCAAATGATACCCCAAGCCAGATAGCTAAATAGATTAAGATAAACTTGTTCTTCTCGCGAAAATAAGCATCAGCAACGGACTTTTCAATTTTTTTCAAAGGTTAGCCTCCTTTTAGTTTTGGAGTGGGGTTCGACGCGGGTGGTGAAATTCCTGCCGGGGTCTGACCCCTTTTGGGTTAAAATTTTTAATGTTGTTATCTTAGGCTGAAGATGAATTTGATGGTGTCGAGGAAGGGTGCTGGTACTAGGGCGATTTCCACGACGGCGTAGGTGATTAGGGTTGCTATTGGGACTGATAGTAGGATTGGTTTTTGTTTTTTGATTGCCAGAAAGATGCTGGTGACGGTGATGATTAGGAATAAGTAGAATAATAGCATATCGTGTTTGTCTCCTTTTTTGTAAGCGCTTTAGTTTTTTGTGTCGAATATCCCTCCCTTTTGCTTCACGGTTTATTCTGTATTAAGACAGAATTTTGTAATAATTCTAATAACTAGATTATGGTATATGGGTGGTTTCAAGTCAACTGTTTGTTTTGGAATAGAAATCTACAATTTTCGAGGTTTGTTTTTCGGTGTGTATTAGTACAACACGTTTTTTAGTTTTAAAGAAATGGTTTATTGGTTAAATATGTTAATTTTCTTAGTCTTTTGATTTAGCTAGATAGAATTTTTATTAATATGTGGATTCCCGATTGGGGTGAAAAAATTTTTTCTATAAGGGGAATTGAATGTATCGGCAGGCGATATGATCTGGAGCGCTATGGCGTATCGGGCGCTCCAGATCGTTTTGAAGTGGGGACTTTGTGTGTTATAGGATTTCTTCTTCCCATTCCACTTCGTGGGCTTCCATTAGTTCTTCTAGTTCGTCTTGAAATTGGCGGAGTTTGGCGCGGCCTTCGTCGAGGAGTTCGTTGGCTTCTAGGATTTTGTCGTAGCTTTGGAGTTCGAGTGCGATTAGGATCATTTTCATGGCACGAAATTGGGTGTTGCTGGCGTCGATGTAAATTTCGTGGACGGCGCGTACTTCTTTCGTTTCTGGTCGGATGCTTTCTAGTTTTTCAATAAATTCGGTGTAGGCTGGAATGGTGACGGTGTCCATCGTTTCGTACATGGTCCAGTCGTCTGTGTAGTTGTTGCCTGAAACGCTCGAGTAGGAGTCAACGGCTTCTGCTTCAAGTTCAAAAATGCTCATCAGGTCTTCGTTTACGTAGGTCATCAGGTCTTCTTGGACGGGATCGGCGCTACAGGCTGAAAGTGCTAAAAGGGACAGGATTGCCAGGAAGCACAGGAGTTTTTTCATCGTTGGGTTTGTCATGGTGGCCCTCCATGGGTGTTGGTTTTTGACACTTTAGTATGGTATTCGGGGTGGACGGTATTTAGCACGTGGTGGTGTTGTACTTTTTGAGTGGTGAAAGTGTATCGTTAACACCATTTTCATACTTGCATAACAGTATTTTTTTTAGGAATAGTATGTAGTGAATAAAGTTCGGGTATAGACAGTATAAATCTGTTAAGAAAGGAGCTATATATGGACAAATTCTATAAGCTACCCTTTGAAGAAGTGTTGAAGAATATTGAGGTTACAAAGGATGGCCTTACTGATTCGGAAGTGAAAAAAAGACAGGAGCAGTATGGTTTTAATGAACTTGGTGAAGAACAGCGAAAAAGCACCTTTCAAGTATTTTTGGAACAGTTCAAGGATTTTCTTGTCATTATTCTAATTGTAGCAGCTTTACTTTCTGCCTTTTTAGGGAAATTCGAAAGCACCATCGTCATCATGTTCGTGGTTATCCTCAATGCCATTCTTGGAACCGTTCAGCATGTAAAAGCGGAGCAGTCGCTAAAGAGCCTGAAAAACCTGTCCTCGCCCACTGCCAAGGTTTTAAGGAATGGAGATAAAGTTGAAATACCATCCAAGGAAGTCGTGGTTGGAGATATACTCTACCTTGATGCAGGGGATTACATAAGTGCAGATGGCAGAATCATCGAAGCCCACAGCCTTCAAGTAAATGAAAGCTCCTTGACCGGTGAATCCATCAGTGTAGATAAAACCCTTGATCCGATTAATGAGGATGATGTTTCCATTGGCGATAAGACGAACATGGTATTCTCCGGGAGCTTTGTTACATACGGAAGAGCTGTCATTGTGGTTACACAAATTGGACAGAAAACGGAAATCGGTAAAATCGCCAACTTGATGGAGAGTGCTAAAGAGAAGAAAACGCCACTTCAAATGAATCTTGATAATTTCGGTAAGAAGCTTGCCGTTGCTATTATCATCATTGCTGTTCTCATTTTTGTGGTCGATATCATTCGGGGACGGACATTGATTGACTCCTTCATGTTCGCCGTTGCCCTGGCAGTCGCGGCCATACCGGAAGCATTAAGCTCCATCGTGACAATCGTGCTTGCGTTTGGCACTCAAAAGATGGCAAAGGAAAATGCCATTATTCGAAAACTTCACGCAGTGGAAAGCCTCGGCAGCATCTCTGTCATTTGTTCAGATAAAACCGGTACCCTGACACAAAATAAAATGACTGTGCAAAAAGTGTTTCTGGATTCAGAGGTCCATGAGCATGACAAATTGAGGATGGATCAGGCGCTGCATGAAAAATTCCTGCTTATGCAGATTTTGTGTAACGACGCAGAGACCACCAAGGATAAGGAGATTGGAGATCCTACTGAGATTGCCTTGGTTGATTTTGGAGAAAAAGTCTATGAATTGGACGAAATAGAAACAAGGAAATCCTATCCTAGATTGAAGGAAGTTCCATTTGATTCTGACAGAAAGCTGATGAGTACTGTCCAAACCCTAGATTCCAAGCAGGTACTAATCACTAAGGGTGCCGTTGATGTTTTACTGGATCGGGTAGTAAAAATAGAAACTTCAGATGGCATATCCGATTTTTCAGAAGAGGAAAGGAAGAAAATCGAGAAAGTAAATCATTCCTTTTCAGAAAGCGGACTGCGTGTGCTAGCCTTTGCTTATAAAGAGGTGGCGAATTATGAGACTATCTCGACCGAGGATGAACATGACTTAATCTTTGTCGGATTGACTGCCATGATGGATCCTCCCCGTGCGGAGTCTAAGGAAGCGGTCGAACGATGCATTTCAGCAGGCATCAAACCGGTGATGATCACAGGAGACCATAAAATAACCGCTTCTGCGATTGCAAAGGAGATCGGGATTTTCCGGGATGGCGATAAAGCGGTGGAAGGATTTGAGCTCGAAAAGATAAGTGACGAGGATTTAAAAGGCATGGTAGAGGACATTTCCGTTTATGCACGAGTATCCCCGGAGCATAAAATCCGGATTGTTCGAGCTTGGCAGGAAAAAGGGAATATCATTGCCATGACCGGCGACGGAGTCAACGATGGTCCCGCTTTGAAACAGGCGAACATTGGTATCGCCATGGGAATCACAGGAACGGAAGTGGCCAAGGATGCCTCGTCCATGGTTTTAACAGATGATAACTTTTCCACCATCGTTAAGGCGATTGCCAATGGAAGAAGCATCTATGCCAACATCAAAAATTCCATCCGGTTCCTGCTTGCCGGTAACACAGCAGGAATTTTATCGGTTTTATATGCTGCTATAGGCGGATTACCTGTTCCATTTGCGCCAGTGCATCTGCTGTTCATCAATTTGCTGACAGATAGCCTGCCAGCAATTGCAATTGGACTTGAACCTCATAATAAAAAAGTGATGGATGAAAAACCGAGGGATGTGGAAACCCCGCTTCTAAATAAAGTGTTTGCAGCACGGCTCCTTAGTGAAGGATTCTTGATTGCCGTGGCTACGCTGATTGCTTTTCATATCGGACTAACCATGGATGATCCTTTGACAGCCAGTACCATGGCTTTTTCCACACTATGTCTTGCCCGACTGTTTCATGGCTTCAACGCACGTTCCAGACAGTCGATATTCAAAGTTGGATTGTTTTCCAACCTCTATTTAATAGGGGCAGTCGTCATAGGCATCGCGCTCCTGCAGCTTGTTCTGCTGGTGGATCCTTTAAAAGGGCTTTTTGAAGTTGCCACACTAACTTCTGCCCAGTTCGGCTATGTCTATGCTCTGGCACTTATGCCACTTGTGCTGATTCAACTGTATAAGTTGATATTTGTGAAGGATTGAAAAAGCAATGAGCAAAAACCTGTACTCCATATGGAATACAGGTTTTTTGCGTTGATTGATTGGACCCTTCACTCACATCGTTTCAATTGTCAGTTTGATGGCTGCAGTAAGGTCAGTCTGGGACCAGCTTGGTGTGTTATTGAGCTGTGTCGCGAGCTGGTGTGAGGCTGGAATATGGATGAAGCCTGCCGGGATTTGGGCTGTGTTTGGTTCATCTGTTTCAGTATGGTTAGCCGCTCCACCTGCCGCCTGTTGCGCTAGCTTGTGCAGGGCCGCGTACATGACGTTATTACATAAGTAGGTCCCTGCTGTATTGGATATTTTTGCAGGAAAACTATTTTCATTTAAATGGTTTACCATCGCGCGGATCGGCAACGTGGAGAAGTAGCCGTCGGGGCCATCTGGGTTGATTGGTGCATCTTGAAGCACTACTCCATTATTGTCTGGAGCCCCTCCGGCATCCTTGCAGTTGATGGCAATTCGCTCCGGTGTTATGTGCGCCCGACCCGCAGCAAGCCCAAGGGAGACCACGGCATCTGGTTGTAGCTCCTCCATATACTCCAATAACAACTTTTCCGATTCGGTGAAATCAACAGGCAGCACTCGGCTTATGACTTGGTATTGCCCAATTATCTGTTGATCCAATTCCTTGACAATCTCCTCTGTGGGATTGATCTTAAAATTCAAAAACGGTTCAAATCCTGTTAAAAGTAGGGTTTTGGTCATGATGGAAGACCTCCTAATATTTTGGATGCGGAGGGACGGTTTTGGCTTTTGGCGCCTTGATCTATGTTCGAAGGAGCTAGTGAACCGTTCCCACCTGCTTATTTAAAGTAATATTGCTCCGTAAGTTAATGCTCCCACAATGACGTATGCGGGGTGCACTTTCCATTTTTCAAGAAGTAGGTAGCTTGCGATAATGAGAAACACTGTTTGGATGGTGCCGCTTGCTTCGTAGGATTCAGCGAAGAATCGGTAGGCCATGACACCAAGCAGGAGTGCGATGGTTGGTCGCACGTAGTTGGACATTCGTTTTACTTTTGGCGAGTCTCGGAATTTGTATAAGAGGCTCATGAGTGCAATCATCAGGATGAGTGATGGTGCGACGGTGGCGAATACGCCTACGGCTGCGCCCAGTATGCCTGCTTGTTCGTAGCCAATGTAGCCGGCCATTTTGGTTGCGATAGGCCCTGGTAAGGCGTTTCCGAGTGCGAGTACTTCACTGAACTCTGAGACGGACAGCCAGCCGTAGCGGTGGACGACTTCGTTCTCCACTAGCGGAATAGATGCGGGGCCTCCGCCGTACCCCAGGATGCCCGGTATGAAAAAGGCGAGGAAGATCTCCCAGTAGATCATGCTTGGGTCCCTCCTTTTTCCGGTTTTGGTTTGTCTTTTTTCAGGACTGCCGCAGCAAGTAGTATCGCAATGACGATTCCTGGATGGATGCCGAGAATCTCAATGAATAGGAAACTAGCTAGGATTAGGAAGATGGCGATGGGCCAACCTAGTCCTTTTTGTGATTTTGATAGAAAGTCCCATGTCAGGACGGCAAGTAAAACGCCGACAACAGGGAGGACTGCTTTGGTCATGCCTTGTACCCACGCTTGGTCTTTGAAGCTTGTTAGCGTGGTGAGCAGGACGATCATGAGTATGATGGTCGGGATGGTGGAGGCTAGGATGGCGTTCATCATGCCTGTGTAGCCGCCGACGCGGTACCCGATATAACCGGCCATTTTAGTGTTGATTGGCCCGGGCAGGGTGTTGGCGAGTGCGAGGATGTCAGAGAAATCGTCGTCTGAGAGCCATTTGTACTTGCCTACTACCTCTTTATGTACAAGCGGAATGCTGGACGGTCCTCCGCCGTAACCAAGCATCCCAACACGGAAGAATGCGATAAATAAGTCCCATTGCTTCATGGTGTATGGTTTCCTCCTTTATGAGGAGGGGCTGACGGACTCTACGTTGCTTTGGTGCTTTAGTGGAGTGAGGGTCAGACCCCTCTTTAGTTCTTTAGTGCTTTAACGGAGAGCGGGTCAGACCCCTCTTTAATCATTTACCTCTTTACCTCTCTACCACGATGCAATGCAGCCGTCGGTTCTTGGTTCGGTGCCTCCGGTGAGGGTGCCGGTTTTTGGGTCGCGCCAGATGATTTGGCCGCGGCCGAAGCTGCCTCCGTCAAGTGTGACTTGGATGTTGTGGCCTTTGCGCTGGAGTGCTTGGGCCAGGTGTTGCGGGAAGTGGTGCTCGACGTGTACGGTTTTGCCTTCCATCCACTGCCATCTTGGTGCGTCCAGGGCTGCCTGCGGGTTGAGGTGGAAGTCGACGGTGTTCATGACGACTTGCATGTGACCCTGTGGCTGCATGTATCCTCCCATGACGCCGAACGGTCCGACGGCTTCGTTGTCTTTTGTCAGGAAGCCAGGGATGATGGTGTGGTATGTCTTCTTCCCTGGTGCCAGCGCGTTTTCGTGTTCTGGATCAAGAGAGAAATCATGTCCCCTGTTCTGCAAGCCGATCCCGGTTCCTGGTACGACAACACCGGATCCGAAGCCCATGTAGTTGCTCTGGATAAAGGAGACCATATTCCCTTCCCCATCGGCGGTCGCCAAATAGACAGTTCCCCCTTTTGGCGGAGTTCCTGGCTCTGGCGTGAGAGCTGTGTCGGTGATGAGGCCCCTTCTTTCTTTTGCAAAGGAATCGGACAGTAATTCTTCTGCGGTATGTGTCATGGTCGTTGTATCTGATACGTATTTTTTAGCGTCAGCAAATGCGAGTTTCATTGCTTCGATTTGTTTGTGATAGGTTTCGAGACTGTCGCGTTCGGTGAAGGTTTCCTCTTTTAGCATGTTTAGTGCCATAAGCGCGACAATTCCTTGGCCATTCGGCGGGATTTCCCAGACGTCGTAGCCTCGGTAGTTGACTTTGATTGGCTGCACCCACTCAGGTTGGTAGGCTGCTAGGTCATCATATGTAAGGAAGCCGTTGTGCTGCTTGGAGAAGTCCGCAATTTTATGGGCTAGTTCGCCGCGGTAGAAGGCTTCTCCGTTTGTTTCGCCGATTTGTCTTAAGGTGTCGGCGTGGCCTTTGGAGGACCATGTTTCACCGATTTCTGGCGCACGTCCGTCTGGTGCGAAGGTTTCGAACCAGTGAGAAAATTCTTCGGTTGTGCAGGATTTTTTATAGGCGTTGCAAGCGCCCTTCCAGTACTTTCCGAGTGTTGGCGAGACTGGGTAACCTTTTTCTGCGTACTCAATGGCAGGTTGTAATACTTCTGAGAGTGATAGTTTGCCAAATTTCTTGGATAGCTCTGCCCAGGCGGATGGTGCTCCAGGGACGGTGACCGGGATAAGGCCCATTTTCGGCATCGTTTCGTGGCCTCTCTCTTTTACCGCTTCGATGGAAATGGATTGAGGTGCTGGGCCGCTTGCGTTGAGACCGTGAAGTTCCCCTTTTGTCCAGACAAGTGCGAATGCATCGCCGCCGATTCCGTTGGAGGTTGGTTCTACGACAGTCAGGCATGCTGCTGTTGCAATGGCCGCATCTATGGCGTTTCCTCCTTTTTTCAAGATATCAAGGCCAGCTTGTGCGGCTAGTGGCTGCGATGTAGCAACCATGCCGTTTTGAGCGAAAACGGTGTTGCGCTGGGATGGATATGGGTTGTTAAGATAGTCGAGTTTGAGTGTCATGTGTTAATCCCCCTATTATTTCGTTATGCGAATTATTTTCTATTATACGTAATTTTCTTTATTTTTTCAAAATAAGAAATTTTGCTTTGTTGTTGGGGGTGAAATGGATTCGGGTGTTTGGGGTGTTGACGTAGTGTGGGTAGGATTCTTGGTGGTTGGTGATGGAAAAGTACTTCAGGATGTCTTTTGTGGTGACGAGTGGGTCGTGTTGGTTGTTGTAGAGGTATTGCTTGTAGCTGCTGAATGGGTAGTCTTCGGGGTTGTGGACCATCTGGGCGGCGACCGGGTTGAGGTGGATGTATTTGCTGACGTCGATTTGGTAGTCGATGTCGTCGATGAGGCTGGATTTGAATCTTCCTTCTAAAAGGTGGCCGGTGAGTCGGTATTTGCGGTTAATGTACTGGGCGTATTTCGTGTTGATTTTTTGCATGATCAGGCTGATGTTGGTGGTTTCGGTTTCGATGAGCAGGTGGGTGTGGTTGGTCATGAGGCAGTAAGCGTGCAGTTTGAACGGGTATTTGTACTTGATTTCGAGGAGGATGCGCTTGTAGGTGTGGTAGTCTTGTGGGTCAAAGAAGATAATGCTGCGGCGGTTTCCTCTGGTGGTGACGTGGTACATGGCTCCGGGGAACCAGATTCTTCGGTTTCTGGGCATAGTGGGTGGTGCTCCTTTCGGGGTGGGATTTGGGTTTGGTATTTGTTGACTAGCGTTGGCATGCGGCTTAGTGAAAAGTGCGTGCGGAGGTCTTGTTGTGGGGGAATGGGTGGAGTGGGCCAACTTATATAGTATTCGACATGAAGGGCAAAACACCTTTAGGGGTCTGACCCCTTTTGAGAATTTTTTTCAAACCAAAAAAAATACCGCCAAACGGTACCTTCGTTTGGCGGTTTTGACATTCTCTTGTTTTGCGCTGTTGTGTTGTTTGTGTATCGGTATTGTTAGTATACCCAGGTGGGCATGGTTTTATTCCTTGTTTTGGGTGAAGCAGATAAAAATTTTGCATAGAAAAAGAGCAGCTTTCCGGAGTTGTGTTTCCCGTTTGTAAGCTGCTCTTTGGCTCAATAGAGTTTATCGTTCTAGCATTTATTTAATTAACAAGACTTTAGATTATGTTAGATAGCTAACGGATTCTTCTTCTTCGTCAGAAGATCCTTCGTCGCCGTCTTTGTCTTCTCCGTCTTCAGGCTTATCTTTGCCCTCTGCTGGAGTTTCTTCTTTTTCTTGTTCACCAGCTGGCTCGCTTCCTTCTTCAGAAGCTTGTCCTTCTTCCTCTAGTAGGGAAGTGACTGGTTTGTTAAAAAAGCTGCTCGGATTCACTGCTACATTGTCCTTGCGGATTTCAAAATGAACGTGTACTGCGTCTTTGTTCAGTTGGTTTGTGTGTGCTTTGGCGATTGTTTCACCTTGCTCTACGAAATCGTTGACTTTGACTTGTACGTCAGTCAGTGATTGATAGATTGTTTTCACACCATCCAAATGCTCAATTTCTACGACGTTTCCTAGTAATGGATCATTTTCAACATGCGTTACAGTTCCACTTAAAGAAGCGACTACTTCGAATGTTTCGCCGTCTTTCATTGCAATGTCGATACCTGTGTTTGGTTGGTAAATACCATTGTACTCAATGAAAGCTGCTTCTTGTTCTTCTTTAGATGCATTTGCATCCCAGAATGGTCTTTGGATGACAGAAGAGTTAACATCTGTTACCGGCATTACAAAGTTTTCTACCGGGCTGTTTACTTCCATGGAATCCTGATCACCATAAGAAGTGGTAGGTCCTTGCCCTTCTGTGTTTCCTGGATTACCTTCTGATTCATTACCTGATTGGGATACTAAAACCGCTGTCAAAATGATTGCTGCGCACCCAAGATAGATTGCTGGGAACACCCAACGCTTTTTCATTAAGCGTTGCCAATTTGAATTTTGAGAAGTCCGTTTCTTTTCTTCCTCTCTCATTGTATCATCACCTCAGCAATCATTCTGAACAGATTCACAGAATAATATACATGCAGGCTGAAAAATTTTTTGAAATGCTTATTTTCCTTCAATAGAGGGGGAATTATGCATGGAAACTGAAAAAAAGTTTGAAAAGGGGTCAGACCCCGGCAGGAGCCGGGGTCTGACGGGTGAACCTCTATTCGACATAAAGAGGGGAAATCCTTTGGGGGTCTGACCCCCAAAGGGTTATTTTTTTCATTTTTTTATGTTTTCCCCTTCTCTATCTCTTCGCTGTCACTTTATTTAGGTACTGTTCGGCGCTGGCGATTTGGACGTCTTTGTAGTAGTGAGAGATGATTTGGGTATGGTTTTTGCCTTCTAGGGCCATGCCGTTGGCTCCGTATTGGCTCATCCCGACTCCGTGGCCAAAACCTTTGGTGGTGATGACAATGTTGTCTCCTTTACGCTCCCATGTAAAGTCGCTAGAGCGCAGCTTAAGGATGTCACGCACTTCTCTTCCGCTCAATGTCTTCCCATTAATATCTACCGTCTCCACTCGGTTCCCAGTTGTGCGCGAGATGATTTTCCCTACAGCACCGTCACTTCCCAAGCTTACACCAAGCTTGGATTGAAATTCTTGTACCGGCAATGATACTTGACTTAAGTATTTTTCAGAATCTACATCCCAAGGGCTTTCTACACTTCGTAAATATGGAATTTCGTTTGGCCAGTATTCTTCCGAGTTTTCTGTGTAGCCATTGCTAGTGGAAAAGTAACTTGCATCAATTGGTGCATTATTATAGGTAAGGACGGATCCGGCTGTTTCCGCGACCGCCTGTTTTATTTTTTCCATCTTCCAGTTAAAGTCTTCCGCTGCCCAGGCGGCTTTTAGTTCCTCGGGGCTTTTATACACCTGGTGCTGTTCGGTATCTGTCACATCAGCGCCTTCTGGTGTGCCTAGTTTTTCTTCCGCCATTAGCTGCCTTAAAATATACGTCCGCGCTGCCAAAGCCTGTGCTTTTAGCGCCTCTAGCTCAAAGTCAGCCGGCATTTCCGAAGCGACTACGCCAACAATATAGTCCTCTAGCGGTATTTTTTCAATCATCTCCAGTTTATGTCGATAAACCGCTACATCAATCGGAGAGTCGATTGAATCTACTTGGTTTTGGATTTGCTGGTTCGGTTGGAGTTCTTCTGCTAACTGGCCGCTTTCCTTATCGACAAACGGCATGACTAATAACGTTGGTACCATTAATACCATGACAAATAGAATAGAAGTGAGTACGATGATTGGTTTCAAGTTTCTCATAGCGCCGAGCCTCCGATAACAATAAAGTAGTAGTTGTTTGCTGATGGTTGGATACCTTTACTCTTCATTCTTATGGAGGCGGACAAGCAATTATGACTAAAATATGGGCAGGTTTCAAGGATTCGTGTAGCAGCCTCAAACCCTAAAAAACTCCTAAAAACTTCTATATTATATACACATAACCTACAACTATCAGAAAACAATTCTATATCCCACAAAAAAATGGTCTGATAGAAAAAAAGATGGAATATTAATAAGTAGTGAAAAAAATGCTGTGCTGGGGTCAGACCCCAGCAGGAATTTCCGCCCTCATGTCGAAGGCTCAAAAAAAAGTTCAAAAAAGGGTCAGACCCTTAAAGGAGTCTGACCCTCAATGTAGAATATAAATAAATGATTGGCTGTTTTGGTGTGTTTAGGCTTCTTTGATTTGCTCTAGGATGATTGTTTGTTCTTGTTCCATGGAGCTTACGCGTTCGATGTCTGCGCCAAGTGCTGCTAGTTTGTTGTGGAAGTTTACGTATCCACGGTCTAGGTGTTTTAGCTCGGTTACACGAGTGTATCCGTCTGCAATTAATCCTGCTAGGGTTAATGCTGCTGCTGCACGAAGGTCTGTTGCTGCCACTTCTGCGCCTTGTAGTTTGGAAGGTCCATTGATGACAACGGAACGTCCTTCGATCTTGATGTCGCCGTTCATACGACGGAACTCTTCAACGTGCATGAAGCGGTTTTCAAATACAGTTTCCGTAATCATGCTCGTGCCTTCAGCTGCTAATAATAAAGACATCATCTGGGATTGCATATCTGTTGGGAACCCTGGGTGAGGCATCGTTTTGATGTCAATTGACTTAAGTTTTTCTGGTCCGATAACGCGTAATCCGTTTTCGACTTCTTCAAACTTAACGCCCATTTCTTCCATTTTGGCGATTAAAGAGCTGGAATGTTCCGGCACTGCGCCTTCAACGATAACGTCTCCGCCTGTGATTGCAGCTGCTACCATGAATGTACCTGCTTCAATGCGGTCAGGGATGATGTTGTGTTGGCATCCATGTAACTCGGAAACCCCTTCAATTCTGATAGTACCTGTACCTGCTCCACGAACTTTAGCTCCCATAGAGTTTAAGAAGTTCGCCAAGTCCACGATTTCCGGTTCTTTTGCAACGTTTTCCATGATTGTTGTACCTTCAGCAAGTGTTGCAGCCATCATGATGTTCTCTGTTGCTCCCACACTTGGGAAGTCGAGATATATTTTCGCGCCTTGTAATCTTCCGTCTACTTCGGCATCGATATAACCATTTCCAACCTTCACTTTCGCACCCATCGCTTCGAATCCTTTTAAATGCTGATCGATTGGTCTTGATCCAATTGCACAGCCTCCAGGTAGAGCAATTTGTGCTTTTCCGTTACGTGCAAGCAATGATCCCATTACTAGGACAGATGCGCGCATTTTTCTTACATATTCAAACGGTGCTTCTGTGTGAAGCTCTCTTGTTGCATCGACAATTATACGATTATTTTCAAAATCAACATCGGCATTCAAATATCGCAAAACCTCGTTAATCGTATAAACGTCGGAGAGCTCAGGTACATCTAAGATTTCGCATTTGCCTTTGCTAGCTAATAAAGTTGCGGCGATGACAGGTAGTACTGCATTTTTTGCTCCCTCTACTTTTACAGTACCTGTTAACCTTTGTCCGCCGCGGACGATGATTTTTTCCAAAACGTTCCCCTCCGCGTCTTTTATTCTATATATTAATATTCAACAGTAATAATTGGCGTGCCTACAATCACGGTAGTCTTATCGCCCATTCCTTGTGTTCGTAACCCAATTTGTAAGTTCATCTTTCCCTGATGTGTCGGAAGAACATTATTCCATGCATCAGTATATGCTGAAACTGATACAAAGGTATCTTCCTGAATCTCTTCAACTATCTGTGCTGAAAATGCTTCTAGCAAAATATTTGTCGTATTTTGCAAACCATCTTCAATTTTAGCACTGAAATCGCCGGTCATACAACTAAATATTTCAAAGTCTTCATGAGAAATATTGGTAAGATTAGAATGGAAATTGTTTATTATTTCTGTTGCCACAGGCTTTTCCCAACCATATCCAGTTACCTCATATAATAAATACGATGATTTGGATGAGTTTGTGTGGGTGGTGATAAGCTGAAGAGTCTCTTCTTGCTTAAGTATGTCATTATAATAAGTCCCGACTGCCTTCCATTGATCCTCTTCTTCTATCACGTTCCAACTAAGATGGCCCATATTCTGTTTTAAACGATTTACCTCTTTTTGAAAAGCGACTAAATCCCTAATTTTATAGACGTTCTTCCGCCCATAAAGTTTCCATTCCTGAACATTTATTTTCTCCTTCTGAAAAACTTCTGCGATTTCAAGTATCTCAGTACTGATATCGTTTGGTAATTGAGCTCTGCTTCTTTCATTCCCAAGAATTACCCCCGTAAAACATATTACGAAAATAAAAAATAGTCCTAGCAATCTATTAATATAAAGTTTCCACTTTTTTTCTGTATATTTAGTATTAGTAACGAAGCCCTTATTTGTGTTCCCAATCTCATTAAACATATCCCCCACGCCCCTTTGTTTGTTACTAAACAGTGTCGCCAATGTGGGAGTAAGAGATACATAGAAATGTTCGTCAAAATTTTTGTTGTTTTAAATTTTTTTGTGTTTTGGGGTCAGACCCCGGCAGGAGTTTTAGCACTAACGTAGAAGCGGCAAGTGTGGGTGAGTGTCGGTTATAGGGGAATTTAGTCGGTTGGCATGTATTTGGGGTGTTTTGGACAGTATTTTATGTTGTTTGGACAGTATTCTAGATTTTTTCGCTTGTATTTGGGGTTGTTTGGACAGTATTCGGTGGAGTTTCGCTTGTATTTAAAATATCATGGGTTCTTCTCAAGGGTGTAATACTGATTTATCGCATATTTTCACGAAAGCCAGAGGGATTCCTCCTCTGGCTTGCTGAAATATGCTTATTTTCACCATATCATCGGCAGTCTTTGGGATAGGAACAGGTAGTCCAGGAAAAAGTTGCTGACTGAGGATCCGATGGCGATGGTGATGAGGATTAGTAGCAGTCTGATTTGGACGACTTTGTTTGGTTTCATCCATTTTTCGTATTGGATGGCTTGGAGAGCCCACCAGGTGATGCTGATGAATAGTAGGTGGGAGATGATGCTGACGAGTGCTTGTACTCCGAAATCGATCATTGTGAATGCAGCCTCCTATTTATTTTAAATTAAAGCTCTGGATATACGACGCTATTGATTTCCGCGCCAGGCTTCGCTTTCCGCGGGACGGTGCTTGAGCCTCCTAGGCAAGCCTGCGGGGTCCCAACCTACCGTTTCTCCCCCGCTGGAGTCTCATCCTTTCGCTCCAATCACCAGCTGCAAATACCTTGCTTCATTAGTTTCTTCCTATAGTAATCCACAAAAAAGAAGGAGCATAGGAACTCCTTCTTTCATATTAAATCATATACCCCTTAACGATGACAATCAGTTAGTTGCCTGTTTCAAAGATATCTAATAAAATATCAAAATTGCTTCCGAACATGTCTATGGCAAGGCCTGGGAAGATTCCGAGTGCCAATGTAGCAACCGCGCAAATCACGATGGTAATCCAGATTCCAATAGGAACATGGATTTTTTCCTGACTTGCGGCCGGGCGGAAGAACATTTGTGTCATGATTCCGAAATAGTAAAAGTATGAAACGACGGTGGTCAGAATTAAGACGGATGCCAGGACGTAGGCGTTAGTTGGTTCGGAAATGGCACCGACGAAAATCGATAATTTTCCGATGAATCCGGCTGTTCCCGGGATCCCTGCCAACGATAGCAGGAATACCGACATGAATACCGCAAGTAGCGGTGAGCGCTGATACAAACCGGCGAACCGGCTCAGATCCTCGGAGTCATCCCGTGCGGTGACGACTTGCAGTACCGCAAGTGCCCCGATGTTCATGAACAGGTAGGCGACCAGGTAGAACCACATTGCTTCAAAAATGAAGATAAAGTTAACGGTTGCCAGTGGGACCAACAAGTACCCGGCGTGTGCGACTCCAGAGTAAGCGAACATCCGCTTGACGTTGCGCTGACGCAAGGCAACAAAGTTACCTATAATCATGGATGCTACGGCAAGTACCGCGATGAATTCCCCCATGGAGAACAGCATGGACGACCCTTCTGCTGAGCGCGTTGGGAAGAACAGTGTCACAAACAGGCGCAGGACGATGATGAAGCCTGCTGTTTTGGAAACGACTGCAAGGAATGCCGTTACTGGTGTCGGCGCGCCTTGGTAGACGTCCGGTGCCCACATGTGGAATGGGGCGGTCGCGAGTTTGAAGGACAAGCCGACGAACATCATCATGAAGGCGATGACCAGTAAGTATTGCATGTCACGTGCGTTAATTTGCGATAGTGAAATCCACATTTCCTGCAGGTTGGTTGTGCCTGTCAGTCCGTACACGTAGCTCATTCCGAACAGGGTAATGGCGGTGGCGATTCCGCCATTGATGACGTATTTCATGGCCGCTTCGTTGGACTGCAGGTTCTTTTTGCGAAGGCCTGCCAAAACGTAGGAGGCCAAGGATAATAGTTCAAGTCCGACAAACAATGTAATGAGGTCGCCGCTTGAGGACATAATCATGGCCCCGAGGACGCCTAGGAGCAAGAGGTAGAAGAACTCCCCTCTGTACTCGCGCAAGCCCTCTTTTGGCTCGTAGCTGATGGCCATGAGCATGACGAATGCTGCCCCGGCTAGTATCAAAGTTTTGAAGGCCATTGCAAAGCTGTCAAGTCGGTATGTTTCATATAAAATGGTGGTGACTTCTGTCGGGCCCTTGTCGTACATGCCCACCAAGAATCCGAGGGCTGCCAGGATGCTGGCGAATCCTAGCCATCCGAGCAGTCTCCGGTCTATTTTTTTCGGTAAAAATAAGTCCAGTAGTGAGAGAAGGGTTGCTACACCAAGAATGATGAATTCCGGTGCCATGACACTCCAATCAAAGCTGAGTAAGGTTTCTAAATCCATCTCCTGTTCACCCCCCTATCCCTAAAATGATGGCGTTAATGGTGTCTTGCAGCGGTTGTGCGAGAATGCTAGGGTATACTCCGATCAGGATGATGAAGAATAGCATGGCAAAGACGGGAATGTATTCAAGTCCGCGCAGGTCCACTACATTCTCACCATAGCCTGCCGCTTTCGTGCCAAATGTCATGCCGAGCACTGCTCGCAACAGGTATGCTGCAGTTAAAATGATCCCAAGCGTTCCGACTGCTGCGACCACTGGCATGTCATTGAAAAGTCCCATGAAGGCAAGGAATTCGCTGACAAACCCGGACATGCCAGGCAGACCGAGTGAGGCCATGGCGCCAACAAGGAAGAATCCGGCTGTGAGTGGCATTGCTTTTGCGAGACCTCCAAGCTTGCTGATTTCGGTCGTTCCCGTGCGTTCGTACATCACTCCAATCAAAAAGAACAAGAGTGCCGCGATGAATCCGTGGGAGACCACCTGGAAGATTGCGCCTTGGATACCCGCTTCGTTCAGGGCAGCAAGTCCGATCAGGACAATTCCCATATGCGAGATACTGGAGTAGGCCAGCACCATTTTGAAATCTGTTTGGATTAGTGCGAGGAACGCTCCATATAGGAGATTCACGACTCCCAAGATTGCTAGAATGAAAGCTAGTTGGTCGAATTGTTCCGGGAAGATTCCAACGCCGAAACGGATGAGACCAAATGCCCCTATTTTCAAAAGAACGCCGGCATGCAGCATGACGATCGATGGCGGTGCCTGCACGTGGACCTTCAGCATCCAGCTGTGAAGCGGCACGATTGGCAGCTTAATTCCGAATGCCACAAGCAATGCAATCAGTAGCCCCATGCGCAGGTCGTCAGATACTTCACCTAAGAACATGGCGTCGCTGTTACCTGTGAACATAGCTGTGATTTCAGCAATATTCATTGTTCCTGTTTTGGTAAAAAGGACAACGAAAACAATTAATAGAATGGCAGAACCGAGACCGTTATAGATAAGGAAACGGTATGCCGCACTTTCTTTTTCAAAATAGCCCCATTTTCCGATGAGAAAGAACATTGGGATCAAGGTAAGCTCAAAGAAAAAGAAGAATAATAGCAGGTTTTCCGCTGCAAAAACGCCAAGCATTCCAATTTGTAAAAGAAGAAAGAGGATGAAATAGCCTTTCCATTCTTTTTTTATATGGATGCTTGCAATCGCTGCAAGGGTGGAAAGCACTGCGGTCAATAGAATCATGACGAGCGAGAAGCCGTTGATGCCAAGCTCAAAGGAGATCGGCTGGTAAACTTGAGCTCCGTAAATTTCTTTGGTGAGATCTTTGTTACCAAAAGTGATCCACTCCAGTTTCACCGCGAACTGTTCAAGTCCCGCTCCAGCTTTGTATTGCCAGAACGCGATGAGCGCGAGAATCAAGGACGGCAAGGTTGCTAGGAACCCGACCATTTTGATGGCTTCCACATTTGTTTTTGGTGTAAAAAGAAGAACCAAGATACCTAATAGAGGGGCAAAGATTAAGGCTGTCAGAAATAGGCTGTTCATCCGATGTACCCCCCTGTGAAGACGAAAATAATGATGAGAATGGCGAGTCCGACGAACGCGACTGCTCCGTATGTCTGGGTTTGGCCGTTCTGCACTTTCGCTCCCAGTCTACCGATTTGTTGGGACGCCGCGGCAATTCCCTTCATTGTTCCGTGGACAAGGAACTCGTCGATGTACTTCAGGAACAGGCTGATTACCTTCGTTCCGTAAACGAATGTCATATTATAGATTTCATCGACAAAGTATTTGTTGCGCAAAATGCTGTAAAGATGCGGTGCGCCTTGACTGAATGTTTCGCCCGCAATCGAGCGGCGGAAGTAAATCAGATAGGCAATACCGATTCCGGCAAAAGAAACTAATATGGCAGCTGCCATGATCCATTTTGGTCCCTCAATATGGGACGGGCCATACATAGTAGTCCCTTCTGTCAGCCAGTCTCCGAGAAAATGGCCGAACCAAGGGGTGTTCATGTAACCGGCCACGACGGCAAGGACGCCAAGCACAATCATCGGAATGGTCATGACGGACGAAGATTCATGAACATGGCGCTGGTCCCCGCGTGCTTCGCCGGTGAAAACCAGGAAGAACAGGCGGAACATATAGAATGCCGTGAAAAATGCGGCAATCAGTGCTAGTAAGAAAAGAAAAGGATTTCCATTCACCCAGGCAGCAAGGAGGATTTCCTCTTTACTGAAGAACCCGGAGAACAATGGAACACCTGTGATAGCAAGGGTTCCAATTAAAAATAAGATTCCAGTGGTGCGCATTTTTTTCCAAAGTCCACCCATCTCGTCAATGTTTTGTGTGTGGACGGCATGGATGACGCTTCCTGCTGCAAGGAACAGCAAGGCTTTGAAGAATGCGTGTGTGGTGAGGTGGAAAACCCCTGCCACATAGCCTCCAGAACCGAGTGCAAGCATCATGAAGCCGAGCTGACTGACGGTGGAATAGGCTAGCACTCTTTTAATATCTTTTTGTACAAGGCCAATGGATGCCGCGAAAATGGCGGTGAATGCACCGACGATTGCGACTGTCATAAGCGCGGTTTCGCTGGCATTGAAGAGTGGAAACAGGCTTGCCACTAAGTACACCCCTGCTGCAACCATCGTTGCGGCGTGGATGAGGGCGGAAACCGGTGTTGGACCTTCCATCGCGTCAGGCAACCAGGAATGTAACGGGAATTGACCTGATTTTCCCATTGCTCCGATGAAAATAAGGATGGCAATAAGGGTCAACATTCCAGCCGATATGGTTCCTGCATTGACTGCTTCAAAAATCACATCATATTCGAAGCTGCCGACCTGCCAGAATAATAGGATGATCCCGATGAATAACCCGACATCCCCGATACGCGTCATGATAAACGCTTTTTTGGCAGCAGCTTTTGCTTCATTTTTATAAAAATAGAACCCGATGAGCAAGAATGATCCTACTCCGACAAGCTCCCAGAAAATGTAGAGCTGAAGCAGGTTCGGTGACATGACAAGTGCCAGCATGGCAAAGGTAAACAGGCCTAAGTAGGCGTAAAACACGTGGAAACGGTCGTCTCCGTGCATGTATCCTTTGGAATAAATATGTACGAGTAAGCTGACAAGTGATACTACGACAAGCATCAAGGCGTTTAATTGATTGATTTCATATCCCGCCGTCAGTACGACGTCTCCTATTTGGAGCCAGTCGAATGTGGCTTTGAAGGTTGGTGCTGAAAACCGCTCCCATAGTACTGTGAGGGAAAAGATGAGTGATAGAGCGATGAGTGCGATTCCGAGGAATGCGCTCGATTCTTTCATTCTTTTGCCGACAAGCAGTAACAGGATAAAGGAGATCAGCGGAAAAAGCGGGATGATCCAGGCATTCTCCATCATCGTATCAAGTCCCCTTTTTTTACGCAGGTTTGTGTTGGTGGCTGCGTTTTTGTGCAAGCTGGTTGCGGAGGTACGTTTTGTTATCTGGTAAACTCCCAGGTGATTTCCGTTCCGGGTATTCGCTTTCCATGGGGATACTAGTTTGAAATCTTACTATCTCTCGAACTTAGTTCTTCAACGTATTCATTTCGTCGATGTTAACGGTGCGGCGGTTGCGGTAGAGGGCTATGAGGATAGCCAGGCCTACTGCGGCTTCTGCTGCTGCGACGGTGATGGTGAACAGGGAGAATACTTGCCCTGTGATGGACGGTGCGATGCCGAATTTGCTGAATGCGACAAGGTTGATGTTGACGGCGTTCAGCATGAGTTCGATACAGATCAGGACGATGACGGTGTTGCGTTTTGTCAGCGCCCCGTAAAGTCCGATACAGAATAAAATAAGTGCTAGTACCAGGTAGGCTGATAATGGAACTCCGCTCATTCCTTGGTCGCCTCCTCTTTTACAACGTCCGCGTCTTCGTCATCTCGTCTTGCCAAAATGATTGCTCCGACAAGTGCTACGAGCAGGATCACGGAGGTCAATTCGAATGGAATGACGTATTTGGAATAGATGGCTACACCAATCTGTTCGGTGTTGTTCACATGCAGGTCGGCTGATTCTTGGGAACCAAGGTCAAGGCTGTACAGTCCGAAGTACATGACTGCAGCAAAACCGAGAACTCCTGCGCCGACGAGTATTTTCCGGCCAAGCCCGGATGTTTCGGACTCGTCATTGTGGCGAGTCAGCATGATTCCGAACAGCATGATGATGGTGATGGCCCCAGAATAGATGAGTATTTGTACGGCCGCTACGAATTCAGCCGAGAGCATGACATAGATGCCGGCGATGCTGATGAAGGTGAACACTAGGGCAATGACCATGTGCACGACCTTTGTGAGGTTCAGCATAAGCACTCCACCGGCGATCGCAGCGATTGCTAGGAAAAGAAAAGCGATGAATTCACCGGTTATCGTCATGCTTTATTCTCCCTTCTGATGTTCGTATCGTTTTCATCGAGCCATTGCAGGTCTTTGAAAAGTCGATCACGGCTGTATTCGGCAAGCTCAAAGTTGTTGGTCATGATGATGGCCTCTGTCGGACAGACTTCTGTGCAGAGGTCGCAGAGGATGCAGATTTCAAAGTTGATATCGTATGTGTCGATGATTTTCCCTTTTTTCGTTGGATCCGGATGTTTTTTCCCGGTAAGTTGGATGCAGTCTGTCGGGCAGATGTTGGAGCACTGATTGCAGACGATGCACTTTTCCGGGTAAAATTTCTGGATGCCGCGGAACCGGTCCGGTAGTGGAAGCGGTTCGTTTGGGTAATCATAGGTTACTTTTTTCTTCGTTAAGTTTTGTAGGGTATATTTTAAACCTTTTGCAAGACCGCGCATTTTGCTTCACCCCTATTCTTCCGTTACTTTTATTAAGAGACTTATTGCTATTTGGGAATCGGGCGATAATTAGATTTTACGGGCGATTCCCGGGTGGTTTCGGGCGACTTTTCCGATTTACGGGCGGTTTTCCACTAGTTTCGGGCGATTCGAATTTTTGATGCCCAAAACTCTCTCCCTATTTAAAAAACAGTTCCTTCATAATCGCCGAGAAAAAGATATTCGCTAGTGCTACCGGCAACAATACCTTCCAGCCGAATTCCATGAGCTGGTCTGCGCGCAAACGGGGGAAGGTGACACGAATCCAGATGAGCACGAATACGACGACGCTGAATTTTAGTGCGAACCAGACGGCACCCGGGATGAATCCGAGGATCTCGAATGGTGGCAGCCATCCGCCTAGGAATAGGACGGTGGTCAGGGATGCCATCGCGAACAGGTACACATATTCTGCTAGCATGAAGAATGCCCAGCGGAAGCCGGAGTATTCGACATGGTAACCTGCGACAAGCTCGGATTCTGCTTCTGGCAAGTCAAATGGTGTACGGTTCAACTCTGCTACAGAAGCGATGACGAATATTAGAAATCCAACTGGCTGCAGGATAATGAACCAGAATGTTTCGCCTTGAGCGGCAACGATTTCGTTTAAATTCAAGCTGCCTGCCAAGAGGACAACCCCTATTACCGACATGACAAGCGGCACTTCATAGGAAATCATCTGGGCCGCTGCACGCATTCCTCCAAGTAACGAGTATTTGTTGTTTGATGCCCATCCTGCCGCTACGACTCCGACCGTTGTGATACCGGAAATGGCGATGTAGTAGAGCAAGCCGACCCCGATGTCCGCAAATTGAAAGCGGTCGGTGAACGGGATGGTGGCAAGCACCATGAACGCCGGTGTGAAGGCGATAACTGGTGCAATAATGTATAACGGCCGGTCCGCGAGTTTCGGGATGGTGTCTTCTTTTATAAGAAGCTTTAACACGTCGGCTACTGTTTGGAGCAAGCCCCAAGAGCCCCCGACCTGATTCGGTCCCAAACGCCCTTGCATGAAGCCCATTACTTTACGCTCGGCAAGGATTCCGTAGGTTACGAAGCCAAGGACGGCAAGCAACAGTGCCGTTGCCAATCCGAAAAAGATGAAAAAGTTCGTCCAGGATGGTGAGGAATGCAGTAAGCTTTCCATCATTAGCCATCCACCTCCCCGAGGACAATATCAATTGCCCCTAAAATGGCGATCAGGTTTGCCATGTTTTCGCCTTCTAAAAGTTTCGGTAAGATCTGCAGGTTGTAAAAAGACGGACGGCGGAATTTTAAGCGATACGGTTCTTTTTTTCCGTCACTGGCAATGTAGCAGCCGATCTCACCGCGCGGAGATTCGATGCGTACGTATGCCTCTCCCTTTGGCGCCTTGATGATCCTTGGCACTTTTGCCATGATCTCGCCTTCATTTGGGAATTGTTCGACTGCTTGTTCAATGATCTTCAGTGATTCTTCAATTTCCTCCATGCGACAGTGGTAACGCGCCCATGCATCCCCGCCTTCACGTGTTGGAACGTCAAAGTCAAAGCGATCATAGATGGAGTAAGGCTCATCTTTACGAAGATCCCACTTCACTCCGGTACACCTAAGGTTTGCACCACTCAGGGAGTACGCAAACGCATCCTCCTTCGTGTAACGGCCAACCCCCTTCACACGGCTCATGAAAATCTCATTGCCTGTCACAAGGTCATGGTAGCCCTTCAGCTGCTCCCTCATATATGGAACAAATTCTTCTACTTTTTTGATCCAGCCCTCCGGTGCATCCCACTTCACGCCTCCAACTCGCATGTAGTTGAAAGTCAGTCGGGCTCCTGACAGCTCATTTAATAGATTGATAATCATTTCGCGTTCACGGAACGCATATAGGAACGGACTCACCGCCCCGATATCAAGTAAATATGTACCATACCAAACTAAGTGACTGGCAACACGCCCAAGCTCCATCGCAAGCACGCGAAGGTATTCCGCCCGGTCTGGAATTTCAAGTCCCATCATCGTTTCCACCGCGTGACATAGCACGTAGTTGTTGGTCATGGCGGAAAGATAGTCCATCCGGTCGGTGTACGGAATGATTTGTGTGTACTGAAGATTCTCCGCGAGCTTTTCGGTACCGCGGTGAAGGTATCCTATAACCGGTGTTGCTTCCTTGATGATTTCTCCATCGATTTTTATGACAAGTCGGAACACTCCGTGGGTACTCGGATGCTGTGGTCCGACGTTCAGTAGCATCTCCTCTGTACGAATCATCTGCTACACCTCCACATCGTACGGCTCATAATCTTTGCGCAGCGGATAACCGACCCAATCATCCGGCATCATGATGCGCGTCAGATTCGGATGCCCTGTAAACTGAATGCCAAGCAGGTCATATGTCTCCCGCTCCGGCCAGTTTGCCCCTTCCCAAATTGGCTGAATGGACGGGATGACAGGATTCTCACGATCTATTTTTACTTTTAGGGCGACAGATTGCTTGTTTTTATAAGAATATAAGTGGTTATAAATCTCCATATGCGTTTGGAAGTCCGTACCGTGCATTTCGGATAGGAATTCAAACGTCAGCTGCTCGTTGTAACGCAGGAATGATGCCACTTTAAAATAGTTCTCCGGTTTCGCGACAAGCGTTGGGACATCTTTAGAAAGCGGGTTGATGTATGCATCTTCTAAGGTGTTTTCCCCGAGGTTGTCGTTGATTACTTTTACGTATTTATCGAGGTATTTCTGGTTTGGTGATGGTGGTGCTGGTGTTTCTGATGTTGTTGCGTCGGCGGTTGTGCCGGATGCTGCACCTTTGGCTTTTGCGGCGGCTGCGGCTTTCGCTTTGGCTGCTGCAGCGGCCTTTGCTTTGGCTTTCGCGGCGGCGATGGCTTTGGCTTTTTCGTCTTGAAGGTCGATGGAATCGGAATTTGTATCGCCCTCGGCCCCAGTGGCTCCTCCGTCGCGTTGCTGTTTGGCTAGGGCAGCGGCTTTTGCCTTGGCTGCTGCGGCTGCTTTTGCTTTTGCGGCTGCGATGGCTTTTGCTTTGGCATCGTCGCCATCTGCTGCTGGTGCAGGTGTTTCGCCTGCATCGAGTTTTTGTTTGGCTAGTGCGGCGGCCTTCGCTTTAGCTGCAGCTGCGGCTTTCTCTTTGGCTAGTTCTTTGGCGTCATCTGTGGTATCTGTTGAGGCGGATTCTGTTGTCGTTTGTTCTTTCGCTTTCTGTTTAGCCAGTGCAGCGGCCTTTGCTTTGGCTGCCGCTGCAGCTTTCTTTTTGGCTAAATCCTTGGCGTCATCTGTGGTATCTGTTGTGTCGGACTCGGATGCCGCCTGTTCTTTCGCTTTCTGTTTAGCTAGTGCAGCGGCCTTTGCTTTGGCTGCCGCTGCGGCTTTCTTTTTCGCCAGTTCCTTGGAGTCGTCACCAGCCGGTGTTTCTGCAGGTGGTGCTGGTGTCTCTTCTTTATTTTCAGAAGCCTTTGCTTCCATCTTTTTTTTCGCTTCTAATTTCGTAAGTGCAGCAGCTTTTGCTTTGGCTGCGGCTTCTTTCTTTTTTTCTTCCAGGCTTTTCTCATCGCTCACTGCTAGATCACCTGCTTCCCTGTCTTGGCTTCATAACGGATTTTTTCGCGGAGCTTGTTGATTCCATAAATAAGAGCCGCTGGATTTGGTGGGCATCCCGGTATGTACACGTCTACAGGTACAATTTGGTCCACACCTTTTACAACGGCATAGGATTTAATATATGGACCGCCCGCGGTCGCACAGGACCCCATTGCAATGACCCATTTCGGCTCAGGCATTTGATCATACAAGCGCTTCAACACAGGTGCCATCTTTTTCGTAACGGTACCTGAAACGATCATACAGTCAGATTGACGCGGTGATGTACGAAAAAAGGACCCAAAGCGGTCGAGGTCATAATGGGACGAACCAACACCCATCATTTCGATCGCACAGCAAGCAAGACCGAATGTCATCGGCCACATAGAATTGCTCCGTGCCCATGCTTTCAGCTCCTCCAATGTTGTCAGGAAGACCGTCTGTTTCAGCTCTTCCATTTCCTCTGGTGAGATACTCTCTAGATTTAGATCCATTTCAACACCTTCTTCTTCCATGCGTATATTAATCCGATCAGTAATAAAACGACGAAAATAAGCATTTCAATCAGTGCAAATATCCCTAATTTCTCATATGCCACTGCCCATGGATACAGGAAAACTGTCTCCACATCGAAAATGACAAATAATAGGGCAAATATGTAATAACGAACATTAAACTGAACACGTGAATCATGAAAGGGATCAATTCCACTTTCATAGGTCGTCTGCTTGGCTGCTGATGGCTTATTCGGACGCAAGACACGTCCAATAGCAAGCGCCACGACCGGAAGTAATACCCCTAGAGCTAAGAATACAACCACTATCAAATAGTTATTTTGATATAAATTTAGTAGATTCATGCCCGCCCCCTCCGAAGTCTCTCTTCATTTTCAGACTGCTCACAATATTTAAAATTGTAACCGATAACAATTATATCAAATACCCATATCGGTGTCGACAGGAGATATCCTTATTATGGCTATTGTTTTTAGGGAGGCGAAGGGAATTGTTTTTGTGGAGGGTGGAGTTTTGTGATTTGCGCTGCCAATGCGAGACGTTTTACTTAACGTTGAAGGGATAATTACCTTGTTTTGAAAAGAGCGTGCTTGGTGAGTGGTGTAACCAATGAAGTATGTGGTAACTTGGAGGGGTTTTAGTTGAAAGTAGGTAATTGTTGGTTAGTTTTTGGGGGCGTGGTCCATATAAACGTTTAAAATTGGATAAACAAACGGGCATTTCGGCTGAAATCAATACCTTAAGATCAGATATCCATTGTTAAAGTGGTTTTATCCATTGTAAAAAATTTATATCCATTCTAAATTTGGTTTATCCATTGTAAACAGACATTTATCCATTGTAAAACCAATATATCCATTATAGAGGTTTCACAGCATAGACACTTTAGCACATCACCGCACAGCGGGTCAGACCCCTCTTTAATCCTTTAAATCAAAAAACCCCCTCCCTCCAAAGCACGTCTGCTCTGGAAAGAGGGGGTTTCGACAAAATATGTTTACAGGGTATTGTTACCCTCTTTTGGCTACGTTGATGCGGTTGATTGCGCGTTGAAGGGCAAGTTCTGCGCGGCGGTAGTCGACGTCGTCTTTTTTGGACTGTAGTCGTTGCTCGGCGCGTTTTTTTGCTTCTTCTGCACGTGTAAGATCGATTTGCTCAGCTGCTTCTGCAGTTTGGGCAAGGATCGTTACTTTATCAGGACGCACTTCTAGGAAGCCTCCGTTTACTGCCACTTGTTCAGTTTTGTCGCCTTTTTTCATGCGAACGCCGCCGATTTGAAGTGGAGCAACCATCGGGATATGTCCTGGTAGAACTCCCAGCTCACCGCTTTGAGCACGGGCTACTACCATTTCTACGTCTGATTCATAAACCGGGCCATCGGGAGTAACTACGCTGACTTTTAATGTCTTCATTTCATTCCCTCCTAGGTCCCTTTAATTAAACTTCTACACCCATTTGCTTCGCTTTTTCCACTACTTCTTCGATGCGTCCAACTAGACGGAATGCATCTTCAGGAAGGTGGTCGTATTTGCCGTCAAGGATTTCTCTGAATCCTTTTACTGTTTCCTGAACAGGAACGTAAGAACCTTTTTGTCCAGTGAACTGCTCGGCTACGTGGAAGTTTTGAGATAAGAAGAACTGGATACGACGAGCACGGTGAACGGTTAATTTATCCTCATCCGTTAACTCATCCATACCTAAGATAGCAATGATATCTTGTAGTTCTTTGTAACGTTGTAAAGTGGATTGCACTTCACGCGCTACTGCATAGTGGTCGTCTCCAACTACTTCTGGTGCCAATGCACGGGAAGTGGAAGCTAGAGGGTCAACCGCTGGGTAGATACCCATCTCGGAAAGTTTACGCTCAAGGTTAGTTGTTGCATCCAAGTGAGCGAAAGTTGTTGCTGGAGCCGGATCCGTGTAGTCATCGGCAGGAACGTAGATCGCTTGGATAGACGTTACAGAACCTACAGATGTAGACGTGATACGCTCTTGTAATTGACCCATTTCAGTAGCAAGTGTTGGTTGGTAACCAACGGCAGATGGCATACGGCCTAATAGGGCGGATACCTCAGAACCTGCTTGTGTGAAACGGAAGATGTTGTCCATGAAGAATAGAACGTCTTGTCCTTGGTCATCACGGAAGAACTCAGCCATTGTAAGACCTGTTAGTGCAACACGCATACGTGCTCCAGGCGGCTCGTTCATTTGTCCGAATACCATGGCAGTTTTCTTGATAACGCCAGAATCCGTCATCTCGTGGTAAAGGTCATTTCCTTCACGAGTACGCTCACCAACACCTGCGAATACGGAGATACCACCGTGCTCTTGTGCGATGTTGTTGATTAATTCTTGGATAAGAACCGTTTTACCTACACCGGCACCACCGAATAGACCGATCTTACCACCCTTGATGTAAGGAGCAAGTAAGTCTACTACTTTGATACCAGTTTCAAGGATTTCAACGTCTGTTGAAAGCTGTTCGAATGTAGGAGCTTGTCTGTGAATTGGATCACGACGAGAACCTGCTGGGATTGGAGCATCTAAGTCAATGTTTTCTCCTAGTACGTTGAAAACACGACCAAGTGTTACGTCACCTACTGGTACAGAGATAGGGTGACCAGCATCTTCTACTTCCATGCCGCGAACGACACCGTCTGTAGAAGCCATAGCGATTGTACGCACTGTGTTGTCTCCAAGGTGAAGAGCAACCTCAAGCGTTAAAGTAATGTCTACTTCATTTCCGCTACGAGCTTTATGATTAATATGAAGAGCGTTGTATATTTCAGGAAGATGTCCGCTGTCAAATTTTACGTCGACAACTGGACCCATGATTTGAGTAACGCGACCTTTCATCGTATTCCCTCCTAACTTACTTTTACAAAATTTTAGTTCAAAAACGTTCTGTCTAGCTCCGGCGGCTAGCCCCTCGAGGTCATAAGCCGTCTTTACTGCGGAGGTAAAAACAACCTCCTCCGTAAAACCGTCTTATGCTTGTCGGGGCTGAACGAGCCGCCTCTGCTTTTCGGTCTATTCTAAAGCTGAAGCTCCCGCAGTGATCTCGGTGATCTCTTGAGTGATGGCAGCTTGACGGGCACGGTTGTAAGAAAGTGTAAGGCCTTGGATAAGCTCTTTCGCGTTATCTGTCGCACTTTGCATCGCTGTCATACGAGCAGCGTGCTCACTTGCTTTTGCATCTAGTAATGCACCGTAGATCAGGCTTTCCGCATATTGCGGTAGCAATACTTCAAGGATACCTTCTTGGGAAGGTTCGAACTCATAGGATGTAATCTTGTTGGATGTAGGTGCAATGTCAGTAAGAGGAAGAAGCTTCTTCTCTGTTACTTCTTGGGAGATTGCACTTACAAAGTGGTTGTAATACACGTATAACTCATCAAACGTTCCATCCGCGTACATGCTGACTGCACGATTCGCAATATCCTTGATGTCTGAGAAGGATACTTGGTCGCCTAGACCAGTAATTTCGGAGAATACAGGGACATTACGCTTTCTGAAAAAGTCGCGGCCGATTCGTCCGATGGCAATTACTGCGTATTCATCTTGAGACTTATGACGTTTTTGAACCGTCTGATGAACCGTACGTAAGATGTTACTGTTATAGGCACCTGCAAGACCACGGTCAGAGGAGATTACGATGTAGCCAGTACGTTTTACCGGACGGCTTTCTAGCATTGGATGCGATACATCGGTACTTCCCAGTGCGATACTTGCCACAACCTCTTGGATTTTATCCATATAAGGATTGAAAGCTTTTGCATTTGTTTCAGCACGATTTAGTTTCGATGCGGAAACCATCTGCATGGCTTTTGTGATTTGACTTGTCTTCTTCGTCGAGGTAATTCTCGTTTTTATGTCGCGTAATGATGCCAAAGGATTTCACCACCTTTTTAACCCTATTCAGAGTGGTTAGACACATGGAAAGGAGGAATCGAAGGTTGGTTCGGGTTCCTCCATCGCATGGTGTAACTCACTATGTCGATCTATTACTTTTCAGTAGCTACGAAAGTCTTTTTGAATGCATTAAGTGCTTCAGCCATCGCTTCGTCGCTTGGTAATCCTTTAGTTGTACGGATTTCTTCTAAAAGTTCTTTACGGTTGTGCTCTAACCAAGTAAGCATTTCGTCTTCGAAACGAGTTACATCTTGTACAGGAACATCATCGATGAAACCTTTTGTAAGAGCGTAAAGAATCGCAACTTGCTTTTCTACTTTAAGTGGCTTGTTCAAGCCTTGCTTAAGTACTTCAACCGTACGAGCTCCACGGTTAAGTTTTGCTTGAGTTGCTTTATCTAAGTCAGAACCGAATTGCGCGAACGCTTCTAGCTCACGGTAAGATGCAAGGTCAAGACGCAATGTACCTGATACCTTTTTCATCGCTTTGATTTGAGCGGATCCTCCAACACGAGATACGGAAAGACCAGCGTTGATCGCAGGACGAACACCGGAGAAGAATAGGTCTGATTGTAAGAAAATTTGTCCATCAGTGATGGAGATAACGTTTGTCGGGATGTAGGCAGATACGTCACCAGCTTGCGTTTCAATGAACGGTAAAGCTGTTAAAGATCCAGCGCCTTTTGCATCACTAAGCTTCGCTGCACGCTCTAACAAGCGGGAGTGAAGGTAGAATACGTCACCAGGATATGCTTCACGACCTGGAGGACGTTTTAAAAGTAGGGAAAGTTCACGGTATGCAGCAGCTTGCTTTGTTAAGTCATCATAGATAACTAGAACGTGCTTGCCGTTGTACATGAATTCTTCACCCATTGTTACCCCAGTGTAAGGTGCTAAGAATAGCATTGGAGCTGGTGCAGATGCAGATGCAGTTACAACGATTGTGTAATCAAGTGCACCGTGCTTACGTAGAGTTTCTACAACTCCACGAACTGTTGATTCTTTTTGACCGATGGCAACATAGATACACACCATGTCTTGGTCTTTTTGGTTAAGAATCGTATCGATCGCAACAGATGTTTTACCTGTTTGACGGTCTCCGATAATTAACTCACGTTGTCCACGTCCGATTGGTACAAGCGCGTCGATCGCTTTGATACCAGTTTGAAGTGGCTCATGAACGGATTTACGATCCATAACACCAGGAGCTTGTGCTTCAATTGGACGAGTTCTGTTTGTTTCGATTGGACCTAAACCATCAACTGGTTGTCCTAATGCGTTTACTACACGGCCGATAAGTTGTTCACCTACCGGTACCTCCATGATACGGCCTGTACGACGAACTGCATCGCCTTCGCGGATTTCAGTATAAGGTCCTAAGATTACTATACCGACGTTGTTTTCCTCTAAGTTTTGGGCAAGACCCATAACTCCGTTAGAAAATTCAACTAGCTCTCCAGCCATGACGTTGTCGAGACCATGAGCCCGAGCGATACCATCCCCAACTTGGATAACAGTACCTACATCGCTAACTTCGATTTCAGACTGATAGTTTTCGATTTGCTTTTTTATCAGCGCACTAATTTCTTCAGCTTTGATGCTCATGAATTTCACCCCTATCTACTATCTATTCGTTGTAAGTTGACGTCCAAGACGTTCTAATTTTCCACTGACACTTCCATCAAAAATACGGTTGCCGATGCGAATCTTCAAGCCGCCGATTAAAGATGGATCTACGATATTGCTGATGTTTAAAGAAGATTTCCCAACTTTTGCTGCAAAAACAGCGGAAAGCTGAGCCTGCTCTGCGTCAGATAATGCGCGAACAGAGTACACTTTTGCGTCTGCCACATTAAGGGCTTCGTTAGAAAGTGCTTTGTACTCGTCAATCATATCCACTACGATACCTTGACGGTGACGGTCTATTAAAAGCTGTAACGTGTTTATGATAAATGGTGATGCGGAAGCAAAGGCCTCACGGACGATTTGCTTTTTAGAGTCTTTGCGTACTTTCGGGTTGCTTAGAACAACGTCAAGTTCCTTGTTGTTCAAAAACACCTTTTTCACTTCTGCAAGCTCTGCATCAAACTGGCTGTAAAGATTGTTTTCTTTTGCCAGGTCGAAAAGAGCCAATGCATAACGCTTTGCTACTCCGTTTTTGCTCATCGCACTTCGCCTACCTGTTTCACGTAATCATCGATAAGCTTTTGCTGATCTTTTTCGTTTAGTTCTTTTTCAATCACTTTAGAAGCGATTAATACGGACAAGGAAGCAACCTGTTCACGTAAAGCAACAACTGCTTGTTCTTTTTCCTGAATGATTTCTTTTCTTGCCGCTTCTTTAAGACGTGCAGATTCCTCTTGAGCAGCTCTTACGATATCTGCTTTTTGATCTTCTGCGATCTTTTTCGCACTTTCCACTAAAGCCTGAGCTTCTGTGCGAGCTTCTTTTAAAAGAGCTTTTTGCTCTTCTACAAGACCTTTTGCTTCTACATTGCTTTGTTCTGCTGCTGTAATTTCGTTTGCAATGTGATCTTCACGTTGCTTCATCATTCCAACAAGCTTATCCCAAGCAAATTTTCTAAGGAAATATAGTAAGATTAAAAATGTGATTAACTGGAATAGTGCATCTCCTAAAGTTAGGGATCCTGCACCAAGCACTAAGTGATCTAAGCTATACAATGCTTTCACTCCCTTCGAGGAATACATAAGAAAAGCACAAGCACCTAAAGGGCACCTTGGCTAGATTTTCAAAAAAATAGTTCATACTAAAGGAAAGGCGAAGGTTCTCGTGTGAGACGGACTTCGCCATTATTGATGCTAAGAATTATTCGGGCAGTTAATTAACCACCGATAACCATGAACGCGATAACTACTGCGATGATTGGAACAGCCTCAACTAGTGCTACCCCGATGAACATTGTAGTTTGAAGAGTAGATTTAAGCTCAGGTTGACGAGCGATACCTTCTACTGTACGACTTACGATTAATCCGTTACCAATACCTGCTCCAAGTGCTGCTAAACCAATTGCAATCGCTGCTGCTAAAAGACCCATTGATAATTTCCTCCTTATGATTAAGAAAAGTTTTTTTGGTTAATAAAAATTTATAAATTAATGGTCATGACTCACTTTGTGTGCCATATAAACCATTGTTAACATGGTGAAGATAAATGCTTGGATGGTACCAACGAAAATACTGAAGGCTTGCCAAGCTAACATAGGAATGATTGCAACTACTGTTCCAATGATTCCGGACATGAAGCCCATTTGATAACCGTTAACTGCCAGTCCCGCAAGTAATCCCAGCAAGATTTCCCCTGCAAAGATGTTCCCGTATAAACGCAGACCAAGCGTTAATGTGTTAGCAAATTCTTCAATGATCTTAAGTGGGAATAAGAACGCCATCGGTTTGAAGAAGTCCTTCCCGTATTCCTTAAAGCCTTTCATCTTAATCCCATAATAATGCGTCAATGCTACTACCATTGCCGCGAGACTAAGCGTAATAACAGGATCTGCTGTCGGCGATTTCCACCATAAAGTGTGTTCATCCCCAAGAATAATCGCAAATGGCAACCCTAGCATATTTGCTACGAACACATACATAAGTATGGTCAGAGCTAATGAAAGGAATCTGCCCCCTGTCTGCCAATCCATGGTACTGTTAATGATACCTTTTGCAAAGTCAACCAACCATTCCATAAAGTTCTGGGCTCCGGTAGGTCTCAAAGCAAGTGTTCTTGTGCAAAGTATTGCGATAAGAAACACGATTAAGGCTGTTATAATAGTCATCATAATATTCGACAAGTTGAAATGAAGGTCATAACCAAACAAATCAAGTGTCGCTATAGGAGCACTGTGACCCAACACTACTCACCTCTCTTCCCCACTGCTTTAAAGAGTGTTACAAATGAATCTATGATAATGACAATATAGGATGTCATAATCCCTATGATGACGCCGTAGAGATTCAGATTTTCTGGATATCTCATAGCGATGACCACACCAAGTATGGCGGCGGCCATTCTTGAAAAAGAACCTAATGTGACAGCTTTGCGACCTTCGGCAACCGCTTCCGTGAACTTCTTCACTTTCTTATGCAGCAACCAGTGGCTGTAAATGCTTATCACTGTCCCAAGGATCAACCCTAGGAACCATTCTTGGTATGGGGTAACTCCCCAACCTAATACAAAAAAGGCAAGAAAAAATAAGAAATACTTCATATGCCTCATAAACTGTTCGGTTGATTCGGGCATATTTATGACTCTCCTGAGAAGAATTTTTGGACCAAGTATAATACTCCTATTACACCAGCTGCTAGTCCTAAAAGAAGTCCAATAATAAGGAACAATGGTTCAGTACCAATTTCTCCATCCAGCCATCTTCCTGCAAATAATCCGACTAAGGTGGGACCAACTAAGTAGGAAAGGATTCCGGACATTAAAGCCATTGCTTGGAATGGGCGGCGTTTATCTTCCATAGAAAACACCCCGTTTTACATGCGGTAAAAGTTTAGAGGTCTTACTGATAAATCGATGCTAAATATGTATAAAATTGGTTTTAAAAAGCTTATGAAAACCCTATCATTTTATACCCTTTGTAAGCATACAATAGCACTTTGTCAATGTCAATGTGTTCTAAGGAAAAATCGACATTCTTTTCAATGGTAAGATTTCTCTTTCAACCCGCTTTTCCGCTATGTATTTACCCAGTAAAAAAACAGCCAAATGATGAACAGTTTTCCTCATTCGGCTGTTGTATAACATTATTTTATCACATATGACATATAGGTTAAGTTTGTCGATTGTGAACATTATGTGACTATTCGATTGTTTCAGGTTGTGTTGCTTGACATGGTTCGACAAAAATGTCCTTAGGGAAGGGTCTCAGGGGACAGGCACGACGACCCTTCTCACTCAAAGTAAAGATCCGCTTCCACGGTATCTTCCTTGTCCAGCTTCTTCGCAAAGACGACTGCTTTGACAAGCCCCTTTACTTTCACACGGTCTGCCGGGATCTGATTTTTATATAATCCACGAGGTAAGTCCCGCTCCCAATCCAGATAGTCGATGAAGTGAAGCGTATCTGATTCATAAAGGGCTATTCCTAATTCCTCTGCCCCCTCTGGCAAATACACCTCGTATTGATATTCTCCTTCTTTATCTCCATAGCCGAACTGAAAGCCCATGATACGCGGATAATTTGGTTCTTCTATTATATAGAGGAAAGGCAGGCGAATCTTTTGGCTGTTTGCGTTCACGACGACCTCCCCCTCATGCATCCCTGCTTTCTGCTGGTTTGGAGTGATGTCTAGTGTGATCTTTGTTTCGCGTTTTTCTTTTGGTTGGAGAGTGAAGGTGATTGGCGTCTTCCACTGCACCCCCTTTTGCTGTTTAGGGGGATCTATTGAATAGGTGACTTCTTTGTCCGAGACGTTTTCAATTGTAATCGGCACTTCTTTTTGCGTTCGCGTTTCTTTCTTCTCTAGCATCCCAAAGTTAAGGGAACCCGGATACACGAGGCTGTTCGTTTGGATGGCTTCTTCCAGCTGGATACGTCCGGTTCCCTGCTCCAAAACGGAATAACTTGATCCGTCTTCTTTTACGAGAGGCTTTGTGGTATTCATTAAGGCAGCCTTCACCTGGGCTGGCGTCCATTCAGGATGGGCTTGGATAATGAGTGCACTCGCCCCTGCCACATGAGGTGCGGCCATGCTTGTGCCTTGTAGAGCAAGATATCCATTTGGAATCGTGCTGTCAATTGCGACACCTGGTGCGACTACATCAGGCTTGATCTCCCACGTGTGTGTCACCGGCCCACGCGAACTGAAGCTGGCAATGTCATCTTTGTGCCATTTGAAAGTCGTCTTCACCATAGAGAAACTTCTTTTCAAATGCTTTTTTAAAAATAACCCGTCTTCTTTGGAGATTGAAACAACTGGCATATCCATTTCGACTTCTAATGTACCAGTAAAATTACCCTCAAGATTATTGTAGATAACTACACCAGCTGCTCCACGCATCTTAGCATGGTGTGCCTTTTCGGAAAAAGGAATTTTGCCGCGTTCGAGCAAAACTATTTTCCCCTCGATCTTTTTGCCTTCCCAATCTTCTTCTTCCCCAAGTCCTGCATACACCATGCCCATCGGCTTGGTCGGAAAATCCCATGGCAGCGAGCCTTGGAGCGGAAGCATCTCTATCTCTCTTTTAGAAAAAATAGGTGACAGATGCGGAATATGAAGCGGCGGTGTGGAGGCTCCGACCGAGATGGCCTCAGACGAAGTTCCGGGGGATCCAACTGTCCAAAGGTTTGGTCCGGAATTACCACTTGAAGTGACTGCCACCACCCCATGCTCTACCGCTTTGTTCAACGCCAGGCTAGTCGGCCAATCCGGACCGTTAATGGTGTTTCCAAGCGATAAATTTAACACGTCCACCTTGTCATGAATGGCCATCTCGATGGCGGCGATAACGTGCTCACTTGAACCATGCCCTCCTGGACCGAGGACTCGGTAGGCAATAAGTTCCGCTTCCGGCGCCACGCCATGAAGATGGCCGTTTGCCCCGACAATCCCTGCCACATGTGTACCATGAAGAGTTGGCATTCCTTGAGACCGCTTCGTCTCCATCGGATCCTCGTCCTCGTCGACAAAATCATATCCGCCTGCATAATTGTCCCTAAGGTCAGGGTGCGTGTAATCAATGCCAGTGTCTATGATTCCCACCTTCACACCTTTTCCCGTGAGATGATTTCCTTCCTTGTCAAAGAGGCGGTGGACCTTCTCTCCGCCGCCGATGAATGGCACACTTTCATCAAGATTAGGGGTGTAGTTGGTGACAGGAGAAACCTCCAGGATTCCTTTTTCCTTTTGAAGCTTTTCCAGATCTTTAAGCGGGCCGTGGACGGCAAAACCTTTGAAGACTGCCGTATAAGTCCGTTTTATCTTCAAGTTGGGATATTGTTGTTGTATTAGATTTTTCACGGAGTCTTGGCTATTTTCCTCCACGATTAAAATAACCGTCTGTTCCTCCAGTTCGTTACTTTTGCTTACTGGAAGTGGCGGCCGTTTTGGGTATTTTGGTATGTTGGTTGTATTGATGGTATGTAATGAGTCGCTTGTGTGTTCGTTCATGGATGTGATGGTGGCTGCACTTGTTTCGTTTAAAGGCTGCACAAGTGTTGAAGCCCCCAGCACTGCGATAAGTCCGATACATAATAAATTTTTCCCTAATTTCACGTCCTTCACCTCTGATATGTAGCATTTGTTATTGGGGAGGGATTATGCATGGGGTGGAATTGGGTGGGAAATTTGATGAGGGTTAGTTTTAGAGGTGGGCGAATTAATCAAATTAACTGCTGAATTAGTCAAAAAGGCAAGGGAATTAGTCAAATAAACAGGAGAAGTATATAAATGAACAAGTCAAATAAACAAGAATCCATATATTCCCACGCGCAACAATAAAAAAGGCTGCTCAAAGATCTCCTTCGATCTCCAAAACAGCCTTACGTTAGTCATTTATTTTGTTCCGTACAGTCTGTCGCCAGCGTCACCTAGACCTGGGACGATGTAGCCTTTTTCGTTCAGCTTTTCATCAAGCGCTGCAATGTAGATATCTACGTCAGGGTGCGCTTCTTTAAGTAATTCCACACCTTCAGGGGCAGCGATTAAGCACATGAATTTGATGTTTTTCGCGCCGCGTTTTTTCAGGGAGTGAATTGCTTCAATGGCAGATCCGCCCGTTGCAAGCATTGGATCGACCACGATGAAGTCGCGCTCTTCCACATCAGATGGTAATTTTACATAATATTCAACAGGTTGTAGCGTTTCTGGATCGCGGTATAAGCCGACATGTCCAACTTTTGCCGCCGGAATCAATTTCAGCATTCCTTCTACCATGCCAAGACCAGCACGTAGAATTGGAACGATTCCTAGCTTTTTCCCTGCTAATACGTTTGATTTTGATATAGAAACAGGTGTTTCCACGTCCACTTCCTCAAGCGGAAGGTCACGGGTAATCTCGAATGCCATTAAACTTGCCACTTCATCAACTAGTTCACGAAACTCTTTCGTACCTGTATTTTTGTCGCGGATGTATGTAAGTTTGTGCTGAATTAACGGGTGATCAAATACGTACACTTTTGCCATTCGAAATCTCTCCTTTTATCATGTCTAGCCGGCATTTATTTAAGCTTTTCCGGCTCTCAAATCACACTTCCATTGATTCTACAGAAAAAGCAGGATTGATTCAAGTTATTTTTCTACAAAAAAGAGAGGTCTAACCTCAGACCTCTCTCCCAAACACCTTTATCCTAAAGAAGGATACAATTCATATTTTCCAGAAACTGCTTCTACACGAACTTTTGCTTCTTCCAGTTTCGTTTCATCTTCGTGATTCTTCAAAGTGAAGGCAATGATGGACGCAATTTCATCCATATCTTCAAGTGTGAAGCCACGGCTTGTGACAGCTGCCGTACCGATACGGATTCCACTTGTCACAAACGGGCTTTCCGGATCGAAAGGAATTGTGTTTTTGTTCACAGTGATTCCTACTTCATCTAACACTTTCTCTGCAATTTTTCCTGTGATGGAAAGAGAGCGTACGTCCACAAGCAAAAGATGGTTGTCCGTTCCGTTCGATACAAGAGAAAGACCTTCATTTTTCAATGCTTCCGCCAGGCGGTGAGCGTTGTCGATGATTTTTTGCGCATAGTCTTTGAATGCCGGTTGCAGTGCTTCGCCAAATGCAACAGCTTTAGCCGCGATCACATGCATAAGTGGACCACCCTGAAGACCAGGGAAAATGGACTTATCAATTTTCTTCGCCCATTCTTCTTTACAAAGGATCATCCCGCCACGAGGCCCACGCAACGTTTTATGAGTGGTGGTTGTAACGAAATCCGCGTAAGGAACCGGATTTTGGTGAAGTCCAGCTGCAACTAGACCGGCAATATGAGCCATGTCGACCATTAAGTAAGCTCCCACTTCGTCTGCGATTTCACGGAATTTCGCGAAATCAATGGCGCGCGGGTAAGCACTTGCACCGGCAACGATTAGCTTTGGCTTGTGCAGTCTTGCTTTTTCTGCCACATCTTCATAGTTGATCGTATGAGAGTCTTTGTCCACTCCATACTCCACAAAATTATATTGAATACCACTAAAGTTGACTGGGCTACCGTGTGTTAAATGGCCACCGTGGGAAAGGTTCATCCCAAGGACCGTGTCGCCCTGTTCTAGAATGGTAAAATAAACCGCCATATTCGCTTGGGCACCAGAGTGTGGTTGAACATTTGCATGCTCGGCTCCGAAAATTTCCTTCGCACGGTCACGGGCAATGTTCTCCGCTACGTCTACGTGTTCACAACCACCGTAATAGCGACGACCTGGGTACCCTTCTGCATATTTATTCGTCAGTACAGATCCTTGAGCCTCCATAACCGCTTCACTCACAAAGTTCTCAGAAGCAATCAACTCGATTTTCGTGCGTTGTCTTGCCAATTCATCCTGGATGGATTGAAACAATTGCTGATCCTGTTGTGCTAATTTCACTTTCGGAATCCCCCTTTAAGTATGAACATCAAATTTAAAATGTTTGAAAAAACAACTACATTCGGCTTTTCAACCTTTACCTCCTCCATTTTATCACGATGGACAATAGATAGAAACAGAAAAGGAAGATTGACAGCGCTTACTTAAAAAAACTTTCGTGAAAATAAAAAAATAACGAAAAAGGGGTCAGACCCTCAAAGGATTTTCGTCATCCATGTCGAAGGCCGACCCACATTTTTTTATTTTGTTTCTGTTGAAGGGTTTTCGTAGGTTGCCCTGGCGCCGCCGATGAGTTTGGGGCGGGTTTTTGCCATGGTGATGTGGGCGTTGCCGATGGATTTAATGGAGCTGCGCACTGGGACGGCGACGTGTTTCAGGTGCATGCCGATTAGCGTGTCCCCGATATCGATGCCTGCGTCAGCTTTGATGTTTTCGACCATCACTGCATCTTCCATTTTGTGATAGGCGTAGGATGCCATGGCACCGCCTGCATGTCTCACTGGAATTACAGTTACTTCATCTAGACCGCGTTTCAACGCTATTTCACGTTCTACTACAAGCGCGCGATTCAAATGTTCACAACATTGAAAAGCAAGCTCGACACCTGTCTCTTCATGAAACTCATTCAAAACAGCAAAAAGTGTTTCAGCGACACCTTCCGTTCCGGCTGTTCCTATTTTTTCTCCAATCACTTCACTTGTGCTGCAACCTACCACTAGAATCTGGCCCTTTTTTAACCCTGCCTGTTCCTGCAAGTCATTTAACAGCTGCTGCAACTGTTCTTTCCACTCTAAATGCAACATGTTACTTCTCCAACTGATGAATCTTATTCACACGGTTTTCATGACGGCCGCCTTCAAATTCGGTTGTCAGCCAGATCTTTGCGATTTCACGAGCAAGCCCCGGTCCGATGACACGTTCCCCCATCGCCAATACATTGCTGTCATTGTGTTCGCGCGTCGCTTTCGCACTGAACATGTCGTGCACAAGCGCACAGCGAATGCCTTTTACTTTGTTCGCTGCAATGGACATCCCAATCCCGGTTCCGCAAATCAAGATACCTCTGTCAAATTCACCTTCTGCCACTTTCATCGCAACCGGCTGGGCATAATCTGGATAATCTACGGAAGTCTCACACTCACACCCGAAGTCTTCAAACTCTATGTTCAATTCTTTTAACAATCCTTTAATCTCCTCACGGATGTTGATGCCACCGTGATCTGAAGCAATTGCCACTCTCATATTTTCATCCCCTATTCGAATGATTCTTTTATAAGTACATCTTACCCGTCTATAGCGAAAAAATCCATTGGGATGTTCGCGGCCTTTTTCCCCCCAACAAAAAAGCCTGAGCAACTAAATGCCCAAGCTAATTACCTTACACTTTAAACCTTGATATCATCCGCTTCAAGTTGCTCGCCTGTCCTGCAAGCTCTTGGGATATTTTCTCGACATCCGCAATCATGCTTGCTTGTTCTTGGGTGGTGGCCGTTACTTCTTCCGCTCCGGCAGAGGTTTCTTCGGCAATCGCCGCCACTTCTTGAGACTGACGTGCCGTCGTTTGGATGCTGTCCATCTGGCGGTCCACAAGGCTTGCGATCTGTTTAACGGATGCCGCAACCTCTAATACAGAATTGGTCATTTCCGCAATCACTGTGTTCGTGGCCGTACCTTTTTCTGCTTCCGCATTTGCCGCCTTCACTTGCCCTGTAATCTGTGTTACAACGTTTTTCACTTCTTCTTGAATGTTTTTGATCAGTTCAGAAATCCCTTGCACCGCTTTGGCACTTTCATCCGCCAAGGAACGGACCTCTTCCGCAACTACCGCAAAACCGCGTCCATGCTCTCCGGCCCGCGCCGCTTCAATGGATGCATTTAACGCTAACAGATTTGTCTGACCAGCAATATCCCCAACAAGGGAGATAATATTTTCTACTTCTTTTGCATTCTTTTCAAGGCGCTCCACTGTCTTTAAGGACGTCTGGTTTTCGCCTGCAAGCTTCTGAATACCTGAAACAAGAGAGTGGATAACCTCTTTACTTTCATCCAGGTCCTTCACCATTTCTTCAGAAAGCTGCTGGGATGATGTTGCTTTTTCATGCACTTCATCGGCAATTTTAATGACTTCCTCCACCGATTCTGCCGTATCTTGAATGGAAGCAGCGGAACTCTCTGCACCTCTTGCTATTTCTTCAATCGTATAAGAAATATTTTCTGCCTGCTCAGAAGCCTGCATGGATACGTTGCTGATTTCTTCTACTTTTTCATTCGTTTTTTCAAACGTTTCGTTAATGGTTTTCACCATGTCCCGCAAGTTATGTAACATGAGGTTGAACGCATCCCCGACCGCACTGATCTCATCACGTGAGTTGGATACCGGCACATCTTCAGATAAATCCCCATTTGCCGCTTTTTGCGCAACCTCTTCTAGTTGTTGCAATGGTTTAGTAATATATCGTGCCGCAAAAAAAGCGAGAATCCCGGACCATGCAATTCCAAGTACCAATGTAAGGACGGTGAAGAGGCTTTCCCCCATAAATCCATCCACATAATCTACTAAAAAATAAATGAAAAAACCACTGACCGTATACGTGATGACCGCTAAAATCGTGGTAAACAACACGAGCTTATAGCGTAAGCCAAACTTATATTTCCCGTTTTCCCCCATCGAACTTCCTCCTCCATGCATGGTCCGCACAGAAATCTCTCTCTTAAATGGCAGCCTGCATGAGTGCTATTTTATTTTTTCTACTATGGACTCTATGACGTTTTGAAGTTCTTCGAATGTCGCGCGATACGTCTCCACAGAGCCACCGTATGGATCCATTACTTCTCCACTTTGCTCAGCAAATCCCTTTAAGGTATATGTTTTACCCAAACTGTTTGGATAACTGTTTTCCAGCAACATTTTATGCTGGGCTGTCATAGTGAAAATGTAATCCGCCCACTCAATCAACTCATCCGACACCTGGGAAGACTGATGCTCAACCGGCAATCCCTTTTCTTTTAACACTTCCTGAGCCTGACTGGAAGCTTTACTACCCGGCATTGCGAATACACCAGCCGATTTAACCTCGACATTCTTTATGTCACGACCTGCCAAGATCGCAGCAGCCATCGGACTTCGACACGTATTTCCCGTACACACAAATAATACATTCATTTTCTGATTCCTCCTTTTCCTTTTATTATAAACGAAAAGAAAGAAGAAATAGTCATAAAGGCCCTCTCTCTAGTTATGTCGGCATAACCGTTGACTTTTAAAGAGGATAAAATAAAAAAAGACCCGCTACAGGCCTTTTATTTTCACACAAAAAACAATAACTTAATGCCAAACCCTAGTAATATACTGCCACCAAGCGCTTCGCTGTAAGACCCGAGCCACCCCTGCAACTTTCTGCCGAAAATAAGCCCCATCCACGTCAACAGCATGCTCACCGCTCCAAACAACAGGATGGTTAACAAGGTTCTAGCCCCGTAAATTCCCAGGCTAAGCCCCACTGAAAAACTATCCAAACTCACACTAAGCGCAAAAACGAACAAACCCGCTCCAACCGGAGAAATCATAGGCCCGTCCTCTTCTTTAAAAGAAGAAAACATCATCTGCAGGCCAAGCAACACGAGGAGTAATCCTCCAATAAGCGTCGCAATCGAGCCGAATTCCTCTGACAGCACCTTGCCCACCGCCATTCCTCCAAGCGGCATGAAAATATGAAAAATTCCAATGGTAACCCCTATGTAAAAGATCTGTCGCAATCTCAGCTTTATCATGCCCATCCCAAGCCCAACGGAAAAAGCATCCATCCCAAGCGCAATCGCCATCAATAATAGTGTCATGAATTCCCCAAACGTAATCCCCATGCTCTGCCTCCCCTTAGGACTTGTCTACTTCAAGATATGCACAAGCCTTCGGGAATAGAAGGAAAATTGGAACAAAAAAGGGACCCCGTGGTTACAGAGGTCCTTTGCATTATTCTTTTATTAACTTATGTCCTGCGGCTTTCTCGAGTCTGTTCATAATTGCCGCACCTACTCCGGTTCTTGGGAAAGTCTCGCTAAAAATTACGTCCACCTTTGTCGCATTAAAAGCGCGTAGACCATCGTATAACTGGCTCGCCACGGTGGTAAGATCTTTTTTTGTACCGCAGGCTATGGCGGTAATTTCTGTGGTTGTTATTTGCGCGATGGTCTCTTCTGTTGCGAGGACACCTACCTTTTGTCCTTTTCGTTGAGCATCTGTGATTGTTTGCTGCAAGAAACTTTCGCTGCCCTCGATCAGATACACCGGCGCAACTGGCGCATAATGCGTGTATTTCATCCCAGGCGACTTAGGTTTATGCTGCTCCTCTTGCGAAAATAAAGCAGGGTCTACGTCCACTTTACCTACCACTTTCTCCAGTTCTTCCTTTGTCACACCGCCCGGCCTTAGGATTACCGGGACCTCCGTCGTGCAATCCACAACGGTAGACTCAAGCCCCACACCCGTTGCCCCTCCATCCACAATTCCGGCGATTCTGTGGATTAAATCTTCCTCCACGTGCTTGGATGTAGTAGGACTGGGTTTTCCAGATAAGTTCGCGCTCGGTGCTGCAAGGGGAAGTCCCGAAACTTCCATCAACGCCCTGGCCACCGCATGATCCGGCATACGGACAGCAAGTGTTCCAAGTCCAGCCGTCACATATTGCGAAACTCCCTCTTTCTTTGGAAGAACCAATGTAAGCGGCCCTGGCCAAAAAGCATCCATTAACTTGTGGGCAAGCTCTGGTACGTTATCCACAAGTTTAGTCAGTTGTTCTATTCTCGATATATGCACAATAAGCGGGTTGTCACTAGGACGTCCCTTCGCTTCAAAAATCTTCAATACAGCCTGATCTGACAAGGCATTTGCCCCAAGACCATATACCGTCTCCGTCGGGAAAGCCACCACTTCATTTTGTTTCAACAAGCTGGCAGCTTCCATAATCTGTGGATAACTGTTTAGTACCGGTTCTTCTTTATCCACAGCCCATAATTTCGTTTCCATTTACTATCCCTCATTCTACCATCTATTAACATGTTAATATGTAAGCATTTCACCTGAAAGTATAAAGAACTTCCACAAATAACACAAGCCTTATCCACAAACTGTGGATAAAGCCTCACCAAACCGTGGATAACTCTGTGGGTAATGTGGATTGAGATGCAAAAAAGGGCGAAGAAGGGGTCTGACCCGCTGTGCGTTAATGCGTTACCTTGTTGATAAGGGGTCTGACCCGCTCCGCGTTAATGCGTTACCTCACTGCTAAGGGGTCTGCCCCCTTAACTCACACACCATCAGTGTGCATCCTTCTTGTTGGGTGATTTCTTGGAAGAAGTCGGATGCGAGCATGGTTTGGGGTGCGGTGTGAATAGGTTGTGGATAAAAGTTGAGCAGTTCGAAAAATTGGATGAAGTTATTTTTGTTGGTAATTAAATAGAGCTGCTCTAATCCTTTTTTTCTGGCATGCTGCTGGGTATGCTCAAACATTTGCAATAACTGAAACTGTTTGACGGACGGACCAATCACAAGTGAGCGCAAAAGCCCAGCACTTCCATACTCTTCTACTCCAATGGTCCCGCAAATTCCCTCATTTTCCTCTTCAAGAATGATAAAATCTTCTATCTTATCTTCCAAATCCACGATACTTATATTTGCTCTTCTTAGAAAAACTTGCAAAGCCCAAAGGTCATCTTGCGTGGCAGATCGTAATACTTTCATTCATTTCACCTCATCTAGTAGTTTTCTAATACTACTCTATTGAGAGAGATGAAAAAGTAGAACCTTAAGCCGTAATTTTATTCCATAGAGATGATAGAATCTCTACTAGGAAGAATTCGACTTCCACTTCTTCCGGTTCTTCATCTACTAGAAAGTCCTGTGTGTTCACTTCGGTACCTGTTTTCGCAGTTGATGCTGTGACTGCTGCTGTCTCTTCATCTGTTTTCTCTTCCGCTTCTTCTTCCTCAAAAGGACTTGCCGTTGCTTCTCCGTTTGAAAAGTCCAGGAAACACAGTGGCGGGAACAATACGCACCACCAATTCGCTCCGGTACCTTCTCCAAGTGTGATCAGAATCGCTTCATAATCTCCTGCAGGATAGATGAACTTTCCGTACATTTTCGTTGGAAAATCCACTCTGCCAAAGTCTACATTATAAGTTTGAACCATGCCTTCTTCTGCCATTACCTCTTCTACAATCTTTTCAATTTGATCCATGTTGCCGGTAATGACTTCGCGAGCATTCTCCATAGAAGTCAATCCTTCCACCCAAACCGTAATTTCCTCATTCACACGATCGCGAATCTTTCTTTTTAGTTCCTGATCCTGTTCACTATCGCTATTTGCTAGAATGCGAAGTCTAATCGCTTCATCCGGAATCACCATCGCACCATTCTTTACATTCGCACCAGCCGTCGCCTGCTCTCCCAAAAGCGAAAGATAAGCCCCCACAAAAAGTAACACTATATATAAAGTAATTTTATTTTTTTTCAACATATCCCCCAACTCCCCTCTAGCAAACAGTCTAGGCAAAAAACAAAAATCCTAAACTACTAAAATGCAAAAAGTAGAGAGAAAAATTTAAAAAAGGGGTCAAAAAAGGGGTCAGACCCCTGCAGGAGATTCCTCCCTCTTGTCGAACGCGCCAGGCAGTGGGGGGTCTTCTGTGATTGTCGAAAAATATGGGGTCAGACCCCTAAAGGTTTTTCTTTCTTCACGTCGAACCCCACGCTAACCAAAGTTTTTGCTAGTTTGCTAGTTTTGAGGTTTGAGGTATGGAGGGTAAGGGTATTTAAACAGGACGGGTTACTTTAAGTAATGTATTTTTTATGAAAGGGAGATAGGCTTTATGAGATCGTTTACTTGCAATATTGAGGCATTCCGCATTGGAGAGATGAAGAGTGCATTCAATCACATCAGCATTCCTATCGTATTTGAAATTTTGGTAGGTGGCAGATGGATGACAGGTAAAGCATTTTACCATCATTATCATCGCACCATTTCGTATGATTCGAACCTGTCCCAATTAATCAATCTGTGTACAGCGGAAAAGAAGGAAGAAATTCGCCAAGCATTTGTGAAATTTGTGGAAGAAAAAACAAATAGAGGCCTGACACTAGCCAGACCTCAGCAGGAAGACGGAGCCATAATGGAAGCGTAATTTAGGTTTAATAGAACCTGTACACCCCTTCCATCATCCGAAAACTAGTACCACCTTGCCCAGATCCACTGAAGCAAGCAAGGTGCAGCTCCCTCCTCCTTTCTCAATAAACATCATCCAATTAGCGCAAAAACCATCCGGTCTTTACCGTTGATGTCCAAAACTACCTCCACCGTGCCTTGAGGAAATGTCTTTTCCAATAACGCTTTTACGGCTTCTCCTTGTCCCATTCCTACTTCAAACGCCACAATGGCCCGTTCATTCAGCACTTTCGGAAGCTCGTCCATGAACCGCTCGTAAAATTCCAAACCTGAAATACCGCCAACCAATGCACGATACGGCTCAAAATCTTTTACTACCGTGGACAGTCCTTCATATTCCTTCTGCGGAATATACGGAGGATTGGAGACGACTACATCCACTTTTATATCTTGCTCGATGAATGGAAGCAATAAGTCACCCTGGAGGAACTCCACATCTGCGCCCAACGCTTCTGCATTATCCATCGCCACTTCCAGAGATTCGCCTGCGATATCTGTAGCATGTACGTTTAACCGTTTATTTTCCAAAGCAAGCGTGATCGCAATGGCACCGCTGCCTGTCCCAACGTCCACAACGCTCAATGTTTCATCAGCCGAACCCGAACTGTTTCCAAAATGCTTTTTCACGCGGTCTATTACGCCAACCACCAACTCTTCGGTCTCAGGTCTTGGAATTAACACCTCTTCACTGACAAAAAAGCTACGGCCGTAGAATTCTTCTTTTCCCATCAGGTACTGCACTGGAATTCCAGCAACATGTTTATGCACGTTGAAAATGAAAGAGCTTTGCATCTCCATCGGCATCATTTCTTGCATTCTACTAAAAAGCTGGGCACGATCCAATTTCATATGGTGTCGCAACAACAATTCTCCCGCATTTTCGTCGCGATCATTCTTTTTTAAAAAAGAAGAAGCCCAGTTTAGGGCTTCGTACACCTTCATGGCCTTCATCATTTTTCCATCTGTTCCATTCTTAGCGCTTGGTCTTCCATGATCAAAGCATCAATGACTTCTTGAAGCTTTCCTTGAAGAATCTGGTCAAGTTTTTGAATGGTGAGGCCGATGCGGTGGTCGGTAACACGATTTTGCGGGAAGTTGTACGTACGAATACGCTCAGAGCGGTCACCTGTACCTACCGCTTGCTTACGATTCGCGTCATATTCAGCTTGTACTTCACGTTGGAACTTATCGTAGACGCGGGCACGAAGAACTTTCATCGCTTTTTCTTTATTTTTAATCTGAGACTTCTCGTCCTGACAGGAAACAACTGTGTTTGTCGGGATATGCGTTAAACGAACAGCGGACATCGTCGTATTTACAGATTGTCCACCAGGACCGCTTGATGCAAATGTATCTACACGGATATCCTTGTCATGAATCTCAATTTCAACCTCTTCCGCCTCAGGCAATACCGCTACCGTTGCTGTTGAAGTATGAATGCGTCCACCTGATTCCGTCTCAGGAACACGTTGCACGCGGTGTGCACCATTTTCAAATTTCAGCTTAGAGTATGCACCCTTCCCTGTAATCATAAAAATGATCTCCTTGTAACCGCCAACGCCCGTAGACGCCGCTTCCATTACTTCTGTTTTCCAGCCTTGAGCCTCAGCATATCGGCTGTACATGCGGTATAGATCGCCTGCAAACAGTGCCGCCTCATCTCCACCCGCAGCACCGCGGATTTCCATGATAACGTTCTTATCGTCGTTCGGGTCCTTCGGTAAAAGAAGGATATGTAAGCGCTCTGCCAAGCTCTCCTGTTGCTCTTCCAGCTCAGAAATCTCTTCTTTTACCATCTCGCGCATATCGGCATCCAATTTATCCTCAAGCATCGCTTTTGCATCATCCAGCTGCTCTTTAACAGCCTTGTATTCACGGTACGCTTCTACAGTCTCTTGAATATCAGACTGCTCCTTGGAGTACTCGCGCAACTTTTTCGTATCACTGATGACTTCCGGATCACTCAAAAGCTCCGTCAATTTCTCGTAACGCATTTCTACTGCCTGCAAACGATCAAACACGTGCATTCACCTCTATAAATGTATACAGAAAAATCTGCAATTATTTTATATCTACAACATTCTAATTATAGTATAGGTTAGGTGGTGCGTCAAAATCAACATCACCTGGCTGCCACCAAAATGAAAACCCGTCCCGAAAAATCAGAACGAGCTCACCTTATCTTTCTTTAATTGTCAGCTTAACGTGGTAGCGGGGAGTGACTTCTAAGAATTTCTCTTTGAGTTCTCTTTGCACACGTTTCTTTTCTTCTTTTGAAATGCCGCTTGGCGCATAGGCAGTGACTCTTGCCGTGTCACCGGTAATGTAGACTGGTCCAGGTTTGAGGTCACTGTTCAGTTGAATGACTTCAGCAAATTTATTTTCGTCGTCGCCGTAGTCAGGACGATTTTCCGAGAGATCGAGGAAGTTTGGATTTTGGTTGGTGTTGTAGTCTTCCGTGTCGAGGTCTCGCTTATAGAAGCCGTCTTGCTCATCATTTTTTACACCAATCAATCGTTCTCCGTCAAAATCCTCGTCCGCACCGAAGCGTTGTTCGCCACTGCATCCACTAATAAAAAAAGAGCATATCACCAATAACAGGACTGCATGTTTCATGCAAACACCTCCTGTTTCTTAGCGTATCCTCTTTCATCTTTTATCTTACAGACTAAATTTAGGAAATATTTATTTTTTCATTTCTTGCAGCACAGACACTTTGTGAGGAACTTCATGATGATGACGACAGCGAGGTTCGTATGATTCCGAAGCGCCCACTAAAATTATTGGGTCATCGTAGCAAGCCGGTTCTCCATTGATTAAACGTTGCGTACGGCTCGCAGGGGATCCACAGACAGCACATACCGCTTGCAGCTTTGTTACGGATTCAGCAATCGCCAAAAGCTCCGGCATTTTTCCGAACGGCTCTCCGCGAAAGTCCTGATCTAGTCCAGCTACAATCACACAATAGCCTCTGTTCGCCAACTCCTGCACCACTTCAACGATTTGATCATCGAAAAATTGCACTTCATCGATACCGACAACTTCTGTCTCAGGCAGCACCTTATCTAGAATAGATTGAGAAGTCGGAACAGGCAACGCTATGATTGAGGTTCCGTTGTGGGAAACAACCGCTTCATCACTATAACGATTATCGATGGCTGGCTTAAATACTTGAATTTCCTGTTTGGCAAATTGGGAACGTCTCATGCGGCGAATCAGCTCTTCGGATTTACCCGAAAACATGCTGCCACAAATCGCTTCCACCCAACCGGAATGCTTCATTACATACATATACGGCCTCTCCTTTTTAATAATTTTACGTATAAAAAGTGCTTAGCAGCACCGTCCAAAAAACGACTTCTAAGCACTAGTTTATGTAAATAGAAGTAAAAAAACAGGCAAGATATAGGATAACCTGCCTGTTTTACTTTATTACTTAAGGCCGTATTTTTTGTTGAAACGCTCAACACGTCCATCAGCAGCAGCATGCTTCTGACGTCCAGTGTAGAATGGGTGAGAATCAGAAGAGATCTCAACTTTGATTAGAGGGTAAGTAGTACCGTCTTCCCATTCAATAGTTTCGTTTGTTTTCATCGTAGAACCTGTGATGAATTTGAAACTAGTGTTGATGTCCATGAATACAACTTTACGGTAATCCGGATGAATTCCAGCTTTCATTCTTGTCATCTCCTTTTCGCCCTGAGTCTTTCGAAACAGAGTTATCATTCAAATGATACCAGCCTCATGGCCGCCATCACTTATCTTAAAAACACACTGATGAAATTATATCAACTAATGACACGTTTTGCAAGATTACTTTTGGAGATATATACATGTGATTGATAGGGAATGTTTTCCGTTAGGGAAGGTTGCTTCGTGGTTGTTGCTTAGATGGGCAATGGAAATGGCGGATGAAGACAATGCGATGCTGTTTTTGGGGCTGAAAGTGTCTTCATACACATTATGAAGACTTTTATTAGCTATTATCGCAACGGAAAGTATCTTCATACATGGCATGAAGACATTCTCAAGCTATTTTCACAGCTGAGATGGTCATCATAACCTGTTGTTACTCATTTTATCCTCATTCCTAAAAACCAATACAAAAACGCACCCCAATGAACAAGGGTGCGCGTGAGTTTTATTTTATTAGCGTTTTGCCGTTCCCGCTTTTTGGTCTTCTTCAAGCATTTCGAAGAATTCTTGGTTTGTTTTGGATTGGCGAAGTCTACGCAATAGTTTTTCTGCAAAGTCTGGAGAGTCGGACATCGTTTTGCGGATAGCCCATAGCTTGTCCAGATGGTCTTTCGGGATAAGCAGCTCTTCTTTACGCGTACCGGAGCGACGGATGTCGATAGCCGGGAAGATACGGCGTTCTGCAAGTTGACGGTCAAGGTGAAGCTCCATGTTACCTGTACCTTTGAACTCCTCATAGATGACGTCATCCATACGGGAACCTGTGTCGACAAGAGCCGTCGCAAGGATCGTCAAGCTTCCACCCTCTTCAATGTTACGTGCAGCACCGAAGAAACGCTTCGGACGGTGGAATGCGGCAGGGTCGATACCACCGGAAAGTGTACGTCCACTTGGCGGAATTACCAGGTTGTATGCACGAGCTAAACGAGTAATACTATCCATCAGGATGATAACGTCACGCTTGTGCTCTACAAGGCGCAAAGCACGCTCTAGAACTAGCTCTGCTACTTTGATGTGGTTTTCAGGTACTTCATCAAATGTGGAGCTTACAACGTCTCCAGCAACGGAACGCTCGATGTCTGTTACTTCCTCTGGTCGCTCGTCAATTAAAAGGACGATAAGCTCAGCTTCTGGATGGTTTGTTGTGATACTGTTCGCAATTTCCTTGATTAGCATCGTTTTACCAGCCTTAGGTGGCGCAACGATTAGTCCACGTTGACCAAATCCCACAGGTGCAATCAAGTCCATGATGCGCGTAGAAAGACCTTTAGGCTTTGTTTCAAGAACAATTTGACGATCTGGATATAAAGGAGTCAAAGCTGGGAAATGGACGCGTTCTTTTGCGGATTCTGGATCGTCACCATTCACTGCTTCAACATGCAGTAGGCCGTAATAGCGCTCATTCTCTTTTGGAGGGCGCACTTTACCAGAAACCTTGTCGCCGTTTCTTAAGTCAAAACGACGGATTTGGGAAGCGGAAATATAGATATCCTCTGAGCTTGGAGAATAGTTGATCGGACGCAGGAAACCAAAACCTTCCGATTGGATGACTTCCAGTACCCCTTCCATGAACAATAAACCGTCTTTTTCGGCCTGAGCTTTTAAAATAGCAAAAATAAGTTCTTTTTTGGTCAGTTTGCTGTAGTAAGACACTTTATGCTGACGGGCAAATTCATATAGTTCTTTTAATTTTAAAGTTTCTAAGTGAGAAATAGTTAAATCCATAAAAAGAAAACACCACTCTATTCGTTTAATTGTTTAGTACGTTTATGATCCAAGGATAAATGTTTGTTTGTCTTCCAACACTGATTCAAGTCGAATTAAGTTCGAAGGATGGGAAATATATTACTAGTCGCTGCACTTTTTAAGGATGATGAATAGGAAGTGAGGACGTTTCCCTCGTGTTTGTGGGATAAACTCTCCTTATGAAGAAATTGTAGAAGAATCGCTAGGAAGATATAAGGTAGATTTTGCATAAATACTCGTAGTATTGTTTATTTTACCCACAAAATGGTCTTTTAAGCAACTATTTTCTGTAGACAAGCTTTGAGTATTGGCTTTATTTTCTGGGGAATATTCTTGTATTTCCCCTATTTGTGTCGAATGGGACTGGTTGTCTATTACAATATTCGGAAGGTGTGCGGGTTTTTTGACGTTGATATATAGGAAAACCGTAAATGGAAAGGTTCCATTTACGGTTATGGTTTAGTTTTGGCTCCCTGTTGATTTGCGTTCCAGGTGTTCGCTTTCCGCGGGAAGGTGCTTGAGCCTCCTCGCTTTGCTGAGGCCACTGAAAAAGTCTTTGAATTTACGTATTGCTTAATACACCGCTGTTAATTTCCGCAAATGGCTTCGCTTTCCTAGGGGCGCTGCTGGAGCCTCCTCGGCAAGCCTGCGGGGTCTCCACCTAGCGCTATCTCCCTCAGGAGTCTTCGCCTTTTGCTACAATCAACAGCTAGGAATTATTAGAAACTTTACGTTATTAGTTTTTCAATGGCCTCGCTTCGTTGTGGGATCTCAATCTACCGTTTCTCCCCCGCTGGAGTCTCACACCTTGCACTTCAATCAACTGGGTAATCCTGCTATAACAGCCTAATTTTAAGTTACGGCTTAAATACCAGGTTAGGTTTCTTCTTAATGTTGTGTTGGCCGTCGATGAAGCGGACGGTGCCGGATTTTGCACGCATGACAACGGAGTGGGTGGTGGCATTGGTGCCTTTGAATTGCACGCCTCGCAGTAATTCTCCGTCGGTTACTCCCGTTGCAGCGAAGATGGCGTCATCACCGCGTACAAGGTCTTCCATTCTTAGTACGGCGTTGATGTCCTCTATGCCCATTTTGCGGCAACGGATCAGCTCTTCTTCATTTTGCGGTAGGAGTTTCCCTTGAATTTCGCCTCCGAGGCATTTCAGTGCGACTGCTGCAATTACGCCTTCTGGTGCGCCACCGGAACCGAACAGGATATCTACACCGGTGTGGTCAAACGCCGTGTTGATGGCTGCTGCAACATCTCCGTCGTCAATTAATTTGATACGTGCACCAGCTTCGCGTAGTTCTGCGATAATTTTTTCATGACGCGGTCTGTTCAGAATAACCGCCACTACGTCTTCAATATCTTTATTTTTGGCTTCTGCCACGGCTTTCAGGTTGTCTGTAACAGATGCATTAATATCAATTTTTCCGACGGCTGCTGGACCGACGGCTATTTTGTCCATGTACATGTCTGGCGCATGAAGCAGGTTTCCGTGATCAGCTATGGCAAGTACGGCAAGTGCGTTCCAGCCTCCTGATGCTACGATGCTTGTCCCTTCCAGTGGATCAACCGCTACGTCCACACGCGGTCCGTAGCCTGTGCCAAGCTTTTCACCAATATAAAGCATCGGTGCTTCATCCATTTCTCCTTCTCCGATGACAACTGTCCCTTTCATCGGAACTGTATCAAACACATCACGCATGGCAGAAGTTGCCGCACCGTCCGCGCTGTCTTTATCTCCGCGCCCCATCCAGCGTGCAGAGGATAAAGCCGCCGCTTCTGTTACTCGAATTAATTCCATGGATAAACTTCTTTCCATACCTTCCACTCCCTTTGCATTCTATGAATCTAGTTATTTTTTATGGAGAGCCAAGAGGTTGTCCGTGCAACCTGAGGCATTATGCTATACTTTTCGTTAATAGTATATCACATTTGTTGGTATTTGAAAGCCGTATCTACAAAAAAGAAAGAACCCGCTATATTCTCAGCGAGTTCCTTCTTTTTTTTATTTATGAATTTTGCATCTGTTCGATTTCTTCTTCTGTTAATTTTTCGCGCCAGATCGTGGCACCTAGTCCTTCTAGCTTTTGTTCTAGGTGACTGTAGCCGCGGTCGATGTGTTCAAGACCTGTAACCTCTGTGAGGCCGTCAGCCAGAAGGCCAGCGATGACAAGGGCTGCTCCTGCACGCAGATCGCTTGCTTTTACTTTGGCACCTTGGAGCTGAACCGGTCCGTTGATGATGGCAGAGCGGCCTTCTACTTTAATCTGTCCGTTCATGCGACGCAGTTCATCTACGTGCTTGAAGCGGGCAGAATAGATGGTGTCTGTTACGATGCTCGTACCCTCAGCTTTTGTTAAAAGGGTTGTCATCGGCTGCTGAAGGTCAGTCGGGAACCCAGGATGGACAAGGGTTTTGACGTCGACAGCTTTCAGTTTTTCGCCAGGAACGACAAGTACTTGATCTTGGTCATTGTTGATATCGATGCGTACGCCCATTTCACGAAGCTTTGCGATAAGCGGCTCCAAGTGAGTCGGGATGACATTGTCGATGATCATTTCTCCGCCTGTTGCAGCAGCCATAATCATGTATGTACCTGCTTCGATTCGGTCAGGGATGATGGTGTGTTTGCACCCATGCAGGCTCTCCACGCCATCGATACGGATGACATCTGTTCCTGCACCTTTAATTTTCGCACCCATGCTGCTTAAAAGGGTCGCTACATCAATAATTTCCGGCTCTTTTGCCGCATTTTCGATGATTGTTCTGCCTTTCGCTTTCACTGCAGCAAGCATGATATTAATAGTTGCGCCGACACTTACCACGTCAAGATAAATACGTGCCCCTCTTAACTCTTCGGCGCGCAGATAGATGGCCCCTTGCTCATTTGTTACTTCAGCTCCAAGCGCTTCAAAGCCTTTGATGTGCTGATCAATTGGTCTTGGTCCCAAATGACAGCCACCAGGCAATCCAACTACTGCTTTTTTGAAACGCCCAAGCATTGCTCCCATTAAATAATAGGATGCACGAAGCTTTTTCACTTTTCCGCTTGGAAGAGGCATGGCAATCATTTTGGAAGGATCCACTGTTAGGTCTTCTCCCTCAAGCGATACGCTGCCGCCAATTTCCTCAAGCAAGCTACTTAAGATCTCTACATCTGATATTTGCGGTAACCCTTCAATTGTGACGGGTGAGTCCGCTAGAATGGTTGCAGGAATCAATGCCACTGCACTATTTTTCGCTCCACTTACGCGTACGGTTCCATTTAACTTGTTACCACCAAGAATTTTTAACTTTTCCATATAGTTCTCCCTTCAAGGCGAGGTTGGTTTCCAAAAGTGCTATTGTCTATTATACACAATTATTACCAATCATAAAAATTTTCGTTAGCTATTAGTTTACACGAAAACTTTCTTTTCATATATGAAAATGCATGAAACTTTATCAAATCGTAATATTTGATACCATCCGCCTATATTCGACACGGACCTTTTGTCGAAAAATAGCTTAAATTAACAAAAACCCCCTGCTTATTTTTTAAGGGGTTCCGTTGAGGGAGAGAAAACAGAAAATAGCATTGCAATTAGCAGACCAAATCGCATAGCGATTTGGTCTATATGTTTTGTTGGTATATCAAGGTATATTAGGTTTTGGTTATGGAAATAACAGTAGAAATAGCATAGTAAAAAACAGGTGGACAACAATTATTGTCCGCATTAGAATTAGTATGTTAATTCGGTTGCTAATTCTAGTGCTAATTTTGATATAAGAAAGGATGTACAATACACCGTGACAGTAAAGAAATGGACATACATTAAACCTAAAAATCTTAATACAACTCAACCAGAATGGTTAATTTCTGAACATACAAGGAATATTGTAGCTGCATTTGCTGAGTACAGTGAGTACACGGAGAGTGAAGCCGTTGATGCATTCTTAAAAAATTTGCTTACTGATGAAAATTTCATTGAATGGGCTAAAAACAAAAGGAACAACAAGCGATTGTTAAAGCAACTTGGAATTGAGTGTGAGGAGGAAAGTTAATTGGTTTCCTTAAAGCGATTAGCGGAGAAGAACGAAAATGCTATTTCTATTGCCCCTCCCCTTACTTCAGAAGAAATTTCAGAGAGAAAAAAGATGTATCAAGAACTAGAACCGAAAAAATTTTCAAGGCGATATAATGAATTTCTATATCGTCCTGTAACTTTTACAATGAATGGGGAAAGCCACGAAATCCAATACAATTTTTGTACTAACCCTTATTGTAAGTGGCACGGTCTCTTTCAAGAAAAGTTTGAGAACATAAAATCAAAGCCAAGTCGGTACAGATTAAGCAGCCGAGGTGAAGGCAGGACTAATAGAATTGTGTGTAATGATGATCCGATAGGAGTTATTAAGGGGATGACTTGGGGATGCTCATCTACGCCGGTTTCAAATTGGTCAATAGCTGAAGAAATTAATCGTCTAGTAAGAATCAATTCTGTTAAAGATATAGAACCTTACTACGAGTTTCACAAAGAGGATTGTTCACAGATAAATCTCACTCCGTTTTGTGATTTAAAATCCTTTTATAAACAAGGAAAAAGTAAAACCGGGGCCCAAGTATGGCAATGTAAAACGTGTAAAAAGAAAACGAATATGCTGCCGACCAGAAAGCAATCTACAACTTACCAACAGAAAAGAAACGACATCCTTCCTTCTTTTACTCGTGATATCTTGAATCGGACACCAGTGACTAGGACGTGTGAAAAGTTACAGATCGGTGTAAGCACTTATTATCACAAGTTGGAATGGGTTTACCGTAGATGCTTAGAATTTCTTGAGCGGCACGAAACACAAAAATTTGCCCAAATGACATTTAAAGAAATGTGGCTTAATACTGATAAAATGATTTATAGCCTAAACAATGTACGGAAAAAGGGTCAGGGCGGAAAGGAATATGACGAAATTGAAGAGTCGCAGTTTCCTACACATATCGTGGTGACTGCCGATGTTCACTCCCTATATGTATTAAGAAGTGATGTAGCATATGATTGGGATGTGGACCTAGAGGATATTCGAACCGATACAACCACTTTTAAAGAAGATCATTTAAGTGATTTTTGCAGGAAAAATGCTCGATTTAGAGACAAGTCATATTATCCTCAGCCTCCTAGTGAAAAAGATACTCAGACTGATTATGAGTATAGAAAGTCCTTGGTTCAGTTTGAACGTAGAGGTAGATATGTTGAAGGTCTTCACGTCAACTCCACTTATACAACTATTGCACATCTCTTTTTGATTAAGGAGCTCGTTAAAGCCTCACAATGGAGATTCGTAACAGATAAAGATCATTCCCTTTTGACAGCATATTCCCGTGTGTTTTCAAGAGAAATCCGTTTATCTGATGCCCACCACTTCATTTGTTTGGTTGATCGAAGTAAGACTCTTAAACAATGTTTTAAAGAATACAAAGAAGGGCGAGCAGACCTATACAGATGGGCCGCCTCTCTTTTGCTCGACACAAGATCTATTTGGCAATTAGGATTATTAAAGCTCCAATCAGTATTAGAATATAAAAAATTCAGCGAAGAAGTTGTCATTAATAATGAAACTTATCTTAAATGGGCAGAAGAACCAATTGAACATCCTATCCCAACTAAAGATAAGGGATTCTTTGATGTGGATTGTAAAACTAATCTGTCTTCAATGGAGCCTGAGCAAATCGCACACTTGATTCTCAACGTAAGTGACTTTTCATCAAACGCATTCATTCAGCAAATTCGAAGAAGATTATCCATCTTAGAAAGGCCTTTAGTAACAGCAAGAGGCGATGGAAAAAGTTATATCTATGCAAACTTCAATCCAAAATATGCCCAATATAGCCTGACTATACTGAGGACCTTTTATAATTTCTGCGAGGTATCAAAGGGATTAGATGGACAAAAACTTACACCGGCACAGCGATTAGGTTTAGTTGATAAGGTATATTCAATTGAAGATATTCTTTATCTTAGATAAAGGATAGAATTTCTCTGAGCACACCATAAGGTGTGTTTTTTATATCCAGAATGCCAGCTACTTATGTTAAAATGGAAATATCAGTTATTCCATTAAAGGGCAGGATTATGGAGGAAGTAGTTGTGCAAAACAATCTGAGAAATAAGGAATTTAGGACCGTGGAAATACCGAAGTGGGGAAACTATTTACGTTGCCAATGGCGTGATTGTTTTGCAAGTCATCTATCAAGTGAGGAACAAAAGATGATAGGAATGGATGATTTTCTATGGCACCTATGTAGTTGGGAGAAGGTTAAATGTTTTGAGAAAGAAGAAGCGATAATAGCCTTTAATAAACAATCTAAGTATAAATGTACAATATTTTATCAATTTATCGATGAAGCTTACCTAATTAATAAGGCTAATACACTTAAAGTAACTGATCTACCATATGAACAATGTCATTTGTATTATAGCGACATATATATAATGGATTGGAATTCTAAGTGGACGTTCATCATGACACATGAAAGCAAATGTGGACCATATTTCATTCAGATAACCTAAAAGCTTATCATGAACAGTTCCCATTCTGTAAAAATATTGTTATTCCACTAAATAGGGCGATTACTGCAAAACTGCTCACTTCCATATTGATATTGGGCAGGGAAAGTTGAATTAGTTTATAAACTTTAGTGGTGGGTATCAAAAGCTTCACATCAAAAATTATATTCTAGAAGGAGGTAGGAATTTGAAAATAACTGCACTTTTTCTATCAATTTTTTCAATAGTAACAGCATTCATCAATTTAAATGTTGCACTATTAATGTTTGGGGCAGCATTGCTACTTTTTGGATTTAGTAATTTGAAATTAAAAAACAAGATATTCGGATACACCTATTTGATTTCTGGGGTAGTTTTTATAATTGGGGCTAGTATTAGCTTTTCTTTATAACATCTTTTTCAACTATCTAGGGCAATTGCAGTACAATGGTTCGCTTCTTCCCGTTTCATAAGGAGTGGGCCGGTTAATGGAAGAAAGGGTTAATGAAAGTTTCGTTTTTTTATGAGGAGGAATTATTATTGAAAGCTCACCAATATGTAATTATTTTACTCATAGTTTCTTTTGTGTTTTTTAGTTTAAATGCTAATTGGATGCCCTCAAATAACCCCTATACAGACTTCTTACTTACAATTGCGGTCGGACATTTTGTTATGTCAAAATTAATTACTATAAAAAAATGAATTATTTATTTTTCCTTTTATTCAGCTAACTAGGGTGATTGCTGAATGGCAATCGCCCTTTGTTCAAGTTATGGGCGGTTTACTTAAAGAAGGTACGTTGGAAGATGGGAGGAAAATATAATAAATAAATCGTTAATTGCAGTATTGTTTGCAACCACTTTAACAATATATATGTTTACTAGTTGCGGTGTAGCTGATGGAGGAAGAGTGACTGCCAGAGATGTATTGAAACAAAACAAAGATGCGGACATTATTGAGTATGATGGCAAAATTTTTAGCAATGTGACAAATTTGGATTGGTTCGAAAATGATAGGGAGAATATTTCATTTTCTAAAGATAATTATATTGGTAAAATCCAAAAACAGACTACCAGTAGCTTGTTGTTTGATGACCTTAGTGCAACTAAATTACCAAAAGGGACAAAAGTTTATTCAATAGATGAAGAAGGTAGTGGATTGTTACTTGTTGAGTTTCAAGGAGAAAAACTTTATTATATGGAACTTCTTGAAGGGTAGTGATGTTATTCAACAATCTAGGGCGATTGTTGAATATCGAAATAAAAAATTGGCTTAGAGGAAAAAATCCTCTAAGCCTTCTAGTGTGAATATCGTTGCTATAACATCGCAACTTTCCTATGACTTTATTGTTTGTAATACATAATTTTATCCAAATATATGAATAGTCTCGTTATTAAGTCTGATATGAAATTATTCATTTCCATTGACTAAGATTATAGTTCAACCAATAGTTAATTCTTGTAACCGTATTGGTAGCCAAGCACTTTACCGATAATGTTGTCTTGTTTAAGGTGCTGCATAGTTCCTCGCATCCAATCGTCACTAATCACAAAATACTCATCTTTGGCTAATTCCAGTTCCTTCATAGTGGTATTGAAAGTATCCATCATCCCTTCCTTATTGTACTCTACTCCTGCCTTATCCATCGCTGGAAAATAACTGTTTTTATCAAAACCGAGCCGATGTGCTTTCCCATAAAACGCATCTAGTTTCTTGTCATTGATAAAAATCTGCCCATCTGTAATCTTGACTGTTTCACCTGGAAGTGCAATTACTCTTGAAATCATCTTGTCATTCGTACTATTGCTAAAGAATACAATATCTCCTCGAGTATATGAGGATGGTTCTAAACTTGGATCTATCACAAGAACTTGATCATAGTAATCGTGATTTCCTCGATCCATATTATCAGATAGGTAATGATGTTTTATCCAGTCGGGTTCAACTTCTTTAATAATACTTACATTAGCGTCCGTATCATTGTCCGACACGGTTCCAGATGGTGAATTAGAAGAGCAACCCATAAGTGTCAATAATATAATTAAAAAAACGCCATATTTCATAATTATTCCCCCTTTATATATATTATACGGAAAAAAAAGGAAAACACTATTGTTAGTTGTGTATATTATTTGAATTTTAAGAAATTACACACCCCTTTTTCTAGAAGGGAAAGATAAAACTAAAGTGAGCTTTAAAGGATTTAGATTAAATATAAATACAAAAAGCCCAGATCAAATGATTTGGGCTTTTTGCTGTTTAAATTTAGTTACTAAATGCAATGTTAATCTCACTGCTATTTCAATAACTAATTAAGGTATGATTAAAGGTTTTCTCTCCCTAAACGGAACCCCTTACTTATTTTTGCAGAGGGTTTTGTTGGAATATTTCATTACACCGTTGTTCTCCGTTCCAGGCGCTTCGCTGCGAACAACTAAGTTATTGGTTGCGATTATTCCAATCAGCTAGGAATTTCTCAATTCCTTGGTCTGTTAGAGGGTGGTGGAAAAGTTGCATTAATACTTTGTAAGGAACCGTAGCAATGTGCGCTCCTTTTAGTGCCGCTTCTGTAATGTGCATCGGGTGGCGGATAGATGCTGCGATAATTTCTGTCGGGATATCATGGATGGCGAAAATGTCTGAGATATCGGAGACTAAGTCCAATCCATTTTGACCGATGTCATCCAAGCGTCCAAGGAAAGGTGAAACATATGTAGCTCCTGCTCTTGCTGCCATCAAGGCTTGGTTGGCGTTAAAAATAAGGGTGACATTCGTTTTGATGTTGAGGTCGCTGAATGCTTTTACCGCTTTCAAGCCGTCTGGAGTCATCGGTACTTTTACGGTAATGTTCGGCGCAATTGCAGCAAGTGCTTTCCCCTCTTCGATCATACCCTCTGCATCAAGTGCAATAACTTCTGCACTGACAGATCCTTCTACGAACGCTGTGATTTCCCGAAGGCGGTCTTCGAATGTGATGTTCTCTTTTGCTACTAGACTTGGATTTGTCGTAACTCCTGCAAGTAGTCCTAGTGCATGGGCTTCTTTGATTTCTTCAAGGTTTGCTGTGTCGATGAAAAACTTCATACCATTCTCTCCTTTATTTTTCAAAAGTTATGTTGACGCTTTCATTTGCAAATGAAACAAAACCGCCGGGTATGGCGGTTATGCATATCGTTGCCTTGTTGTTGGTTGAATGGTGTTGTCTTGTTAAAAAAAATTATTACGCTTTGTTGGAAGATCCAAATTCGCGCATTTTACCTTTTACTGTATCTTTGATTGCGTCGCGAGCAGGTCCAAGGTATTTACGAGGATCGTACTCTTCTGTTTTTGCAGCAAGTGTTTCACGTACTGCTTTTGCAGATGCAATTTGGTTTTCTGTGTTAACGTTGATTTTCGCTGTTCCAAAAGAGATTGCTTTTTGGATGTCATGTGTAGGGATTCCAGTTCCGCCGTGTAGTACTAGAGGAACGCCAGCACGGTTGTTGATGTCTTCCATCTCTTTGAAGCCAAGGTTCGGTTCGCCTTTGTAAGGACCGTGTACGGAACCTAAAGCTGGAGCTAGGCAATCAATTCCTGTGCGTTTTACAAGCTCTTCACACTCGTTAGGGTCAGCATAGATTACGCCATCAGCGATAACGTCGTCTTCTTGTCCGCCTACTACACCAAGCTCTGCCTCAACAGATACTCCGTGGAAGTGTGCTAATTCTACAACTTTAGAAGTTGTTTCAATGTTCTCCTCAAAAGGATGGTGAGAAGCATCGATCATTACAGAAGTAAATCCAGCGTGGATCGCTTTTGCACATGATTCAAAGCTTGAACCGTGGTCCAAATGGATTGCTACAGGTACAGTTACCCCGTACTCTTCCATTAGAGCTTTAACCATTGCTACTACTGTTTTGAAGCCACCCATATAACGAGCTGCACCTTCAGAAACACCAAGGATAACTGGTGAATTCTCTTCTTGTGCTGCTTGTAGAATTGCTTGTGTGAACTCTAGGTTGTTCAAGTTGAACTGCCCTACTGCATAGCCTTCTGCATTTGCTTTTTTCAGCATTTCTGTCATGGAAACTAAAGGCATGATAACATCCTCCTTTGTATTATATTCACACCGAAAAGTTTTTCCCGTCTTTACAAAGTGGTAAACACAAGGGCTTGTCCTTCGTGCATACCTTTGTAAAAATTTTCACCCATATCAAAACTAGCATGACCAATCGGAAAACCAGTTATGTATATTAGGTCAAAAAGTACAAAAACTTGACGGATGATTTTTATCCAGTACTTAGCATATCAACTATGTAGAAAAACGGCAACTACTGAAGTATGCCGTTTTTCAATGTAAGCGATAACACGTAAAATGTTTTAATATTCAGTTATGAAATTGGTGTTTTACACCGATTGGCGCGGCATATTTTTACGGACCGCATCTCTAATTTCATCAATATCGAATGGTTTAGCAAAGTGCGTGATCGCTCCAAGGTCTTTCGACTCCTGGATCATATCCAATTCACCGTAAGCTGTCATAATGATTACCTGGATATCAGAATTAATTGCTTTTAGCCGCTTTAAGATCTCAATTCCGTCCATACCGGGGATCTTCATGTCTAACAATACTAAGTCCGGTGAATGCTTTTCTACGATATCTAATGCTTGGTACCCGTTTGCTGCCTGAAACGTCTGATAGCCTTCTTTCTGGAATACTTCATTCAACAAGATTCGTATCCCATACTGGTCATCCACAATCAGTAATTTTTGACCCACCATTACACCCCATCTCTAAAAATAATCAATCCGTTTCCATCCACCCACCTAATTCTACTATAATAGTCTTATTTCCTCCTTTTTCGACCGGGAAATTTTTCGAGGAAGGGAAATTATAAAGAAATTTTTGTTAAGGGGTCAGACCCCAGCAGGACTTTCCCCCTTGATGTAGAAGGCTCCCGCCAACTCAGCGGATGTCGGATTATGTAGGAAAAACGCGAACGAAAAGGGGTCAGACCCCCCTAGGATTTTTGCTACTTTTGTCATACTGCTTTTATTATACTTGAGTTTTGGTGGAATGAGGGTTGGGGTTTTGTTGAATAATTTATGTTATAGGAGTGTGATTTGGGATGTTGAAGATTTTTACGACTCAGTTACAGGGTGTGTTTAATAGAATTGGTTCTAGTGAAGAGTTTGCATTTGAGGATGCGGCAAGACTGTTGGCGCAGGCTGCTGTCGGGGATGGACGCATTTATGTGCACGGTGTGAAGGAGATGAAAGCAGTTGAGGCGGAGGCCACTACTGGAGCGGAACCGCTTATGAGCGCCACGCTTTTATCGGACTTGGACAGTTATCATGATCTGACAGATACGGATCGGGCATTGATTGTTTCCCGCTTTTCTACAGATGAAGAAGCGATAAATACGGCGAAGGCATTGAAGGAATTTGGTATTGAAATTGTGGGGATTTCGACAGTGATGGAGCCTGAGCAGGTTGACTCCGCTGAAGGGATGGAAACCCTTAAATCCTTGTCCGATGTACATATTGACTTAAAGTTGAAAAAACCATTGATTCCTGGTGATGACGGGGAACGTTTCGGCTTCCCTTCTAGCATGGTCGCTTTATATGTTTATCACGGGTTAGCTTTTACTTTGAAAGAAATATTGGAAGAGCAGGAGTAAGAGGACATTTGGAGGGGTAACTGGTTTCTACGATGACAGTTTTCTTGTATGGCCAGCTATTTTGGCACCGTTTGGCTTCTACGATGACAATTTACCTGTTTCTCGAGCTGTTTTGGCATCGTTCCGCCTGAGCGATGACAAATTCCTTGTCCGCTTCCCTACTTTGGCATAATTAAGCTTATAATATCCTTCCCCAGCTTAACCTTTAATAAATTTGAAGGATTTTACCCACATTTAGCGAAACAACCTTTAAGTAAATTTTCAAGGGAGGTTTCGACTAGTGGATTATCAGCAAGTTTTATTAATAGAAAAAGCAACTCCAGCGGATGGACCGGCAATTTTAGAATTATTGAAAAGCCGCGCGACAGACCTGAAAAGCAAGGGTTCTTCCCAATGGAGCTTTCTCCTTACTGGAGATGAGGATGCCGAAATTTTACAGCTTGTAACAAAGGGGTTATTTTATAAGGTAGCGCATAAATCAGACATTCAGGATCAAACATTCCCTCCTCTCTTGGCTACCTTCATGCTTTCAGACAAACAGGAAGAGTGGGATGTTCACCTGTGGGGGCAAGAGGAGACTCAGGAGACTGTTTATTTACATAAGCTTGCTGTTGCCATGCAACACAGAGGCGAGGGCCTTGGTGACCGCCTGATGGACTGGATTAAAGAGCATGGTGAAGAACTAGGCTATTCAAAAATCAGGTTGGATTGTGTGGCTGGCAGTGAGAAGCTAAGAGACTTCTATGCAAAGCATGGTTTTACTTTATTAAAAATAGTCGATGGCCACTGTTTGTATGAATGGGAAACTAAGTGATAAGGAGGTTCAACATGGAAAACGAAAAGTGTGATATTAAAAATGGTGTAAAAGAAAAGCCACTTGAAGTGATTGACGGGTACACGATAAAGTACCATGCAAACGGCAAAACCATGTGGTCGAAGGGAAAAATGGCAGGTGACCAACCCGAAGGTTACTGGGAATGGTATCGTGCTGATGGAACTATCAAGCGGTCCGGGTATTTTGAGAAAGGCGAGCCTGTCGGGGAATGGATCACCTATGATAGTAAAGGGGAAAAATACAAAACCACGAATCGTGATAAATAACATTAAAAAAGCTCAGAGCATCTTAAACTCTGAGCTTTTAGTATGCCTATAAAATTAAGCCATTACCTCAGCATTTTTCAAAGATGCTGCCACAAAGTCGCGGAATAGCGGTTGTGGGCGGTTTGGTCTGGAAGTGAATTCTGGGTGGAATTGGGATGCAAGGAACCATGGGTGGTCTTTGATCTCAATTACTTCTACCAGGCGGCCGTCAGGGCTTGTGCCGGAGAAGATGAATCCGTGGTCTTCCATTTGTTGACGATATTGGTTGTTGAACTCATAGCGGTGACGGTGGCGTTCGTAGACCACTTCGTCTGCGTAAGCTTTTTGTGCCAGGGAATCGTCGTTCAACTTACAAGGGTATAATCCAAGGCGCAATGTTCCGCCAAGGTCCTCGATGTCTTTTTGCTCTGGTAAAAGGTCGATGATTGGGTATGGCGTTTCCGGGTTCAGCTCAGCAGAGTGCGCACCTTCAAATCCAAGGACATTACGAGCAAACTCAACAGAAGCAAGCTGCATGCCAAGGCAGATTCCGAAGAATGGTACCTTCTTCTCACGCGCATAGCGAATTGCTTCAATTTTCCCTTCCACACCGCGGTCGCCGAAACCACCTGGTACAAGGATTCCGTCCGCGCTGTTCAAGAGCTCGTCCACGTTTTCAGCTGTTACTTCTTCGGAGTTGATCCAGTTGATTTTTACATCTGCATCGTACTCATAACCAGCATGACGCAATGCTTCCGCAACAGAAAGGTATGCATCTTGAAGCTCCACATATTTTCCAACAAGGGCGATCGTCGTTTTCTTGGAAAGGTTTTTCACCTTGTTCACAAGTGCCGTCCATTCTGTCATGTCCGCCTCGCCTTTTGTCTCAAGCTTCAGGTGATCCACGACAATGTTGTCCATGTTTTGCGCTTGATAAGCTAGTGGTACTTCGTAAAGTGTGTCAGCATCGATAGATTCGATTACTGCCTTCTCGTCGATATCACAGAACAAGGCAATCTTGTCTTTCATATCTTGGGAGATCGGCATTTCAGAACGCAGCACGATGATGTTAGGTTGAATTCCAAGACCGCGAAGTTCTTTTACACTGTGCTGTGTCGGCTTTGTTTTTAACTCGCCAGCCACTCGGATGTAAGGAACAAGTGTACAGTGGATGTACATCACATTGTCGCGACCGATGTCACTCTTGATTTGACGGATTGCCTCAAGATATGGAAGTGACTCGATGTCCCCTACCGTTCCACCGATTTCAGTGATGACCACGTCTGCATTTGTCTCACGGCCAGCACGGAAAACGCGCTCTTTAATTTCGTTTGTAATGTGTGGGATAACCTGCACTGTTCCACCCAAGTAGTCTCCGCGGCGCTCTTTTTTCAGAACCGTAGAGTAAATTTTCCCTGTTGTCACGTTGGAATATTTGTTCAGGTTGATATCGATGAAACGCTCATAGTGACCTAAGTCAAGATCCGTTTCCGCACCATCACCTGTCACGAATACTTCCCCGTGCTGGTAAGGACTCATTGTACCCGGATCCACATTAATATATGGATCAAACTTTTGGATCGTCACATTCAACCCGCGATTTTTTAACAATCTCCCTAAAGATGCAGCTGTAATCCCTTTACCTAAAGATGAAACTACGCCACCTGTTACGAAAATATACTTTGTCATGCTGTCTCCCCCTCGAAATAATTTTATTTGAAAATAATAATAAGTAACGGATATGCTTTTAAGAGGCATTTAACATTTTTATCATTAGTCAAAAACACTAAATTCATTTACGAAAAAATGAAGCTGCCCCCAATTTCTCAGGTTCAGCATATGAATGTTTATTCACCAATAAAATAAAAAACGCCCCACTTGCCAGCATTAGCAGCAAGGGGAGCGTGTATATGTTCAACAAATTATACGTGTCCTTTTTTAAGGAGCCCAAAAAAGATTCTACCTAGTGGGGGGTAAAAAGTCAAGGTTTGAATTAACTTACGAATTTTCACTCTTCTTCCTCTTTGTCATGAAATTTGACGATAAAAGAAGCGAAAGCCCGATGAAAATATATGCCGTTGCAAGTGAGTTGCTTGGTACAAGAACAAAGCTTTCCAGCACATCAAACCTGACAAAAAAACCAAATAGGAAAAAAAGAAAGCCAATCCAATACGTCATTTTTCCTACTGTAGTATGTTTTTCACCATACTCCCCCTTTTAGGTTACTTTTTTGTAATACGTACGAAATTAGGATAATGTTCCCTTTTTATCTAAATTCCATGAAAAAACACTCCCCGTTTGTCGTCCCGGGGAGTGTTTACTAGTTGCGATTAGAGGTCTTCTTCCTCATCCTCGTCCAATTCTTCTTCTTCTTCTTCCTCATCGTCATCGAGCCCATACTCCTCGTCTTCGATTAGGTCTTCTTCAAACTCTTCGTCATCTTCTTCTGCATCATCATCGGCGTCGTCAAAGTCTTCTTCTTCCACTTCATCCTCTTCATAATCATCCAGATCGTCGAATTCTAATTCTTCTTCATCCAACTCATCGAATTCGTCAGCATCGATATCGTCCTCATCAACAGCCTTCTTCTTCTTCTTCTTAGTCTTTGCCTTTACCTGAGGAGTTGTTTCTTCTTCTATTTGATCATAAGGATACCATGCACGAAGTCCCCATTGGTTTTCTCCAATACAAATGAAACGGCCATCAATGTTCAGGTCCGTATAGAACTGAGACAACTTGCCCTTAAGGTCTTCATCTGTAAAACCGGTGATTTTCTTGATCTCCGTAATTAATTCGCCAAAAGTCACAGACTGCTTCTGTTCGTTAAATAAAGCAGTAGCGATTTCGATCAATGACATCTCTTGCACTTCTTCTGCCGTTAAATGGTTTAATGCCAATGTCTGCACATCCTTTCTATATATGTAAAAAGACAATATTCATAGCAATTCCTAGAAAAATCCATACCACTCATTATAAACAAAATACCAATGTTTAATCCAGCATAAAATAAATCTTTCCCTCAAAAAAATGAAAAACCTCTAAAAAAGCGAAAATAGCAAAAAAAAGAGAAAAAAGAAAAAAAGGGGGTCAGACCCCCAAAGGTATTTCTCTCTCCGCGTCGAACTCTATAAAGTTAGCGAAGAAACCCCGACTGTCTCGAGGTTCCCCAGCTTTTTTCTTTACATGTTTCGTCTGAATTGGCCGCCGACTTCGTAGAGGGCTGTGGTGATTTGACCGAGGCTTGCCACTCGGACGGTTTCCATGAGTTCTTCAAAGATGTTGCCGCCGCTGATTGCCACTTGCTTCAGCCTACCTAATGCCTCTTCCACTTCCGCTGCATTACGCTCCTGGAACGCTGCTAGATTTTGAATCTGCGTTTGCTTCTCTTCTTCTGTCGAACGAGCAAGCTCGATATCATTCAAATCGTCCTCAGAAGGCGGATTTGGATTTTTATATGTGTTCACTCCAATGATCGGTAGCTCTCCTGTATGCTTTTTCATTTCATAGTACATGGACTCATCCTGGATTTTTCCGCGCTGATACTGAGTTTCCATCGCACCAAGGACGCCACCGCGGTCATTTAAGCGTTCAAACTCCTGTAGCACCATTTCCTCCACAAGGTCTGTTAGCTCCTCCACCACAAAGGCACCTTGCAACGGATTCTCGTTTTTCGCCAAGCCATGCTCTTTGGTAATGATCATCTGAATTGCCATCGCTCGACGAACAGATTCTTCCGTCGGCGTTGTAATCGCCTCATCATACGCATTTGTATGCAATGAGTTACAGTTATCTTGCAAAGCCATCAAGGCTTGCAGTGTTGTGCGAATATCGTTGAAGTCAATTTCCTGCGCGTGCAAGGAACGTCCGGACGTCTGAATATGATACTTCAGCTTCTGGCTGCGCTCATTGGCTCCATATTTATTTTTCATGACCGTTGCCCAAATGCGGCGTGCCACGCGACCGATCACCGTGTACTCTGCATCAAGACCGTTACTGAAGAAGAACGACAAGTTCGGCGCAAAGTCATCAATTTTCATACCGCGGCTCAAGTAATACTCCACATACGTGAATCCATTAGCCAGTGTGAAGGCTAATTGTGTAATCGGATTCGCGCCCGCCTCGGCAATATGGTAACCGGAAATGGAGACGGAATAGTAATTGCGCACCTTTTTATCAATAAAGTATTGCTGGATATCCCCCATCACTCTTAAAGCAAACTCCGTTGAGAAAATGCACGTATTCTGCCCTTGATCCTCTTTTAAAATATCCGCCTGCACCGTTCCACGCACTGTTTGCATCGTAACGGCACGAACTTCAGCAAACTCATCTACCGTTAACACACGACCAAGTTCTTCTTCACGCTTCTGCACCTGCTGATCGATCGCCGTGTTCATAAACATCGCCAGAATAACTGGTGCCGGACCGTTGATTGTCATCGAAACGGACGTGCTTGGAGCACACAGGTCAAAGCCTGCATATAACTTTTTCATATCATCCAGTGTACAAATGCTCACGCCGCTGTTCCCGACTTTTCCATAAATATCTGGACGCTCAGCCGGATCTTCCCCGTACAATGTAACCGAATCAAATGCTGTACTTAAGCGCTTCGCGTCGTCATCCTTACTTAAATAGTGGAAGCGGCGGTTTGTACGCTCAGGCGTCCCTTCCCCGGCGAACTGACGCTTCGGATCTTCACCCTCACGTTTGAACGGGAATACACCGGCCGTGTATGGAAACTCACCTGGCACGTTTTCACGGTACACCCACTTCAAAATCTCCCCATAGTCCACATATTTCGGCAGGACCACTTTTGGAATTTTCAAGCCGGACAATGTTTTTGTCGTAAGTTTCGTGATGATTTCCTTGTCGCGAATTTTCGTAACAAACTGATCACCTGAATATTTCTCTTTCTTCTCTTCCCAGCCAGCTAAAATTTTGCGGGAGTCGCTTGTCAATTTTTCCTCGTATTCACGGCGAAGCTCGGCAAGTGCCGCCACAAGCTCCTCGCTTGAAGAACCTCCCCCAGAAGTACCAGCAGCCTCCATCGCCCCATCCAACTGGAACAACTTCCGCGCCAATTCAACCTGCTCAGCAGCCATCTTATGATAATTGCGAACCGTTTCACTGATCTCGCGCAAATAATAGCGGCGGTCATTGGGAATGATCACATTCTGTTTTTCCACATCCTTGGACGTCGGCAAACTAGAAGAATAAGATGAACCAGTCTTCTCATTCATCAACTCCAGCAATGCCGCAAAAAGCGTGTTCGTCCCCAAATCATTGAACTGGCTCGCAATCGTCCCGTACACCGGCATTTCATCCAATTCTTGATCCCATAAAAGACGGCTGCGTTGATACTGCTTTTGCACCTGGCGTTTCGCGTCCTCGGAGCCTTTTCGCTCATATTTATTAATAACAATCAGATCAGCGTAATCAATCATATCGATTTTTTCTAATTGGGAAGGTGCCCCGAACTCACTTGTCATTACGTACATTGAAATGTCGCAAATCTCTGTGATCCCTGCATCTCCCTGCCCGATTCCGCTCGTCTCCACAATAATCAAGTCAAAACCAGCCGCCTTCGTAACAGCAATCGCATCTTGGATTGCCAAAGAAAGCTCAGAACGGGATCCACGGGTCGCAAGCGAACGCATATACACACGCGGATTAAAAATTGCGTTCATGCGGATTCTGTCTCCAAGCAATGCCCCGCCTGTCTTCTGCTTCGTCGGATCGATAGACAAAATTGCCACTTTTTTATCTGGTACTTCGTTGATAAATCGGCGAATCAACTCATCTGTCAGCGAGCTTTTCCCCGCTCCACCTGTACCTGTAATCCCAAGGACCGGCACGGTTTTCTGCTTTTCTTTTACCTTAGCCAAGGCCGTTTGAGCCGTTGCCGCCACCTCTTCATCAGAAGTCACCTGCAGTTCAGACAACGTAATCAGTTTGGCAATCGCTTGATGGTTATCGGCATCCAGACGTTCCACCTCGTCGCCAAGGGATTTGACCGTCACAAAGTCACATTCCTTCAGCATCGAGTTGATCATGCCTTGCAGCCCGTGTTCGCGACCATCTTCCGGCGAAAAAATACGTGCGATCCCGTATGCATGCAGTTCTTTTATCTCACTAGGAATGATAACCCCGCCGCCACCTCCGTAAATTCGGATATGAGAGGCACCTTTCTCCTTCAATAAGTCATACATATATTTAAAATACTCGACATGTCCGCCCTGATAGGAGGAAATCGCGATCCCCTGCACATCCTCCTGGATGGCCGCGTTCACGATTTCCTCAACGGAGCGGTTGTGGCCAAGGTGAATGACCTCTGCACCGCTCGCCTGAATGATGCGGCGCATGATGTTGATCGAGGCGTCATGCCCGTCAAAAAGACTTGAAGCTGTTACAAAACGAATATGGTTAATTGGACGATAAACTTCCATGTTTCACATTCTCCCCCTTTGTAAGTCCATGCACTAATAGTTCAATCTGGCCCTCGATATAGGCATCCAGCTCAAAGTGCCTGTGCAGCACCCAGCGCCGAAATCCCCACATCTGACCCTGTACGAAAATATTATGGGCAACCAATTGAATCTGCTGTTCTCTCATTTCGATGTCCTCAGCGGTCATGCAGTTACGGATGACCTGTTCAAACATGGCCACCATCGCAAGCTCCTTGTTCAATACGTAAGGAAGCGCATCTTTTGATAAAGATTTCGCCTCCTGATACATAACAAGCACCTCATCCTGCATTTCATCCATCACCCGAAAATAGTAACGGATGGCGGATTTTAAGCTCTCCAGGTTCCCCCGCTTCATGTCGAGTTCCTCCTGCAGTCGCTCGCCTACCTGGTCATAAATACGGTCACACACGAGGTAGAGTACATCTTCCTTCGTTCTGATATATTCATAGAGCGTGCCAATGCTGAAACCGGCCTCTTTCGCAATTTCCCTTGTTGTCGTGCGGTGGAAGCCCTTTTCTTTAAAAAGGCTCACCGCCCCCTTGATCATCTGGTCACGGCGCTTTTCAATCAGCCGCTCGTCTTTTACGGATGCATGTACTTGACGTTTTTTCATCATCCTGTCTGCCACCTACTTACTTAGTAAGCATTCTGGAGATTACGAGACGTTGGATTTCTTGTGTTCCTTCATAGATTTGCGTAATTTTCGCATCCCTCATATAGCGCTCCACCGGATAGTCCTTTGTGTAGCCGTAGCCACCGAATACCTGTACAGCTTCGGTTGTCACCTTCATCGCCGTGTCGCCAGCGAATAGTTTGGACATTGCAGACTCTAAACCATAGCTCAAGCCCTCCGACTCTCTCCACGCCGCCTGATACGTTAATAGTCTGGAAGCTTCCACTGTTGTCGCCATGTCTGCCAGTTTAAAAGAAACACCCTGCTGTGCCGCGATTGGTTTCCCGAACTGAACCCGCTCTTTTGCATAAGCAACGGCCGCGTCTAGTGCACCTTGCGCAATCCCAACAGCCTGTGCAGCAATCCCGTTACGCCCGCCATCAAGCGTCGTCATCGCGACTTTGAAGCCTTCCCCTTCTGCTCCAAGCATATTTTCTACCGGCACGCGGCAATCTTCGAAAATGATTTCCGTCGTTGGTGAAGAACGAATGCCTAGCTTTTGTTCTTTTTTCCCAACGCTGAATCCTGGGAAGTCCGCTTCTACGATAAATGCGCTCGTGCCTTTATGCTTGCTGGACGGATCTCTCACGGCAAACACCACATAGATGTCCGCAATACCACCGTTTGTAATGAAAATTTTCGACCCGTTCAAGACATAATGGTCTCCATCCAATTTCGCAGTTGTTCTCATGCCGCCTGCATCAGATCCGGATCCTGGCTCAGTAAGGCCGTAGCCTCCAATGCTTGTTCCTTGCGCTAATGGCACCAAGTATTTCTGCTTCTGCTCTTCTGTTCCGTACTTGTAGATCGGCCAGCTCGCAAGCGATGTGTGTGCGGAAAGGGTTACCCCTGTTGAAGCACATACACGTGAAAGCTCCTCTACCGCGATGCAATATGCTAGATAATCACTACCGATCCCGCCGTACTCTTCAGGAAACGGGATTCCCGTTAATCCAAGGTCCGCCATCTTTTTGAAAATTTCCATATCAAAGCGCTCTTCCTCGTCACGCTCCGCTGCAGTCGGTTCCACTTCGTTCTTGGCAAAATCGCGTACCATTTTACGAATCATTTCATGTTCTTCAGATAGTAAAAAGTTCATATTTTTCATCCCCCGATGAGTAAATTTTTTAGGACTACTCCCCACACACCAGGCTTCGCTTGTCGCGGAGCTGGAAGTTGTGGTTTTGTCTTCCATTTCACGAATTTTTATCGTATTTTCGCTATTTTAGTGCCTTAGAAAACCATTCGGTCATATCAGAAGGGCTTTTGGACACTTTTATTGTTCTTTTAGGTATGGTTCGGTCAACTTATGGACGTGTTCAGACAACTTTGCTGGTAGGTTCGGCCATTTGAAAAATTGGTTCGGACACTTTCGGGAAATTTTTGGACAACTTTGCTAAATCTTCGGTCAACTTCCGAGAAACTTCGGCCAACTTTCGCAAATCTTCGGTCAATTGGCCGCGAGCACCTTGTGAAAAAGCAAAAATCCCTCACTTCTTGCAGGAGCAGCTTCTTCCTTCACTGCGTCTCACCGTTTTCCAGCCGTCCCCCATCAGTTCATCAAATGCTTCCCAATCACCAATCTCTGAATCTCGCTCGTTCCTTCGTAAATCTCACACACCTTCGCGTCACGGAAGTAGCGCTCAACTGGATAGTCCTTCGTATAGCCGTAGCCGCCGAATACCTGAACTGCCTCTATCGCAACGTTCATCGCAGTCTGTGAGGCAAAAAGCTTCGCCATCGATGCTTCTTTTCCGCATGGCTTGCCCAAAGCACGCAAGTTGGCCGCACGGTACGTCAACAACCTCGCACCTTCCACAGCCGTCGCCATGTCTGCCAGTTTAAAAGAAACACCCTGCTGTGCCGCAATCGGCTTTCCGAACTGGACGCGCTCTTTCGCATAGGCTGTTGCTGCCTGTACTGCCGCTTCTGCGATACCAAGGGACTGCGCCGCAATACCGATTCGGCCGACATCCAGATTTGCCATTGCTATTTTAAAGCCTTCCCCTTCTGCACCAAGCAGGTTTTCCACAGGAACTTTCGCGTCTTCAAACGTTAACTGGACCGTTTTTGAACCGTGCAAGCCCATCTTGTGCTCATCTTTTCCAATCACAAATCCTGGAGTATCCTTTTCCACGATGAATGCGGAAACCCCTTTGGATCCAAGCTCCGGATTAGTCGAAGCAAACACAATGTACGTGTCCGCTTCCCCGCCGTTTGTGATGAACACCTTCGCTCCGTTCAACACATAATGGTCCCCTTGCTTAACAGCACGCGTTTTCAAACTCCCTGCATCCGACCCTGCACTCGGCTCCGTTAAACAGAATGCTCCGAGAAACTCGCCGGACGCAAGTTTTGTCACATATTTTTGCTTCTGCTCTTCTGTGCCAAAATAAAGAATCGGATTCGTCCCAACGGAGGTGTGTACGGACAGGATAACTCCGACCGTTGCGCTCACACGGGAAAGTTCATTGATGGCGATGATGTAGGAAGGAAAGTCCATGCCCGCTCCGCCGTACTCTTCCGGAATGGTCATCCCCATCAGCCCAAGGTCCGCCATTTTCCTCAATATCTCACGAGGGAACTCGCCCTCTTCCATTTTTTCCACGAAAGGTGCAATTTCGGTTTCTGCGAAATCGCGCACCATTTTCCGAACCATTTCCTGCTCTTCTGTAAAACGTAAATTCATGCTATTCGTCCCCTCTCCTGCTGTCTTAAAAAATATCCATCATGTCACTCTTATGTTTCGTAAGTATAAAACCCTCTGCCAGTCTTGCGGCCCAGCCAACCAGCTTTCACATATTTTCTCAGCAACGGACACGGACGATATTTGTCATCGCCAAAGCCTTCATGCAACGTTTCCATAATGTACAGGCATGTATCAAGCCCAATAAAATCCGCAAGCGTCAACGGCCCCATCGGATGGTTCATGCCGAGCTTCATGACTTCATCAATTGCTTCCGGTGTTGCCACGCCTTCATACACCGTGAAAATTGCTTCATTGATCATTGGCATCAACACACGGTTAGAAACGAATCCTGGAAAATCGTTCACTTCCACCGGTACCTTGGATAGCTTTTTCGTCATATCTTCAATTGCGCCGTACACTTCGTCCGCTGTCTGCAAACCGCGAATAATTTCTACAAGTTTCATAACAGGTACAGGATTCATAAAGTGCATCCCGATTACCTTTTCCGGTCTGCCTGTCGCTGCAGCAATTTCCGTGATCGGAAGCGAAGATGTATTTGTCGCTAAAATGGTGTGAGCCGGAGCGTGCTCATCAAGTTCTGCGAAAATCTTCTTTTTGATGTCCATGTTTTCCACTGCCGCTTCAATGACGATGTCGACATGTTTGGCATCTTCAAGGGTGGTGGTTGTTTGCAGGCGACCAAGTACAGCTGCTTTCTCATCCTCTGTCATGCGGCCTTTGTCCACGGATCTGCTCAAATTCTTCGAAATGCCCGCAAGTCCGCGCTCCAAGAATTCCTGTTTTAAATCGTTCATATATACGTCATACCCGGCCATCGCACAAACCTGCGCGATGCCTGAGCCCATCTGTCCTGCCCCAATTACCATTACTTTTTGAATTGTCATGTTCTGATTCCTCCTAAAAAGTTTCTCTCGCTTATACCTGAATCAAAATTGCATCGCCCTGTCCACCGCCTGAGCAGATAGAGGCAATTCCAAGACCGCCGCCGCGGCGCTTCAGCTCATGGATCAATGAAACGATGATGCGTGCTCCACTTGCCCCGATTGGATGTCCAAGCGCTACCGCACCGCCGTTTACATTCACCTTTTCCAGATCCAGACCTGCTAGATTTGCAGATGCGAGGGCTACCGCTGCAAACGCCTCATTTATTTCAAAAAGATCAATCTCTTCCAGCTTTGTTCCTGTTTTCTTTAAAAGTTCGGTGATGACAAGTCCTGGAGTTTTCGGGAAATCCTTTGCTTCCACTGCAATGGAGACATGCCCAAGGATGGTTGCCAGTACTTCTTTCCCTTCTTTTGCCGCTCGGTCCTCACTCATTAACACAAGCGCACTAGCTCCGTCATTCACGCCTGGCGCGTTTCCTGCCGTAATCGTTCCGTCATGGTCAAACGCCGGTCTTAATGACGCAAGTTTCTCGATGGATGTATCTTTTCGAGGAGACTCATCTTTGCTAACAACAATCGGGTCCCCTTTTCGCTGCGGTACGGGAACTGGAACGATTTCAGCATCAAATATGCCTTTTTCCGTTGCTTCAATGGCGCGCTGGTGACTTCTGAATGCCCATGCATCTTGGTCTTCACGGCTGATCTCCATTTCCTTTGCGACACTGTTTCCGTAGGTACCCATGTGAACGCCTGTGAATGTGCAAGTAAGCCCGTCATGAACCATTAAGTCTTGGACAGTGCTGTCGCCCATACGAAGTCCCCATCTTGCTTTTGGAAGCATGTATGGTGCGTTGCTCATGGATTCCATTCCGCCTGCGACGATGACTTCTTCTTCACCGGAACGGATGAGGATGTCGCCTAGTGTGACGCTGCGCATGCCGGATGCGCATACTTTGTTGATGGTTTCGGTGCGTACTTCCCATGGCAGGCCTGCTTTTTGGGAGGCTTGGCGGGATGGAAGTTGGCCTTGGCCGCCTTGAAGGACGGTGCCCATGATGACTTCGCCTACTTGGTCGCCGGATAGGTTTGCTCTGTTTAGTGCTTCTTTGATGGCGACTGCTCCTAGGTCTGAGGCTGATAGGGCGCTTAATCCTCCTGCGAAACGGCCGATTGGTGTGCGGACTCCACTAACGATTACTGTTTTTCCCATGGTTGATTTCCTCCTTTTTATTTGAAAAAAATAATGTTTGCGTATACTCCCAATTGCTCTTCGTTCCAGGTGTTCGCTTTCCGCGGGACGGTGGTTGAGCCTCCTCGGCTTCGCCTGTGGGGTCTCAACCAACCGTTATCCCCCGCAGGAGTCTCACACCTTGCACTCCAATCAATTGGGGAAACTGCTCAGCACTTTTTGTTACCGCTTACAATTTGTATTCTTTATAAACTGAACGGGCGCTCAGTTTTGGTGAAAAGCATATGGTGCACGCAGTAGACTACGTACACCTTGAGACGTGAATCTATTATTCTATTAGGATACTAATTCTTGTTTTTCGCCGATGACGGAGCGCTCTAGTAGTTCTGCTACGTCGTATGTGCCGACGTTTTCTTCTACTTCTTTTGCTTTCGTTCCATCAGAAAGCATTGTTAAGCAGTAAGGACAGCCGGAGCTGATGACGCTTGGTGCAACTTCGAGTGCTTGTTCGGTACGGGCGACGTTGACGCGTGTGCCTGTGTCTTCTTCCATCCACATGAGTCCTCCGCCGGCTCCACAGCACATTCCCGTTTCGCGGCTGCGGTTCATTTCGACCACTTTGACGCCTGGGATGGCTTTCAAGATGTCACGAGGCGGCTCGTATACTTCGTTGTATCTTCCGAGGTAGCAGGAATCGTGATATGTGATGGTTTCTCTTACCTCGTGTACTGGTGTCAGCTTGCCTTCTTTTACAAGCTCTGCCAACACTTCAGTATGGTGGTAGACTTCCGCCTCCAGTCCGAAATCTGGGTACTCGTTTTTGAAAATGTTATAAGCATGCGGGTCGATCGTGACGATTTTTTTGACTTCGTTTTTCTCGAATTCCGCAATATTGCTTGTTGCAAGCTCTTGGAATAAGAATTCGTTTCCTAGACGGCGCGGTGTGTCTCCGGAGTTTTTCTCCTTGTTGCCGAGGATTGCGAATTTTACGCCAGCTTCGTTCATTAACTTTGCAAAAGAGATGGCGATTTTCTGGGAACGATTATCGAAGGAGCCCATGGATCCTACCCAGAACAGATATTCAAACTCTTCGCCTGCTTTTTTCATTTCTTTTACCGTCGGAATGCTTACTTCTGGTGCTGCATCGCGCCAGTTTTCACGTTCTTTACGGTTTAGACCCCAAGGATTTCCTTGGCGCTCGATGTTGGTCATCGCGCGCTGTGCATCGGCATCCATTTTTCCTTCTGTAAGCACCAGGTAACGGCGAAGGTCGATGATTTTATCGACATGTTCGTTCATTACCGGACATTGGTCCTCACAGTTACGACAGGTCGTACATGCCCAGATCTCTTCTTCGGTGATGACATCGCCGATCAGGCTCGGGCTGTATTCGATCGTTGCCGCGCTTTCTTGTGCACCTTTTCCGGCAGCGGACATCATGGCAAGCTGATTACCATGCGTGTTATTGAACGCATATGTTGGTACCCAAGGGGATTTAGACGTGATGGCCGCTCCCTTGTCTGTTAAGTGATCACGGATTTTGACGATCAAATCCATTGGTGACAACATTTTTCCTGTTCCTGTTGCCGGACACATGTTGGTACAGCGTCCACATTCCACACAGGCGTACATATCGATCAATTGGTATTGGGTGAAGTCTTCCACTTTTCCAACACCGAATGTTTCTTGTGTTTCGTCTTCAAAATTAATTTTCTCAAGCTTTCCTGGGTTCGTTGTACGGTGGAAAAATACATTAGCAGGTCCAGCAATTAAATGTGCGTGCTTGGATTGCGGTACGTACACCAAGAAGGTTAATAGGAATAACAGGTGAATCCACCAGCCGACATAGAATAATGCAATAGCTGCCGTTTCATTGATCCAGCTGAACATGAGTGCAAATAAGGATGCTACCGGCTCGCTCCATGTTAAGCCGTGATCATGCCAGATAAGCCCCATTCCGTTTGAAAATAAAACAGAAAGCATCAATCCGCCGATAAATAGTAACACTAGGCCAGATTTAAAGCCTCTTTTTAAACGAACTAACTTTTCCACATAGCGGCGGTGGAAAGCCCAAACAACCGCAACTAGAATCATTAGCGTTACTAGCTCTTGGAAAAACGTAAAGGCTGGATATAATCGTCCAAGCGGCAAATGCGCGTTTGGAGCAAGCCCTTTGATGATTAAGTCCAGCGCCCCAAGCTGAACCATCAGAAATCCATAGAAGAACATGACGTGGATAATCCCACTTTTCTTATCCTTCAATAATTTTTTCTGGCCAAAAACATTGACCCAAACTTTGTCTAATCGTTCTTTCATTTTGTTGTCGAATTCAACTTTTTTCCCAAGTTTGATGAATTGAATCCTTGTTCTGATTAAGTAAACAAATAGCGATACTGCGTAAGCGGTTACAATTATCGTTAAAATCCAATTGGCAATTAACAAACCGTTACTCACATCTCCCACTCCTTTCGTGTCCCCTTTTACTGTCGGCCGTTTACGTGTTTTTTTCTACGAAAGAGCCTCAATGTTTGGAAAGAATATAATTTTCAGAACTTTAGTAATTTACCTATATCTTATTACTGAATGAGCATTCAGTCAACACATTTAGCTTAAATATCGGCTTTATTTTTCGACGAATTAGGGTATGGGTAATTAGTTATAGGATAAGAACGCAGTAATACGTAAAAACTATATGGACGTGTTTTCGGGAGGGAAAAGGATGGAAATTGCATTTTACATTATCGGGGCGATTGCACTTGTGGTTGCATGGTTGGCGCTTGATTTACATCTGGGGAGAAAAAAGCATTTAAAAGAAATCAAAAGGTTGAAGTTTCCGAAAAGGCAGAGTGAAATTTTGCTCTATGCCGATGGCAACTTGCTGTATAAGGATTTATTTCACGATATGCGTCATGCCACCAATCACATTCATTCCCTCTTTTACATGGTACGCAACGATCATGCGAGCAAAGAATTTCTGTCTATTTTAAAAGATAAAGCAGATCAAGGCCTGGAGGTTCGTCTCCTTCTTGATTATTTTGGATCCTTTGATATAAAAAAAGAAACCATTAAAGACCTCGAAAAGCACGGTATCGAAGTAGAGGTTTATCACAAGCCCGCATTCCCATTCTTTTTTTTCAGTATTAATCAGCGAAATCACCGAAAAATTACGGTGATTGACGGAAAAATCGGATATGTTGGTGGGTTCAATATTGGAAAAGAATATTTGGGTCAAGATCCGGAGTTTGGCGTTTGGCGCGACTACCACCTTAAACTGGAGGGGGAAGGTGTTCAGGACCTTCAGTCACAGTTTATCCAGAACTGGGAGCAAGCCGGCGATTTTCCATCCAGCGAGTGGGGCAAAAGGTATTATCCAGAGCTTCCGAAAGGACCCATTACGCACAAACTGGTACCAACGAATGGCGGCCATTTGACGGAAACGTTTTATAAACTAATTCAAAAAGCGGAGACATCCATCATCATTTGTACCCCCTACTTTATTCCGAGTGAATCCTTGTTGGATGAGTTACTAGACGCTCTAGGCCGCGGCGTGAAGGTGACGATTCTTGTTCCTGCTAAAGCGGACCATGCGCTGGTGATGGATGCAGCGTTCCCATATTTCGCAACGCTGATAGAAGCAGGTGCTGATGTTTATCGCTTCTATCTTGGATTTTATCATGCCAAAGTTGTGGTGATCGACGACCATACTTGTGATATTGGGACTGCCAACTTTGATAAGCGGAGCCTGTTTTTGAACAATGAAATAAATTGTTTAATTTTTGATAAAGAATTTGTACACAAGACCGTTCAGGAGATTCATAAGGACATTCATAATTCGGAGAAATTGACGCTTGAGTTTATCCGAAACAGAACTTGGATGGATAAAGGAAAAGAAAAGCTTTCGAAGATTATTGCGCCATTGTTGTAGAAAAGGAATGGTAAGCTGTCAAAAAGGAGTCTGGTGTTATGCGTATTCGCTTTGGTTTTGTCTCACAATCTTGGACATTGTGGGAGGCATCCCCTGCCCGCGCTTTAACCTATACCCGGTATAAGCAGCTGGATGATGCTGAAAAGAAGGATAAATTATTGGCCGTCACACGTGAAAATTTACGGAACACTTTGCGAACGATCTATTTTTGTATTGCACATGAAATTCAAGTCTTTCGCTTCTCCTCTTCCATCGTTCCGCTTGCCACCCACCCTGATGTGAAGTGGGACTTTGTACGTGAGTTCGGGGATGAATTCAAGGAGATTGGCGACTTGGTAAAGCGGTATGGCATGCGTTCCAGTTTCCACCCCAACCAATTCACGTTGTTTACGAGTGATAAACCGCATATTACCGAGAATGCGGTGATTGATATGGTGTACCACTATGAGATGTTGAAAGCGATGGGGTTAGAAGATGAGGGTACAATCAATATTCATGTCGGTGGTGCTTATGGGAACAAGGAGCTTGCGGTGGAGAGATTTCGTGAGAATATTTTGTCGCTACCAGATGAAGTCAGGGCACGGATGACGTTGGAGAACGATGATAAGACTTACACAACGGAGGAAACGTTGGTGTTGTGCGAGGAACTTGGGATCCCGCTTGCATTTGATTACCATCATGAGTACGCTAACCCAAGTTCTGTGTCATGGGAGGAGTTGTTGCCACGTGTATATGGAACGTGGAAGGATATTGGCATCATTCCCAAGATACATATCTCCTCCCCTATTTCGGAAAAGAAATTGCGACACCATGCGGACTTTGTGGATTTGCAATTTATCATGGAATTCTTGAAAGCAGCAGTCGACTTGGGGCAGGATGTAGACTTTATGATAGAAGCAAAACGAAAAGATGAAGCGGCACTCCAACTATGCGAAGACATTTCAAAAATCCGTGGAGTGAAAAGACTGAGTGGCGGCGCGGTGGAGTGGTGAAGGGGTAAAGAGGTAAAGAGATAAAGAGGGGTCTGACCCTCACCGCTCTAAAGCGGTGAAGAGTCAGACCCCTCTCTCTTTTAGTTGCTTGATTGAAAAATTGGTGCTATCCAGGTGAATAGGCGGTAGCCGAGGTAGATACCGACGATTCCTACGATGCCTGAGAATACGGGTGGTGCTGGGATTGGCAGGCGGAATAGTGCGAAGAGAAATCCTACTACCATGCCTGTTGCAAGTGCTAATAAACTTTCTTTCATTGTTGAAAAACTCCCTTGTTGTTTTATCTTATGTTGTTATTTTGGCCAAAAGAAAGCTCTCTACTCTTATTTCTAGTAGAGAGCTTTTGGGTCTTACATTTTCTCTGGTGCTGAAACTCCGATCAACTTAAGTGCATCTTGCAGTGTGATTTGAACGGCTTTCATCAAACCAAGACGTGCTTTGGATTTTTCTTGGTTGTCAGGATCTAAAACTTTCTCCGCATTATAGAAACTGTGAAGCGCGGAAGCAAGTTCAAATGTATAGTTCGTAATACGGTGAGGGATGCGTTTTTCTGCCGCTTCCGCTACCGCAAGTGGGTATTCACCAAGCTTTTTCAAAAGGTCGATCTCTTTTTCAGAAGAGATGTGTTCTAGCGCAAAGTCCCCTTCTAAGCTTAGACCTTGCTCTTCCCCTTGACGTAGCATGCTGCAAATACGAGCGTGCGCGTATTGTGCGTAGAATACAGGGTTTTCGTTAGACTGGGAAACTGCTAAGTCCATATCGAAATCTAAATGAGTATCTCCTGAACGCATCGCAAAGAAATAACGTACCGCATCCAAGCCCACTTCTTCCATCAAGTCGCGCATCGTTACTGCTTTACCGGTACGCTTACTCATTTTCATCTTTTCACCGTTTTGGAAAAGGTGGACAAGCTGGATGATTTCCACTTCCAGTGCGTTTTTCCCGTAACCTAATGCTTCAATGGCTGCCTTCATACGAGGAATGTAACCATGGTGGTCTGCTCCCCAGATGTTGATAAGCTTGTCGTGGCCGCGTTTTAGTTTATCCTGATGGTACGCAATGTCAGGAGTTAAATACGTGTAAGATCCGTCATTTTTAATCAATACACGGTTTTTGTCATCTCCGAATTCTGTAGAACGGAACCAAGTCGCTCCTTCTTCTTCGTAGATGTGACCCTGTTCGCGAAGCGTTGCCATTGCATCGTCAATTTTCCCGTTGTTATAAAGGGAAGTCTCGGAGTACCAAACGTCAAAGCGGACACGGAACTCTTCTAAGTCCTGTTGCAATTTTTTCATTTCGTATTTTAAGCCGTATTCACGGAAAAAGCTGCGGCGGTCTTCTTCAGATTCATGAACGAAACGGTCGCCGAACTCCTCTGCGATTGCCCGGCCGATTCCAATGATGTCTTTTCCATGATAGCCGTCTTCCGGCATTTCTTTGTCTTGGCCCAGTGCTTGGAAATAGCGTGCCTCAACAGAAAGTGCCAAGTTGTTGATTTGGTTACCAGCGTCGTTGATGTAATACTCGCGTGTTACATCGTAGCCTGCTTTGTCGAGTACATTACATAGAGAATCCCCCACCGCTGCACCACGGGCATGTCCAAGGTGAAGGTCGCCTGTAGGGTTTGCTGAAACAAACTCGACATTTATTTTCTCGCCATTACCGACGTTTGACCGACCATACTCGGAGCCAGCTGTAAGGATAGTCGGAATTAAGTCCGTAAGATATGCATTGTCCATGTAAAAGTTGATGAATCCAGGACCTGCGATATCGATTTTCTCGATAGATGCCTTTGATTGATCAAAATTTTTCACGATATCTTCTGCAATCATGCGAGGTGCTTTTTTCGCGACGCGTGCAAGTTGCATGGCCATGTTCGTGGAGTAATCTCCGTTTGCTTTGTCCTTCGGTGTTTCGAGCACAACAGCTGGAATTTGCTCCTCTGTTGCCAAGCCTGCTTTAAGAACGGAAGCCTTAATTTCTTCTTTCAGGCGTTCTTGTACTTGTTCTACTATATTCATCTTGCCTGTTCCTCCTCGTAGTTGATTGTTATCAAGTATTGACCGGTTATTTGATCTTGAACCTTCAATTTATAGTCAAGCTGCAAACAGCCTCGTTTCTTATCTGGATCCTTCATCATGACCACTTTTTCGGTTTCGGTTTCAAACTGAAACCTTGCGCCAGCACCCTGGTAGCTTCCATCTGTCGTTTCACCGGCACGGAAGGATTGCAACATATTGATGTCCCCTGAGCGTTTCAGACGCACTTCGTTGTCTGTAATTTTATAAAAACAATCGACCTTCTCTTTGCCTTCAAGCTCTTCTGAAAAGACGATGTATTCTGATTCACCTTTTATGTAGTATTGACCATCTGCTCCAAACACAACAAACTCCCTGTCATTATCCGCATTAATTATTTCCGATTGGAACGTCACCTTTATCGGCATCTTTAAGTGATTTTGATTGTCTGCCATCTGGCCCCACATCCTTTTATCTTTAACGCTTACTGGTTCGCGTCGATTTTTCTATAACCTTCATAGTATAAAACAAGTAGGGTGTGGAGTTCAATAGAGGATGTTGGTGGCCGGTGGAAAATTGGTGGATTTTCGTGTTGGGTGGGGGTGGGATTGGGACTTCTATTGGACACTTGGGTGTTTTTTACGCACATCTCGGGTGAAAAGAAGCATTATATTGGACAGTTTGCTTGAGTTTCTTTGGCTTCGGGCGTATAGAAGCGTTCTATTGGACAGTTTCCCTGAATTTCCTTGGCCTTCGGGCGTATAGAAGCGTTCTATTGGACAGTTCCCTGAATTTCCTTGGCCTTCGGGCGTATAGAAGCGTTCTATTGGACAGCTTCCCTGGATTTCCTCATGCTTCGGGCATATAGAAGCGTTCTATTGGACAGTTTCCCTGGATTTCCTCAAGCTTCGGGCATATAGAAGCGTTCTATTGGACAGTTTCCCTGAATTTCCTTGGCCTTCGGGCGTATAGAAGCGTTCTATTGGACAGTTTCCCTGGATTTCCTTGGACTTCGGGCGTATAGAAGCGTTCTATTGGACAGCTTCCCTGGATTTCCTCATGCTTCGGGCATATAGAAGCGTTCTTTTGGACAGTTTCCCTCGTTTTCCTCATGCTTCGGGCGTATAGAAGCGTTCTATTAGACAGTTTGCCTCGATTTCCTCATGCTTCGGGCGTATAGAAGCGTTCTATTGGACAGTTTCCCTCGATTTCCTCATGCTTCGGGCGTATAGAAGCGTTCTATTGGACAGTTTCCCTCGATTTCCTCATGCTTCGGGCAAATAGAGCCTTCCTATTAGTCCGTTCATCTATAACCCCACCGCCCTCGGTCATATAGAACCTGCCATCACTTAAAAAGCCCTGTCGCCCAAGCACTCTTGCAAGTACTTAAAAAACAGAGCCAACTATAAAATGCTTATTTTACCCAACCTAAAATCATTTCACGGATGAGCTTACTTGCTGTGTTGGCAGTTTGCTCGGAAGCATCATAAATAGGTGCAACCTCAACCAAATCCGCTCCAACCACGTTCACATCGGAACCTGCAATCGCATGGATCGATGCAAGCAACTCGCGGGATGTGATGCCGCCGCAATCCACTGTTCCTGTGCCTGGTGCGTGCGCAGGGTCAAGCACGTCGATGTCGATCGTTACATAAACCGGACGGCCAGCAAGTGTTGGAAGAATTTCTTTTAATGGCTCAAGTACCTCGAACTTGGAGATGTGCATGCCCACTTCTTTGGCCCATTGGAATTCTTCTTTCATACCGGAACGGATTCCGAATGAGTACACATTCGTCGGGCCGATTAGGTTTGCTGCTTTCTTGATCGGTGTGGAGTGAGAAAGCGGCTCGCCTTCATAGTCGTCACGTAGGTCAGTGTGTGCGTCCATGTGGATGATAGCAAGGTCAGGATATTTTTTGTACATTGCCTTGATAACAGGCCATGATACAAGATGCTCTCCGCCCATACCAAGTGGGAACTTATCTTTCTCTAAAAGGCTGTCGATGTATTCTTCTATCATTTCGATGCTTTTTTGCGGGTTACCGAACGGCAATGGGATGTCGCCGGCATCAAAGTATTTTACTTCTTCTAGTTCGCGGTCTAGGTACGGGCTGTACTCTTCTAGTCCGATGGATACTTCGCGGATACGGGACGGGCCGAAGCGTGATCCTGGTCGATAGCTTACTGTCCAATCCATCGGCATGCCGTAGATTACTGCTTGGCTATCTTCAAAGCTTGGGTGGCTTTTAATAAATACGTTGCCTGAATATGCTTCATCAAAACGCATGGGTGGTTTCCTCCTTTAATGAAGGGGTCTGACCCTTAGCGCTTTAATGCGCTGAGGGTCAGACCCCTCTTTAGTTCTTTATAACTTCAACGCTGTAACGGAGCGCGGGTCAGACCCCTCTTCACCCCTTTATCACTCTACCTTATTACTTAACTAAATCCGCTACAAATTTTGGTAGGGCGAATGCTGCTTTGTGCAGGTCTTTTGTGTAGTATTTTGTGTCGATTTCGTGGAAGCGGTCTTCGCTTACTTCCAGTGGGTCGTGCTTTTTGGATCCGATGGTGAATGTCCACATGCCGCTTGGGTATGTTGGGATGTTTGCGATGTATAGGCGTGTAATCGGGAAGATTTCACGTACGTCGCGTTGAACGTTTGTGATTAGTTCTGGTGTGAACCAAGGGTTGTCTGTTTGGGCTACGAATACGCCGTCTTCTTTTAACGCTTTGGAGATTCCTGCATAGAAGCCTTTTGTAAATAGGTTAACAGCTGGTCCAACTGGCTCTGTGGAGTCAACCATAATTACGTCATACTCGTTTTCGCTTTCGGCGATATGCATGAAGCCGTCGCCAACTTTCACTTCCACACGCTCGTTTTCAAGCTCTCCTGCTATTTCAGGGAGATACTTTTTAGAGTACTCGATTACTTTTCCGTCGATTTCAACAAGTGTCGCTTTTTTCACGCTTGGGTGCTTCAGGACTTCGCGGATAACGCCGCCGTCTCCTCCGCCTACTACTAATACATTTTCAGGATTCGGATGCGTGAACAATGGCACGTGTGCCACCATTTCGTGATAAACGAACTCGTCCTTTTGTGTTGTCATAACCATGCCGTCCAAGATAAGCATGTTGCCGAACTCTTCTGTTTCTACCATATCAAGCTTTTGGAATTCCGTCTGCTCTGTATGTAAAGTGCGTTTGATTTTCGCTGTAATTCCGAAGTTTTTTGTTTGATATTCTGTGTACCATAATTCCATTTTGTACAACATTCCCTTCCAACATTAAATGTACTATCTATCTTGCGGCCATAAGCGTTAGTTTCTATCGTTAAATGCTCGTTTTTATCGTTCCCTATCGATAAAAAATGAAACATTGATTTGTCGGGATTTCTTGCTTCCTCAGCTAAAAAACAACCGCCTCCACTTTTCTAATCACCAAGAAAAAAGTATAGATGAATCTAGCAAAAATTCAAGTAAAAAATTTATTTTTCTGCAAATGTTTAAAAAGGTTCAAAGAATTTAATACTAGGAAATAAAATCTTTTTTTATTAATGAAGATATATGTTCGTTTAAACGGTTGATTTCCGTTCCAGGCGCTTCGCTTTTCTGCGGGTGGTCCGGGAGCCTCCTCGGCAAGCTTGCGGGGTCTCCCCTGTCCCTTCCTCCCGCGGAAGTCTACGCACCTTCCACTGAAATCGACTTGAAAAATTTCATTAGATAGAGGTCATAGATAAAGGGGGTTTGAGAAAAATGGAATTAATCACAAACGACCGGTTTCAGCAGGTTATTAAATATATTCGTGCGATGTTTTTTATTGGAATTATCCTATCAATCTCTTTCTTTCTTTTAGTTGGCGGAGTTTGGATTTATGCGAAATCCAAGGGTGCCCCTCCCCTTTCTGTTACGCAGTCGTCGATTTTCTACAGCAAGGACGGATCCATTATCGGAGAGGCTCATAGTGGCGAAAAGCGTTACTGGGTCGGGCTTGAAGACATTTCCCCTTACTTAGTTGATGCGACGGTGGCGGTGGAGGATAGGCGTTTTTTTACCCATCACGGGTTTGATCCTAAGCGAATTGGTGGTGCCATCCTTGCTGATATTAAGGCCGGTGCAAAGGTTCAAGGTGCTAGTACCATTTCGCAGCAATATGCCCGTAATCTTTTTCTAGTTCACGATAAGACGTGGAAGCGAAAATGGGATGAAGCCCTTTATACGATTAGGATTGAGGCGAATTACTCGAAAGAAGAGATTCTTGAAGGCTATTTGAATACGATCTACTATGGTCATGGCGCTTATGGAATTGAATCGGCGTCTTATTACTATTTTAACAAGCCTGCGAAAGAGCTGACAGTAGCGGAAGCCAGCATGCTTGCAGGTATTCCGAAAGGTCCAAGTGTCTTTTCACCTTATGCAGATAGCGAACGGGCACGACAAAGGCAGGAAATTGTCTTAAATTCCATGGTGGAAAACGGCTCTCTTACAAAAAAAGGAGCGGAAGACGCGCTCGCACAGCCGCTAACATACGGAAATCGTGAGCATCTGCCGAAAGAGTTTATGGCACCTTATTTTCAAGATGCTGTTCGAGCGGAGATTAGAAATGTGTTGGGTCTGCAGAAAGAATTAGAAATGGGCGGGCTTCACATTTACACTACTTTGGATCCTACTCTCCAGGCTATTGCCGAAGAGGAAGTGGAGAAAACGTTCGATCCGGAGTCTGATATGCAGGTCGGGTTCGTTTCCATGGATCCGAAAACAGGGAGAGTGCTTGCGCTTGTAGGCGGAAGAGATTACGAAGAAAGCCCCTACAACCGGGTGACACAGGCAGAAAGGCAGCCGGGTTCGACGTTCAAGCCACTTCTTTATTACCGAGCGCTTGAGCAAGGATTCACGCCATCTACCGGCTTTAGAAGTGAAGTGACAACCTTTGAAGTCGATAACGGCCGCTCGCAATACACACCGCATAATTTTAACAATTATTATGCAAATGATGTGTTGACGATGATGCAGGCGTTGCCATTATCCGATAACGTTTATGCGGTAAAAACACACTTGCTGCTTGGCGAAAAGGAATTGACCAAACAGGCAAAAGAACTTGGAATCCGTTCTAAAATAAAGGATGTCCCTTCTCTTGCATTAGGTACTTCCCCTGTCCGGGTACTCGACATGGCCAATGCCTACAGTGTTTTTGCGAATGGTGGAAAAGAAGTAAAGCCTGTTTTTATTGAGAAAGTAGTGAATTACAAGGGAGAAATCCTTTTTGAGCGCGAAAAAGAAACGAAGCAATTACTGGATCCTGATGTAACATTTGTCCTGAATCATATGATGACCGGAATGTTCGATCCGTCCTTGAACGGCTATATGGCCGTAACCGGAAATGCGATTCTCGACAAGCTGACAAGGCCTTATGCTGGAAAATCAGGGTCCACCGAAACGGACAGCTGGATGATTGGGTACACCCCGCAGCTGGTCAGTGCTGTCTGGACAGGCTATGACAGGGATCAATCGATTACGCTTTGGGCGGAAAAACACTATGCGAAAAATTTATGGGCAGGATTCATGGAGCGCGCGCTCGACAATAAATCTGTTGTGGCATTTGCACCAACAGAAGGAGTTGTCGGGGTGCAGGTCAATCCAGAGAGCGGCCTTCTTGCCACAAGCGACTGTCCGGTTTCAAGGCTAAGCTATTATATAAAAGGAACCGAACCAACAGAATACTGTATGGCTCATCTAGAAGATGTAAAAGAGGAAGAAGCAATCCCTGAAGAACAGCCAAAAGAAGAAAATGAAAAATGGTGGAAACGATTTGTTCCTTGGATGTGATTTTTAAGGAACACCGCTGTTGATTTCCGCAAATGGCTTCGCTTTCCTAGGGGCGGTGCTTGAGCCTCCTCGCTCCGCTGCGGGGTCTCAAGCTACCGCTATCTCCCTCAGGAGTCTTCGCCTTTTGCTCCAATTAACAGCTATGTGCCTCAAAGAACAAATAGTATCCTAAAAAAGTTAAAACCCCCGGGATGTCTCCCGGGGGTTTTAGGTGTCCTAGCTTTCCATGTGTTCTACACATGTGAGTTTAATTTTACTTTTTTTGTCGTAATAACTCAAGTGGGTAGAGTCGAACATTCAAAAAAATGTCACATCTTTATTTTTGATATCCTCTTGACAAACTAGTTTGTTGCTAATTGTTTTTTGAGGTCATCGGAAGCTCGTTCCCACATTCCGCTGTCATGAGACTCCAAATAGTTTTGCAAAATAGCTTTGGAACGGTCATCCATATGCTCCACCATGATATGGCGTTTCATGGACTTATCCATTTTATTCACGTGCTCCGGCAGCGATTTGTAGCCTCTGCGAATTTCACGATCCACCGTCATTTCACATGCTGTCACTCCTGCATAATATGGCCCTTCCTGCTTGCGGTCGATGGTTACCCACACAAGCCAGTAAGGTTTTCCGTTCGGCACATCCTCTTTGTTAGGAAGGAACTTAATCCCACGTTCTACCGTACTGCGGGCATGCATGGCGCCAATATCGACAAAAGCTTCCCCACCCTCCACATCTACAAACACAGGGGAAACATTATCAAGGCTGAGCGCCCCGATCCCAAATCCTCCGTGCCCGTCTGTCGGGTCATTTTTTATAATATTAAAGCCAATCGGTTTCTTCTTTTTTTCCTGGTCCATATTCTAGCCCCCTTGCCAATTCACTAGCTGCGGCGACAAAAACGATCCTGCCGCTTGCGCTTTTCTTTTCATTATACAATAATTTACGGGAGAGTTAAAAACATTCAAAGGAGCGATTTCAATATGCCATATGTAACCGTAAAAATGCTTGAAGGCCGCAATGAAGAACAGAAAAAAGCGTTGGTGGAAAAAGTGACCGCTGCTGTCAGCGAGACAACTGGTGCCCCAGAAGAGAAAATCGTCGTCTTTATTGAAGAGATGACAAAGGGCCACTATGCGGTTGGCGGCAAGCGATTAAGTGATCAATAATAATTGAGAGGGATTCGGACAGGCTTTCGAATCCCTTTTTTAGTTTAGTAATTCACTTAATTTTTTCTTCTTTTCCTCTACCATTTTTATATCAAGCGGCTCGAAATATTCCTCTTTAATGCTTTCCACTAAAAACTCCCACATGTTCTTAACTTTGTTCTTAATCTCCTGATTGCTTCCCTCTGCTATAAGAATCAGGCACTCCAAGATTGTAAGTACAACCGAAATATCCCGTTCTCCGTATATTCGAATCTGATAAAAACCAGTGTATAGAATTTCTTCAAAGGTCCGTTGCGGAATCGCCACTCGTTTCTCTTTCTCTTCATCCAGGTATGTAATAGCGTCTGAGTCAACCTCCCCAAAATCAATCAGCAGCCTGCTCATATACCGAATGCAGTTATTGGCTGTATTAGGGTCGTTTATACCTGGAGATATTGCTCGCAGGGCCACTTCCGCGAGTTTTTGCAAGGCAAATTCCCCGTCCTGAAGCGGTGTACGCTCTTCTCCCACCTCGATGAAAGAGGTCAAGTCCATGTCTTCTGGTCTATCTTTTGTAAAATAAACAATGGCGATCACGCTTCGTTCCGTTACAAAGTCACCGATGCGTTTATTAAAAACAACCTGAAAACCTTGCTCCTTCGCCTTGGCTGCCAACCCTTCTGCATCGATGACTTGAACGTAGCCTGTGGCTTTTGGGGTGAGTTCCATTTTTTCTTGGAAAGAGGACGCTGAAACTTCCATCTTTTCAAAAAGAATTTTTTCAGCCTTATAGAGAAGCTTTTTCTTTTTTACTGTAGCAAGCCCTTCTTTCATAAGTCTCTCAATAAGCTTGCTGACCTGGATGGAGCGTGCGACATGGTGGATGAAAAAGACAAAGTATCCAACGCAAATCACAGCGAGAATGACACTCACACCGGACGCTAACACCCGCTTCTCATCTAACCAATCTTTCATGAATAATAAAGAAAGCACCGTATAAATAAAGGAACCGACAAACACACCAAGTACTCGCAACGTTGTCTTCTCTGTCATGAAATCTTGCAGGGTCCTCGGCGAAAACTGACTCGAATAGGTGGTCAGCACCACCATGATAGTGGAAAATGATATGGTCGTCATTGTGAGAATAGCAGTCGCAATCGAGCTCAAAATGGTGGTGCTCAGGTCGACGTTCGTGAAAAATATTTTCGGAAGGTAGTTCTGTACCGAATCCGCAAAAACGGTGTCTACCGTTATCACAATCGCTGTTAGAATAAGGCTTGCCAATGCATAAAGGCTTGGCACAAACCATATTTCCTTTCTTGCTCTTAAGGTCCACTTTTCCATATATATGTTGCTCCCCTTTTTATCGGCTTTTTATGGTAGCATTCCCTTTTTGGGGCGGCGGTAAGCCTTTTGTCTAGCTATTGGTGCGTCTATCCGAAGAAATTTTGCCATTTTAGAGGACCATTTCTGGTTATTGTGACTTTTTCCGCCGTTATTGTGACTTTTTTGAGGGGGATTGTAACTTTTCTGATGATGATTGTAACTTTTTCAGAGGTTATTGTAACTTTTTCAATTTTCACGTATACAAAAAGCCCAAAAGGATCCAACCATCCACTTGGGCTTTTCTAATCTATTGTGTAATGCATGCACGAAGGCTTTCAATATAGTCATAGGCCTCGTTCACTTCATCCTCTGTATATCGCTGCTTGCTTTTTAACGTAAAGACTTTCTCCTTAACCTCTTCCCGCGGCAGGTTTTCAAAGAATAGAACCGTGGAAACAAGCTCTAAAAAGCGGGAGCTCTGTTCATTCATCTTGGTCATGCACTCGTTCAGGTGCGGCATTTCCAGGTCGTAGTGTGTAAGAAACTCCTCCCCGTTTTCCGTCAGCGAATAGCGATATTGCGAGTAGCCACCCTTGTTCTCTTTTAGCTCGCTTAAAAAGCCGAGATTACAGAGCTCCTCTACTCTTAATGTCACTTCTTCCGAGTATGGTCCGTAAAAATGGAAATTGTACTTTTCATAAAATGGGTAGTTTAGCTTTTTGGCTATATACACCATTTTCTGCAGCTTTTTTCTCCCAATGACTTCACCTGCAGATGCAAACACCTTCATTAATTTTGCGTGATCTGTCAACAAACCCTTTCATCTCCTAACCTTATCCGTTGCCTATATTCCTAGTATCTCTCTGATTTTTTTCTTTGCCGCTTTTTTAGTCGTTAGATCTTCTAGCATGTCTTGTGGAAAATAAAGCTTGTGATCGGTTCTTCTTTTGCCGGATATGGCATCCACAATCTCAGATTCCCTCGATAGCTCACGCACATCCCCGTTTGGCATAAGCAGGTGAATCGGAAGGCGCTCCTCTTCTTCTCCCGGACGGTAAAAGTCATACGGCAGGTCGGACGAGGAGTCCACCACTAGATAGTATGCAGGATCGATGCCCGCTTTCTTAAAGAGACTTGTCAGTTCCATCAAGTCCATCATTTGCTTATTAGGATTAAATTCGACGTATTTAAACAAATTCCTGTTCATAAATCGTCGACATAAGTCACTTAATATCGAATCTTCTTCTTCCTGCCAGGATTGGAAGTAATACATAATCACTGCTTCATCAAGCTTTATGTAGTCCTCAACTGAAATTTCTTCCTCAAAAAGTGAGTAAAAATGAACAGGATGATATTTAAATGTGTAATATTCTTGGTGTAATTGTTTGGCACGGTGCAAAATCTTCGTCAAAATCACTTCTGCACTTCTCGTTACAGGGTGAAAATAAACCTGCCAATACATTTGGTAACGGCTCATAATATAATCTTCCACCGCATGCATCCCGCTAGACTTGATGACAACCTGATCTTCTCTCGGGCGCATGACGCGCAGGATCCGCTCCATATCGAAATGCCCGTAACTGACTCCAGTAAAATAAGCGTCACGCTGCAGGTAGTCCATACGATCGGCATCAATCTGACTGGAAATCATGCTGACTACCAATTTATTTTTATACGTTTTCGCGATGACTTCGGCCACATCCTTTGGAAAATCCTTTTGGACTTTTTTCAGGACGGCGTTTACTTCCGTATCTCCGAGAATGATAGCTTGGGTAAAATCTTCATGATCTAAGTGGAACACCTTTTCAAAGGAATGGGAAAAAGGACCATGTCCCAAGTCGTGCAGCAAGGCAGCGCACAGACATAAAAGGCGATCATCCGGATTCCAGTCCTGTCTTCCCTCAAATCCGTCATCAATGATGCGGCGGACAATCTCGTATACACCCAATGAATGGTTCAGTCGGCTATGCTCTGCACCATGGAACGTTAAATAGGTGGTACCAAGCTGGCGAATCCTGCGCAATCGCTGAAATTCCCTTGTCCCAATCAAATCCCAAACGACCCTGTCACGCACATGGACGTAACGGTGCACAGGATCCTTAAATACCTTTTCTTCACTCAGTTTTTCGGTTGCATAACTCATTTCGTTGACCTCTTTATTTTCGGCATAATATTTATCTAACTCTATTATATCGTAAATATTTTACAAGAAAAGGATGGATTAATGGGTGATTGATATAACTCTTGGTAGTCTTCGTTCCGGGTGTTCGCTTATCCTTAGGGCGATGCTTGAGCCTCTTCGGCTTCGCCTGTGGAGTCTCAACCTACCGCTACCTCCCGCCGGAGTCGAACTCTCTGCACTCCGACAACCAGGGGAGACTCCCTTAAGGTTTACCCTACCTTAATGCCTCTTAGTCTTGTTTTTTCTAGAAAAGGCGAATAAAAAATCACCTATGCAGGATACAGAGGCGATTTTTTATTTCTTGAGCTTTTTTAATATTTTTTCAATTAGTTCATCTTCTGATGGGGCGGAGACAGGACGGTTGTTTACGAATGCAAACGACTTCTTCCTTCCCGGCCCGCAATAGGATTGACAGCCCACTTCCACACATGCTCCCTCGTCCACTTTTTTCAGTTTCGGAATGAGGGTTTTCACATTGGTTGCGTCGCAGTCATCACAAATGCGAAACTCATTTGCCATGGTTCTACACAGCCCTTTCTTATAAAAAAGTGATGGAAATCACTTTATCGTTCGTTAACTAAAAGGTATTTTACAGGGAATCCATGGACAATGCAAGTTCATTTCTAGGAGATTCTGGGCGAAATACTGACAGATAACAATCTAGTAATTTTTTCTATGAATATGTATAAATATTTTTTTCTCCGTCAAAAATATAGACAGAACGATGATTAAATAAGGGAGTTGGATTATATATGAAAGATCGTCAAGATGCTTGGTCCGAAGAGAATGATTTATTGCTAGCAGAAACCGTTCTGCGCCATGTCCGTGAAGGAAGCACACAGTTGAATGCATTTGAAGAAGTAGGCGACAAGCTGAACCGTACGTCCGCTGCATGTGGATTCCGCTGGAACGCGGTTGTGAGACATGATTATGAAAAGGCACTGCAGCTTGCGAAAAAACAACGAAAACAACGTCAGCGTGCGCTAGGGCAGCCTACGAAGAAGCTATTGTACACGCCGCCTGAGACTGTGGTGAATGAAGAACTGCCATTTGTGTTAGAGCAGATGGAGGAAAAAGCGTTTGAGGCAGCAGATACCCAGCAGTCTTTTACCACTCCACAGACAAGAGTGGAAAGAAGAGCCGCCGAACTGAAAGCACAACCATCTTTTGCAGGCTACGGAAGTGGCAGCATGGGAATGAGCATGGGATCCTCTTTATCGATGGAGCAAGTAATAAGTTTCTTACAAACCATGAAACACTCAAACGTTCATACTAGTGCTCTACAACAAGAAAATGAGAGATTAGTAAAAGAAAACGCAGAACTTGCTCGTGCCAACAACGAACTCGAAAAACGCGTCCAAAAACTGCAAGACGAGCAAGTCACCGTCCAAGAAGACTACGAAACACTCATGAAAATCATGAACCGTGCACGCAAACTAGTCCTCTTCGACGAAGAAGAACACGTCCCATCCAAATTCATGATGGACCGCAACGGCAATCTGGAGAAACTGGCGGAATAGAGATAAAAAGATAAAAGGGGTCTGACCCCACTTACGTTAATGCGTTAAAGTGGGGTCAGACCCCTTTTTATTTTTCTCCCAGAACTTTTTCGTTCCGTTCCACAATTCTTGCGTAGTATTGCTCGTACAAGTCAAGCTCATGGCCCTGTAAGGTGTTAGCAAAGATGGTGCCGCTAATTTCTTTCAGTGAGGTCAGAAGGCGCAGCATCACGTCTTGCACTGTTAGGTTCTTACCAGTAAGCTCTGTTAGGGATGCCATCACGTTTGGCACAATGGTCGGAAATGCGAACTTGGTCGTTTCACCTTGAAGGGAGCGTTTGTAGAACTCTCCGATCATCTTTGCCCGCTCCGATCCACTTCCGTCAATGCATAAATATATTTGAACAGCCACTCCTCCGCGAATACGACGCTGAGAGATGCCTGCAAACTTCTTATCTTCAATACTGAGGTCATAACTACCAGGGCAATAGGAACCGACAATTTCCTTCGCCTCCATGTTGTAAGGCATATCGCGAAACATATGCTTGGTGAGCTCCCACATTGCATCATACCCACGATTGATATCGATTGCCTTCTCGCCTTCCGGAAAAACAAGGGAAATGTTCAGGACGCCTTGGTCTAGGACGACTGCAAGTCCCCCCGAGTTCCTCACGATTACCTTATAGCCTTGACTGTTCAGATAATCAATTCCTGCTTGTAAGTGCGGAAGACGGGTATCCTGAATCCCTAACACGACCGTGTTATGGTGTACCCACGTCCGACATGTCGCTCCGCTATCTCCTTTGCCAACAGCGGTGCATAAGGTGTCATCCATCGCAAAAGATTGCAACGCATGAAAATTTGTCCCTAAAGATGACTGATCTATAATTCGCCAACTCGGCTGCTTCAACAACTGCAACGCAGGCGTGTAAGTTGATTCTGTTGGTTCTGTTGGTTCTACCATAATTATTAATGCTCCTCTTAAATTCCGTACTAAAAAGCTTCATTAGCATTATAATACATGCTTTGGGAGAAAAAAATACCCTTTGGGGGTCAGACCCCCAAAGGGTTTTGCTTCTTTCCGTCGAATACTTAAAAAAGGTATGTGCTTTTGCGGCACATACCTCTTTTTTTGCTATTTTTTACGAGCATGTATTGAGCATGCAATTTTGTTGTTAGTTTAAGGCTTGTCCTGCTGTAATTAGTGCTAGTTTGTAGACGTCTTCTACGCTGCAGCCGCGGGATAGGTCGTTTACTGGTTTGTTGAGGCCTTGTAGGATTGGGCCTACTGCTTCGAAGTTTCCTAGGCGTTGAGCAATTTTGTAGCCGATGTTTCCTGCTTCAAGGCTTGGGAATACGAATACGTTTGCGTCACCTTGGATTTTCGAACCTGGTGCTTTCTTTTCGGCAACAGATGGTACGAATGCTGCGTCAAATTGGAATTCACCGTCCACCACAAGTTCTGGTGCGCGCTCGGAAGCGATACGCGCCGCTTCTACTACACGTTCTGTTTCAGAAGATTTTGCAGATCCTTTTGTAGAAAAGCTCAACATTGCCACTTTCGGCTCGATTCCGAACATGTTTGCTGTTGCCGCACTTTCCACTGCGATTTCTGCAAGATCATTGCTGTCTGGAGAAATGTTGATTGCGCAGTCTGCGAATACATATTTCTCTTCGTTACGAACCATGATGAAGACACCAGAAGTCTTGCGTACGCCTTCTTTTGTTTTAATGATTTGAAGTGCCGGACGCACAGTATCAGCTGTTGAGTGTGCTGCTCCACTTACAAGTCCTTGCGCACGGTCCACGTGTACAAGCATTGTGCCGAAGTAGTTCGGGTTCAACAAAATTTTACGTGCATCCTCTTCTGTTGATTTTCCTTTACGACGCTCCACAAATGACGCTACAAGCTCGTCCATGTTTTCATATGTTTTAGGATCATAAATTTCCACGCCGTCCAATGTCAACTTCAACTCGGAAGCAAGTCCGTTAATTTCGTCTAAATCTCCAACCACAATCGGCTTGACCATGTTTTCCGCAGCCAACCTTGCAACCGCCGTTAAAACGCGCTCGTCATTGCCTTCCGGGAATACAATTTTGATATCTTTGCCTGCTACTTTGTCTTTTAATGTTTGAAATAAATCGCTCACAAAGGTCACTCCTTAATCCGCTTTATTTATGCTTCTATTGTTTAGGATACTCCTTCAACATGGAAAAGCAACCGGTACCCTCTATTGTTATCGCTTACAGAAAAAAGTCTTTATTTTCTAAAAAAACTGCTCCATCTATGCCCTACTATTGTATCTGTGCTGATCTTTCCTATTCATGAAGCTTTCACAATTTCGGAGTTTTACTTACAGGAAGTCATGGGGAAACTGTGATATAGTAAGGAAGGATACATACACAATCTTTTTAAGGAGTGATTGTAATGAGTGAAGCAGCTCAAACATTGGACGGCTGGTATTGCCTCCATGATTTTCGTACGGTAGATTGGGCCCTTTGGAAGACGCTTTCTAGCGAAGAACGCCAAACGGCTATTAATGAATTCCTTGGACTTGTGGAGAAATGGAACACTGTTCAATTAGAAAAGAACGGTAGTCACGCGTTGTACTCCATCGTGGGTCAAAAAGCAGACTTCATGATGATGCTTCTGCGTCCTACGTTAGAAGAATTGAATGCGATCGAAAACGAATTTAATAAAACAACCCTAGCTCAATATACAGTCCCTGTGCACTCTTATGTGTCGATTGTAGAGCTTAGCAACTACTTACCTGAAGGCGAGGATCCGTATCAGAACCCGCAAATCCTTGCTAGACTATACCCAGAATTGCCAAAAGCAAAGCATGTATGCTTCTACCCAATGGACAAGCGCCGTAACGGAGAAGACAACTGGTACATGCTGCCGATGGAAGATCGTCGCCGCATGATGCGCAGCCACGGCATGATTGGCCGTCAGTATGCAGGAAAAGTGAAGCAGGTCATCACTGGTTCTGTCGGTTTTGACGACTACGAGTGGGGCGTAACATTGTTTGCGGACGAAGCACTTCAGTTCAAGAAGCTTGTATATGAAATGCGCTTTGACGAAGTAAGTGCACGTTTCGGTGAGTTTGGTGCATTCTATGTAGGTAACCTGTTGGAAGAAGATCGCGTTTACTCTTTCTTACACGTGTAAAATAAAGATTGATTGGCTGACGTCAAGTCGCCCGGCTGGATTCCCAGTTTGGTGGCTTGGCGTTTTTTGTTAAGTATCGGATTTGTGGCGACTTGTCCGCTTTTCGATTATCGAATACTATTTTTTAGGGAGCTTCGGGAGTTGAGGCGCCCTCTCTGTTACCGAACGCCTTTGGTTGTCGGGGCTTCGGGCCTTGAGTGGTCCTCTCTGTTACCAAACGCCTTTGAGTTTTCGGGCTTCGGGCTTTGAGACGTCCTCTCTGTTACCAAACGCCTTTGAGTTTTCGGGCTTTGGGCTTTGAGACGTACTCTCTGTTCCCGAACGCCTTTAATTTTTGAAGCTTCAGACCTTGATACGCCTTCCTGGTTACATTTATTGCAACAATTTCGAACTTAAACATCTTATCCCTCCTCTCCTTCCCCATGTCATATTCCTTCTTCTATTTTCATACAATCAAGTAGTGCGACTTAATCTTTTGAACCATAGCACCCTTTTCAGCCCAAGCGCTGTGGGTTTGGGCATGGAGATGGGAGTTATTTCTCACAACGAAGCAGATAAAAGTTTTTGAGGAGGGAATGACAGATGAATCAACAGTTTTCTCAGGCAGCAGGTACCCCTTTTTCTGCGGGGTACGGAGCAGATCCTTACTCTTCCTATTACAGAAACTATGGGCAGCAGTGGTATGGCGGCGGTGGAGGTGGAGGTTTTCCGATGCAGCAAGTGCAACAGATGCAGCAGCAACAACCTCAACAGCAGCAAGTTGCAGGGCAGCAAACAGGAATACCATCTTATCCTGGTCAAGATGTTCCAGGTATGCTTCCGCTAGAGCAATCCTATATTGAAAATATTCTTCGCTTAAATCGCGGCAAGCTTGCAACGGTGTACATGACATTTGAGAACAACCGTGAATGGAATGCAAAAATCTTTAAAGGGATCATCGAAGCAGCAGGGCGGGATCACATCATCCTGAGTGACCCGCAAACCGGCAAACGCTACCTACTCCTGATGGTTTACCTAGACTACATCACATTTGATGAAGAACTTGATTACGAATACCCATTCAACAGCGGCGGCCAAGGTCTAACCCAATACCAACCAAGATAAAAAGCAAGTTAAAGAAAAGCCTTAGAACAAATGAAAAAGAGGGGCTGACGATGTTGTGTGTTAACGCATTAACGCACAGCGGGTCAGACCCCTCTTTATCTCTTTACAACTTCAATGCAATAAACAAAACTATCTAAAATCCGTTTACCTCTGTTACCCCTTCACCGCGGCTACGATGATTAGCACCCAGCCAATGAGGAAGGCTACGCCGCCTAGTGGGGTGATGGCTCCGAGTATTTTAATGCCGGAGAGGGTGAGGATATACAGGCTTCCGGAGAAGAGGACGATTCCGATGAGGAAGGACCAGCCTGCTCCGTTTAATAGGCCTGTGCTATTGAAGCGTTCCATTAGAAGTGCCACGACAAAAAGTCCGCCGGCATGGAACATTTGGTATGTGACACCTGTTTTCCAGATCTCAATCATTCTTTCGGATACTTTTCCTTCAAGTCCGTGGGCTCCAAATGCCCCGAGAGCCACTGCCAAAAATCCGTTTATTGCTGCAAGGTTGATAAATAAATTCATGTCCGTTTTCCACCTTTCAAAAGGTCTGTTATATTTCTTCAATATAATGAATTATATAGTATTAACTGCCCCTGACCAAGCGGGACACTAAAACCTAACCAGCAAAATGACATCTAAATACACATAATGTTCACTTCTTGCCACACCAAATAAAAAAACACCCCACCGCTCCAACAAGCAAAGCGATAAGGGCATTTATGAATTATCTAGAATGAAGATAAATCTGCAGAGCCTGTTTGAGCTCCCTTTCTTTCTTTTCCGTTTGTATATGATAATGATCACCATCTATGTTAGACAAAAAGTCATTATATCCATGTGAATGTAAGAATTCATTGACACTTGTGACGTCTTCTCTTGCGGAGAGCAAGTTCTTCTGCCCAACAAAGTCACCATTTACATAAACTTCGTAACGATCGTGAGCAAGCTTTGTCGATGAATCAAAATTGCTGTTCACATACGCCGCCAAACCCAACATCGTTCCCTCTGTACCACCAGGCATGTAAAACACCTCCATTACTTACGAGGCCACTGAAAAAGTCTTTAATTTTTAAGTTGTTTAGACTCCGCTGTTGATTTCCGCAAATGGCTTCGCTTTCCTAGGGGTGCTGCTGGATCCTCCTCGGCTGCGCCTGCGGGGTCTCCACCTAGCACTATCTCCCTCAGGAGTCTTCGCCTTTTGCTACAATCCACAGCTATGAATTATAAAAAAATTTACGTTATCAGTTTTTCAGTGGCCCTTTACTTACTGGGGTGTTTATAGTTTAAGTTACAACGCCGTTTTTAGTATGGTAAGTTGTGGGGAGAGAGTAACCCTAAAAGAACAACAAAACCCCTCTTTAACCCTTTAAATAGTTAAAGAGGGGTCTGACCCCTTTTCTTAAAAATCAAACAGTGAGTCGCCGTTTGCATCGTCTTCTTTGATTGGTTTGGACGGTGCGTTTGTGATGGTTGGTGGTTGGGTTGGCGGCGTGTAGATAGGTGCCGCTTGTTCGAAAGGTACGGGCGCCCTTTGGATGGAGCGGGTAGTGGCGGCTGGTTGTGTTGCAACCGTCGTTCGAGTAAGTTCATCCCCTTCCACTTCCTCCTCCAAAGCAAGCTCACAAAGAGACTTTATCGCAGCAAGGTGTTCCCTCTTTTTTTGCACATTTCCGGTGTCTATGGCCCGTTCCAGTTCCGATTCCAAGCGTGCCAGAACCTTATCCAGCGTAATGCTCATCCTTCTTCCCTCCTTTTCCTCCAATAATCCAATAATGTTTAATAATAAGGCGATATCATCAAGTACACAATAACACCTGTCAGGCTGACATATAACCATAATGGCATGGTCCAGCGCGCAATCTTCCGGTGCCGTTCTTTATGCATGCTTAGCCCTGTAGCCAAGGAGTACAGCGCCAATGGCACGATTACGACAGCCAACACGATGTGAGTCAGTAAAATAAAGAAGTAGATGGAACGGATGATTCCTTCCCCGCCAAATGGAGTGGACTCTGTTAAGGAATGATAGGTAACATAGGTAACTAAAAACAAGGTGGTAGATGAAAAAGCCGCCAAGATGAAGCGGCGATGAACCGTTATATTTTTCTTTTTGATAGCAATTAAGGCACATACCAAAAAGACAAAAGTAAAGCTGTTAAAAATTGCGTTCATCATCGGCAAAAATGTTAAATCGACGTGCGCTAACCCTTCGTATTGAGGAAGGAAAAACAGCACGACAACCAGTGCATTTACCGCGATGGAAATGCCGATAATCCATGGAAGATAATTTATTTTTTTCATTTTCGGACTCCTTTTACACATAATACCCGTTCTGTCTGGGTTTTATTGGTGAATCTTTTGCATCAAACTTCAAACAAGGACTGCCGGAAGAGCGAAACACGGCCACTGAAGGCAACTGGTTTGTCTTAAAACCGAATGCCCGACAGCCTTTTGGGAACTTGGCATCCCACGTGACATAGTAATGCTTGCATTTCAAGCAATTAATCCGTTTGGCCATGCTCCCCATCCTTTCCTCTCGAATCCTTCTTGTCCAATCTTCATTCTACCATCTTCCTTCTTCCCATAACATATAAAACCTGCGGAGAATTCCCTCCACAGGCTTCATGTTCACGATTTATTCATGTTTATGGATGCAATGTTGGCTGCCAAATCTTCGGCGGTTTCTTTCACCGTATCGACTGTGCGTCGCATATTGTTCGATAGGTCGACTTGATGATCTGCAGCTTTTACGACCTCTCCCATCTCCTCTGTCAATTCAGATGAGGATGCAACTAAGTCATTAACCGAATGAACAATCTCATTTACTCCCTGACTGATTTCTTCCATGGTCACGGTAATATGAGTTCCTTGCTCTAGCAATACCGCGCTATTTGACGCGATTTCCTGAAACAGCTTGGCGGATGCTTCATTCTTTTCGTTCGTTTGCTCGATCGTTTCTTTGAAAAGTTGAAATTCTTTCAGCATTTCATTGGTATCTTCCTGAATGCGACCTGTGATGCCGTTAATTTGTTTGGAAAAGAGGTCTGTCTGGCCAGATAGCTTTCTAATTTCATCTGCAACGACCGCAAACCCTTTGCCAGCCTCCCCTGCCCGTGCCGCTTCAATGGAAGCATTAAGGGCAAGCAAGTTTGTTTGTGTGGTAATTTCGGTAATTCCTTTGAGGAAACTATTCGCTTCATCAATATCTACTTTTATTTTTGTAAATCGATCTACAATCGTTTCCGTTTCCCTGGAAGATTGATGCATGTCAGCCACCATCTGCTGCAATGATTGCGCCCCTCTTTTAGAAAGGCTCTCCATGCCTTCCAGGTTGCGTTTCATTTCATCGACAATGCTGTAAATCTCCTGCGTACTGGCGGAAGCCTGCTCTGTTACGGCAGATATCGCCGTCGTCCCTTCATACTGCATGGACACTTTTTCGGTTACTTGTTCCGAACGTTGTTTAATCTCAGCTGATTCTTCTAAATTCTGTTCCGCTGCTACCAAGAGCTCTTTCATGACAAGCTGAAGGCGTTGATTTGCACCGAGACTCCCTTGCATGAGTTGCTCTATATTTTGACCCATGGTGGTGAGAGAAGTCTCAATCTGCCCAAACTCATCTTTTCTAAAAGAAGATTGCTCTGCCTCATATAAAAAGTCCCCCTCTTGATAGGCGTTCACACGACCAAGAACTTGGTTGACTCCCTTGTTGAATGCTCTCCTGAACAATAAAAGCGCAAAAATCGGAACCAATACAAGGACACCTAGCGTCACTAAGGTCCATAATTCGGTTGAATTTACTTTGTCCTGAATGACTTTTCTATTTTCATTATTAAAAGCCTGTAGAAACTGCATGCCACTTTCATTGGCACGCTCTATTTGATTTCTTGCTTTCGCAAGGTCCTCCGATGTCGTGATTCGAACGCGATCCATGTTGGCTGCATTTGAAACATCGCTAATGATGTCGAATTGTTTTGACAATGTTTCATGTGAAACAACAAAATACTGCTTCAGCTGACCAAATTCCTCAAATTCCGTAAAATAAGGATCGAAATCCTGCAGCTTCTTTTCAGTTTGCTCTAAGTTTTTCTCAATTTTTTCAACATGTGTTTTGGAGTATCCACTTGATACGACAAAGTACATATCAGCCAATGTGCTTTGATAAGATTGCACCAGTTCAAAATAACTCTCATTGATCTTGGTAATCTCATCTAACTCATTGACCCCCTTTTGCACCTGCATGCTATTCACCCAAATAACAATCGATGCTGCCAGGCCGATACTTCCGATTAATAAAGTTAAAACCAAAAGTCTTTTCCTCATACTCCCCATTTTTCTCCCCCCTACACCCTTTTAATGAAACCGTTTGCACAAATAACCACTTTCGTTTTCTCTCTTTTATATTATTTCGGCATGCAGAGTCTGGGTCTTTAGTATGATTTGAAACTTTTTATAAAGGGCTTTGATAAAGCATACTGTTGATTGGAGCAATAGACGCAGACTCCTGAGAAGATAGCGTTTTAGGGGAGACCCCGCAGGCGCTGTTCCGAGGAGGCTCCCCAAACGCCCCTAGGAAAGCGAAGCCTGGTGCGGAAATCAACAGCGGTGTTTAACAGTGCCTTATAAAAAAAAAGACACGAAGAGAATTTTTATCATCTCTTCGTGTCCATGCCATTACATTTTTTCTTTTTGTTGTAAAAGTTGCTTCAGCTCAGCAATCTCGTTCGTAATTTTCGCCAGTTCTTTTTTACTGACCTCTATTTTCTCTTCTTTTAATTCCTCTTCCTTTGCTTCCTGAATGTTGTTCAGGATCTCTCCGACAATCAGGTTCAAGACGATAAATGTTCCAACCAAGATGAAGGAGACGAAGTACACCCAAGAAAGTGGGCTCTCAGCAAATATGGGACGGAATACGCCGCTTGCCCATGATTCCAATGTAATGACCTGGAACAGTGTTACAAGTGCTAAATGCAGCGATCCGAAATATTCTGGTGAGATATCTCCATAAAGCAAGACTCCCAATACCGCGTAGATGTAAAAGACAAGAGATAAGAGCATCATGATCGTTCCAAGCGAGGGGATTGTTTTTAGAAAAGCTGTCACAAGGCGCTGTAAGGATGGGATGACCGTAATGGCCCGCAGAACCCTTAGTACACGTAAAATCCGGATGGCGGATATGAAATACGTTCCACTAAAAAAGAGGACCCCCGCGACAATGACAAAATCAAATACATTCCATCTGCTTCGAAAGAAATGATGAATTTTCTTCTCTGCCAGCATCCTTAATATGATTTCAATGGTAAAAAACCACAAAAAGAACACTTCAAAGCCATGAATCAGTCCTGCATATTCCGCTCTTAAGTCCGGATAAGTTTCTACCCCGATTAAGATTGCGTTTAAGAGGATAACAAACATGACGGCATTCATAAAACTACGGTGTTGGACTATATGTTGTATCGTTTTTTTCAAAGTTTGCATTCGTGCACTTCCTCAATTATTCTTTTTTAAGGCGTTAACCGCCAATCAATGACATCTTCCCCGATTTCTTGCAGGATGGCATTTACCTTTGAGAATGGCCTGCTGCCAAAAAATCCTTTTCGTGCGGAAAAAGGGCTTGGGTGCGGACTTTTTAAAATGTAATGATGACCATTTGTAATCAATGCTTCCTTTTGCTCCGCATGTTTCCCCCAGAGGATGAAAATGACTGGTTTGTCTCTTTCATTCAAAAACCTTATGACTTCATCGGTAAAAAGTTCCCAGCCCTTTCCTTTATGGGAGTTCGGACTGCTCTCTCTCACCGTCAAAACCGTATTTAATAATAACACACCTTGCTTTGCCCACTCCATCAAAAAGCCATGGTTCACAGGCTCTAAACCTTGATCATCATAGAGTTCCTGATAGATATTTTTTAGGGAAGGCGGGATTCGAAAGCCCTTCTGCACAGAAAAACTCATACCGTGTGCCTGGCCCTTTCCATGGTATGGGTCTTGACCTAAAATGACGACTTTTACGTCTTCATAATTTGTTGCCTCGAAGCTCGAGAAGATGGACTTTTTTTCAGGGTAGACGGTTTGTTTGGCATACTCGTCTTCCAGAAAGTTCATCAATTCTTTAAAATATTTTTGGGACGACTCCTTCTCCCACAAATTTTTCCATGCTCCACTAACATTCTCCACCAGTTTGTCCCTCCGTTCTTTCCTGTCTTTTTTACTTTATCATATAGAAGAATTTATGAGGCCTTGAAGTTTTCTAGATGAATGGTTTTGCCCTTATTTTTTCATACTAACGACGAGGCCTATCATTCTGAGTTCCACTGCAGATGTGATATAGTGGTTGGTAAGTAAATAAGGCTTAATAAAGATTGAAATCCTTCCCAGTAACAGATAAAATAAAATACTTGGGTAGGTTATTTTTTCAATGTTTCATACTTATTTTTGAAATTGTTACATTTTTACATAATTAATCAGCCTAATCAACGGTAATGTTATAACACATATTTTAAAGAATAGTACATAAAGCGAGGTTCTTATGGTGAGTAAAAAAGAAAATCCGACATCTTTAATTGTCATTTTTGGTGCAACAGGAGATTTAGCGAAACGCAAGCTATATCCTTCCATCTACCGTCTTTATAAAAATGGTAGCATCTCTAAAAACTTTGCTGTTGTCGGCGTTGCAAGACGTCCACTCACAAATGAGGAGTTCCGTTCCAACGTGTCTAATTCCGTCAGCAGTGTGGCGAATGGCGACGGAAATGTAGAAGAGTTCAGCTCCCACTTCTATTATCATCCTTTTGATGTAACAAGCAGCGAATCTTACCAGCAGCTAAAAGGATTGTGCGGTGAGCTGGATTCCGATTACGAAACGAATGGAAATAGAATTTTCTACCTTGCCATGGCACCTGAGTTCTTCGGCACAATAGCAACTAACTTAAAGTCAGAAGGCCTGACAGAAACAGATGGCTGGAAGCGCCTTGTCATTGAAAAACCGTTCGGACACAATCTTCCATCTGCAAAAGAATTGAACGCTGAGATCCGTCAGGCGTTTGATGAATCGGAAATTTACCGTATTGACCATTATCTTGGAAAAGAAATGGTTCAAAATATAGAAGTAATACGTTTTGCCAACGCACTTTTTGAGCCTCTTTGGAACAACCGTTACATCTCAAATATCCAAATTACTTCCAGTGAAGTGCTTGGAGTCGAGGATCGCGGACGTTACTATGAAAATTCTGGTGCCCTTAGAGACATGGTGCAAAATCATATGCTTCAAATGGTTGCGCTTCTTGCAATGGAGCCTCCAATCAAATTGAATCCAGAAGAAATCCGCAGTGAAAAAGTAAAAGTTTTGCGTGCAATGAGAAAGATTGAACAAGATGACGTGGAGGATTATTTCGTTCGCGGTCAGTATGGAGCAGGGATTGTCGACGGAAACCAAGTCCAAGGTTACCGTGAGGAAAATTCCGTAGACCCTAACTCCAATACGGAAACGTATGTAGCGGGTAAGCTGCTGATTGACAATTTCCGCTGGGCAGGTGTCCCAATCTATATCCGTACTGGAAAAAGAATGACGGAAAAGTCCACCAAGATAATCGTTCAATTCAAGGATATACCGATGAACTTATACTATAACCGCGGGGAAAAAGTAGATCCTAACCTTCTAGTCATCAACATTCAACCGGAAGAAGGAATCACCTTGCATTTAAATGCAAAAAAATCGGGTAAGGATGTAACAACAACACCTATCAAACTTGATTACACGAACAATTGCATCGACGGGATCAACACTCCAGAAGCCTATGAGCGTTTGATTTATGACGCAATGCGCGGTGATATGACAAACTTCACCCACTGGGATGAAGTGGCCCTGTCTTGGAGCTTTATCGATGAGATCTCCAAAGCGTGGGAAAACACGAAAGCATTCGACTTCCCGAACTACGAATCAGGTTCCATGGGTCCAAAACAGGCCGACGGATTATTGGAAAAAGACGGCTTCCACTGGTGGCCTTTGTAAGAAGGTGAACGCGGTATTTAACAATAGAAGGGAGACTTTAACACATGAAAGTTTATGACGTATCATCCCCTATTTATACGGGAATGCCAGTATATAAAAACAAACCGGAAAAGCAACCTAAGCAAACGACCAACACAAACGGATATGTAACGGAAACCCGCCTGGAGCTGGATGTCCACACAGGAACACATGTGGATGCCCCGCTTCATATGGTAGTGGACGGCGAAACAATCGAAACCTTGCCATTGGACAAGCTTGTCGGTCCTTGTAAAGTGTTTGACTTGACCGGAGTTGAGGACCGCATTACGGTGAAGGATATTGAAGGACTTGATATTGGCAAGGACGATTTCCTGTTATTTAAAACGAAAAACTCTTTTGATGAAGAGTTCAACTTTGACTTTGTGTTTGTAGCAGAAGACGCAGCGGCTTATTTGGCTGAAATCGGCGTAAGTGGCGTTGGCGTCGATGCACTTGGCATCGAGCGCAGCCAAGAAGGCCACCCGACACACAAAACGCTATTCGCAAGTGGCGTAATCATCATTGAAGGCCTGCGTTTGAAGGATATCGCAGAAGGCGAGTACATCATGTGTGCAGCGCCATTGAAGCTGAGCGGTGTGGACGCATCACCGGCACGTATTGTTTTGATGGATATGAAGTAAGAATCGAGTAAAATGACCACTCTACCTTGGGAATTTGGGGGAAGGGTGGTTTTTTTGTGCGGATTGGTAGAATTTTGGGGCTGGTGTACCACAATTATTGAGGGTTATTTCGTTTATCCATTGTAAAATGAATATATCCATTGTAATTGGACATTTATCCATTGTTAATTGCAGATATCCATTGTAAACGGGCATTTATCCATTGTTAATCAAATATATCCATTGTAACCAACTATCCTCCAATTAAAGCCAGAACTCCCCCCACCAAAAAAACCAACCCACGGCCCCCGCATCTTGCGGGAACCATGAATTGGTCCAAATTCACTGATTCATTTAAAGGATAACTTACTTCATCCACTCCGTATGGAAGATCCCTTCCTTGTCCACACGTTGATACGTGTGAGCACCAAAGTAGTCGCGTTGCGCTTGGATCAAGTTTGCAGGCAACGTCTCAGAACGGTAGCTGTCATAGTATGCTAACGCGCTTGAGAAGGATGGTACAGGTACGCCGTGCTGGATTGCAACGCCAAGGATTTCGCGAAGGCCGCCTTGGTAGCTTTCCACGATTTCTTTGAAGTATGGGTCAAGCAATAGGTTTGCAAGACCAGCTTCACGGTCGTATGCTTCTTTAATTTTTTGTAAGAATTGTGCACGGATAATGCAACCGCCGCGGAAGATCATGGCGATCTCGCCGTATTTCAGGTCCCAACCGTACTCTTCAGATGCCGCACGCAATTGTGCAAATCCTTGTGCGTAAGAGCAGATTTTGCTCATGTAAAGTGCTTTACGCACGCTCTCGATGAATGCTTCTTTGTCACCAGTAAAAGCTACTGCTTCTGGTCCGCGAAGGATGCCGCTTGCTTTCACGCGCTCTTCTTTCATGGCAGAAATGAAACGTGCGAATACGGATTCTGTGATGATTGGAAGTGGGACGCCAAGATCTAATGCGCTCTTACTTGTCCATTTTCCAGTACCTTTTTGTCCAGCAGTATCAAGAATAACATCTACAAGTGGCTTGCCTGTTTCGTCGTCCACTTTTGTGAAGATGTCTGCTGTGATTTCAATAAGGTAACTGTCCAGTTCACCTTTATTCCATTCTGCAAATACCTCGTGAAGCTCTTGTGCGGATAAACCAAGAACATTTTTCAATAAGTAGTATGCTTCACTGATTAATTGCATGTCGCCGTACTCAATTCCGTTATGCACCATTTTCACATAATGTCCGGCGCCGTCTGGACCGATGTATGTGCAACAAGCGTCGCCTTCCACTTTTGCGGAAATACTTTTCAAAATATCTTCTACTAGTTCGTACGCTTCTTTTTGTCCGCCAGGCATGATGGAAGGACCTTTCAAAGCTCCCTCTTCCCCACCGGATACGCCTGTACCGATGAAGTTCAAGCCAAGCTCACCGAGTTCCTTGTTACGACGAATGGTATCTGTGTAAAGTGTGTTTCCACCATCAATCAGGATATCACCTTTATCAAGATACGGCTTTAATGAGTCAATCGTTGCATCTGTCGGTCCGCCTGCTTTTACCATAAGTAAAATTTTGCGTGGGGACTCTAGAGATTGAACAAATTCTTCGATGCTGTATGTACCTTTGAAATTTCTTCCTTCTGTTTCTTGAAGAAATTCTTCTGTCTTTTCCGGGGAACGGTTGAATACGGATACGGAGTAACCTCTGCTTTCAATGTTCATTGCCAGATTTTTTCCCATAACCGCTAAACCGATTACGCCGATTTGCTGCTTTGCCATAATATAAAAACTTCCCTTCTTCAAGGTAATTTATTTCGCGATAGTCCGCATTGAAAATACCATACTAAGCCTAGTCAAATCAAGCTTTAAACCTATTATAACCTAACTTCTACAAGTGAAGCGTTTACATGCAATAAACTTATTCTTTTCCGTTTTCCCACATCACATACCGTTGTGCCCAAGCTTTCAAAAAGTTAGTTCGAACAGCAAGCGTTGCCACCATCATGGCATCAAAAATCTTCTCTTTATCTTCTACAGGGAACCCATCATCTGTTTCTAAGAATTGTTCAATTTCACGTTTGATGTTGCTCTCCGTCAGCAGATCTGTCTTTTGCATCAATTGTTCGTACAAACAAGCATATCCTTGATAAAACTTTAAAGGACTGATGATATCGTCTTCCCGCTCCACAGGATTATTGAATATAGAGCCAAGTACCTTTCTGATTGCTTCAAAATCAAGTAGCACTTTAAGGTCTTTGACAATAAAAAGCAATGCGGCCTGCTGGATGGAATATTTCCGACCGACTTGAGGAGGACCTATGTATTCTTTTATTTCACGTTTTACCCAATTTTTTAAAGCCGGCTCTGTATAATGGGCACTTTCCAACTGATTGCCAAGCCATACGATATTGGACATCGTCAAGCCGATTTCCTCTTTTCCCTTTTTAAAAGAAAGATTTTGAAAACTTTTCGGCATGTCCTTCCCTTTTTCAACAGAAAGCGTTCCTTGCTCCATTTTGACTAGAAACTCCGCTAACTCCAACCTGGTCCACTCTTTTCCCATACCCTAACACACCCTCTTCATCCGACATTCCTGCATTTATAGTAAAATGGCCAGCCGGTTTCGTCAAATAATGTCAGACACTTTCGTTGAAAAGTTAGGCAATTCGTTCTATAATATAAACAAGAGAGATAGAGGTTCATAAGACCTCAAAACATTCAGGAGGAGAAACATGGCAAAACGTATATTCTTTTTTATCCTTACGAACGTACTTGTCTTAACGACAATTTCCATCATCTTTATGGTGACTGGTGCTGGAAATTATATTAATGAATCCGGCGGTATTGATTTCGGTGCACTTCTAGTATTTAGTGCCATCGTTGGTTTCACAGGTTCCTTCATTTCCCTATTGATGTCCCGTTGGATGGCAAAGAAAATGATGAACGTGAAAGTCATCGATCCAGACGGTCCGATGAATTCACAAGAGCGTCAAATTGTTGAAATGGTTCACCGTATGTCCCGTGCAGCTGGTATTACGAAAATGCCGGAAGTTGGAATTTACTATTCTCCAGAGGTTAACGCATTTGCTACAGGTCCTTCCAAGAACCGTTCTTTAGTAGCTGTTTCTTCTGGTCTATTAGATGAAATGGACGATGCCGCTGTTGAAGGTGTTATCGCCCATGAGGTTGCCCATATTGCCAATGGTGATATGGTAACGATGACTTTATTGCAAGGTGTTGTGAATACATTCGTTGTATTCTTGGCTCGTATCGCAGCATTCATCGCGTCCCGTTTTGTAAAAGAAGAAATGGCACCAATTGTACATTTTATTGCCATTATCGTATTCCAAATCGTATTCTCCATCCTTGGAAGCATCGTCGTATTCGCCTTCTCCCGTTATCGTGAGTTCCACGCTGACCGCGGAGGCGCTGACCTTGCAGGTAAAGACAAAATGGTGCATGCATTGCGTTCCCTTCAGGCTTACACAAACCGTGTAACGGACGAGAAAGATACTGCGATTGCATCTCTTAAGATCAACGGGAAGAGAAAGAGTTCTTTATTCTCTACTCACCCTGATTTAAATGAGCGTATCCGTCGTTTAGAAGCGAAATAAACAGTAAAAAGAGGCAGCCAGATGGTTGCCTCTTTTTTTCGTTTCCGTATACCGTTGCTAACCGTTCCAGTCACATAGGATCTTGGGCCACTTCAGGCTACGCCAAGACCACTGAAAAAGTTTTTGAATTAGGGAATTGTTCAAACACCGCTGTGGATTTCCTCAAATGGCTTCGCTTTCCTAGGGGCGGTGCTTGAGCCTCCTCGCTCCGCTGTGGGGTCTCAAGCTACCGCTAAATCCCTCAGGAGTCTTCGCCTTTTGCTCCAATCCACAGCTCGAAATTACCAAATATAATATCACATTAGTTTTTCAGTGATTTCAACTACGCATTCCTACGCTTCCATTATGATTAACAAGGTTTTCTGGTATCACCTTTTATTATCCTACTATTATGTTGCACTTCTCAATCCTCTTGAAATCAATGTTAGCAAGAATACGAAGATTGCGGCACCGATGATGGCTGGGACGATAGCAAAGTCAGCGATGACAGGGCCCCAAGTGCCAAATAAGCTGTGGCCAATCCATGCTCCGACAAGACCTGCAAGCATAGCTCCCAAAATTCCTCCTGGCATACCACCCGGTGCGATGGCGCTTCCGATCATACCGATTACGATTGCTATAATAAGGGTGATTAATAATCCTAACATAATAAATTCCTCCTCTATTTTTAAATTGTTCAGCTTGTTACTGTGTATATTTCCGTCTGAAGAACTTTTTAAACTTCTTACTTCAATTTCTAGCTAGACTTTCCTTTTTCTGTGCTATTATTAAATCATTAAATATGGTTTATGAGAGGAGCAATTACCATGCCAGATATCCAAGACTCCGTCATTATTTCAAAGCCTTTAGAAGAGGTATTTTCTTTTGCGGCCAACATGGACAACTCTACAAAAATAATGGAAAACGTTGTAGCAATCGAAAAATTGACAGACGGACCACTACAGGTTGGTACAAAGTTTAAGGAAACTCGTGAAATTCGCGGACGTCAAGCTTCCTCCATAATTGAATTTATTGAATTCATACCGAATGAAAGATACGTGGTTCAGAGCGAAGCAAATGGACTCAAGGTTATCTATTACTATGACTTCAAGCCTACAGTAGATGGAGGTACAAAGGTTAACTTTGAAGGGGACATTCACACTTCCGGCTTCGTCATGAAGCTCACCAAGCCTATCATCCGAAAGATCTTGAAAAAAGAAGACGGTGACCATCTATCCCAATTGAAGAAATTGTTAGAAGGACATGCTGAAGAAGAAGAAACAACAATGAAAGACTAATCGGGCGGCGTAGCCCGATTTTTTCTTATAAGCGAGGTAGCACTTTCTTGAAAAAAATACTGATTCCTTTCCTAACCAGCACTGTAATTTTCATTCTTTTCATTCCTTTAACAAGGACACTGACTACCTATTTGCATCCTGTTGTGTTGGTTGTGCTCTTTTTTTGCTTGTTTGTCGTGATCTTGGCTATTTTTTTATTTTTAACAAGTCAGCAAGTAACCATCGGACGGGGATTTTCACTTGTAGCTTTCGGCCTCTATACCCTTTCCCTGCTGGTTCTTCTATTCATGAGGCCTAGCGAGCCGGCCTATGATAACACCAATCTTGTTCCTATGAAAACTATTTCGATTTATCTTTCCGGTAATGCAGATTGGTTTGTTTCATTCTACAACTTGGCTGCTAATGTAGGGTTGTTTGTGCCATTTGGCGTTTTGCTGGCATTTTGGACAAGACGCTTTCTAATTAGAACGTTCCTTCCTTTTGCCCTAATTTCATGCATCGAAATTACCCAACTACTAACCAATAGAGGCAGCCTAGATGTAGATGACCTGATTTTGAATGTGTTTGGGTTTTATATTGGTTATGCGTTGGTTCCTATAGTGAAGAAAATTGTAAAGGTAAAGTGAATGTAGTAACCTTGTTGATTGAAGTGGAATGCGCGTAGACGCCCGCGGGAGGAAGGTGAGGAGGCTCGCGGACCGCCCGCAGGCAAGCGAAGCGCCTGGAACGGAAATCGACGGTCACTGAGGTCTTCATCACCTTTATGAAGACCTCTCTTTTCCCTTTTTCTCATCATTAAGGTCTTCATCACCCCCATGAAGACCTCTCTTCTCCTTTTTTCTCGTCACTGATGTCTTCATCACCTACATGAGGACCTCTCTTCTCCTTTTTCCCCGTCACTGAGGTCTTCATCACGACGATCAAGAATTACCCTAACGATTATTCCACACTTAAATTACTTAATAAGTTCCAAAAAATAAAAAAGGCGGCCCCGTCACCGGTGACGAGGCTGCCTTCTTTATATGTAACCATTATTTTTTCGCAAATCCCTGTTTCTCCACAAACCCCTTCATATGCATGCGCTTCGGTTCTTTTAGCATACCTGCCATTTGACTGGTCCATGTGTCTGAACGTTTTCCTTGTGTACGCTCGTGATAATAGGCGGAAATCTCTCGGTTGTACTCTTCCAGTTGCTCCTTGAAGACGTTGTCATCCTGCTGATAAACCTCTTCGTGATACACATTCTCCAAAGGTAAACGCGGCTTCACTCCGGTATCCTGAGCGGGATAGCCTACTGCAAGGCCGAATAAGGGAATGGTGTTTGCCGGCAATTTCAAGAGCTCTGCCACTTCTGCAATATTCGTACGAAGTCCACCGATATAGCAGATGCCAAGACCCATGGACTCTGCAGCAACGGAAGCGTTTTGTGCGGCAAGCGATGCATCAATGACTGCCACCATAAATTTTTCCGTGCTCTCAATAGAAGAGGTGACATCTGTCCTTTCCATGTCACCAATTAATGCATGGCGGTGGAAATCCGCGCAGAAGACCAAGAAATGACCATTATCCTCTACATATGATTGATTTCCAGCAAGCTCAGCCAAGCGTTTTTTCTTATCCTTATCTTTTACTCCAATAATGGAATAGGCTTGAACAAAGCTCGACGTGGAAGCTGCCTGCGCACTTTTTACAATCGTGTTGATCTGTTCGTCTGTTAGGAGCTTATCTTCAAATTTCCGCACGGATCGGTGCGATAGTATGGTGTCAATTGTCTGATTCACGATGGTCCCTCCTGTGGTCTTTTTTTTCATTGTACACATGGAGGTTATTTCTTTTCCACTTTAACCTCTCGGACCAGGATTCAAGCCATCCATTAAAAAGGAAATGGCGGCTTCTAGTTCTTCATTAAAATCCTGTGACTGATCAAGGAAACGTTGAGTAAAGATCGTTCCAGCAATAGTTGATATAGTAAAGCGGATGATGGTATCAGGCGGGAGCTTTTTTAACTCCCCTTTCTCTTGGAAATGTACCACGACTTTTGTAAAGTTTGGAAGGATCACTTCCCTGAAAAGGTTAAAATATGGCTTTTGAAACTCTTCATGAAACGCGACTTCCTGAATGAAGATTTTTAGAATCGGGAAATTCTGTTTAATAAATTCATAACGATTGTATGCCAGTTTTCTAAGAAATTCCTCATAGCTGTTATACTCCCCCTCAAATACTTCCTTGGAGAAAGATTTAGCGAGATGCGGGGCGACAAATTTGGCAACCGTTGGAGAAACGATGGAAAGGAGTAATTCTTTTTTCGTTTTGTAATGTCTGAATATGGTCCCTTCTGCCACTCCTGCCTTTTTGGCTATCTCGTTGGTAGAAGTAGCCGCATAGCCCTTTTCTGCAAAAGTTTCAATGGCTGCCTCCAGTATTTTACGATGTTTTTCACTCAATTTCTTTTCTTCTTGATTGTCCATGCCTGCTCCTTTCCGTTATTATCCTTACGTCGGACGATATTTTTTCAAAGCTTTTATGTTTAATAAGATGAATAAAAGAGAGAATCCGAATAACAGTAGTATATTGCTGTAAATCTCTTCTATCCCTTTCCCTCTAATCATAATATCCTTCATCGCATCTCCTGCATAGGTTAAAGGCATCACCAAGCTCACTTTTTGGAGCCAGGAAGGCATCGCTTCTATAGAGAACAGCCCGGAAAAAAATACTTGCGGAACGACCACTAATGGAATGAACTGAATCATTTGTAACTCGTTTCGGGCAAATGCTGATAACAAGGTTCCAAGTGTCAACGCAGTGATGGCAACAGTAAAGGTAACAAAAAGAATGGATAGGATGTTTCCTGCCATTTGGATATCAAGAATGTAGATGGTAAACAAGACAATGATACTGGATTGAATAAGTGTAAATATTCCAAAACCCACCACATACCCTATTACAAGCTCCGATCTCTTAATAGGTGTAGCCATCAACCGCTCCAGCGTTCCACTCGTCCGTTCTCGAAGAAAAGATACGCCAGCTATCAAAAAGACGAAAAAGAATACAAAGAATACAATAAGAAATGGGCCGATATTATCAAACATCTCCATCGACTCCGATCCATATGCATACTCTATTTCGAAAGGGAGTTCTTTGTTTTCGTCAGGTTGGTTCATTTTTTGGAGTTTGAGCAGGATAGCTTTGTTGGTAGATGGGTCGCTTCCCTCTAACACTATTTTTTCCTTAGTAAGAAAAGCATCGATTTCCGACTCTCCTATTCTTTCCCATCCGTCCTCCTCACTATCTATTAATATAAATTCCATATTTTCATCTTCAAGATTAGCTTGTAGAGATTGAACCTCTCCCACCAATCCTACATCCATGGTTGGCTCCTGATCTGTGAAAACCACATTCATCAGAGCCAAGATGAGCATAGGTGCGAAAATCATTAACCCTAATGTTCTTTTATCACGAAGAAATTGGCGTAAAATACGAATCACAACAGCCGCTATTCTCATACTGTCGCACCTCCTAATGATAAAAACGCATCTTCCATGCTAGTTGTACCTGTCACTCTTTGCAGTTCTTCTGTACTTCCTACTGCCAGCAAATTCCCCTCTCTTATCATCGCGAGGCGATCACATCTTTGCGCTTCATCCATTACGTGTGTGGTAACAAGTACGGTGGTGCCTGCTTGGCTAAGTGCCTTTAATTCTTGCCAAATAGATTTCCTAAGCAAAGGATCAATACCTACTGTAGGTTCATCTAATATAAGAATTTCCGGGTTGTGAAGAAGGGAGATTGCAAGAGAGAGTCTACGTTTCATCCCGCCCGAGAATTGTTGCACAGGTTTATGGATATGCTCACTAAGATTCACCAGCTCCATCACTTCGCCAATTCGCTTTTTTCTATCGTTCTTGTTTAATTTATACAGGGATGAAAAAAATTGCAGATTCTCCTGTGCAGTCAAATCTTGATACAGCGCATCTAATTGCGCCATGTATCCGATTTTCTCTGAAAGTGACAAAGTGGGCATTTTACGTGCAAGCACCTCCACCTCCCCGTTGTTAATGGGCTGCAGCCCGGCGATTGCTTTTACAAGCGTTGTTTTCCCTGCTCCCGATGGACCAAGAAAACCGAAGATTTCCCCTTTATTAATGGTTAAGTCAATGCCTTTCAATACTTCTTGCCTGCCAAAAGAAATAGATAGATGCGATACTCTGCAGACTTGAGTTGTCATTGTTTTACCCCTCCTTAATAATGAGTGATTACTCACTTTTTATTACAACATAATAGAAATACAACCTACATGTCAAGAAGATTTGTAAAATGGGCTGCCTCTTAAAAAGAAGGAATATATTTATTGGTAGAGAAATGTAAAAGAAGGATGGGATTGATTTTTGACAAAAAACTTATTGGGGGGATATGCGTGAAAGGTATTATTTCTTTTTTTAATCGTTTAATGCAACGTTATTTACCGGATCCATTCTTGTTCGTTATTATCTTAACACTTGTGGTGTTCGGGCTAGGACTCCTTTTTACTGATAGCAGTCCTGCTGATATGGTACAGCATTGGGGAGGCGGTTTTTGGGCTCTTCTCACATTTTCCATGCAGATGGTCTTGGTTCTGGTTACAGGGTTTGTACTGGCAAGCAGCGCTATTTTTAAAAGATTTCTTGGTGCTTTGGCATCTACCGCCAAAACTCCAGGAAGCGCGATTATTATCGTTACCGTTGTTTCCATCATTGCTAGCTGGATCAACTGGGGCTTCGGGCTTGTTATTGGGGCATTATTTGCAAAGGAGCTGGCAAAGCGCGTTGAAAATGTAGATTACAGACTTTTAATCGCAAGCGCTTACAGTGGTTTCCTTGTATGGCATGGAGGATTCTCCGGCTCCATCCCGCTCACCATCGCAACAGAAGGACATTTTTCAGAAGATTTAATTGGGGTGATCTCAACAGATCAGACTATTTTCTCCCCATTCAACCTAATCATACTGGCTGTACTTTTTGTGACACTGCCATTATTAAACCGATTTATGATGCCAACAAAAGATGAAACAGTCACAGTCGACCCTTCCCTGTTAGATGATGCATCAAGCCTGCAGGCCGCAACAGTCGAGAGATCGAAAATAACACCTGCTGAACGTTTGGAAAACAGTTGGATTTTATCTCTATCTGTATCAGTTATGGGGCTTATATTTCTTTTCTTTTATTTTGCAGATAATGGGTTTAAACTCAATCTTGATATTGTAAACTTTCTATTCTTGTTCCTCGGAATTCTGTTCCACTGGCGTCCGAAGAACTTCCTTGAATCGGTGACAAATGCAGTAAAAGGAGCTAGCGGCATCATCATCCAATTCCCGTTCTATGCCGGGATAATGGGAATGATGACCTTATCAGGTCTTGCTGCTGTCATGTCTGAAGCGTTTGTCAACATTTCGAATGAGCACACCTTCCATTTCTTCACGTTCCTTAGCGCCGGAATTGTGAATTTCTTTGTTCCTTCAGGAGGGGGACAATGGTCCGTTCAGGCGCCAGTTATGTTAGAAGCCGCTCAAACAATGGGGGTTTCCGTTACAAGAACAGCACTTGCCGTTGCATGGGGAGATGCGTGGACAAACATGATCCAGCCTTTCTGGGCATTGCCCGCTCTTGCTATCGCAGGGTTGAAAGCAAAGGACATCATGGGCTTTTGTGTGATTGTTCTGTTTGTCAGCGGAGCCATTATATCCTTAGCTTTCCTTCTTCTATAAAGACCGGGTATATGCCGGGCATAAAAATACCCTCTACACTTCACTGGTGTGGAGGGTATTTTTGTGGGATTTTTGTACTTTTCATAATGTATAAATAAAGGGCTAATGTAATGGATTGAATGTAAAAGTAGAAGGGATATGAAAAGATGAACACATAGCCCTCTTTATAGTGAAATACCCCAAAATATGTAGCAATCGCCTCCATAACCATTGCAATAATCGACCACATGACAATATAGAGCATATTAAAATAGCCCTTTATTTTGAGGTAGCTGTGCAAGTAAAAGAACAGGTAGCCAAAAGGTCCATATTGGATATAAGAGAGAAAATCAAACAACTCAAAATACGAACTGTCATTTACATCGTAAAAGTCAAAGGGCGGGATGCTAATGGTATGATCAAACACAATGCCACTATTGATCCCAATAATGAGAAACAGTAAGCTTAACGGCAACGGAAATCTTTTTGGCAAAAAGAAAATGATCGCATAGCCGGCAAGCAAAGATACTATGATAAACCATTCATTAGAGTTGAAATAGAAGTCATAATTAATAGTTGGTGTTGGTTCCATATCAAGAGCTCACCATCCCTTCTCTTGCTAGTAATCGGCGATAAAATGCCGAAATTCCCAAAGCCAGCACGAGATAGCATGACGCCATCACAAATGAGATGAAAAATGACCACATGTGGTACTCAATGATGGAGAAATGGATAGCCATTGCCTCGGTTAACAAAGTGAAGATGACTGTGAATACCCCTGCTATTACTTTTATCCCCAACGATCTTGTGAACACCCCATTAACGAAAATGAGCAAAATCAACGGGAAAATAATATTTCGCTGTAGCCAAAAACAAATGAACAAATGCGGCTCCTTGCTATATGTGATAAGACTTAAATTCATACTGATCATCGTCAGTATGCACTTATTGATAAAAAGGAAAAACAGAAATAGCATAAGGTTCTCTATAAAGAGAAGACGCTTCTTTTGGAAAAAGAAATAAGTTGCGATAAACCAGGTGAAGATAAGGTAAATTACTAATTCCATTGATTGTTTGCGCCTCCTTTGGGATTTGTTTTACAGGACCTTTTTCCTAGTTGAAAAGCAAAAAAGAGAAGCCAGATTTTGATTTTAGGCTTCTCTTTAGCATTCCACATAGTTTTTATCTAATACATTTCAAGACGGGAAAACACTTTACAGAGAACAAAGGCGTCGGACTAAGAGACAAATTGCTAAAGGGGAGGATGAAGACAATTCCAAGACGTTTATTGGGTTGAGATTGTCATCATCTAACTCGTGAAGACAATCTCAAGCTGTTTTTCCTACCGAAAGTGTCTTCATCCCACTTATGAAGACACTCTCACGTTGTTTTTTCTACTGAAAGTGTCTTCATCCAGCCTTACCTCGTTTAAACCACATGCTTTTAAGCATCGATTCCCCAAACGTTCAACTCAGCAATCGTCCCTGCTCCTGACACCGTTATCCCCGCGGCGTCTGGTCCATCTGGAAAAATCCGCGCAGTAAATACCTCTTCCCCTCCGTTCAAAAACACCTCTAAAGAAGAAGTATCTACATACGCGCGCAATTCTGTTAATGCCTGCAGCCTACAGCTGCGTGTTTCCCATTCCCCCGTTACAAAACTCTTTCGGTACAGGGAAAAGACACTCACAGAAGCGTCAAAAGTAAACCGGACGGTATCACTCATATCCAGCTCAAATGATGCAACATCCCTTTTAAAAGAAAGAACCATCTCAAAAGCAGCACTTCTTTCTTCAAAAAATACTTCCTCTTTTTCGTCAGAAAGTTTGATATCGTTAACAGCAACCAACGCTGTTTTTCTTAAATTTACTAACTCTTCCACAGGAACCTGCAACAACTTCCCATCGACCAAATGTAATTCACGCGGCAAGGTTAAAGCATGAATCCATTTGTGTGCAATGGTAGGATGCTTATCCTCATCCTGCTCAGGCACCCCCATCCAGCCGACCATCAGACGACGGCCTTTTTGATCCAAAGTGGTTTGGGGGGCATAGAATTCAAAGCCCCGGTCGAGCTCCATAAAGTCACCATGTTCAAATGAAGCTCTCCCATAATCTAGCTTTCCAATAAAATAGCCTGCTTGGTAAACGTTTTGATACTTCATACCTTCCGCCTTCAAGCCCTGGGGCGACGCAACCAGTACATCCACACCATCAAGTTCAAAAAGATCCGGGCACTCCCACATATAACCGAAGTCTCCTAATCCGTTCATACCGGACCCAGCAATGGCACCTAAGTGTTGCCATTCTGTCAAATCAACAGACTTTAAAAGGGCCACCTTTCCTGTCAGTTCCTCACTTTGGGCACCGACGACCATATACCATTCCGAATCCTTTTTCCACACCTTTGGATCTCGGAAATGAGCAGTATATCCTTCCGGCAAATTCACCACTGGACCTTTTTTATTGAAAGTTAGGCCATCTTCTGAAACTGCCATACACTGGTAGGTTTCCCGGTTTCCATCGGTATCCTTTACATTCCCGGTGTAAAAAAGGACCAGCTTCCCATCATGCTCGATAGCACTTCCTGAGTAGCATCCGTTCTTTTCAAACCATTCACTTGGAGCCAACGCTATCGGCTTGTGCTTCCAATTTACGAGATCCTCAGAGGAATAATGCCCCCAAAACTTAGCTCCATGGCCTGTTTTAAATGGCATCCATTGATAAAACAGATGGTACGTACCGTTCCACTGTATAAAGCCATTCGGATCATTCAATAAGCCGACAGGTGGCATGAGGTGGTAGTGTAAACGGTAAGGATCGTGCTCGACGACCTCTTTATTTTTCTCCACTTCTTCCTCTGCAAGTTTAATAAGCTCTTGCTCTCTTTCTGTCATAAAAGAAAAACTCCTTTATTTTGCTAAGATTAATTGAACCTGCTCTAATGAAGGTAAGGCTGTCATGGCACCTTTTTCAGAGGCAGCAAGGGATCCGGAAACACTTGCAAAAGTCGCCATTTCCACGGCCTTCTCAAGTGTAATGGTGCCGATATCCCCTTCCCACTCATTTGCCGTATAAAGTATTCCGGAGACAAACGCATCCCCAGCGCCTGTCGTATCCACTGTTGTCACCTTGCGTGCCGGTACATGCTGATGTCCTTCCTGAGTGAAAACATAACTGCCTTCTGATCCAAGCGTCACAAGTAAAAGCGGAATTTCGTATGCTGCTAGTTTCTCCGCACCTTTTTCGATATCCTTTTCACCAGTAATGAACTCCAATTCTTCTTCGGAAATCTTTAAGATATCGGCATATGGAAGCATGGAAATAATCTGTTCTTTTGCCGCTTCCTCGCTGTCCCAAAGGCCAAGGCGTAAATTCGGGTCATAGGAAACGATGAGACCTTTTTCTTTAGCAAACTTCACCGCTTTAATGGTGGCACTTCTTGTCGGCTCGCTTATAAGGGAAATCGAGCCGAAATGCAGGATTTTATTTTCGTCAAAAAGCTTTTCCTCTATCTCTTCTTCTGTTAAAAACCGATCCGCACTTGGATTGATGTAGAAGTCAAAGCTGCGCTCTCCGTTTTCTAGTGTAACGAATACGACACCTGTGCGGGTGTCATCGGTCAACAACATCGAGCTTGTGTTGACTCCATAGTCTGCTAGTGTTTTTTTCAGAAATCTTCCCAGCACGTCGTTTCCGACTTTCCCTATAAAAGTGGATTTCGCTTCTAGTCGGGCGACGCCAACTGCTACGTTTGCCGGGGCTCCACCTGGGCTTTTCTGATAGGTGATATTGTCTGGGTCTAGCGGGATGAAATCTATGAGTGCTTCTCCTAGTGAGATGATTCCTTTTTTCATGGGGTGGCCCCTCCTTTTCCATTACGTTTGGATATACTTCCTGATTCCTTTCGTTCCGGGAGTTTCGCTTTCCGCGGGGCGTGTGCTTGAGCCTCCTCGCAACGCTTCAGGGGGTCACAAGCTACCGCTACATCTCGCCGGAGTCTCACTCCCTACACTTCAGTCATCAGGTGAAAACTTGCTACTTTACGTCTTCTTCCTTAATGCCCATAAACCATGTTGCGATGAAGGCACCTACTACCGCGATGGCGAAACCAATTAGGTAGTTCACGACATTGACAGTGCCAAACTCAACAAGGATGGCAATCATAGGGATTCCTGTCAGGCCGTATGCGTTTGCGACAACATTCGTAAATACCACATAGGCTCCACCTAACGCGCCTCCAATTGCCGCTCCAATAAATGGCTTACGATACCTCAAGTTTACCCCGAAAATAACTGGTTCTGTAATTCCCAGAAAGGCCGATAATGCTGCAGGTAACGCTAGCTCTTTCGTTTTTGTACGCTTTGCTAAGAAGTAAACAGCCAGCCCTGCTCCACCTTGTGCTACATTGGCCATGGACCAGATAGGCAAAAGATAGTTTAAGCCAAGTTCTGCCAAAAGGCCCGCTTCAATCGCATGGAAACTGTGGTGAACCCCTGTGATAACAATCAATGAGTACAATCCACCAAAAATAAGGCCGGCAAAGACACTGCCATAGTCGTAAACAAAATTCAACACAACTGTTATGCCGGAACCGACGGCATTTCCTAATGGTCCGATAGCAAGAAGCGTGATAAATCCAGTCAAAATAACTGTTACAAATGGTGTTACAAGTAAATCTACTGCACTTGGTACGATTTTTCGCAAATTCTTTTCAATTAAGCTCATGACAAAAACCGCAAGCAGAACCGGTACAACTGTCCCTTGGTAACCAATTAATGCGACATCAAGTCCCATGAAATCCATGTATTCCGGCTTTGCTTCGGCAAGTCCCCAAGGATTTAGCAAATCTGGGTGTGTCATGATTCCCCCAATTACTGCTCCAAGGAACGGATTTCCTCCAAATTCTCTTGCGGCACTATAGCCGAGCAAGATTGGGAGAATGATAAAGGCAGCGCTGGAGAACATATTCAGCATTTTCACAAAGGAACTGTCAGCAGCGACCCAGCCGAATGTTGTTACCATTCCAAGTAACCCCATTAATAGACCGCTTGCCACGATGGCAGGGATGATTGGTACGAAAATGTTAGACAGTGTTCTCGCGAAACGCGCGAACGGGTTCATCTTCTTTTTCGCCGCTTCAGCATGATCTTGAGTATCCTTTTCCTTAAGGCCCACTTCTTCTGCAAATTCTGCGTACACTTTGTTCACAATTCCTGTGCCAAAAATAACTTGGAACTGACCGGAACTTGCAAATGCCCCTTTTACTCCGTCCAGCTCTTCTATTTGGTCACGGTTTGCTGTTGCTTTTTCATCTTCTTTTAAAACTAGTCTTAGACGAGTTGCGCAGTGTGTGGCACTGATGACATTGTCTGCACCACCAAGCAGTGGAATCAAGTCTTTCGCTACCTTGTTATAATTCATGATGAGCACCTCTTTTTCCTATTATTTTTTTATATTCCTGTGAATTTTGGTTACTTCTGTTGCTGGAATAGAGAATACTCGTTTGAAATTAGGTCGATTTTTAAATATCCATTATAAATGAGATTTATCCATTGTAAATGGAATTTATCCACGCTACAGACCAACTTATCCATTGTAAAACTGTTTTATCCATCCTAAACGACCATTTATCCATTATTGGAGCTCCAGCCCCGTCAGTAACCTAGCTTCAGAGCAAAAAACAAAAGACCTAAAACCTGCAAGATGGTAGAGTGATCCCTACTTCCTTGCCTGTTTTAGGTCTTGCCTGCTTTACCAGTCACAATCCTGTATATACATGTTGTTAGCGAATACGTTTTCATTTTAATCCAGTTTGATAAAATTCGTCAAAAGCGTAGCACTTTTTATTTTTCTGTCAATCGCTGAATATGAAGGGTGATGTAACCAACCTCTGATAAAGGAAAATGAATGTCATATTCTGTATCCAAAAAGTCAGCAATCTTTTGCGCCGTTCTGAATGCTTTTCCAAATTTCAACTGAAGTAATTCTAGCATTTCAGGGTCCATGGAGTGAAATGGCTCTCCTTCTTCCACACTATTAATCGCGAACCTTAGATGGGTCAATAACCGTTGATAATTGATTGAAGTTTCCTCAATCTTCACTCCAAATTCATTCTCAATGATCTCAATAGCTTCACGGATGATGACTGCCAGCTGCATGGTGTTTGCCATGCTTTTGGATCCCATTTTCGCAGTATGAAGATGCAGGGCAATGTGACCCACTTCATCATCTGGAATGCTAACACCCAAACGTTCTTTGATCAGCCCTTGCGCCCATTGTCCGATTTCATATTCCGGCTTATAAAGGACCCTTATTTCATTGAGCAATTTATTTTGAATGGTATATCCTTTTTCCAACCGTTCAATCGCAAAAGATAGATGGTCAGTCAAAGAGATATGGATGTGGTTGCTTAACGGAACCATCAGCTTCCCTTCTGCATAACTGATAATTTCCTCGGCCACATCTATATGCTCCACAGGAAGGGTGGAAAGCAACTCCTGAAACTTGTCACTTTCCTCCTTCATCACAAAAATCTTTTCAATTTTACTACGGTCCACCAGATCATTTTTACGTTTTTGGAAGCCGACACCAAGGCCCATCACGATTTTCTCTTGATCATCTTCTTTGACGACAACCGAGTTATTGTTTAACACTTTACTTATTCTCAATCTTGTCTCTCCCCAATTTAACCGCCCTATTTTACCTTTATTATAACCAATCTAAGAGGCTATACAAAGCAGTTACTTACTTGTGGAAAAGAAAACAAGGATGCAAAGAGAAAATTACGCTTTAATATTCCAATCCAACAATGCTGTTTCACCTTTTGTTGCCGTTTTGGCAGCATGTTTTGTCACTGTATCAATGATATCTCCATTTGTCAGGATAACAGGTGTTACTATGCTTTTTGCTTTTTCGTTAATAAGGTCGATATCAAATGTTAACAGTGGCGTGCCGACTTTTACTTTGTCACCTACTTCTACAAGTCCTTCAAAGCCTTCCCCTTTCATGCCAACTGTTTCAAGACCTACGTGGATCAGTACTTCCACTCCTGTTTCTGACTTGATCCCAATAGCGTGCTTTGTCGGGAAAAATTGAACGATTTCTCCGTTTACTGGGGAAACAACTGTTCCTTCTGTTGGCTCGATTGCGATACCGTCACCCATCATTTTTTGCGCAAATACAGGGTCTGGAACTTCTTCTAAAGGTACTACTTTACCAGTAATCGGGGCTACTAACATTTCTTCTGTTTTTACTTCTTCTTTGCCACCAAATAGTTTTTTAAAAAATGACATGTGTGTTTCCTCCTATTGTCGGAATTGTGCGGAAATAGAAAAAGACCCAATACGCTACTCTTTATTGGAGTATGCGTATTAGGTCTTGCCTGCTTTACCAGTCACAATCCTGTGTGTATTTTATTATATTTGGCTCTGTTAAACACGCTGTTGTTTTCCGCATTGGGCTTCGCTTTCCGCGGGGCGGTGCTTGAGCCCTATGCTCAAACCAACAACTATATATTCCTCTTTAACGGAGCTATTATGTTATTAAGTTATGACAGATTTGCCTGTTTGTCAATTAATACGTGAGGGTGCCTTTGACTAGCTTTTCCCAGTCCGGGTACAGGTCGTTACGGCGATCTCTCCAGGTGGTGACAGAACCTGCTTCTCTTACTTTGTGTAAAAGAGTTAAGTCTAAGTCGCCTGTGATGATCATATCTGTGTTTAGCTCTCCCTCTGCCACAATACCGCGAGGAGGAAACGGGACATCGTTTGGTGAAATGATCGCTGCTTGTCCAAAGTTACCTCGCATGAAATCGACAGTAGGAAGCGAACCAATCGTTCCTGTTGTCACCACATAGATTTGATTTTCTATTGTGCGCGCGTGGCAAGAATATCTGACACGGTGGAACCCGTGACGGTCATCTGTACAAGAAGGACAGAATACTACATCCGCACCCATGGCCTTCACAAGCCTTACCGCTTCTGGAAATTCAATATCATAGCATGTCAGCATCGAAATGGTGCCAAAATCGGTATGGAAGATTTGCAAGTCTTCACCAGGTGTCAGTCCCCACTCATACACTTCTGTTGGTGTTAAATGCAATTTCGCTTGTGTCGCAATACGGCCGTCCGGGTAAAAGAGGTGGGCTGCATTGTAAAGTTTGCCTTCTTTTTCGATGATGTGTGTGCCGCCGATGATATGCATGCCAGTCTGGATGGCAATTCCGCTGAACAGCTGTTGGTAGTGTTCGGTGTATTTTGGCAGATCATGAATCGTTTGCTCTCTTCCATCCACCGGGAAAGAGATTAGCTGAGTCGTTAAGAACTCTGGAAAAAGAACAAAATCCGCGTCAAATTCAGCGGCGGTTTTCACATAATGAATAACTTGATTTGCAAACTCATCAAAGCTTGAGATTGTGTGCAATGGATATTGCACGGCAGAAGCACGAAACTTCATGACAGCAGCCCCCCTTATATCTATATAAACCATTTATTTTTGAAGTCAAAATTTTTGTTGCAACTAGTCTATTATAAGGGATTGGAAGCAGGAGTCTCAATGTTAGATTTGTGGGATATTATGGTATCTTAATCTGTGAGTTTAGTAGTAGGGGCTTGGGCCAACGGAGAGTCAATTTGTCGCTTTTCGTGTCGACTTCTTGATATAACCTGAAAATTCTTGATATATCCTTAAAAATTCTCGATATAATTTCAAATTTCTTGATATATCTCAAAAATTCTTGATATAACCCTAAATTTCTTGATATCTCCCATAAATAAGGCGGACCGGGCAGCCCACAAGCAGCTACCCGGTCCAATTCCACCGCGTTGTTATCAAACCTCACTCTTCGCCATTGCCTCAATTATCGCTTTAGCCACACCGCTATTTACATTCGTATCTGTCACCATATGCGCTTTTTCCTTCACACCATCCGGGGCATTTTCCATCGCAACTGCCCGACCGACACGCTCAAACATCGACACGTCATTGTAATTGTCCCCAATGGCCATCGTGTCTTCCATTGAAATTCCTCGTTCAGAGGTGAACGTAGTCAGCGCAATTCCTTTCTGAGCGTCTACACTAGTGATCTCCAAGTTGTCTTTACCAGAAGAACTAACGGCAACCGTGCCAAGCTCCAACAATTCAGAACGTGCCGCCTCAAGGTTCTCTTTATCCATGGAGAATGCAAGAAGCTTGTAAATAACTTTTGACTCATCTTGTAAAATGGGTTCAAAACTGTCGACCATTTTCACATTGCCGTCTTCCATTCTTTCTTGTGCCGCCTTTAAGACTTTATCGTAGTCGTTATCGTTACTCGCTGACATGAAAACGTCCATAATGGTGGCAATCGCCTTATCGTAATCTTTAGAGTATGTACCGTTCTGAGTATAGATCTCAAAGTAGATATCATGTTTGTCCAAAATTCGTGCTAGCTCTCTACCAAGGCTAACCGCAATCGGGTTTGTTGATACAACTTCTCCTTCAGGCGTGCGGGCCTCTGCTCCATTTACGCAGATAATCGGAGTGTGTATACCTGCCTCTGCCAAGACATCTTTGGCTTCGGAGTATGCTCTACCTGTGGCAATAACCACTTCCACTCCATTTATTCTAGCAAGCTTAATTGCATCTGCATTCTCTTCACTAACTACATGGTTATTATTTAATAATGTTCCGTCCATATCTATGGCAATACATTTTACCAAGTGAATTCACCCTCTTATATGTAAATGATATATTGTATATACCCTATCCTAGTTAATCTCTCTTCGTATTACAAACATTATACTGCAAAAATATTTTGCTAAAAATTTTGAAAAGTATAATTTATCCTGTCTTATATACGTAAAATCCCTTATAATAAAGGTATTAACGCAATCAGGTGAGGTTGAACTCTATGAAAATTTCCTCCAATCATATTGGTAAAATTCTAAAAAATGATATTTACTCTTTGTCGGGAAATCTTTTGTTAAGAAAAGGGACGGTCCTGAATGCAAATCATGTGGAAAGTCTTCAAAAGCATGCCTACTATTTCGACCAGGCCTTTATTTTGGATGAGCCCCATCATCTATCAAGAGAGTATTTTCAGCATGTCAAAAATATGTATGAAACGAGCATCCATACTTTTCAATCCATATTTGCCAATCTTGAAGGGGAACAACTCCCTCCAATAGATGAAATCCAAGGTATGTTGACTCCACTCATAGATAAACTCGTGGACGATCCGGTTTTCACCCGTTACATAGAGCAAGTAAAAAGCTATGACAATTACACCTATACCCATAGTTTGAATGTCGGAATCTATTCTTCTTTAATTGGAAAGCTGCAAGGGCTGGAAAAAAGCAGTATCAGCTTACTCGGTCAAATGGGGATGTTCCATGATGTCGGAAAGCTGCTTATCGACAAGAATATTTTGCAAAAGCCAGGTCGCCTTACCGAGAAAGAGTGGATGGAAATACAAAAACATACAACATACGGATATGATTTGCTTAAAAAGAACCGGACAATTGATCCACATATCTTGCAAGGTGCCCTGCTCCATCATGAACGTCTCGATGGAAGTGGTTACCCGACAGGAATCAAGCATTCTAAGATTCCTTATTTTGTTCAGATTCTATCTGTTGCAGATATGTATGATGCCCTGTCATCCGAAAGAAGCTATCGACCTAAGCAAAATATTTTCACCACAACTAAAATTCTTATTCAAGAGGCAAATTACAATAGATTGAATCCGGCCATCGTCTATCCGTTCGTCCGGTATATTCTTTCTAATCATCTGCGCGAAGAAGTGGTTCTTAATAATGGGAAGCTTGCGGAAATCATTTTCATTCATTCAGATGAACCTCATCTACCGATCATCAAGGTCGATGATCACTTTATTGATCTTAGGAAAAATAAAGATTTAGAAATACTGGATTTTGCTAATTGATTTGGCTGAAACATGTTTTTATGCAATTGATTTGGGGAAATAAAAAATGAAGGAACGTACATAATTCCAATAACTACCTTTGAAAAGTTCGAAAAATGTATTAAAATAACTAACGTTGCATATTTACGCATAAGGAGATTATTATATTGAAAAACCATTCATCTTTCAGAACAGCAGATAAATTAAAATTCATTATTCCTTCTATTATCGGAATATTATTATTCATGTTTCCTGTCATGTACAATGACGAATTAACGATTCCAATCGCCATTCTTGCTGGGTTATTAGGAGACCTTTTAGGGGATAGCATCCCTGCCATTATGACAGGGGTCATTACCATCACTGCCATCGCAACGGTAGTGACAAAACTTGCAAAACCCGCTTTTACAAAAGAGCAAGGATTTTTTAATACTTTATTAAATGTATCTGTATTTTGGACGGTCGTAAGGGTTCTTGCGATGGTATTGGCCATCATGACCTTATTTGAACTTGGACCTGAGGCTGTATGGAGTGACGTAACAGGTTCTGTTATTTTATATGACCTTTTACCAGTACTATTTACCGTCTTCCTTTTTGCCGGATTATTCTTGCCATTATTATTAAACTTTGGACTATTGGAGTTGTTTGGCGCACTCTTGACGAAAATCATGCGTCCTTTATTCAAACTTCCTGGACGTTCTTCCATCGATGCCTTAGCTTCATGGCTTGGTGATGGAACGATTGGAGTACTATTAACAAGTAAACAGTATGAAGACGGTTATTATACGAAAAGGGAAGCAGCTGTTATTGCCACTACCTTCTCTATCGTTTCCATTACATTTAGTCTTGTCGTTATTACACAGGTTGGACTTGGCAGCATGTTCATCCCATTTTATATAACCATCGCGGTGGCAGGATTTGTTGCTGCCATCATCATGCCACGCATCCCTCCTTTATCCAGAAAAGCGGATACCTATTATAACGGGGAGGAACAAGACGAAAAAGAATTAATACCTTCAGGCTATTCACCGTTAAAATGGGGATACACCCAAGCGGTAGAGCGCGCTTCTAAAAACAAGAGTGCTGGTAAGTTCTTCCGTGACGGCGGAAAAAATGTCCTTGATATGTGGATGGGAGTAGCACCAATTGTTATGGCATTCGGTACTATTGCCTTGATCCTTGCTGAAAACACAGATCTGTTCGTATACCTAGGCATGCCATTCATACCGTTGTTAGAATTGTTACAAATTCCAGATGCAGCGAAAGCGTCCGAATCACTTATTGTTGGTTTTGCGGACATGTTCCTGCCAGCACTTTTAGCCTCAGATATACAGAGTGAATTAACTCGTTTTGTAGTTGCAGCAGTCTCTGTCACACAGCTTATTTATCTATCTGAGGTGGGTGGCGTGATCTTAGGATCTAAAGTACCTGTGTCACTTTGGGAGATGTTTGTGATTTACCTTTTACGTACGTTGATTACGTTACCGGTTATTGCGCTAATGGCGCATGTGTTTTTCTTTTAATAGTGGAATATAAAAAGCTATCCGCAGGGTCCCTTTGTTAGGAGGACTTATGGATAGCTTTTTTCGATTCATGCATTTACTATTGCCGTTCCTTTTCGCTGCAGGCACTCGGCGATGCTTGAGCCTCCTCGGAAAGCCTGCGGGGTCTCAACCTACCGCTACCTCCCGCCGGAGTCGAGTGCCTTCCGCTCCAATCCACTTGTTCTTAAAAACTTAATCATTCCATTTACTTAACAAAAACAACCTAGTAAACTTTGAGTTCTTCTGTTTCACGCTCTAGCTCTTTTCCTAGTAGTTTTGCAAGCTCCAACATGCCGTATTTGCCGGCTGCTTTTTCTGCGTCTGGGTTATAATTGGTGTTGGTGTTGACGTCATAAGTGTAGATTTCACCTTGACTGTTGCGAATAAATTCAATGCCTGCTACCTGGATCTCATTTTCTTGCAGGAACTTTTCATATTTTTGAATGATTGGGTCGGTAAAGCCCTCTACGATACGGAATTTTGGCTTTTCCTCCACTTCTTCGCCTACCGGGCAAAATAGGTCCCCGATTTGGCAGGCATCGGCCGGGCACAACTCAAAGCCTTCTGATGTATCAACCTGAACCGCGTACATGAACTTTCTACCGATAAATTCACAACGTGTAATAAAAGGTTCAGGTGCCTGAATGTATTCTTGGATCAGCGTTATTCCATCTACAGGCTCTTCAAAATCAGGTCCATACAAGTATTCTTCAAGCGAGGCCGTCGAATGGAATAGCTGTACTCCAAGCCCTTTGCCTGCTCGATTATGTTTGGTGATGAAGGAGTCAGATCCTATTCGTTTAGCTGCTTGCAGTATATGTTCTTTCCCTACAGCCGCAATGGTTTTCGGTGTCTTTACTCCAGCTTTTTCAAGGGCAGTATACTGATTGACCTTGCTTAATTCCAGCTGAAGGGCACGACTTCCATTCAGCACTCTTCGACCATGGTATTCCAACCATGAGAGTACAGCCCCTGTTAACTCTGGTGCAAATCGATGATCCCTTGTGTGGGAAGAGGCGCTCATTCTGTTGTAAAATACGCCTTCAGGTGGTTCTTCGGTCAAAGGAACCACTCCTTCGTCTAAGTGCCATTCCTCATATGGCAAATCCAACTCTTCCAATCTGGTAGTCAAATGTGTCGTCCACTCTTTATTTTCATGAATAATATAGATTTTTCCCACGATGTTTGCCTCCATTTTATGCATATATGTTAGTGTATTCTCTGCTAGGTTTTATGATTGGGCAAGCTCTTTTGCCCTCGGATTAACAAGCGGCATCACCTTATTGGCGAAACGCTCCATTTCTTCGAGCTGCGGAGAGAACTGCAATAGCAATAAGTCCACCCCTGCATTCTCGAATTCTTTTATTCTAGTAGCAATCTGATCTGGCGTGCCGACTAGATTTGGCCGCAATCCTCTATTTGATACAGAGTAGTCCTGCAATTGTATTTGTTGCTCAAGCTGTGATTTGCTTGTGAAGTCTTTAAATCCAGCATACGCGTCGGATTCTTTTACAGCGGTAATCCGGGCAAGTTCCGCTTGGGCTTCCTCTTCTGTATCTCTACAAATGACATAGGCAGCCATCCCAAAGGATTGAAAAGGAGGATTGGATGTCTCGCCTCTCTTTTCTTTCATATCGTTGATTTTTGCCGCCACTTCCTCCACTGTACCGCCGTGCATCACATAGGCATCACAATGAGTGGAGATCACTTCCTTTCCCTTCGGACTCTCGCCGCCTGCATAAAGGATGGGATTTGGACGTTGCACCGGTTTTGGGTAGAGGTTTGTTTCTTTTAGCTGATAGTATTTTCCTTCATAGCTAAAAGAGTCTTCTGTCCATAAGCCTTTGAGGACATCAATGAACTCTTTAGTACGTTCATAGCGTTCATCATGCTCGGTGAAAATTCCGCCATACTGACGAGCCTCCTCTTCCCACCACGCCGAGACGACATTGAGCGTGAAGCGGCCGTTGCTGATATGATCGATGTTTGCCGTTGCTTTTGCTGCAATGGCAGGGTTGTGAAAACCAGGCCTGATTGCTGTCATAATTTCTATTTTTTCTGTTACTGCTGCAAGTGCTGCCGCAGTCGACCAGGCTTCTAGTGTGTCCTCTTTCGGTCCTTTAATATCATTTAAAAAAAGCTCCGCAATCAAAGTCGTATCAAAGCCAAGCTGTTCCGCCTGTTGGATTACCTTTTTTGCATATTCAAAAGTAGGAGGCATCTGTTCGTCCTCCACATTTCGCAACCAACCGCCGAAAATCGGCAACCAAAACCCAAACTTCATCTCACACTTCCCCCTTCGATGTTTGTTTATGTAGACAAACAAAAAACTCCTTCGATAAGAAGAAGTTTGAGTACAAGCCCGTCACATCCACTTATCTTCCAAGATCGTTTGTCTTGCTGGAATTGGCACCTGTACAGTTGTCTGTACTGTATGGTTGCCGGGCTTCACAGGGCCAGTCCCTCCACCTCTCTTGATAAGAAAACTAACTATTCAATTAACGTTATCTATACTAATCCTATCATGAAACTTGGGAATGGACAAGTCTTTCGGATGGCTAAATACTCTTGTTGTATTATTAGCTTATTAGATGGTTGGGGATTTAATGATTGGTTGGTTTTTGGGAGGTCTTGCATGGGACGGGCGGAGATGAAGACACTTTTGGGGATAAAGATCGGTCAGAAATGTCTTCATTCACCATATGAAGACATCTTGGAGCATGAAAAACACTCAAGATTGTCTTCATCCACTTTATGAAGACAATCTCGACTCAAAAATCACGTCAAAACTGTCTTCATCGTCTACACACCCACCCACTTCCCAATGGCTCCGCTTATACCAAAAAAACGCCCCCAAAAAACCTGGAAGGCGTCTCGCTCAAAAACTATTATTGTACATCCTTTTCAAAATTAGGAGCGTGCAAGCCTGCTGCTTCAAACGTTTCTCCTATTTTTTGATGGAAACTCTCCAATGCAGCTGTCACTTCTTCACCATCTGAACCTTCTGACATGGCTGCAGCACGTTCTTCGAAATATAAGGCTAATAATTCAATGGAATCCTTCATATCAACCTGAAGATCCTTATCAAGATTTTCTGGTATCTCAATTCCACGAAGTTCGTTCGCAATGAGGTTGCTAGACTCTACAGCCGCCTCAAGATCCCCTGCACCCTCTGACATTTCATAAGATGTTACAGGCTCAAGATGCTTGCGAATGGTCTGAATCATTTCCATTTGTATATTCATAAGGACAGTTACCGTTTCCCCACTTTGATCAGCAGGAACCTTTTCTGAATCGGCTGTGTCCATATTATTTGATTCTTCTGTGCACGCAGATAGCACAATCACTAAAACAAGTATCATAGAGAAAGTCCACTTTTTCATTTCAAATCTCCTTTTCATCTGGCATTACGGGAATAGTGTACCCGTTTTCACTCAAGCTGTATATACTTCCACCAAAAGTTGGATTCTTCTATGTATAATTAATTTTCTTACATTTTAATATACTTTGTTAAAAAACTATTAAAATAATATTTTCTACTTGCATTGTTCCTCATCATGCCATACAATAGGAAAATGCAAACGGTTGCACTACACGTGCACTAATTCGCACTAAAATGAATTCGTTTTCAACAAAAAATAGAAACAATAATGGAAAGAAGGCTGTAAAAATGAAGAACTTTTTGTCTTTTGATTTCTGGCAGAAATTCGGTAAAGCTTTGCTGGTAGTGGTTGCAGTTATGCCTGCTGCTGGTATTATGATTTCTCTTGGTAAGTTGGTTGGCATGACTGGCGGAGACATCGCTCTTGTGCAAACGATTGCAAGAGTGATGGAGGATATCGGTTGGGGAATCATCACCAACCTACATGTATTATTCGCAGTTGCCATTGGTGGATCATGGGCGAAAGAACGTGCAGGCGGTGCTTTTGCAGCATTGATTGCATTCGTTCTAATTAACCGTATCACTGGTGCAATCTTTGGGGTTAACAACGCTATGGTGGCAGACCCTGAAGCTACTTTCACCACTCTTTTTGGACAAGAACTTATTGTAGGTGACTATTTTACAACTGTATTGGGTGCTCCTGCATTAAACATGGGAGTATTCGTTGGTATCATTGCTGGTTTCCTTGGTGCTAACCTTTTCAATAAGTTTTATAACTATAGTAAATTACCTGATTCTTTATCCTTCTTTAACGGAAAGCGTTTCGTACCTTTCGTAGTAATCGGTGGTTCTGTTATCGCAGGTATTGCGCTAAGTGTTGTTTGGCCGTTCATTCAAGGATTGTTAAATGATTTTGGTGTATGGATCGCTTCATCTAGAGACAGCGCACCTATCATTGCTCCTTTCATTTTCGGTGCACTTGAGCGTCTATTGTTGCCGTTCGGCTTGCATCATATGTTAACGGTACCAATGAACTACACCTCACTTGGTGGAACTTATACGATTCTTACTGGCGGCAGCGCTGGTTCCGTTGTGGCAGGTCAAGATCCATTATGGTTGGCTTGGATTGCTGATTTGAACAATTTCCTGGCAGCTGGTGACACAGAATCTTATGAAGCGCTTCTACGTGAAGTGGTACCTGCTCGCTTCAAAGTAGGACAAATGATCCTTTCTTGTGCGGCATTGATCGGTATTGCGTATGCGATGTATCGCAATGTAGATAAAGATAAGCGTAAAAAATATAAGTCTATGTTCTTCTCTGCAGGTCTTGCGGTATTCTTGACTGGTGTTACAGAGCCAATCGAATTCATGTTTATGTTTGCCGCTCCTGTGTTATATGTAATTTATGCAATTATGACAGGACTTGCTTTCGCCATTGTTGATATCATTGATATTCGTGTTCATGCGTTCGGAGTTATTGAGTTGTTGACTCGTACACCAATGATTGTAAAAGCTGGCTTATGGTTGGATCTAGTAAACTTTGTGATTGCATGTCTAGTATTCTTCGGATTGAACTTTGCGGTAGCGAACTTTATGATCAAGAAATTTAACTTCCCTACTCCGGGTCGTAACGGTAACTATATTGAACAAGAAGAAGGCGCTGGTAACGGTGCAGCTGCAAGTGTACAAGCGGATTCCTTGGCACCTGCAATCATCGAATTGCTTGGTGGAGCACAGAATATTGAAGACGTGGATGCATGTATGACTCGTCTTCGTGTGACAGTAAAAGATAGAGAAAAAGTTGCAAATGAAGCTGCATGGAAAGAAAAAGGTGCGCTTGGACTGATTGTGAAAGACCGCGGCGTACAAGCAATCTACGGACCAAAAGCTGATGTAATCAAATCTGATATTCAAGACTTGTTGGGAGCGTAATAAACGATGAATTTACTAACCTTAAACTGCCACTCTTGGCAGGAAGAGAACCAAATGGAAAAGATACAGCATATCGCGAAAGCCATTAAGGAACAAGCATACGATGTCATCGCTCTTCAAGAGGTTAGTCAAAGCATCGATGCCGAAGTGGTAACAGGCAACATCAAACAAAACAACTTCGGCCTTGTTTTACAGCAAGAGCTTGAGAAAATTGGGGTTTCAGACTACGAGTTAGTCTGGGACTTCGCCCACATGGGGTATGACACCTACGAGGAAGGACTTGCCATCTTAACTCGACACCCTATCAAAAAGACACATTCCTTCTTTGTATCAAAAAGTACGGACGCTAACTTTTGGAAAACACGTAAAATTGTCGGTGTGACCGTTGAAGTGCATGGTGAGGAGATGTCCTTTTACACATGCCACCTAGGTTGGTGGGATGATAAAGAGGAGCCGGGTAAGTATCAGATGGAACAATTACTCGCGCAGGTCAAGGGAACAGTGCCTTATTTTCTAATGGGAGACTTTAATAATAGTGCCCATATTGAAGGAGAAGGCTATGATTATTTGACTTTGACTGTTGGTCTGCACGATACGTACCTTCTTGCATCTGAAAAAGATTCAGGTGTGACGGTGGAAGGTAGTATAGCTGGTTGGGATAAGAACAAGCAGGACTTGCGGATTGATTTAATTCTGGCAAGCTCCCCTGTTAAGGTCACATCTTCTAATGTTGTTTTCAACGGAAGAAACAGAGAAGTTGTCTCCGACCACTATGGGGTAGAAGTAACCGTGGAAATATAGTCGAGTTTTGACGTATTTCCTGGGAAAATGTAAAAAGGTGAACAGCATATAGGTGCTGTTCACCTTTTTTAGTACAGTTATTTTGTATCTGCTATGGCTTCTATTTCTGCTTGAATTCGTTTGGTCCACTCATCCACCACACCATAATCCATAGCTTTTACATAGATTTCTTCTAATTTTCCGTGCCAGCTTTTGGCTTCTGCCAATTTCCCAATGGCCTCCTGCATGGATTCTGTATAACGTTCTTTTACAAGAGCTATTTCCCTTTCATACCGTTCATCTGTGCCTGCACGAATGGTAATATCATACATATCCACAATAGAATCTCCTTCGCGTTCCGGAAAATATTCATGTGGAGCAGTGCTGTCAAAAATAGCGAAACCAAGTTCTCTGCAGATAATCATATCTAAACTGTATGGATCAAACCCACAATGATAGACCTCCACATCAAAGCCTTTCTCTTCGGAAGCTTTAGCGAGCTTCTTCAACATAGTGGATTTCCCTGAACCCGGACGTCCTTTTATAAAATAACGATGAGTCAGGCCTTCTGTAAGGTTTGGCACGAAGTCCTTTGCTCCCGCAGGCGTTGCCGCACCGAGGAAGCGATGCCTTACATCAGCTTTTTTATCTAATGTCTTACCTTGGAACAATTGCTCCACAAGATCCTGTGTCAGCTTATTTGCAGCCTCAAAGTTCATATTATGAATATAATATCTTTCCCAATCATCATGTATTTTCAGGGCTCTCGCAAAAGTTTGGTAAGCCGTCTGGAAGGCTTCTTTCTTTTTGGTTGCTAAGTGTTGTATTTCCGCTTTCTGTTCGGCAAGAAGTTTTGAATCCCACGCCTCGCCCAGGTTGACGTATTCCTCCACTGCCCCCGGCGCTTTCGGTTCAATGACATGTGGTGCCGTACCATCAACAATCCCAATGCCAAGCGCTCGGATGACCACCCCGTCCACCGACTTTGTATCGGATGAACAATGAAGCAGTTCAATATCATACCCTTTTTCGTTCCAGACTTTCCCTATCTTTTTGATCAGTGACGATTTCCCTGTCCCTGGTCCGCCTTTGAGGATAAAAATGCGGTCCAACCCTTCTATGTTTGATTCATAAAGACTATAAAATCCACGCGCTGTATTTCCACCAGCATAATAGTTTAAAATTTTCCCCGCCAAGATCTAACACCCTTTCCATGGTAGGTTATCTTACAATTGCGATTCCATTTAGCCTATGCGGCAGGGTTTGTATGGGTGAAAGCCTAGCTGTTGTAGGCTGAGAAGGAGGCTATTTCTTGATATAATTCCATTTTTCTCGATAAAACTTGAAAATTATTGATATATTTTTAGATTTCTTGATATCCTGAAATTTTTCATGATATATTGCAAAAATTCTCGATATCCTCCAAGTTTTCTTGATATATCGGGCAAGTGGAGTTTTAAACTCGTAAAAGAGCCGCACTCCCATGCAGAGAGTGCGGCCCCAACCATTATTTCAACTTCAACTTTGCCAATGCATCCGCAAGTGCGGTATTTACCGGCTCATCATTATTCTGCTTTTTCATGTACTGATTCACGTCACGCTTCGACGCTTTCTGGTTGGCATTGTTCTTACGTCGTTCCTGGAAGGTGCTTAACTTCTCACGGTGCCCGCAAACACATGCGAACATCTGACCTTCCCCTTCCCCACGCAACTCCAACTTCTTACGGCATTTTGGACAACGCGCATTTGTCACTTTAGAAACATTTTTACGATGACCGCATTCTCTGTCCTGACATACGAGCATTTTTCCTTTTTTGCCGTTCACTTCAAGCATTGGTTTGTCGCAGTCCGGGCAACGTTTGCCTGTCAGATTGTCATGCTTAAACTTTTGATCCGTATTTTTTATTTCATGAACAATCTGTTTTGCATAAGCCTTCATTTCATTAATGAATGCTGCCTTCTTCAACTGTCCTTTGGCAATCATGCCAAGCTTCTGCTCCCATTCTCCTGTTAAGGCTGGAGATTTTAAATCCTCCGGTGCAAGGTTCAACAGCTGTTTCCCCTTAGATGTAATGTGCAGGCCTTTGCCGCGTTTCTCCATCAGGAAACTATTAAATAGCTTCTCAATGATATCCGCTCTAGTAGCAACTGTTCCAATCCCACCGGTTTCCCCAAGTGTTTTTACAAGCTTCTGGTCGGTTTGTTCCATGTACTTTGCCGGATTCTCCATCGCGGAAAGCAATGTCCCCTCGTTAAATGGTTCAGGCGGCTTTGTTTTCCCGGAAGTCAGTTCGATCTTCCGGATCGGCAGAACGTCACCTTTATTTAAGCTTGGCAACAACTGATCTGAAAGTCCGTCACTTCCATCCTCCTGTTCCTCCATGGAGCTGAAGACTTCCTTCCAGCCTTGAGAGATGACCGTTTTTCCTTTCGCCACAAACTGTTCTGTTCCAATGGACGCAGTGATATTTGTCTGTTCATATAAGAAAGGCGGTAAAAGTACAGCAAGGAATCGCTTCACGATCAGGTCGTAAATCTTGTATTCCTTGTCTGATAGCTTGCTTAACAACACTGCTTCTTCTGTCGGAATAATCGCATGGTGATCCGTCACTTTTTCATTGTTCACAAACGACTTGTTCGCTTTGATCGGTTTCGTGAGCAACTTGGACGCAATCTGCTTGTAAGAGTGCGCACGAATTGCTTCCACACGCTCTTTTAACGTTTCTACCATGTCAGTGGAAATGTACCTGGAATCCGTTCTTGGATACGTAACGATTTTATGTTGCTCGTATAAACGCTGCAAGATTGATAATGTTTCTTTTGCGGAATAGCCGAAGATGCGGTTGGCATCACGCTGTAATTCGGTTAGATCATAAAGCGCAGGAGCGTAGCTTTTCTTCTCGGTTTTATTTATGTCAGTTACCTTCGCATCCTGGTTCTTCACTTTGGAGTGCAAGCTTTCCATGGACTGCTTGTTGAAGTTTCTTCGTTCTTTCGTCTTAGCGTCCTGCCACACGAGCTGGAAACCATTTTCTGTGATAGCTTTCATGCCATAAAATTCTTTTGGTGTAAAGCTTCTAATCTCTTCTTCCCTTTTTGCAATCATGGCGAGCGTAGGTGTCTGGACTCTCCCGCATGAAAGCTGGGCATTGTGCTTAGTGGTCAAGGCTCTTGTGGCGTTCATCCCCACTACCCAGTCCGCTTCTGCTCGGGCAACGGCAGAGTAATAGAGGTTTTCGTATTCTTTTCCATCACGAAGTTTCGCAAAGCCTTCCTTAATTGCTCGGTCTGTGACAGAGGAAATCCAAAGTCGTTTCACTGGCTTTTGAATGCGGGCTTTCTCCAAAATCCATCTAGCAACAAGCTCCCCTTCACGACCCGCATCTGTAGCAATGACAATCTCATTTACATCTTTACGTGTAAGTTGTGCTTTTACTGCACTGTATTGCTTACTTGTATTCTTGATAACGACGAGCTTCGTTTCGTTCGGCAACATCGGCAGGTCTTCTAGCTTCCACGCTTTGAATTTTGCATCGTAGGCTTCCGGGTCTGCCAGGGTGACGAGGTGACCAAGCGCCCATGTAACGATGTACTTGTCCCCTTCAAAAAATCCGTTTCCTTTTTTCGTGCATTTTAATACTCTTCCTATATCTCTACCTACAGAGGGTTTCTCTGCAAGGACGACAGTTTTTGGCATAATAACAATCCTTTCAAGCTTCTTGTCTTCTAATCTTTACATATTGTGTGAGGGTAGTCAAAAAGAGAAGACTCGGCTAGAGAAGAGAAAAGTTAAAAAGAAACTTTAATGCTAAAAATGTTGTGATTAAAAAGGTTATTGACCCTAGTAAAACTAATATTAACCCTCCTTTACTATCGGCTTTCCATATCTCAGCTCCTTCAATGATCCAACCTATACCCATTAACAAAAAGGCGATATATTTTAAAGCATTGATTGTAAGTACGAGTCCAATAAAAAAGAGAATATATCCGATATTAGGCAGTACGTGGAAGATCCAAATAGGATTCTTTAGTTCCTTTTTAAATTGCTCTTTTTCTTCCATTGTAGAGTTTTGATACTCTCTTCTGGCAGATATGAAGCCTAACAAAAATGTTAGTAAAATAACCCCAATTAGAACAATAAGCATGTAACTCACCTATTCTCTTCCCTTCTTCTCCGGAAGCCTTTCCAATGCATTCACAGCATCCTCTATTGTCCCTACTGGTATAAGTTCGATATCCAGACCCTCTTCGCTTATGGTCTTTCTCGCAATCGATTCATTTTTCTCCCACTCGTCATCCACTGGGACGATGAAGTAATCAAACCCTGCGTTGGCAGCTCCTATCACCTTTTGTTTCACGCCGCCGATCGGTCCCACTTCTCCATCAATCGTGATCGTCCCAGTACCTGCTACCGCGTTTCCTTTTAGCAAGGAGTCATCCATCATTTTGTCTAAAAGTGTGAGGGTAATCATCAGTCCGGCACTGGGCCCGCCCAGGTTCTCTATTTTTTTCCACTTAATATTTTCGTCCTTTGATGAATCAAATACTTCTTCAAAAAATACTCCGAGCACCGTGTTTCCGTAATAATCCTTGTGCGGGTATGTCGAAACTTCTACCTCTATTTCCTGACCTTCTCGTATTAGCGACAACGTGAGCGTCTCTCCCGACTCCTTTTCCACAATTAGTTGATCTAAATGGTCATAAGATTCGAGCTTTTCTCCGTCTATTCCTACTAGAAGGTCTGTTACTTTAACCGCTTCTTTGTCTTTCCAATCTGGCAAGTAAAATACAGGATAAAACCCAAGCAACTCAAGTTTAGGGTCCTCTCCTAATATGCCACGTGCTATGTATTCTGCCTTTATTTTTGATTGCTCCATCATTTGATTATTTTGGTAGTCCAGCTCTTCATAATCCATGTCCTGCTGCCCGAAAACGGATGGAACAATCTCTACCCCCTCTTCGAAAAGATGCGTAAGAACCATTAATGGCCATTTGCTATTTTGAAGGCTGGCCACGTAGGTCATCCCCAAATCACCATCGAGTTCGGAGCCTCCCTCATACTGAACAAACTCATCCAGATTAAATGGGTTCCCTGCAAATAGCACATCATACCCTGTTGGCACAACGCCACTCCCTATTATTACTAGCAAAGCTATTACTATAATCCACGGTGCCCGTCTCTTCATCAGGTTCCCCCACCATCCCTTTTTATCTACTTTTATTTTATAGTAGAATGGTAGATTTTAGTATAGATATTCTAGAGTAGAAGGAAGAAACTTCTTTCATTTCCCACATAGCCATTCCTAGAAAATTTTAGTATGATGAAAAGTAGATATTTTTTTAGATAGGATGGATACAAACATGAGTTTATTAAGCATAGATGGGTTAAGCCACAGCTTTGGCGACCGTACGTTATTTAAAGATGTTTCCCTTCGCCTGTTAGCTGGCGAACACGTTGGCCTTGTTGGGGCAAACGGGGTTGGTAAATCAACGTTGATGAATATCATCACAGGAGAGATTGTATACGACACAGGGCGCGTAGAATGGACGCCTGGTGTACATTACGGGTATTTGGACCAGCATACGGTGTTGACCCCTGGAAGAACGATCAGAGACGTCCTGCGCGACGCCTTCTTGCCTTTATATGAAAAAGAAAAAGAGCTGAATGCCATTACAGATAAAATGGGAACGGCTACTCCGGAAGAGTTGGAAGAGCTTTTGGAGCAAATGGGAGAAATTCAAGACCATTTGGATGCAGGTGGATTTTACAATCTGGATATCAAGGTGGAGGAAGCAGCGCGCGGTCTTGGTTTGGACGCAATCGGGCTTGAACGTGACGTTGCTGCGCTAAGTGGTGGACAGCGTACAAAGGTTCTTTTAGCGAAGCTGTTGCTTGAGCAGCCGCAAGTGTTGCTACTGGATGAGCCGACGAACTACCTGGATGTGGAGCATATCCGTTGGTTAAGCTCTTATCTAAAAGAATACCCGCATGCATTCCTCTTGATTTCGCATGATACCGAGTTCATGAATGGTGTGGTGGATGTCATTTTCCACTTAGAATTCTCCAAACTGACTCGCTATACAGCGTCTTATGAAAAGTTTTTAGAGCTTGCGGAAATTAACAAAAATCAGCATATTAACGCTTATGAGAAACAAAAAGAATTCATTAAAAAGCAAGAAGACTTTATCGCAAAAAATAAAGCACGTTATTCTACGACAGGCCGTGCAAAAAGCCGTCAGAAGCAGCTGGACCGCATGGAGCGAATCGACCGCCCAGAGACATCTGCAAAGCCAACATTCGAGTTTAAAGAATCTCGAGCAAGCAGCCGTTATGTGGTGGAAGCGAAGGATCTTGAGATTGGGTACTCTGATCCGTTATTACCAAAGCTTACAATGGAAATTGAGCGTGGGGATAAGATTGCAATCGTTGGATGCAACGGGGTGGGTAAGTCGACATTACTGAAGACGATTCTCGGTAAAATAGATCCTCTTGGCGGTTCCGTAATACGCGGTGACTTCCTTTTCCCTTCCTACTTTGAGCAGGAGGTAAAAGCGAAGGATATTACCCCGATTGATGACGTATGGAACGAGTTCCCTTCCCTTGATCAGCACCAGGTACGTGCTATCTTGGCTCGTTGCGGGTTGAAGAACGAGCATATCTCCCGTCCGTTGAGCCAACTAAGCGGCGGAGAGCAGGCCAAAGTTAGATTATGCAAGCTGATGATGCATGAAAGTAACTGGCTGCTGTTTGACGAGCCGACGAACCACTTGGATGTGGTAGCGAAAGAAGAATTAAAGCGTGCTATCAAAGCTTATAAGGGCACCATTCTCCTTGTATGCCACGAACCTAGCTTCTATGAGGACTGGGTGACGAAGGTGTGGAATGTGGAAGAGTGGGCAGAGCAGAAACAATAAGAGATGTAACTAAGAGCAGCATGGGGGATGAGTTCCGTGCTGCTTTTTTGTTTTTGTGGGTTAGAGATGTCGGGGGTGTTTCGGAGCTTGAGACGTCTTCTATTAGACGAATTCAACCTCCTCCCAGGCTCTTCGGGCGTATAGAGACCTCCTATTAGACAAATCCAACCTCCTCTCCTGCTCTTCGGGCGTTTAGAGGCCTCCTATTAGACAAACCCAACCTCTTCTCCAGCTCTTCGGGTGTTTAGAGGCCTCCTATTAGACAAATCTAACCTCTTCTCCAGCTCTTCGGGCGTTTAGAGGCCTCCTATTAGACAAATCCAACCTCCTCTCCTGCTCTTCGGGCGTTTAGAGGCCTCCTATTAGACAAATCTAACCTCTTCTCCAGCTCTTCGGGYGTTTAGAGGCCTCCTATTAGACAAATCCAACCATTTCTCCAGCTCTTCGGGCGTTTAGAGACCTCCTATTAGACAAATCTAACCATTTCCCCTGCTCTTCGGGCGTTTAGAGGCCTCCTATTAGACAWATCTAACCTCTTCTCCAGCTCTTCGGGCGTTTAGAGGCCTCCTATTAGACAWATCTAACCTCTTCTCCWGCTCTTCGGGTGTTTAGAGGCCTCCTATTAGACAAATCCAACCTCCTCCCAGGCTCTTCGGGCGTTTAGAGGCCTCCTATTAGACAAATCTAACCTCCTCTCCAGCTCTTCGGGCGTTTAGAGGCCTCCTATTAGACAAATCTAACCTCTTCCCCTGCTCTTCGGGCGTTTAGAGGCCTCCTATTAGACAAATCACACCCTCCCAAGGTACTTCAGTCTAATAGAGCTAGCCCTAATAAAAGATCCCCATATCGTTGCTACATGTCCAATACCACTCTTCCCTCCAAACAAAAAAGACCGCCCCAAAAGGCAGCAACAACATGCCCTTCAGAACAGCCTCCCCATATCACAACGGCTTCGGATCGTAACTTGAACCCGTCCAGTCCGTCAATTCACAAACTGCTTCCCACAGCTTAGGATAAAACTCAAACTTTGCTCCTCTTTCCAACGCCTGAGCAGGTATCCCCTTCAAGCTTTTCGTATTCAAACCAATCATCCTGCGCACAAGCTGGATGTGATGCTTACGGAATGTCTGGAAGTTCTCGTCAAAAGCAATCAATTCTTGCATCAGCAAGCACAGCTCATAATTGTCACCGGCAGCTTTATGAAGCATGAACGGTGTTAGTTGTTTGTCGTTCAACAGTTGTTCAAATGGCCCCCATAACGTCGGTCCAAGTCTCAGAATTTCATTGAATCCCGGTGAATCCTGTCCGCTTCCACGTCCGAGTGCGAGTCTGATAGTATGGTAGTCTCTTGGAGTGATCACTTTTACCATATCAAAAACTGGCGGCAGATGCTTTAGGTGCATGTTTACCCTTTGAAGTTGTTGTGTCGCCCCCAAGACTTCCCCATGCTTCATATTTGCATCTGCTAAGTGAATGTACTGAATGATCAGTTTGAAATGCAGTTCAGCAATTTGATGAATCATTTGAAACGTGAGTTCGTCATCACATGAGAGTTCCCCAGCTCCCTTTTGTAAGCTTAATAGCTCTTCGGTACGAATATACTTTTCATAATCTGTCACTTTCTTCTCTTCCATTTTTTCTCCTCCTACTATTGAATAAATGGAAAGGCGCTAGCAGCTAATGTCTTCTATCTTCCACTCAAACGTATATGTAAACCCTTACATTTCATGTTACGCACTCGGACAAATAACTGTCAAGCCACAAATAAACCCATCTCAACTTTCCAACAAGCTTTTATGAATCCAGATTGCCGCTTGTATGCCGTCCCCCATAGCAATGGCGGCTTGTTCGGAATGAACGGTTATATCACCGGCGGCCCATATATTCTCCACAGAGGTCATCTTTGTCCGAGGATCCACCGGAATGTGTTTATTTTTATCCAATTTAACGCCAAGTTGCAGGGCGAGCCCTGTGTTAGGCAGGTTGCCACCAAATGCTAAAAAAGCATAAGCAAATTCAAGACGGTCTCCGTTAGCAAGTGTCACTCCCATAAAATCAGAACAATCCGCATGTATTTCCGATATCTCGTCAGAAACAAGACGGATCCCTTTTCCAACTAACTTTTCCATAAAATCAGCACCAATTTCCCCTTTCCCGTGGTTAATAAAAGTAAGCGCATCTGTCCAATATGTCAGCGTTAACGCCATGGAAACTCCTGCATTTCCCGAGCCAATCACAAGCGCTTTCTTATTCAAAATTTCGTACCCATCACAATCTGGACAGACAAAAACACTTTTTCCAAGGCAAGGAAACAGGCCTTCAAGTGGAGGAATATTATCTTTAATTCCAGTTGCGAGCAGCACCCTTTTACCCAAGAACTGCTGAGATGTTGAGGTGGTTGCACAAAACAGCCCTCCCGTTTGCTCTACTGCCTCTACACGCTGTTTTTCAAACTGAACTCCTAACCTCAACGCTTGCATTTGCCCAATACTCCTAAGCTTCTCTCCGCTCACTCCATCTGGCCATCCTAGAAGATTATGATAGCAGTGACAAATACTTGAACGACCTTTTCCATCATCCAAAACAAGCACATTATGTTGGTACCTTCCCAGTTGGATAGCTGCCTGAAGTCCGGCAATACCTCCCCCGATAATAATACAGTCATATATCACAGTAAGCTCCCCATTCCCTCATCGTAGTCTTATTAGTATTTGAAGTTTTTCGCGTATTATCAGTAAAGGTTTTTCCTGCAAAAAAAATTTACAAGAGCATGTTTCACTTTCTGTCAGCCGGGTATCTTTATTACATAACCAAGGAGGCGATACAAAATGAAACCCACTTATAAAGAGTTTCAAAATGACGAACAAGTAGTAGGAGCAGTACAAGAGCTAAAAACAAGAGGTGTTCACGAGGATGATATTTATGTCATTACTCATGACGATGACCGTACGAAACGTGTAGCTGATAACGCTGATGCTAATACTGTTGGCGCCGGTGAAGTTGGTATGGATACTTACGTAAAAAATATTTTCCGCAAAAAAGGCGATGAGCTTCGTGCCCAATTCCAGGAGTTAGGATTTACAGCTCCAGAAGCGGAACAGTTAGAGGAAAAACTTGATCAAGGTAAAATAATCCTGGTAGTAAAAGATAAAACAGCAAGCACGACATTTTAAAACTTGAACGAAGTTGACTCCCCCCCCTTTAAAATATAGAGAAGCGGATGGCCACAGGTCGTCCGCTTCTTCGTTTTTTCTTTTTTCCGTTTTCATGTTACACTCTAATTAAGCAGTCTCTCAAAAAGGCGTACGACCAAATAGGAGGGAACTATATGACAAACAAAACGACCACTATTAACATCCAGCATGAAAAAAAACACTTACACCTCAACCCTACAAACCTCTTTATGTATCAAGGGTTTCAAGTCATTGAAGCTTACAATCAAAAGCACGCAGAATGTTATTACTTATTTTTCTATAAAACATCATACCTCACCGGAAAATCCACATCTAAAATTAAACGAAAATCTCAGCTAAGTACCATTTTACAAAAAGGCATTCGTTTCTCACCAGATCATCCACTATTAGCCTATCTACTCACTCATAACCGAACTCACACATTCCCTGCCCTGACTCCGCTGTGGGAAAAAATCCAGAAAAGATACTCACCGCTTGAAGCATCGAACATCCTTACCATTTTCGACAACTATATGAAAAAAGAGAAAATAACCAAAGTGATGAAAGAATTTGCGCTGCAATACCGAAGAGAAGGTCAACTCCTGCACACCTACCAACTTCTGCGACTAATAACGGACATTTACCCAGCCAACAAATGGGCACAAGAAATGTCTAAAAGCCTGCAATATCAGTCCTATCAAGCACCTTACACTACCCATCCATCCTCCTTGCTTTCCAAGGATCCACTTTATGTTGAAAAATACTGCTATAATCACATAAAACAAGACGATTCGAGAACCCTGCTGATGCAATTGCTACAAAAAGAAGACAGGAAAATGGAGCAACTCAGCCTGTACTCCCACTTACTAGGCAGGAGTACACCTTCCGATCACACTCTCTATGAACAAATGATAGACAGCTTACCGGTCGATTTCACAAACGATGATAAAGTGGACCTCCTCAGCTATATCCTAAGAAAGCGCGCCACTCATCATGAAAGGCTTTATCATGAATTGCTCGGTTTATTGAAAAAATCAAACCGGTATGAAGACCTTTTAATACTACTTACAAAAAACAAAGCCCTCATTACCGAAAAAGACCTGCCTTACATGCAGGAAGCTTTACTGCATGTAAAATGGATAGAGAATTCTGATTGGCTCAGCAACCTCACCTTCCATTTTGATGAAAAGATATCACCCAAACAAGTTCAGGCACTCTTTCAATCCTTTGTACCAAATCTGCTTCAACTAAAAGGGCTGGATTATACCGAGCAGTGGGTCGCTCCTTATTCTTCAAGGTATCCAGGCATCCCAATCCTCATGAAGATCAAGAAAATGGCGGCCCTGAAGGACGATCCGGATCAAATGTATGCGCTTGGTGAACTATATTATGAATTTAAACAGCTGTCAGAAGCGGTGGAGTGCTTTAACTGGGAGTTGGAGCTAGATCCGTCTAATATTCGTTCTATCAAATGGTTGTCGAAGCTATATCTCGAGATGGGAATGGTGGAGGAATCGAAGTCGTATCAGTATATGTTGAAGGACGGCAGTTGAATAGTAAAAGGATCTGCCAGCTGATAAAGGCGGACCCTTTACTATGAGGAAGCAAGGTTTTCCAGTCAGTTAGGTAATGTAATGGTAATGGTTGTCCCTTTCCCTTTTTCGCTTTCTACAAAGACATTTCCACCGTGTGCCAAGACCAGCTGGTGAGCGATGGCCATCCCAAGCCCGGTTCCGTTTGATTTATCGGTTGTGCTCCCGCCCCTGTAGTAACGGTCAAAAAGTTTATTTTTGGTTTCTTGATCCATTCCCACTCCGTTATCCTTTATGGTAAGGAAGGTATGTTCAGGAGTCCTAGAGACACCTAGCCTTATATCTGTTCCTTTTGGGTTATGCTTTTGTGCATTTGCCAGCAGGTTGGTGAGAATGCGAGTGAACCATTTTGGGTCAACTTCCAAACGAATTTCTGTTTCCACCTTTTCCATAATAATCGTTGAATCTGTGTTGGTAAGTGAATGAATGACGTCCTTCAAGAGTGGAACAATGTCCTGTACTCTCTTTTCTATAGGCAATGCGTTATTTTTCAAACGGTAAGTAAGGTTCAAATCCTCAATTAGGTCGCTCATATAGGAGGCTTTTTCTGTCATGGTGCTTCCCATTGCCTGTATCTCTTCTTCTGTCCATTTATATGAACCTGTTTCGAGTATTTTTGCGTAGCCATATATGGAGCTTAATGGCGTTTTGAGGTCATGGCTTAAACCTGTGATCCACTCTTCCCTTGTCAGATCGACTCGCTTTTGGTATTGCTCATTTTTTTCTAGCGTGTTGGCAAGTTTACGGATGGAAAAAAGGATATCGCGGAAGATCCGGAAACGTTTGTGCAGCTTGCCGTTCTTTTTCCGGAAAGGAATGTTCCCCTTTTTGTTCCTCGGTACCGATAAATCACCCTTAGACATTCTTTTGATCCAGTTCATCATATAAAGCAATGGTACCCCGAACGTCCTGCCATACCAGATGGAAAGCGCGATAATGATCACGAGAAGCGCGATAATGACAAGCAAAAAGCTTTTGACCAAAGAAGCCCCTACCAGACCGTCCAGTACGTCATCCGGGGCATAATAGGCATTTTCCATTCCCATATTCGTCTTCCATTGAGGTAAAAATAAAGCATTCTGCCCTAAAGAACCCAAATAGTATTGGCCAGATGTTAAAGCGCTTTGCTACACAGATTTCTCCAGCTGAACAATATACGTCGTTTACGGTAGATTCAGAAGATAAGATTGCGGCTATTGTTAGGGCATTTACGAAAGAAAATATCGATGTTTATAGAATACATGTGGAAGAACCTTCCCTTGAAGAGATTTTCTTGGAGGAGTCCAATAGGGAGATGAAAGGAGCCAGCTAAGATAGTGGCCACTGAAAAAAACTTTGATTTTGAAATTTTACTAAACACCGCTGTTGATTTCCACAAATGGCTTCGCTTTCCTAGGGGCACTGCAGGAGCCTCCTCGGCTACGCCTGCGGGGTCTCCACCTAGCGCTATCTCCCTCAGGAGTCTTCCCCTTTTGCTACAATCACCAGCTAGGAATCATAATAAACTTAACGTTATCAGTTTTCAGTGGCCTCCTAAGATGCTGACTCCTTTTCTTTATCCTATTCTTTTTATAAACAATACCTTCAAATAGTTCCCTTCCTTAAACTCCTTGATGGTCGCAAAATCGCTTGGCAGGGAGAATTCCTCAACGATTTTATATTTTACATTATTTTCTTTGAAAGCCTGCTCAATAAAGCTTTTGAACTTGTCCATGCCGAATGTAGCGGCATTGGTGGAAGCGACAATCAGGCCGTTCTTTTCGGTAATGGCAATGGCGTCTGAAACTAAGCTTGTGTAGTCTTTCTCGGCCCGGAATGTCACCTTTTTGGAGCGGGCAAAACTTGGTGGGTCCATGATGACGACATCGAATTTCAGATTCTTCTTTTTCGCATATTTGAAGTAATGAAATACCTCTTCTACAAGAATCGACTGCGTTTTCTCGTCGATATTATTTACGTTGAATTGCTCGGTTGTTTTTGGCAGGCTGCGTTTAGCCAAGTCAACGCTTGTCGTTTTGTCGGCTCCGCCTAAGGCTGCATATACAGAGAAAGCTCCTGTGTAAGAGAAGGTGTTTAAGACCGTTTTCCCTTTGGCGTATTTATCCCGGATGGTTTTTCTTACTTCCCGTTGATCAAGAAACACTCCCACCATCGCGCCATCATTTAAATGCACGGCGAAGTTTACGCCGTTTTCTTTGATGATAAGGGGTGACGGGGCCCGCTCTCCCTTCACAAAATCGTCGTCCTCTACATACTGGCCGTCCGTATTGAACCGTTTCTTTTCGTAAATTCCTTTATATTCGATGACTCCTTCGATGGCTTCTAAAATTTCCTCGTTGAAGGAGTAAATTCCTTTGCTGTACCAGTTAATCACAAGGTAGCCGTCAAAGTATTCGATGGTAAAGCCGCCGATTCCATCCCCTTCTCCGTTAAAAAGGCGGAATGCAGTGGTGTCTTCTGCTTTCATAAGGGAGGAACGTCTGTTTACAGCTTTTTGAAGGGCACGTTTGAAGAAAGGGATGTCCATTTCTTCTTTTGGATCTTTGCTGACAATCCAGCCGTACCCTTTGTTTTGGTTACCGTAGTATCCTTTGCCGAGAAAGTTGTTCTGTTCGTCTACCAGTTTTACGAGTGTACCCTCTTCTTTTAGGTCATTGCCGTTAAGGAGGGATTGCTTCGAGATAAGCGGATAACCACTTTTATAGGTTTTGGCGAATTTATTTTTCACTTTAAGTGTTAGTTGCTGTCGCATGCTTTCATCCAATCTTTTCTGGTTTTTAGTGTGGTTGTATTATAACGCAAATGTGCGAGGAAGACGAATTGATGCTTTTTTAGACTTGGAAAAAATACAAGGGCATACTTGATAACAATGCGGCAAAGCCCGGAGTTTTGTCATCCGAGCTTCGTCTGAACATTTTATTGTTGCTTTCTTTGTCGTATGCTGGTCTACTAGCTACACTTACCTTAGTTAGTGTTCTCGGAATTCGGCTTTTTCTCCCATGTAACTTGACCGTTGAGTTCTTTTCCATATATAGATGCATCCTTAGGTATTCGCACATTTATATGGATTCCATACTGTCCATCTGCCCAAATGGTGGTACTTCTCTCTTGAAATGAAGAAGAAGCATTCGCAATGGCTGTAAATTGATCAAAAAATGCCTGACCAGCTTTTTGTCCTTCCGCTGTAGTAGTTCCTTCCTTCATATCAATCGCAACGAATAATAAGTCTCCTTCTCCGGTAGAGTGTATCTCTTGTATTTGTGGGTGTTTCTTCATAACTGTTTCTCCGGCTTTATCGAACCAGCTTGACTCAACTATTACCCGTTTTTCCTGAGTTTTTGCCTGTTCTCTGGAAACATAGTCCGAAGGGATGCTTTTATCCATCTGCAATTGTGTTACTTCATCATTAATTTTCAATTCCTTGAGGAAAAAATAAGAATCAATTTCTTCTGCAATGTACGTTGTTCTTTCAAGAATGGTACCCGTATCATATTTAACTTTAATGATTCCTTTGTCATAGAAAAATATTTTCTGATCTGTTTTTATAAACTCGAACTTAACCCAATTCTCTTCCATATTTTGTTCTACTTCCGTCCATTTATAACCTTCAAACTCCTCTTTGCTAAGTTGATAAAGAGGATTACCGTTGAATAATGGCCGATTTTTGCGAAATTCTGCTGCAGAAATGGGTGAGAAAAATTCCTGATCATAGATTTTATTCAGATGATCAAGGAGGATATACTCATCTTTTGTTGAAATATTCGTTTGATTTGTTGTTATTTCTTCATTCATTTCGCTTACAATATTTTCAATTACCACAAAATCATCACCTTCAAAATTAGCGGTGATCTCCAATTCAGAGTTATCACTAGAACTATTATTAAATTGATACACTAACTTCAATTTTTGAATGCTTTCTTGAGTAGAGTTATAAATAGATTGAAAATATGCCTTCCATTCTTCCTCAGTCCTCTGAACCTTAAGGGGTTTATCATCCTTATTAGTGTCTTTCACACTATCTTCATTCCTTTGTTCGTCTTTTGGGTCCAAAGGAATTTCTTTATCTTCCATTATTTGGTTATGGTTTTGAGTATTTGAAATTTCTTCTTTTTGAACAGCTTGTGGAGTAGAATCAGGTTTAGACTGATTCGCCATCATGTACGAAACTGAAATTATAGAAAATAAAATAAGTGCTACGGTGGATAAAACATAATGATAATAGGTTCGTTTCTTAGAAACCCTCTTAATACTTGTGGCCTTTTCAATAATTTCAGCTTTCCTAGTTCTATATTGATATTTCGAAAAAACATCTTTTTCCAACGATTCTTTGATCCACCGATGCTCATTTGTATTTTTCATCATTTAAGACCTCCTTCACTCCATTTTTTAAGCTGTTTGCGTCCTCGTTCAAGTCTCGATCTTATTGTTGAAGAATTAATATGCAATAACTTAGCAATTTCTTCCGTGGATAAATCTTCATAATAATACAAGACCAAAACTTCACGATATTTGACGGGAAGACTAAGGAGGGCTTTACCAATGGACTTTTTTTCTTCATGTTCAAGAAGGATGTTTTCAGGATTTTCATCATTTTGTTTTTGAAGACCTTTAAAGAAATCATTTAACCACTTTGTCGTTTTTCCTGACTTCCGAAGATAATCTTTGCATTGATTAGCGGTTATACTGAACAACCAGGTTCTTAGCTTCGAGTCACGATTAAAAGTCGCAATGTTTTTATACACCTTTATAAATACTTCTTGAGAAATATCTTCAGCCACAGCCCAATCTTTTACATAAGTAAAGGCAAATTTTATTATTGCTTTCTCATTTTCCAAAATGATTTGCTCAAAATATTCTACACTTAAATTTCCGTAATGGTTTTTTATAAAATCTTTTTCCAATTCTCCCTCCATCTCAAAACCCCTTTTTCAATTTATTTCAATTCTTTGACGAATAAAGGACACTTACTGTCTCAGATTTCTATAATATTAGTTAAAAAATGTTATAAACACTTATACTTAGAGCTTTTTTTAATTAGTTAACGTAATAATTTAAGAAAGCAGGCCTAAATTCATTTGAGAATTAGCCTGCTTTCTAGTGTGGTATTTTGGTAAGAGCGGGTAGGGTCAGGCATCTGCATTAGTTTAGAAAATAGTTAGTATGATGCTCATCATTGATAGTTGCCTAAAGGGGAGTATTTTTATCCGAAATTTATAGTGCCTTTTGTTTATCTTTTTTGTTTTTAACAATAAATACAGCAAATACAAAACATACGAACCCTATAGTTTTCATAATGATATGTCCTGCATTTCCCATATCATTTATGGTCAGGGAAAGTAGAATTGACCCGAGTAATATAAATATAATAGCAAAAACCCATCTCATGAAAATCCCCCTTTGATAATATAGCATAGCGGTTCTTTTGATACCGTTACTAACTTAATAGACTTCCGAAAAAAATAATGATAGTTGCAACAATTGATATTGTCGATGTAATAATTACTGTTGTAATGCTCCTAAACAATCCTTTCCAGTTTAGAATTCCTGAGAACCCAAATACCCCAAATATTAATGTGATTAAAGCAGGAAATAAAACGAAGATTAAAGGATGTATACCTGCAATAAAGCTTTCACCTCTCCAAGAAAAAGAGGACATTAAAAATAACATTATACAAATCAATGAAAAGAAAAATGACCACAAATTAATTTTTTCTTTCACTTTAAGATACCCCTTTAAAGATATTCTTATTGAACTCCTTATTCTGTTAAACTGCTTAACTATGCCCAATACAGTAAATGCTACCATTAGTTGAAGAATTCCAACCATCCTGGATAGTCGTATTGCCCCTCAGATATTTGAAAAAAGTGCCCCATAAACCCTACATGGACAATGCCATAATGGTCAAATGCTAACTCTTTTACAGCATAAGTTGAAAATAAAAAGAAATTGATTCTTTCTATTTTAAAATCAAGTTGGTCATGTGATTCTTCCATCTTTTCTTCACTAAAATTTGTATGATTGATATAGTCTTGTTTAGTTGGATTTGTCATTATGGATAAAATAAAAAAGACGAGTAATGCACTGATAATATACCTTGTTCTTATCTTTTTCATAAATTTTCAAATCCCTTCTTCTACAACTACCTTTTCTTGAAATATCCATTATTTACAATACTATCACAAAGGTTATATTAGAAGATGCCTGTGAATGGATATTTAAAGTGTAAAATTGAATGAAAACACTGCCGTTGCCACAAAAATAGCAGGTCTAATTCATATTCGAATTAGCCTGCTATTTAGTGTGGGGTATTTATTATTTTTTTCCTATTTATTCTTTGTTGTTTTAGTGCGTTGGCAGCATTTCATTCTCTTCGCATGCTTTGACCATGAATTCGTATTGGAGTAGGCGTGCTTCGAATAGTTTCAGTGGGTCGTAGTAGCGTTCTGGGCTTGCTTTCATTTGTTCTAGTTTTTTGTTGGCATTGTGGATGGCGCGTTCTGTGTCTTCCACTGTTTTGTTCAGTTCTGTGAATGGTGCTTCGTAGAACATGTTGACATCGGCTTTTAGCGCTTTTTCGAATAGATCAAATTCAAGGAAGAATTTATCTACTACGGATTGTGCCACGTCTGTAAAACGTTCGTTTTCAATGTACTTTTTATATTGAGTGAAAAGCAGTTGATTGCTTTGCTGCAAGGAACCGAACAGGCGGCCTGCCCCTTTTAAAAGATACTGAGTAGTGTTTGGACGATTTAGGATGTTCTCCTTTTCTACTTCCACTCTGCTTAGGATTCTGTTGATATCACGACGCCAGTCTTCCATGACTTTAAAGTCGCAGTTTAGGTGCATTCTCTCTTCCTTGTAAAGAGCATTGAATGATCCACTCATTTCGTGCAAGTACTCCTGGCTGTCAATCAGTTCGCGGTTGGATGTATCTAGCCACAATTGAAGCTCTTGACGCAAACGAGGCAACAGATCGGATTGCATATAGGTTCTGATCGTCTCATTCATGCGCTCATTCAACTCTAGATGCAATGTTTTGAAATTGCTGCCTTCCTTTACATAGCTAGAGCATTCTCTCAACAAACGAGGGATGGTTTTCGTTGCTTCTCGTTTCATTTCAATCGTCACTGCACGATAATTTTCAGTGATACTGCGAATCTTTTCTGATTCCGCATCATGCAGGTGGTTTATAAAACCGCTTAGTCTGCTTAAAATATCTTCATTGAATTCCACTGTGTTGGTCAGGTTATCTTCCATGGCAATGCGGCTGTCCAGCAATTCTGTTAAAGTGGAGCGAATCAGTTGCAACAGCTTGGTTGCTCGGCGTTCTTCCACTGCTTTTGCACGCAGTTTAAAATTTGCTTCCATGAAGGTTGCTAACCCTTGGTGCTGCTTGCTTGCAGAACGAAGGGAAGAGTAAGGGAATACTCTCGCATCCGGGAAAAATTCGTTAATGCGGTGTTTTGCTTCTTCCACAATCTGTGCTGCTTCTGCTTCGTGGAAAGCAGTATCCATTTTGTTGATGACAAAGTGTACCGGAACTTCCGGCGCGCGCTCTTTAATTTTCACCAATACTTTCAGTTCATCTTCTGTAAAAGGTGTTTGCGCGTCTAGAATATATAATAGTCCGTCTGATAACGGGATATATTTCATCGTTTCGTTGTTTTCAATCTCATCCACACTGAATTCCGGTGTGCTGATCAAGGAGTACTCCTCGTCTTCTAGGAACTGTGATGGCCATTTTAGGTCGATCAAGGATCCTGTTTGGTGCTCGCTTATGTCACCTAAAGCAGAAGTGCCCGCCGTGGAAATCTCATTCATTTCGGCAATATCTCCGTTAGAAGAAACAAATACCGGAACCGTTTCATCTCCAAGAAGCTTCTCGCCAATAATGGAATTGATGAAGGAAGTTTTCCCATTTTGTACGGTACCTGTAACAACTAGGTTCTTTCTGTTTAGATTGCTTAGATGTGAGAATAACCATTTCTTTTGATGCGCCACTTCGAGGTGGTTATCTTTTGCCCAATTGATTAGTGTCTTAAACAGCTCGACCGTATAAGTCAGTTGTATGCTGTCATGCTCATAATGGAAGATTCTGTTTTCTGCATCCGCTAAAACATGCGCAGGTAACGCTGTTGGAAATACTTCATTCCAAGACATGACCGCTGCAGAAGCAAACAAGGATTTAGATCTGTTGGATACTTTTAGCCAGTTTCCAAGTAGATCCGGGACGATGCCTTGCAGTTCTTTAATTAAGTGTTCTCCCTCGATAAGAGATAAATAGGTTCTTTGGTGCAGCTCCTCCACTTTCGTCCAAGAAACCTCCGAATCTCTATCTAATGCCATGAACAGGCTGTTTGCAGTCTTCACCCACTCTAAATACATTGGATGATTTTCATAACTGTTCCATAACGCTGCAGTGATTTCTTCAAATTTTCGTTGATTAATCTCTAGTAATCTTAACAGAACCTCTTGAAAATAATCAGGAGTAAATTCTCTCGTATAGCCAACTTCTATATAATTCTTCAAGCAATCGTACCAAGCTTCCAAACCTGTTCTTAAAGCCTCATTTACAGCCAACTCTACCGCATGCTGACTGTCTTCTTGCTCTTCATAGAAAGTACGGGCCGTTTGTGTGACATGCGGATAATCTGGATCAATTGCAATGGCTTTTTTAATATTTTTATAGGCATTCTCCAGTTTTTCTCGCTGAATATATAACGTAAACAGCTGAAGTGCCACTTCTATTTTAAGAGTTTTATTATCTGTATTAATTTTAGAGTAAATATCTTCCGCTTCTACTAGCATTCCAATGTCGTAGTAAGCGTCCGCAATATTCTTCTTTGCCCAGGGCTCCAATTCGTTGTGAACATTCTCCCATTTATAGATGGCACTCTCGTAATCCCTGCTGTGAAAATATACTTCTCCTTGCGCATAGCGAATAAACGAGAGATCAGACACTTCATTGTTCTGCTCTGCCAGGAAGGCTTCTCCAAGCACTTGCACGGGATGCTTCGTTTCCACATCCAGCATAAAGGTTTCAAAATACGTCTTATTTATCAATTTGTTTTCCTGTGTCATTTTACCCTCCACCAATCATTTCACATTATTTTCGTAATTAAAATGATCTAGTAACATCGTCTCTTGTATCTATTATTGTTCTCCTGTTATATTGTTCGGTTACTATTTGGATTTTAGGACCATTCTATTCTATACCCTTTTTACCGCAGCTATAACTAATTTGCTAACAAATATTGACCTCATACTACCATATTTCCCGGGAATATAAAAAGAGCCTAAATGTATAGGGCCTTCCTACTTTTGACGGTCTTTTTTATCCAATTGGCCCAATCAATGAACCAGTACGCTTTTAAAAAACATAGATAAAAAGGCCGCTAAATTCATAGCGGCCTTAGGATAAATTATTTGTTCATATGTGAGAGAAAATCTCCCAAAAGCTTGTCGACATCTTCCACATCCAACTCTTCCTCTTCTTCCGTTGACGCCTGCTCTTGGAGAGCTGCATCCCAGTCGAACGTCTCTAAATCGTCATCGTTTAACAAGTCTGGATTTACCTTCTCATCGGTCTCATCAGCAGATTTGTACGGCTTTTCCTCCTGAAGGTACAAGGCTTGATCGATGTCTGAGGAATTGCTGTTCATTGCAGCCAGAATACTTGTTGCCCGAACAGGATCTGAAAGCAATTGATAGACGATATTGCCTAGCAATGCTTCTGAATGCTGATGCTTCAACCAATCTCTTTGTGTTTTAGATAAAGATTTAGGAAGAGGGATAGAGATTGTCTCTTTTTCCCTTGCATGTGAGCTTGTCACACCTTGTAGAACAAATTCTGCTATTTTACTAGAGAAATTCCTTCTTTCCGTCTCTTTAAGACGCTGCAAATGCTTAATTAGATGGTCCGGCGTATCAGAGGGGATACGGAAAGAAATTGCTTGTCCCCTCTGAATTCCCTGACTCGAACTGGAATTCTTCATCCAATCACCTTATTTACGCTTTCACAGGTTTTTGTTGATCTTTTGACTCTTTCTCTTTACCTGTTTTCTTTACATAGTCAGCAATCAATTTGTAGTAGGCATTTGCCATCATCCAGATGCTTTCCTTTTCATCTTCAAAGAAATCAATGTTATAGCCATCTAAATTGTTGTTTAGTGTTTTCAAGTATTCTTTCAACACTGTGGAACCACCGCCGACAAAATAGCAGATCTCTGTCTGGGAGTTTTTCTGCCAAATGTTTCTTAACAGACGGTATTGTTTTTTCGCCAAGTCTAAAAGAATGCGATCCGTGATATCATGCACACTTGTTCTGCTTCCGCGTACCATTATGTGGTTGCGGTCATTCTTTTTCGTAATAATTTCCACTACATCTCTTCTGCTATCAAGCTCGATGCCGTGCTTCGAACGAATTTCTTCACGGATTTGCTCAAGCGCTTCAGATACCCCAAGATTAAAGCCTTGTGCTTTATCGTCATCTACATTACGGTTCTTGATAACTGCGATATCCGTGGAAAGTCCTCCAATATCTTGGATAAGGATGCGCTTGTCGATCAAGTCTTTATTTATTATATTTCCATTGTTATCCAATACAAGGTTTATGTATGCAGCGAAGCCCTCAGGATAAACCTTGATTTCATCGAATTTAATATTAACTTTAATGCCTTGGTATTTAGGTGTAATTAAGAATTCAACCTGATGGACAGATCCTAGCAGTTTGGAACGGTAGCCCGCATCCTTGCCTTCTTTCACTTCTCTTAATGGAAGACCTGTTCCAAGTGTATAGTTTGCATCTACGACATTCTTATTGCGGGGGAACGTTTTTTCATTTTGTGCACTTACTGCATCCAACGCCAATGTAGCAAACAACATGACTAATGTTTGGTCTTCTTCTGATTTGCTACTACCTGGATCTAATTCTGTTGCATTATTGCTTTTTGTTGCCAAATTTCCAATTCGATAGATTGCGTTATTGTCCATCAGGGCAGGGGAGTGAACACGTACATGGATACCATCTAGTGGATCCTTGCTGTCTAACTCTTCAATCCCGATAACTGGGCGATCTTCAATATCTCTAGCAATAACATTTGGAATGTTTAATTCCGAATCCAATTTTCCAAAAATAGCTTTAATAGAATCATTACCTACGTCGACTGCTGCAATTCTTGAATAAGTCATTCTCCATCTTCCTTTCTTTTCCTCAATACAATATTTGTTTCCTGTTGAAGAAAATAAAACTAGTAAGTATATAGTAAGCGTACAGAAAGTTGCTCTACTATTCAATCATTCTCAAGAAAAGTAATGAAAGTGTAAAAATTGTTTACGTTTATGTATACAAATGTATACGTGTATACATTTATTGTTTACTTGTATTCTATTATTGTACACATCCCTTCATATCAACGTGTTTACACACTTGTATACAAGTCTACTTATTTGTCTACATTTGTTTACATTTTGTATACTTGTGTACGATATATGTAAACTTCTATAATATCCCATTTTTATTTCTTTTTTAACGGTATTCAACCTTTAAAGTATCCGTTTTACTTCGGGATACACATGGTAAAAAACAAGCTTGAGATTCTTTTTGCTTAGTTGATAAGAAGGAATCATAATGTTCCGCCTCCCCTTCCAAGATGGAAAGCTCACATGTTCCACAACGGCCAACTTTACAAGAATGCGGAATAGGATATCCTGCTTCCAATAAAACCTCCAAAGTGGATTTTTCTTCAGGAACAGACAAAAACCGTCCATTTGTGAGCTCTAAAATGAAAGGAAGAGGCTTATGTATGTTAGGTGGTGAAAAATATTCGTAATGAATGCTTGCAGAAGGATAGCCAATGGATGTAGCAGCACATGAAAAAGAGGAAGTAAATCCTTCTGGACCACATAAATAAATATGGGTGCCAATAAACTGCTTTACTAGAATGTTAGTGTCTATTCGATTTTCGTGTTTGGTGAAATAAAAATGTGCATGCTGTCGGTATTCCTTTGATAGATAAGAATAGAAAGCACAGTCTTCTTTTGTTTTTGAAGAATAATGAAGTTCAAAAGAAGCACCTTGATCCTTTAATTCTCGCATCATAGATAAAAAGGGAGTAATACCGATGCCAGCAGCAATCAAAAGATGGTGTCGGGCTCGAAAACTAAGAGGAAAATAGTTTTTTGGAAAACTAATTTGTAAATTATCCCCTATTTGAGCTTTGCTGTGTAAATAAATTGACCCTCCAGATGATTTTTCATGGAGTTTGACTGCAATTTGATAGTTATCCGTGCTATCAGGACTACCAATTAACGAATATCTTCGTTCCATCTCCCCTCCCCTTCCCTTTAAATATAAAATTATATGGGAACCTGGGCTAAATGCCGGTAATGCCTTATTGTCTAAACCCTCAAAAGTAAACCGCTTAATGGTAGCAGTTTCATTTGTTATATCTGTTATCTTTACCTCTAACCTATGATCTGGGATCACCACAAATCTACCCTTCCCTTTATAAATTTTGTGCCACATAGCCTAAATAAGCTTCTTTAACAGGCGAGTAATGATCGGATAATACCAACTGCAAGCTGCAAGCAGTACAGTTCACATGGTCACCAATATTCAGTGTATGGTTAACTGTTGAAACATAGTGGCATCTACAACAAAAAATCCCTTTTTTTCCCTCTCCTACAATAATGTATTGAGCCTCTTCAAAGGAATATCCGAGTTTTTCAGCTGTACAAATTACTCTTCTTAGCTTTTTACCTTCTGCTGCAACATAAAGAAAAGTCCCCATCTTCTTCATCTCAAGCTTTTTGTCCACCTCAGAAAAACATTCCAAATCCAGCTGTATTTCTTCAAAAGACAGCTGGTCGTTCGTTAGATTTTGCTTAATGGGGTTCAAGCTTTTTAAGCCTTCTTCATCTCCACAAAGAACATAGTGCCTTTTTCCTAGTCGGAAAGTTGGTTCGTTCTTTATATCGTTCACAGAACACCCTCCTCTTTCTTTTCAATATACGCCAAAACCTTATCCTTATATAATGAAATCCCTTTATACTCTGCGATATGAGACGGTAGATCAACTAAAATTTGGTAGAATTGTCTTCGCCACTCAGGGATTTCTGTCAGTTTGTCGATAGGTAACAGATGTGTATGTATGGTAAACAGGATGGCATTAGAACGAGGCAAACGAAAGAGCTTTTGCACCTCTACCCGTAAATGAACGAACTCGCCTGCATTTTCAACCGTTACATTTTTTCTATCCTTTCCCCATACATCAAAGGTTTCTAAGGAAGTGTCCATTCTGTTTCCGGCCATAAGGGACCAATTTTTCCTTCCCCATGGATTCCCAGCTTCAAGCCTTAGCAGAAATTGCAGAATTCTCTCGTCCATTCCTTCTTCTTTAAACCCCGGAATTGGAAAGTGAATATTTTTGAAGCTCATGCCGTGGTTAAAAGCTAATGACCAATTGGCAGGAAAACATAGTTGGCCGGCATCCAAGTAAAGATCACCATCTTTCTGCATCATAATGATAAGGTCTTCTTGCACATGTCTCCCAATAAAATCTAAGGGTTTATTAAGCAAAGTGGAGTCAGCCCCCATTATAAATTCACACTCTTCTTGAACAATGTGGTTAATAAAGACGTGTTTTCGTCCTTCTTTTTTTAGGGAAAAACTTTCTGGAAAATAGCTAGCCAGGTTTGTCATGACCAGTTCCAACACTTCCCACTGCGCCTTATTTGTATGAGGAAGAGATTGAAAACAACGAGAATGGTGTTCCGATAATAAGGACCTTTTTAGTTTTATATCCTTTAGATACCCCTCTGTAATTTCTATGCTACTAGGAGGAGTCAGAAGGGTCGAATTATTGGAGTAACGGTAGGTGTCACCTTTGAACGGATAGGGAAACCTCTTTAATTCTTCGGTCAGCTTCATATCTCTCGCCTCTTTTTTCAGAATATTTTATACTTTTATTCTAAGGAAAAAGACCTGGTTCTTCAAGATGAAAGGCCTGACCAGTTATTTCAACTGTGGCCAGGCCCTTTTTAGAGGGTATTAATAAAATTGGATACTTCTTTATTAAACAATTCCGTTTCTTCAAGGAAGGGACAATGACAGCTTTCCTCAAACAGAATCAGTTCACTATTAGCTATGGATTCCTTCAAGTGTTCCCCCGCTGCAACTGGTATCAGCTTCTCTGCTTTTCCAAAGCAAAGCAATGTTGGTTTGGTTAAGGATGGGAAAGTAGAGCGATAATCCACCACCGATTGGTCAAATAAAATGGCGCTCGCAACTCCTGACGTAGGTTTCATTGTCTCCTCAAGCATCCAGGCCATCTCTTCAGGTGCAACGTCCTCTTTGAACATGAGCGGTATAAAGCCCTTAAGAAATCCTTCTCTGTTATCCTGAACTTCTCTCATGAAGTGAGTCAAGGTTGGCAGGTCAAAGGCGCCGATGGGAAAATCAGGCCACTTAAAGTCAGAAGCAAGTTCATCTACTATGACCGTTCCTCTAACGTTCGCCTCCCCGAATTGCTGGAGGTATTCCCAAATTACAAACGCTCCCATCGACCAGCCGACCAGCACAACATCCTTCAGATCCAGCTTTGTAATGAATGCATGCAGATCTTTTGCATACGTGGAAATGGTGTGACCTTCCGTGACTTGTGCAGAGTCACCATGCCCCCTCAAATCAATGGTGATGGCACGTTGTGTTTGGCTGAAATAAGGTAGCTGATTATGGAAGAACTTTCTGCTCATCCACACTCCATGAATAAAAATTACCGGTGTCCCCTCTCCTTGGTCGTCATAATAGAGCTCAACACCTGATTCTAGTTCAATTTTAGGCAAAAAAATCCCCCCAATAAAATGTTATACAAAAGTATATTTTCATTGTGGGGGAATTATCTCCATTTGATATATCATGTTTTGTTTTCACTCATCCCAAAATAACTGATCTAACGTTTTAGATAAAGCTTTGCATATGGAAAGACAGAGACTGAGGCTTGGATTGTATTTGCCGAGTTCAATTAGGCCAATTGTTTGCCTGGAAACTCCTACAATCTTGGCCAGTTCGTCCTGAGACAAGTCTTTTTCCACTCTCGCCATCTTCATTTTTAAGTTCTTCATGTTGTTCACCGCTCTATTTCGTCTTCATCTAGTTCTTTTTCTGCCGCCTTTTTGCTTCGATTCATCGCAGCAAGGAACGTACTTCCTGATAACAATACTAAAAACGGTATATATATCATCAAAGAAACAAAGAACACCATGAAAAAGTAGGAGTATGCCTGTGCAGTCGTGTCCGCATAATTAAAAGCACTGTTTAAGCCGAAGAAGATTGCTATGATGACACCAGAAGCTCCACCCCAAAAAAGAGTCTTCCACTTCATTGGCACCTTACTTTTCCGATCATGTATCTCTACCTCATCTGATAAGACCCCCATGCTTGCACCCCTTACCGTATAATAGACGCCTTGAAGGAAGAGTATTGCTAGCTCTGTGTGTATGGAGTTGACACCAAATCCGTATTGGTAAAACTTAAATCCGATGGAGATTAGGCAAATCGCCATCACGAGAAAATATATTTCCCGGTAAATCTTGTTTTGAATATTCACAATGCGCTCATCTTCCACCTTTGTTGCTCCCCCGAAAATATTCATTCCCATCACCTCTTTGTAAAATATGGAATACACTTATTATTATACATTTTATATTACTTTATGCAATATATATATGTCATTTAGACAGACATATTTTATTGAAGAGGAAAAGAGAAGTTTGTCTCCATTGCATTTAGAGGAGCGTTTCAACCCTTAGAAAACTTTACGGGCGTTTTTCCGTGGTTTTCGGGCGATAATTTGATTTTACGGGCGAAAATATTAATTTACGGGCGATTATGCACTACAATCGGGCGATAATTTCAATTTACGGGCGATTTTTACGAGTAATCGGGCGATTCCCAATATGCGACAAATTCCGCAAAAAAAGCCGAGATAAGAGCATCTCGACTTTTTACTTTTAGCAACCTACATCTGCACAATAATCTTCCCTCTTACATGGCGTCCTTGCAGCTCCTTCAGCCCTTCCACCAACTCTTCTCTCGGAAGGACCTTCGTCACAAGAGATTCTAACCGTCCTTCTTTCACCATTCCCATTAACTCTTCTGCCATGAAAGCCAGATTGCTGACTGCACGATCTTCTCCACTAGCGTGAGCAGCCCCTAGAGCGACCTCATGGATGGATGGAGATAAAGAGAATGGTTTGACACCGGAAAGGTCTGGAGCGCCTGCAATGTACGCCAAATGGCCTGAGAATGCGAGACGTTCTAAATCTTCTGTTGCCACATCCCTGCTAACTGTATTTAAGATTAAGTCCGCTCCTCGTCCGTTCGTTTCTTCCATAATGCGTTCTGTCACATTTTCTTCTTTATAGTCTATAGCGACATCTGCTCCAAGATTCTTCACCCAATCGTGATTGGATTTGGAAGCAGTAGTGAACACTTTAAGGCCATGCATTTTCGCTAATTGGATCGCAATACCACCAACTCCACCGGCACCTGCATGAATAAGAATGTTTTTCTTGTGAGTAACATTCAATTTTTGGACTACAGCTTCATATGCAGTCATCCCCGCACACAAGATCGCTGCCGCATCTTCAAAAGAAACTTCATCAGGAATACGTCCTGCTGCGCGTGCATCTACTACAGAATATTCGGCAAACGCACCCTTTTTAGCAAGGTTTGTGTGGATTGCAACGTGGTCGCCAGTGTCAAAGCCGGTAACGCCTGATCCAACTGAAACCACCTCACCCGCAAGGTCCACCCCAACAATATGTGGATAGCTCCATGCCGGGTTGCCGTTCACAGCTACTTTGTAGTCGACAGGATTCAAGGCCACTGCTTTTACTCTTACCAGCAGTTCCCCGTTTCCTTCCTTCGGGTCTGCAATCTCTCCCCATTCCATCTGATCAAGACTGCCTGCTTTTTTTAATAACCATGCTTTCATTTTGTTTCCCCTCCTAGATTGAATAGATACTCTATAAACATCGCTGCTGATTTCCGCAAATGGTTTCGCTTTCCTAGGGGCTGACGTAAGCCTCCTTGGCTTCGCCTTTTGCTCCAATCACCAGCTAGAAACTTGAACGATTAATAAGCACCTTCTGAGTAAGTAAGCTCGTATGAATGCGAATAAATTTCTACTAAATTACCAAATGGATCTTCGCAGTAGACCATACGGTACGGCTTTTCTCCAGGATAATATTCCCGAATTGGCATGCGCTGTTTGCCGCCATGCTCGACAATCTTCTCTACAAGTCCTTCAACATCAGGATCTTGAACACAATAGTGAAAAATTCCTGTCTTCCAGTATTCGAAGTTGTTTTCCGGCTTCTCATTTTCCGGGAACTCAAATAGTTCAATTCCAATTTTGTCTCCAGTTGCAAGATGCGCGATGCGGAATTTGCCCCATCCTTTTCCAAAGACATCTGTGCACATGACACCAATTGCAGAGTCATCCTCCACCACTTCTGCTGGTTCCATAATGACGTACCAGCCCATCACTTCTGTATAAAACTTCACTGCCTGCTCCAAGTTGGGAACAGATAAACCTATATGTGAAAACGTTCTTGGATATCTCATTGTACTTCCTCCTCAAATAATATAATTTGCTAATAATGATAGGGTAAAATATAATGCATGAATAAAAAAGTACGCACTTTTAGGTAACTGACTTGATATAGAAAGGACTGTTTTATGTGGAACCGACAAATTTCCCAGTCAACCGCGCGCTAAATGTAATTGGTGGTAAATGGCGACCGCAGGTTTATTGTGCCCTTGAAAATGGTCCTAAACGCTTTTCCCAATTGGAAAGAGAGATTCCAGAAATTAATCGAAAGGTTTTAACCGATCAGCTTCGTGAATTAGAGCAACTAGGTATGGTAAAAAGAACGGAATATCCCGGCAAAGTCTTGCATGTAGAATATGAGCTAACAGAAGAAGCACTCACACTACAACCGACTATGAAATCGTTGTGTAAGTGGGGAACTGGGGAATGCGGGGAGAAAGAAATGTAGTCATAGATACAGTTAAAGCAGCCCAGTTAATCAAATCGGGCTGCTTTTACCTGTTGCGTACTATGTTAAATCTCTTCCCTATCCCAATGTCTATGCGCAGAAACAGCATTGACAAAGCCTGTTACAAACTGGTCTGGTTCATCAACGCTTACCACACCGGAAGCTCCGGAAATCTCTAGTTTCTCCAGCCATTGCTTACCATCATGGGTAGCGCCAATCGGTTTAAAGTGATCGTAGGCTTCCTCCACAAAATAGGTGGTTTCACGGTCAAACTTCTTGTCAACGTCTTTCCCACCAACCACGTAAAGCGCATCAAACAAGACGGAATCACATGTCAGAAATGTATGGTCCACCTCTAGCTCGACACCGCCATTACCTTTCACCTTTCCTAGCTTGGCACTGATTAGTTCTGGCTGCATTCCTTGCCCTTTCAGGGATTCAAGAACGGATGCTACTTCCTTACCTTGGAAGTCATTAGATATGATAACTCCTACTTTACGTGTGGCAGGCTTTTTCACCGTATTTTCCTGACTGAGTGCAGGTGATGATTTTGTCACAGTAGACCCTGATCCACTAGGCTTAGTAGCACTAGTTGCTTCCGCTACAGCTTCTGCAAGCTCCATGCTGACATTTGCAAACATGTCGACCACCTGTTGCCTTACGTCTTTGCTCTTTACTTTTCCAAGCTCAAAACTGAACGCTTGTTTGATATGATCTTTTTCAGGTTTTGTCATGCTATTCCAAAATAAAGTCGCTTGAGAAAAATGGTCCTTGAAGCTGTCACTTCTCGTTCTCACTTTTCTACCTTCGACCTTTTCTTGATAATGGACATACCCGCCTTCCGCTTCACTTGCAGGTCTTGGGGTATTGGAAGCTAATGAGTTTTTATGATAGCTTACCGGGCCCTTATTGATCGTTTGGCGGCCGTACCCATCACGTTGATTGTTATGGAACGGGCATACCGGTCTGTTGATCGGCAGTTCGTGAAAATTAGGGCCGCCTAGTCGAATAAGCTGCGTATCCGTGTAGGAGAATAAACGCCCTTGCAATAACGGATCATTGGAAAAGTCAATGCCGGGTACGACATGGCCCGGATGGAATGCCGCCTGTTCCGTTTCGGCAAACACATTGTCGACATTGCGATTCAATGTTAATTTTCCGATAATCTTTACAGGCACATCTTCTTCCGGCCAAAGTTTCGTCGGATCAAGAATATCAAAGTCAAACTTGAATTCGTCTTCTTCAGCAAGTAACTGTACACCAAACTCATACTCCGGATAATCTCCATTTTCTATAGACTCCCAAAGATCTCGGCGATGAAAGTCGGGATCTTTTCCGTTAATTTTCTGCGCTTCGTCCCACACAAGGGAATGGGTACCAAGCACCGGTTTCCAGTGGAATTTAACAAAATGAGCTTTCCCTTCTGCATTTACAAAACGGAATGTATGAACGCCAAAGCCCTCCATCATCCGGAGACTTCTCGGAATGGCGCGATCTGACATTGCCCACATGACCATATGTGCAGATTCTTGGTTATTTGCGATAAAATCCCAGAACGTATCATGAGCAGAAGCTGCTTGCGGCATCTCATTATGCGGTTCAGGTTTTAGGGCATGTACTAAATCAGGGAACTTTATCGCATCCTGTATGAAAAATACCGGAATATTATTTCCAACAAGATCGTAGTTACCCTCTTCCGTATAAAATTTCGTTGCAAAACCACGTGCATCTCGGACCGTTTCCGCAGAACCACGAGACCCGGCAACCGTTGAAAAGCGCACAAATACAGGCGTTTTGACGGATGTGTCTTGCAAGAATTTCGCTTTTGTATATTTCTCCATTGATTCATATAATTCAAACTCGCCGTGGGCTGCAAATCCCCTTGCATGGACAATTCTCTCCGGGATGCGCTCATGGTCAAAGTGGGTCATCTTTTCTCTGAAATGGAAATCCTCCATTAAGGTAGGTCCACGTTCGCCTGCTTTTAAGGAGAATTCATCCTCTGAGACCTTGACTCCTTGATTGGTCGTCATGGTCTTCCCTTCATCCTCTACACGATACTGCTCTAATTGGTCATGTTTGCTTTGCTCGTTCACTTTTTTACTCACTACGCCGCTCCACTCCTTAAATTAGATTATGTAAAAAAAGGACATACCTTTTTTACCTACCCTGTTAAATAGAGGTGCAAACGGTATGAAAGGAAAAGTCAGGAAAATGGATTAAGTTTACCAGGACTTTCTCCTCTTTAAGAAGAAAAGGCGGGTAGAGGATGGTATTTTGGTCGTCGTTTTTTGTTAGTTCGTGTCGAATGGCATTTATATGAGTAAAAGTGGATAATAAAATCAATATTTGGACAATAAATTGAAAAGTTGGATAATAAACTTAGAAATTTGGCTTATAAATCAGTAGTTAGTCCATACAATTAAAACCAGCTGTGCAAAACTAACCTAAAAAGGCATACACCCCTGCTAAGAATGCATGCCAAACAACTATTTAATACAATTAATATATCATTCCTCGTTATTTCACAGCTCCGGCTGTCAGGCCATCCATAAATTGTTTAAGAATATTTATGAAGTCTCCCCTCGTACAGAGGAGTATATCATCGAGTGTAATTTTTTTCGGATGGTTCTTATGTTCGTAGACCTGCCGTAATGAACGGCATTGGTCAGGAAAACCACGATTAGTTCTGAACGTGGGTCAATCCAGACACTGGTTCCCGTGAAACCTGTATGGCCAAATGAACCTATTGACCAGTTTGGCCCGCATGATAACTCATTCCCTTCTCCGTTCCAAACTTCAAACCCAAGTCCCCTGTTATTTTGCTTATGGCGAGTTGCCATCCGCATTAAGTCTGGTGGTATAACATCCTGTTCCTCTGGATATAAAAAGTGCTTAGCGAACCTGGCGATATCCTTCCCAGTGGAAAATAACCCCGCACTGCCGCTCACTCCTCCCATGTGCAAAGCTTTTTCATCATGAACTTCTCCTTGTATGTAGCGATTTCCAAAATTCTCTGTTGAAGCAGTAATCGCTTTCATGCTTGATGGAAGCTTGTAGCCTGTGTTATGTAATCCCCAAGGTGTAAAAATGTGTTCCTTCGTAAAGAAATCAAGTGGCTGATCAGCAATTTTCTCAATGATTTTTCCTAATAAAATCATTCCTAGATCACTATAAGCAACAGCTATTCCTGGCTCTTGCTGAAGCTTGGTCTGATAGATTAAATCCATCACATCTCTTTGTCCATCCCTTGCCACATAAGGAAGGTCTGGCGGCAACCCGGAACGGTGGGTCAGTAGGTCTTCCACCTTGACTTTTTCATGTTTGAAATCAGGCAGATAATGTTGCACCTGCTTTTCAAGGTGTAGGTCTCCTTGGCTATACAACAATAGACTTGCAGGTAGAGTTGCCACCACTTTAGTCAGGGAGGCAACATCAAATAAAGTATTTTCCGTTACGGGATAATTCTGTGCATCTCCCCCAATAAAGCTACCGACTGCTTTGTAACACAGAGTTTGCTTCTTTTTGATCGCATGCAGGACCGCTCCTGGAAGCTCCTTGTTTTCTATTAAACTATCGATATAATTTTTATACATGCCGCTTGGACGCCTCCACTGCTTTACGCGTTTTATCCAACGCTTTGATATTCGGGTCTTGATCCAGCTTCATTACGCCAAAAAACAGGATATCGATGACATTCAGCTGGGCAATTCTGGAGCTCGTTGCACCACTTCGTACATTTCTCTCCAAGCTTGTCGTGTTCAACTTCACATCTGCAATGGCCGAAGTTGGATTCTCCCCTGACCTTGTCAAAGTAATCACAGATGCCCCGTTCTCTTTCGCTACCTTCAGCGATTCGATGATATCCTCTGTATGACCGCTATAAGATACCCCAAATGCTACATCCGCTTCCGATAGGTTGGCAGCAATGGTCACCTGGGTATCTTTATCATAGGCCGCTTCACACCATCTGTTGATGCGGGTTAGCTTCTGTTTAAAGTCCATGGCAATGAGACCAGATGCTCCGATTCCATAAACGGCAACGATTCTTGCTCTTGAAATTAATTCAATGGCCCTTTCTAACTCTACTTCATCCAACACACCGACCGTGTTATGGATTGCCTGAATATTGTTTTGAGAAACGGAGTGTATCATAGAAGATACTGAGTCATCTCTTGGAATATCCTCATAACCCTCCAGCTTTTTCTCTGCTTTCGCCCTTGCCAAATCATAGGCAATTTTTAATTTAAGTTCTTTAAATCCCTTACATTGGAGCGAACGGGAAAGCCGGATAATGGTCGCTTCACTGACCTGGGTACTCTCAGCAAGCTTCTGAATGGATATATTTACAACGTCTGCAGGCTTTTCCAAAATGAATTCTGCTACTTTTCGTTCTGATGGTTTGAATGTATGCAAACTTTCTTGGATAAAAATCAGTTCTCTTTTCATATAGGCTTCCTCTATTTTCAGATATTTCTTACTTTTGATTTTATTAAATGAAGTTTCGTAAATCAATTACTATTTTGTAGTTTTATTTCACAGGACTTTTTGCAAGGGAAAGGTCGGCAACACACTAGAACAAAATCGCTAACGCGAACTAAAAACCACGTCCCAAGGATACTTATCTCTTGGGACGTTTTCTCGCTTTTCGCATAGCTTTGAAATATTGGCCTTGGCCGGATCTTTCCATTGCGCACATCTTTGACTTTTTTAATAGAATCCCTTGTCAACAAGAGATTCATATTGGAGATGAAGACCTTTCTCCTTCTGATTTCACGTCACCGAGGTCCTCATAACCCCATTGAAGACCTCTCTCCTCCAGATTTCTCGTCACCGAGGTCTTCATAACCCCATTGAAGACCTCTCTCCTCCAGATTTCTCGTCACCGAGGTCTTCATAACCTCAATGAGAACCTCTCTCCTCCTTTTTCCTCGTCACTCAGGTCCTCATAACCCCAATGAAGACCTCTCTCCTCCAGATTTCTCGTCACCGAGGTCTTCATAACCTCAATGAGAACCTCTCTCCTCCTTTTTCCTCGTCACTGAGGTCTTCATCTCAACGAACAAGAATGACTCAGAAGACTATTCCAGCTTTCCATTATTTTATAAGTTAATAAACAATAAAAAAGCACTAAACCGGAATAAAATCCGCCATAGTGCTTATTTACCCTACATGCCATTTATGACTCCATGAACCATACCTAGCAATGTGAATATGATGAGATGGTCTCCTACAGCAATATAGAATGCTTTTTTAGTTACCAGACCAAACAATGTATTTTTTAAATAGACTAGAGTAATTATTATCCCTATTAATAATCCTACGATCAGACCGCTCAGGATGCCTTCTGCTCCTGCCGCCTGCACGAAGGATGCTACTAAAAAGGAGCTGACAAATGCAATTATTATAGACACGATATATTTTAGCGGGCCTTCCGTCTGTTTGAATTGCGGGTCTTTCTTTTTTCCAAGCATGAACGTGTAATAGATTCCTCCATAAAATGCATACAGAAGAGCACCTATAAGTATTGCAACAACATTCCATTCAGACCAATCCATCATTTTATCAATTCTCCTTTTTTCGCTTTTACTTTTATTTCGGCTCAATGGCTAATGAAATGGCCTTCACTTTAACATCCACTTCCAAGCTGCCTTTTTTAGGTTGTATGGATATAAGTTCCACAGGGTTATCCAAGTATTTATATCCGCTTTTAGGAAGCCAAAAGCTGTATAGCTCCGAGTAGCACTCTATCAGCCTATTCCTTTCCATATAATCTACAGGATCATCGAACTCATAGACTACATGCTTTCCCCCTTTAAACTGATAGGTCACTAGGGTATCATCCATCAACCCATCTACAGCTAGATGACAATCATATCGGCTCATTTCCGCTGGAGTTATATATGGATTATTTTTAGGCACCCCAAACATGAACGTGTTTTCCGTAATAATATCTCGAGCCTTTCCCCAATGGTACACGCTCTCCCAAACATCGGGTATCCCTTGTGTGTATGGGCCGACATTTTGTCTTTTTACAGTTGTGCAGAAAGGAAACTCCATAATCTTCACTTTTTCAAGATCGAGCCATTGGAACTTATTATATCCCTTGATGATCTGCTGTTCTTGCTCCATGTTGCGAAGCTGTTTAGATTTCTTGCTATTATCTGCATATTCTCGTGGGAATCTCTCTAAATAGGCACCTTCCCTCCATTTAGTGGGACTGCATTGAAAAAATGTATGAAAGGAGGTTGTGAAGTAAGAAAGAGAAGTAAAGCCACTCATGAACGCAATTTGCGTAATAGGTATGCTATGTTCATATATTAAAAGATGCGCAGCCTTTTCCATTCTAAGTCGCTTTACATAGTTAGCTGGAGTTTCCCCAACATGAGCTTTAAAAAGTCGTTGAAAGTGAAAGGGAGAGTAAGTAGAGATGGATGCAAGCTCTTCAAGACTCAGGGAGCTTTCTAGATTATTTTCTATGTATTCTACTATTTGATTTATCAGTTTCTCTTGTTCTGAAGTATGCATTTTATTCTCCTTAGCAGGGTCTTCTTACATCTATTATAACCAAAGGAAAGGAACCGAATAAACATCCGGTTCCTTTCCTTTGGTTATATGGACATATCTCCTACAGCGAAAGAGCATCGTAACACTTCAGAGAGTTTATGTAAGGTTGATACCTGCACATCCAAAGTTCCAGCTTCTATTGCAGCGATGGTGTCTGCCGGCAGTCCTGTTAGCATCGCAAGTTGATCAATTTCTATCTCTTGTCTTGTTCTTGCATTCTTTAGTTGATTTCCAATATGTTTCACCCTAATCCCCCTCTGGAACTCTTAATAATTGAAAGCGTTTGCATATAATTATATTATAATAGTTTGAATTTTACAATATTAAAGTTGTCTTCATTTACACTGCTGGAGCCTCCTCGGCTTTGCCTGTGGGGTCTCCACCTAGCGCTATCTCCCTAAGGGGTCTTCGCCATGTGCTCCAATCACCAGCTAGGTTACCTCATAATTTCTAAAAACAACAGGATGCCAAGGAGACTATCCAAAAGCATCCTGTTATCTTATTTAAGCTTAGTATCCAGTTCCTTTGCCGCCTGTTACGATGGCGATTCCGGAGCTAGCACCTATTCTAGTTGCACCCGCCTGAACCAGCTTCCTTGCCGTATCCAAGTCACGTACGCATGCAGAGGCTTTAACGCCCATATCAGGTCCGACTGCTTCGCGCATAAGCTTGATGTCCTCAGCTGTTGCACAGCCTGGTCCGAATCCTGTGGAAGTTTTGACGAAATCTGCTCCAGCCATTTTTGCTAGAATACAAGCTTTCTTCTTTTCTTCTGTTTCCAAAAGACCAGTTTCGATGATGACCTTAACTGGTGCATAGCCCTTAGCAGCAAGCACTACTGCTTCGATGTCCTTTTTGACCGTTTCAAAGTCACCTGATTTAAGGGCACCTATGTTCATAACCATGTCAATTTCCGTTGCGCCACTTGCGATGGCATCACGTGTCTCGGAAACTTTCACAAAACTGTTGGTAGCACCCAGCGGAAAGCCGACTACCGTTGTAATACCTACATTAGAACCCTTCAATTCTTGAGCAGCTGTGGAAACCCAGTAAGGATTCACACATACTGTTGCAAAATTGTATTCTTTTGCTTCCTCACAAAGCTTGACCACCTGCTCTTTTGTGCTTTCCGGCTTTAGTAGCGTATGGTCAATCATTCTGGCGATAGAAGGTCCTGTGATGAGGTTGGATGATGTGTTTGTAAAAGAATTTCCATTTGATGAAGTTGTATTGGAAGCTGCAGGTTTACCTTCTGCCAGCTGTTGTTTATTCGTCAGTTGTTCCATGATTTGATTCGTAATTTGTTCCACCAATGCTTCCATTTGCATTGTGTTCACCTCGCATTATATTAATCGGTCGACAATCCCGGCAATGACGGCATCAAAAGAACCTTTTGGATCTCCTAATATATCTCTTGCCGCTCCACCTTCTTCTAGTATGAGCACATAGTCGCCAACTCCTGCGTGAAAGCGATCGAAGGCTATCATGGCATCGCCACACTCCTTGCCGCTCGCATCTACAGGAATAACGACCATAAGCTTTTTGTTTTGATGACTTGGTGTTTTAATCGTCGAAACGACATTTCCAACGACTTTTGCTAGCTTCATAGATTGGTAGGAAGGATTTTTTCGATATCGGAATGTGGTCTTGGAATAACATGAACGGATAAGAATTCGCCAACACGTTGCGCTGCATCTGCTCCTGCTTCTGTTGCCGCTTTAACAGCTCCTACATCTCCGCGTACCATGACAGTGATTAAACCGCCGCCAACTTGAACTTTTCCTACTAATGATACATTTGCTGCCTTCATCATAGCGTCTGCTGCTTCAATTGCCCCTACTAGACCTTTTGTTTCAATCATTCCTAATGCGTTGCTCATTTATATTTCCTCCATTCGTTTTACGTTGTAATAGTCAATGATTCCAAGTATTCCTGCGTCTGATGCAACGAGGTCTTTGTTCAATGGCAGAGAGGATTCCCTGCTTTTTGCAAGATAAACAAGGTCCCCTTCTCCTGATTGACCGATTGTGTCAATAGCAACAAGTGGTTTACCTTTATCCTGCAGCTGATCATCTACTGGTTGGACGATTAGCAGCTTCAACCCTCTTAAGTTCTCGTCTTTATGGGTACAGATCATATTGCCAATCACTTTTGCTACGAACATGTATTAACCCTGCTTTCAGCGTTTGATAAAACGACTTTCTATTTCCATTACTTTTGTGACGCGACGATCGTGGCGACCGCCTGCGAAATCAGTTTCCAGCCATTTTTTCACCAATTGCTTGGCAAGGCCTTCCCCGATGAACTGGCCACCGATGGATAAAACGTTGGCATTATTGTGTTCACGGCTGTTAATGACAGAGGACAAATCCCAGCAGACCGCTCCCCGGACACCCGGTATCTTGTTTAAAACCATGCCGCTCCCAATACCAACTCCGTCAATCATGATGCCGACATAATCTGGATTGGTCGCGACACACTCGCCAACTAAGAATGCGATGTCCGGATAATCCACCGATTCTTTCGCTTTGCATCCAAAATCAAGGTACTCATACCCCAGTTCCGTCAAATAGCCTTTTAACGCTTCTTTCAACTCGTATCCACCATGGTCGCTACCGATTGCAACTTTTTTCATTTTCTACGCTCCTTTGGCAAATACAGCGATTATTTTCTGAAAAGAATCTACCTGTAAGCTTGCACCGCCGACAAGGACTCCATCGATGTCGTCCATTGCCGCGAACTCTTGGGCATTATTCTCATTTACAGATCCACCATATAAAATGCTGACTTTCTCGGCATTCCGCTTATCGATATGAGCTAGCACGGCACGGATATATGCATGGATACGTTGCGCTTCCTCCGCTGTTGCGGATTCCCCTGTTCCAATTGCCCAAACCGGCTCATATGCGAATATCACCTGAGATACATCGATTCCATCCATGGCGCCGAGTATCTGTGTGGTCAAGACCTTTTCTGTTTGGTTCTGTTGTTTTTGTTCTAAAGTTTCCCCCATACAGATGATAGGGGTCAGACCCCTTTTTAAGGCTTGTTTTGCTTTTTGGTTCACAGTTGCATCATCTTCTTGTGCATATTGCCTTCTTTCAGAATGTCCGATGATGCAATAGGAGCAGCCTATATCTTTTAACAGGTTTGCTGCTGATTCGCCTGTGTAGGCTCCTTTATCTTCTTGGTGAACATTTTGGGCACCAATTTGTATCTCTTTATTCTGTCCTTGTACGTATAGCTTGGCCGGATACAGGAGTGGGGCAGGTGGGCAAACCACCACTTCCACTCCTGTTCCTTCTTTAAGCTGCTGTAAAAACTCCAGTGTTTCCTTAATGTTCTTGTTCATTTTCCAATTGGCGATGACGTATTGCTTCCTGCCGGTACTCGATGGCAAGTTGCTCAGGGAACTCGCGGATTGCTGTACTGCCTCTTGGACAAGTTGTCTAATATAGGCTTTTATGGATTGATCCATCCTACTCTACCTTATTTCGCTGCCGGTAAGATTCCGTTTACTTCGGAGTTTGGACGTGGGATTACGTGTACAGATACCAGGTTTCCAACTCTTCCTGCTGCATCTGCTCCCGCTTCTGTTGCTGCTTTAACCGCGCCTACATCCCCGCGAACCATTACAGTTACAAGACCGCCGCCTACGAATTCTTTTCCTACAAGTGTTACGTTTGCTGCTTTTACCATTGCGTCTGCTGCTTCGATTGCCCCGATAAGACCTTTTGTTTCGATCATTCCTAATGCTTCTTGACTCATTTGAATTCCTCCTATTGGTTGTTTAATAGTTTTAGATTTTGAATTGGATTGCTTTTTCACTTTTTTAGGTGGTTCCACAGGCTGTCCCTCTTGAGGTAGTTCATTCAGTTCTGCCATTTTTCATCCCCCTCCTAAATGATTCTTAAGCCGTCTACCAGCACGCAGCGTCTTTGGCGGGTGAAGGTTTTGGCTGACGTCAGCCCTTCTCCCGTAGGACCTGCGATGGTAAGAGTGGTAAACCCTTCACTCTGGTAGCCAAGACCTGCAACAGATGGACCGTTTTTCACAAAAATAGTCGCTTGAATTTCTTTTGCCATCTTTGTCAGGTTGGTGACATTCTGAGAATGCATGATTGCAGTGTGTCGGTTGCCTTTTTCAGCTTTCACCGCCAGGCTGATTGCTTTATCTACATCGGATACTCTCACGACAGGCAAGATTGGCATTAACATTTCCGTGTGTACCAATGGGTGATCTTCCTTTGTTTCGGCAATGATGAGCTTTACATTTGCGTCTGCCCTGATGCCTGCCGCTTCTAAGAGTACGGAAGCGTTCTTTCCGATAAAATCGCGGTTTGGATAGTATTTATCGCCTTTTTTGACCAGCACTTTTTCCAGAAGCTTGTCCAGCTGGTAGCCTTTCAGTTCGATGGCACCATTTTTAGTCATCTCGCTTTTTAAGGTGTTGGCTACGTTTTCGACAACAAACACTTCTTTTTCAGCGGTACAAAGGACATTGTTGTCAAAGCTTGCGCCCGTTACGATGTCTTTTGCAGCCTTGGAGATGATTGCTGTTTCATCTACGACCACCGGTGGGTTCCCAGGACCTGCAGCGATTACTTTTTTCCCGGCACTCATGGCCGCCTGTACTACAATTCCACCTCCTGTAACGACTAACGCCTTTACTTTCGGGTGCTTCATCACTTCGTTTGATGTCTCAATATTGGGATTAGTAACAGAAGTGAGTGTGTTGGCTGGCCCTCCTGCTGCCACAATTGCTTCGTTCAAAAGCTGCATCGTTTTAATGGATACTTGCTTGGCGCTTGGGTGTGGGTTGAAAACCACTGCGTTCCCTGCCGCTACTAGAGAAATAGAGTTGTTGATGATTGTTGCTGCTGGGTTGGTGGATGGCGTGATGGCACCATATACGCCAACTGGTGAATATTCGACAAGGGTCAGACCCCCGTCTCCTGAGTAGGTGGTTGCTACAATGTCTTCCACCCCTGGCGTCTTATTGGCAGCCAAAAGATTCTTCGCCACCTTATCATCCACACGCCCAAGCCCTGTTTCATTCACTGCAAGTTCTGCCAGCGCTTTCGCGTGCTCTCGGCTTACTTCCCGCATCTTTTCGATCATATTCTTTCTTGTTTCAAGTGAAGTTGCTCTCAGTTTGTCCCATGCTTCTGTTGCAGCTTCTGCCGCTTCATCGACGGTTTGGAACACGCCATTTCCAAGTGGAACTTCGCTGTTTCCCTGTTCCTTGAAAGATGAAGGCTGCTTGCTTTCATTACCAAGCTGAGCAAGCACTTGAGCAACCATTTCCTTTATGTCGCTTTCCTTTATCTGCATAGTTAATTACCTCCTTTTGAAAAGGTCAAGGAGCCGTTAAGCTCAATCTGATCCACGATTCCCACGATGGCCGCGTCGACCGGTACCCCGTTCGTTATTTCCGTCTGTCTCGCAGAACTTCCGCTTACGATCAGTACTACTTCACCCACGCCAGAGCCAACGGTGTCGATGGCAACAATGGGTTTGCCGTCTTCTTTGATGCTTTTCATGTCTAGTGGAGTGACGATTAGTAGTTTTTTGCCTTTTAGTTTTTCCGCTTTGGTGGTAGCAACGATGGAGCCTGTCACTTTTGCTATGATCATGAGTGCGTTGCCTCCTTTCTAGGAGTGTTCTTTCTCAATATGAATCTTGAGCTCCCTTGCCATGTCTTTGGCGACTGGTGTGATTTTGCTTTTCTTTGGAACGGTGATGGTCTTTATGTTTCCTCTTGCCGCATGTTCAATATGCTTGGCCAAGATAAGCGGTTGCTTTTCCTTGTACTGCTGATGCTGTTCTTTTGCTGTGCGTACAAGCTGATTCAACGGTACCCATTTCACATGATCTTTTTGAGTGGTGCGTAGGTACCCTTGCAATTTTTCCTGAACGGAATGCGGTGCAAGAATCTGTTGGTATACCCCAAGCTCGACTTCGTTGTTGGCGATGACAATCGGTTTTCCTAACAACTGAAACTGAATCGCTGTGTGGGACGTTGAATCGTCATCCACCATTAATGCAAGCTTTGATACTAGTTGGAAAGAGGCAACTGGGAGGATAAGCAGGTCTGTTGTATTCCAGAGATTCTCTAATTCTCGGTGATTTGCTTGATCCAAAGACAAAACATCTTGCTCTCCATCAAGTTGTTCCTCCCAATCCTTTGATGCTACTAATTTCACTGCAAAGGATTGTTTGATTTCCGTAACCGCTTTCAAAATTAGTTCTGGATTACTAGAGTGATAATTTAAAAGAACGGTTATGGTCGGCATTTTCTCCCCGTTACCCTGCCCGGACATGTACGCTTTGACCGCCTGCCTGACAAGCTCCTTAACTTTTTCCTGTACATCCACAGCCACAACCTCCCTCCGTATCTGGAGAACATTTAATGGCCGTGATTTCGCCTAGCTGACCATTTTTTATATTGGCAGCATTCGCCTCATCGAGATCGATGTGCATTTCCAGCCTGTATTTTGGAGAGATCCTAATTAGAACATTGGTGTATGTGACGCCCCGTGGACCATCCACTTTAATGTCCACCATATCCCCGTCTTTCACACCAAATCTCTCCCCATCATCTGGGTGCATATGAATATGTCGGGAGGCACAAATCAATCCTTCGTCTATCTTCAATTGTCCTCTTGGCCCCATGAGAGTGATTGGCCCTGATCCCTCTAACTCTCCAGACTGGCGAATTGGAGGTGTTACCCCTAATGTAAACCCGTCAAAAAGTGAAATTTCCACTTGGGTTTTGCCCCGCGCCGGGCCTAATACCCGTACGTTTGGGATTCTCCCTTTTGGACCAATGAGTGTTACTGTTTCTTTCGCAGCAAACTGGTTGGGTTGTGAGAGCTCCTTCAACTTTTTTAGTTCATAGCCCCGCCCGAATAGCCGTTCCACATGCTCAGGAGACAAGTGGACATGCCGGTTGGATACAGCAATCGGGACCTGTTTCTTAGCTGTTTGCATGGTGTTTTGAACCACCTCTTGCACCAGCGCCTTTATCGTTGCTCGATCCATGATTTTATCACTCCCCCATTTCCAACAAAGCTTTGGCTGTATACTGATCGGTTATGAGGACATTGGCATATTTACCGTTGAGTGCCCCCAATATGCCTTCCAACTTTTTATTTCCCCCTGCAACAAGAATGCTATATTCTTTTTCAGCAAGTTGGGAAAGCTCAATTCCAATAGTTCGTTCGTTCAATGATTGATTACTGATGTGTCCGTTTATATCGATGAACCGTGAGCAGATGTCTGCCACTGTTTCGTTGTTCTTTAACGTTTCCACATCACTGTCTAAAAAGTAACCTGCTCTCATCAAAGTGGATTGCTCCCCAGCTTCCCCTACTGTGTAAATAGCGATATTCGCCTTTTTCCCAAGCTCTAGAACCTTATTAATATGGCGGTCAGCGACTATTGCCTGCTTCACGACAGGATGGTCCACTACTGCCGGCACAGGCAAAAAGTGTGGTGTAGTATGGAAAGCCGTTGCCAGTCCATTAATAATGTCAGAGGCGTGTGTATTTAATTCCGAATAACTGACGCCGCCATTCAATTGCACAATTTCTACATCATGCACACTTTTAGGCTTAAGCTGCTGAGATAATTGGTAGAGTGTTGTGCCCCAAGTGATTCCGATCGTATCACCCGTTTTGACGATGCTGTATAAATACTCTGCTGCCGCCTCACAGATTTTCTGTTTAATATGACTATCTTCATAAGCAGGTACGGATGCAACCACGCAATCTTTCAGCTTATATCTTTCCATGAGTTGAGAAGCCAGCCCATTCACATCTTCTGTTGGATCGGAAATCTTGATATGTACAACCCCATCTTGTTTCGCCTGATCAAGAAGACGGGATACGGTAGGGCGAGATACACCAAGCTTCTTGGCAATCTCTTGCTGGCTATAATTAAAGAGATAATACATTTTAGCCACTTCTACCAAACGGGCTATCTTTTCATTTTGCATACTCACTTCACCCGATTTTCAAATTATGTTCATAGTAGGTGTACAAAATTGCTTAGAATCATGGTGATTCTTGTAGAATGATGTTCTTAATCTAAGCATATTTGCAATTTGATGAACTTTTGTAAATTTATGTTTGAACATATGTTAATTTAATTATAAACCCGGAGAAAATTCTGTCAACATATTTTATTTCAAATAGTCAGATATGTAAGCGTTTAACAATTGTTTTGTTTAACTTATGTTTTAGTGTAAGAGTTGTTAGAATAAACTCAATTTGACATATTTTAGAGCTAGAACATTTAAATTATTTCGAAAATCCCCCCCCATTAATCATAAAATATCCGAATCTGTATTCAAAAACTATATACTGTCCAAACTCGCCTATTTACTGTCCGTATTAAGGGAAATACAGTTCAAAATTTTTAAATACATGCCAAACTGTCCCATTTACTGTCCAAACAGACTACAATACATGCCAATCGACAAATGACATCATGATTCAACATATTTATAAAGCAAAAAAAACACGCTCCCCTTAAAAGAGAGCGTGTCTACATATAAAACAAAATCCGATTTATCGTTTTCCAGAATCAAATGGTTCTCCTACAGCTTTTGGAGCTTGAGAGGATTTTGAGAACACGATTAACGCAATTAACGTCACAACGTACGGGAATACCTTCAAAAATACTGGCGGAATGACAGCCAAAGAAGGAATTACCTGTGAAACGTTCGCAACCGTAGTGGCAAAACCGAAGAACAGAGTTGCCGCAAGGATCCCAAGTGGCTTCCACTGTCCGAAGATCAAGGAAGCAAGTGCCAAGAATCCAAGACCTGCAACCGTTCCGTTGAATTCTCCACCAGTTGTTACGATGAAAACTGCTCCTCCTAAACCAGAGAAAGCTCCTGAAATCATAACCCCTATATAACGCATTTTACTTACGCTGATTCCTGCTGCTTCTGCTGCATGTGGATGCTCACCGCAAGAACGAAGACGAAGTCCAAATGGTGTTTTGTACAGCATAAATGCACTAATTAGCAAAATGGCAAGAACAAGCCATGTCGTTGCATACGTTCTAGTGAATAGCAAACTACCAATGACAGGGATATCTGATAAAAATGGAACATTAAATGGTTTTAATGTGCTAATTTGAATGTTTCCGCTTCCTGTAATATTACGAGCCAAGAAGACGGTGATAGCAGCAGCAATCATATTAATGGCTGTACCACTGATAATCTGGTTGGCATGAAGATTAATACTTGCAAACGCATGAAGAAGGGAGAACAATAATCCCATCACGGTAGCAAGTGCTAGCCCGATCCAGATTGCCTTTTGTTGGCCAGGCATCATTTCCTGCATGTTCAAAATGACAAGTGCTCCTGTGAATGCCCCAATGACCATTAATCCTTCTAAACCAATGTTAACAACTCCACTTCGCTCACTGAATAAAGCTCCCAACGCTGTGATCAAAAGAGGGATAGTGAAGATGATTGCGTACGGTGCTATCTGTTGAATCACTGTCCACATACCTTATACCTCCTCCTTCTTCTCAACATTGTTTTGAGTTGCTACTGGTTGTCTATTTTTCTTTTTATTAATAAAGTAGCGAATCATGCGATCTATTAGAATGCTTGTTGCAGCAAAATAGATGATAATAGCAATAATGGAATCTGCAATCTCTGGTGGAATATCTGTCATGGCATTCATAAAGCCGCGACCGGAATATAAAAGGCCGAAGAAAACAGCCGCTAGTAATACCCCGATACCCGTGTTTGCTCCAAGAAGTGCCACGGCAATTCCATCGAAACCTTGTGATGGTAGGATACCAATTTGAATACTTGTCGCATTTCCAGCATAGAATGCCACTCCCCCAAGACCAGCCAAACCACCGGCAATGACCATGGAAGTCACAATACTTCTGTTTACCGCAATCCCAGCGTATTCCGCTGAATCACGGTTAAATCCTACTGCCTTCAACTCATAACCAAGTGTGGTTTTATTGATGATAAAGGAGAAGATAATTACTGCAATTGTAGCGATAAATAAACCAAGGTTAATATAAGACCCGTCAAACATTTCAGTTAAAATTGGTGTACGTAAAGATGCCGATTCTGGTAGCTTTTTGGATTCTGTTTCCAAAAACTCGCCTTTAAAGTAGGCAGGAACCGCATAGTATACTGTCCAGTAGGCAATCCAGTTCATCATAATAGTGGAAACTACTTCATGTACGTTGAATTTTGCCTTTAATAGTCCTGGAATAAAAGCCCAAAGTGCCCCTCCGATAAAACCGGCCGCGACCATCATTACTAATAAAAGTGGTCTGGACATATCAAAAGTCAGTCCGACAGCAACGGCACAAAAACCACCAAAGAGCATTTGCCCCGCCGCTCCGATATTAAACAAGCCGGTACGGAATGCAAAAGCAACCGATAAACCCGTGAAAATAAGTGGCGTTGCTGTTGCTAGCGTATTTCCCATTCTGGACAGGTTTTTCAATCCGCCTTCAAACAAATATTTATATCCTTCCACAGGATTGTTCCCTGTGACTGCCATCAATATCGCACCTGCAATCAAACCGAAAAGGACAGCAAGTAACGAGATTATGCCATTTCTCATTCTTCTTCCCCCTTCATCACGCCTGCCATCATTAGACCAAGTTCGTTCTCGTTTGTTTCCTTTGCATTCACGATTCCAACTAGTTGGCCATTGTTCACAACGGCAATGCGATCTGAAACATTTAATACTTCATCTAATTCCAAGGACACAAGTAAAACAGCCTTCCCTTTATCACGCTGTTCCACTAGTCTTTTGTGGATATATTCAATAGAACCAACATCCAGTCCACGAGTCGGCTGAACGGCAATTAGCAGTGTAGGGTCTAGTTCAATCTCGCGTCCGATTACAGCTTTTTGCTGGTTACCACCTGATAGGGATCTAGCAACGGACTTCCCGCCCTCACCTGAACGAACATCAAAGCTGTTAATAATGTTATCTGCATGTTTTTTAATCGCAGCAAAATTAAGCACGCCACGCTTGGAGTACGGCTCTTTATGGTACAGTTCTAAAACCATATTTTCTTCAATCGTATAATCCAAAACAAGTCCATGCTTATGACGGTCTTCCGGAATATGGGCGATCCCACTTGCGATTCTAGAACGAACCGGCATTTTCGTAATGTCTTTTCCTTCAAAAAGGATGGTACCGGAGTCTGCTGGCTTTAAGCCCGTAATACTCTCTACAATTTCTGCCTGACCATTACCGTCTACTCCTGCTATACCAAGGATTTCGCCTTTTTTCAGCTCTAAGGACATGTTCTTAAGGGCAACTACATCCTTGCCCTTCTTAACCGAAACATTATCCATTTTCAATACGACGTCGCTTGGAGTCGCTTCTGTCTTGTCGACCTTAAAGTTGACTTCACGTCCGACCATCATTTCCGCCATTTGTTCTTTGGACGTTTCCGCCACATTAACCGTGCCAATTGTCTTTCCTCTTCTGATAACCGTACACCTGTCTGCCATCGCTTTAATTTCTTTCAGTTTGTGCGTGATGATGATTATAGATTTACCTTCTGCGATAAGGTTCTTCATAATCTTACCCAGCTCCTCAATTTCCTGAGGAGTAAGTACCGCGGTAGGCTCGTCCAAAATAAGTACGTCCGCTTGACGATAAAGCATCTTTAGAATTTCAACACGTTGTTGCATGCCGACAGAAATGTCTTCGATTTTGGCATGTGGATCCACATTTAAGCCATATTTTTTAGACAGTTCTTCAATTCTTTTGCTGGCCGTTTTCTTATCAAGCACATACATTTTATGCAATTCAGAACCAAGCATGATGTTTTCTGTTACCGTAAAGTTACTGACCAGCTTGAAGTGTTGGTGGACCATCCCGATACCAAGTTTTGTCGCGACATTAGGATTGGCAATTTTCGTTTCCTTGCCATTAATTTTTATAGATCCTCTATCCGGTTGATACATACCGAACAAAATAGCCATCAGTGTTGATTTCCCGGCACCATTTTCTCCAAGAAGGGCGTGAATTTCCCCTTGCTTCAGACGAAGTGTAATATCATCATTGGCAACTATTCCAGTAAACTCTTTCCGGATATTGAGCATCTCCACTACATAGTCCATAGAGTGATTCTCCCTTTTTTGTTTTTGGTTTTTTAGCAAAGGTTGCCGTTTATATGCTGTCCCGTTTCTTTTCGTTGCAGCCACTTGCTTTCATCGGGGAGGGCCGAGAGCCTCCTCGGCTTTGCCAAGGCCACTGAAAAAGTCTTTGAATCTAGATATTGTTTAAACGTCGCTGTGGATTTCCGCAATTGGCTTCGCTTTCCTAGGGGCGCTGCTGGAGCCTCCTCGGCTTCGCCTGCGGGGTCTCCACCTAGCGCTATCTCCCTCAGGAGTCTACGCCTATTGCTCCAATCTACAGCTCGAAAATACAAAATACTAAATAATATCAATTTTTCATTGGCCTTGCTTTGCCCTGGGTCTCTCGTTTCCCTCTATCTCCCGCAGGAGTCAAGTGGCTTCCACTACAATCCACTAACATCCAACACTTTTTAAATCTCGACAAACTTTGCCAAAACAGTTTATTTATCCCAAGAGGACAGACAACTAACCTCTTACATTTGCATTAAAAAAGGCGGGTCACCCCGCCTTTTCTTTATCAATCTGAATCTAGCAAACGAGTTTGCTTTAGAAGATTACGCCAGGTACTGCACGTATTACTTGATCAAATCGCCTTGCTCAGCAGATACTTCTACTTCACCGGATTTGATTAGTTCAAAGATCTCATTAACTTTAGTAGATGTTTCATCGCTTAAGTTTGGATTTTCTTCAGGAAGTCCAACACCATCGTTTTTCGCATCGAATGTAAGTGTTTCTCCACCTGGGAACTCTCCATCGATTTCAGCTTTAATCATATCAGCAGCAGCTGTGTCAATTTTCTTCATTGCAGAAGTTAGGATTACAGATTCACCGTTATCCATTTTACCTTCTTCGTATTGGTCAACGTCTACACCGACCATCCATACTTTGTCTCCGCCTGCTACACGAGTTTTAGCTTCGTTGATTGCCCCAACGCCAACTCCACCCGCAGCTGCGAAGATTACATTTACGCCACGGTCAAACATTGCTCCAGCAATTTGCTGACCTGCAGCTACATCATCAAATGTACCTTGGTACACAACGTTTTCTTCTTTAATGCTTACATTTGTATCTAGGTTTTCATTAGCATACGCAATACCTTGTTGGAAGCCCCAGTTAAACTTTTGAACTGGAGGAATTTCCATACCACCGATGAAACCAGCTTCGCCTTCTTTTAATTCAAGAGCCGTAGCAACACCAGCTAAGAATCCAGCTTCGTGCTCAGCGAAGAAGATAGATACTGTGTTTTCACCTACAACAGGGTTGAAGTCACCATTATGTGGAGATCCATCGATTAAAACGAACTTTGCATCTTCATATTGGCTTTGTGCTTGGAATACCGCTGTTTCAAATTTAAATCCAGGAGTAACAATAAATTTAAAGTCTGCATCATATAAGTTTGTAATTTCTTGCATGTAGTCAGCTTCTGTAGTACCAGCTGGCTTTAAGTATTTCTCTGTAATGCCGAAGTCTTCTTTAGCTTGAAGGATCCCATTCCAAGTTCCTTCATTAAAAGATTTGTCATCAATCGTTCCAGCGTCCGTTACCATTCCGACCATTAAGTCAGAACCGCTGCCATCGCCGGAAGCAGAGTCAGAACTGCCATTATTGTCTGTACCGCAACCTACTAAAAAGATCATCGTTGTTAAAACAGTGACGATCGTTGCAATTAAACCCTTTTTCATGCCATAATTCCCCCAAAATTATAAATTTATAGTAAAGTGAAAACCCTTACTATACTAACTATATTCGTAAACTTCCAATATTTCAATATATGTTTTTCAAAGATGAACATATTTTCATGATTAAAAATACCTAGATAAGAAATATGTCGAAAAATTTGCAGATAAATACTAGGTTTCTAGTATTTTGAATGGTAGAAATTACATAAAGAAAAAATAAAGGGGTCTGACCCGCTCTCCGTTAAAGCGTTAAAGTACCACAAAAAACCTTCACACTTCTATTAGTTCTATATTAGTTCTATCCTCTATTTGTAAGCGGTCCTTTGTTTATTGTATGATAGGGTACATATATAGAATTATTCCTCACTTCTTCCTATATAAGAGTGAGTTCATTTTTTCATATAAGGACGTGTACTAGAATGAGAATAAATAAATTTATTAGTGACTCTGGTGTTGCTTCAAGACGCGGAGCAGATAAATTGATCGAAGAAGGTAGAGTGAAGATTAACGGAAAGGTAGCCAAGATTGGTGGTCAGGTAAACCCTGGAGACGAGGTTTTGGTCAACGGACAACTTATCCGGATTGCCAGAGATAATGTTTATATTGCGTTGAACAAGCCAATTGGCATTACTAGCACCACTGAGAAAAAAGTAAAGGGAAATATCATTGACCTAGTGAACCATCCGTTACGTCTTTCTCATATAGGTCGTCTTGATAAGGAATCGGAAGGTTTGATCCTGCTAACAAACGACGGTGATATCATTAATGAAATTTTGCGCCCAGAAAACAAGCATGAAAAAGAGTATATTGTATCGGTCGACAAACCGATTACTCCGGATTTTGTGAAGCAGATGTCTGAGGGCGTTAAGATACTAGGTACAAAGACACTCCCATGTGAAGTTGAACAGTTATCGAAGTTTGATTTTAAGATTATTTTGACTCAAGGATTAAACCGTCAGATCCGTCGCATGTGTGCAGAGCTTGGGTATGAAGTTTTAAGGCTGCAGCGCACACGGATAATGAATATTGAGCTTGGAAATCTACCGATGGGACAGTGGCGCGACCTTAGCAAAAAGGAAAAACGCCAGCTGTTTGCTGAATTGAATTATGAGCCTAAGGAATGGTAAAGAAGATGCTTGTCTCAGCGACCATAAATTGGTTGTGGGACGGGCATTTTTTTATATTGTTTTTTCAGGCAATTCCTGTATAATTGTCCCGAATCATGAATTATTATGCTTAAAAATACATTTTGGATTCTGTTAATCACCGCTGGTCGTTTACTCGTCAGCTTAATGCTACTTTACTGGAATCATATATTAGAATTTTTTGTTTAGGGAGGTTGCTATGACTAACGCAATTATTCAGTTTAAAGATGTTCGCAAGCAGTTTGACAATGATCCTGCTGTACTCAACGATGTTAGTTTTGAAATAGAACGCGGGAAGTTTTATACCCTGCTCGGCCCTTCTGGCTGCGGGAAGACGACTATCCTTCGTCTGATTGCCGGCTTTACGGAGGCAACGGCGGGGGACATTTATTTTAACGGGAAGAAAATTAACGATGTACCTGCCAACAAACGCCAGGTAAACACGGTATTTCAAGACTATGCTCTTTTCCCTCACTTAAACGTATATGAAAATGTCGCATTTGGGTTGAAGATCAAGAAGATGAAAAAGGCGGATATTGAAAAAAAAGTGACCGAGGCGCTTAGCTTCGTCAACCTTGAAGGCTTTGAGTCACGTGAAATCAGGGAAATGTCTGGCGGTCAGCGCCAGCGTGTAGCGATTGCGCGTGCCATAGTAAATGAGCCGGAAGTAATTCTATTAGATGAACCACTATCCGCACTTGACCTTAAACTGCGCACGGAAATGCAGTATGAATTAAGAGAGCTCCAACAGCGTCTTGGCATCACGTTCATTTTTGTTACGCATGATCAGGAAGAAGCCCTTGCGATGTCAGATGAGATATTCGTCCTTAATGAAGGGCAAATTATTCAAAGCGGGACGCCGACTGATATTTATGATGAGCCAATCAACCGATTTGTGGCAGACTTCATCGGCGAATCCAACATTGTGGAAGGACGAATGATCAAGGACTTCCTTGTAGAATTTGCGGGCAAGCAATTTGAATGTGTGGACAAGGGACTAAAAGATGACGAGTGGGTAGACATTGTTATCCGACCTGAGGATTTAGCCATCACCACACCAGCAGAAGGGAAACTTCAGGTGCGAGTGGACTCTCAACTGTTCCGTGGCGTTCATTATGAAATAAGCAGCTATGACCAAGAAGGAAACGAGTGGCTTGTACATTCTACTAAAAAAGCTTCTGTCGGGGATCAAATTGGATTGTATTTTGACCCGGAGGCTATTCATGTTATGCGCCTTGGGGAATCAGAAGAGGATTTTGACAGACGTCTAGAGGGTTATTCCCATGCAAGCGGAGAGAGTCATGGAAAATAGACTGACAAAAAATCTTCACTTTATCCCCTATGCTCTTTGGATTGCGTTATTTGTCATAGCGCCGTTACTACTTGTTCTCTATTATTCTTTTTTTAATATAGAAGGAAATCTGTCACTGGAAAATTATCAAAAGTTCTTTACTCCCGTTTATTTAAAAATGACGCTGAGTTCGTTTTGGTATGCATTCCTCATAACCGCCATTACACTTTTGATTGCCTATCCGACGGCGTTACTGTTAACCAAAACCCGTCACAAATATTTGTGGCTATTGTTGCTTATTGTTCCTTCTTGGATCAATTTGCTCCTAAAAGCTTATGCGTTCCTAGGCATTTTCGGTACTTACGGGATGGCCAACAGTTTCTTGGAAGTCATCGGAATTGGTTCACAGCAGATATTATTCACAGACTTTAGTTTTGTTTTCGTTTCCGTTTATATATTTATTCCGTTCATGATCTTGCCTATTTTCAACGCACTAAATGAACTGAATCCAACACTGATAGATGCTGCAAATGACCTTGGTGCCTCCCGTTTTACAACGTTTTGGAGAGTCACGCTGCCGCTTACGTTGGACGGGGTAAAAGTCGGATGTCAGATTGTTTTCATTCCGGCGTTATCTCTATTCATGCTGACAAGATTAATAGCCGGTAACAGGGTTATCACTCTTGGAACAGCAATCGAACAACATTTCCTTGTGACGCAAGACTGGGGAATGGGTTCGACCATTGCCGTATTTTTAATTATCATCATGTTCCTTTTCATGAAATTGACGAGCAACAGAAAGCGAGGAATCTAACATGGGTAATAGAAAAACATCTCCGTTATCGACGTTATTTCTCGTCTTCATTTTCACTATTCTTTATCTACCTATTTTTTTCCTCGTGTTTTACTCGTTTAACAGCGGAGGAACGATGTATGATTTTGAAAGCTTTACATTCGATTGGTATAAAGAGCTGTTCGCTGATACGCGACTGCTTATTATCGTATTGAACACACTATTGATTGCTTTACTTTCCGCCCTAATTTCAACCATTATCGGTGTGATGGGAGCAATCGCCATTTATTCTTTTAAAAACAGGAAAATAAAAAGCACTTTATTATCTTTAAATAATGTATTAATTGTCAGCCCTGACGTGATTATCGGTGCTTCTTTCCTCATTCTTTTTACCATGGCTGGCATCAAGCTTGGCATGTACTCTGTCTTACTGTCCCACATTGCCTTTTGCGTACCTATTGTCGTATTGATGGTTTTACCGAAGCTCCTGGAAATGAGCCCAACCTTAATTGACGCGGCACATGATTTGGGGGCAAGCCGCTGGGATGTGATGAGAAAGGTTGTTCTGCCGTATATCACACCAGGGATATTTGCCGGTTTCTTTATGGCACTGACCTATTCTTTGGATGATTTCGTTGTGACATTCTTTGTAACAGGGAATGGATTCACCACCCTTTCTGTTGAAATTTACTCCCTTGCCCGCCGTGGAATAGCGCTGAACATAAATGCACTATCCACCTTGTTGTTCTTGTTCACCATTGTTCTTGTGATTGTTTACTACTTCATCACGGTGCGCAATAAGCCTACTGGAATGGGGGTTAGACGATGAAAAAACTTATACAGTTCATGATTGCGATTGTGTTGGTATCAGCAGTCCTTTGGTACGCGATTACAGAATTGAACTCTGCTCAAGGATACTCTGGTGGAAACACGTTGACGATTTACAACTGGGGCGACTATATCAATATGGATGTGGTCGAGCAATTTGAAAAAGAAACTGGTGTGAAAGTTATCTATGAAACGTTTGACTCGAATGAAGCGATGAAAACAAAGATAGAACAAGGCGGAACCACTTATGATATTGCGGTTCCATCGGAATATATGATTGATAAAATGATTAAAGAAGATCTGCTTATACCACTAGATCATTCTAAACTCCCGAATTTAGGAAACATTGACGATCGATTCATGGATCTACCTTTTGATCCAAAAAACAAATACTCTGTCCCCTATTTTTGGGGAACGGTTGGTATTGTTTACAATCCTTCCATGTTAGATGGGAAAGAAATTTCAAGTTGGAATGATCTTTGGGATGAAGATTTGAAAAATGAAATCCTCCTGATAGACGGTGCCCGGGAAGTGATGGGGATGGCCCTTAACAGTTTAGGCTATTCCTTAAACGACACAAATAAAGAGCACATGCTTGAGGCGAAAAGAAAGCTTGATACGCTTACTCCTAACATCAAAGCTATCGTCGGGGATGAGAACCGAATGTTGATTGAAAATGAAGAAGCAGCCATCGGACTCGTGTGGTCTGGGGTTGCTGCTGAAATAATGTGGGAAAATGAAGAACTTGAATATGTGGTTCCGGTCGAAGGGTCGAACTTGTGGTTTGATAACATGGTCATACCGAAAACGGCAAAGAATGTGGAAGCCGCCCACCAGTTTATCAACTTTATGTTAGATGCGGAAGTAGCAGCAGAAAACACAGAGTATGTGAGCTACTCTACGCCAAACAAGGCCGCCATGCCGCTTCTAGATGAAGAGCTGACAGGTGACGAACGTTTCTATCCGCCACCAGAGCTTACAGAGAAACTTGAGGTGTATGAGAACCTCGGGAAAAGAAATCTCGCTTATTATAATGAACTGTTTTTAGAGTTTAAGATGCATGGTAAATAATTTTGTAGGAAAGGGATTCATTCCTTTCCTATTTTTATGCCTCTTCAAGCCTTCCTAATCGTTGCAACTTAGAGATAAACGGCATTCCGTTCCAAATAATCTTGCTTGGAGCTTCCCTCTTTTTCACTTCTGGTTCCTCAAGCAGCAGCCAGAAATTTTTCGTCTCCAGCTCTCCTAGATTATGTTTTTCTGACAAGCGATCCAAGTAACATCTCATGCTACTTAAATCCTTGGACTGATTGCTATTTTCTTCAGAAAAATCATAAAGTACCCCTGCAACCTCTGATCTTGCAACGTTGAATTTTTCAGATACCCTCAAGAAAAAGTCCCAGTCCCAATAATTTTTCATTTGTGGATCAAACTTACCGATTCGATCATGGAGATAGCTTCTATAAAGGCAGCCGGATGGGACAAACGTAGAAAACTTTCTCATTGCATCTAAATCTAGCGCATAGGCGAACAGATGCCTGTTTTTTGCCTCCCGAACTCCATTCTTCCTTACATACTGCACAATCTCCACATCTGAATAGACCAGATCAACATTTTTTATCTTTTCTATCATTGTTTCCAGGTGGGTGGGGACAATCAGATCGTCATCATCTATGAGCATGATGTATTCCCCTTTGGCAAAAGAAACTCCAATATTCCTAGCCTGGACATGCTTTACATTCTCCGTCAAATCTATAATGGTAAGATCTAATTCTGGATAGTATTCTTTTAGACTATCCACTCTTCCCCCTCCATCATTAATTACGATAACCTCAAAATCTTTTCTTGTTTGCAGAACGAGAGCTTCCATCAACTCGGAAAGCATTGTAAATCGGTTATATGTAGGGATGATGACAGATACTAGTGGTAACAAAGATCTCAACTCCCCGAAATATTATTAAAACTAGTTCTTTTAACCTATTCATTATATTCTTTTTTCATTCTTATGACGACTAACAACTCTTTACGTTGAAAATGGGAATTACTTCTTATTGATTTTCTTTCTCAATTAGCCATTGACATCCTACTTTAATAGTCTTATAGTAATACTTGTAACGAAACTGATAATCATTATCAATAATGTAAACTTACTTTAAACTGGAGGTTACATAATGGTTCGCCTACATACAAAGGACCTGAACATTGGCTATGGTGAACGCTTAATCATCAAAGATCTATCCATAGAAATACCAGATAAACAGATCACGACGATTATTGGTTCTAACGGCTGCGGAAAATCCACGCTCTTAAAAGCCATTACCAGAATTATCTCCCACCAATCTGGAGCTATCCTGCTCGATGGACAAGAGATTGCCAAAGAAAACACCAAATCACTGGCAAAAAAAATGGCGATTCTGCCTCAGACACCTGAAAGTGTAAGCGGATTAACCGTTGGCGAACTGGTTTCTTACGGTCGTTTCCCCTATCAAAAGGGATTTGGAAGACTGACCAAAAAGGATTATGAAGTCATAGATTGGGCACTAGAGGTGACTGGAACAACCGAGTTTAAATACCGCCCGGTTGATGCCCTATCTGGGGGTCAACGTCAACGCGTCTGGATTGCCATGGCTCTTGCACAGGAAACGGAAATCATTTTCCTAGATGAGCCTACCACCTATCTAGACATGGCTCACCAACTGGAAGTGCTCGAACTGTTGCAACGCCTCAATCGTGAGCAAGAAAGAACCATTATCATGGTCCTGCACGATTTGAACCAGGCTGCACGATTTGCTGATTACCTGATTGCTTTAAAAGACGGCAACATCATCAAGTCTGGTAATTGCGAAGAAGTAATAACATCGGAAGTTTTAAGACGCGTTTTTCATATCGATGCTGAGATTGGGAGAGATCCAAGAACAAATAAGCCTATGTGCTTAACTTATAACTTACTTAAAGGAGACAACCAAGATGAAAAAATTAATGATTCCATTCGTATTCCTGCTATTGCTGGTCGTTAGTGCCTGCGGAAACACCAATAATAATGCTAGTAATAATAGTACTAATAGTTCTAATGAAGGAAATGCTTCCTCTTCTGAAACAATTACATATGAAGCAGAAACGGGACCAATTGAAGTACCTGCAGATCCACAAAGAGTCGTAGTATTGAACTCTTTTGTAGCTGGAAATGTCATGGCACTTGGAACTAATATTGTTGGGACGGATTCTTGGGCAATGGCAAATCCGCGTTACCAGGAGTACCTTAAAAATGCAGAAGAGATAACCGATCAAGACCTAGAGAAGATTATTGAATTAGATCCAGACTTAATTATTGCTGCCTCCAACACAAACAATCTGGAGCAATTAGGCGAAATTGCACCAACTGTCGCCTACACTTACGGTAAAGTGGACTATCTTACACAGCACGTAGAAGTTGGAAAGTTATTGAACAAAGAAGAAGAAGCTCAAAATTGGGTGGATGACTTCAAGACCCGCGCGCAAGAAGCAGGAGAAGAGATCCGCGCTAAAATCGGTGAGGACGCAACTGTTTCCGTTATCGAGAATTTCGATAAAGAGCTTTACGTTTTCGGCGATAACTGGGGACGTGGAACAGAGATTCTTTATCAAGAAATGAAATTGAAAATGCCAGAAAGAGTGAAGGAAGAAGCACTAGAAGCTGGATATTATACACTTTCTTTTGAAGTACTGCCTGAGTTTGCTGGTGATTATGTAGTATTCAGTAAGAATTCTGATGGAGATACTTCTTTCCAGGAAACAGACACGTACAAGAATATTCCTGCAGTGAAGAATGGTCAGGTTTTTGAAGCGGATGCGAAAGAATTCTATTTCAACGATCCGATCTCTCTTGATTTCCAGTTAGAGTTCTTTAAAGATAGCTTTTTAGGAAACTAAGACATTTTTGGAGGGATGCTTCTTTTAATAGAAGGTCCCTCTTATTCTATTGTTACTACCATTGTTTTTGCTTGAACCAGAGTTGATCTCCGTTCCAGGCGCTTCGCTTTCCGCGTGCGGTCCGGGAGCCTCCTCACTTCGTTGCGGGGTCTCCCCTGTCTCTTCCTCCCGCAGGAGTCTGCGCGCCTTGCACTGCGATCAACAATTTTATACATAATATTAAACTCCCATTCTAATATAGAAAAGATGAGGCACATGAAGATTGCGTTGGAACGGAGCATTCCTTTTACAATAAAATTTGTTGGGGCGGTCATCGTCTTTGCGGCGGTGTTTTTTGCTGCGATGGTTTTTGGGGCAGCTGATACCACACTTCGAGATGTTTGGCTGGCTTTAACTTCACCGGGAACGAGTGGGGATAAAATCTTAATAATCCGTGAGATACGCCTGCCACGGGAAGTAGCAGCTATTTTTGTGGGAGCTGGTTTATCCGTTGCTGGTGCCATTATGCAAGGGATGACAAGGAACCCTCTTGCAGACCCAGGCCTTCTAGGTTTGACGGCTGGAGCGAACGCGGCGCTTGCAATCACGCTGGCATTTTTACCTTCTATAAACTACTATGGCATAACCATTGCTTGTTTTATTGGAGCCGCAGTAGGGGCTATTATGGTGTTTGGTTTAGGCGCCATGAAAAAGGGCGGATTTTCTCCTCTGCGAATCGTTCTTGCAGGTGCTGCTGTTTCTGCATTTCTTTTCGCCATAGCGGAAGGGGTCGCGCTGACCTTTAAACTGTCACGTGATGTCTCAATGTGGACTGCCGGGGGAATTATTGGAACGACATGGGGCCAATTGCAGTTAATTATTCCATTAATTACTGTTGGCATGCTTGTGTCTCTTTACCTATCCAGACAACTGACCATTCTTAGCCTCAGCGAGGAAGTTGCAGTAGGGTTGGGGCAGAAAATTGCTTTTGTCAAATCGGTATTGTTTGTTGTAATTATTTTATTAACTGGTGCTTCTGTGGCACTAGTTGGAAATATGGCCTTTATTGGACTAATGGTCCCTCATATCGTCCGCGCCATCGTGGGAACGGATTACCGTTTTATCCTGCCAATGTCTGCGCTAGTTGGAGCTACCTTCATGCTTTTTGCTGATACACTGGGGCGTACCATAAATGCTCCTTTTGAAACGCCTGTTGCAGCAATCGTAGCAATGGTCGGTCTCCCCTTCTTTCTTGTTATTGTTCGTAAAGGAGGGAAAGCATTCTCATGATTCATCCGTCAATTGTTCGTAAACAACGTATTATTGTAGGGGCTTTGGCTTTACTTATTTTAACTACCATTGTTGTTGGTATTGGAGTTGGACCAGCATCTCTGTCGTTCGACAGGTTAATACCAACCATATTAGGTCAAGGAAGCTTTAAAGAAGAATTTGTTTTGTTTTCCATCAGGCTTCCTCGGATTGTCATTACGATACTTGCCGGCATGGCACTTGCATTATCAGGTGCTATTCTTCAAGGGATCACCCGTAACGACTTGGCGGACCCAGGAATTATTGGAATAAATGCAGGGGCCGGTGTGGCTATCTCTGTCTTCTTCTTGTATGTTCCTATTAACGTTGGTTCCTTTGTCTACATGTTACCAGCGGTTGCATTTTTTGGAGCGCTAATTACGGCTATGTTGATTTATTTGTTCTCTTATCAGCGAAATGGCGGTCTACAGCCTGTTCGTCTCGTGTTGGTCGGAGTAGGGTTTTCCATGGCACTCTCTGGTATGATGATTATCTTGATTTCCTCTGCGGAGCGTGTAAAAGTGGACTTCATTGCCAAGTGGCTGGCAGGTAACATCTGGGGCACGGATTGGCCATTTATATTGGCTTTGTTGCCTTGGTTACTTGTGTTGGTTCCTTTTACGTTGTATAAAGCCAACCGTTTGAATTTGCTTGGCATGAGTGAGCCTGTGGCAATCGGGGTTGGGGTATCTATTGAGAAAGAACGCGTCGTTTTGTTATTGACGGCTGTAGCATTGGCCGCTTCTGCGGTCTCGGTGACCGGTGGTATTGCTTTTGTTGGTTTAATGGCCCCTCATATTGCGAAATCATTGGTGGGACCTAGAAACCAATTGTTCCTGCCTGTGGCGATTTTGATTGGCGGCTGGCTGTTATTGTTTGCGGATACGGTAGGGCGTAACCTGATTGATAGCGGGATTCCAGCAGGTATCATGGTCGCGTTGATAGGAGCACCTTACTTTATGTATTTGTTGTTGAAGAAGTGAGGCTGGGAAATTATAAGGGGGCTCTGTTACCGTTTTTGCTTTCGCAGAGGCGTTTCGGGCTTTGAGACGTTAAAAAGGGGTCTGACCTTCAGTGCTTTAAAGCGCTGAGGGTCAGACCCCTCTTTATCTCTTTACCACTTTAACTCATCACCAAATCACACGCTTTATTCACCAGTTGTCCCTCATCAATGTATAATATTCGGTCGGCAATGGCTTTGGCGTCTGCAAAGTCGTGGGTGACGAAAATGGAGGTGATGCCTGTTTTCTTCAGGATCTCTTTTAACTCGTCTCGAATCTTTTCCTGAAGATGCGCATCCAGGTTACTAAACGGCTCATCCAGCAACAATAGAGACGGTGCCGGTGCCAAAGCTCGAGCCAGGGCTACACGCTGCTGCTGTCCTCCACTAAGCTCATATGGATAACGATGCCCGTAATCAGCCAAGTTGATTAAGCTAAGCATTTCTTCTAATCGCTCCTGCTTTTGCTTCCGGTTCATTTTCCGCAATCCGTACTTAATGTTTTGGGCTACTGTCATATGCGGAAACAAAGCATAGTCCTGGAACACGACCCCGATACCACGTTTTTCCGGGACAATGAATTTCCTTGGATCAAACATTACTTCTCCGTTTATTTTCATGCTTCCTGAGGTTGGATTTTCAAGCCCCGCGATGATGCGCAGCAACGTACTCTTCCCACTTCCACTTTTTCCAAGAATAGATATGATTTCTCCACGGTCAATGTCCACCTGAATATGATCAAGTGTATTCTTTTTTGTATTTTTATATTGAAACTGCAAGTCTCTGATCTGGATAAACATTAGTTTGCCTCCTTATCAAGCACACGGTGAAAAATGAAAATACATAATGCACTTATGAAGATAATCATCAGGGAAGCAATGGAAGCTTCCTGCACGCGTTCATCATTTGCATATTTAAAAGCTTGAGTCGCAAGTGTTGAAAAGTTAAAAGGTTGTAAGAACAAGGTTAACGGTAATTCTTTTAAAATATCCACAAATACTAAGATAAAGCCACTGGCGATTGCCCCGCGCAGCAACGGTAGGTCGACCATGAAGAACGTCCTCAATGTTGACGCACCAAGCATCCTAGAAGTTTCCGAATACCTGTTACCCACTTTTTCAAACCCAGCTTCAATATTATTAAAGCCAATAGCAAGGAATCGTATCACATAAGCAAAAATCAACATAACTAAAGTCGTTCGCAGCACAAACTCAGGTTTTAAGTTAAATTGCGCAAGGAACGTCACAATATACTGATCTAATGAAATAAATATCGTAATAACCGCAATCGCAATGGCAGCTCCAGGAATGGAGTATCCTAGTGTTGTCACCCTTGCGATAAACTTAGTCAACAGACCTGACTGCAACCTTGTGTAGTTCGAAATGATAAGTGCCACCAAAATAATCATAAGAGAAGCAATAGATGCTACAAACACGGAGTTTTTTGCAAGTATGATAAATTCTGCGTTAAATACTTTGTCATACGTCATGAACGCCCAGCTCAACAGCTGTAGCAAAGGTATGATAAATGCAATGGTAAACACTCCGAAACAATAAGCGAATACCCCCCATGCTTTTGCTCCAGTAAGCTTCTTCGGCTGAATGGGACGCACTTTGGAGGAAGGATCAAAGAATTTCTTTCTTCCCCTAACCACTCTTTCAAACATTAGGACAACCATTACCAACACCATTAAAGTTCCTGCCAACTTTAAAGCGGAATCAAGGTCCATCATTCCATACCAAGTACGGAAAATGGCCGTACTGACTGTTTGAATGCCAAAATAACTTGTAACTCCATAATCATTTAGCACTTCTAAAATAACTAGAGTGACACTTCCTACGATTGCCGCTCTTGAAATCGGCAAGGCTACCCGGAAGAACGTATCCACATCATTTCCACCTAGCAATCTAGCATTCTCGAGTACCGAAGCTGATAGGTTCTGAAAAAAGCTCCTCGTAATTGCATAAACGTAAGGAAACAAGGTGACGGTGAAAATGAAGATAGCCCCTTGCATACTCATGATATCGAAGTAAGCCTGATTCACCTGTATATCAAACGAGTTCCGCAGGGTGGTTTGTACGACACCTGTATAGTTTAAGATACCGTGAAACGTATAAGCAGCAATGTATGGCGGTATGGCCAATGGAAGAATCAACGCCCATTTTAAGAAGTTTCTCATCGGAAACTGATAAATGGTGATCAACCACGCAAGACTTGTGCCAATCAACATCGTTGCTATTGCCGTAAAAATAATGATTACCGCGGAATTTTGCAGATAATCCTTTAATAAGTATTCTCGTATATGAAGCCAGTTGTCGTTTCCTTCTGTAAAGAATTCAACGGCTATAAGTAGATTTGGAATTAAAATAATCGTTATAAAAAGAAGACTTGCAAGAGCCCATCCTTTATGATGTACCCTTGACCAATGAAACCGATTCACAGATGACACATCCTTCGTTGCCTCTTTGTTTCTCCATTCTAAATTATAACGAAAATCATTCTCAAATGGAACAAAAGATTCCAAATAAATAGAACCGAAGCACTATCTTGTATGCTTCGGTTCCAGGTTTGTTCATATTTAATTACTTCCAACCAACTTCGTTAAAGATGCGAATTGCCTCTTGTTGGTTTTCACCTAGTTTAGAAAGGTTGATATCTTGCTCTTTAAATTCACCCCAAGATTTTAATAGTTCAGAAGGTTCTACTTTCTCATTTACAGGGTATTCAGAGTTAGCTTCCGCAAATTGACCTTGTGCTTCTTCGCTACTTAAGAATTCGATGAATTTAATGGCATTTTCTTTATTTTTAGCATGCTTTGTCACGCCAGCACCACTGATGTTAATGTGTGCACCAGTTGTTTCTTGGTTCGGGAAGAATACGCCAATGCTTTCCGCTACTTTCTTCTCTTCTTCATCCGTACCATTTAACATACCACCAAGATAGTACGTATTCATGATCGCAACATCCGCTTCTCCTGCTGCAACAGCCTTCGCTTGGTCGCGGTCTCCACCTTCAGGGTCACGAGCCATGTTATCTGCAATTCCTTGTGCCCATGCTTTTGCTTCGTCTTTACCCATGATGTCAATGAAAGATGCTAAAAGAGACATATTGTACATATTCTCAGAAGTTCTGATAACTACACGGTCTTTCCATTCCGGTTCAGCCAAAGCCTCATAAGTGGAAAGTTCTTCTGGGCTTACACGCTCTTTATGATATACGATAACACGCGCACGCTTTGTTAATCCAAACCATTGATTGTCAACATCACGTAATTTTTCTGGAATATTTTCAACTAGTACATCACTCTCAACCGCTTGAAGTAATTCAGCTTCTTTTGCCTGATGAAGGTTACCAGCATCTGAAGTAATAAATACATCCGCTTCTGTAGCTTCCCCTTCAATGTTTAAGCGCTCCATTAGCTCGTCGCCTTTACCTTCTACCACGTTCACTTTAATACCAGTTTCTTCTTCGAACCTTTTGTAAAGCTCTTGGTCCGCTTCATAATGACGGCTTGTATATAGGTTAACAACTTCTCCTTGCTCGTTCGTTGCTTCGTCGTTGTTCCCTGCCCCATTGTTATTAGTGCTGCTCACACAGCCTGTTAAAGCTAACATTAAAGCTAGCATCATACTTAAAATGACAGTAAACTTTTTCACTATGTACACTCCTTATGTATGTAATTTCATTTGAAATGATAATCACTCTCATTAACTATTGTAGTGATAATCATTTTCAAGTCAATACTATTTGGAACATTTCCTCAAAATTTATTTGTGTTCCACGTGAAACGTATGAAGGTGCAACCAGTTTAACTGATTACACCTTAAATCATTTTATTGAATATCCTTTTGCCACCTTGCATATCCTCCAAGCATATTACGGACATCCTTCACCCCTTTTGCCTGCAGCAGACTAATTGCAATTGAGGACCTTACTCCAGAACCACACTGAAGTATTAGCGGCCGATCTTCCGGCACCTCATCCAACCTATCAAGCAAAGTGCCTAGCATCATATGTTTCGCGCCTTCAATATGTCCACTCTTCCACTCTGAATCATGCCGTACATCAATGACTTGCGCACCTTCTGCAAGCAATTCCTTTGCCTCTTTCGGTGTAATATCATGATAGGACTCAAGATTAGCGGTCATTCGGATTGCAAGGTCCACGTCCATACAAAAGTGGAGATTATCAATTCCTATTGAAAGAAGGGCTTTTTGTATTTCCTCAAGCTTATTAGGATGTGTCAACAAGTATAGCGGCTGTTCATAATCAATAATCCAACCAGCCCAGTTAGTAAAAGCCTGATTGAATGGGATGTTGATGGTTCCTTCTATATGCGCTTTTGAAAAGAGTGCCGCTTCACGAGTATCAATCACCTGTGCCCCTTCTTTTAATTTCTTTGTTAAAATATTTATATCATCCAACCGTTCGGGTCTCTGTAGTTCTAAGGTATAATTAGGCCCGACTTTATTCACATGCTTCATGATGCCAAAATACTTTGGAGGTTCCGGCTGTCCTTCCAACAACTCCGACGCAAAACTCTCAAAATCATCATGCTGGAATGCCCAGTTCACTCGTTTTTCATAGCCAACAGTCGAAGATGGAATGGCACCTAATGATTTTCCACATGCACTTCCTGCCCCATGGCCTGGCCACACTTGAACATAATCTGGAAGTTCCTTAAATTTATTCAAAGAGGCATACATGTCTTTTGCCCCCTTATCAGCTGTACCTTCCTTTTGTGCCGACTTTTCCAGAAGATCCGGTCTGCCGACATCGCCGACAAAAACGAAATCACCTGTAAAGATACCCATTGGATGTTTTGTTTTCGCTCCACCATCTGTTACTAAAAAAGAAAGGCTTTCTGGTGTATGACCTGGCGTATGTAACACCTGAAACACAATATTTCCAAGTACTATTTGATCCCCATCCCTCACCAATTGATGAGGAAGGCTTTCAATATTTTCATACTTCCAATCCTTATCCCCTTCATTTGACAGATACATTTTCGCACCTAAGCGTTTTGCTAGTTCCCTCGAACCCGCAACAAAATCTGCATGAATATGTGTTTCCAACGCTCCAACAATACGAAGCCCTTCTTTTGTTGCAGCCTCTATATATGGCAGGATATCCCTTGCCGGATCAATGATGAATGCTTCCTTGGACGCTTGACAGCCGACCATGTAGGAAGCCTGTGCCAATCCTTCGTCATAAAAATACTTCAGTAACATTCCTTCTCCTCCTGTTAAGCCGTTTTGCTTTTTATTCCCTTTTAAGGTTCTCCCTAACCAGTCAAATTATTTTGTTGAAACTATCTCTGGACCAGTTTCGTATAAAGGGTAGGAGCGTGAAAATAATGTATATGACCATTAAAGAGCCAAGCGAAAAAATCGCCATTCAAGCTGTACAAGTCTGGCGTATCTCCAACACCATTGGGCACGGTATCGCCCTCATTGTTTTAGGAATCCTGTTATACTGCAGCGAGCATTTTCAGTGGTATGGTTGGATCCAGGTTACCCTGTATATAATCCTTGGAATAATAGGCTTATCAGCAGTTTATTCTATTTTTATTGAACCGGTTTTTCTTCAAAAAACTTGGCGCTATGAGATTGATGAAGACTTTGTCCAAATGAAAAACGGGAAGTGGAACGAAAGTCATACATTGGTTCCAATGGAAAAAGTAGAGTTTGTTCGAACAGAGCAAGGTCCCATCATGAGAAGATTTGAACTATTTAACCTTATAATAGGCACCACTACGACCCAGCACACCATACCTGCCATCCATGCAGAAAAGGCGAAACGGTTAAAAGCAGAGATTGCACAGCTAGCAAAAGTAAAAGAGAGCGACCTGACAGAAAGGGAGGAAGAATAATGTCACAGGAGGTCAAAAGATTTCATCCCGCCTGGATAGCCGTTGAAGTATTCGCTCTACTGAAAAATTCAATCGCCATCTTCCTCTTTCTTTTTGTGTTAAAAATTAATTCTACTTCTGAGTGGATCGTATGGGGACGTTACCTATTTTTAATAGGTATTGCGTGGACGTTGATTGTCATCATATTGAAGTGGTTTCTTTACCGTTATGAAGTGGTTGGGGATTCTTTTGTTCTTAAAGAAGGTGTTTTCGTAAAAGAACAACGGACTGTTTCCTTTGATAAAATTCAGAACCATTATTCAAAGACCACCTTTATTCATAAATGGTTTGGACTCACTTCTTTGACCTTGGAAACAGGGACATCCCTGGAAGGTTCAGCTGTACATTTTCCGGTCTTGACTGTCTTTGAAAAAGAACGAATTCTTTCAAGATTGTTAGATAAAACTCCTTTAGAGGGGGAGGTTGACCATAATGAGGTAGGGTCTGGTGGCGATGTGACGGTCCACTTCCGCTCCAATAAAAAGGATTTATTTAAAGCCTCCTTTACATCGTTGAGCTTTTTGGCCATCTTTCCGTTGCTAACCACCATCTATTTCAACCTTGCCGACTTTTTCAATATAGAAGACACTGCGGAAGGCGCATTGGACTATCTGCTTCTGCACTGGTGGATGTTGATTATTCTTTTTGTACTGGCCATGGTTATCTCTGTGGGCATCGGCTATTTGCAGACAACCATCAAATATGGAAACTACGAAATAAGCGATGACGCTGAGCATATCTATATAAAAAAAGGTGTTGGCAGCACAAGCAGCTTTGCTATATCTAAAGAGAAAGTACAAGCAGTGGTGGTAGAGCAGTCTCTTACAAAGCGCCTACTCGGACTTGCATCTGTGAAGCTAATCAGTGTTGGTGAAATGAAAACAGAAGAGCAAGAAACAAGCTCCCTCTACCCTTTCATGCAAAAGCATGAAGCTTATCTACTGTTGGAGACCTTATTGCCCCACTATCCTATTCAGGAAGAGATGGAACGTTTTCCAATCAAAGTGCTATGGTACAAGCTCTTAGTGCCATACTACTTTACAATCATTGCAGCTGTCGGCCTTTTCTTGTTTAAAAAAGAGTGGCTCTGGGCTGCAGGCGTTGTCTTTGCTATCTCACTGGTCACACGTGTGCTTGATTACTTATTTACCAGTTATCTACGCCAAGGAAACACTGTCCAGATCCGAAAAGGCGGACTCACCAACGAAACATTTATCACCCACTACAACCGTATCCAACAGGTATCTGTCGAACACTCCTGGTTGCAACGCCGGTTCGGAATTGCCACCTTGTACTTTCAAAACCGTGCAAACCCGCTTCATATTAGCGAACTAAGCGGAGTATCAAAAGAGGAAGCCGGGGATTTTTATCACTGGTTTAAAGGGAAAAGGGAGAGCTTGGTTAGGCGGGAGAGGGTTTCTTAGAGTTATTATGGCTACTTAAAAAGCAAGGCTCAAGACGGGCCTTGCTTTTTTATTTATTATTCAAATACTCAACAGCCTCTTCAAACTTATCAGTATAAAATTCCGCGTTTTCGTAATCATACATGACCTTATCCTCTGCTATCATATACTCTTCTGGATGGATTGCATTAAACAGCCAGTCCCACCAGTTCTTCCGTTCCATCTCTTTTATCGCCTGATTCACTTTATCTTCATGAACTCTTAGGATTACAAAACGCGGAAACGAAGTAGGTTGTTGTTCAGGGAACTTTCTTTGCAATACTTCCCATTCCTTTACGTAATGACCAACTTTAATTTCACTGACAACCCCAACACCTATCTCGTCACTGAAGGGCTCGGCAAGCTTGTTATACTCCACTTGCGATAATTCATTTTCTACCAAAATGGCAACAGCGTAATCTTCATATTTCCTTTTCTTTTTAAACATGTACACCCTCCACCTTTCTGTTTTTACCATTGCATGCTAGGAAGGCTGTTTTGTTTTTACCCGCTGTACAACACCCAGTATTTCCTCCATAAGTGCCTGTCCCTGAGACTGCTTTGTCTCAAGCATTTCCTTTCCGTTTTTTTGGACCATCCTTAAAGTCCAGTTGGCAGAAGGAGAGGTTAATAAATGCATCCCTTCCACTCTCCACTGCTCGTCTTCACGGTAAAAGGTCATTAGCCGGTTGGTATATTTTTTTCTTTGTATGGCAAGCTCAAATTGCTTTATGAAGGAATCTTCTAATGTTAGAGCATGCCTTTCAGATAGCTCGTCCTTATTTTCAACTTTCATGGTCCCACAATAGATGGTGTATTCCTCTGGTGTAAGGTAGAGACTTTTCGTCTGACGGGCTGGAATATTCTCCACCCCCATCAGCATACGCGGAATGATTACTTGGTTCCAAGTCCAATCAGGGGCAGGATGGCTTTGAAGCTCATACTCCTCCTCGTTGCCCTTTATCACTTCCACGACCCTGTCCTCACTAAAATAAAATAGACTTTGAGTTGATTGGTCTGTCAAAATTTCAGTGATCATATTGGACCTTGCCATTACCCACAGCATTTGAATGAAATTTTCTTCAAATTTCAACTCGCCTTCCACCTGGTCAACCAGCTCCATTTTGTGCAGCTTCTTGAACGTAGCCTCCCATTCCTGCTCTATGTCCTCCTTCCGGTGTCTAAGGAATGGATTGGGAATGCCAACAAGGACTTTTGCTCCGAGCATTTTGGTTATAAGGTATAGGTCTTTTATTGTTAGGGTCCAGTTCATGAAGCCATTCCCCCTTGGTTATTTTTTCTTCTTCTTTTGAAACGTTTTTCGCTGATTTTTGGGGAGTCCGAAGTCCGGATACACCTTTTTCACCAAGTCAAAATTTCTTTTAATGTAAAAATATTTATGTACGAATGTGGAAAAGAATGCTGTCACAATCGAAAGTAAAGATATTAAGGAAACTAATAATATTACCGTAAAAGAGTCTGAATAGACGACGGACATAATTAATTGGGCCAAAAAGTACCCCATCCCGCAAGCTGCAAGGATAGGAGAAACATTTACGCTCGTTCCATTTTGTTGCATTTTTGCATAAAAACCTGAATACAGAGCCTTCACATTCAAAAAGTTAAAGATAATAAGTAATCCTCCATAAAGTATTGCTCCTACTATTAGTGGTATGGGGGAATTGATATTTAAATGAGCATACATCAGTTTTTGTGTTGCTAGAAAATAGACGTAAGTATTGATAAATCCATAAATCCCGAAAAACAAATAATAAGAGTTTTCAAATCTATATGGGTCAATAATATATAAAATTGCCCAAAGGTGAATGATAGCTACAGGAATGATTGCTGCAATAAAATATTCCCATGCATATGGATACGCAAGTAGTGGTAACAGGCCGATTAAATCTAGTGTTACGATGAAAAAGACCAAGATGTTCCCTCTGTTTTCTTGTGGGGTTTGCAGGTTTAAATAGGATAATGCAATTTTGTTTTCTCTTTGATGTTTTTTCAATAAGCTCACCTCAAAACGATACCGTTAGATTTTCCCCTCTATTTTCCAAACCAAGAACCAACTTTATTTATAATACCAGTCGTTCCCTTTTTAATTGCATCTCCAACGGAATCTTTCTTTCTATCGTTATCTACGTCCATAAATTTCAAGTCACTCAGCAAACTAGTAACAACAATACCTGCCACAGCACCTACAGCTGCACCTACAACTACACCGACGGGTCCTCCCAGAGCAGCTCCTGCCACAGCTCCTGCTTTTGCACCAAATGCCGCAGAAGCTGCAATGGAAGTACCTGCGACCACTACATCACCCGTTACATTCCCAGCAATCTCACTTGCAGATTGGTTGTTCTGTACCCCATGGACAATGTCTCCTGTTACGGTTGCCCCTACTCCAATATAACCTAATCGATTACTGGTCCATTTAAAGGCTTCTTTTACACTTGCGGCAGGGTTAACCATCTTCCACAGTTTAGGATGAGTAGTTGCATTTGTACCTCTATAATTTTTTTTATTAATCCCATCTAGATGAGGCTCACTTACCTTAATATGCGGTTTGGTCACGCCTTGGGCGGTTGTATAGCTGGTTAACTGTACGCCAAACCCTTGTCTGGCAAGATTAACTCGCTTAGAAGCCCCGTAAGCTGTTGCAGTAACCACCCCAAAATTGGTCGCCGCATTGATCGGTTGCTCTCTCCACTGATCAAAATTCAATCCAAGCGTCGGCGTCATGTCCCACTCAAACGGCACATCCCTTCCCGTATCTGATGCATCCACCCCGTTTGCGACAACGCGGGGATCTGTTGAAAATCCATAGTAAGGATCTCTGCTTCCACCATTTTGAAGATACTCGGGAGCATAGCAGAAGTTCCGATTATAGTTGCCGATGGAGACACTTCCGCTAGTAAAAAGTCCTTGCACTTGCTGGACGTACTGGTTCATAAACTGAAGGTTCTGCTCTACCGGTTCAAGTGCACTCGTCTGAACTTGATCAAATCGGTGCAATTTTTCTATCGTTTTGTCGACATGTTGTCTTGCTGCTTGTACCTGTCCTTGGAAAGAAGCATCTTGGATTCTCGGCAAGGATACAATATCTGATATGCTTTGCACCTTTTGATTGGTTTCGTCTGTCAGGTCCATTACAAAGTCTCTTGCTTGGTTCAATCCCTGCTCCATATCATGCTGCAGGAAATCTTCTTTAATGACGCCGTTTGAGGCCGATTCCACACCATTTAATTCATTTTTCAGACCATTTAAAGTGGACTCATACATTCCTATCACTTCTTTTAAAAATTGAAGAAAAGGCTGATGGCTATCCTGATAAAATCCGCGTATCGATTGTCCGGCTTGCCCTTTAAATGATTCGTTTAGAGAGGAGAAATTTTGGACCGCAGATTCTAACTGAGATACTTGCTCTCTATGTTGAGACAACTTTGCAAGTAATTGTTCCACACCAGACTGTAATGTTGATATTTCGAGAGTTTTCAATATGACACCCCTTCCCGCTACCTAAGCTGCATATTGGAGGAAAGCCGTTGATCTTTTTCCACCATTTGCTCTACAGACTGTCTAGTCATTTCTTCGTTATGCAGCAAGAGTGCCTTATAGTTTTCTGTCAGTTGTTCTAATGTGCGGTTTATTTCATTTAACTTATTGACGACATCTAAACGGTTGCCGTTTCCAATTGATGAGGGGAATGAGGATGTAAGAGCTTCTGAGGAGGATTTCATTTTTGCTAGGGCCTGCTCTATCTCACTTTTCTTTATTTTAATCTCTGTACTCATTTGGAGACCTCCATTGGGTTAATTGTAACGATTGACAGCTCGTTCTTCTGCAAGCTGCAACTCTAATGAAGCAATGGTCTGTTTTAGTGAGCGGATCTCTTGGTGAAGTTGTTGAATTTTATTATCGATACCGGAGAAGATTGCACTGAATTGGGTTTGCTCCATTTCTGAATAATAATGAAGCATTCCGTTTGTCCTGATGTCTTCAAATCGGTTGGCAAGAGTCCCCTGCCAAGTGAACGAGGAAAGTTCGGGACGAGTAACAGAAGCTCTAAAACTAGCAAACTCCTGTTGTTTGCCCCTCAGTTGACCTTCACAGTCTTGAAGACGCTGAAGATGCTGCTGCTTTTCCCTAAGCAGTGTATTGTAATATGCGATAGACAAGTTCATCACCTCATAAGCATTGTATTTATTTTATAGTGAGCCTCTATGGAGGAGGCTGATTGGATTTTGATTATTTCTCAATACCTTTTACTATAACATGGAAGAAAAATGCCAAAATGATGAAAACTGTTTATTTTTACGTTGCTTCAGATGGGTAATTTATACTGATTTATAAAAATGGGGTTTTATTGATGGGAGTAAGTAGATTTACATTCTACCGGACGAAAAGTACTAGTTATTAAATAGCACATTATTTGGAAAATGAAACATAAATTATGAGTTTACTATCAGAAGGAGTGAGCTCTATTAGACTTAATGACTGATTCTATGGGGGGTGGGGCGTTTAGAGTGAGTTCTATTAACTGAATTTCCTGATTACCCCGGGCTTCGGGTTTTTAGAAGCTTTCTATTTTACCGTTTACCCTGTTTCCTTAATCCTTCGGTCGTATAGAAGCCTTCTATTTTACCGTATACCTTGTTTCCTTAATCCTTCGGGCGTATAGAAGCCTTCTATTTTACCGTTTACCCTGTTTCCTCGTTCCTTCGGGCGTATAGAAGCCTTCTATTTTACCGTTTACCCTGTTTCCTCGTTCCTTCGGGCGTATAGAAGCCTTCTATTTTACCGTTTACCCTGTTTCCTTAATCCTTCGGGCGTATAGAAGCCTTCTATTTTACCGTTTACCTTGTTTCCTTAATCCTTCGGGCGTATAGGAGCCTTCTATTTTACCGTTTACCCTGCTTCCTCGTTCCTTCGAACGTATAGAAGCCTTCTATTTTACCGTTTACCCTGTTTCCTCGTTCCTTCGGGCGTATAGAAGCCTTCTATTTTACCGTTTACCCTGCTTCCTCGTTCCTTCGAACGTATAGAAGCCTTCTATTTTACCGTTTACCCTGCTTCCTCGTTCCTTCGAACGTATAGAAGCCTTCTATTTTACCGTTTACCCTGTTTCCTCGTTCCTTCGGGCGTATAGAAGCCTTCTATTTTACCGTTTACCTTGTTTCCTCGTTCCTTCGGGCGTATAGAAGCCTTCTATTTTACCAAACACCTTATTGCAAAAGCACTTGAGGCGTCCAGAAGCCCTTTAACAATAAATTATTCATATCATAACTATTCTCAATACCCCCTACTAACATCCACCCTATTCCGCAACTCACGCCCGCTCTCCAATGCCTCCAACGTTTCCAAAAAACATGCCACCCCTTCTTCAGGCGTCGTGATTGCGGAAATATGAGGGGTGACCGTCACACCTGGGTGGCTCCATAACGGACTGCCAACAGGTAATGGCTCTTCCTCAAAAACATCCAGGACCGCGGCTTTAAGACAACCGCTATCCAATGCTTTCAACAAAGCGTCATGATTCACAGTCCCTCCCCTTCCCACATTAACAAACACCGCTTGGTTCAGCTGACCAAAAAAGCGTTCATCAAACAATCGCTCCGTTTCCATCGTCAACGGCAGTGTATTTATGATAAAGTCTGCCTTCTCTAAACTAACTTCCTCCAATGACATCACCCTGCAAAAATGATCTTTGTCCGCCCCACTGCGGGATACACCTTCTACGTGCACACCAAAAAACGCTAGAATTCTAGCCAACTCCTGGCCGATCTCTCCTGTTCCAAAAACGACGACTTTCATCTGGTCCAAGGCACGCGGGGCAATCATCTTCCATTCCCCACGCACCTGCTGATCATGAAACGTATCATGATGTTGCAGGTCCTTTAACATATAACTAAGCGTGTACTCGCCAATTTTCTTCCCAAATGATGTAATTGTTCTAGTTAATAGGACTTCTTCTGGCCATCTTTCGCCAAGTGCCATGTAACGATCAACACCGGCACCTAGGGAGTGAATCCACTTTAAATTCCCAAAATGAAAGTTCGCCACCGGATGAAATGCCACATAAGCATCCGCCCAATCTAAGTCTTCCGCCGTTACATCTTCCTCCGATAAAAAACGAAGATTTCTCCCTTTCAACCTATTCTCAGCATCCAGTAATCTCTCTAATTTTTTTGCCAACCTACCTGTAAAAAGGAAATTAGTTAATTTCATAAATGAACGCTCCTCGCTAATCCGTATGTACACAATTTTACCATGATAGAGTACAAGTGTAGTAGCACACGAAACATTAAAAATAGGTGATTATAACAGTAAATCACCTAAATACTGGGTTAATGTTTGAAAAATGGCTGTAATATCTGTAAAATAGAGTTGTTAAATTAATTTTTTAGGGGGAGTTCGATGAAAAAGAATAGTTTTCTAGTCTTATCTATGGTTCTAGTACTATCTTTATTTTTAGCTGCATGTGGCGGCGAAGACAATGGTTCTAGTGGAGAAGGCGGCAGCGAAGATCCGAAATTAATGAGTATGCTGACAGGTGGAACGAGTGGTACATACTATCCACTTGGTGGCGCAATGGCAAAAGTAATTAAAGATGAAACTGGAATCCAAACAGACGCTGTTTCTTCCAATGCTTCTGCAGATAATGTTATCGCTCTTTCTGAGGGTGAAGCAGAGATCGCTTTCGTACAAACAGATGTTATGGCTAACGCAGTAGAAGGTACGAATGCATTTGAAGGGAAAGCGGTTGACAATGTTTTAGCAATCGGATCTCTTTATCCAGAAACGGTTCAAATTGTTACACTTGCTGATTCTGGGATCTCTAGTGTAGAAGATTTAAAAGGCAAAAAGGTTTCTGTTGGTGCTCCTGGTTCTGGTACTTATGTGAATGCTGAGCAAATCCTTGAAATCCATGGCATGACAATGGATGATATCGATGCTCAAAACTTAGACTTTGGTGAGTCAACTGGTGGAATTCAAGATGGTAACATCGATGCAGCTTTCATCACTTCTGGTACTCCTACAGGTGCGGTTGACGGTTTATCCGCTACAAACCCTGTAAGCATTGTGCCAATTGCACAAGAAAAAGTAGATGAGTTGGTAGAAAAATATCCTTACTATGCTGCAAATACAATTCCAGCTGGAACATACGGCATGGAAAATGAAGTAAACACAGTAGCGGTTCTTGCTATGTTAGCAGTATCCAAAGATCTTTCTGAAGATCTAGTATACAAAATCACAAAAGCAATCTATGAAAATACAGATGCAATCTCCCACGCTAAGGGTGAATTCATCACACTTGAAACAGCAACAGACGGAATCGGTATCGACTTCCACCCTGGTGCTGAAAAGTACTTTAAAGAAGAAGGTCTATTAGACTGATAATTTAAATGTTAGAGGTTCCTAGCTGTTGTTTGGAGCATAGGGCGAAGACTCTAATGGGAGGTAGCGCTTAGAGAAGACCCCGCAGGCAAAGCCGAGGAGGCTTCCCAAGCGCCCCTTGGAAAGCAAAGCCCGATGCGCAAATCAACAGCGATGTTTAAGGAATACTAAACTGGACCAAATTGGCCGACACTTAATTTTCATTATGCTGTCGGTCCTTCTTTTTTTATTTCTAAGCTTTTAATAGCTAGGTGGGTTACCATGAAAAAGAAAGTGATTGCCATTATATTATCCTCTACAACCGTATTACTTTTATTGGGGCTTTTTTTGCTTCCATTTCAAACCGCGCTAGTTTTCCATGTACAAAACACCGAACAAATACATGCATTCCTTCCCATTGATGAAGAGGACACATTTCAAATTATCTTTACACACTCCATCCATTTAACAGATGTGGTGGAAAAGTATAGAGTGCGAGATGATCACTACATCGTGCAAACAGAAATCATTTACGAAGAATTCGGGATAGGCATGCCATCGAATGCGGAAGAGGGAGAAGAGTTTGTATATGAAAATGGAAAATATCATATAAAAGATTTAAACAACGTATTCTCCTCCATGAATGTCCGAAACGGAAAAACCGTTTCCAAGAACCGCCTTGCCTGGGGCGAGAATGGAGAAAAGATGGTATGGTTTAACGAATACTTTACTCCAGGAGACTGGTATAATGTAAGAGTTAAAGAGTTGACATTATGGCAGTATATGAAAGGAATGAAAATACATGAGTGATAAAAACGACCGACAGGAATTAACGGCTGAAGAACAAGAAAAATTGCTAGAAAAATACGATCCGGATGCCCAAACAAGAAATCTCTCCGGTTACGCAGCAAAAGTTGTCTTCTTTATGTTGATTGCCTTTTCCCTTTTTCAACTATACACAGGAATATTTGGTCAACTTACAGCATACCTTCAACGTACTATTCACTTAGGTTTTGCTTTGACCTTGATATTCTTGCTATTTCCAGCCAGAAAAGGTGGAAATAAAACGAAAATAGCCTGGTATGATTACATTTTAGTAGGATTGACTGTTGTTGTATGCGGATATTGGCCTGTTTACTATGACACGTTAGTGCAACAGATTGGAAGCATTACATCCGCACAAGCTGTAATTGGTGGCTTGGCGATTCTCTTAGTTATCGAAGCAACAAGGCGTGCTATTGGACTTCCGATTACGATTATTGCCGTTGTGTTTATGGTCTACGCCCTTTTCGGTCCTTACATGCCGGGAATGCTAATTCATAAGGGACTTAGTCTTGAACAATTTATTCAATCTATGTTCTTTACAACAGATGGGATCCTTGGTACACCACTACAGGTATCATCCACCTATATTTTCTTATTCTTATTATTTGGTGCATTCTTGGTTCAAACTGGTGTCGGGAACTATTTCAATGATTTGGCGATTTCATTAGCAGGCAGACGTACTGGTGGACCTGCAAAAGTTGCTATTTTCTCTAGTGCTTTACAAGGTACCATTTCCGGAAGTTCAGTTGCTAACACCGTTACAACTGGGTCTTATACGATTCCTTTGATGAAACGACTTGGCTATCACCGTAACTTTGCTGGAGCGGTAGAAGCAGCGTCATCCACTGGTGGACAAATAATGCCGCCAATAATGGGTGCAGCAGCCTTCTTGATGATCGAATTTGCAGGCGTCCCTTATTGGGAGATAGCAAAAGCCGCAACTATTCCTGCAATCCTTTACTTCTCCGGTATTTGGATCATGACCCATTTAGAAGCAAAAAAACAAGGGTTACTCGGATTGCCGAAGGAAGAAATACCAAAGAAAATGGAAGTATTAAAAAAGATTCATCTCTTACTGCCGATCATCGTCATTGTTGTACTGTTGTTCCAAGGTTTCAGTATTGAGAGAACGGCTTTATTAGGTATTTTAAGTACAATTATTGTAAGCTTATTTAGAAAAGATACGAGAATCACACCAGCTAAATTTATGCTTGCTCTAACAAGCGGGGCACGCACCGCTCTTGGTGTCGCTGCTGCAACGGCATGTGCTGGTATAATTGTTGGGGTTGTAACGAAAACTGGTCTTGGACTTAAGCTTGGAAACAGTCTTGTAAGTATGGCTGCTGCCATTACGTCCACACCAACGTTGCTATTATTACTGACTCTATTCTTCACGATGATTGCATCTATCATCTTGGGAATGGGGTCACCAACGACTGCAAACTATATCATTACGTCTACAATTGCACTTCCTGCCATTTTAGCGCTTAACGATCAATTGGAAGTTGCAATACCGGTTCTTGCAGCGCATATGTTTGTGTTCTACTTTGGTATTGTTGCAGATATTACTCCACCGGTTGCCTTAGCCGCGTTTGCTGCTACGGGAATATCCAAAGGGGAGCCGATCCGTACAGGTATTAATGCATCTAAACTTGCCATCGCTGCGTTCATCATTCCATATATGTTTGTGTTCCAGCCGCAGCTATTGATGATTGATACAACAATTCCAGAGGTATCTTGGATTCTGGTAACGTCCATCATTGGAATGATCTCGATCGGAGCCGGGCTTATCGGATTCTGGTATAGAAAACTTCACTGGATTGAGCGAATTCTTACAGTTTCTACTGGTTTGTTGTTGATCTACCCTGAAGCCAATACAGACATCTTCGGATTCATTGCTTTTGGTATTATGCTTGCGCTGCAGATTTTCTGGAAGCGCGGGAATACTGGAAAAGGTGCCGGGAAAGCTGTGGGAGAAGCAAACTAAGCAGTCATAAAGACAAAGCCTGCCTCCATTCGATTGGAGGCAGGCTTTTTTCTAGTGAAAATTCATATCCTTCATGTCACTTTCTCTAACACACTAAAAAGTTTCGCTCTCTTCAAGTACAATGCTTGTGCTTCTTCCACCGAAACTTCCCTGAATCGGATGGTGGTTCCTGGCTGAGCTTGAGCTAAAAGTGGAATATCATAGGAAATGACCGTGGCAATCCTTGTATAACCCCCAGTCGTCTGACGGTCTGCCATTAAAAGAATCGGACGTCCATCTGCAGGAACCTGAATTCCCCCTAGAGGAATTGCTTCTGAAATTATATCTGCAGAAATTTTATGCTGAATTTTTGGTCCTTTCAATCTGTACCCCATGCGATCGGATTGTGGAGTAACTTCGTAAGTCGCTGACAAAAACGTTTCCACAGAAGTTTTATGAAAGGCATCAAGATGCGGTCCAAGGCACACTCTGATTTCCATCTCACTTTCATAAGACGGGATTTGGTCAGGACGGATGGACCGACCTGTTGTTGCCTCATGCGAAGGTTCCCCGTATAATACATCATCTTTCTCCAATGCCCTGCCTTGGAATCCACCGATTTGCGCTTTCAAGTATGTCGACTTACTTCCCATAACGATTGGCACGTCAAACCCACCTTCTACACAAATATAGGCGCGGGCTCCTTCCACAGGTCTTCCAAACTCGATAAGCTCCCCTTTTTTTACTTTGAAACACTTCCACATAGGTGCTTGCTTGCCATTAACTTTCGGGGATAGGTTTCCACCGCAAATGGCAACCACTACGTCCTCGAGTGCCTTTAATTCCGGACCCATGATGGTGACCTCCAGAGCAGCTTCTCCTTTTTCGTTTCCAACTAAAAGGTTCCCTACTTGAAGAGCATAATTATCCATTGCACCGGCAACTACCATCCCAAACTCCTGATAGCCTTTCCGGCCCAAATCCTGGAGAGTCGTAAGAAGGCCGGGTTTCATTACTTGAAAAAGCGGACTGCTCATGGTTGATCCACCGCCCCAAAAGCTTGAATCGCCACTTGGTTTTCCTCAAGTTTCGCTCTTAGTTTTCGCACAAACTCCAACGCTTCCGGTTCGTCTCCGTGCACACAGATGGTATCTGCTTGAATGAATATTTCTTCTCCATTAACCGCCGTCACTTTGCCTTCTGTAACCATTCTGAGAACCCTTTCCACAGCAAGGTCTGCATCATGAATCATCGCATTAGCATGAGACCTTGGAGTAAGTGTGCCATCAGGTTGATATGTCCTGTCGGCGAAAACTTCTTGCGCCACTTTTATCCCTACTTTTTCCCCTGCCCGAACAAGTTCACTACCAGCCAGGCCGAATAAAATTAATTTAGAATCTACCGCATGAACCGCTTCCGCTATTGCTGTAGCTACCACTTCATCTTTAGACGCGAGGTTATATAAAGCTCCGTGTGGTTTTACATGATGCACATACGTACCAGCTACCGTCGCAGCCGCTTTAATTGCACCTATCTGATAAACGACAAGGTTAAAGATTTCCTTTTTGCTCATGTGCATATCCCTTCGGCCGAAGCCGGCGAGATCAGGGAAACCTGGGTGAGCTCCGATAGAGACTCCAAGGTCCGCAGCGGTCTGGACCGTTTTCATCAAAACGTTATAATCTCCAGCATGAAAACCGCAAGCGATATTAGCAGTAGAAATATACTGAAGTACTTCCTCGTCATTTCCAATCGTATAAGCACCAAAGCTTTCCCCTAAATCACTGTTTAAATCAACGGTCTTCATCATGTGCTCCCCCTTTTGCATAACTTTTCACCTTGTATTCTCCACGTGAAACGGCTTCTTCTATCTCATCATATTCTTTTTGACCAACAGGAACGAAACGGATATAAGCACCGGCAGAAAGAAGGATTGGTTCCTCCTTCTCTGGATTATAAAGCTTTACAGGAGTCCTGCCGATAATCTGCCAGCCGCCTGGAGTTTCTAATGGATACACCCCTGTTTGTTCTCCAGCAATCCCAACAGAGCCTGTCTCAATTTTCGCTCGCGGATTCTCGCGTCTTGGCGTAGCTATCTCCTGTGGCATGCCACCTAGGTAAGGGAAACCGGGGACAAAACCCATCATGTAAATAAGGTAGGGTTGATTCGAGTGGATGGAAACCACCTCGTCCTCTGTCATATCGTTGTAGCTCGCCACTTCTGACAAATCAGGCCCCACATCTCCGCCATAAAGGACAGGAATTTCATAGACGGTGGCGCTCGATGGAACTTCTTCCTTCTGCAATCCTTTCTTAATATTCTTCAGCGTGTTGCACAAATCCGAGTAGCTGATTTTATCAGGACGATAAAAAACAGTTAGGGTCGTATATGCCGGAACCAACTCTGTAATACCCTCTACTTTGTATTTCTTAAGGTAATCCGCAAACATCCTGATCTGCTGATTGGTTTCCTCAGATATGTCGGACCCAAATAGAACCTGTATACCTGTATCCCCTAATGGGTGAAAATTAATTTTCAACTTGTTTTCCCCCTCAAGTTTTGTTTAGGAAAATAACTTTGGAACCTGGTTAATCAACGTAATTGCCGCAAGATACGCGGTTGCGATAAACACAATGGCACCGAAAATAGTTAACCATAGCGGATGCTTATAGTCGCCCACAATTTCTTTTTTATATGCAGCAATCAATAACGTCCCAAGTGCAACAGGTAAAATAAGGCCGTTAAACGCACCAGCTAGTATCAACAACAGAACCGGCTCGCCGATAAAAGCAAATATAATGGTAGAAACAATGATGAATCCTATAATAACCTTCGAGTTATTCTGATCAACTTTTTTGGATAATGTTCGTAAGAAGGAAACCGACGTATAAGCTGCCCCGACAACAGAGGTGATTCCTGCAGCCCAAAGAACAAGACCAAACATTTTATAACCAACCATGCCCGCAGCTTCCATGAACACGGATGCCGGCGGATTGTTCGGATCTAGCTTGAATCCCGTTGCCACCACACCAAGCACAGCAAGGAATAAGAAAATACGCATGATAGAAGCGATAACAATTCCGGATACCGAACTCTTCGTCACTTGGTGAAGGTTTTCTTTTCCACTGATCCCTGCATCCAACAGTCGATGGCCACCAGCGAACGTAATATAGCCACCCACTGTACCTCCAACCAGTGTGATAATGGCAAACACATCAATCGTTTCTGGTGCAAACGTACGGTAAACTGCCTCTCCAACAGGCGGATTACTTTGGAATGCCACATAAAGGGTGAGCAACACCATCATCAATCCCAAGTAACGAGCAATTTTGTCCATTGCCACCCCTGCCTCTTTGGATAGGAATATCCCTATGGCAATAGCAGCCGTGATGGCAGCCCCAATTCGCACATCAATGCCGAAAAGCACGTTCATTCCAAGCCCAGCACCACCGATATTCCCGACGTTAAATGCAAGCCCGCCCAATGCAACCGCGAAAGCGAGGAAATACCCAAGACCAGGCAAGACCATGTTCGCTATATCCTGGCCTCTTTTTTTAGATACAGCAATAATCCTCCACACATTTACCTGTACCCCGATGTCTAGAATGATCGACATTAATATAACAAAACCAAAGCTTGCTAATAGCTGTTCTGTAAAGACAGCCGTCTGCGTCAAAAATCCGGGTCCGATGGCAGAAGCCCCCATCAAGAAAGCCGCTCCCAGCAGGACACTCCAGTTACTCTTAGTAGGCTGTTGTAAATCTGTGTATGTATTCTTCTGTTTTGACGACATTTTTTAAAACCCTCCTTTAGTAAAATTCCCACTAATATTTTGATATATTTACACTACCATAAAAGAGTCAAGGATAAAAATTCACATAAAAAAACCACCTTTGGAGTAGGTGGTCATCCATTATTTTCTACAAAGAACATGGAAAGTGCTCCAAGTCCAACATGTGTTCCAACAGATACTCCCATCTGCATGATGTGGATGGTCCCTGTGAAATCTGTTTCATTTTCTATTTTTATTTTCAGATTCTCCGCGATCTTGATATCTGACGTATACCCGATAATGATAAAATCTGTCACCTTTTTGTCCATTCGCTTACTAAACTCTTCCACATAATGCTTGAGGACCCTTTTTAAGCCTCTCTCTTTTGCGACAATGGCCCCTTTACCATTTTTCATCGTCATGATCGGTTTCAGCATCAATAACTTTCCAAGGAATGCACTCGCATTCGTCAGCCTACCACTTTTGATTAAATGGTCCAGGTCATCCACGGACAGGAAGTGCTTCACATTGGTTTTGTGGCTCTCATTAAAATCTACTAACTCCTGAAAAGATGCGCCATTCTCCCTCATCATCGCACTCTTTAGCACAAGCCAGCCGCTTCCGTGACTCATACACTTTGAATCTACCACATGAATTTTCACAGGAGAATCTGGGTATTCTTCAAAGAAATATCCTTTGGCCAATTCTGCCGACTGATAGGACCCGCTTGTGCCGCTCGACATGCAAATGCACAGAATTTCTTTGTAGCCGCTCTCAACAGCCTCCTTAATAATTCCCAAATACTCCACCGGACTGGGCATACCCGTCGTCGGAAATTCCGAAAGCGCCTCCATCATTCCGTAAAATTCATCTGGCTCAATGTCCACTCGGTCCTTATATGTTTTTCCCTCAATATTTATACTTAAAGGTGCCAGACTAATGTCATACATCTCCAACACTTCGTTTGATAAATCACAAGTTGAATCCGCCATTAATTTAATCATTCAGTTCCTCCAATAAAACATACTTCATTCATCATAACTGAAAGGGTTTTAATAGACTATCAAAATTAGAGGGTAAAATAAGGAAATAGAATTGTTTGAAAATTCTATATTTTAATTAGGAGAACTGTTATAGTTAAGTAGACTATGAGAAAAGGATGTGGGATATGCTAGTTAAATCGCGTACTGTGTCTGTCGAAATGCAACTCTATTTAGCTCTGGCGGCGCGAATGACGCTTCTTGAGAAGGAAAAGCAATATTTGTGGAATATGGAGAAAGGATATGAAGGGGAGTGCATGTTTGATGTTTTGACCGAAAAGGTGGATGGCGACCATCTTGTGGTAAATGACCTTTTACTTAAGCATAATAACACCATTTTTCAGATTGACTCGCTTATTATTACCCCTCGGAATGCTTACCTTTTTGAAGTGAAGAATTTTGAAGGGGATTACATGTATGACGCTCGCACCGATCAACTTCACTTAAAAACAAACTCCAAAGATTATGAAGTTACCAACCCCCTGACTCAACTGAATCGATGCCACTCTTTGCTCCGCCAACTGCTAAGTAGTTACGGCTTTACCTTACCCATTCTTGCTTCCATAGTTTTCATCAACTCCGAATTCACCCTGTATCAATCACCTCCTGATAAACCTTTTATTCATCCTTCCCAAATAAACAGATACCTGAAGGGCTTGCAGAAGGAAACTTCTTTCAAGCTAAATAACATGCACGCTGCGCTTGCTGAGAAATTAACCTCTCTGCATATTTCGGACTCTCCTTTTAAGACTTTGCCGGAGTATTCCTATGATCAAGTTCGGAAAGGATTGGTGTGCGCGAGGTGTTCTTCCTTGTCTGTGGTGGTTGAGGGGCGGTCGGCGCGGTGTATGAGGTGTGATAGGGTGGAGACGTTGGAGGAGGTTGTGTTAAGGCATGTGGGGGAGTTTAGGATGTTGTTTCCGGAAAGAAAGATCACTACGAGTGGTATTTTTGATTGGTGTGGGAAAGGGGTTACTGAGAAGGTGATAAGGCGTATATTGGATAAGCATTTTTCTAAAATTGGTAATCGTCGTTGGAGTTATTACAAATGATTGTATGTTAGCTTTGATGAGCTTAATATAGCGCTTCTATTTGACCGAGCTACCTATTTTAACCAGGCTTCAGGCGTTTAGAGCGCTCCTATTTGACCGAGCTGCCTGTTTCAGCCAGGCTTCGGGCGTTTAGAGCGCTTCTATTTGACCGAGCTACCTATTTTAGCCAGGCTTCGGGCGTTTAGAGCGCTTCTATTTGACCGAGCTGCCTGTTTGAACCAGGCTTCGGGCGTTTAGAGCGCTCCTATTTGACCGAGCTGCCTGTTTGAACCAGGCTTCGGGCGTTTAGAGCGCTCCTATTTGACCGAGCTGCCTGTTTCAGCCAGGCTTCGGGCATTTAAGCGCTTCTATTTGACCGAGCTGCCTGTTTCAGCCAGGCTTCGGGCATTTAGAGCACTTCTATTTGACCGAGCTGCCTGTTTGAACCAGGCTTCAGGCATTTAGAGCGCTCCTATTTGACCGAGCTGCCTGTTTGAACCAAGCTTCAGGCATTTAGAGCGCTCCTATTTGACCGAGCTGCCTGTTTGAACCAAGCTTCAGGCAGATAGAGCGCTCCTATTAGCCAATTCCCTTGTTCCTAACAAGGTTTCAGGCAGATAGAGTGCTCCTATAATCCCTAAACCTTCCCACCAAACCGCCCCGCTCTAAAATCCTCAAACGCCTCCACAATCTCCTCCTCCGTGTTCATCACAAAAGGACCTCTTGCAACTATAGGTTCCCCAATAGGTTTACCTGTATAAATAAGCACCCGAGATCGCTCCTGAGCCACCGCCGTGATCTCCAGCGTATCGACCGCACCATCGTCAGCGGCCTCATCGTAAGTCAGCAACCCCACCTCGGTTTTCCCCAATGTTACAGCCCCCTCACCACCACCAAATGTCATCTCGCCTTGGAGCATATAAACATGACCGTTGTGATTTGCAGGCAATTCAAGAGAGTATCGCTCACCCGCGCGTAAATAAAGCTCAAACATATTAATGGGGACCAATGAGTTCATCGGACCTGTCACGCCCTCTGCACTTCCCGAGTAAACTCGTAAATTACCACCTTTTAACTCCACCCAAGGAGCTTCTTCCAAAAGTACATTCTGATAAGAGGACTGTGTCTGCTTCAAGCTTTTCGGCAAATTCAGCCAGAGCTGCAACGTATGAATGACATCCTCATCAACCGCTTCCTCCGCATGGCGAGCACCACTCCCGGCATTCATGTATTGAACATCTCCTGCATGCAACACAGAGTGTCCACCCTGATTGTCGGTATGCTCAAGCCTGCCATCCACCACATAGGTGATAGTCTGGAAACCGCGGTGAGGGTGGTCGGAGAAGGTTCCTCGTTTGAACCAATCGTCTGCCATCAGTATGAATGGATCGTACTCTCGCATTCGGTCTGGAGGCAAGATCCAACCTTGCTGAACATGGGGGTATCCTGGATTTTTATATTGCACCTTCCAATGGTCTCTGATATGCCGTTTACCTGTTTTCATAAAGAACACCCTCTCGTATCTTAATACTTCTAGCATACTGAAGTTTGAATCTCCAACTCAAGTTTCCCGCTCTGAAAAATGCAGGCTTGCTATCAAAAGGCCCCCTCCACCAAACAAAAAACCCTCAATCCCCAAAAGGATCGAAGGTTTTACCATTTAATCTAAACTTAATGAAAGGATAGCGCCTTTTGCTCCTTCCCGTCACTAAGAAAGAGGGTTTCCGCCGTGGATGCGAAAAGCTCATCAAATAGCGCAGGATTATCAACTAAAGATACGCCATAGCTAGGAATCATTTCTTGGATTTTCTCTTTCCACTCAAACATTTGCTCAGGGAAGCATTTTTCAAATACTTCGAGCATAACGTGAACCGCAGTGGAAGCTCCTGGAGAAGCACCGAGCAATGCCGCTATGGAACCATCGGATGCACTAACCACTTCAGTACCAAATTGAAGAGTACCTTTTCCGCCTGCTTCCGTGTCCTTGATGACTTGAACACGTTGACCTGCGACAACGATCTCCCAGTCTTCGCTTTTAGCGTTGGGGATAAACTCTCGCAGCTCATCAATGCGCTTTTCATTGGATAATAGCACCTGTTGAATCAAATACTTGGTCAGCGACATTTCTTTGAATCCAGCCGAAAGCATGGTCATGACGTTATATGGCTTTACGGAGCCGATCAAGTCTAGGTTGGAGCCGGTTTTCAGAAACTTCGGTGAGAAACCTGCAAATGGGCCGAACAGCAGGCTCTTTTTGTTGTTAATGTATCTAGTATCAAGGTGCGGAACAGACATTGGCGGCGCTCCTACCTTTGCCTTTCCGTATACTTTTGCGTGATGTTTTTCTACTACTTCAGGATTGTTGCATACTAGGAACAGTCCGCTAACTGGGAATCCACCGATATTTTTGGATTCCGGGATACCAGTTTTTTGCAACAGTGGCAGACTACCCCCACCCCCGCCGATAAATACGAATTTGGCATGGTGATATTCCACTTGACCAGTTTTCATATTACGAATTTTTAATTCCCATGAACCGTCGCTTGCACGCTTAAGATCTTCTACACTGTGCTCATAATGAACGTCTACATTGTTTTTCTCCAAGTGGTCAAACAGCATGCGCGTCAACGCACCGAAGTTCACGTCTGTACCAGAGTCGATCTTTGTTGCCGCAATTGGCTCCGTTGAGGTGCGGCCTTCCATCATAAGCGGCATCCATTCCTTCAGCTTTTTCGGATCTTCGGAGTATTCCATTCCTTTAAAAAGCGGATTTACTGATAGCGCTTCCATCCGTTTTTTCAAAAATGTAACATTTTCTTTTCCTTCCACAAAGCTGATATGTGGAATTGGCATAATAAAGTCCTGTGGGTTGCTGATTAGGTTTCGTTTGACTAAATAGGACCAGTATTGGCGTGAAAGTTGGAACTGCTCGTTAACCTTTACCGCTTTGCTGATATCCATCGTTCCGTCCGCTTTTAACGACGTATAATTCAGCTCGCATAATGCTGCATGTCCCGTTCCTGCATTATTCCACTCATTCGAGCTTTCTTCCCCTGCACTTGCTAGCTTTTCAAACACTTTAATATTCCAATCTGGTGCAACTTCCTTTAATAATGAACCTAAAGTTGCGCTCATGACACCGGCACCAATTAAGATAACGTCTGTTTTATTCTGCATGTTGCTCATCATTACACATCCCCTAAATTTATAAAAAAGAGCAGGCGCTATTGCTTCTAGCATCCTAAAGGCATAACGCTACCTAAAAACATACTTTGTCCATCTTAATCTCTATCATATCACATTTCGGGCTAACTTTTCACCAGATTACACCGTATTATCTGATTATTTTAAACTGTCTGGAGCAAAAAAGAGAACGGTACTGCAAGCCTCTACAAGTAGCTGTAGCTCACTGTACCGCTTGTGCTATTAATCTCTTTCTCTTGCGTTTTGCGTGTCTCGAATGTTTTTCTGGATGGTGATGGCTGCAAATAAGCTGAGTACAAAGGACATACCGTAAAATCCTTTTTCACTTAAAATGATACTTCCGGCATTATAGAGGCCGATTGCCATTAAGGAGATGGAAACAATAAGGGCAAACCAACTGAGCCCGTAATAGATGCCAGAAACAGGAATGTCCTCTTCCCGATCTCGTACTGCTTTTTGTAAGGACACGGCTGCATACAGGCCGAAAACCAATACGGCAAAGTAGTAGCCCTTCTCATTCAGTTCCATTGTAGCATTGAACAGGCCGATTAAATAAGCGGAAACACCAACCACAAGGGCTGCCCAACTTGCGCCTTTAAAGGCTGCCGTGGGTTCCCCTTCTTTTCTTTCTACTTTAACCTTTGGTTTATTTTCGTCTCTTTTTAATAACGGGTTATCATTCATCTCTGCCATCCCATTCTCCCCTTTACTGAGTTCACATATGGTTAATTATAGCAATATTTTACAAATAAGATATAGGGTAATGGTAAATTTCCTATGCTTCTTTCACAATCTTTTGTATATAGAAAACATAGCATTGTCGGTCTTCATCAATTTCGGTGGAATCGACATGGCATTCCCCAATTCCAGGGAGGTGAACAATATCCTTTAACAAAAATTTGATGGCTTCCCAGTGGCTTTCCAATGGTTGTGTGTGAAGGAGCGGCATATCTTGAAGGTATTTAAATTCGCGAAACTCCATGTGAATGCCGGCAGGGTATGATTTTTCCTTATAGAAATTCCTTGCTACCTCATCTTTTTCTACCGTAATTGTTTCGGTGCTGTTATCTAAGGAGCCCTCATTGCATATTAATTTATATTGAATTCCTTCTTTTATAAAAAAAGTGCACAGCTGTCTTGCAAATATTTCATCTTCGCTAATTTTTCCCTTTTTGTATTCGTAAATGGGGTCATAGTTGCCTCGATCGTGTAAGTAATAAATCAGTTCCATTAGGGGTACACCTACCTGTCTTTATTGTCATATATGTTCATCATAGCAAAATTACGTAGATTCTTCTGCCAAATTATTAAAATTTTCTCCTATTCATTTCCTATTTTTGTTACTATTAGTTTAGTCGATTAAGTAAGAAAGGAGTAATCCTCATGACAAAGACAAAAAAAGTATTAAGTAGTGTTTCTGCCACGATATTCGCTTTGGGTATGACAGGTTGCGGCTCCAATACGGAGGAAGTTAGTTCGCTGCCCCCAGAGCCATTAGATGACCGTTGTAATGAGTATGAGTGGGATAATGAAGAGGGCGTCTATCAATGCGACGATGAATCATCCAGCCATTATCGCAGCTATTATCACGGAGGGAGCTTTTTTGGGAGTAAGTCTTCCTTAAAAAAGGATTCGTCTTATAAGAATTATCGAAACAGCTCTTCTTTTCAATCCAATACAACACCAAGTAAGGGATTTGGCAGTGGTTCCTCTTATAGTGGAGGATGAGTTAGATGAAAGAGCAAGTATATCAAACTGCTCGAGAGGAGTTTTATGCAAAGTTCCCTGCCTTCTGGAGCAATTTGTATGGCCAGGAATACGCCCTCTATTCCCTTTATGAAATAGATGAAGAAGAAGCTGCGCACATTCGTAAAGTGACCAATAGAGTAGGGAGAATTTTTTCGAAAATGGCAAAGCTGCTGCGGGGACTTGAAGAAGAAACCCTTCTCGAACTTGGGTATCCAAAAGAGACCCTTCCATTCCTGTCAATCAAGGAGATGGAAGCTGAATCCGTAATCTCCCGAGTGGATCTGGTAAAAACGAAAGATACATATAAAGTTTTGGAGATTAATAGTGACACGCCAACGTTTATTAAAGAATTGTTTCAAATGAACGGGGAAGTTTGTAAAGAGTTTAATCGGTTTGACCCTAATGCCCAAGAAGAGGAGCGCTTAGGAAGATCTGTAAAGAATGCAATTTTTGAAAGCTATCAGGTTTTGGGTAAAAAGGAATTCCCAAACATTGTGTTTACTTCCCATGATGAAAATTTCGAGGATAAACAAACGGTCTTATATTTAAAAGATATTTGTAAGCTTCCTGCCCATTATGTTCCCCTGCACAAGCTGAAAATCATTGAAGGGGAAGCATTGTTGGATGAAGAAGGAAGGAAGATTGATGTCTTGTATCGCCAGACATTCCCGATAGAATCGCTCATATTGGATAAGGATCAGGAAACTGGTGCGAATGTTGGTCTGCAGTTGTTAGATTTGGTCCGCTTAAAGAAGCTTGCCATCGTTAATCCATTAAGTGCCTTTCTACTACAATCCAAGGCGGTGCAAGCCATTATTTGGGGGCTTCATGAACAGAATAGCGATTATTTTACACAAGAGGAGCATGAGTGGATTCGCGAGTATTTTCTCGCTACCTACTTAGAACCCACCCCTTTTCTGACTGCAGGGAAAAAGTACGTGGAAAAGCCGACCTTTGGGAGAGAAGGCGATTCTGTCAAAATTTACGCACATTCAGGGGAAAAGGTAGAGGAAGATCCAAACAATAGTTATGTAGATTATGTGCAGGTCTACCAAGAGTATATAGATTTGCCAAAAATTTCGTTTCAAACAGATAACGGGGAGAAAGACGGTCATATGATGATTGGTGCTTTTCTTGTGAATGAACAAGCAAGTGCGTTTGGATACCGTTTAGGAAAACAAATTATTGATAATTTATCTTATTTTATGCCTGTAGGGTTTAAACATACGAAGGAGTGATTGGAAATGGGTAGCTATTTAGCGTCTTTTGGTTTATATGCTGGCACAGCGTTTGTTTTACTGTTTATTGGTTTATTTTTGTTCGATTTAACTTCTAGGAATGAGAAAATTAAACTTGTTTCACAAGGAAATACAACAGCAGCACTGGTGATGGGCGGAAAACTGCTCGGTTTGGCATTTGTCATCGGATCCGCCATTGCACATTCTGTATCTTTCTTGGATATGGTTATCTGGGGAGTTATTGGGATCGTGGCGCAAATCGTCTTTTACGTACTAGCTGAAGTTGTCACCATCAATTACAGCATTAAGGATGCAATTAATGAGGACCGTGTGTCTGTGGGCATCTTATTGATGATGTTCTCCTTGTCCATCGGCTGGATTATTGCCAGTTCCTTAACCTATTAAAATAAGAAAGCTCAAAGCATTCGTCGTCGCTTTGAGCTTTTATCTATTTATACCACTTTAAACTTCGATTCATAGGTATGTTTATCACAGATGATATATAGTTTTGCGTCATTTGGAATCTTCTCATCCAGCCTTCTATTGATGTCCAGCTCTTTTCCACTCGATAATAATGTCGCTCCTTTATCAAGGATTTCATGAAATGCTTGCCTATAGGTGTTCCAAGCAGGGTCAGCAGCAATTTCATAAATATTATCTCCGTGCATTCTGCTGGTAAGTTGTCTAAATAAATGCGACGAACCGTGGTACATGGTAGCTTTTGCCAATAACCGAGACGCCGTTTCACCAGAAATGACAAATTCATCTACATTAGCATGGGAGAAGTTTGGGATACTTTTTTCTTTTCTAATTTCCACGATCGTATAGATATTACGATTATGTATCTTGGAAAGCCGTTCTACAGACGATGCGACTAACAATGTTTTTCCATCCGAAAGCGAAGCATCTTCTATCATGTCATCAGAGAAAATGGTCACAGATTTTGCCTCTAGAACGTTCGCCTTTAGCAGGATGGCATCTTCACTTGCATCTCCTTGTACATAATCAACTTCCAAATCACAAGGATTTGTTTTTTTAGAATCTATTAATACAATTTGCGCATTCTCGTTATCTTCTAATATCTCAGCCATTGCTCTTTCTGTCTTATCTGTCCACCCTACAAAAACAAGATGATTAGTTTTCTTACTACTCAATTTCCCTTCCCCCTTCCATTTACTATACAGTGATAATAAATTTACCACTTTTCCTATCAAGACACCGATAAGACCAATACCAAAGATAAATAAAAACATGGCAAAAGTCTTTCCTTCCACTGTTGTGGGAGACACATCCCCGTACCCTACAGTAGTAACCGTCGTCATCGTCCACCATAATCCTTCGAATACAGTTGGAAATGTGTCCGGCTCTAATAGATGCATAGTGAGTGAACTTCCTGCAATAACTAAAATGGACACAAGGACTATAGCAAAATTATTTGTTTTGATTACATTTTTAAAAAATCTCTGTAAAATCCACACTTCCTATCACCCCTTTTTTATCCAACCTCTGCTAACACAATCCGGTTTCTTCCACCGTTTTTTGCTGCATAGAGAAGTTTATCTACTTTTTCCACTAGTTGGTTCGGACGTTCTCCGTTTTGTTTAGCCGAACCAAAGCTCATGGTGACGGTGAATGCTTCCCCTTTGTCGTAAAAAACATGACTGGCTACTGCTTGTTTCATTTCATCAAGCACTTTTTTTACATCAAATTCTTCTGCGTAATAGAGAATAAGGGCAAACTCTTCTCCTCCATAACGGAAAGCTTTTCCCTCTTTGTTAGAAAGTACAGAAGTCAGGATTTCCCCAATTCTCCGCAGCACTTTGTCTCCCGTAACATGTCCATATTTATCATTAATAGCTTTAAATTTATCAATATCTGTTAGAGCGAGGTAGAAGGATTTTTGGTCAAGGAGGTCATTACGTAAGCATTCCTGAAAAGAACGGTGATTTGCTAGATTGGTAAGATAATCGCGATTTGCCGCTTCCACCAACAAGCTATTTTCCCACTGATGTTTACGCTCTCTAGAAACGATGATGCCTCCCAATCCACCAATGAGGAGTAGAAAAAGCACCGCACTAACATAGTGAATCATGCTATGTACGGAAGTGGCTTCTTGCGCTTGCACGAAAAAAATGACCGAGTACACTAGCGTAAAGAAACCAGCTGCAATCATACCACCTAGAAAGCGCCAATAAACAGCGACATGCAAAATAATTAAATAGGCTAAAGGAAATAGTGGACTATCCAAGCCACCGGTTAATGGGACTAAGGCTGAGAACGCAACAAAGTCAAAAAACGGTCCACCCTTTGTCATCATGACATACATCTTGGAGCCTTCAGGTGACTTATGCAAGTAGTAATCCGATATACCCATATATAGAAAGCCGAAAATAACTAATAATACAAATAAAGTAATCTTCCATTCAACAGGATTATTGATATGTTGAATAGCAAAGACTACAATCGATAGAACAAGAAAAAACCAACGCAAAGATGAAAAAATTATCTCCAGTGCATGATGCGACTGGTAAGCATTCTTTAAAAAAGCATTCATCTCATTCACATCCTGTATAAGCTTATTGACTTACGAGTTAAAGGGACAGACACTGCGACCAATAATGCATCGATATATTGGACAAGACATTTCTTTTAGAAAATGAGCTAATTTCCCCGTCAAAGTCTTCACCTCATAGTAAAAATATGATCACACCTGTCCATTCTAAACGGCTCTTATTGATATTTTATCTTCATCACTTCATAAGTATTGTCGCACACTCTATTTCTGCCTGTTCGTTTTGCCTTATATAAACACTCATCCGCAATATAAACCATTTCGTTTGTTTCACTTACGGTTTCTGGGTAAGTTGCTACACCTATGGAAACTGTTATGGATATTGATTCTTTAGCAGAAATATTAAATTTGTATGCTTCTACTGCTTTTCTGATACGCTCCGCTATTTCCATTGCATGAGGATGCGGGCTGTCAGGCAAAATAACGGAAAACTCCTCTCCTCCATTTCTAGAAACCACATCAAACGAGCGAGTAGTATTTTTTAGGATTTTCCCCAATTCGGATAGAATTGTATCACCTACTGGGTGTCCGTATGTATCATTCACAAATTTAAAATGGTCAATATCAATAATTAATAACGATAATTTTTCACCTTTTGCAATAGCATTACTACTCAACATATTCCAAATTGTATCAAACTGACGCACATTATTTAATCCGGTAAGAAAATCAATGGTAGATTCCTTTTCATACTTCATTAAGAGATATTGCGTTTTTCGTATATATTTTACAAAGAAAACAGATGTAAGCCCACCTATAATGGAGACTGCCCAATAAGAAGGGATTAATCTTGTCAAAACGCCGTAATCCTTAACCAGCAAGGAAATAATGATGCTAAATACCATATTGGAAAATATAATCATTACTAAACTTTTCCTATAAGAATGACGATCTACGTTATATTTAACACTCACTTTATTTATTAATACAAAACCGATAAGCAATATACCCATCAGGATGAACGCTGCAATAGCAGAAGTAGTGAATCCAAATATAAATCTGCCTATAATTATTAATACAGAACTAATAAGGGCTTGAGGGACTCCTAAAAACATAATAATTAGCATGACTGGAATGAAACGCAAGTCGACCATTGTTTCCTGTGTGACTTGAATGGAATAATACATTAGTATAAAACCCAACAATCCTCCTGCAAACCCATCTATTAAAATAGAAATTATCTTATTTCTTTTATCTAATTCAATTTTCCATCTTATTTGCAAATAGATAAAAATTAATGAAGTTAACACACAAAGATTGAAAAATAAATCATTAAATAAAACTAACAAAAACAAAATCCTCCTTTAATACTATCACAACTAGTCTTACCCACATGCAGAGTACTTTCCTGAGTTAGATTTTTAATATGCAATCTATGAGAATTAGTTCTTAAATTTTCTATTTAATTCCAATAACTTTCATTATTATAGCATCTAAATTAATAGAATTGCCTACTTTTTGGGAAAATCTTATTATCATCTGAAGGGAAATACCACCTAGTCCTCCCCCTAAAAACCACCTATCACCGTAACAGGAATACAATTCACTTGCTAATATTTCTTCCCTCCAAATTCCCCAAAATAATTTTAGTCCATTGGGCAAGACTAAATTTGTATATTATTACTGGTTAGAAACGAGTGATTGGTGAATGTTTTTAAAGTATAAAAGCTTTTTTGCAATTTTTGCTCAATGGAGCTTCTTTGGAGGCATAATTGGTTTATTAGTGGGCTCAATCACTACTTTCCTTTTGAAAACGAATGATTATCTCGGAGATGTACGATTACAAAACGATTGGCTAATCCTCCTTCTCCCCTTTGGAGGTATAATCATCGGTTACCTATATATGAATTATGGAAAAGTTTTTCTGAATCATACGTTAAATGACACTGCCGAATTAAACAACCTCGTAATCGACGCCGTTCATGGAGAAAAAAAAGTGCCGATGAGAATGGGGCCAATCGTCTATATTGGGACTTTTATTACTGTCATCTTGGGGGGCTCAACAGGAAGAGAAGGGGCAGCTATTCAAATGGGGAGCAGTGTAGCCTCGGCAGTCCACAACTTCTTTAAAGTAAACAGATTAGACACCAAAATTATCATCATGAGCGGAATAAGTGCTGGCTTTGGTGCTGCCTTTGGGGCACCCATAACAGGTGTTGTTTTCGGAATGGAAATGTCCGCATTAGGAAAATTAAAATTTGAAGCACTGGTTCCATGCCTTATGGCGAGCTTTGTTGCACATTATGTCACTATTGGTGCATGGGGACATAAACACGAGGAATTTATCATCCAAAGCGTACCAGAAATATCGTTTATTACGTTTATGAAAGTGATACTTCTATCCATGATCTTCTGCCTTGTCAGCGTTACATATTGTCAGTTACGGCACGAAATACAACATTTCTCTGAGAGGCTTTTTAATAAGAATCATATGAAGAGGGCATTTTTTGGAGGAATCTTAGTAGTAGCCATCACTTTAATGATTGGTACCCAAGACTACAACGGCCGGGGAATAGAGATGCTAGAACTATCCTTCAAAGAAGAAGTCCCTCCTTTCTCTTTCCTGGCGAAGCTTGCTTTGACTGCAATAACGCTTGGTAGCGGCTTTGTCGGCGGGGAAGCCATTCCTTTATTCTTTATGGGCGCAACATTAGGCAATGCCTTACATACTTTTGTTAACTTACCTCTGTCCTTTGTCGCTGCATTAGGTTTAATTGCCGCTTTTAGTGCAGGAACTAATACCCCGCTGGCAGCATTCCTTCTGGCAATGGAGATGTTTAACGGAAAGGGATTAGAATACTTTTTTGTTGCCTGTCTAATCAGCTATCTCTTTTCAGGACATCACGGGCTATGGCCTTCCCAAAAGATATATGAACCGAAAAGCAGGTTATTTCAACTGCCCTCAGGAGAAACCATTAAAAAGGCAGAAAAATAATTAAGTGTTACGTATTGGAGGCGTAACACTTTTTAGGTTGAGGTTTGGGGCAAGTCGAATCGTCAGGAGTTGGGGGCCTTTTATTTATCCAAAAGCTTATACTTCTCCTTCAACGAATTCGGTGCCATCTTCACGATCCGCTCCAATACAAACGTCACAACCATCACATCATCCAACACACCAAAAAACAGGAGATAATCCGGAATTAAATCGAACGGAAAAATCAAATAAGCAAGGAGGAGCACCACACCGACTATCTTTTTAGCCCCTGTTACTTCGTTTGACCTAAAATAATCTATCAGGAAAGGAATGAACCTCCAAAAGGTGAAGATAAACTTTAAACGCCTGACAAACTTCCGCATGCTGCTGCCTCCTTTGGGTAGAATGGACAGGTTCATTGCCCCGTCTACCCTTTAAACTGTAAACCGGCTGAAGGACCACGAGTTCGTGCCGAACACATTTTGTCCTGAACTTTGGAGTCAATCGAATTATCTACTCCTAAATATATCCCCTCGTACCATTCTTACTTATATTTTCTCAACAACTCTTCTGGAATATGACAATAATCATCCGGACATCTAGCTAACCTGTCTTGATGTTCTTCGGCGCTTCTCACATAGTTTGAAAGAGGTAAAACTTCCACGACGATGCTGTCATTATCGCCTCGATTACGAATAAACGCTCGCGCCTCTTCCAAATGTGTACCTTTTTCACTATACACTCCCGTTCTGTATTTCTCCCCTACATCCTCACCTTGTTGATTCAAACTATACGGATCAATGATCTCAAAGAAATAATCCATTAATCTCGTTACAGTTACAACATCCGGGTCAAACTCAGTTTTTACACACTCCGCATAGCCATCATACTCTCCATCAAGTGTATGACTTGTTCCATTCGCTCTTCCCGCTTCCGTAAACATAACACCAGGCAATGTTTTTATAAAAGCCTGCACGCCCCATAGACATCCACCTGCGAAATAAATTACTTCCATTGTTTGTTTTCACTCCTTTTGGGTTGGAAGGACAGGCACGCCAACCCGTCTACACTTTTTAGGACAAACGGGCTGAATTACCTGTCCCCTCCCCTTACCTCTTCGATTTCATTAAAAGATAGATAAAGTATGGGGCACCTAGGGTTGCTGTAAAGACCCCTGCAGGTACGATGGAAGGTAAGAACAGGGTCCGTCCGATTAAATCTGCTACCAATACAAGGTTTGCGCCGATAAATGCAGCGACGGGAAGTAGGGCTCCATACGAGGAACCTACCAGCTTGCGGGCAATATGTGGTGCCATGAGTCCGACGAACCCGATACCACCAGCAAATGAAACTGATATTCCTACTAATCCTGTACTGATCATGAGTAGTAGGAAATGATGACGTTGCACCGCGCTTCCTACGTTAGTAGCTATATCTTCTCCTAAAGACTGAACGTTTACATTCCGTGCGGAGAGAAAAGCTAGGATTAGGAGGATTACGGTGACAGGAAGGAGCACGTTTACATCCTCCCAAGTGATGCTATTAACGCTTCCTGTTATCCATATATTCGCTTGACTAGCCATATAAATGGGACCTAATACCATAAATGTGGTAGTTCCCGCCTGCATCAATGCAGAAATACCTATTCCAATAAGGATAAGTCGAACGGGAGTTACACCGTCCTTCCATGAAAGAAAGTAGACTGCAGATGCTACTAGAGATGCTCCAAGAAAAGCGGCAACAGGCAGCCATTTGATGCTGACGATTAAAGAGTAATTATCGTCGCTAAAAAGCCAGAGAAATGCCACGACTGCCATTCCAGCACCAGCAGTTATACCGATTGTGTCGGGGGCAGCCAGGCTATTTCGGATCATTCCTTGCAGAATTCCCCCTGCTACCGCTAATGCCATCCCGACTAAAACAGAGGCGATGATTCTCGGTAATCTAAATTGAAAGACAACGAGCTGTTCGAGCTCTGACCCGCCTCCAAAAAATAAATTTACCACTGTAAATGGGTGAATGCGAAGGTCTCCTAACCCAACACTTACAATAAAAATGATACACGTGATAATAACAAGTATTCCAAGTTTTAATAGTGCATTTTGATCTAAAAGCAGGGATACCTTGTCCTTACCAATCCGAAAGCTGCGATATCCCTTCATCCTTTGTTAAACCCCTTCCTTGCTATGTAAATAAAATACGGTGTCCCGATAAATGCGGTCATGACACCTACTGGCACCTCTTGAGGCATGACGATATACCTTGCTCCTATGTCAGCTGCCAAGAGAAGAACGCCACCTAGTAAACCAGCAAAAGGGACGAGCCATCTATGATCGGTACCTATAATACGTCTGGCAATATGGGGAATCACGATTCCGATGAATCCAATCGGTCCTGCCACGGCAACCGATCCGCCAGCAAGTAGAATGACAAGAACACCTACTATTAGTTTCAACAATCCAACCTTGACCCCAAGGCCTTTTGCGACATCATCTCCCATGGCCAAAACATTCATCATCGGGGTTAAAATCAGCGCTAACACCCATCCACCCAATAAATAGGGAAAAACAGACGCCAATACTTCCAGTTTTCTCCCTTGGATAGATCCAGATAGCCAGAACAAGACTTCATCCAGGGCGGCTTCATTAGTGACCAATATCCCTTGTGTAAAAGAGGAAAAAAGAGCGGTAATGGCAGCCCCAGCAAGGGTTATTTTCATAGGTGTTAATTCTTGCCTACCTATCCCACCAATAAAATAAACAGCTAGTGCGGCAACGGCAGCTCCTAGAAAGGATACCCATGTGAAAACACTCAAATCTGCCACCTTAAAGAAGGAAATGACAAATACTACCGCAAAGCTTGCTCCTGCATTAATCCCAAGTATGCCGGGAGATGCCAAAGGGTTCTTCGTCAAGGTCTGCATATACACACCTGCCATTGCCAGGGAGGCTCCGACAGATGCGGCAATCAGCGCCCTTGGCAAGCGAACCGATTGGATGATGATATGCTCATTACTTCCATTAAAGGAGGTAAACGCTTCATAAGCCAACTTAACCGTTGTATCTGTATACCCTAAAACAATACTCATCCCCATTAACAAGAGGAGCAGCAAGGTCACTACTACAAATTTCACTATACTTTTCCAATCCATTATTCTACTCACTTTTCGTACCATCCTAATTTATGTCTATTACTAGTTTAGAAGATATTAAAAAAAGCGTCAATGATAATGAGAATTATTTTCAATTTAATATTGACAGTAGTTTAATCATCCCATATTATAGTGAATGTAATAAGTAGTTGATAATGATTATCAACATTATTTATACATAATAAGTTTAGGGGGATAAAAGAAATGAAAAGAAAGTTTTGGACATTAGCTATTGCAATGTTAACACTAATTGTATTGGCTGCTTGCGGTAATACTAATAACAACGCTGCAAACAATACATCCAACAATTCTAATGAAGCAACAGAAGCAACAACAGAACCTACGAACTATACAGTAGAACATGCGATGGGTACGACGGAATTAGAAAAAACTCCAGAGCGTGTGGTTATCTTAACGAACGAAGGAACTGAAGCATTATTGGCACTTGATGTAAAACCTGTAGGTGCTGTAATGTCTTGGGATCAAGATCCTTGGTATGAGCACATCAGCGCGGACATGGAAGGCGTTGAGGTTGTTGGAGATGAAATCGAAGTAAACATCGAGAAAATCGCGGAATTAAAACCTGATTTAATCATCGGAAACAAAGTCCGCCAAGAAGCACTATACGATCAATTAAATGCTATTGCTCCAACTGTCTTCGCTGAGGACCTAGCTGGTGACTGGAAAATCAACTTTGAGTTATATGCTAAAGCTTTGAATCAAGAAGAAAAAGGGAAAGAAGTAATTGCAGCATATGATAAGAAAGTGGAAGATTTAACAGCAAAGCTTGGAGATAAAGTAAACCAAGAAGTTTCCGTTGTTCGCTTCAGCTCTCGTCCAACTCGTATTTACTGGACAGATTCATTCTCCGGAGTTGTACTTGACCAAATCGGTTTCAAACGTGCGGCGCACCAAGAAGAATTATTTACAGCTGACAACAAGATGGGTAACTTTGCTGTAGAAGTAGATAAAGAATTAATCCCTAAAATGGACGCGGATAAACTATTCTACTTCACTTATGCTGATTCAACTGCAGTAGAAGAAGAATGGACAAAGGATCCACTTTGGCAAAACCTAACAGCTGCTAAAGAAGGAAATGCTCACAAAGTAAGTGACATCATCTGGAACACAGCTGGTGGTGTAAAAGCTGCAAACATCATGCTAGATGAGATTGAAGAAATCTTCTCCGCTGAATAAGGATTGTAAAAAGGTACGGGAATTCCCGTACCTTTTTTTTATGCCCTAGGTTGTAAAAACTCCCTGTATACCGTGATATAATAATTCTTACTATTCATAAATATAAAAATACTTACGAATAGTTGTAAGCGTTCTCATTATAAGGGGGTTATGGTGTGGAGGTTGTTATAAAGAAAAGGTTTCGGATATGGCCTAGAAAAAGAAGATGGCAAGTCACCATTTCAATAGCATTGGCCATTCTATTTGTTGCTATCGTTACAGTAGGTTACTTGTTCTGGCTTCTAAATAAGAGCGTACCGCAAACAGAAGGCACAATTGAAGTAAGTGGATTAATAGAAGAAGTAAACGTCTATCGAGATGAGGCGGGAACCCCTCATATCGAGGCCAAAAATCAGCATGATCTTTTCTTCGCACAAGGCTATGTAACAGCACAAGATCGTATTTTTCAAATGGATTTAAGTAGAAGACAAGCATCCGGTATGCTAAGTGAGGTTGTAGGAAAACAAGCGCTTGACCGGGATAAATTTTTTAGAACGTTAGGGTTAAGAAGAGCTGCAGAAAAGTCGTTGGATCTTTATTCTGACGAAGCAAGAAAAGCATTGGAATCCTATGCTGAAGGAGTAAATCAATATATTAAACAGGCAAAAGCAGCCAATACCCTCCCTATTGAATTTACCATCATGGGGTATGAACCGGAAGAATGGTCTGATTTGGATTCCATTACGATTGGAAAATATATGGCCTTTGACCTTGGAGGGCATTGGGAAGGACAAGCGTTTCGCCATCATCTAATTCAAAACTTCCCGGAGGACAAGGCGCTAGAACTTTTTCCAAGCTATCCAGAAGATGGCCTTGCCATTATCCAAGCAGTAAAAGACTCTACCATTGATATTGGAAAAAGCTTTGCCGGAGCCGTTATCCCTCACGAATTTAACGGAAGTAATAATTGGGTAGTAAGCGGCGAAAGATCTGAATCGGGCTTCCCGTTACTAGCGGATGACCCTCATCTTGGGTTAGCAACACCAGCAATATGGTATGAAACACATCTGCAGTCCCCAGAGATTAACGTTAGTGGTGTTATTTTTGCAGGAATTCCTGGTATTATACTCGGCCGAAACGAAACAATTTCTTGGGGTGTGACAAACGTTGGACCTGACGTACAGGATCTCTATATAGAAAAGCGCAACCCAGATAACAAGCATGAGTTCCTGTATAACGACAAATGGGAGCCTGCTGAAATAATAGCGGAAAAGATTTTTATTAAAGACGAGGAACCACTAGATCATGAGGTAGTAGTGACAAGACACGGCCCCATCATGTCTGAGTTCGCACATTACGAAGATGCGAATACCGCACTTGCCATGAAATGGACGGCACTAGAACCTTCCACGGAGCTCGAAGCTGTGCTGAAGTTTAGCAAAGCAACAAACTGGGAGGAGTTTAAAGAAGCCTTAACATACTTTCATACGCCAGCACAGAACTTCGTCTTTGCTTCTACAGATGGAACCATTGCGTACCGCGCGAATGGACTTATCCCTATTCGAAAAAAAGGAGATAGCTTACTTCCGGTACCAGGATGGACGGATGAATATGAATGGGAAGGATATATTCCGTGGGAGGAGCTTCCAACCGTTGTAAATCCCGCAGAAGGCTACATCGCAACAGCAAACTATAAAATAGCGGGAGAGGAGTATCCGTACCATATATCCAACATCTGGGCTCAACCCTACCGTCAGCAAAGAATTCAAGACGTTTTAGAATCTAAAGAGAAACTAAATGTAGAGGACATGATGCAACTTCAATTCGACCATTATAATCTCCAAGCAGAAGAGTTTGTCCCTATTTTATTAAAAAATACAGATGTCTCTAATCTTCGAGAGATTGATAGAGAGGCCTTAGAGACGTTTGAAGATTGGGACTTTACCGATAGCACTGATTTAGCCGCCCCCCTGCTCTTCCACTTTTGGATGGAAGAGATCGCTAACGTGTTGTTTCATGATGAGATTAGTGAAGACGTGCTAAAACTCTTTGCAGGAAAAGGAAACGTGGTAGACCAACTGATACGGGAAGCACATCAAGGTAAGGAAGGAATCTGGATTACTGAAAATGGTGGTTTACAGAAAGTTCTACAGGAATCTCTCACAAATGCCGTTAATCGAGCAAGTAATTTCCAAGGTGAAAATCCAGCGGAATGGAAATGGGGAGAAGTGCATGCAGCCGAGTTTTCTCATCCATTGTCAACCGTTAATCCTTTGCACCTCCTCTTCAATAGAAAAGGGTCTATTCCAATGAGAGGAAGTAGGGTGACGGTAGGAGCTGCTGGCTGGAATAGTGAAACAGGAAAAGTAAACCACGGTGCCGCCTGGAGAACGATTGTGGACATGAAAAACCCATTAGAGAGTTATAATGTCGTCGGTCCAGGTCAATCTGGACATGTGATGAGCCCTTGGTACCATGATCAGATGGATGATTGGACACAAGGAAGATATCATCAGACATTGATGAGTGATGAGTATCGCGAGGAAGCTAAGAGCCTAGTTTTACAACCAAAATAAATAGTAATGGATATTGAAAGCGAGTAAACTTTAATTTTCTAGTTTTACTCGCTTTTCTACTATTTATTTTAAAGGCTCTGTTAAGCACCGCTTTTGATTTCCGCAAATGGCTTCGCTTTCCTAGGGGCGCTGCTGGAGCCTCCTCGGCTTAGCCTGCGGGGTCTCCACCTAGCGCTATCTCCCTCAGGAGTCTTCGCCTTTTGCTCCATTCAACAGCTAGGAATCAATAAAAACTTTACGTTATCAGTTTTTCAGTGGCCTCGCTGCGCCTGCTGGGTCTCCCCTAAACGATATCCCCCTCAGGAGTCTACGCCTTTTGCTCCAATCAACAGCTAGGTTGCTGCAAAAATCAACAATTTTAAAAACAAAGCATAGGAGCAAAACCTATTCCCTGCCCGGCTGCTGCTCTCCTTTACCCATATTTCTTCTGGTGATCTTTTTTTTTTTTTAGATAATCCTTATTCTCTCTCGCTAGCTTCCATTTTTCTTTAAAGATGGCTGCTGATTCAGCCTTCACAGGGTCAATCTGTCTTTCGTTTACCTTGCCATTCTCGTCATATTTCTTTCCGCCTTTATAATTGGTGTAACGGCGGGCACGGGTATAACCCATCTGCAGAAATTTTCTTGCCATGTCCATCCCGACAAAATCTTCTTTCTCCTTATAATCAAGGAACATCTGATAAATCTTATTAGATGACTTCTCTGCAATATCTGGGTTCTTAAAGCGCCAATGCTGCAGGATTTCACTTTTATAAGGCTCCACTAGCAAGACACCCTGTTCTCCCCTGCCAACCCTATAAAGTTCAGGGTTCTTCCGAAAATCTATTTTTTCAAAGTCCAAATTATAGTCGAAAGCCATGGCTGCCATCCTTTTTAATGGAGGAATACCCTTTGGAACATATTTGTATGCACAGAAAGTTCATTTCGTACTTTTAATCTTGGTCTTCCTCTATTATTAGTCTAATTTCTAGATCGTTATCTAAAATTACCTCCTGATACTTTAACATTTAAAAACATCTTGACCTCAACTTAGGTTTAGGTTGTATCTTTAAAAGTGGAAACAGACTTTACTAACCAAGGAGGAATAATGGATGAAATATATTACTCTTCCTTAAGACCATTTATACCTGTTACATGATAAGAAGTATCTTTATGCATGGAAAAACTTTTGTTACAATTATTATAGTAAATGGAGTTTTCAAGTAGGAGGGGAGGATGAATTTTGTTAAATCCTCGAATAACTGCTATAATTCGCGAATTATTGAAAGCGGATACACCTTTAACAAGTGAGTATTTAGCAAGAGTTCTTGCAGTTACCTCCAGAACCGTGAGGAATGATATGAAAGAACTGGAAGCTATTGTTGAAGATTTTGGCGCTAGCATCAAATCAATAAGAGGAACCGGGTATCAGCTTCTGATTCATGAGGACTTAACTTTTCGTCAGTTCTTGCTTGAAATTGTAGAACAGGAGAACGAAAAATATGACGAGATTCCAACATTGCCGGAAGATCGCATCCGTTATATTATTAAGCGTCTTATACTTGCAGATGAATACTGCAAACTTGATGATATAGCAGATGAATTATATATTAGCCGGTCGACATTACAAAACGATTTAAAGAATGTTAAACATATTTTTCAACGCTATGGAATTACTCTTGAAAAACGCCCTAACTTCGGTTTGAAAGTAATCGGAGACGAATTTAAAGTGCGTCTTTGTATTTATTCCTACATTTTTCAGAAAAATGAAAATGTTTTAGACTTAGTGAATACAGATTGGCTCATTTACACAAAAAAAGACTATGCATATATTCGAAAGGTTATTATAGACCGAATTAACACTCATAATATTAGCCTGTCTGATATAAGTCTAAATAACCTGATTGTTCATATTGCAATAGCTTTTCATCGCATAAGAAAAGAGAAATATGTATCCTTGTTTCACAGTGATTTACTAGAGCTAAAGAGAGAAAAGCAATATCAAGTAGCAAAGGAAATTGTAAAAGAACTTGAAAAAGGATTAACGGTTCGATTTCCTGAGTCGGAAATAGCCTTTATTACCATCCATTTGCTAGGTACAAAAATGGTGACCGAGCTTCACTTAGATGAGAGTACCATTCATGAGATGATTGATAACCAAATTGGTAGTGTTGTCAATAAAATCCTTGAATCGATTGATTATGAACTTAACTTAGGAATAAAAGATGACAAGGAACTTTACGTGGCCATGTGCCTTCATTTGAAACCAGCGATTCATCGTTACCATTACGAGATTAATTTGCCTAACCCACTGCTTGACGAAATCAAATCTAATTATCCGGCAGCTTTTCAAGCAGCTGTGATTGCAAGTCTAGTACTAAAACATGAATTGGAAATTGACATTAATGAAAATGAAATTGGCTATTTAGCTATCCATTTAGGTGCCGCAATAGAAAACACCAAAATAGGGAAAAAGTTAAAAAGATGTTTGATTGTTTGTGCCACCGGTGTAGGTAGTGCCCGCTTACTAGCTTCAAAGATTCATTCAAAATTTACAGATAAAGTTGAAATTGTCGGGACGACGGATTATTATAAGCTAAATAAAATTTCACTGCTTAATATTGACTTTATTATTAGTACGATTCCAATTCTAACTGAACTTTCAATCCCTGTTATCCATGTGAATACCATTTTAGGTGGGGGAGATTTTGAAAAAATTGAAACGGTTTTAGCAGGGCGGTCTACTCAAAATCTTCCTTATGTTAAAAAGGAATTAGTATTTCTTCAGAAAGAATTTGAAACAAGGGATAAAGTTCTGAATTATTTATGCAGACAATTACAGTCTTTGGGGCTAGTAAGCGAAGATTTTTTAGAAAGTGTTTTTGCAAGAGAACAACTTTCTCCCACTAGCTATGGGAATTTTGTGGCAATCCCACACCCTATTACACCACAGACGGACTCAACCTTCTGGACAATATGTACGTTAAAAAAACCTGTTGATTGGGGCGAGAAGAGAGTACAATTTATATGTCTGCTCAGCGTTGAAAAGAATAGTACAAATGATTTACAGAATATGTACGACTATTTAGTGGATCTCATCGATGACCAACAGATTGTTCAGAGATTACTAAAATGTAAAACCTACCCCGAATTCGAAACGGTGTTATCGATTAAAAATAAACACTAAAATTAATAATAAAATTGATTACTCGGCATCACATGGCCGCCCTTAAAGATATGGAGGTAAAGGATGAATATCTTATTATGCTGTAGCGCAGGAATGTCTACGAGTTTATTGGTTTCCAAAATGAAACGATGCGCAGCAGAGCAGAAGCTAGATTATCATATATGGGCCGTCCCCATTGATGCTGTCAGCAGGGAAATTAATAATGCAGATGTTTTGCTGCTCGGCCCCCAAGTACGCTATATGTTTAATGAATTCAAAAATTTAGGAGAGGAAAAAGGCGTACCTGTAATCGTCATTGATACAGTTCAATACGGAAAGATGAACGGGCGAGAAGTTTTGCTTACTGCCGAGCAACTTTATCAAGATAAATAACTGGATCAGCCATCGGCTGGTCCAGTTTTACTTTCTTTAGATATATTTGAAAGTATTTTAAAACACTTAATCATTTCCGTTGCGCAACGGAAAAAGGATACATAGAAATGAAAGCGCTTTTACAATACACTTAAAGCATCAAGAGAGGGATTTGGCTAGAGCAATTATTCTTTTCTAATAAAAGCATAAATGACTTCTCTTGAATAAATATAGGGAATGGAATTTTATAGGACATTGTGCCAATAATATTCCACATAGGTAAACCATACTAAAAGTTCTAAGGGGGTAAAGGATGACTAATATTATGTTAGTTTGTTCAGCAGGTATGTCAACTAGTTTGCTCGTAAACAAAATGAAAGATCACGCGGAGGCGCAGGGCATGGAAGTGAATATTTGGGCAAATTCTGAAGCGGAAGCAAAATCTGTTTGGGAGAAGGCGGATATTATTCTTCTAGGACCACAAGTAAAATATCTGGAATCAAAAATTAGAGAAATGGTTCAAAACAAGATTCCCGTTGCAGTGATTGATATGATGTCTTACGGGACCATGAATGGAAAAAAAGTATTAGAAGATGCATTAGCTAAATTAGGCTAATATTTCTTATAAAAGGGAGAGGAGAATACTATGACAGGTTTTATTAAATGGATGGAGCGGTACTTTATACCAGTTGCTGTTAGAATCGGAGGACAGCGTCATTTAGTAGCAATTCGTGATGGATTCATCGCATTAATGCCATTAATTATGGCGGGTTCATTGGCTGTTTTATTAAACAACCTTTTCTTTACACCAGCTTCACTTATCGCAGATTGGTTTAACTTAAATCCAGAAACAAGCGGTTATTTACAATTTACAACAAAGTACCTTCAGCCACTAATGGGGAATATATGGTGGGGAACTTTCGCAGTTCTTGCATTAGTGGTAGTATTCACAATCGCTTATAGTTTGGCAAAATCTTATGAAGTGAACCCATTATCGGCGGCAGTTGTAGCTGTTGCAGGTTTCCTTGCATTAACTCCACAAGGTGTAACTATTACATTAGAAGATGGTACTACTCAAGGTACATGGGGTAACTTCGGTTGGCAATATTTCAACTTTGGTGCATTATTAACAGCCATAATCGTTACACTAGTCATTACACAAATTTTCGTAACGTTAATGAGAAAAAATCTTACAATTAAATTACCAGATAATGTTCCACCTGCGGTTGGGCGTGCCTTCGCTGCTATCATCCCTGGTTTAATCGCAATCATCGTTGGTGCATTTGTACCAGTATTGTTCTCAATCTTTAATCCAGATTCTAACCTATTCGACTTTTTTACAAAATTCATTACAGATCCATTTATGAACTTATCACAAAACCCATTCTCAGCAATTATTTATGTATTAATGATTCAAATTCTTTGGTTCTTTGGTTTACATGGTGGTAACATGATGGGTGCTATTACAAACGCAGTCTACCTACCAGCAGTTGCAGCAAATGCAGAAGGTGCACAGAATGTTTTCACATCTGTATTCTTTGATGCTTTTGTACACCTTGGCGGAGCTGGTGCCACATTATCACTAGTTATCGCGATTATGATTGCTTCGAAGCGTCGTGATTACAGAGAAATATCTAAAATTGGTGGACCAGCATCTGTATTCCAAATCAACGAACCAATCATGTTTGGTTTACCGGTTGTATTGAGCCCATTATTAATTATTCCATTCTTGTTTATACCAGTTGTATTAACCCTTACAGCTTATTTAGCTACTGTTTCAGGTTTCATTGGTTATACAAACGTTGTAGTGCCTTGGGTAACACCAGTTGGGATTAGTGCATTCTTATCTACTTCCGGTGACATTAAAGCTGCTTTAGTAGCGATTATCAACCTAGTAATTGCCATCATCATTTACTACCCATTCGTAAAGTTAGCAAATCGTTACGAATCAGAAAAAGTCTAATAATATCTAATAAAGGTAGAGAAAAGAAGATTACTTCTTTTCTCTCTTTTCTAAATTGCAAAATGGAGGGAAAGGAAATGGAGAATATCGAATTAGTTTGTTTCCAAATTATTTCAGCAGTTGGTTCTGCTAAATCCATGTATCTAGAAGCGATTCAAGAAGCAAAAAAAGGCGAATTTAACAAGGCAGCATCTTTAATTGAAGAAGGACGCACTCTTTATACGCAGGGGCATCACGCCCATTCCAAATTAATTCAACAAGAGGCAAGTGGAGAAAAAACAGATATTACTTTATTATTACTGCATGCAGAAGATCAAATGATGAGTGCAGAGACCATAAAGATTATGGCCGAAGAGTTTATTGAATTATATAAGAAATTAGAAGTACGATAAAGAGTATGGAAAAATGGAGATAAAAGTAGAATTACAGGTAAGTGCAAATGAAGTATTTGAACAATTGCTAGAATCACTCATCCAGGATATAAAAAATAGTACCGGCCAGACTATTCCTAAAAACAAGTTATCTAAGGGTTTTTCCTATAAAAAAATTCTTAGAAGCAACATGGGTTATGATGTGACTGTAAACGTTCAAATTAATGAGCTAATTCAACCAAATAAGTATAGTGCTACGATTGAAAATCCAAAGGGTACCAATACAATAGAATATTCGCTAAGAGATACTTTAAAAGGTGTAGAAATAACCTATAAAGAATATTACAAAGCCCTATCAAATTTACAAAATTGGAATTATTTATTAGTTTCCCTTATTTATTCTAGAAGAAGTAAAAAGAAAATGCGCAAGCAATTTGCCAATTTAGAACAACAAATACTAAATGCAAAAAACATTAAGTAAAAGAGGTTATGTTATGCCAAGATTAGGTGTTTCGATTTATCCGGAACATTCAACTAAAGATAAGAATTTAGAATATTTAACACTTGCCGCTAAATATGGCTTTAAACGTGTATTCACTTGTTTGTTAAGTGTTGAAGGAAAAAATGTTGATGAACTTAAAAATGAATTCAAAGAGATTATTAGTCATGCAAATTCATTAGATATGGAAGTTATACTAGATGTTGCTCCTAACATTTTTACTAAACTTGGTATTACCTATGAAGATTTAAGCTTCTTTGCTGAACTAGGTGCAGCAGGTATCCGGCTAGATGAAGGTTTTGATGGTGCAAAAGAGGCATTTATGACTTTTAACCCCTACAATCTTAAAATTGAAATCAATGCCAGTACTGGCACAAAATATATTGATAATATCTTAAGTTATAAAGCAAATAAAGAAAATATTATAACTTGCCATAATTTCTACCCACAAATGTATACAGGACTTGGCTTCAAGCATTTCGAAACATGTAGTAAAAGTTTAAAAGACCTTGGTCTTAGAGTTGCAGCATTTGTTTCTAGTCAGAATGATTCTACTTTTGGCCCTTGGCCGGTGAATGAAGGGCTTTGTACGTTAGAGGAGCATCGTTTTCTGCCAATGGATGTAGCTGCACGTCACTTGTTTGCAACTGGGTTAGTAGATGATGTTATTGTCGCCAATGCATATGCAAGCGAGGAAGAATTAAAAGCGCTTAGTAAGGTAAATCCAGCAAAGTTAACCTTCAAGATTGATTTAAATGATCAAGTGAGCGATGTGGAAAAAGAAATTATTTTTAATTTCCCACATTATGTTCGTGGAGACATGAGCGAATACATGGCACGATCAACCATGTCACGGATTGCATATGAAAAGGCGAGCATCGAGCCTCATCATACTGATAACTTAAAGTATGGTGACATCATTATTATCAACAATGAATATGGTCGCTATAAAGGAGAACTTCATATTATACTAAAAGATATGCCAAATGATGGCCGAAAAAATGTAGTTGGTCGTATACCGGAAAATGAACTAAAGCTCTTAGATTACATCGAACCCTGGAGAGTATTCGAATTCATTCAGTAAGAAAAAACTTAGTTTTAATAAGAGACAGAAATCTACTTTTTGGATGGTTACGCACCCCTTTTTTCTTGAGGCTCTTCTTCAATCAGAATTAAAGGATGAAACAAAAAACTGCCTATTTCTTATAGACAGTTTTTTGATTCTTGGACACACAGGGACGGATCTCTGCTTCAGAAGCAGAGATCCGTCCCTGATGAAGAAGCAATCACCGCAATCGTACTATCGTCCCTGTATCTCCTTAATCCCTTTCCCACCTAGAAAGGCATGACCTGTCTGTAAGGTTAAGGCTTTCGTAAATCCGTATCGACTGTACACCTTTTCGACTCGTTCCGTGATGGGGTATATCCATAGTTTTTCTAGTTGTAGGGTTTGGGCTTCTTGTTGAATGCGTTGTAGCAACAGTCCAACTAACCCTTTACCTCTATAGGCTTCTATTGTCGCGACACTTTCTACGCGCCCTTGGTCCCCATGAACAAATAGGCATGCTGTAGAACAAGGCTTTCCATCATAGCTTAATAGAAAATGCGTATAACGCTTATCGTTAAATTCTGTTTCAAATGCCTTTTCGCGAACTGATCTACCTCCAAATTCCTCTATCTGACATTCCACCTCTACCGCTTCAGCATAATTCGTAGCTGTTACCTTCTCAATTGTAATTTTTTCATTCACTGATAACGGTGTTACATCACCATCCCATTGCTGAATGAGCTCCGGAAAATCTTCATACTGAAAGCCCTTCTCTATTAATAGATCGATAAAGGATGTCAGCGACTCTATGTTATATAAGTAAAATCTTGGGGTAACTTGTATTTGTTCATAAAAAGAAATGACCTCATCGATTACCTTTTCTGGCTTCTCTGGTAATTCACTAACACGGGCATGATTGGCATCATAGTAGTCTGGTTGGTCTTCATTCCAAAACATGACACCCCACGGTTTATCCAGCCTAGTAGAAAAAGATTGTAACAGGGCATAATTTAATTCTTCTAACTGTTTTACTACATTCATTTGACTCCCACCTTTCCTGTGTTTTGGTACTCTTTCACTTCCACATCCCATTTACAATCTCCTTTATTCAATTAGGTTTGTCTATATTATTTAATTTAATTAATTAATTTTTTATTGAAATAAACATTTTCATAAAAAAATATTAAAAATAAAATTGACAGCTTAATAGTAACTTTGTAATATTTAACTGATAAAGAGAATCGTTTTCAATTAAAATAAATTTGATAGTTATACAAGCAAAAACAAAGGGGGGAAGCATGAATTGATAAAAAAATTATTTTTAATTATTTCACTTAAACGATATGGTGTTCTAATAACATCAAAACCTAAAGAAAAAGGGCACTTTTCTATACAAGAATTAATAAATAATCCAAATAAATTACACGAAATTCTTGTATGTCATCAAAAAGAAGGAATGAATAATCCCAACCTTACCATCATTGGTACAATGTTTGGTAAACGATATTCAGTCCTTGCTATGTCCGTAATAGATACGATGATTCTTAGTGGTAAGCTGTTTGATGCATCTCCAGAAAATATTTATTTAAAAATAACCGAGAGTGGAGCATTTTACTTTTATATTCATCCAAAAAATATTTTCCCTCTTCAATCTTTGACACTTGATGAGAAGCAGCAGCTAATTCAAAATTTTAATAACAATCATTTAAAAACATTATTTAAGGAAGTCGCAAAAATATCCAACAGTAAGGAGCAACATTTATTGTCGCTTGTTAGTCATAATCTACATCAAAGAAGTCTCTTTTTGCAAAGAAGATTTCCTAAAAAGAAAGGCAATATCGAGCAAATCTTAAACTTATTTATAAAAGATAATAACAGTGAACAAAATAACCCCCTGAACTTTACCTTTAACAAAATTGAAAATGCTGAAGGTTCAGTTCAGTATATTCGTAAATATTGTTGTCTTGAATATTTACAACATAATCGCAATCTCGATAAATGTTGTTCAACATGCCCCCATCTTTATAAATAATATCTAATTACCATCGTTAGACTGATTTTTATTTACTAAATAACCAAATGTAAAGGAGTACTTATGAAAACACGTGAAATAACACTACTTGGAGTAATGGCGGCCCTTTGTGTCGCAAGCATGCAATTTCTCCCATACATAATGCCGTTCTTGTTTATCGTAATATCCCTTACGTTCACAAGGAAACAATCATGTCTGCTTGGGGCTGTCCTCGGTCTTTTATCATTTTTTATTTATGGGAAAATTATGGCACTGACAAGCATCGTAATGTTGCCAGCCGTGGCGCTTGCAACTGCATGGGGCAGAGATCATATTTTGCTTCGCAACACACAAATAAACATATCATCAATACGTTCTAATAAAATGGTACTTTTTACTTTTTTCACTTTTGTTGTACAGTTAATTGTAAATATTTTAAGTGAAATTGCTACAAGCATAGTCTTTTCTTTCGGATTTACATATGTTATAGCATCACTACCGATTTCAATTGCTCTTTCAGCAGTTGCAGCAATTCTTGTCGGTTTGCTCGCGTTGCCACTTTGGAAAGTCTCTTCAAAGATTTATTGGGGATATACAGTAAACAATTAATCGTTGCTCTATTTATACAACATGAATGGTTACTTGTATTGAGGTAAATTGCTGGTGTAATGATTGTTAAACAAGGACAAAAAAGGACTGTCAATGCTCTGACAGTCCTTTTGCAAATACTCTTAACAGATCATTTTAATAGAGTCTTTATTAAAAATTTCATTTATTTATGATATGGTTCCCCCCGATTTATCCGAAACCCCCGATAAACCTGTTCCAACAATATCAACTTCATCAACTGATGCGGGAACGTCATTCTCGAAAAGGATAATGTATCATTTGCCCTCTTCATCACGTCCCCGCTCAAGCCTAATGATCCACCAATCACAAACGCCACCTTACTTTTCCCGTAAGTCGCAAGCTTGTCCATTTCCTTCGCCAACTCTTCAGAAGACCGCTGCTTTCCTTCAATCGCCAAAGCAATGACATGCGTGTCATCGGAGATTTTTCCTAGGATTCGTTCACCTTCTTTATTTTTCACCTGTTCCATTTCGGCGTCGCTTAGTTGTTCTGGTGCTTTTTCATCCGGAAGCTCCACGATGTCAATTTTTGCGTAGGCACTCAAACGCTTCAAATACTCATTTATTCCTTGTTTCAGATACTTCTCTTTCAGTTTTCCAATTGTGATTATTGAGATATTCACATGTCATACCACCTTGCAAACAGTTTATCCACAAAAGTTATCCACATATCAACAATTTCTATCCACATTTAGTGGGCGAATATCAGTTCCCCACCATATATATTGCAGCTTCTTTACAAAATTCACAGGGTGTTGATAACTTCTCTTCTTCCGGTAACATCTCTAATATCGGTGCTTCTTCGTGCTCATCTATGTACATTTCCATTGCTAATTCAATATGCTCTAAACAGCATTTCATTTTATCCACAATCCTTTCCATTCCTTCATTAACTTCACTAGGATACCATTTATCCACATGTGTGGAAACAAAAAGAGGAGAGATTTCTCTTATCCCTCCCCATTTTTACTATTCGCCGGTTGTATCTTCAGTCAAGTCAACCGTCGTTGTATTCTGATCCTGACCTCGATAAAATGTTACCTCCATCTTATCGCCGACTTGCTTTTCATTGTAGAGATGTTTTCGCAACTCGATAACATCACGAACTTGTTCCCCGTCTAGCTCCACGATCACATCATATTCCTGCAAACCTGCGCTAGCAGCCGGTGAACCTGGTGCTACTCCCGTAATATATACACCTGCACTAACATCTTTCGGAAGCTTCAGCGTCTGCTGCCAGTGATAGCTAGATACATCGGACAACGAGCCGATGCTGACGCCGAAGTAAGGACGTTTTACTTGCCCATATTGCTCCAAATCATTAATAATTGGAATCGCTGAGTTGACCGGAATAGCCAAGCCGATTCCTTCCACGGCAGACTGGGCAATTTTCATCGAGTTGATGCCGATAACTTTTCCTTGAATATTGATCAGAGCTCCTCCGCTGTTCCCAGGGTTGATGGCCGCATCCGTCTGCATAACATCTGCATGCCAGTCTGGTGTGCCGTCCCTGTTCACATCCACTGGAATGCTTCGGTCTGTTCCGGAGATGATTCCTTGTGTAACGGATCCGGAGAATTGTAAACCTAGTGGGTTTCCGATTGCAATGACAGGTTCGCCTGTACGGACGCTGTCAGAGTTGCCGAAGTCTGCCACTTTTGTGACCATTTCATCTGCCATTGACAACACGGCAAGGTCTGTAAGCGGGTCTTCTCCTAGTACCTCTGCTGGTACCCTTGTTCCGTCAACTAGGCTCAGCTCCACCTGGGTTGCCCCTTCAATAACATGATAGTTTGTTACGACATAAGCTTTTCCGTTCTCTTTTTTATATATAACACCTGAGCCTGTTCCGGCTTCGCCTTCCTCATCTGTTTCCACCTCTGTATCGTTCCAGAAGGAAGCGTTTTGAAGATTGATGACGCCGACGACTGCTTCTGCGACATTATCAACCGCTTCTGTAACACCTGATGTTACATTAACAGAGACGTTGCGGATTTCCGCTGCTGTCCCGCCTGATTCAGGCTGTTCTGGCAGCTGCTCTCGCTGTTCTACCGCCTGACGCTGACTACCATCTGGCATAACTCGGCCTGTTAACCCTGGGAACGCCACTACCAGTAATAAAACACCAAGAGACAATGCTACAATTCCAGGAAGAAAATACTTCCCCCTGTTTCCTTTTTGTTTAGAGTGGTCCGATGGATCTTGTTTGTCGTAATATCCCATGTTGTCCTTCCTTTCTTTCACGTTACAACCAACATTTGTCCGCTGCATCGTGTAAAAAAGGCAAAAAGAAAGGCGCTTAAGCCTAAGATTTTTACACGAAAGCAAGCGCGGTTGGTTTGTTCGGGTCTGTGTCATACAACTCCACTTGTTCTCCCACAATGACTCCTCGTGTGGCAAGTGTTTGCTGAACAGACATCCTCGCTAAATCTTTCATGTTATTATCTTTACTTAAATGCGCCAAATAAATACGCTTCGTTTTGTCACCCATGACATCTGCCATGGCAAGTGCTGCATCTTCATTGGATACGTGGCCGACATCACTTAGGATGCGGCGTTTGATGCTCCACGGATAGTGTCCCATCTGCAGCATCTGCACGTCATGATTGCTTTCAAAAACATAGGCGTCCGCATCGGAAATGAAGCCTTTCATCCTATCGCTAACATACCCTGTGTCGGTGATAACCACGACCTTCTTATCTCCATCATGGAAGGAATAGAACATCGGCTCTGCCGCATCGTGGGAAACACCAAATGACTGAACATCAAGTCCACCAAATGATTTCACCTGTTCTATTTCAAAGTTGAATTTTTGCTCTGTCGGAATGACCCCAACCAGGCCGTCCATCGCCTTCCATGTCTTTTCATTGGCATAGATTGGGAGCTTGTACTTTCTCGCAAGTACGCCAAGCCCTTTAATGTGATCACTATGCTCATGTGTGACCAAAATTCCAGATAGATCTTCTATTTTTTTGCCTATCCCGTTAAACAGTTCTTGCATTTTTTTGCCGCTCAAACCAGCATCGATTAATAAAGAATGCTCCTCTGTTGCGACATAAATTGCATTTCCTGTGCTGCCGCTAGCAAGCACGCTAAAATGCAGGCTCATGTCACTTCACTCCAATGTTCGTTCATCTTTTTTTATTACTGATCCTTCAAACGCGTTAACGTAAAAATCCTCTTCTTCATTGACGACTATATGCCACGTCGGGATTAGCACGTGGGAATTCGTATAGTCTACAAGGGTATAATATCCAAGCTGTACATTTCCTACTTCGCTCCCCGGCTTCAAATCCCCTGTTTTATATAGATTATACAGGGCATCCAGGACTGAAATGACGTCCTGTTCTACATCCATTTTTTCCGTATCCACAATATAGGTCTGTTTATAAGATACTAACTCGTTCAATTCGTTGAGATACGCTACCACCATTGCACTGTCATTGCTATAAATATTTTTCCCATCATACTGTTGGAAGAAAACAAGACTCCCGTTTTGTCGATTAAATCCCCAGAACTCATATTTTTCCCCAAACAGTAATTCTTCTTTAAAGATGGTCTCTAATCTAGTGACCATATTCATCTCAGGTAAAGGGATCGGCTCTTCCCATGTTGCAATAAGGTTGATGTCGTCTACAATCTCCGCCTTTTGCCCTTTTTCCATCAATTTTTTGGTATCTTCTTCTGTAAATACATAGCTGTTTCCACTTATATAACTTGCTTTGTCTGGCGCCTTTGGCAATTGGCCATATGATATTTCATCTACCTTGAACTGCTCTTCCATAGAAGCTTCCGCCAGAATTTCTAGCTGATTGTTCTCCCTTTTTTCAAGAATTTGAAAAACAAGGAATATATTCAGAATGAGGAAGGTGATGATAAAAATGGTTTTGGTTCTTCTCCAATCCATTTTATATTCCTCCTTCCAATTCATCGCTAGCGGTGAAGTTTAATTTGTTCCAAGTATTATTTTCCTTATACACCCAAATTGGCTCGATGATATAAACATCGGATTCCCTTCTCAATTCATATCCGACTCGTATGTCCTGAATATTTCTTAGGTCAATGAAATTATCAAGTTCTCGCCTAACATCCCTTCCAGACGGAATGTTTGTCGCAATCGATTTCCATGAGAGAAATTCAAAAACAGGTCTCACGTATTCATAAATCTCATTATTTCTCCATGACTGTGAGATATCCGCAACACCTTTTTCAGCAAAATAATAAATCGGATAATCTCCAATAAACATTCTGTAAACAACGTTATGTTCTAAAGTGCTGCTCGTCCAATTATCAAGTTTAAAGCGCTCCGGTTGACCTGTCCAACCACTATGCTCATTCACAAACTCAATTCCCCGTTCGATCACATTAAAGTCCATGGAATTCTCTGGTCCTGTATTCCCAGGGTTCACGTAATGCAGGTTGTTACTAGGACGGGATACACTCATCAGACTAGAATCATCACGGTACACTACCCCATCTGTTACTTGGTCTCGTGTCACGATGCTCGGATTGCTGAATAGGGCATTCTTGAAATCTTCTGGATTTAATTGTTTAGCGTAGTAGTAACCTGTTCGTACTTTTGGTGATTGTTCCGGGAAAAACACATACTGATTTTCATCCACTTCTTCATAAATAAATGTCGGTAAGATTTTTGCCGTCTGATAAAACGTTCGAGACAACTCATTGGTAGAAAGATTACGGACCCTTGCTTGATACACTTTCTGGTCATCATAATGGACCAAGTAGATAATTGGTTCACTCCCAAACGTTTCTCCTGAAAAATCAATCAGGATCCGGTTGATAGAAATATTCGGGGGAATTTCATTATCACTAAAACCAGTAATATATCTAAAAGTTTGTAATGGGATGGTAGTAGGAAAAACAACCTCCATTTTTTCACTGCCATGCATGAAAGAAAAGAAATCTTCTTCGGAATAACTCGTTGCTATCTGTATATCAAAAAGGCTCCATCTTCTCAATTCTTCCATAAATAAATTAAGATCTGCCAGTTCCTCTGTTCCATGATGGACACCATCAAAATGATATAACAGTTTGCTAGGTTGAATAAGCTGACCTATTTCCTGCTTCTCATTAATTGCCACTTCACTAATGGTACTATCCCGTTTGTCTAAATAATCAAAATCAGGTTGATAGGTCCATAAATTCCAAGTGAGAATCAAGCTTGTCAGGACAAGAATGGTTAATACAAGCGATTTAATATTTTCATATTTCATTCCCAGTCACCTTCTTGCTCTTCCTCGGAAATTGGAAGTGTAAAGTAAATAGTCGTGCCTTTCCCTTCTACACTAGATGCCCAGATGTCTCCATCATGTGCTTGAATCATTTCTTTTGCTATCGCTAAACCAAGTCCAGTTCCCCCAAGCATCCTTGTTCTTGCTTTATCGACTCGGTAAAAGCGTTCAAAAATCTTATTAATATCCGATTTTGGAATTCCTACCCCTTGGTCACTGATACTCACCAAAATTTGATTAGCGGCCTCTTCAATATCCACAGTAAACGTGATGGTGCCACCTTGCGGAGAATACTTCATCGCATTGGAAATAATGTTATCTAACACCTGCGTTATTTTATCTGTGTCAATGGAAACAAAGATTTCTTGATCTGGCATACTTCTGACGAAATCTACTTTTTGAGACTTAGACATTTCGAAACGGTCAATAATTTTATTGAAAAACTCCACAAAATCGACGCCATTTCTATAAAAGTTATAGTCTCTTGAATCCATTTTGGATAGTTGCAATAAATCATTCACCAATCGGATCATCCGCTCCGTCTCCGTTTGTGTAACATCTAGAAACCTCGGAGCAATCTCATCATCCTGCCACGCGCCGTCTGCCAACGCTTCTAAATAGCTTCTCATCGTGGTCAATGGCGTTCTGAGCTCATGCGACACATTTGCAACGAACTCTCTCCGTTCAAGATCAATTTTCTCTTGCTCCGTAATATCGTGTAAAACCGTAATTAAGCCATTAATGAAGCCTGTTTCCTTCTGAATGATGGAATTACTAGCACGCAAAATATAGCGTTCTTTTTCCGTACTAAAGTCCAAAATGAGAGATTCTTGTTCTGATACGAGATGATCAAAAGAATGCGTCTCTTCAATTCCAAGTACTTCTACAATCGGCTTGTTCAGTACTGTTTCACGTGAAACGTTTAACATCCCAAGAGCCGGCTCATTAATCAAAATGATTCTGCCTTTTCTGTCTGTTGCAAGAACTCCATCCGTCATGTGGGACAAGACCGAGCTCAATTTCCTTCTTTCACCCTCCGTAGTCGCCTGTGCTTCCTGAAGCTTTTTCGTTAGGTTATTAAAGGATAGGGCCAACTGACCTATTTCATCATTACCGTAAATATTTACTTTTCGTGAGAAGTTACCTCTTGCCATTTCAAGCGCTTGTTTCCTCATATCAGACATCGGCCTCGTAATGGTTTGGGCAAGCAACACACCAAGCACTGCTGTTACAGCAAGCGCAATGGTCGTCCCAGTTGCAAAGATACTATTGATCTGCCGCATTTGGGCATATACCTTTTCCATTGACGCTTCCAAATATATAGCGCCAATGATGTCTTGATTGTTCGATTTGACGGGCGCTGCAATCAGCTTCAGACGATTTTGAGTTTCCGCATCAATGACGGTCTTATTCGACATCTGTCCGACTACCAATGCTCGTTTAACCAGCAATATCGTCGTCCTTTTCCCTACACTTGACTGATTGTAGGGATTGGATGTTCCAAGGACCTTGCTTTGGTTATTTGTTATGCGAATTTCTTCTATATCTTCCATCGTGACATCCTGCAACACCTTTCGGATATCCTCTTCAATGGTTGGTGTTGTATCATCACGCTGTTTTTTTATTTCTTGCTCGATACTATAAGCAAGCAAATGAATTCTTTCTTCTAATGATTCATTAAAGTTACTCGTCAGTTGGCTCTCCAGCTTGCTGACAAAATAAACCCCAATGATCTGCATCGCAATTAGGATGAGTAAAACGTAAATCAACACAAATTTAAGATGAATGGAACGAAAAAAACCTACCTTTTTCATGTAAATTATTCCTGCTCAGTTTGTCGCAGGTAATAGCCAACTCCTCTTCTTGTTACAATCCATGTCGGGTGACTTGGGTTGTCTTCAATTTTCTCACGAAGGCGTCGAACCGTTACGTCCACTGTTCGTACATCTCCATAATAGTCATAGCCCCAAACGGTCTGTAAGAGGTGCTCACGTGTCATTACCTGGCCAATATGCTTCGCTAGATAATGCAGCAATTCAAATTCACGGTGAGTCAGCTCAATCATATCTCCCCTTTTGGTTACCATGTAAGCATCAGGGTGGATCACAAGGGAACCAATCGCAATCTCAGATGGTTCTTCTGTATCCGCAGCTTTCTGTTGGTGACGTCGCAAATTGGCCTTTACCCTCGCAATTAGTTCACGAGTGCTGAAGGGCTTTGTAACGTAGTCATCCGCACCTAGTTCTAATCCAAGCACCTTATCTATCTCCGAATCCTTTGCAGTCAGCATGATAATCGGCATTTCATATTTCTTACGTACTTCCCTGCAAACTTCCATCCCGTCTCGCTGAGGCAACATAATATCTAAAAGAATCAAGTCAGGGCGCACTTCCTCCACCTTATTGACCGCCTCTTCGCCATCATAGGCACAATACACCTCGTATCCTTCTTTTTGAAGATTGAACTTCAATATATCTGCAATCGGTTTTTCGTCGTCAACTACAAGTATTTTCTTTTCCATATGGTTTCGCTCCTTCTCAGCATCTATCTATTCTTATCTGTTAGTATGGCTCTTTTCCAAAGATTGTTGCCATTTTGCAGTAAATAGTCGGCAACTAACCGTTAATGATGATAAAAAACATTCTACTACATACTTTACCATGTACAGCGAGGTAGCGCATCTATTAAGAGAAAGCTCCAAAAAGTACATAATAAACATAAAAACCTCTAGCTCATTTATCAAGTTGCTAGAGGTTTCATGTATGTGTTTAGTTGTTTAAATACTGCATTGGATCTTTTAACTTGCCATCTTGGTACACTTCAAAGTGTAAATGAACGCCTGTAGATTGTCCTGTCGTACCCATGATACCAATCTTTGCACCGCGAGAAACAGTTTGTCCAACTGAAACGCTAATCGAATCAAGGTGAGCATAAGTTGTCTTCATCCCATTTTGGTGGTTGATGACCACTTTGTTTCCATAACCGCCGTCCCAGCCAGCTGATTCGATTATTCCATTGTCCGCTGCTTTAATAGTACGGTCGCTTGGGCGTGCTATGTCAATACCTTTATGCATCTTACCCCAACGGTGACCCATTTTACTGGAAATATAACCACCAACCGCTGGCCATGCAAGGGATCCACTGCCACGAGAAGGAATCACTTTCGTTCCTTTTACAACGATATGTTTCACAGGTTCCTTCAACGTTTCTTCATGAGTTACTTCAGTCTTGATGGTCATACCGTTTTCTTTTGTAGTGATGGTACGAACATTTTTCTCTCCGTTTTCACCTTGTTGCTTTACTTTCGTTTCTCCCTTAGGAAGCTCTTTATCTTCCACAACTTCCTGCACGTAAGGAATTTCTTCATTTTTAGAAGCTTCTTCTTTTACTTGTATATTCAGATAAGGCTTTTTCGCTGAAACATTTAGTACCTTACCGACCTTTAATAAAGTATCCATTGCGATATCAGGATTCATCTCCAGAAGTTCTTCTGAAGAAAGATCATGTTTCTCCGCGATATCTCCTAAAGAATCTCCTGCTTGTACTTCATACTTCTCCGCTTGCTTTTTGCCTTTTTTAATCAATTCCACTGCTTCTTTTACAGAAACAACTTGTTTAGGATCTACATTTTTATCACTAAATGAAACTTTTTCAGAAATAGTTACGTCTAATACACGAGACTCATTTTCTTTCAGCTCAGGAAGCTTGGACTCTTGGATGTCTTGTCGTTCTTCTAAAGCCTTCAAGTCTTCTTCAGAAACAAACCCTAACTTTAACAACTCAACAACCTTTTCCGCTTCTTCCTTGTCTTTTACAAGTACTACTTCTTCTCCGTTAATCGTCAGTGCAGAAGCGCTAGCTTTAACTTCTACTTGCTCTACTACTGTATCAATTGTTTCTTTGTTCTGTGCAGAAGGTCTAAAGACTTTCTCAGGAATAACTGATACTTGTTTTCCTACTGAAAGCTCTAGGTCCTTATGATCTTTCTGAACAGACTCCACTTTAGCTTCTAACGCCTTGTCTAACTGCGCCTTATCATCGACTGCACCAACACGCTCACCATTCAAATAAACGTGATATACCGTTCCAAGCAGTGAATTCTCACTAGCATGAACAGCCACTGCGCCAAGTGTAATAGTAGAAGCAGCAATAGTGGTAACCACCACTCTCTTTGTAAAAGTAGAAAGGCGATTTTTTTGAGATCTATGTTTACTATTTTGTTTTTCGGTGTATGTACTATATATACGCTTTAATCGGTTCATCATGGTCTTTCTTTCCCCCTGATTTATTCCCCGTTCTGTAAACAGTTTTATTTAGGTAACCCAGATTCCTTGTTTTAGGACTATTGATACCCATTTAAAATTTCCGACTACTTTACCATACCATAGGTTCATAAACAAATAGAATACTAGAACAAAAGATGTAATATAACTGTATTATAGTTGTCATATTTAGGCGATTTATAGGGTTTTTTCCTTATTTAGGTATAAAACATGGGTAATTTTACATAGTTTTGACGTCTTGGTTGGAAGTAGAGGAGAAATTACCCTGTTTTATTACAGTGGGGTAACAGGGTGGGTTCGGGGCTGTAGGGGTGGAGCGTTTTTATTGGGCTTTTGATGGGTTTTTTTGGGTTCTAATAGACAGTTGATGGGGTTTTTTAGAGATTTGGGATTATAGGGGTCTTGTATTAGACACTTGATGGGGGTTTGCTGACGGTTCGGGTTTATAGAGCGCTTCTATTAGACACTTGATGGAGGTTTGCTGACGCTTCGGGCTTATAGGATGCTTCTATTGGACAGTTGATGGAGGTTTGCTGACGCTTCGGGCTTATAGAACGCTTCTATTAGACAGTTGATGGGGGTTTGCTGCCGGTTCGGGCTTATAGGAGGCTTCTATTAGACACTTGATGGGGGTTTGCTGCGGTTCGGGCTTATAGGAGGCTTCTATTAGACACTTGATGGAGGTTTGCTGCCGCTTCGGGCTTATAGGAGGCTTCTATTAGACACTTGATGGAGGTTTGCTGCCGCTTCGGGCTTATAGAACGCTTCTATTAGACATTTGATGGGGGTTTGCTGCCGCTTCGGGCTTATAGAAAGCTTCTATTAGACACTTGATGGAGGTTTGCTGCCGCTTCGGGCTTATAGAAAGCTTGTGCAGTAAATTACTCAATAAGCATTTTCTTTACTTACAAAAAAGCAGCACGTTCATTAACATAATGAACGTGCTGCTTTGAGATGGCTCGGGACGGAATCGAACCGCCGACACATGGATTTTCAGTCCATTGCTCTACCAACTGAGCTACCGAGCCGTATATTTGGTTGTCGTAACAATATGATATGCACTCGCACCATCACCCAAATTTTAAAGTTCAAAAATTTGTGCGCTGTAGCAATGCTTTGAAGCTTACTCGAACGTGCTCTACCAACTGAGCTACCGAGCCTAACAAAACTTTAAATATGTAAATGGCGGTCCCGACCGGGATCGAACCGGCGATCTCCTGCGTGACAGGCAGGCATGTTAACCGCTACACCACGGGACCTAAAAACTAAAAATGGTGACCCATACGGGATTCGAACCCGTGTTACCGCCGTGAAAGGGCGGTGTCTTAACCGCTTGACCAATGGGCCTTACTTTTTGAAAGAAAATGGTGTGCCATGAAGGACTCGAACCTTCGACCCTCTGATTAAAAGTCAGATGCTCTACCGACTGAGCTAATGGCACCTATTAATAACTTCGCCTTATGTAACTTTGAATCTCTTTTGACGACGTTTTTAATAATATCATACTATCAACAAAACTTGCAATAACTTTTTTAAAAAAATATTAACTTCTAAAAAACTTACTAAATAATGTTGTCTATAAAAAAACTCACTAAATGTAATGAAGACACTTTGGGGGAGATTTTTTTGTCTTAAGTGTCTTCATACACTTAATGAAAACACTTTGACACGAATTTCCCCTATAAAAGTGTCATCATCACCCTATCAATCCTAGAAATCATTCAGATCAACAAGCATCAAGCTAAAGAGTAAAAAGCCCCCACTAAGGAGGGCTCCAAACAAAATCAATCACTTCGCATACACACTGCGTACCACGTTCGTCTGAGAGCGATCTGGGCCTACAGAGAAGATGGACAATGGAATGCCTGTAAGCTGGGATACGCGCTCAATGTAATGACGAGCGTTCTCTGGAAGCTCACTTAAGCTTCTAACACCAGTGATGTCTTCTGACCATCCTGGCATTTCTTCATATACCGGTTCACATTCAGCAAGTACTTTCAAACTTGCAGGGAATGCTTCCATTACTTCACCTTTGTATTTGTAAGCTACGCAAATTTTCAGCGTTTCAATACCTGTCAATACGTCGATGGAGTTCAAGGAAAGGTCTGTCATTCCACTTACGCGGCGTGCATGGCGTACAACGACACTGTCAAACCAACCTACACGGCGAGGGCGTCCAGTTGTTGTACCATACTCTCTTCCCACTTCACGGATTTGGTGACCAATTTCATTGTCTAGTTCTGTTGGGAAAGGACCGTCACCAACACGTGTCGTATATGCTTTTGCAACACCCACAACATGGTCGATTTTAGAAGGACCAACACCAGAACCGATTGTAACTCCACCCGCTACAGGGTTAGAGGATGTTACAAATGGGTATGTTCCTTGGTCAATATCAAGCATAACCCCTTGTGCGCCTTCAAAAAGAACGCGGCGGCCATCATCAAGCGCATCGTTTAACACAACGGAAGTATCCGTTACGTATTTTGCAAATTGCTGTCCGTACTCGTAGTACTCATCAAGAATATCTTCTAATTTGAAGCCTTCTGTTTCGTACATTCTTTCAAGCAAACGGTTTTTCTCCGCTAAGTTGTGTGCAAGCTTCGCTTCAAAAAGTTCGCGGTCAAGTAAGTCCGCAATACGGATACCAACACGAGCAGCTTTGTCCATGTAAGCTGGTCCGATCCCTTTTTTCGTTGTACCGATCTTGTTTGCGCCTTTGCGCTCTTCTTCCACTTCGTCAAGCTTTAAGTGGTAAGGAAGAATCACGTGTGCACGGTCTGAAATGCGCAGATTGTCTGTGCTAACTCCGCGGTCATGTAGATACTTTAATTCTTGGATTAAAGCTTTAGGATCTACAACCATTCCGTTCCCGATAACACATGTCTTGTCATTATAGAAAATCCCAGAAGGTATTAAGTGTAATTTATAAGTTTCACCGTTAAATTTAATTGTGTGTCCTGCATTGTTACCGCCTTGGTAACGTGCAATAAGCTCTGCATTCTCAGAAAGAAAATCGGTAATTTTTCCTTTTCCTTCGTCTCCCCATTGTGTTCCTACTACGACTACTGATGCCATAGAGCGTACACCTCCACTAAATATGTAACTTTTTTAAATTCATTTTTCAACAAAAGTAAGTTTATCAGCTGCTCACTAGAAAGTCAACCTAAACACGAACGTTACAGAAATTTAATATTGTGTTTGTTCGTAATTAAGGCGTAAAACTTCTTATAATGTTCCATAAAGTATAAAAAGGCACCTACATAACGTAGATGCCTTTTATTATGCCCCTGGAGGGACGGATTCATCATCAAATCGCCGCTCCAAATTAACAAATTTATTATATTCTTTTACGAAAGCCAAGGAGACCGTCCCAACAGGACCATTACGCTGTTTCGCAAGGATAATCTCGATGATGTTTTTGTTTTCACTTTCTTTGTCATAATAGTCATCACGATATAGGAAACCAACGATATCGGCATCCTGCTCGATACTTCCGGATTCACGAATATCGGACATCATTGGGCGCTTGTCTTGACGCTGCTCCACGCCACGTGAGAGCTGAGACAAGGCGATAACAGGGACCTCTAGTTCCCTTGCTAATGCTTTTAGGGAACGGGAAATCTCGGAAACTTCCTGCTGACGGTTCTCACCGCCACCGCGTCCGCTACCTTGAATTAACTGCAGGTAGTCAATCAGAATCATTCCAAGACCGCTCTCTTGTCTTAGGCGACGGCATTTAGAACGTATCTCACTGACACGGATACCTGGCGTATCATCAATGTAGATACCGGCATTGGACAAGCTTCCCATTGCCATTGTCAGCTTGCTCCAGTCCTCAGCGGTCAACTGGCCTGTCCTTAGATTCTGCGCATTGATGTTTCCCTCTGCACAAAGCATCCTCATGACCAGCTGCTCAGCACCCATCTCCAGACTGAAAATCGCGACATTTTCTCGAGCTTTTGTAGCGACGTTTTGCGCAATATTCAAGGCGAATGCCGTTTTACCAACGGAAGGACGGGCTGCAATGATAATTAAGTCATTTCGCTGGAATCCAGCCGTCATTCTGTCCAATTCGGTAAAGCCTGTCTCAATCCCTGTGACTTCCCCTTTACGATTGTGGAGGGTTTCGATATTATCATAGGTTTTAACGAGTACATCCTTGATGTTTTGGAACACACCGGAGTTTTTCCGTTGAGAAACTTCTAGGATCTGCTTTTCCGCTTCGTTTAATAAGCCTGCCACTTCATCTTCCCTGCTGTAGCCTTCTTGGGCGATGTTGGTTGCGGTACGGATAAGTCGGCGAAGAATAGACTTTTCTTCTACAATCTTTGCGTAATATTCTATATTGGCTGCAGTCGGCACCGAACCTGCTATATCACTCAGGTAAGATACCCCTCCAACTTCTTCTAAAAGCTTCAAGTTTGCAAGCTCGGATGTGACTGTGACGAGATCGACCGGTTCGCCCCGGTCGGAAAGATTCAGCATGCAGTCATATATCTTTTGATGGGCTGCGCGGTAAAAGTCATCTGGCATGACAAGCTCAGACGCCAATGTCAGGGCGGACGGTTCTAAGAAAATGGCCCCGATGACCGCCTGTTCCGCTTCTATATTTTGCGGTGGTATTCTATCTTCAAAAATATCACTCATCCTTGTTCCTCCTCCCAGAAAACGAAACCTTTATAGCCTCTCATAAAGAAAACTCGGCGTGATTGCCGAGCGCTCTTCTTACTTTTGTTCTGTTACATGCACCTTCAAGGTCGCTGTAACTTCTGTATGCAGCTTTACAGGTACGTTCGTATAGCCTAAAGCGCGAATAGCATCATTTAGCTCCATTTTGCGCTTGTCGATCTTTATTTTATGCTTCTTTTGAAGCTCTTCTGCGATTTGTTTCGTTGTGATGCTACCGAATAAACGGCCGCCTTCACCTGCTTTTGTTTGGAACTCAAGCGTAAGCTTTTCCAACGTCTCTTTGAGTTTCTTCGCGTTTTCTAGCTCTTGTTCTGCTTCTTTGGCTTCTTTGTTCTTTTGAGCTTCCAATGATTTAAGGTTACCATTTGAAGCCTCCATCGCCAACCCTTGTTTTAGTAGAAAATTATGGGCATACCCATCTGCCACGTTTTTGACTTCACCTTTTTTGCCTTTACCTTTTACATCTTTTAAAAATATTACCCTCATTCCTTGGAACCTCCTTCTAAGTACTCTATTAATGCTTGTTTCAGTTTTTCTTCTGCTTCATCAATGGTCGTATTCATTTGTGTGGCTGCATTTGTCAGATGCCCGCCGCCGCCAAGGCTCTCCATGACAACCTGTACGTTGACATCCCCAAGCGATCTTGCGCTGATGCTTACCTGTTCCCCGTTACGATGGGCGATGACGAAAGATGTATTAATGTCACTCATCGCAAGCAGTGTGTCTGCAGCCTGGGCAATCATCACCTGGTCGAACGACTCTTCAGGTACACCTTTGGCAATAACGATGCCTTCTTGGTACAAATACGCACTTTCTATCAATTTGGCACGTTTTACAAAACGGTCTAGATTTTCTTTTAACAGTTTTTGCACAAGGATTGTATCAGCTCCTTGTGAACGCAAGTAAGATGCTGCATCAAATGTACGGGAACCTGTACGGACCGTGAAGCTTTTCGTATCTACTATTATACCAGCTAACAGGGCGGTCGCTTCAAGCATTGTGATTTTGATGCGTTTTGGCTGGTATTGCAGGAGCTCTGTAACAAGTTCTGCTGTGGAAGAAGCATAAGGCTCCATATAAACAAGCAACGGATCCTCAATAAAGTCCTCTCCACGTCTGTGGTGATCAATCACCACCACATTATCGATTTTATTTAACAACTTTTCCTCGATTACAAGTGAAGGCTTATGTGTATCCACCACCACCAACAGTGTATCGTTTGTTGCTACTTCAAAAGCATCTTCTGGTGAAATGAACTTTTCCCAAAGCTCACTATGACTTTTTAATTCTTCTAACAATCGATAAATGCCAGCATCAATTTCCTGCTGATTTAAAACAATATACGCATCCTTATGATTGAGTTCCGCCACTTTGGCAATCCCGATAGCCGCTCCAAGCGCGTCCATATCCGGGTAGCGATGACCCATGATAATCACTTTGTCGCTTTCATGAATCAGTTCCTTCAACGCATGTGAAATAACGCGTGCACGTACTCTTGTCCGCTTTTCCATCGGGTTTGTTTTTCCACCATAGAAGCGGACCTTTCCATTGGTCTGCTTGATGGCTACCTGGTCGCCACCACGTCCTAAAGCAAGGTCTAGACTTGACTGGGCAAGGTGGCCAAGCTCAGGTAGAGAAGGGACTCCTGTTCCAATACCAACACTTAGTGTAAGTGGCATGCTTTGCTTGGATGTCTGTTCACGCACCTCGTCCAAAATGGAAAACTTGTTCTTTTCCAATTGCACAAGAATATGTTCATTTAAAACCACAATAAAACGCTCCATCGACGTTCTTTTTAAGAATACGCCGTTTTCTGTGGACCATTTATTGATAATGGAGGTCACCTGGCTGTTGATCGCACTTTTCGTCTGATCGTCCATTCCCTGTGTCACTTCATCATAATTGTCTAAGAAAATGATACCAAGCACCGTTCGCTCGTCTTCATATAATTTTTCAATATGGGTCTGTTCCGTAATGTCAAAAAAGTAAATGAGTCGTTCCGCTTTCTTAATGACCACTTTATATTTCCGATCATGTAAAGCGATCGTTTCCGTTTCAATATCCTGCTTTAAAAGAGGAATCAAGTTTTCCCCGACATCATATAACGACCTGCCTACGAGGGTTTCCTCATGAAAACAGGAAGCAAGAAATGGATTTGTCCATTCAATCTGATAGTCGTCATTGTAAAGCATGATACCAATCGGCATCTCCATTAACGCTTCTTCTCCGACCTTTTTTAACCGGTAGGAAAGGGTGGAGATGTACGTTTCCATTTCTTTTTTAGCCTTTTGTTCCACTTTGATGTAAAGATATACAACCAAGCCCAGGAGCAGAAAGCTGACAATCCCTATTTGCCATTGGAAAAACACAATTATCCCAAGTTGTATCAGTGCGATCACAAACAATAAATAGACGGGATAACGCAGATTCAGTTTTTCGAAATAATTAGGCATGTATGTTCAGCTCCTAATTAATAGTTTAGCTCTTTATTTTCCTTGATTATTTCTCTGTATTCTTTCTCTTAATTGAAAACCGATATCTATTATTCCTATCATTCTTATTATATAGACCAAAGGAGTGATTAGGAAGGATAAAATGACCAACGTAATTGGTATCGCTTTTGAGATTTTCTTTAAATGACAAAAGAAGAAAATGAATGAGAACCCTTGAACTGTCATTAACAGCATTAATATAAAGGAAAGATTAAGGACTACCATAAATAAAGTTGTCCCTTCTTCAGGGGCCATAAGCGATAAGATGAGGACGATCAAGTAGTACCACAATAGGCTCTTTGGAAGCACCAATTCCCGAAATGGCGGGAAGGGACTAACCTTCATCTTCAGTCTTTTTAAAATAAATACTGTGATTAGCTGCGAGAAAAATGCATGAACAAAGGAGGTCAATACCAACATGGTCGGCAATAGGTAGGTTGTATAGCCGAGGGCATTTTCAAACACTTCCAAGGCTTCTTTTGCATTCTCTTGACCAAGGGAGGTAGCAATTGCTTCTGATGCCCGCATGGACTCCCGGATCATTTCTTGCAGAACTTCTATAAAATCAATATTGAAAAGGACGATTGCCACAACATATGCCAAAATGTAATTCAGCAAAAATACCCCTGTAGCAGCGCCTAAAATGGCATAGCGACTGGCATTCTTTTGGATAAGGTGGCCCATTGCAAGCCCGACGGTACTAGCTGGAATGCTGAATGTTAAAGCAACTGGTGATCCAATCACAACACTAAGGACTCCGGCAACCACAATGAGCCAAATTCCTGATTTCCACCCGTTTCTGGCTGTATAGATGACAAATGGGACAACGAGTGCGAGAAAGGTGACCAGCCCTATAATAGGGATGAAGAGTGTCATGAGAAGGAGCAGGACGTATATACCGAGCAATGCTGCACCTTCTGTTATATGTTTTGTTTCCTTCATAAGTATAAACCTCCAAGAACGCTTAGTTACAATATGTATAGTTTATCCTTAAGATTCTATTACAATCAAATGTTATGTAGAGACTAGCGTAAACTCCCTGTTGTCCTCCGTTCCAGGTGTTCGCTTTCCTAGGGACGGTGCTTGAGCCTCCTCGGCTTCGCCTGTGGGGTCTCAAGCTACCGTTATTCCCCGCAGGAGTCTCACACCCTGCACTTCGGACAACAGGGTAGAATTTATAATTACGCTTAATGTCTCACTAGCAAAAAGGAAGGCAGCAAGATATTCTCTCACTGCCTTCCTTTTAATTATTCGGCTGTATTACTCACCAGATACGTATGGTAGTAATGCCATTTGACGAGCGCGTTTGATTGCGATCGTTAATTTACGTTGGTATTTAGCGCTAGTTCCTGTTACACGACGAGGTAAAATTTTACCACGCTCAGAAACGAACTTTTTCAATACATCGATGTCTTTGTAGTCGATGTGAGTGATACCGTTAGCTGTGAAATAACAAACCTTACGACGTTTGTTACGTCCACCTCTGCGTCCTCCTGCCATTTTATTCACCTCTTCTTTATTGGATTTTTCGGCTTATAGAGCCATTTTTATAAAACGATTCCTTCTAGAATTAGAACGGCAAATCGTCATCGGATATATCAATCGGTTGGCCATCATTCTTAAATGGGTCGTCATCAACACGAGTATAACCTTGGTTGTTGTTATTGCTGCGCTGTTGGTTCTGATCATACCCAAAGTTAGGTGATGAACCATAGCCTTGATTTTGATTTGGATTAGGTCGAGAAGCATTACCAGTGCCGCCGGATCCTTTAGGCTCCAGGAACTGAACACTTTCTGCCACTATTTCCGTTACGTATACACGTTTTCCATCTTGGCCTTCATAATTGCGTGTCTGCACACGGCCATCCACACCAGCTAGGCTTCCTTTTTTCAGGAAGTTTGCTGCGTTTTCAGCTTGTTTTCTCCAGACAACACAGTTAATAAAATCAGCTTCGCGTTCGCCCTGCTGATTCTGGAACGTACGATTGACTGCCAATGTAAAAGTAGCAACCGCCACTCCACTTGGGGTATAGCGCAATTCAGGATCTTTGGTCAAACGACCGACCAATACTACGCGATTTAACATCAGAACCACTCCTCCTTGAGACGACGTCCATAAAGAGGACAACTATTATTTTTCTTCTTTTTTCACAACGATATGACGGATGATGTCTTCGCTGATTTTAGCAAGACGATCAAACTCTTGAACTGCAGCTGGCTCAGCAGCTACGTTTACTAGCATATAGTAGCCGTCACGGAAATCATTGATTTCGTAAGCTAAGCGGCGTTTGCCCCACTCTTTTGCTTCAGAAAGATCTGCACCGTTGTCAGTTAGGATCGTATTGAAACGTTCTGTAAGAGCTTTTTTAGCGTCTTCCTCAATGTTTGGACGGATGATATACATGATTTCGTACTTGTTCATCACAGTCACCTCCTTTTGGTCTAAGCGGCCCTTGGTGGGCAAGGAGCAATCAATTATAAATAATCATTACTCACAAATTAAGATTATACCAGAGGGGCCGGATTTTTGCAACATGTCCTATCAAGCTCCTTTAGATGGCGGGAAACAGTTATAATGGATAAATCTTTTTTACAATGGATATATCCTGATTACGATGGATAAATCTTTTTTACAATGGATATCCCTGACTATAGGATGGATAAAACCTTTTTATAATGGATAAACGATTTTAGAATATAAAAACCTACGCATATACCCATAAAATCAGATTAATTACCCACCCCCTACTAAAAAAAGGTCACTAAAACAAAAAAGAGAGGGAAATTCCCCTCTCATCGAACCAAATTTATACGTTAAAGCGGAAGTGAATAACGTCTCCGTCTTTTACGATGTATTCTTTTCCTTCTAGGCGGACTTTTCCTGCTTCTTTGGCAGCTGTGTGAGAGCCTGCTGCAAGTAAGTCTTCATAGGATACTGTTTCAGCACGGATGAATCCTCGTTCGAAGTCGGTATGGATGACTCCCGCACATTGTGGAGCTTTCATGCCTGTACGGAATGTCCATGCACGAACTTCTTGTACACCTGCTGTGAAGTAAGTAGCTAGTCCAAGCAAGTTGTATGCTGCACGAATCAGTTGATCTAGACCAGATTCTTTAATGCCAAGCTCCTCAAGGAACATCGCTTTTTCGTCTGCATCTAGTTCCACAATTTCAGACTCGATTTTCGCACAAACTGTAATAACTTCTGCATTGTCTTTTGCGGCAAATTCACGTACCTGTTGCACGTATTCGTTGTCGGAAGTGTCGGCTACATCTTCTTCGCCAACGTTCGCAACATAAAGGACAGGCTTGCTTGTTAATAGATGCATACCTTTTAGGTATTTCATCTGCTCGTCTGTCACTTCTACTGTACGGGCCGGAAGCTCGTTTTCAAGCGCTTCTTTTACTAGTACAAGTACTTCATGCTCATATACCGCTTCTTTATCTTTTTGCTTCGCTAATTTAGCGACACGCTCAAGACGCTTATCGACAGATTCTAAATCAGCCAAAATAAGCTCAAGGTTGATGGTTTCGATATCATCAATCGGGTTTACTCCACCAGATACGTGAGTGATATTGTCGTCAGCAAAGCAACGAACCACGTGGCAAATTGCATCTACTTGACGGATGTGAGATAAGAACTTGTTTCCAAGTCCTTCCCCTTTGCTTGCGCCTTTTACGATACCGGCAATGTCGGTAAACTCGAAGTGTGTTGGTACTGTTTTCTTCGGATTTACAAGTTCTGTTAATTTTTGCAGACGCTCATCTGGAACATCTACGATACCTACGTTCGGATCTATGGTACAGAACGGGTAGTTGGCAGATTCCGCCCCCGCTTGTGTGATTGCATTAAAAAGCGTTGATTTCCCTACGTTTGGAAGACCAACGATACCTGCTGTTAAAGCCATTTTATCCACTCCTAACTTCCGTTAACACATATTTAAACCTCCCACAATTATAGATAGAATGGGAGGAAAAGACAAGTTTATTTGAATTCCAGCTGGTTAGACAACCGCTGTTGATTTCCGCAAATGGCTTCGCTTTCCGCGGGGCGACCTTGAGCCTCCTCACAACGCTTGGGGGTCTCAACATTATCGCTACTCCCCCGCAGGACAAGGAAGGCTTCGGAAGCAATACATCGCACGAAGAAAATGCGTAGCATTTTCGAGGAGTCTACGCCATTTGCTCCAATCCACAGCTAGATACTAGATAACCGGTGGATTTAACTTAATTACTCTTCATTTCTAACCAATATCTTCTTAATCTTCCTTGTAAACTCTTTTCTCGGCATGAGGACGGTGTGGTCGCAGCCTTCGCACTTGATGCGGATGTCCATTCCCATTCGCACTACTTTCCATCTGTTTGTCCCACAAGGGTGTGCTTTTTTCATCTCCACTAAATCGTTCAAGCCAAATTCTTTATCTGTCATGTTTCTACACTCCCTATTTTTCTACTCGGAAGCATGCCCATCTTGCTTTGGTTCCCGGTTATAGAGGACCAGCCGCGGAAATGGAATTTCTATTCCTGCTTCGTCTAGACGGTTTTTGACTTCCTTTCTGATTGAACGCCCGATAAACCAATGCTTCATCGGCACTGTTTCACATGTGATCCTGAGTACAACCTCGGAATTGCCCAACGTTTGAATGCCAAGCAGCTCTGGTGGTTCTGTCATTTCCATATATCTTGCCGGCATTTCTGCAAGTAATTCTTTTATCACTCGCTCCGCTTCTTCTATTTTTCCTTCATATGCGATGCTTACATCCACTACGGCAACACTGTTATGAATGGAGAAATTCGTTAATTCTACAATACTGCCATTGGGCAATATATGCAATTCCCCTGTCCAACTTTTTATTTTCGTAGTGCGAAGGCCAATCTCTTCCACATACCCTTCAAATGTGCCCGTTCGGATATAATCCCCGACAGAAAATTGGTCTTCAAATATAATAAAAAATCCTGTAATGATATCTTTTACCAAGTTTTGTGCTCCAAAGCCGACAGCAAGTCCAACGATTCCAGCCCCGGCTAAAAGTGCTCTAACATCAATATGAACGATTTCGAGAATCATAATGAAGGCAATAAAATAGACCACATAGGTTAACACATTTTGTAAAAGCTTCAAGAGGGTGTTCTCTCTTCGTTCCGATATGCGTATTGGCCCTTTTTCTCTTAGTTTTACAAAGTTTTGAATGATTTTTTTTCCTAACTTAATTATCAGGGCTGCAACAAGGATGATCAGAATAATTTTGAGAAATCCTTCTCCAATAGAAACCCAGAGATCTTCATTTAGTAAGGAATTCTTCATTTGTATAAGTACTCGGTTTGTCCATTCCATCATCGCTCTACCTCGTTATCTTCATTTGTTTTACATCTAGATTCCCCACAAATTGCTATTTTACTAAAACATACACAGCGTTCGCTTATGAGCTTTCACGGTTTTTGATCGGATAAAGCAGAATACAAACAAGCAGATAGAGATTGATTAAGCCGAATAGTGGGTAAAGTATTGCTACGAGGACAGAAAAGCCCACTGCAGTGAAGGGAACCATTAATAAAATGAATAATAAACACATGAGCCAAAGTGGAATTGGCACGACATTTCGAAATCTCGTGACTAATCCGAGCAACCCGGAGGCCGCCGTAGTATAGATGGCCACCCAGAGTAAGATGGTCATAAAGAACAACATATAAAAAGGATAACTCTGGATGATGGCAAAGAGCGGGATTTCAAATAGACCCAGCTTACTTTGTACCAGAATAAGAGTTTGATTATAAAAAAGCGAGATGACTCCCAAAATGACCCCGCTTCCTACACTTGCGATGATAATTTCCCCTTTACCTTTCACTTCTTTTCCGATCGCAGATAAAACAGCAACAAGCGGAAGAATATTCAATGCTGTAAAGGTAAATCCAGCGGGCCAATTGCTTTGTTTAAGTACGGAAGTAGGGATAACATCCGGGCTATTAAGCACCGCATCTATCAGCACATAGGCTAAGGTCAAAACAATTATTGGGATAATCACGACGTTTACCGTTACCATTCCTTTAACGTCGTAAACAAACAACACAATTAATAAGGTGCATATGATCGCAATCCCTCCCCAATAAGGGATGGAAAAGACCTGTAACGCCGCCCCACCACCTGCCAGCATCACAACTGTAGTGGTAAATAAGTAAACGACCATTACGATATTGTATAAATACGATGCCCTCGGCCCGACAAGTTTTCTTAATACGGGGGAGAAATGCTCTGTCTGCTCCTTGCTGCTGATTTGCAGGATGACATAGCACGAAATGATAAAGAACAAGGTAAATAAAAGAATGGCTAGTCCGCTTTCCGAACCGAAAAATTGCCAAAGTTCCCTGCCGGATGCATACCCTGCACCAATCACTGTACCTAATATTAAAAACATCCAGCGAAACCCGCTTTTCCACATACATGTAACCCCCTAAAATATCCGAAAATAAAAAAGTGGACGTATAGTTTCCCATCAATAGTCGTATACTGTTACTACTATTAAGAAGGAGTGGAACCTATGAATCTTAAATCTAATTTTTTTGAGAAGAAGGGAGGCAATATTCGTATTGCTCATGATGAAGTAAATGCTTATAAGGAACTTGCACTTACTTTACAATCCAACCTTCCAACGAGCCTGGTGTACCGCCCCATCGTCATTGTATGCATTGGCACAGACAGGTCAACCGGAGATTCCTTGGGACCACTAGTCGGTACAAAGCTTCATGATATAAAGCTTGACCATGTTCATGTATATGGCACATTAGATGATCCTATTCATGCCGTTAACCTAGAAGAGAAGCTTGCACATATTCAAGAAAAGCATCTTACACCTTTTATCATTGCAATTGATGCCTGTCTTGGCAGGTTGAAGAGCGTCGGACAAATTACCATTGGAGAGGGTCCTGTAATGCCGGGGGCAGGAGTAAAGAAAGACTTGCCGCCAGTCGGAGATATTCATATTACAGGAATTGTTAATGTTAGCGGATTTATGGAATTTTTTGTTTTGCAGAATACGAGATTAAGTCTAGTCATGAAAATGGCGACCATAATAGCGAAATCCATCCAAGAATTAGATCGGTCTATTGAGCGTAAGAATTTCCTTGCATCTGCTGCGAGGGACTCTGAACCACCATTCATTCAAAGCCAAGAATAGAAAAAAGGCCGACCCATAAAAAGTCGACCTTGTAAGAAAGAAATAGTTTACATGATAGAAAAATATTGTATAAGCACAAGTGCAGCTGCTACTAAAATTCCTGGAAGCAGATTAGCCACTCGAATAGCGGTCACACCTATGATATTCATACCAATTGCCATAATCATAACCCCGCCAGTAGCGGTGATCTCAAATATGAGCAACTCCAGTAAATCTGGTGGGACAAACAGGTCAATTTGAGTAGCAAACAAAGCAATACTACCTTGATAAATCATGACAGGGATGGCAGAAAACAGTACCCCGATTCCTAAAGTCGTAGTCAGAACAATACTAGTGAAACCGTCAATGATAGATTTTGTGTACAGCACTTGATGATCGCCTCTAAGACCACTATCTAAAGAACCGACAACCGACATTGCTCCGATAACAAAGATGAGCGTTGCCGTTACAAACCCCTTTGATACGGAGCCCTGCTGTTTTGATCCCATTTTACGTTCCAGCCAATTGCCGACATTGTTCAGCTTTCGGTCCAGATTGATCCACTCACCAACTACCGCACCTACCACCAGGCTGATAATGACAATGAGAAATTCATTACTCTTAAAACCCATCTGTGCCCCAAGTAAAAATACGGCAAGACCAATGATTTTCATTACCGTTTCTTTCGTATTTTCCGGTATACGGGTGAAAATTTTCCCTATTAATGTACCGAGCACAATACATATTCCATTAACAATGGTTCCTAATAAAACCACTCTAAAGCCCCATTTCTATTAAAGTAACGCCTATCCAAAAAAGCAAACCACCTTAAAGTGATCTGCTTTTTATTCTTCTGTCTGAGCTAACAATTCTAACAATCTGTTGAGGTCATCATCAGAGAAGAATTCAATTTCAATTTTCCCCTTGTTTTTAGAACGTTTTATAAAGACAGACGTTCCAAAACGCTCTCGTAACACTGATTCATGATCCTTAAGGAAAATATCTTTTTCCTCAGTGTCCTTTTTCGTTTCACGTGGAACACTTTCATTTAACTGCTGAATCAACTGTTCTAACTGACGCACATTTAAGTGCTCTTGCAACACCTTGTCAATGACCGCTTTTAACTTTTCTTTCCTTTTGAGACCCAAAAGTGCCCGGCCGTGTCCCATGGAAAGTTTTCCATCGTTCATCAGCTCTTGGACAGATTTTGGAAGAGATAATAAACGAATATGATTGGCGATATGTGGTCTGCTTTTCCCAAGTCTGCTTGCTAACTGTTCTTGTGTCAATTCCAACTTTACCATCAAAGATTGATAGGCTGCAGCTTCTTCAATAGGTGTAAGATCCTCCCGTTGCAAATTCTCCAGAAGCGCAAGTTCCATCATTTGTTGTTCTGATAATGAGCGGACTACTACAGGAACTTTGGACAACTTCGCTTCTTTTGCGGCACGAAAACGGCGTTCCCCTACGACAATTTCGTATCCCTTAATGCTTTTACGAACAATAATCGGTTGAAGAATTCCGTGTTGCAGGATGGATTCTTTTAATTCTTCAATTGCTTCAGGCTCAAAGTATTTACGTGGTTGGTAGGGGTTTGGTCGCAATTCTTTGATACTGATTTCTTGAACGGCTTCTTCTTTAGAAGCTTCCATAGAAGGAAACAGCGCATTTATGCCTTTACCTAATCCTTTACCCATGTGTCACCACTTCCTTTGCTAGATCTAAGTAAACTTCCGCTCCACGTGACTTTGGATCATAAATAATGATGGGTTCTCCATGGCTTGGCGCTTCACTCAAACGAACATTACGAGGAATGATGGTTCGGTACACTTTATCTTGGAAATACTTTTTCACTTCTTCAATCACTTGAATACCCAAATTTGTTCTGGCATCGAGCATCGTCAGCAAGACACCATCAATCATAAGTTCTTTATTTAAATGTTTCTGTACTAACCTTACCGTATTTAATAGCTGACTTAATCCTTCAAGTGCATAATATTCGCATTGTACCGGAATCACAACTGCATCAGAAGCTGTTAAAGCATTGATGGTTAATAAGCCCAAAGATGGGGGACAATCGATGATTATGTAGTCAAAAAGATGCTTCACATCATCTAATGCTCTCTTTAAACGTACTTCTCTTGAAATAGTAGGAACTAATTCAATTTCAGCACCTGCGAGTTGTATAGTTGCGGGGATGATGGAAAGGTTCTCTACCTTTGTTGATAGAATTGCCTTTTTTGCTTCCACATCTTCTACTAAAATATCATAAATGCACTGATGGACTTCTGCTTTTTCTATTCCCACTCCACTAGTGGCGTTTCCTTGTGGGTCCACATCTACTAAAAGCACTCTTTTACCAATGTAGGCTAAACAAGCGCCTAAGTTAACGGATGTAGTCGTTTTTCCAACTCCACCTTTTTGGTTAGCAATAGCAATAATTCTGCCCATGCTGTCACCTGCCTTCAGAAAAGAACATACTTTTTATTCGTTGGTTCTGGATAACACCGCTGTTGATTTCCGCACTGGGCTTCGCTTTCCTAGGGGCGATGCTTGAGCCTCCTCACTTCGTTGCGGGGTCTCAACATTGCCGCTACTCTCCCGCTGGAGTCTTCGCCATTTGCTCCAATCACCAGCTAGAAACTACTATATCGTTGATGATTCTAATTAACAGGACTTTTGTTTCTCATATATTTTATCATGAATTGACAGAAATTTAACTTGTTTTTGAGAATAATTATTAGAAGGGCGGGGGAGTGGGGAAATTGTCGAAGAATGTTTCTCGGGAAATAATTGAATGTGAAGCATAAAAAAGATGGCTTCGCTTATTACTTATCGGTTCGTAGCGACTAGTGATATTACTAGATTGCTAGGTTTTTGATAAATAACGGCGAGGGCCATCCTGATCGAGGTATTATTTTTTCGGTATTCGGATCGTAAATTGATAATATTCTTCGGTTTCTTCTTCTTGTGAATCCAGCTTAATACCGCTGTCGTTTACCATAGTAAGGGACTGGCGGATCGTGTTCATCGCGATACGCATATCTTTACTGAAAGCTTTTCGCTTAGCCTTTGGTTTTGGATTAGCAGCTTCCAGCAGTTTTACTACGCGTTCTTCTGTTTGCTTTACATTTAGTTGTTTTTCCAAAATTTCAGCAAGGACGGCCACTTGTTTTTCCGGTAGCTTTAACGGAATAAGGGCACGAGCATGACGCTCGGTAATTTTTTTCTGAAGCAGGGCATCTTGAATTTCAGAAGGCAGCTTTAATAGACGCAGCTTATTTGCCACAGTGGATTGCCCTTTACCTAAACGCTGGGCTAATGCTTCTTGTGTCAAACTATGCAATTCCAACAACTTGGAATAAGCGATTGCTTCTTCAATAGCCGATAACTCTTCCCGTTGAAGGTTCTCAATAAGAGCTACAGAGGCAGTTTCTGCATCGTTAAACTCTTTGACAATCGCAGGAATAGTCTCCCAACCTAGCTTTTGAACCGCTCTCCAACGGCGTTCTCCAGCAATAATTTCATATTTTCCCTCATCAAATTGACGGACTACGATAGGTTGGATAATTCCATGTGTCCGGATAGTCAGAGATAACTCTTCTATTCTTTCATCTACAAAAACAGTACGTGGTTGGTATCTATTCGGAACAATGTCCTTTACAGCTACCTGCATAATTTTTTCATGATCAGTCTTTTCTACTATTTCCTGTTCTTCTTTTTCGCCGATTCCAAAAAAACGAGAGAACGGAGACTTCATAGTTCCACCACCTTATGGATAGAATCCCTATTAACGTAATTCGCTTTTCACGTTAATAAGTCCTGTTTTTCCGATCAAAATGTTTCACATGAAACGAGGTTTTATATGCACTATAACATTTTATTCTAACGGTTGTTTATTAGGTGTACCTGGTTTGCGAGGGTACTTCTTAGGTGTAGATTTAATCTTATTGATGATCAGGATATTTCTTTCACTTTCCTCTAACGGCAAGGAGAAAGAATGCACTTTTTCTAGCTTTCCACCTAATATTTGCAAAGCTTTTTTCCCTTTTTCAAGCTCCTCGCTTGCAGCCGCAGCTTTCATTGGCACAAACATACCGCCTTCTTTAACTAATGGCAGACAAAGTTCACTTAACACAGATAAACGTGCTACAGCTCTTGCTGTAACGAGGTCGAATTTCTCGCGATAGTCGGCATTTTTACCGAATGTTTCAGCCCTGTCATGAACAAAATGAACATTCTTCAAACCTAGTTCACTTGCAAGATTCTGTAAAAAAGTTATTCGCTTATTAAGCGAGTCCACAATGGTAACCTTTAGATTAGGAAAACATATTTTCAGAGGAATGCTTGGGAAACCTGCACCTGCTCCCACATCACATAGAGATAATTCTTGTTTTAGATCGACATAGAACGATGCGGTAATGGAATCATAGAAATGTTTAAGATAAACCTCTTTTTCATCCGTAATGGCAGTAAGATTCATCTTTTCATTCCATTCCACCAGCAGCTTGTAATATGTATCAAATTGAGAAAGCTGTTGAGGAGAAAGGGAGATCCCCTTCTCCTCCAACAGGGAAATGAATTGTTCTTTATTCATGTGTTCGTATCCTTTCTATCGTTGGATTTACTCGTTGGATACTTTGGCAATACGACCTTGTTCCAAATAAACAAGCAAAATGGAAACGTCCGCTGGATTTACCCCTGAAATTCTTGAAGCCTGGGCAACGGATAAAGGACGCACTTCTTTTAGCTTCTGCCTTGCTTCGTTCGCAAGTCCGTGAATGTCATCATAATCGATGTTTTCTGGTATTTTCTTATTTTCCATTTTCTTCAGGCGGTCCACTTGTTGAAGGGATTTTTGGATATATCCTTCGTATTTGACCTGAATTTCTACCTGTTCTGCTACATCAGGAGTAATCTCCTTGTCTGCAGGCACCATCTGATGAATATGATTATAGGTCATTTCAGGACGCTTCAGAAGGTCTGCTGCCCTGATGCCATCTTTCAACTCACTTCCGCCAGCTTCTCTAATGATGGTCTGAACCTGTTCATTCGGTTTAATGATGATGGATTGAAGGCGTTCTTTTTCTGCCTCGATTTCTTGTTTTTTCGCTTCAAATTTTGCAAATCGTTCCGGGGAAATAAGTCCGATTTTATGACCGATTTCCGTTAAACGCAAGTCTGCATTGTCATGGCGCAAGAGCAGGCGATATTCCGCACGGGAAGTAAGCAAGCGGTATGGTTCATTCGTTCCTTTTGTCACCAAGTCGTCAATCAGGACGCCGATATAAGCATCGGAACGGCTTAAGATTAGATCTTCCTCACCTAGGGCACGTCTTCCGGCATTGATACCTGCCATAATCCCTTGCCCGGCCGCTTCCTCATACCCCGAGGTCCCGTTAATTTGCCCTGCTGTGTAAAGGTTTTGTACTCTTTTTGTTTCAAGTGTCGGCCATAATTGCGTTGGGACGATGGCATCATATTCAATGGCATACCCCGCTCGCATCATGCGGACATTTTCAAGGCCTGGAATAGTAGAAAGAATTTTACGCTGTACATCTTCCGGAAGACTTGTGGATAGTCCCTGCACATAAACTTCTTGCGTATTTCTTCCTTCTGGTTCTAAGAAAATTTGGTGTCTAGGCTTGTCGTTGAAACGCACCACTTTATCCTCAATAGACGGGCAATACCTTGGCCCGGTCCCTTTGATCATCCCAGAGTACATCGGAGAACGGTGAAGGTTGTCATCAATTAGTTGGTGTGTTTCGGCACTAGTATACGTTAACCAGCAAGGTAGCTGATCGGTAATGTATTCCGTTGTTTCATAGGAAAACGCGCGCGGCACATCATCGCCCGGTTGGATTTCCGTCTTGCTGTAGTCAATGGAAGCACTATTTACACGAGGAGGGGTTCCTGTTTTAAAACGAACCAAATCAAACCCTAGTTCCTCCAAATGCTCTGAAAGCGTGATAGAAGGCTGTTGGTTATTGGGACCGCTTAAATATTGAAGTTCTCCCAGTATAATTTTTCCGCGCAGGAATGTCCCTGTGGTGATAACGACTGTCTTGGACTCATAAATGGCACCTGTTTGAGTGATTACACCTTTACATACTCCGTCCTCGACAATTAACTTTTCCACCATTCCTTGTAGCAAGGTAATATTTTCTTCATTTTCTATGGTTTTTTTCATTTCATGCTGGTAAAGGAACTTATCAGCCTGTGCACGCAATGCGCGTACCGCAGGACCTTTCCCCGTATTCAACATACGCATTTGAATATGCGTTTTATCGATATTTCTTCCCATTTCCCCACCAAGCGCATCAATTTCACGCACGACGATTCCTTTAGCAGGACCACCGACTGATGGATTACATGGCATAAAAGCAACCATATCCAGGTTGATGGTCACCATTAACGTTTTCGCTCCCTGACGAGCTGCTGCCAATCCTGCTTCAACACCAGCATGACCGGCTCCAATTACAATTACATCATAGGAACCTGCATGATATTCCATGTGTGTTCCCTCCTATTCTAGGCTCTTTTCACATTAAATTATGAGAGTAGCCGTTATTTCCCTAAGCAGAATTGCGAGAACAACTGATCAATCAGGCTTTCATGTACTGCATCGCCGATAATTTCACCGAGTATTTCCCATGTTCTGGTTAAATCTATTTGAACAATATCTATTGGCACGCCGCTTTCCATTCCTTCTATCGCATCTTCTAACGCTTGTTGGGCTTGGGTAATCAACCCGATATGACGAGAGTTAGAGACATATGTCATATCACCGGCTTCTAAGTCTCCTTGGAAGAACATTGAAGAAATGGCCTCTTCTAGTTCGTCAATTCCTTGTTCCTCTTTTAAAGAGGTGGAAATGACGGTGTGTTGTTTGGCAAGCTCTTTCACTAGCTCTATATCAATTTTCGTCGGCAGGTCCGTTTTATTGACAATAACAATGACATCCATGCCTTTAACCGCTTCAAACAACTGCTTGTCCTCATCTGTCAGGTCATCGTTATTATTTAAAACAAGCAAAATCAGGTCAGCCTTTTTCAATACTTCTCTTGATCTCTCCACTCCAATGCGTTCCACTATATCTTCAGTTTCCCGAATCCCGGCAGTATCTACCAAGCGTAATGGTACACCACGGACACTTACATATTCCTCAATGACATCGCGTGTGGTCCCGGGAATATCTGTTACAATCGCCTTATTTTCATGTACAAGACTGTTAAGCAAAGATGACTTCCCGACATTTGGTCTTCCGATAATAACAGTAGAAAGACCTTCTCTTAATATCTTACCCTGTTGGGAAGTTTGTAACAGCTTTTCCAATTCTTCTTTAACATATGTCGACTTTTCGAGCAATAACTGATGGGTCATTTCTTCGACATCATCATATTCTGGATAGTCGATATTTACTTCGACATGCGCCAGTGTTTCTAAAATTTCTTGACGAAGTTTCTGGATCAGTTTCGATAACCGGCCTTCCATCTGACCTAAAGCCACATTCATCGCTCGATCTGTTTTGGCACGAATCAAATCCATCACTGCTTCTGCCTGTGAAAGGTCAATACGTCCGTTTAAAAAGGCACGCTTGGTGAATTCTCCAGGTTCTGCAAGCCTTGCTCCCCTGCTTAATACAAGTTGAAGGAGTTTATTAACGGAAACAAGCCCGCCATGGCAGTTAATTTCCACCACATCTTCCCTTGTAAAAGTTTTAGGTCCTCGCATAACAGACACCATTACTTCTTCTATTGTCTTTTCCGTTTTTGGATCTACGATGTGTCCGTAGTGAATGGTATGAGAGGCAACGTCTTTCATTTTCTTGGATGACGGGGTGACAAAAATTTCATCAATGATTCGGTAAGCTTCATCACCGCTCAGGCGGACAATCGCAATTGCGCCTTCCCCCATTGGAGTCGAAATAGCTGCTATCGTGTCAAACTCATACATATCATTCACCTCATTTCTTTTTCTTTTTGTAACTTCTATATCAATGTAAACTTGTTCGCCCTTTAACTTACTAAGGTTAGCATAATTTTTATGTCTTTTAAAGTATTCCTGTTCGACAGTTATCCACAAAAATTTCCCGAACGATTCTTTTGTCATCAATTATTTTAACTTATCCACATGTGAATAACAATAAACAAATCTCGCACAGTTCTTTCATCAGTTTTGCCGAAGTTTGTATTAGCTAAAACAACGCCAAAGATTTTAGGACTTGCTGTTTCTTTAGCCGTTTCTTTCCGGTGAAGACGTCGCTCATCCCTTTTGCCTTGGCACTCAGGTCTTCATGTCGGTGATGAGGACCTCTGTTCTCTTTTTCCCTTGGCAATCAGGTCTTCATACCGTTCATGAGGACCTCTCTTCTCCTTTTTCCTTGGCAATCAGGTCTTCATACCGTCCATGAGGACCTCTCTTCTCCTTTTTCCTTGGCACTGAGGTCTTCATACCGTCCATCAGGACCTCTTTTCTCCTTTTTCCTTGGCAATCAGGTCTTCATACCGTTCATGAGGACCTCTCTTCTCCTTTTTCCTTGGCAATCAGGTCTTCATACCGTCCATGAGGACCTCTCTTCTCCTTTTTCCTTGGCACTGAGGTCTTCATACCGTCCATCAGGACCTCTCTTCTCCTTTTTCCTTGGCAATCAGGTCTTCATACCGTCCATGAGGACTTCTCTTCTCTTTTTTCCTTGCCATTGAGGTCTTCATACCGTCCATGAGGACCTCTTTTCTCCTTTTCCCTTGGCAATAAGGTCTTCATACCGTCCATGAGGACCTCTCTTCTCCTTTTTCCTTGGGACTGAGGTCTTCATCACAACGTTGAAGCACTACTTGAAATATTCCGCTATTCAATTAATTTATAATTTCCTAATCAAAAAACGGCTGACCCTATCAATAAGGGTCAGCCGTTTTGGTTTGGATTATCTTTTTGCGACTTTGTTCTTTTTTGCTGTGATGACAAGGGAGCGGTTCGGTTCTTTTCCTACGGAGTAGGTTTCTACTTCCGGGTAGGCAGAGATGATCGAGTGCATCACTTTGCGTTCAAAAGAAGGCATCGGCTCAAGATGTACATCCTGTTTTGTTTTCATCGCTTTTTGTGCAAGCCGTTCAGCAAGCTGCTCCAGGGTTTCCCGGCGTTTCTCGCGGTATCCTTCTGCATCGATGACGACATTTAGATACTGATTAGAAAAGCGGTTTGCGACAATTTGCGTTAAATATTGAAGGGAATTAAGGGTTTGTCCCCTTTTTCCGATAATTAGAGCTGTTTTTTCGCCACTGATGCTAATGAAGATATTTCTACCTTCCACCTTTACATCGAGTTCTGCGACAATATTCATTTCAGTAAGAACTTTTTTCAAGAAATTCGTTGATTCTTCGATTGGGTCCTGCTTCAATTTGACGGTTACAACACTAGGTTTAGAGCCAAACAATCCGAAGAGACCTTTCTTGCCTTCGTCAACGATTGTAATTTCTGCACGGTCTTTTGATGTGTTTAGTTGAGCTAAAGCAGATTGGACAGCTTCCTCGACTGTTGGACCAGTTGCAGTTATTTCTTTCACTTTTTCGTTCCTCCTGCAGTTCCAGCAGCTGTTTCTTTTGCTTTTCTCAGCTCCGGTCCTTTAATAAAGTAAGTTTGAACAATCATAAAGATGTTACCCACTACCCAGTATAAAGATAGTGCCGCAGGGAAATTGATCGCAAAAACAACGATCATTATTGGCATGATCCAAAGCATCATCACCATTTGCGGGTTGTTGTCCATCCCAGCCATCATGATTTTTTGTTGGATGAATGTCGTGATACCAGCAACAACAGGCAGGATGAAAAATGGGTCCGGATCTCCCAAGTCAAACCATAAGAAGTTATGGTTTGCAATTTCCGTCGTACGAGTAATCGCATGGAAAAATCCAATAAGGATCGGCATTTGAACCAATAACGGGAAACATCCAGCAAGCGGGTTTACACCATGCTTTTGGAAAAGACCCATTGTCTCTTGCTGTAATTTCTGTTGTGTTTTTTGATCTTTGGAACTATATTTTTCACGAAGTGCTTTCATTTCCGGTTGTAAAGCTTGCATCGCTTTTGCATTCTTTGTTTGTTTAATCATCAACGGTAAGATAGCAAATCGGATTAATAACGTTACAATAATAATGGATAGACCGTAGTCATTGTTCATTAGTTCAGCAAAATACGTAATCAACCAAGATAATGGATAAACCACAAACTCATTCCAGAAGCCTTCGCTTTCATTGGTAATTGGCTGGTTGATTTCTGTACAGCCTGATAGTAAGACTACAAGTCCGATAAGGGCCGTTAGTAGCCATATTCGATTTTTCAACCTCTTTTTCCTCCTTTTTACACAAAAAAAATGATTCCTTTTACATCCTATCATTTTTATCTGACAAATTGAATATATGTCACACTTCCAACACATTTTTTCCTATCTCATTAACACCGCTTTTGATTTCCGCAAACGGCTTCGCTTTCCTAGGGGCGCTGCTGGAGCCTCCTCACTTCGTTGCGGGGTCTCCACCTAGCGCTATCTCCCTTAGGAGTCTTCGCCTTTTGCTCCAATCAAAAGCTATAGACATATTGAATATAAAAAATCTTAATGTTTTATTATTTGGTAGAAAGTGTCGGGAGTTTTCTTATGACGTGTTGTAGGCTTTTCTTTACTTCTTCAAATGACATGTCCGCAGCTGGTTTTCGGGCAATCACGACAATGTCGACGCCACCAGGTAGCTGTTCGTGCATTTCGTGAATGGCTTGTCTGACTAGCCGCTTTATTCGATTCCTTGTTACAGCGTTTCCAATTTTCTTGCTGACAGATAGACCAATCCGAAATAGGGGCTGGTCCTCTTTCTGCACAGCATATATAACAAATTGTCGATTAGCCATCGACTTTCCTTTTTGGAACACATGTTGGAACTCTTTATTTTTTTTGATTCTTTGTTCTTTCCTCAATGTGTCTCCTCCTGCCTTACACAAATCCTCTAATTCGGTCCTATTTCAACATTCTTTCTCAAATCTCGTGAAAAAATAACCGAAATATGCCCGAAATAGTAAAAAAGACCACTGACAGTCAGTGGCCTTATGCTGATAATACTTTTCTTCCTTTGCGACGACGACGTGCAAGAACTTTACGTCCATTTGCAGAACTCATACGCTCACGGAAACCGTGTACTTTACTACGTTTACGATTATTTGGTTGAAACGTTCTTTTCATTACTATGACACCTCCCTGAGGATACTTCAAAATCTAAGTGGAAAAACACCTCTATATGATCGATAGACATTTATAAGCCGTTTTTCAACACTACTGGAAAGTCTTGCTTTCCTATAATATAAAATTTCTTTACAGACAGTCTTAATAATTATAGAGAATATACCATCGGAATGTCAACTTCCCAAATGTAAGTATAAATTCCCCAGCCCCACAAAGCAACCCTTTCTTTTTATATAGTAAAAACTAACAACCAAATTCACTTCATTAAACCAACAACAAAATCAAACAAAAGGTGCCTGACCCCGAAAACAAACTTTTGATCTTGCTAAGCTATTTCAATGTCGGGGCCTGGAACCTCAAAAAAGGGGTCTGACCCCATTTATACGTTTAACTTTTTTTAACCTGTGAATAACTTTTTTCGCTATTTTTCGTCATCCACAGCACTTATCGACAAGGTTTACACAGTATCTTGTGTTGTGGAAAACTTTTCTCCACAATTTGTGGTAGTTGTGGATAATCATAAAAAGCAATTGCAACATAAGGTTTTTTTTGATATTATTATTGTGTTTTCACTCTTAATAAATGATTAACAGAAAATAGTTTTCCACAGATTGTGGATAAGATGTGGATAGTTATCCAAGGGTGTGTGTAAGTATTTGTCCACAGGTGTGGTTTTTTGTCGAAAACTACTTTTCTACTATATAATATCTTTTTCACAGTATACGAATGAATAAACATACAACGGGTGTTTTTCTAGCAGAGTGTTTGTTGAACAAAACTTGTACAGATAAGCACCTTTTTCTTTTGTAAAAGGGGTGCCAGACACAAAACGAAAGGGGGATTCATGATGAAAAATATTTCTGATCTATGGGTCAAAGCACTAAGTCAGATAGAGAAAAAAATAAGTAAACCAAGCTTTGAAACATGGTTGAAGAGTACCAAAGCTCATTCTTTGCAGGGAGATAATCTCGTAATCACTGCACCAAATGAATTTGCACGTGACTGGCTCGAGTCCAGATATTCCGGTCTTATCGCAGAAACCATCTCTGATATCACTGGTGAAGAATTATCCATCAAATTTATTATTCCTCAAAACCAAGCAGATGAAGAGATTGAGATAAAAACTCCTCCTGCAAAAATGAAAAAAGACGATGATATGATCGAAATTCCTCAAAATATGCTGAATCCGAAATACACATTCGACACATTCGTCATCGGTTCTGGAAACAGGTTTGCTCACGCTGCCTCTTTGGCAGTGGCTGAAGCTCCAGCTAAAGCCTATAATCCTCTATTTATTTACGGGGGAGTAGGACTAGGAAAAACCCACTTAATGCATGCCATCGGCCATTATGTTATTGAGCATAATCCTGCAGCAAAGGTGGTCTATTTATCATCTGAAAAATTCACGAATGAATTCATTAACTCCATTCGTGACAACAAGGCTGTCGATTTTCGTAATAAATATCGAAATGTCGATGTGTTGCTTATTGATGATATTCAATTCCTTGCCGGAAAAGAACAAACTCAAGAGGAATTTTTCCATACATTTAATACATTGCACGAAGAAAGCAAACAGATTGTCATCTCTAGTGACCGGCCTCCAAAAGAGATTCCGACATTGGAAGACCGCCTTAGATCCCGCTTTGAATGGGGCTTAATTACAGACATCACACCACCAGATTTAGAAACCCGTATTGCTATCTTGCGTAAGAAGGCGAAAGCAGAAGGGTTAGATATCCCAAATGAAGTGATGCTCTACATCGCTAATCAAATTGATTCTAATATCCGTGAACTTGAGGGGGCACTTATCCGTGTGGTTGCCTATTCTTCCCTGATCAATAAGGATATTAATGCTGACTTGGCAGCAGAAGCACTGAAAGATATCATTCCAAGTTCTAAGCCTAGAGTAGTGACTATTCATGACATTCAACGGACCGTTGGAGAAGAATACAATGTCAAATTAGAGGACTTTAAAGCAAAGAAACGAACGAAATCGGTTGCTTTCCCTCGACAAATTGCCATGTATCTTTCAAGAGAACTCACAGATTATTCCTTACCGAAAATTGGAGAGGAATTCGGAGGGCGAGATCATACGACCGTTATTCATGCCCATGAAAAGATCTCCAATCTCGTAAAAACAGATACAACATTACAAAAACAAATTCAATCAATAGCTGACTCTCTTAAAAGTTAAATAGAGCAATAGTGGAAACTGTGTATAAGTGGTGCTTGGTTAAACACAGGTTATTCACATGTGGATATCTACTCTTCGTAACAAAAATACGAGTTATCCACATAATCACAGCCCCTACTATTACTTCTACTAGTTTTTTATTAATAAAATATATAAATAGACCTGCCCATTAAGGAGGATTACGATGAAATTTATTATCCAACGCGACAAGCTGGTTCAAAGCGTTCAAGATGTACTAAAAGCAGTATCTTCCCGGACAACCATTCCAATTTTGACTGGAATAAAGATTGTCGCTACAGAAGAAGGAGTTACTCTTACTGGGAGTGATTCTGATATCTCCATTGAGTCTTTCATTCCTTGTGAAGAAGATGGATCGGAAAATGTAGAAGTGAAAACAGCAGGAAGTGTTGTACTGCAAGCCCGCTTCTTTAGTGAAATCATTAAAAAACTTCCCATGGATACTGTCGAAATCGAGGTGCAAAATCAGTATGTAACGACCATCCGTTCTGGTAAATCAGAATTTAACCTAAATGGTCAGGATGCTGCAGAATATCCTCATCTGCCACAAGTTGAGGAACACAACGTATTTCGTGTTCCAACAGACCTACTAAAAAACATTATTCGACAAACTGTCTTTGCAGTGTCCACCTCAGAAACACGCCCTATCTTGACAGGTGTAAACTGGAAGCTTGAAAACCATGAGCTCATCTGTATTGCAACAGATAGCCATCGCTTGGCTTTACGCAAAGCTAAGGTGGAAGCAGAAAACGACATTACGTGCAATGTAGTCATTCCAGGTAAGAGTTTGAATGAATTAAATAAAATTTTAGATGATACGAACGAACTGCTTGATATCGTTGTGACAGAGAACCAAGTACTGTTTAAAGCTAAAAACATCCTATTTTTCTCCCGTCTGCTTGACGGAAACTATCCAGATACGTCCAGATTGATTCCTGCAGAAAGTAAAACGGATATCACGGTAACAACAAAAGATTTCCTACAAGCGATCGATCGCGCGAGCCTGCTTGCAAGAGAAGGACGAAACAATGTAGTAAAGCTTGCTACTTTAGAGTCTGATACACTGGAAGTTTCCTCTAATTCTCCAGAAGTCGGAAAAGTAGTGGAACAAGTCCAAAGCAATTCCATTGATGGTGAAGAACTGAAAATTTCTTTTAGCGCAAAATATATGATGGATGCCTTAAAGGCGCTTGAAGGAAACGAGATATTAATAAATTTCACCGGTGCGATGAGGCCGTTTGTCATCAAAACATTGCATGATGACTCCATGCTTCAACTTATCCTGCCAGTCAGAACGTACTAATAAACATAGAGTCAGAAAGCTGCTAGTGACCATTCCTAGTGGCTTTCTTTTCTATATGGAGAAGTTCTAGTACAATAGGAAGTAGACAATAAGGGAATAGTATAAGAATTACTAATCCCTAAAAAGAAAGTGAGCGCGAAATAATGACAGAAATTCAAATATCAACAGAAATGATTACACTTGGACAATTCTTAAAGTTGGCCGATGTCATTCAATCAGGCGGGATGGCAAAATGGTTTCTTTCAGAATACGAAGTGAAAGTGAACGGAGAGCTTGAAGACAGAAGAGGAAGAAAACTGAAAGTACAAGATGTAATTGAAATAGATGGTCATGGAAAATATGTCGTTGTTTCCTGATGAGTTGGTGATACGGATTGTATATTGAAGAATTGACGTTAAGACACTATCGCAATTATGAAAGCTTGCATGCCGTATTTGAAAATGGTGTGAATGTCATATTAGGAGAAAATGCACAAGGAAAGACAAATGTGATGGAATCTATCTATGTATTGGCAATGGCAAAATCACACAGGACGTCCAATGATAAAGATCTTATCAGATGGGACGAAGAGTATGGTAAAATAGAAGGCAGGATACATAAACGGAATGGAGAGTTGCCGCTGCAACTAGTCATAAGTAAAAAAGGGAAGAAAGCAAAGATTAATCATATTGAACAAACCAAATTAAGTCAGTATATCGGAAATATGAATATCGTTATGTTTGCACCTGAGGATCTAACCCTTGTAAAAGGTAGTCCTCAGGTAAGACGACGTTTTATAGATATGGAACTTGGACAAGTATCACCGCGGTATATGCATGACCTGTCGAGGTATCAAAAAGTACTTCAGCAGCGCAATCATTACTTAAAGCAGTTACAGACAAGAAAGCAAAAAGACGAAACCATGCTGTTTGTTTTAACAGAGCAGCTTATCGAATTGGCTGCGAGCGTGACGGAAAAGAGGCAGGAATTTGTTCAACTGCTGCAAAGCTGGGCTCAGCCAATTCATAAAAGCATCAGCCGTGATTTGGAAGAATTGACTATTATCTACAAACCATCCATTGATTATGTATCAGAAACAACAAACTTGTCGAAAATGATAGAAGCATATAACGAAAAGTTTGATAAAATAAAAGATAGAGAAATTGAAAGAGGCGTGACACTATTTGGTCCCCATCGTGATGACCTGCTCTTTCAAGTGAACGGAAAAGATGTCCAGACATTTGGATCACAAGGACAACAGCGCACGACAGCTCTGTCGCTGAAGCTTGCAGAAATAGACCTCATTCACTCGGTAGTAGGGGAATATCCGATACTGCTCTTAGATGACGTATTATCTGAGTTAGATGATTATAGGCAGTCCCATCTCTTAAACACCATTCAGGGGAAGGTTCAAACCTTCGTGACGACAACAAGTGTGGATGGAATTGACCATCAAACCCTGAAACAAGCGGCTACATATGAGGTGGTCTCCGGTACGATCAAGAAACGAAATTGAGGTGAAGTCTCATGTATTTGCATATTGGAGAAGAAGTAATGGTGCGCGCTTCTAAAATTATTGCTATTTTAGATCGCAGGCTCCTGCAATCTGACTGGAAAAGTACTCTTCCGGAAGTAGCAGACAAATCCATTAAAAATATCAGTAAACATGACATCAAATCAATCGTGATTACCGAAGAAAACATATACCTTTCTCCGTTAGCCTCAACAACCTTGAAAAAAAGAATGGATACTTCGGTGGAGGAGTTCCTTTATTAGAGAAACTGCCTGTTATAGATGCGTTTGTTGTCCAAAAGGACAATCAGTCTATTGTGTAGAAATAAAAAGTGAAGGTGATAGATATGACGATGGACCAAAAAGAATTGCAAGAAAACAGCTATGATGAAAGTAATATACAGGTACTAGAAGGCCTTGAAGCCGTAAGAAAGCGACCAGGTATGTACATTGGTTCCACCAGTGCCAAGGGTCTGCATCACTTAGTGTGGGAGATTGTCGATAACAGTATCGATGAAGCATTGGCGGGGTATTGCTCTGAGATCAATGTGATTGTCGAAAAAGACAACAGCATCACTGTAAAAGATAATGGCCGTGGAATTCCAGTTGGAATTCATGAAAAAATGGGTCGTCCGGCAGTAGAAGTAATTATGACGGTTCTTCATGCAGGTGGAAAGTTTGGCGGTGGCGGTTATAAAGTATCCGGAGGTCTGCACGGGGTTGGTGCATCCGTTGTTAATGCCCTTTCCTCCGAGCTTAAGATTTATGTCCATCGTGATGGAAATATCCATTACCAGAAATACAACAAAGGGGTACCAAATGAAGATCTGAAAGTGATTGGCGAAACAGATATCACAGGTACGATCATTCATTTTGTTCCCGATGAAGAAATCTTTACAGAAACAAAAGAGTATGACTACGATACGCTTGCACACCGTCTTCGTGAGCTTGCGTTCTTAAATAAAGGAATACGTATCACCATTGAAGATAAGCGCGAAGAGACACCGAAAAAGAATGAATACCACTACGAGGGCGGTATCGCTTCTTATGTAGAGCATTTAAACCGTACAAAGGAAGTCATTCATGAGGAAGTTGTATTTGTGGAGGGAGAAAAGGACGGTATCTCCATAGAAGTGGCACTGCAGTACAATGACAGCTACACAAGCAATCTGTACTCTTTTGCCAACAATATCAGCACCTATGAAGGCGGAACCCATGAATCTGGCTTTAAGACGGCATTGACAAGAGTAATCAACGACTATGCCCGTAAGAACAATATTTTTAAAGATGCGGACAGCAACCTGACAGGGGAAGATGTTCGAGAAGGCTTGACGGCTATCGTTTCGATTAAACACCCAGACCCTCAGTTTGAAGGCCAGACGAAAACTAAATTAGGAAACAGTGAAGCAAGAACGGTGACGGATTCTGTTTTTACGGAAAAATTCGAAGGCTTCCTTCTTGAAAACCCTTCTGCAGCGAGAAAAATTGTGGAAAAAGGTTTAATGGCTTCCAGAGCAAGAATGGCAGCCAAAAAAGCAAGAGAACTCACAAGAAGAAAGAGTGCCTTGGAAATCTCCAGTCTTCCTGGAAAGTTGGCGGACTGCTCCTCTAAAGATCCGTCTATTAGCGAATTATATGTGGTAGAGGGAGATTCTGCGGGAGGATCGGCGAAACAAGGCCGTGATCGTCACTTCCAAGCGATTTTGCCGTTGCGCGGTAAGATTATCAATGTGGAGAAAGCACGTTTGGATAAAATCTTATCCAACAACGAGGTACGTGCCATCATCACCGCTCTAGGTACTGGAATCGGAGAAGACTTTGACATTTCCCGTGCCCGTTACCATAAGATTGTTATCATGACGGATGCAGATGTTGACGGTGCTCATATCCGTACCCTTTTGCTGACATTCTTCTACCGTTACATGCGCCAGATTATCGAACATGGATACATCTACATCGCCCAGCCGCCTCTTTACAAGATTCAGCAGGGTAAAAAGATTGAGTATGCATACAATGAACGCCAGCTTGAAGAAGTCCTTGCGACCATGTCTGATCAACCAAAAGCCGGCATCCAGCGCTATAAAGGATTAGGGGAGATGAACCCTGAGCAGCTTTGGGAAACAACGATGGATCCTATGACTAGAACGTTGTTACAGGTAAGTTTGCAAGACGCAATTGAAGCGGATGAAACATTTGAGATTCTAATGGGGGATAAAGTAGAACCGAGAAGAAACTTTATCCAGGATAATGCCCGTTATGTAAAAAATCTGGATATCTAATTTATATATCCATAAAAAAGCGGGGTAGTACTATGCCGAGCCACTGAAAAATCAAAACTAAAGTTCTAATGGTTTCTAGCTGGTGATTGGAGCAAATGGCGAAGACTCCAGCGGGAGGGTAGCGACAATGTTGAGACCCCGCAGGCTTGCCGAGGAGGCTCAAGGTCGCCCCGCGGAAAGCGAAGCCATTTGCGGAAATCAACAGCGGTTGTTAACAAACACCAAGAATTTAGTGATAATTCAGTGGCGACGTGTCATGCTATCCTGTCTTTTACATAGAGAAGAGCGAAAGCGAATGTGGTCTTGAACTCACATTTCGCAAGGAGGTTCGTTATTATGTCTGAGAGGTCCTCAGTTAAAGAAATAAATATCAGTCAGGAAATGAGAACATCATTCCTGGACTATGCCATGAGTGTTATCGTATCCCGTGCCCTGCCGGATGTAAGGGACGGATTAAAACCTGTACACCGACGTATCTTGTACGCCATGAATGACTTAGGAATGACTGCTGATAAAGCCTATAAAAAGTCCGCCCGTATCGTAGGGGAAGTAATCGGGAAGTACCATCCACATGGTGACTCTGCTGTTTACGACACGATGGTACGTATGGCACAAGACTTTAACTTCCGTTACATGCTGATCGATGGTCACGGAAACTTTGGATCTGTCGATGGGGACGCAGCAGCTGCCATGCGTTATACCGAAGCAAGAATGTCGAAGATCTCCATGGAGATACTTCGCGATATCAATAAAGACACAATTGACTATCAAGATAACTATGATGGTTCCGAGAGAGAGCCGGTTGTTTTGCCTGCCCGTTTTCCTAACTTGCTTGTAAACGGTGCTTCCGGTATCGCCGTAGGGATGGCAACCAATATCCCCCCTCATCAACTAGGCGAAATTATTGATGGAGTACTTGCCGTAAGTAAGGACCCTGACATTACCATTCCCGAATTGATGGAAATCATTCCGGGGCCAGACTTCCCGACAGCGGGCCAAATCTTAGGCAGAAGCGGTATTAGAAGAGCCTATGAAACGGGTCGTGGCTCCATCACGGTTCGTGCTAAAGTGGAAATCGAAACAAAACCAAATGGCAGAGAAGTTATCCTTGTCCACGAACTACCTTATCAGGTTAATAAAGCAAAGCTGATTGAAAAGATTGCGGACCTTGTTCGTGATAAAAAAATAGAAGGCATTTCTGACTTGCGTGATGAATCAGACCGTAATGGTATGCGTATTGTCATGGAAGTCAAAAAAGATGCGAATGCTAATGTTCTTTTAAATAACTTATATAAACAGACTTCCCTTCAAACAAGCTTCGGTATAAACCTGCTTGCATTAGTAAACGGGGAACCGAAAGTATTAAACTTGAAACAGTGTCTGTATCACTACCTAGAACATCAAAAAGTGGTAATCAAGCGCCGAACAGCATTTGAACTGCGTAAAGCGGAAGCAAGAGCACACATCTTAGAAGGTCTGCGTATAGCGTTAGATCATTTAGATGCTGTTATCACCTTGATTCGCAGTTCCCAAACGGCTGATATAGCCCGTGAAGGCTTAATGACGGAATTCTCTCTATCTGAGAAACAAGCACAAGCAATTCTAGACATGCGTCTACAACGTCTAACAGGCTTAGAGCGCGAAAAGATAGAAGAAGAGTATCAAGGACTAATGCAGCTTATTGCTGAACTAAAAGCAATCCTTGCAGATGAAGAAAAAGTACTTGAAATTATCCGTGAGGAACTAACAGAAGTAAAAGACCGTTTCAACGACACTCGCCGTACGGAGATCATGGTAGGTGGTTTTGAAAATATTGAAGATGAGGATTTAATTCCACGTCAAAATGTCGTTATTACCCTTACACATAATGGCTATATTAAACGTCTGCCTCTTTCCACATACCGTAGCCAGCGAAGAGGAGGCCGTGGAATTCAAGGGATGGGAACAAACGAGAATGATTTTGTTGAACATCTATTGACCACTTCCACTCATGACACACTTCTTTTCTTTACCAACAAAGGGAAAGTATATCGTGCAAAAGGGTATGAAATACCAGAATTCAGCCGAACAGCAAAAGGAATTCCAATCATTAACTTGCTTGAGGTGGAAAAAGGAGAATGGGTCAACGCCATTATTCCGGTAGAAGACTTTGTGGATGACTGGTATCTATTCTTTACAACAAAGCATGGAATATCCAAGCGTTCCCCATTATCTCAATTCGCCAATATCCGTAAAGGCGGCCTAATCGCCCTTGGATTGCGCGAAAGTGATGAACTAATCTCTGTAAAATTAACAGATGGCACAAAAGAAATGATCATTGGAACGAAAAACGGGATGCTCATTCGCTTCCATGAAACAGACGTACGTTCCATGGGCAGAACGGCAACGGGCGTAAAAGGAATCTCCATTGCTGAAAATGATGAAGTAGTAGGAATGGAACTGCTTGATGAAGGCTTAGATGTGTTAGTTGTAACCAAAAACGGTTATGGAAAACGAACTCCTGCGGAAGAGTACCGTGTACAAAGCCGTGGAGGAAAAGGGATTAAAACATGTAATATCACCGAACGTAATGGTGAACTTGTATCTGTTAAAACCGTAACCACTGAGGAAGACCTAATGCTGATTACAGCAAGTGGTGTCTTAATCCGCATGTCGGTCGATGGAATCTCACAAATGGGCCGAAACACCCAGGGAGTGAAGCTCATTCGTCTTGCAGAGAACGAATTTGTGACAACAGTCGCAAGAGTAGACAAAGAAGACGAGCCAGAAGATGGTACGGAAGATACAGAATTGGAAGAAGGAAATTTCACAGAAGAGGTCGAAGAATAAGAAGAGTAAATGATCAACTCTAAGAGAGGAGCACTTTTATGTGTTCCTCTTTGTTTATAAGGAGAGAGCGTTCATGTTAGTGAAAACCGAACAGCTAGTGGAAGGATGTATTCTGGCACAAGAAATAAAGGCACTTACATCAAAACCGATTATGCCAAAGAGAACCGTTCTGACAAATCAACATATCGAAATTTTAGAGTCTTTCTTGGTAGAAAAAGTCGAAATAGAAGCTTTCCTTTCAAACGGCCAACCCTTCAACCCTCAATTGTTAACCATGATTGAAGATAAACCAAAAGAGGATTCCTTCTTACAGATGTACTTAAAAGCAACGCAATCTTACAAAAAAATGTACGAGGCATGGGGCTCAGGTGCCCCAATTGATTATAGTGCCGTTCGCAAGACAATTATCCCTTTAATTGAAAAATCCCTTCAATATCAAGAAGAAGTCTTTGCCGTCTATCATTACACAAATGAAGAAGACTATATCTATCATCATTCTGTAGCAGTGGCCATCATTGCTTCTGCGATAGCAAAATCACTTGGCTATAAAAAGAAAGATATCATTCAAGTCGGCATAGCTGGCTTCTTAATGGATTGCGGCATGTCCCGCATCGATCAGAAAATCTTGAAAAATGTTGCGACCCTAAGAAAAGAGGAATTTGCGCAAATAAAAGAACACCCTATCTTCAGCTATCAAATGGTAAGCAAACAACCAGTAATTCAGGATGAAATAAAGCTTGCTGTATTGCAGCATCATGAACGCTACGATAAAACTGGCTATCCTTTTGGACTTTCAGAAGACAAAATACACACCTATACAAAAATACTTGCAGTCGCAGACGTTTTTCATGCGATGACGTCACCAAGGAAGTACCGCAGCAAACAATCGCCATTTAAAGTGATCGAACAGCTGAAACATGAAACCTTTGGGAAATATGATCTTTCTATCGTTCAAGCTCTCACGTCAAATGTTTGCAGTTTCAGCATAGGTGACAAGATAAAGCTTTCTAATAATAAAATTGTAGAGGTTGCCTTTATTGATCCGCAATATCCGTCTAGGCCGATGGTTAGAGACATTGATTCCAATCAATTCCTCACCTTAAATCAAGAATTAGATATTCATATAGAAGAAGTTTTAAAATAACTCTATTGCTATATGTCCCAACAAAAAAACGAAGGAAATCTATCAGGTTTCCTTTGTTTTTTCTGTTACAAACAAGAAAATAAAAATATATTAAAAAAGTAATTGCATCCCTAATCCACCCATGCTATAATCAATCAAGTCAGCAACGACAACGAGTTGCATCTTACATAACTATCGAAAAAAGATAATAAAAAGATGTTGACTTAAAATGAAATAAATGATATATTAATGAAGTCGCTTTTGAAAGGCGACAACACAAAAGAGTTCTTTGAAAACTAAACAAAACAACAGCGTCATAACGTCGGTTCTACGGAACACGACAAAATGATTTAAGTAACACAAGCTAGCAAATTTTGAGCAAAAGCTCAGACTCTTTATTGGAGAGTTTGATCCTGGCTCAGGACGAACGCTGGCGGCGTGCCTAATACATGCAAGTCGAGCGGACCTTTTAAAAGCTTGCTTTTGAAAGGTCAGCGGCGGACGGGTGAGTAACACGTGGGCAACCTGCCTGTAAGACTGGGATAACTTCGGGAAACCGGAGCTAATACCGGATAATATAAGGAACCTCCTGGTTCTTTATTGAAAGATGGTTTCGGCTATCACTTACAGATGGGCCCGCGGCGCATTAGCTAGTTGGTGAGGTAACGGCTCACCAAGGCGACGATGCGTAGCCGACCTGAGAGGGTGATCGGCCACACTGGGACTGAGACACGGCCCAGACTCCTACGGGAGGCAGCAGTAGGGAATCTTCCACAATGGACGAAAGTCTGATGGAGCAACGCCGCGTGAGCGATGAAGGCCTTCGGGTCGTAAAGCTCTGTTGTTAGGGAAGAACAAGTGCGAGAGTAACTGCTCGCACCTTGACGGTACCTAACCAGAAAGCCACGGCTAACTACGTGCCAGCAGCCGCGGTAATACGTAGGTGGCAAGCGTTGTCCGGAATTATTGGGCGTAAAGCGCGCGCAGGTGGTCCTTTAAGTCTGATGTGAAAGCCCACGGCTCAACCGTGGAGGGTCATTGGAAACTGGGGGACTTGAGTGCAGAAGAGGAAAGTGGAATTCCAAGTGTAGCGGTGAAATGCGTAGAGATTTGGAGGAACACCAGTGGCGAAGGCGACTTTCTGGTCTGTAACTGACACTGAGGCGCGAAAGCGTGGGGAGCAAACAGGATTAGATACCCTGGTAGTCCACGCCGTAAACGATGAGTGCTAAGTGTTAGAGGGTTTCCGCCCTTTAGTGCTGCAGCTAACGCATTAAGCACTCCGCCTGGGGAGTACGGTCGCAAGACTGAAACTCAAAGGAATTGACGGGGGCCCGCACAAGCGGTGGAGCATGTGGTTTAATTCGAAGCAACGCGAAGAACCTTACCAGGTCTTGACATCCTCTGACACTCCTAGAGATAGGACGTTCCCCTTCGGGGGACAGAGTGACAGGTGGTGCATGGTTGTCGTCAGCTCGTGTCGTGAGATGTTGGGTTAAGTCCCGCAACGAGCGCAACCCTTGATCTTAGTTGCCAGCATTCAGTTGGGCACTCTAAGGTGACTGCCGGTGACAAACCGGAGGAAGGTGGGGATGACGTCAAATCATCATGCCCCTTATGACCTGGGCTACAGATTGCAGGCTGCAACTCGCCTGCATGAAGCCGGAATCGCTAGTAATCGCGGATCAGCATGCCGCGGTGAATACGTTCCCGGGCCTTGTACACACCGCCCGTCACACCACGAGAGTTTGTAACACCCGAAGTCGGTGGGGTAACCTTTTGGAGCCAGCCGCCTAAGGTGGGACAGATGATTGGGGTGAAGTCGTAACAAGGTAGCCGTATCGGAAGGTGCGGCTGGATCACCTCCTTTCTAAGGAATGTACGCTTGTTGTTTTGTTTAGTTTTGAGAGATCTCTCTCATAGATAGTCGGGGCCTATAGCTCAGCTGGTTAGAGCGCACGCCTGATAAGCGTGAGGTCGGTGGTTCGAGTCCACTTAGGCCCACCATTTTTTAATTATAGAACTTTAAGGGGCCTTAGCTCAGCTGGGAGAGCGCCTGCAGTTGTTCCTTGAAAACTAGATAATGTAACTAATATCAAGATATTCACAAAATATCGTTCATCTTAGTAATTTTCTTTATAGATATCATCGCTGATATCGACACATGACCTATTTTGGTCAACGGTTAAGTTATTAAGGGCGCACGGTGGATGCCTTGGCACTAGGAGCCGATGAAGGACGGGACTAACACCGATATGCTTCGGGGAGCTGTAAGTAAGCTTTGATCCGGAGATTTCCGAATGGGGAAACCCACTGCTCGTAATGGAGCAGTATCCTTATCTGAATACATAGGGTATGGAAGGCAGACCCGGGGAACTGAAACATCTTAGTACCCGGAGGAAGAGAAAGCAAACGCGATTTCCTGAGTAGCGGCGAGCGAAACGGAATTAGCCCAAACCAAGAGGCTTGCCTCTTGGGGTTGTAGGACACTCAACATGGAGTTACAAAGGAACGGGGTAAATGAAGCGATCTGGAAAGGTCCGTCATAGAAGGTAAAAACCCTGTAGTTGAAACTTCGTTCCCTCCTGAGTGGATCCTGAGTACGGCGGGACACGAGAAATCCCGTCGGAAGCAGGGAGGACCATCTCCCAAGGCTAAATACTCCCTAGTGACCGATAGTGAACCAGTACCGTGAGGGAAAGGTGAAAAGCACCCCGGAAGGGGAGTGAAATAGATCCTGAAACCGTGTGCCTACAAGTAGTTAGAGCCCGTTAATGGGTGATAGCGTGCCTTTTGTAGAATGAACCGGCGAGTTACGATCCCGTGCAAGGTTAAGTCGAAGAGACGGAGCCGTAGCGAAAGCGAGTCTGAATAGGGCGAATGAGTACGTGGTCGTAGACCCGAAACCAGGTGATCTACCCATGTCCAGGGTGAAGTTCAGGTAACACTGAATGGAGGCCCGAACCGACTCACGTTGAAAAGTGAGCGGATGAGGTGTGGGTAGGGGTGAAATGCCAATCGAACCTGGAGATAGCTGGTTCTCTCCGAAATAGCTTTAGGGCTAGCCTCATGTGTTAGAGTCTTGGAGGTAGAGCACTGATTGGACTAGGGGTCCTCATCGGATTACCGAATTCAGTCAAACTCCGAATGCCAAAGACTTATCCATGGGAGTCAGACTGCGAGTGATAAGATCCGTAGTCAAGAGGGAAACAGCCCAGACCGCCAGCTAAGGTCCCCAAGTATACGTTAAGTGGAAAAGGATGTGGAGTTGCTTAGACAACCAGGATGTTGGCTTAGAAGCAGCCACCATTTAAAGAGTGCGTAATAGCTCACTGGTCGAGTGACTCTGCGCCGAAAATGTACCGGGGCTAAACGTATCACCGAAGCTGCGGACTGTTCTTACGAACAGTGGTAGGAGAGCGTTCTAAGGGCGTTGAAGCTAGACCGTAAGGACTGGTGGAGCGCTTAGAAGTGAGAATGCCGGTATGAGTAGCGAAAGAAGGGTGAGAATCCCTTCCACCGAATGCCTAAGGTTTCCTGAGGAAGGCTCGTCCGCTCAGGGTTAGTCGGGACCTAAGCCGAGGCCGAAAGGCGTAGGCGATGGATAACAGGTTGATATTCCTGTACCACCTCCACTCCGTTTGAGCAATGGGGGGACGCAGAAGGATAGGGTAAGCGCGCTGTTGGATATGCGCGTCTAAGCAGTAAGGCTGAGAAGTAGGCAAATCCGCTTCTCGATAAGGCTGAGCTGTGATAGCGAGGGAAATATAGTACCGAAGTTCCTGATTTCACACTGCCAAGAAAAGCCTCTAGCGAGGAGTATGGTGCCCGTACCGCAAACCGACACAGGTAGGCGAGGAGAGAATCCTAAGGTGAGCGAGAGAACTCTGGTTAAGGAACTCGGCAAAATGACCCCGTAACTTCGGGAGAAGGGGTGCTCTGTTAGGGTGTTAAAGCCCGAGAGAGCCGCAGTGAATAGGCCCAGGCGACTGTTTAGCAAAAACACAGGTCTCTGCGAAGCCGTAAGGCGAAGTATAGGGGCTGACGCCTGCCCGGTGCTGGAAGGTTAAGGGGAGAGGTTAGCGCAAGCGAAGCTTTGAACCGAAGCCCCAGTAAACGGCGGCCGTAACTATAACGGTCCTAAGGTAGCGAAATTCCTTGTCGGGTAAGTTCCGACCCGCACGAAAGGCGTAACGATCTGGGCACTGTCTCAACCAGAGACTCGGTGAAATTATAGTACCTGTGAAGATGCAGGTTACCCGCGACAGGACGGAAAGACCCCGTGGAGCTTTACTGTAGCCTGATATTGAATTTTGGTACAGCTTGTACAGGATAGGTAGGAGCCTGAGAAGCCGGAGCGCTAGCTTCGGTGGAGGCGTCGGTGGGATACTACCCTGGCTGTATTGAAATTCTAACCCGCAGCCCTTATCGGGCTGGGAGACAGTGTCAGGTGGGCAGTTTGACTGGGGCGGTCGCCTCCTAAAGAGTAACGGAGGCGCCCAAAGGTTCCCTCAGAATGGTTGGAAATCATTCGCAGAGTGTAAAGGCACAAGGGAGCTTGACTGCGAGACCTACAAGTCGAGCAGGGACGAAAGTCGGGCTTAGTGATCCGGTGGTTCCGCATGGAAGGGCCATCGCTCAACGGATAAAAGCTACCCCGGGGATAACAGGCTTATCTCCCCCAAGAGTCCACATCGACGGGGAGGTTTGGCACCTCGATGTCGGCTCATCGCATCCTGGGGCTGTAGTCGGTCCCAAGGGTTGGGCTGTTCGCCCATTAAAGCGGTACGCGAGCTGGGTTCAGAACGTCGTGAGACAGTTCGGTCCCTATCCGTCGTGGGCGCAGGAAATTTGAGAGGAGCTGTCCTTAGTACGAGAGGACCGGGATGGACGCACCGCTGGTGTACCAGTTGTCTTGCCAAAGGCATAGCTGGGTAGCTACGTGCGGACGGGATAAGTGCTGAAAGCATCTAAGCATGAAGCCCCCCTCAAGATGAGATTTCCTTTTACTTCGGTAAG
>NZ_VTEV01000019.1 GCF_008180725.1 Sutcliffiella horikoshii | reverse complement strand
AATTAAGAGAGTTTTACGATAAAAAACGCGATGAAGGTAAACCATATAGAGTAGCGATCATTGCATGTGCTAATAAGCTTTTACATCTGATTTATGCGCTTTTAAATAATAAAACAACCTTCCAAGAATTAGCTTAATAGCTATATTTAACAATGTAAAACAAAACCTTCCAAAAATAAAAAACTGGAAGGTTATTTGGCATACCCATTTTTAGTATATCATCTAATCTTTCATTTTTTTAATGAAAATTGTTGACAACTATTAGCTGGTTTTGTTGAATACCCTAGATATGAGGAAGTTCTGAAAAAAAAGAAAGAGTCTTGGAATTTACCAACAAGAATCTTTCATACTTTTTATTTACTTATTGCAACCTTGACTTGGTTAGTGCCAAGTGAGACTTCTTTCATATTTTCGGTATCTCCGATATTCAGGTTATTTACAAGAACATTCTTACGGATCATTTCTTCATTTTGTCTTATTGCGGTTTTAACTTCATTATCGCCATCTAGAAATAAGTCAACACGAAGGTCAATTGGCAAATCGAGTTTTTTTCGTTCATCTTGGATTGCACGGATTACTTCCCTTGCAAGCCCTTCTAAACGAAGATCTTCAGTAATGGTAGTATCCAGTACAACGTTAAAATACTGATTCCCCCCCATCGCTAAACCTGACTCGGCGAGTCTTTCCACAACGAGAAGGTCTAAAGGCACCTCTATTATTCCTGCACCAGTTGGAACCATCACTTTTTGAGCTTGAACGACTTTTGCAGCTTCTTCTTCAGATAATTTCTCTAAATATCCTTTAACCGTACTAATCTCTTTTCCTAGAACGGGTCCAGCCACTCGGAAATTCAGCTTTATATCATAACGGACTAGGTCGTCAGAGGTTTGTTTAACTAAAACTTTTTTCACATTGATTTCGTCTCTAATGATCTCGCTATACCTATCTAGGGCTTTCCCCATCTCGGGGTTAACCGGGATTACGACTAATTCAGAAAGTGGTTGCTTCGTTTTGATTGCTTCGGCATTCCGTACACCTCGTGCTAATTCTACCACTTGTAAAACCGCATCCATTTCCTTTTCTAACTTTGAATCTACTTCCTTTACAATTACTTTAGGAAAGTGAGTAAGGTGGACACTTTCTCCTGTCAAATTCAAGTGGATATCTTCCGCAAGGAACGGTATATATGGAGCTAGGAGTTGACTTGTACGTACCAGCACTTGATGAAGTGTATAGTATGCTGCTTTTTTGTTTTCCGTCATCCCCTCTTTCCAAAAGCGATCACGAGAACGTCGGATATACCAGTTACTAATTTCATCTACGTATGTTTCAAGTGCTTTTGCTGCCTTAGTAAAATCATATTCTTCCAAAGCTTCCGAAACAATTGCTGTTACACTATTTAAACGAGCTAAAACCCACCTGTCTAATAATGTTTTCTCACCAGTTTCTGTTTCATTGAATTGATAGCCATCTATGTTTGCGTATAAGGTATAAAAGCCGTGCATATTGACTAGCGTGTCAATTACTTTTGACTTCGCTTCTATAACCACACGTTCTGAGAATCGCTTATTATTCCAAGGAGCACTATCAGCCAGAAGCGCCCATCGGAACGCATCTGCCCCGAATTTATCCACCAAATCCATCGGGTTTAATGCATTCCCTTTGCTTTTTGACATTTTCCGTCCCTCTTCATCCAAGATATGGCCTGTTGATAATACACGTTTGTAAGGAACCTTTCCTGTAAACAAGGTTGATACGGCAAGCAGGCTATAGAACCATCCACGAGTCTGGTCTATCCCTTCACATATGACATCTGCCGGAAACTGCTGTTCGAATTTCTCTTTGTTTTCAAATGGATAATGATGCTGAGCGAAAGGCATGGAGCCACTATCGAACCAAACATCTATAACTTCTGAAACACGAGACATAGAACCTTTACATTTTTCGCACTCCAAATGAATCCGATCTACATATGGTTTATGAAGCTCAATTTCCTCGATATCACCTATTGCCCTTGCTTTAAGGTCCGCCTCACTATTCGGAGCATATTGATGTTCACAAGAATCGCAAATCCACACCGGAAGCGGAGTACCCCAATAGCGATTTCGTCCTATGTTCCAATCGACCATATTCTCCAAGAAGTTTCCAAAACGCCCATCCTTGATATGAGACGGATACCATTCCACTTTCTGGTTATTTTGCAAAAATTGAACCTTTAGTTCAGTTGTCTTGATGAACCAACTTTCGATAGCATAATATAGCAGTGGAGAATCACAACGCCAGCAGTGAGGATAACTATGTTCATATTTTTCTTTATAGAATAGAAGCCCTTCATTCGCTAAGTACTTTACAATATCTACATCGCAATCTTTTACGAAACGACCTGCAAAAGGACGAATATCTTTTGTATAAGTACCCTTTCCATCTACAACATTAAAAAAGGAAAGATCATGCTGTTTGACTAAGTTATAATCATCTTCCCCATATGCTGGAGCGATGTGGACAATCCCCGTTCCACTGTCTGCATTGACAAAATCGCCTTCCACAACAAAATGGCCGCGTTCTGGTTTCATGTAAGGGAACGGAGCAAGGTAGGTAACATTTTTAAATTCGCTACCTTTATGCGAAGAAATCACTTCAAAATCTTCTCCTAGATTCTTGCTGGCTAAATCTTCTGCAACGATAAAAATTTCTTCCCCCTTTTTAGCTCTAATATAAGTAAGCTCAGGGTTCACAGCAAGTGCGACATTGGCCGGAAGGGTCCATGGAGTAGTAGTCCAACCTAGGAAGTATTCATTTTCTTTATCTACTAGTTTAAATTTAGCTGTTGCTGAAAGATCTTTCACATCCTTGTATCCTTGTGCAACTTCATGAGAGCTCAATGTTGTTTGGCAACTTGGACAATAAGGAGTAACACGATGACCTTTATACAATAATTCCCGACGATGAAGATCACTTAAAATATACCAAACGCTTTCAATGTATTTATTTTGCAAAGTAACATATGGATCTTCCATATCAAGCCAATATCCTATGGATTCTGTAAAGTCCCTCCACTGTTTTTCATAATTAAACACACTGTTTTTACATTCCTCAATAAACTTTTCCACTCCATATGCTTCAATCTCTTGTTTCCCTGAAATCCCTAGTTGTTTTTCTACCTCGAGCTCAACAGGCAATCCATGCGTATCCCAGCCCCCCTTACGAAATACTTGATATCCAGACATTGTCTTATATCTAGCAACAAAGTCTTTAATGACTCGTCCAAGTACATGCCCTGCGTGCGGGAGCCCATTTGCTGTTGGAGGACCTTCATAAAACACAAAGGTTTCTGCTCCATCGCGATTTTCAATAGAACGATTAAATACATTTTCTTCTTTCCAGAAATTCTTGACTCTGTTCTCACGTTCCAAAGCTGCCTCTTTTGTATTCACATTACGCAATGAAATCACCTCATTAAACTTTTTTAGATAAAACAAAAAATCCGCCCCTGTATATAAAACTAAACAGGGACGGATTGAATCCGCGGTACCACCCATATTCCGTGATTTTCCTCACGGCACTTGGTAAACAAAACGGATAACGGCCGTTTACCGGTTCACCCTACAAAGTAATTTCAGGTAAACTTCTCGGAGATGATTTTCAACTAAAATATGTCATCGCATTTCCAGCTAACAGCGACTCTCTATAGACAGGGATTATAGCCTACTATTCTCGTCATCAAATAAAATAAATAATTTTCCAATATAATACAACGAAAGAGTTACTTTTGTCAAAGAAAATTCTGTAAATTTTTATAAAAACAAACTTTATTAAAACGAACATCTGCTTGAGTTTAAAGGGCGTTGATCTTCCTGGATAGCGCCCGATAACGGAAGACTAATGTTGAATTGGATCCTACCGACGATGACATAACTGGTTAGCGCCAGATAGTTTGATAACTACCGCTTAAATGCATCTAAAATTAATGATGGGAAAACAGGCTTTTCCCCTTGATTTCGCGGGTCATACTTTATTGAACGAAAGATAACACCATCGGCTCCATCCCACTTATTATGATGGAACTTACCCTCTTCATCACAATATTCAAGTAAATGAATCTCAAATCCTGCGGCTTCAAACATTTCCTTTAAAGTTATATAATTGTGAACTATTTTATGACTTGCTGCGGGATGGTCTTTAGGTCCTGGTCCACCGATTTTAACTATATTTTGATAGGAGTCATCTTGAAAATATGCATCAGGAACTGCACAGCGAATATATCCTTTTGGCTTTAGATACTTGTAACACATCTTTGCAGCTTCTTTACCTTCTTCATAAGTAAGGTGCTCCCAAACGTGTTCAGCCAAAATAGCTGTAATTGAATCAATATCGAATCTGTTATCCCAAGTATCTCTATCTAGTAAATTGAGTTCTTTCTCCTGTGTATGTATCCACCCTGGATTGTTATTATATTCCCCTGCACCAATCACTAGCTTAATGTCATTTTGTTCTATGGCCAACAGCTTCCACCTCTTAATTTCCTATTTACTTCTATATTTCTCTTTAGATTATTCAATCTCCTTCTGGAGCGAATCTGCAATAAACCATTTATTTTATTAATTTCTTCCAATAAGTTAACCAATGTTTTGTTCAAAACTGAAAATGAGCGCTGAATCCTTATTCCAGGATCGCGCCCGATCGTTGAATATTATCTATTGACGTTATATGATTGATCCCTAACTACTACAGTCTCAGGTACAAAACGAATGAAGACATTTTTGGGATCTTGATTTTTGAATCTAGAATCCCAGTCCTTTTCTTCTGAACCCAAATATTTTGCAAATAATCGTTTTGCTAAGTCAAAGTTAAATGGTTCTACGGTTGCTTTTCCTCTGAAACCTACATGTAATACCTTCCCTGTAGAAGGATCAAACTCAACAATACCGACGGCACATTTCGGATTTTTGTCTATTCTTATTGGAAAAGTATCTCCAGGAGTTCCTATAATCCAAAGGCATTTATCTTCCCAAAAAAACCACACCGGAGATTCCCTTGGTCCTTCCGATGAAGCCGTTGGTAGATGAGCAAATAATGGTTTTTTTAGGAATTCATCCAAATCAAAACTTCGTTTACCTCTTATAATCTCCATTTATTCCACCTCTCTATTACAGATTAGCGCCGTTTAGTTGAAGAAAGAACTAATGAATATTAGGTTACTTTCCAGTCTTTATAGCAGTTTCACTTATTATCAAAGCCAGCTTTAACCTGCCTAACCATTTTTCAGAATCACTAATAACCCTATTTAATCCATTGGTCTCTTCATGATATTCCAATCCTTCCACCTGAGCATAATCTACCTTCAAATTCGCCATTCTTTGAGCAATCATTGCCCATTCAGAATCAGTCATTCTTTCAAACGAATATTTATTGATGTATTCAGCGGCTTTTCTTGAAAATGAACATGCGCCAGCAGTGATGTCCACATCTAAACCCAGTTCAAGGGAACAAACTTTGTTGGTGATTTTCTCAGTTTCAATCCATTCAGGTGGGTGAGTATTCATAGCCCTTTCGGTACGTCCTAAAATAAGATAATCGTGATTCGGTAAAGTTGAAACAATCGTCTTTAATTCTTGCAAATGATTTTTACCCCAAGTTAAGAGCCTATCAAAGTCGCAGTAATGGTAAAATACACTATCCCCATTCAGTCCAAAATTCACAACTTCTCTCCTTGCCTCGGCTGCTCCTTTTTTGGGTATGATTTTTATAACAAATTTGCTGTTTTCTATTTCCTTAATCAACTCGATTGAAGATTCTTCACTGACCGTCAAAAACAATTCTTCATAAATATCCTCTAGCTCATTTTTAAGTTCCTTGAATAATCTTATGTTTTTCCCCTGAGGGTCGTGAGTAACTGTTAAGAGAGCTATTTTGGGCAAATCATCCACCTCTTAGTTATAATCTAAGCAAAAACTCGTAACTTAATATTTTTGATCCTACTTAACTAAACTACCAGATATCTTAATCCCAATTATTTCATAATTTATAAATCCCTAAAATATTTTTTCACCCTGGTAAAAATAAAACAAGCGCTGATCCTTGTTCCTGGATCGCGACCGATTGCATAAGATCTTTTGTTATTATCTTACTAAACTCTCCAGAATACTGAAGATTTTAATTAAGTTAACAGACCCGTTTCTAAGTGAGATTATTCACAAATTAAACACTCTAATATTAAGGATAAAAAATATCGACTATATTATCTGATAAAATTTGAAGAGGAGCATCACCTATATTACATAACATAACAAGTCCAAAGGTTTTAGCTGGTATCATGGATGCAAAACTACTAACTCCCGGATACCCTCCTGCATGTTCAATTACTTTTGTATCACGAAACTTTTTAATTTTCCAACCAAGTCCATAGCTTAACCCAGGCTCTCTTTGTGCAATCATAGAAAACATTTTACTTCTACTTAATTGACTAATGAACTTCTGTTCACTTCTCATTATTGCAATTAAATATTTTGCCATATCATTTGCAGTTGAATAGATAAATCCAACGGGTGCCCCTAACTGATTATTAGGAGTCGGTATTTTTATAAAGTCGCCTTTACTATATAAATAGTACTCATTCATATTATAAGATGAAACCTTTGAGGGGTTTATGTATGTATTATTCATGTTTAAGGGTTTCATTATATTTTCTGTTACATATTCTTCCCAGGTTAAACCACTTATTTTTTCTAATACATCAGCCAAAATTACGTATGCATCTGTACAATATAGCCATCCTTTACCTGGTTCATATGCTAAGTCAATATTTGAAAAATACTTTGTGATGTCTTCTCTGCTTTTTATTTTAGTAATGGTATCTTCAATGTTTGGACATTGTTTAAAAATAAATTGGTATTCTGGAAGATTTTTTGCGAATGTATATAAACCATTGTCTAGTAACGTCACAAGCCATATATTATCTGGGAAACCAGCAGTATGACTCAGTATGTGCTTAGAATTAATTTTATTATATCTACCGCTCTTTGTACTAAAATAAGGTAGATATTCAATAATAGGTGTATCTAAATTAAAATCAGTATTTTCTTCTAAATGTAACATTGCAATGGCAGTAATACTTTTTGAAATACTCATTATTGAACTGACTGTATCTTGTTGCATAGGTTTCTTTAATTCTATGTTTGAATAACCATAATCGAAAGTGAAAATACTCTCTCCATCAGATACTATATGTAAACTCAACCCAGGAATCTTATTCTCATTTATAAAGTTCTCAATAACCTGTTCTACTTTATGCAATGTCTCATGCATGGTCTAACCCCCTAAATATGTTTCTCAACATAATGTGAAATATCGAACAGAAACCCTCGCTAAAAAATTTAGCTACTAGCTTTTTTCGTTAATAATCTGATGAATAATTTCTATACTTTTATGGTCTTTAGGACGAAGTTTTCTTCCTGTTCCTTGTTCGTAAACTCTTTTCTCCTCAAGTAATTGGTATGGGTTAAGAACATTTATTGATATACCATGTACCGTATAGAGTTCCTTAGTTAAGGCATCTTTCCTCCATACCCAGTCGGGAAAACCGTTAGCGATTATTTTCCCCTCGTCCGAAAGCCTAACAAATACAAAACTCACATCAATATTATTCTTGAGGAAATCAGTTTGAAACTCACTAACTAGATTTTTTTGAAAACCAGCCTTTACAAGAGCCTGTTCCAACTGTTCACGATGTTCGATCCATGTAACTAAGTCAATATCTGAATGTGACCGTGTAATCCTTTCAAGTAAAAAATCTATCGCCCATCCACCTCGTAGCCACAAGCTCAAATTAAAAGATAAGCAAATTTCATTTATTTCTTGAAGTATATTTAACTGTAGTTTGCTCGTATTATTTTCATCATCTAATGTAATATCTTTAAAATCCATCCTCATCCACACCTTTAATGTAATACAACTTTACTATTGGTTTATTCTGCATGACTCTTGAAATAACCTTTTTGCTAACCTAACGCGTATTTCAGAATGTGGCTCTAAAATAAAATGAGCGCTGATCCAGTTCATGAATCGCGCCCTTTTGCGGAATATCGATGTTTATTTTATACGATTTAGAATTTAGATTTTAAAACCTTACAATTTTATTTTACAATCATCATTTCACTAGGTTCTCGATCATTTAACCGTCCTCCTAACAATATTAATAGCACCGTTAATTTACACCAATAGTAATTCTATATGAAACCCTCCCTCCTACCTTATTCCATGTATACAATTAGAACTATTTAAGTATTAAAGAAAAAGAGATTGGTGGTTCTTTTCCAGCTCCTAATCATTACTAATTGACAAATACTGATTAATTAATGCTAGAATATAAGAACAAACGTTCGTTTTTTGGTTGATTTTCTTTTGCTCTTCTTCACTTTAATAGTTAGAGGAATAAAGAATGGAGGTTGATTATTATTAAGAAGTACAGCAACTTAGAAGACTATATGAATCAAAACAGGGATTTTTTTTCACAGCCCATTGTAAAGGGCTTTTTTCAACAAGATTCCTCTCATGAAGAACTCCTCGAAAAAGCTATTATTCTAAAGGATGAAAATTCCAAGAGGAAGTTGGACTCTCTTTTTTTAAAGCATTTTTCACTTTATAGGCTGGTTAAATATATTGCAACACTATCCCACTTTTATTCAATTGATTTCGACAAAAGATTGAGGCAGGAAAAAATTCGATTCCCTGTGATTTTAGATAGGCCAATCGATGACTTGGAAAATGAATCTACTCTAGTGGACTTACTTATTTACGAACAACAAAAACCCTATGACATTGATATGGAAGTTGAAATTGATGTAATGGAAGTCATTGAAAATGACGAACTCTTCTTTGCTTTCAATAACTTAACCGAAAAAGAACGGCAAGTATTGCACCTAATAATTATTGAAAACAAAAAACAGGTAGACATTGCACGCTTATTTGACGAATCACCTCAAAATGTTGCTAAAACAAAGAAGCGAGCCTTAAAAAAAATACAAAGACAATTAAAAAACAATTCATAAACCAAAGGAGTCGGTATTTATGAACAATTTCGATGAAACTATTTTGATGCAAGCTTTATTTCTTGTTGAAAATAAAATAAAGAAATCCTCTCGAAATACGGATATAAACCACAGAGAGGATTTGGAGCAAGAAATAAAATTAAAAGTCGTGGAAGCAATTATTAATGGCAAAATTGGGTCTCCTCTTACGTTTTCTGAGTACAAGGAAAACTACGATAAACGTAAAACAGCAAGCTAACATTTAATTTGTGTTAGCTTTATGTATTTAAGGGGGGAAGAATTGATGGAAATGCCACTTATAGTTACTATACTAGGAAATTTTGGTTTCCCAGTCATGATTGCCATATACCTGCTTATTCGCTTTGAAAAAAGAATTGAAAACTTGACAGAAGCCATTACTAGGTTGCAGCAAGCAATGAAAAACAAATTATAAAATTTAAATCCAGGTTGATTTTATATCATCTTTTTCCTCTTTATATAGTAGCACGTGAGAAACATTCACATGCAATAACAACGGGGGAGGATTAACCACAAAAAAATAACAAGATAAGAACATTAGAAAAATGAAGTGGTCAAGCTGTTGTATGTTTAGTCTCTTGCTAATCAAGTTTAGAATCCAATTTCAAATTAGTATTTTTACTAATCCTAACATTAATTCAAAAAAGGAGTGCTTAATATTATGAATGTAGGTAAATATCTTAATTTAATGCCCCATATGACATCTTGGAGGGTATATATTCTTAATACATCACCGACTACAGGTAATGAAGTGGGAATGCTAGCACCTGCTAGCTTTGGAGGATTATCTTATCGTATTCTCAGTAATCCCAGTACTGACCTTTATACAATAAGAACTGAGAGTTTTGGTACTGTAAACATTTACGCTCCACAAGATCCAGACAGCTCCATAACAAATGTTGCAAGATTTGAAAATGACAGTGCTTTACTTTCAGGTCAATCTCGCTTTTTAAATCTTCAACCCCATATGGCATCATGGAGAGTTTATCCTTTGGGTGTAAATCCAGTTTCAGGAAATGAAGTGGGAAGTCTCGCCCCTTCAACATTTGGAGGATTATCTTATCGAATTATTGATGAGCCTTCAACAGACCTATTTTCAATACACACCGAGAGTTTTGGAAAAGTTAATATTTTTGCACCACCAGACCCAGACAGCAGCATTACAAGCACGCCGCAATTTTCTAACGGTGGAGATGTAGGGAGTACAGGAATTTCTTCTGGGCAATTTCTTAATTTATTACCTCATATGAGTTCTTGGAGAGTTTATCCACTTGGGGTTAGTACATCAGCAGGTAATGAAGTTGGGCAGCTTGCTCCTTCAAGGTTTGGCGGTCTTTCCTATGAAATATTAGGAAATCCAACTACAAATGTATACACCATTTTAACGGAAAGCTTCGGTAAAGTTAATATATTTGCTCCAGCTGATAATGATAGCTCTTTCTCAACTTACCCTGTTTATCTGGGTTCATCAGATGGTTCTTCCGGAGCTACACATGGAAACTATCTAAACTTAATGCCACATATTAGCTCTTGGAGAGTGTATCCTCTAGGTGTTCCTTTAGTTGCAGGCAATGAAGTTGGGCGATTGGCTCCTTCAAGATATGGAGGGCTTTCCTATAGAATTTTGGGAACTACAGGAGTTAACAGTTATACTATATCTACTGAAAGTTTTGGTAGAGTGAATATTTTCGCCCCTAGAGATGAAGATAGTCAGATTACTGCCATTCCATTGTTTGGGGAGTTTCAAAGCACTCCACCATCAAGTGGAAGTATTGGTATCCCAATTGTCTCTAATCCAAATGGAGTGAAAGTTTTCCTAGATGCTGGGCACGGAGGAAGCGATCCTGGTGCAAGTGGAAATGGATTAATCGAGAAGAGTATTAACTTAGAAATTACTCTAAAGGTAGGAGAAATACTATCACAACATGGAGCAAATGTTAGGTTCAGGAGAACGGGAGATAGTTATTCCAGTCTAGATAATATTGTATACTCAGCGAATAGTTGGGGGGCCAATTTATTTGTATCTATACATGGTAATGCGCTCAATAACTCTAGCGTAAGAGGGACAGAGGTTTTTACTTATAATGACACTCCAGCCACACGAAATCTAGCAGCTAATGTAGCTAGAAGTATATCCAATAATTTAGGAATTCCAAATAGGGGGGCGAAGGAAGATAATTTCCGAGTAATCACATATACTACCATGCCCTCTATTTTAGTAGAAACAGCCTTTTTATCAAATTCAAACGATGCCTATTTATTAAAAACTCGGGCTGATGATTTTGCAAGAGCAATAGCTAATGAAATAATTGTATATTTAGGATTAAATAATGAGCTACCTGAATTAACACCACTACAAAAAAGTCAGCTTATTCGAGAAAAGAGAATTGAATTATTACAGAATTTAAAAGAATCCCCACTCATTAAAGATGTACTACCTGACTATGAAATATTAAATTTGATTCCTAGTGGTGAATTTTGGAATGATAAAAGCGTAACAAGAGATTACGGGCATATGAAGGTTACAATTACATGCGCTTCTTTATTAAAAACACCTGGGAATGAAGATTCTGTTATCACTATTAGGAATGGTGAAGTTTATGATGGAGCAATAAAATTGCAGTTAGACAATGATATTAATGAATTTCAGAATATATTAGGACTAGAAGCTGAGGTTGGAACGGGTGGATTTTTTCTTCACAATAAAGTGAATAACGGAGAAATTATTACTTCCTCCGGGATGAATCTCGAGGGACAAATTGTGCTTAAACTAACAATGAATATGAGGGATTTTAGAATTCAAGGTGAACTAAAGAGCTCTCTAGCAGTAACTATTGAAGTCGTTATGGATCAAAAACACCCTAAATTATCAAATTACCTTTCAAATGATGTCCTGAAATTTTTGGCAGGCCTTACTACTACGGCAGTTGTTTCAGCTTATTCTTATAAAGCTATCATGGAAAATATGGGAGTCATTGTAAGAACGGCACCAAGTAGATTACTTTACTTAACTAGTTCTGTTTTAGATAAAATGAATGAAGAATTTAGAAAATATCAACCATATTAAAAACTAAAACCAATTTAAAAGAGAACAAATAAAATGCCTGCGCATTTTATTTGTTCTCTTCTATCAGTTGGGCGTTTTCTAATTCTGTTAAATACTGTATAATATGAGATAGGTTCTTTTTATAATACTTATCGCCTTTCTTCGGGACGAAAATTTTATTAGAATGTATTTTACTTCCTATGTAAATAAGATAATTTTCGCTAGTAGAAATTATTTTGATATGTTCTTCAAACAAGGGTATGCTTCTTTTATTTATAAGGATAATATTAAGATCTTTATCTAACATCATCTCAATCTTTTCCCCAGTTATTTCTTGATATTTTTCTTTCGCAATATCCAAAACCATCTTCTTGTATTTTTTTCTAAATTTAATTAATAATATAGTTGTAATTGTACCGTGTACTGCTAGTGCTAGTAAGTTTGCTAAAGCAAATTGTTCTGGTGTAAATTCTAACGATTTCGCATAAAGCATAATTGAAAAATACAGTACTATATTTATTATTATTATAGTAAAAACAGCTTTATACTTTTGGAATTTTAACGCTGGCATATTGCTAAAAAGTTGGATATAATCTTTTTCTTGGATTTCAAAGGTAATATCTACTTGTTTTTGCACAATACTCCCCCTATACGATTTTAATTATACTACCATCATATCGTAATTCTATAAAACTCGAAAGTGAAAAGATATCAATTATAAATTCTATCTAGTATACGCCATAAAAATAAGAGCTCTCATCCTTGTTATAGTTATAGATAATCTTATTTATATTAACGCTTTCGCTACTTCATTTCTTTTGACGTTCTTTAGCAAACGGCACTCCAACAATAATTAAACTTCTATAGGTTCCTTTGTATCTTAGTGAGGTTAAATAGCGACTGTCATTTCACTTAAATAATGCTATGACAGTTTACGCCTTATCTATCTTTATATTCACATAAAAATTCTGGAAGGCATGGCGTAAAATCAAAACAAAATGCCAGCCACCTAAACATAACTCAAAGCATGTAATGGGCAATGTGCAATATATCTACATATACGAATGTAATTGTATCAAATGAAATGCTTGGTATAAATGGATTAATTATTTTAAGTTTTTATCTAGAATACTGTGGTTCCTGTTTTTTGTTTTCAATTCTGGCTGTAAGCCCAATATACTTATTCCATATAATGCATTAAAATGAAAAATAGGCGCTGATCCTTGTTCCAGGAAAGCGCCCGATTGTTGAACATTCAACCTACGTTTTTGGCTTTTATGTATTTACTTCCTTCTGCATATTTTTACCACTATCTATCCTCGCGCTCTTAAAACTCCATGTACCAATGATAGTTGAAATGAATAATAAAGCTCCTGAAAACATATAGGCAAACTGTGCTCCAAACAAGTCAACGATTAAACCTATAAGAAAAATAGAAATAGAAAAGATTATTTGGTTTAATGTCGCACGTGAGGCAAAAACAGATGCTAATTCTTCTTTTTCTATTTCCTGTTGAATATAGCTTCTAGTAGAGATGCTCATTAGTTGGAAAAATGGCCCCATTATTACTACTAATACCAACCCTATAAACGAAATAGGAATGATACCGTAAGAGATTGTAAGAATAGCTAAACTAAATGAACTAATCAATATAGCTTTAATATAATTATTCTGTATTCGGTTTGCTACTTTCCATATGAATAGCCCACCAAGAATAGTTCCTGTAAAGTATGCGGCGTTAATATACCCCCACCATGACTCTCCCAGATTATAGACTTCTGTAACAAAAGCAAGAGTGACTGCACCTATCCAAACAGTACCTCCAAAACCATGAGTTATATCCATCAAAGTTATGGTTCTTAATTTGGGATGGGTGAACAAAACAGTCCAAGTCTTATAAAACACAGCATATCTCTTGGATTTTTTTAATGATCTCGTATCGGAGGGTATATTTGTTAATTTCAGAGAAATTAGAGAAATGGTTAAAAGGACAAATGAAATCATTAATAAAATGGTATCACCTAATTTGGCAATTAATACTCCCCCAAGTGTCCACCCAATTAATAGCAAAGTTTGGTCAGAGGTAGCTAAGAATGTATTAGCACGTACTAGAACGTTATTCTCTATTATTCTTGGGACAATTGCATTTTTAATAGGATTCGTTGCTGCATAGAATAATCCTAAAAAGAAATTGAGAACAAACAACAATACAATTGTGAAATTTGACAAATCTAGGTTAAAGAAAATAACCAATAATATAAAGATGATTAACTGGGATATTTGACTGAAATATAAGATCGCTTTTGATGAATAAAGCTTAGTTAACCCAGGTAAGAAAATCCCACATACAATCTGTGCAACAGTTGTAGTTAAAGTAACAGTGGAAGCGAGTGTTGCTGAGCCTGTTTCACTATATAGTATTGTAATGAACGTCATGGTGAAGAACGCAAAGCTTAACCTGCTGGAAGACATACTAATAACTAAATTATAAAATGATCGTGGCAGAAGACTACCTCCTTTACTCTCACTTCTATTTTAAAATCATTTTTTAAATACCAATTATTTCATAATATTTAAATTCCTACAATAGTTCATCCTACTCCCCAAAAAAGATAGCTGATCCTTGTTACAGGATTGCGCCCGATCGTAATATAAGTTTAACCAGTTTTTACTGGTTGAACTTTTTTTATTTGGTTTTATTATTGCGGTAGTCGGAGTAGAACGTAGCGCCCGTGGGACATGATCCCGTCCGCAAAACTGTTCACTCCCTACTTGTATAAGCATGTTTCAGGCTGGTTGGGACAAAGATCCCGTTTAACAAGCGAACCTATGACAGTACAAGCAGCTCTAGGGACAACCGACTAATTATATTTAAGAGGAGGAGATGATGATGAATCCAGTGGTAGGTCTGGATG
>NZ_VTEV01000018.1 GCF_008180725.1 Sutcliffiella horikoshii | reverse complement strand
AGCTCCGGTTTCCCGAAGTTATCCCAGTCTTACAGGCAGGTTGCCCACGTGTTACTCACCCGTCCGCCGCTGACCTTTCAAAAGCAAGCTTTTAAAAGGTCCGCTCGACTTGCATGTATTAGGCACGCCGCCAGCGTTCGTCCTGAGCCAGGATCAAACTCTCCAATAAAGAGTCTGAGCTTTTGCTCAAAATTTGCTAGCTTGTGTTACTTAAAATCATTTTGTCGTGTTCCGTAGAACCGACGTTATGACGCTGTTGTTTTGTTTAGTTTTCAAAGAACTCTTTTTCGTCGTTCTCTCGAAGCGACTTTATTATCTTAACACATACTCTGAAGTGAAGTCAACAACTTTTTATAAGTTATTTTCAGCTCATGTATGTAGTCGTTTGTGACAACGAAATATAATATACCATTTTAAATAATAATAAGTCAACGATAAAATAAAAAAAACCCTCTTTTTTTTAGGAGGGCGTTGTTTTTAGTATATTGAACGTTAGTAGTCACTTAAAAAACGTAATCTTTTCTTCTTATACTATATACTTCTGAATGATTACCAATGATATTACCCCTGGTATGCCTAAGAGACCTGAGACTGCAGCGGTAGCAGGATTAATTGGTACATGAACCCCCATAGAGTTTCCAAATGCATTTAAAAAGAATAAAAAGAGTGCACCAATCATTACCTTTATAAGCGCCTGGCCTGCAAAGCGCAACGGTTTTATCGGTGTCCCCACCAATAGAACAAGCAGGATCAATCCGCAGATCACTCCTATTACTAGTAACGGTTCCAACTTAACCCCTCCTCTTGCCAGCTTGTACTAAACTATATGAATGACAGTCTTGATTAAGAACTCACTACTTGAATAAGAAGTTTAAGAAGGCATAAAAAAAAGCAGCTAAGGATCTCCCCAGCTACTTCTTTACCATACGAGTTCGGACTTCCCTTAATAGGAAGAGGTATTTTGCTTCTGCTATCTTTAATTGACAGATGACTTCTTCTGAAGGATCGACACTTTTATCTACCAAGCTTTTTTGTTTGGCCCACCGATTCTTACAATCTTCCGTTGTTTCCATCAATTTGGCATCATACTGTTTTTTTAAGCGGTCTTTTTTTCGAAAAAACATAGGTGATGATAACCCCTTTGTCTTAAGATCATGGATTGTCTTCTTACATTTAACTTAACTTATATTTCTCTTCTACCTTCAAGGGCTTTTGATAACGTTACTTCATCTGCATATTCTAGATCTCCTCCGACAGGCAGTCCATGAGCAATCCGAGTCATTTTTATCCCTGATGGTTTTAATAGCCTAGAAATATACATAGCAGTTGCTTCACCTTCTATATTGGGGTTGGTTGCAAGGATGAGTTCTTGGACTTCATCATCTTGCAATCGTTTAATAAGTTCCGGTATTTTGATATCCTCTGGACCAATTCCATCCATTGGGGATATTGCACCGTGAAGGACATGGTAGAGGCCGTTATAGTCCCGCATCTTTTCCATCGCAATGACATCTTTTGTTTCCTGTACTACACAGATAACAGTTCTGTCTCTTCTATTATCCTCACAAATATAGCAAGGATCCCTATCGGTGATATGTCCGCATACCGAACAATAGGAAAGGTTTCTCTTTGCATTCACTAGTGCTTTTGCAAAGTCCAATACGGTATCTTCTTTCATGTTAAGTACGAAAAAAGCCAGACGAGCGGCCGTTTTCGGGCCGATACCTGGCAATTTCATAAAGCTGTCGATCAGCTTTGATATAGGCTCAGGATAATGCATAAAGGTCCTCCTAGAATAGTCCTGGCATGTTTAACCCTTTAGTGAATTGGCCCATTGTATCATTTGTCAGCTCATCCATTTTCTTAAGGGCATCGTTTGTAGCAGCTAGAACTAAGTCTTGTAGCATTTCGATATCTTCCGGGTCTACTACTTCTTCCTTGATATTTACTTCAATAATTTCTTTTTGACCATTAACTACTACTGTGACCATTCCGCCGCCAGCTGTACCTTCCATTGTCTTTTCAGCTAATTCTTCCTGTGCTTTCGCCATATCCTTTTGCATCTTTTGCATTTGTTTCATCATTTTTTGCATGTTACCCATTCCGCCGCCACGCATCATAATAAATTCCTCCTAATGTTTTTATAATTTATTCTTTAATTTCTACAAGATCGGGACCGACAAGTTTCTTCGCTTCTTCAATGAATGGGTCATCTTGGGTTTCGCTGCCCTCTTCATCACTTTTTTGTCCGCGGATAAAGCCTTCTCGGATCTTCAGCCATTCTTCTTCAGGAACGGCCAGCATGTCATAAGATTTTCCGGTAAGGTCCAAAATAATTTGTTCAAGGTTTTGCTTAACCGGTTCATCAGATGCCATCTTGCAATGTATCTCATATTTAAACTTTAACACAAAAGCACTGCTTGCTGCAGCTACAGGTTCACTGTCGGTCAATAATGCAGCATGGGAAACTTTATTTTGCTTACGGAGTGCTTCGAGCAACTGTGCCCAGCTGCCTTTGATGCTTTCCAAGTCTCCTCTTGTTGCCTGCTTCAGCACTTCCTGAATTCGACCTGTTGCTGGTTTGAAGCCATTTCTGGCACCGCCGCCACTTCTCGCAGGGGCCTTGCTAGGTGCATTTGCTTTTGCAGCTCCCCCTACATTGCCTGCTGCAAGCTCCTTTACTTTACTTTCAAGCATAGCAATTTTCTTTTGCAAAATATTTACTTGGTCTTGATTCGCTGCTTCTTTTGTGGAAGCTTCAAGCTGACATAGCTTCACAATCGCTACTTCCAGGTAAATTCGCGGATGGTTCGTCCACTTCATTTCCTGTTGGCTCTTATTCAGAATATCGATTGTCTCATAGATTGTTTCTGCAGGGATTTCTTCTGCAAACTTTTGAAAAGCTTCATCCACCTGTACCCTGTCCAAAATTTGTTCCAAGTTTGGTGCCGTCTTATATAGGAGCATGTCCCGGTAATAGAAGATAAGATCTTCTAGAAATCTTGCAGGATCTTTACCTGATTGGAAAACCTGGTTCAGCGAATCCAGAGCTTGTGCCACATTTTTGTGATACAGGCCGTTTACGATATCTGTCATAAAGCTTTGCGAGACAGAGCCTGTTATGGCCAGTGCATCTTGTACAGTTAGCGAACCACTACTGAAAGAGATGGCTTGATCCATCAAACTGAGGGCATCACGCATCCCGCCTTCTGCCGCTCGGGCAATGATAGCCAATGCTTGGGGATCTGCTTCTATTTCTTGTGCTTGTAAAACAGTAGAAAGCCTGCCGACAATTGACTCCCCTGTTATCCTTTTGAAATCAAAGCGCTGACAACGCGAGATGATGGTCAGTGGGATCTTGTGGGGTTCGGTTGTAGCCAATATAAAGATTACGTGCTTTGGTGGTTCTTCTAACGTTTTTAGTAACGCATTAAACGCACCGATGGAAAGCATATGTACTTCATCAATGATGTATACTTTATATTTTACAGAACTTGGAGCATATTTGACTTTGTCGCGAATGTCTCGGATCTCGTCTACTCCATTATTGGAAGCAGCATCTATTTCAATGACATCAGATTTTGAACCGTCCGTTATTCCTTTACAGGCGGAACATTCGTTGCATGGTTCCGCAACTGGTGCATGTTCGCAGTTTACTGCTTTTGCTAGTATTTTTGCCGCACTTGTTTTTCCTGTTCCTCTTGGACCGGAGAACAAGTAGGCGTGAGAAAACTTTTGTTGAAGCAGGGCGTTTTGTAAGGTTTTGGTTATATGTTCTTGTCCCACGACATCTGCAAAGGTTTGTGGTCGAAAAACACGATATAAAGCTTGATATGCCACCAATATGCCCTCCTTCTTTTTTATCCTCTTTTATTATACCGTATGGCTTGTGGAAAATAAAATGTTTGTTCCATGTCTATCATTATTAATCGCCTCTATAGATTGACCGTTCCTATCGCTGCAGGCACTCGCTTTCCGCGGGGCGGTGCTTGAGCCTCCTCAGCTTCGCCTGCGGGGTCTCCACCTAGCGCTATCTCCCTAAGGAGTAGAGTGCCTTCCGCTCCAATCCACTAGTCTGTTTAACATTTTTAAGTATGAAAAAACTCACCCCAAAAATTGGAGTGAGTTTGATTAATATTATTAAACTGCCGTGCACCTTCTGTCGATTAGTCACCATAAGCGTTACTCAAGCAGTTAGCTCGACCCAGGCAACCCTGCGGCACATGAGAGAGTCCGCTTAATGCTGCTTCCTTCCGGACCTGACATGGTTCACGGGTTCCCATTGCGCAGGACCCAAGTGTCAACACCACTTACTTGAGGCAGACCCTACAGTCTACTAACCTCGAGAAGGGATTCAGCCTCGCTAGAGCGGATTGCGAGTTCAGGGCACCGCTACCTCCCCGCTTAGCACGACAAAATTAAAACCATAAGTTGGTTGCGTCATTAACTCGACGCATAATTTAGTATAACGGGTAAGTGAGAAAAATGCAACCGTCTACTCCTGTAAATTATTAGGAGCTTTATCACGAAGTTGCTTTTTCTCTTTTTTCTGCTGACGAAGCTTCCTAAAAAAAGAGGACAATAGGTCACCGCACTCTTCTTCCATTATACCACTCACCACTTCTGTCTGGTGATTAAAACGCTCATCTTGCAAAATATTCATCAGGGTCCCTGCACATCCCGCTTTTGGATCCTTGGCACCGTATACCACTTTATTGATTCGGGATTGTATGATGGCACCTGCACACATGGGACATGGTTCCAACGTTACATATAATGTTGCTTCTTCCAACCGCCATGTTTGCAAAGCTTCACACGCTTGATCAATCACCATTATTTCTGCGTGGGTGATAGACCTTTGAGTGGTCTCCCTAAGGTTATATCCTTTAGAGATAACTTTTCCATCATGCACAAGTACGGCTCCAATCGGTACTTCCTTAAGCGCCTCCGCTTTTTTCGCCTCTTCTATTGCCAACTTCATAAAATGTTCATCTTCCATTTTGGACCTGCCCCTTCTTTTACACGCATATTTATATTCTCCACCTCTTTTCCATAGACTAATCTATACGAGGTGATTTTACATCATGAAACAAACCGCTCTTTTAATTATCGATATTATCAATGATTTTCAATTTACACACGGAAGCATCTTGGCAGAAAAAACAACCAAGATTGTCCCAAATATTAAAACAATCAAGGAAGTCATGCACAAGGAGGGACTTCCTGTTATCTATATTAATGACCATTATAACTTATGGCAGGCCGATTACGATAAAATCATCGATAAATGCAAAAACAAGTGGAGCGAACCGATCATGACAGCATTATATCCCGATGGTGATGACTTTTTCCTCATCAAGCCGAAGCATTCCGCCTTTTTTGGAACGGCCTTGCACACCCTACTTTCTCAACTTCATGTAAAAAAGCTTATCCTCACAGGACTTGCAGGGAATATTTGTGTTCTTTTCACAGCTAATGACGCCTATATGCGGGAGTTTGAGTTAGTAATCCCGAGTGATGCAATAGCTTCTGCAGATGATCATGACCATACGTATGCATTACGCATGATGGAAAATGTGCTAAAGGCGAATGTCAGTCCAACAGCGAAGTTTCTAAACCAACAATAAGGTTGCTTGCATGAATCCTCCCACCCATTCATACATTGGTAAAGGATAATGAATAGGAGGGACGAACCATGCAAATTCATGTCGTAAGCCAAGGACAGACACTAACTGGGATTGCACAGGCATACGCCACATCCCCGCAGGATATTATAGAAGCAAATGATCTTCCCAATCCCGATAGGCTCGTTGTCGGCCAGGCACTGGTTATTCCCATTGTTGGGCGTTTTTATTTTGTCCAGCAGGGAGATACGATTTTTTCTATAGCCAGGAGATACAACACCACACCTGAACAGTTAATTGAAATAAACCAATTAAATCCTGCCAACCCTTTACGCGTAGGGCTGCGTCTTTATATTCCTCCACAACCAAAAAGAGAAGCGGAGATCAATGCATATGTGGAGCCCCGTGGAAACACAGTATCAGAAGAACTGCAACAGAGCTCGCGCAATGCCGCTCCCTATTTAACCTATCTCGCACCGTTTAGCTTTCAAGTGCTGAGGGACGGATCACTAAAGGAGCCGCCACTTACCAATCTTCCTGCCATTGCAGCAGAAGACAATGTCATCTTGATGATGGTGCTTACCAATTTAGAAGAGGATGGATTCAGTGACGAACTTGGTCGCATCATCCTAACAGACATGCAGGTCCAAAACAAATTCCTGGATAATGTCGTTGCCACTGCCAAAAAATATAATTTTAAAGACATTCATTTTGACTTTGAATATTTACGACCTATAGATAAGGAAGCTTACAATACCTTTTTACGAAAAGCCAGGGATAGGTTTAAACAAGAAGGCTGGCTTATCTCCACCGCCCTCGCTCCCAAAACAAAAGCCGATCAAAAAGGAAAGTGGTATGAGGCCCATGACTATAAAGCACACGGGGAAATTGTCGATTTTGTCGTCATTATGACGTATGAGTGGGGTTATAGCGGAGGTCCACCGATGGCAGTTTCTCCAATTGGACCTGTTCGAGAAGTGCTCGAGTATGCCATCACGGAAATGCCAAGTGAAAAAATTATGATGGGCCAAAATCTCTATGGGTATGATTGGACACTTCCCTTCATCCAAGGCGGAGAATTTGCGAAGGCGATCAGCCCGCAGGCAGCCATAGAACTTGCAGCCAATAATAATGTTGCCATACTTTACGATGAAAAAGCACAGGCTCCCCACTTCAACTATAATAAAGACGGCAAGGAGCACGAGGTCTGGTTTGAAGACGCAAGATCCATACAGGCAAAATTTGACCTCATAAAAGAACTTAACTTACGAGGTATCAGCTATTGGAAACTAGGTTTACCTTTTCCACAAAACTGGCTTCTGATCACCGACAACTTCAACGTCGTAAAAAATCCAACCGAGCGTTACTATTACTACTACTAGGGACTGGGGTAATCCCCAGTCCTTATCTATCCTACCTCACTCAAATTGTTCCTCCACAAGCCCCCTATCTATGATAGAATAATTATTGTCTGTCAAAATATTGATGTAGTCACATGCTTATCAAAGGGGGCATCCTGGTGCAAGCAACACCATTTATAACAGTCGAAGGACCCATTGGTGTTGGAAAGACCTCACTTGCAAAAAAAATTGCAGAAGAGTTCCAATATCAATTATTAAAAGAAATAGTAGACGAAAATCCATTCCTGGGAAAATTCTACGAGAACATCGATGAGTGGAGTTTCCAAACAGAAATGTTTTTCCTATGTAATAGATACAAACAACTCGAAGACATTGATCAGCACCACCTAAAGCAACACAAGCCGGTAGTGGCTGATTATCATATCTTAAAAAACCTAATTTTCGCTAAACGCACACTAAAGGACAAGCAGTACGATAAATACCTTAAAATATACGATATTTTAACGGAAGACATGCCAAAACCAAATGTCATCATTTATTTAAATGCAAGTCTGGACACGCTACTAACAAGAATTGAAAAGCGCGGCCGTGATATCGAAAAGAAAATAGATCCGTTATACCTTCAACAGCTAAGTCTTGATTATGATGAAGAAATGGATCGCCTTGAAGAACAATATCCTTCCTTGCCGATCCTGCGCTTTAACGGAGACGAGGTTGACTTTGTACAACGAGATGAAGATCTACAGCGTATTTTTCAGCAGCTGAAAGATACCTTGAATAAAGGAGTTAACGTATAATGAATTTACGTCAAAAATACGGCATCCCCTCTAACGCGGTCATTACGATTGCTGGAACAGTGGGAGTCGGTAAATCTACGATGACGAATGCTTTGGCAAACGCCCTTGGTTTTCGTACATCTTTTGAAAAAGTAGACACCAATCCATACTTAGATAAGTTTTACGCTGATTTTGAGCGTTGGAGCTTTCATTTACAAATTTACTTTCTGGCAGAACGATTTAAAGATCAGAAAAAAATCTTTGAATATGGCGGCGGATTTATTCAAGACCGCTCTATCTATGAAGACACTGGCATCTTTGCCAACATGCATTATGAAAAGGGAACGATGACTCAGGTCGATTATGACACGTACACCAGCCTGTTTGAAGCGATGGTGATGACACCGTACTTCCCTCATCCTGACCTTTTAATTTATTTGGAAGGAAGCCTGGATGATATCCTTGGACGCATCCAAGAACGCGGACGCCCAATGGAACAGCAGACTCCCATTTCCTATTGGGAAGAAATGCATGAGCGTTACGAACGATGGATTAACAACTTCCACGCGTGCCCAGTATTGCGCCTGAACATCAACGAATACGACGTGCTAAGCAATGGTGATTCCATCGAACCAATCATCGAAAAGATCTCCCATCACATGAAACAATCACAGCTACTAAAAAAATAAATGAAACTTACAAAAGACCGAGGCTATTTGCCCCGGTCTTTTTTGCTCAATAATATTTCATAAAAAAAATAAGCCACCCCAGACGGGCAGCTTACAGATTGCAAAAGATGACGTCGCTTCATCTCAGGCAATAAAAAAGTCGTTACTTCTCCATAATGTAACGAACATACTCCAGTTTATGCGCTATTGGTAAAAACCTTTTTTAAAAATCAATGGCGGAGGAAGAGGGATTCGAACCCCCGCGGGCTTTGACACCCCTGTCGGTTTTCAAGACCGATCCCTTCAGCCGGACTTGGGTATTCCTCCGTATCGACAAAAAGTAATATATCATATTTTTAAAAAGGATGTCAACACGATACAAGAGAAGGATAGAGATTTTTCACTCTATCCTTCCATTGTTCACTATTTAGTCAAAATTTCTTTGCCGCCCATGTAAGGACGCAATACTTCCGGAATAATGACAGAACCGTCTTCTTGTTGGTAGTTTTCCATGATGGCCGCCACCGTACGTCCAACAGCAAGACCAGATCCATTCAGCGTATGCACATGCTCTGGCTTCGCTTTAGGATCGCGACGGAAACGGATGCCTGCACGGCGCGCCTGGAAGCTCTCGAAATTACTGCAAGAAGAGATCTCACGGTATGTTTCTTGACTTGGGATCCATACTTCGATGTCATACTTTTTGGCTGCTGTGAATCCTAGATCTGCTGTACACATGCTCAACACTCGGTATGGTAGTCCAAGCATTTGCAACACTTTTTCCGCATTTCCAGTCAATTTCTCAAGCTCTTCATAAGATTCTTCCGGCTTTACAAACTTCACAAGCTCCACTTTATTGAATTGATGCTGACGAATCAATCCGCGTGTATCACGACCAGCAGATCCTGCCTCAGAACGGAAGCAAGCACTGAATGCCGCATAATTAATCGGCAATTGACCGCCACTTAAGATCTCATCACGGTGCATATTCGTGATTGGAACCTCTGCTGTCGGAACCAAGAAGTAATCTTCTTTTTCAATCAAGAAAGCATCTTCTTCAAACTTAGGAAGCTGCCCTGTACCAGTCATGCTCGCACGGTTTACTAAATATGGCGGTAGCACTTCAGTATAGCCATGCTCATCCACGTGTAAATCTAACATAAAGTTGAATAATGCTCTCTCCAGTCGCGCTCCTAGACCACGGTAGAATACAAAGCGGCTGCCGGTTACTTTACCTGCTCGTTCAAAATCTAAGATACCGAGCTCATCTGCGATATCCCAATGCGCTTTCGCTTCAAAACCGAAGTTTGGTACCTCGCCCCATTTACGAACTTCGACATTGTCGTCCTCCGTTTCCCCAACAGGAACACTTTCATGAGGGATATTAGGGATAGATAGTAGCAGCAGCTCAAGTGCTTCTTCCACTCCTCTTAATTCCTCATCCAATTCCTTCACACTGTCTCCTACTTCACGCATTTCCTTAATCAGGTGATCCGCTTCCTGCTTTTCACGTTTCATGACAGCAATCTGCTGAGAAACCTCATTACGCTTGCTTTTCAATTGCTCCGTTTGAACAAGAAGATCCCTTCTTTTCGCATCCAGCTCTTCAAAGCGGTCCAAATCAGACAAGTCTTCCCCTCTATGTTGAAGCTTACCCTTTATCTCCTCAAAATTCGCACGCAATAACTTCAAATCCAACATGTTTTGTTCCTCCTTTTTAAATTTCCTAAATAACTAATAAGTAGGGATATACCCCTGGTGATCGTAGTGCAAGGTATGAGACTTCGGCGGGAGGCAGAAGTAGGTTGAGACCCCGCAATGAAATGAGGAGGCTCAAGCACACCCCCCTCGGAAAGTGAATACCTGGAACGGAGATCAACAGGGAGTTCCGCAGGAATCTAGAGAACACAAAAAACCCCCGTCCCCTAAATAGGGACGAGAGTTATATTCCCGTGTTGCCACCCTTGTTGAAAAAGACATAACGCCTTTTCCCACTTCATTCGATAACGGTAATAATCTTACCGATTTGACTTACTATGCCAATAACGGCAATTCGGCCAAGTGCTCAAGGATGGATTCGCAGATGTCATACATCGGTTCTCACCAACCACCGACTCTCTAAAAGTATGTGCAGCCTGCTACTTTTTCCTATCAACGCTTTAACAATATTTTCTTATTAGATAATCTACTACAAGTTTCTCATACTTGCAATAGTTTTATACCCAAATTTATTTAGACTCTTTCACCATATTGACGAAATACTGCGTAATACGGTGGTCATCCGTCAATTCTGGATGGAACGAACAGCCTAAGAACTGCCCTTGACGAGCAGCAACGATACGGCCGTTATGCTTACAAAGCACCTCTACCTCTTCTCCTACTGCCACAATATGCGGAGCACGGATGAAGACGCCGACAAAATCTTCCGCTATCCCTGCAATATCCAGTTCTGCTTCAAAGCTGTCCACCTGACGTCCAAATGAGTTACGCTCCACCTTCGCATCCATAAATGCCAAGTGGGGCTCATCATAGCCGACAATTTCATTTGCAATCAAAATCAGACCGGCACATGTACCAAATACAGGTTTGCCGCTTGCACCGAAATCGCGCAACGGCTCCATGAATGAATACTTATCAATCAGTCGGCGCATCGTCGTGCTTTCGCCGCCCGGTATAATCAAGCCGTCTATTTCAGAAAGCTGTTCTGCTCTTTTTATTACAATTGCTTCTGCTCCAGATGCTTCAATGGATCTAACATGCTCCCGAACTGCACCTTGAAGTCCTAAGACCCCAACTTTCACCATACGTTAAAACTCCTTTACTTACCAGCCACGCTCTTGCATGCGATTTTCAGGTAATAGTGTAGAAATTTCGATGCCTTTCATCGCTGTACCCAATCCTTTGGACAGGCTTGCAATTAGTTCATAATCTTCGTAATGAGTAGTCGCTTCCACGATAGCACGAGCAAATTTCGCAGGGTTTTCGGATTTGAAGATACCAGATCCAACAAATACACCGTCAGAACCCAATTGCATCATCAACGCTGCATCAGCTGGAGTCGCAATTCCGCCTGCTGCGAAGTTTACTACCGGAAGTTTACCAGTACGCTTAATTTCAAGAAGCAACTCAAAAGGAGCTCCTAATAACTTCGCTTCTGTCATCAATTCATCTTCGTTCATTCCTACTACTTTGCGAACTTGTGCGTTCACTTTACGGATGTGACGAACAGCTTCTACGATGTTTCCTGTTCCTGGCTCACCTTTTGTACGAAGCATAGATGCACCTTCACCAATGCGGCGTGCAGCTTCTCCAAGATCACGGCAACCACATACGAATGGTACTTTGTATTGACGCTTGTCCAGGTGATACTCCTCATCTGCTGGAGTCAATACTTCACTCTCATCGATGTAATCCACACCCATTGCTTCTAATACACGAGCTTCTACGATATGACCAATACGAGCTTTAGCCATTACCGGGATAGATACAGCTTTCATTACTTCTTCCACAATCGTTGGATCTGCCATGCGGGCAACCCCACCAGCTGCACGGATATCAGCAGGAACACGTTCTAATGCCATTACAGCAACTGCACCAGCTTCTTCTGCAATTTTTGCCTGTTCAGCATTGACAACGTCCATGATAACGCCGCCTTTTTGCATTTCCGCCATTCCACGTTTTACACGATCTGTACCTGTTTGATGTGTCATCGATAAGTCCCCCTATATGTATAAAATAATTTTTTCATAAAATGGAGCAAGTCCATATAATTTACTAACACGCTCTTTATTTTACCTTAAATTTTAGAAAAATCCTAATAAAATATCGAAAGATTACCCTACCACTATTTAGAAAGATTCGGCTTTTGATGAAACATTTCTTCTAGATGTAGTATTTCCCTGATACACGAAATTACCCATAGGTCATCTATAAGGAAAATGCCTGAAAGTCCATCCTCTGTGAAGATGGGCCTTCAAGCATTTTTCATTCATTCATTCATTTAAAATAATCCTTTAATCGCTCCTGCTACTGTGGACCAAAGATCAGAGAAGAATCCGCCAACTGCACGCATGGATAATACAAACCAGTTTGCTTTTTCCACGCCTTCTTTTGTTACCAATTCTACTGATGCACCTTCGTTCTCGAAAAGATAGCCATAATCTTGGCCGCCTTCTTGTGTCACTTTCATTACACCAACGCTATCTCCTTCTTTTATCGGAGCTGTTAATTCCCCTTCTTCGTTTAGGATCTTTTCGTTGATTTCAAATTGAGGCTTAAAGTTATCTTTGTTGCCATCTTTGACAAGTGTCTTAAATGGTTCTTTTGTATGAATTTCTACTTTGTCTTCTTTCCCTTTCGTTACAGGAAGGATGGACTCGCCTTCAATTTGGTACTCGCCAGGAAATAATTCTTGTACAGAGTAACTACCGAATGCATGAGTCATTAATTTTTTCGTTTCAATAAAACGGGATATCTCGGTGGAGACACCTTCATCGTTTGTTGTATTCATTACGACAGATATTACTCTCATTCCATCTCTTTCCGCAGTACCGGTAAAGTTGAACCCAGCTGCATCTGTGGAACCTGTTTTCAAACCGTCAATACCTTCAAATTGTACTTTTAACTCTTCTGTGAACAACATCTTATTCCAGTTTGGCATATCAATTGCATCAGGTGTACCTTCTCTGAACACTTTAAATGGAATGCTTGCTGTTTCTAAGATTTCAGGATAATCAGTAAGTAGACGGTGTGCTAGTCTTGCAGTATCCTTGGCTGAAAGAGTTGTTTCTGCATCTGCTGCAGTTCCCTCAGGGTACATCGGAACTCCACCTACTACTAGGTCTTCATTGTTTAATCCTGTAGAGTTAACGAAATTATAATTTTCTAATCCTATTTCTTCCGCTTTCGCATTCATCATTTCTACAAATTTCGTTTCAGACCCTGCAATAGCCTCAGCTAGTGCAATGGTTGCTCCGTTTGCAGAATAGATTGCCATTGCTTCATAAAGTTCTTTAATCGTATAAGGTTCTTGCTTTCTCATAGGGACATTGGATAGCTCTGGATACTTTTGAGATACCGATTGTGCGTAGTCACTTAGAATCACTTCTTTTGACCAATCCAATTTTCCATCTTCAATTGCTTCAAGAAGTAAGTATTCTGTCATCATCTTTGTCATACTTGCAACAGGAAGTGCCTCATCTACGTTTTTCTGATAGATAATTTTCCCTGTACTAAATTCTATTAATATAGCAGCTTTCGCATTTATATTCAGGAAATCATTTTCTTCTGCTTGAGCAGATTTACCAGGAAATATTGAAACCATAAGCGTAAGTACTAATAAACCGACGAACAATTGTTTAAAGCTTCTTTTCACCTTGTCTTACCTCCAGAATTTTTTCACATAGTGGTTATTTTAACACACTATGTCCAAAAAAAATAGACAGAGAAAGACCACTTCTTTCTCTGTCAGTTTATAAGACTAAACTCCTATGACAACTTACTTAAACGGAATAGTTAGGGGATTCTTTTGTGATTTGGACATCATGCGGATGACTTTCACGAAGCCCGGCCCCCGTCATTTTCACAAATTGTGCATTTTCTCTTAATGCTTGCAAGTCTTTTGTACCACAATACCCCATGCCGGAACGCAGGCCGCCAACCATTTGGTAAATAGTGTCTGCAACAGGTCCTTTATAGGCAATGCGCCCTTCAATTCCTTCTGGTACAAACTTTTTATTATCTTCTTGGAAATAGCGATCTTTACTTCCTTTTTCCATCGCTCCAACAGAACCCATGCCGCGGTATACTTTAAAGCGTCTGCCTTGGAAGATCTCTGTTTCTCCAGGGCTTTCAGAAGTACCTCCCAACATACTTCCGAGCATAACAGCATGTCCACCAGCAGCAAGAGCTTTTACAATGTCACCCGAATACTTGATGCCGCCGTCAGCTATGATGGAAACTCCAAGCTTACGTGCCTCTGTTGCGCAATCATACACTGCAGTGATTTGCGGTACTCCGACACCGGCCACTACCCGAGTCGTACAAATGGAGCCCGGCCCGATACCTACCTTCACTACATTCGCTCCAGCTTCCACCAAATCTCGTGTAGCTTCTGCTGTTGCAACATTTCCAGCGATAATGTTTAGGTTTGGATATTTTTCTCTAATTTTTCTTACCGTATCAAGGACACCTTGAGAATGGCCATGTGCTGTATCGACTACGATAGCATCCACGCTTTTTTGTACCAGCTTCTCAACTCGAAGCATGGTATCCCCTGTTACGCCCACTGCTGCACCAACTAAAAGACGCCCTTGGTTATCTTTAGCAGAGTGTGGGAACTCAATAACTTTCTCTATATCTTTAATGGTAATAAGCCCTTTTAATACTCCAGCATCATCTACAAGAGGGAGCTTTTCAATTTTGTACTTTTGCAGGATACTCTCTGCTTCCTCTAAAGTCGTTCCTACGGAAGCAGTTACAAGGTTTTCTTTTGTCATGACATCTGAAATGGGAATGGAGAAATCCTGAATGAATCGTAAATCACGGTTTGTCAGGATACCAACAAGTTTAAGCTCCTCGTTGTTATTAACGATCGGAACACCGGAGATTCTGTATTTTCCCATTAAGTGCTCCGCATCAAACACTTGATGCTCTGGTGTTAAGAAGAACGGATCAGTAATAACGCCACGTTCAGAACGCTTCACCTTATCCACTTGTTCCGCCTGCTGTTCTATGGACATGTTCTTATGAATAATGCCTAAGCCTCCTTGACGAGCCATCGCAATCGCCATCTCTGCTTCCGTCACTGTATCCATCCCTGCACTGATAATTGGAATGTTTAGTTGCAATGTTTCCGTTAACTTTACTTTCAAATCTACATCCCTTGGTAGAACCTCAGACTTGGATGGAACCAAAAGAACATCATCAAATGTTAAGCCTTCTTTAGCAAATTTATTTTCCCACATGACAAAATTTTCCCCCTTCTTAAACTCGATAATATTTATAGTAGAGTATCAACTGGACAAAATACTGTCAAGGACAGTAACATAAGTTTATTTTTTCTAATTATTCTAACTATACTATTTTCTATGAGGACGTGGATTCTTTGACTGCTCCATACTTGCAATTATTCTCCCCGTTTCAATCAGTTGAAACTGCACAGAAATTACTAAAAAAATGTTATCAAAATCAACAGATTGAACATTTCGAACAAAAGAGCTATCACAATGCCTATAGCTTTATTTATTATGTGGAGCATGGCCTTTCATACCTTCAACAGTCAAGCAATACTCCCACTTCCATCAAACCAGTTCTCTTATTTTATGGGATGGTTCAATTAATAAAAGCCTGTCTATTAACTGTTGATCCCCTCTACCCAGAATCCACTTCGGTTTTGGCACATGGTGTTTCAACAAGAAAACGTAAAAAACAAAGTTACGAATTCATTCAAGATGAAGTGAAAATCCAGAAAAATGGACTATTCTCGCATTTTAGCGACAAAATGTTCCATGTGAAACAAATGGAAGGAACGAAATATTCCATGCAACAGTTGTTGTTTGCCATACCAGAGTTAGAAAGAACCATAAAAATAACCAAAAACAAAACACCTTTTCTATTCGTTGGTAAAATGACAGATGAAGTTATAAAAGTCCCTCTAACCATTTTAGATGATTATAAAATGACTCAAGACCGATTTAAACAGTACTTTCAAAAGCAGACAAGTTATGAGTATGATTCACAAAATAAAGATCAACTTCTTTTTTCTTACAGCAAGAAAAAAGGACCGCTTAACTGTTCGCCATTATTATTCCACCTTGAAAAGAAGGCCTTGTTTATACCTCGGAAAAAAGAAAGTCTAACTATTTTTCCGGAAATACTTAACCATTATTTGATCTTATACAATTTAAGCATGATTTGCAGATACGAAACAGAGTGGTGGGGCGAATTGCTTCATACATTTACCAGTAGTGATTTATCTTTGATCCAGCAGTTTTTGGAAACAACATCTGCAAAGATTCCCTTTTATCTTCATGAGTATTTGGTGGGGACGTTTGGAATTGAATGAACAGGAGGGCGGTATTGCGTTGTTATGGGCGGGGATTGTTTGGGTGGTATAGTTGGGGGACCGGGCCGGGTACGAGTATGAGGGGCCGGGGGATGGGTCAAGGGATGTTTCGTTATACAATGACAGAACTTCCTCGTCTTCCTCTGTTTTGGCACCGTTCCGCTTCTACGAAGACAAATACTCTTTCTTCTCCGCTGTTTTGGCGCCGTTCGCCTCTACGATGACAGAACTCTCTCTTCTCCCGCTGTTTTGGCGCCGTTTCCCCTCTACGATGACAAATCCTCCCCTTTCCAAAGGATCCTGTCATTGTTCGGCCACCATTTTCTCCAAAAAGAAAACACAAAAAAACCAGCGCCTAATCTAATAAGCACTGGTTTCCTATAAATTTGCCTGGCAACGTCCTACTCTCACAGGGGGAGATCCCCCAACTACCATCGGCGCTGAAGAGCTTAACTTCCGTGTTCGGTATGGGAACGGGTGTGACCTCTTCGCCATCATTACCAGACATATTCAGTTGAAGGTTGATCCTTCAAAACTAGATAATGTGTTCGTATCAAGAAATTCATATCGTTCACTTATTTCAATACTTATTGGGTTAAGTCCTCGATCGATTA
>NZ_VTEV01000017.1 GCF_008180725.1 Sutcliffiella horikoshii | reverse complement strand
GGCTGTAGTCGGTCCCAAGGGTTGGGCTGTTCGCCCATTAAAGCGGTACGCGAGCTGGGTTCAGAACGTCGTGAGACAGTTCGGTCCCTATCCGTCGTGGGCGCAGGAAATTTGAGAGGAGCTGTCCTTAGTACGAGAGGACCGGGATGGACGCACCGCTGGTGTACCAGTTGTCTTGCCAAAGGCATAGCTGGGTAGCTACGTGCGGACGGGATAAGTGCTGAAAGCATCTAAGCATGAAGCCCCCCTCAAGATGAGATTTCCTTTTACTTCGGTAAGYAAGATCCCTGAAAGATGATCAGGTAGATAGGTTCGAGGTGGAAGCATGGCGACATGTGGAGCTGACGAATACTAATCGATCGAGGACTTAACCCAATAAGTATTGAAATAAGTGAACGATATGAATTTCTTGATAGGAACACATTATCTAGTTTTGAAGGAACAAAGAAAGATGTAAAAACATCTTGATTTTCTTCTTCAATTTTGTATAATATAATTTGTCTGGTAATGATGGCGAAGAGGTCACACCCGTTCCCATACCGAACACGGAAGTTAAGCTCTTCAGCGCCGATGGTAGTTGGGGGATCTCCCCCTGTGAGAGTAGGACGTTGCCAGGCTAGTATTGTTCCACCATAGCTCAGCGGTAGAGCATTCGGCTGTTAACCGAAGGGTCGTAGGTTCGAATCCTACTGGTGGAGCCATGCTTCCATAGCTCAGTTAGGTAGAGCACTTCCATGGTAAGGAAGAGGTCACCGGTTCGAGCCCGGTTGGAAGCTTATACAAAAAATTGGCCCGTTGGTCAAGCGGTTAAGACACCGCCCTTTCACGGCGGTAACACGGGTTCGAATCCCGTACGGGTCACCAAAGTTTTTTTCGTGTAGCGAAAATAACTGTCCTATTAAAAAGCACTATTAATATGAAATTACATTGGAGGATTAGCTCAGCTGGGAGAGCACCTGCCTTACAAGCAGGGGGTCGGCGGTTCGATCCCGTCATCCTCCACCATATCCCTTGGAGGGGTAGCGAAGTGGCTAAACGCGGCGGACTGTAAATCCGCTCCTTCGGGTTCGGCAGTTCGAATCTGCCCCCCTCCACCATTTTAACTTCGAAATGAAAATTCCGGAGTTTTTGTTTGAAGAAAATGTATAAACTTTCCCAAATCAGAGATAATAAGTGAAGTTAGTTATCAATGAAGATTGGGTATGTGGTACATAGAGACAACTACACTTAATGGGCTATAGCCAAGCGGTAAGGCATCGCACTTTGACTGCGACATGCGTTGGTTCGAATCCAGCTAGCCCAGCCAACGTGCCATTAGCTCAGTCGGTAGAGCATCTGACTTTTAATCAGAGGGTCGAAGGTTCGAGTCCTTCATGGCACATAATTTTTTTCAAAGCTTTATTATAACTTCATAAGGGGCCTTAGCTCAGCTGGGAGAGCGCCTGCTTTGCACGCAGGAGGTCAGCGGTTCGATCCCGCTAGGCTCCACTTATTAATAAAGTTTAAGTCATAGACCTTTGGGTTTATGGCTTTTTTGTATGCCTGTTGATAAAGTGGATGGTTTTCTGTTCGCTAGTGCGATGACGTTATGAGCAAGCACGTAAAGATTCTATCGGTTCAATAAAGTACAGAACTTGACTTCGCTTTAACTGAATCGGGCGAAAATAAAATTTTACGGGCGATTTTTGAAAAATACGGGAGAAAATCACAGGTAATCGGGCGATTTCTAAAATATGGAACAATGCAGCCGGTCTACCTAACTCAGAAAGACCTGAGTGCAATTCTCAATTCAAAGCTTCCCTCTGCTCACCGAAACCCTATCCCTCCCTTTGTCATAAATAATCCAACAATTCCAAACTGCATATATATTCAAAACTATGTCGAGTTGAGTCATTTGATAGTTTCCCTATACAATAGAACTAGATTATATAAAGGGGGACACGATTCATGAAGAAGGATATCAGCATTATAGGAGTACCAATGGACTTGGGGCAAACACGTCGCGGAGTGGATATGGGTCCTAGTGCGATAAGATATGCAGGAGTAGTAGAAAGATTAGAAAATTTAACAAAGACGATAGAAGATCTTGGGGATATCGAAATTGGCAGTAGAGAAAGAACTGCATCAAGTGAAAGTAACCTCAAAAATTTGAAAGCGGTTGCGGAGGCGAGTGAAAACCTGGCTTCTAAGGTGAATGAAGTCCTTTCAAATGGAAGGTTTCCTCTTGTATTTGGTGGAGATCATAGTATTGCAATTGGGACCATTGCAGGTCTTGCCAAGCACTATTCCAACATGGGCGTCATCTGGTATGACGCACATGGGGATCTGAACACGGGAGAAACTTCTCCATCAGGTAATATCCATGGTATGCCGCTGGCAGTAAGTTTAGGCATAGGTGATTCTACATTGACGTCTATCGGCGGTGAACATGCTAAAATCAAACCAGAGAATATTGTCATAATTGGTGCAAGATCTTTGGATGAAGGCGAGAAAGTATTAATTAAGGAAAAAGGCATTAAAGTATTCACGATGCATGAGATTGATCGCTTAGGAATGGCTGCCGTAATGGAAGAGGCAATTGCCTACTTGAGGGAGCGAGATACAGATGGTGTTCATTTATCCTTGGACCTTGATGGGCTAGATCCTCATGATGCACCTGGTGTTGGGACGCCAGTACTTGGAGGAATCTCGTATCGCGAAAGCCACCTGGCCATGGAAATGCTAGAAGAAGCTAATATCTTAACTTCAGCAGAATTTGTAGAAGTTAATCCAATTTTAGACGAGCGTAACAAAACAGCAACGGTAGCTGTAGCTTTAATGGGATCCTTGTTTGGCGAAAAACTTCTTTAAATAAACGGTCTGTTAAACAACGCTGTAATTTACTTTAATAAAAAAAACACCAGCAACTAATACTTAAGTAGTTGCTGGTTTTCGTTTTATTTGTAAGTATAGGTATTGATTTATTAATGAATCAAGCGAGGTGCTCGCATCAATTACTTCCTTAGATTGAAGATGGTTAGTTGAGGAAAGTCGAATCATTTCTTCTCTTTTTCTCTCAATTGCTTCTTGTAAATGGACGGTAGCATGGACGGCCACTATACAACACCCCTTATTCATTAGGCTTCAAAAAACTAATAATAGTAGTTTTTACCCTCTTTTATCCTTTTTTAAACCAAATTCAGTAAATATTTGTTAGAATATATTTTTAAGAGAAGTTTTTCGAGAAAAAATGAAACCTTTTACGGCGAAGCACGTATTACAAGTCGACCGCCAGACAACGGGGGAACGGAATGGAAGAGCTAATCAGAAAAAGAATAAAACAAATAAAAAAAGGCGATCAGGATGCATTTGCGGAAATTGTGGAATTGTTTAAGGACAAGATTTATCAATTGGTCTATCGAATGATTGGCAATTCGCATGAAGCAGAAGACATTGCACAAGAAGCGTTTATACGTGCATATATTAACATCAACAGTTTCGATGTAAATCGCAAGTTTTCGACCTGGTTATATCGAATTGCAACAAACTTGACGATTGACCGCATACGCAAAAAGAAGCCAGATTATTATTTAGATGCAGAAGTAGCAGGTACAGAAGGTTTAACGATGTATTCCCAGGTGGCAGCGGATATTGCGTTACCTGAGGAGGAAGTGGAAACAATGGAGCTGCAAGGAGAAATACAGCGCCAGATACTTAAGCTTCCGGATAAATACCGATCGGTAATTGTCTTAAAATACATTGATGAGTTATCATTGATTGAAATCAGTGAAATTCTAGAAATTCCGGTCGGAACCGTAAAAACTAGAATCCATAGAGGGCGAGAAGCGCTGAGGCAGCAATTGCGCCATGTTTAATTCTGGAGGTGTTATAATTAATGAATAAATGCCCGGAACATATCGTCCAGTATATGCATGAGTATTTAGATGGTGATCTAGAAAAAGAACGAGAAAAAGAGCTAAAAGCACATCTCCACGACTGCAAAGAATGCTATCAGCAGTTTCATGAACTGGAGAAGGCGATTGCCCTTGTGCAAAGCACCTCTCATATATCTGCACCAAATGATTTCACGCAAAGAGTGATGAATAGTTTACCGAAAGAAAAGAAGACCATAGGTTGGAATCGCTGGTTCCGTTCCCATCCGATGCTTGTAGCTGCCGCCATTTTCTTTATTTTAATGAGTGGAAGTTTATTTGGAGGTTGGCAGGAAGAGAAGTTTGCATTCACTAACCAGCCGAATCTTGTAGTCGAGGATAATACCGTCGTTGTCCCAGAAGGAAAGGTTGTGGATGGGGATGTTGTCGTTAAAAACGGAAACATCCGAGTGGAGGGTGAAGTCAGAGGGAATGTGACGGTCATCAATGGCGAAAACTACCTCGCTTCCGCAGGCCAGGTAACAGGAGACATCGAAGAAATTAACCAAGTATTTGAATGGATCTGGTACACCATGAAAGACGGCTTTAAAAAAGCGGTTAATGTGTTTAATGACTGAGCAGTAACCTAGTTGATCGAAGTGGAAGGCGTGGAACTCCTGAGGGGAATAGCAGCGTCTGAAACGGAGATCAACTGTCAAATGCTATATTCAAATGAGGTGCTTGATACAATTCAAGCATCTTTTTATATTTCAAGGAGATTATAATAATATTGCAAAACATGAATTAACAGGCCATTTCTACCTGATTGTTAAAAATATGCTATAATAACATGGTTACGGTTTTCGTACTTGATACATAAATCTTGTACTGTTAAAGGAAGTGTGAGGATGCCTTTTGAAATACCTTTTGGAGATATGCCATATTTAAGTTACCTTGCTAATATCATAGATATTTTACTCGTTTGGTTTGTTATCTATAAGCTTATCATGGTCATCCGTGGGACAAAGGCGGTCCAGTTATTAAAGGGGATAACAGTAATTGTAGTGGTAAGGATCATTAGTAACTTTTTAGGATTCAGTACCTTACAATGGTTGATGGACCAAGCTTTGACATGGGGATTCCTGGCGATTATTATTATTTTTCAGCCAGAGCTTCGTCGCGCCTTGGAGCAATTGGGTAGAGGGAAATTGTTCTCAAGAAGCGGGATAGATGATGAGGAAGAGCATGCCAAAATGATCGAAGCAGTCGTTAAATCCGTGCAATATATGGCCAAACGCCGTATTGGTGCATTGATTTCGATTGAACGAGAGACCGGAATGGGAGATTACATAGAAACGGGTATTCCGTTGCATGCAAAAGTTTCATCCGAACTTTTGATTAACATCTTTATTCCGAATACACCACTTCATGATGGAGCGGTTATTTTGCAAAAGAGCCAAGTATCTGCAGCAGCTTGTTACTTGCCATTGTCTGAGAGTCCTTTTATATCAAAAGAGCTTGGAACAAGGCATAGAGCAGCACTTGGAATCAGTGAAGTAACAGATAGTATTACCATTATCGTATCTGAGGAGACTGGTAGTATATCTGTTACGAAGAACGGTGAGTTGCACCGTGACCTAGAACCTGAATTATTCAGCGAGCTATTGAAGAAGGAATTGGATATAAGTGTGAAGACCGCTACTTCGAATCGCTGGCAATGGAGGGGGCAGAAGGATGGATAAGTTTATCAATAACCGTTGGGTGATGAAAATTATCGCTTTGTTGTTGGCATTTATGCTTTACATGTCAGTCAGCATTGAGAATAGTTCCACTCAGCAGGCAGACTCTCCCCCTTCTCCTTTTTCGGGATCGACGGATGTGCAAACTGTGACAGATGTTCCGGTTGAAGCGTTCTATGACCGGGAGAATCTAGTTGTTTCCGGTGTTCCGCAAAGTGTTACAGTAACACTAGAGGGTCCTACGGCATCTGTTAAACCAACTGCCTTGCAGAAGGATTTCGAAATCGTTGCAGATCTTTCAAATTTGGGTGTTGGAACTCATCAAGTAACGTTGGAGTCTCGGAATCTTTCTGACAGATTAGATGTAGTAATTGAACCATCAGTAGCTTCCGTTACCATCCATGAAAAGATTTCTGAGGATTTCCCAGTGGACGTTGATTTTATTAACAGAGGCCAAATGGAAGAAGGTTATCAGGCGGAACAACCAATTGTAAAGCCTAATATTGTTAAAGTAACAGGATCTCGTGAATTGATTGAAAGTATCGCATTGGTGAAAGCACGTGTCGATCTGAAGGGCGTCAATGAAGCTGTTGAACAACAGTCTCGTGTGACGGTCTATGACAGGGAAGGAAACACGTTGAATGTGGAAGTAAATCCTCCTGTAGTAGATGTGAGTGTTCCGATTACAAGTCCCTTTAAATCAGTTCCGTTGAAAATAAATCGCAAAGGTTCTTTAAAAGAGAACCTAAGTATTACAAAGATAGAAGCAGTACCAAATGAAGTAACGGTCTATGGTCCAAAAAGCGCCCTTGACAAGTTGGAGTTCATTGATAATATAGAGTTGGATTTAACTCAGATTACGGAAAGCACAACCATTGAAGTTGATGTACCTGTACCGGATGGGGTGAAACGCGTTGTACCGGAAAAGGTGAAGATCAATGTGGAAGTGGAAAAAGAAGAGCAAAAAACGTTTACGAATGTTCCTATTCAACAAATCGGTCTGACAGAGGGCCTGGAAATAGAATTCATTGATCCGGAAACTGGTTTAATGGATCTTACAGTACTTGGTGCACCAAGCACCCTTGAGGGCGTTAATAGCTCTGATATGGAAATGTATATTAATGTAACAGACTTGAATGCTGGGGAACATGAAGCTCCTCTTGAGATCAACGGTCCACAAAACGTTTCGTGGGACCTGCCAAAGAGAAATGTGAAGTTTAGATTAATAGAAGAAACTAATGAGTAGTAAAAGGAGAGATTTACGAAATGGGTAAATATTTTGGTACGGATGGAGTGCGCGGTGTAGCGAACTCGGAATTAACACCTGAATTGGCATTTAAAGTAGGACGTTTGGGAGGTTATGTGTTAACAAAAGACCAAACTCGTCCGAAAGTGCTGATCGGCCGTGATACGCGTATTTCAGGACATATGCTGGAAGGAGCGCTAGTGGCAGGTTTACTATCCATTGGTGCAGAAGTCATGCGCTTAGGAGTAATCTCTACTCCTGGTGTGGCTTACCTGACAAAAGCATTGGGTGCCCAAGCTGGTGTGATGATCTCTGCTTCTCATAATCCGGTTGCAGACAACGGAATTAAGTTTTTTGGTCCGGATGGTTTCAAACTTTCTGACGAGCAGGAAGCGGAAATTGAAGCATTGATGGATGAAGAAACAGACAGCCTTCCACGTCCAGTCGGTGCAGACCTAGGTCAAGTAAACGACTATTTTGAAGGCGGACAGAAATACCTTCAGTTCCTAAAGCAAACTGTGGATGAGGACTTCTCTGGTATTCACATTGCATTAGATTGTGCACATGGTGCGACATCTTCTCATGCTACACATCTTTTTGCAGACCTAGAGGCGGACATCTCTACAATGGGATCTTCTCCAAATGGACTGAACATCAATGATGGTGTAGGCTCTACTCACCCAGAGGCACTTGCTCAATTAGTGCTTGATAAGGGTGCTGATATCGGTCTTGCATTTGATGGAGACGGAGACCGCATCATCGCGGTGGATGAAAAAGGACAAATTGTCGATGGTGATCAGATCATGTTCATCTGTGCAAAATACTTAAGCGAACAAGGTCGTCTTCGCCATAACACAGTCGTATCCACTGTGATGAGCAACCTTGGCTTCTACAAAGCATTAGAGGCTAGCAATGTAGAAACAAAGCAAACTGCAGTAGGTGACCGTTATGTAGTAGAAGAGATGAAAAACGGCAACTATCTTCTTGGTGGAGAGCAATCCGGTCACATCATCTTCCTTGACTACAACACAACAGGTGACGGCATGCTAACAGGCCTTCAGCTTGTAAACATCATGAAGCTGACGAAAAAAAGCCTATCTGAACTTGCGGGTGAAATGACAAAGTTCCCTCAACTTCTTGTGAACATCAAAGTGACGGACAAGCACCGAGTAACAGAAAACGAGAAAGTAAAGGCTGTCATTGAAGAAGTAGAAGCGGAAATGAACGGAAACGGCCGCATCCTTGTACGTCCTTCCGGTACAGAGCCACTTGTACGTGTCATGGCCGAAGCGCCAACACAAGAGCAATGCGATGAGTATGTCGAGCGTATCGCAGCAGTTGTGCGCGCGGAAATGGGCACGGAATAATTGATACAGTGAACGAGAAAGATATGCATATACCGCACTTATAGAGCGGTGGATGCATATCTTTTTTATATGGTGTGGAATTTTAAATTTCCGGTGAAGATGGTATGTAACGTTTAGGTCCGTAGTATCGATGTGGGGGAGAGGTTGTAGCTCAGGGCATGCATGCATGTGAATTTGTAATTGTCCGAAGTTTTGCCGTTTTTGACCGAAGTTTCGGCAAAGTTGACCGAAGATTTCACGAATTTGACCGAAGATTTGACATAGTTGTCCGAATGAAATTTTGAAGTGTCCAAACGAGGTTGGTTTTTGACCGAACGGTACCCATCAATTGTCCGAACCCACCCCAAAAACCGTTTAGAAATGTCCGAACTTTATGGTATAGTGTCCGAATGCTTTTTTAACCTATCAAAAAGCGGGAAATTTGCTCATTTTTACATCAAGAGCGTCAAATTTGCTCATTATTGCAACCCAAATCGTATTTTTGTTTGTAACCCAACACTAGGCTAACTTAACTCACTACCCTAATCAAATCATTAGCATAAGTAAAAATGCCCCCAACTTTTCATAAAATGGAAATAATCCACATAATTGTTGACGAATTGGGGTATGAAAGGTAAGATATTATTTGTTGCTATTCAAGAACAGGAAGGAGCATCAAAGTCATACAACAATAACTAGATACACAAAGCGCCTGAACTAAGTGACGGACGAAACAATGCTTAGTTGACGAGGAGGAGGTTTATCGATCTATCGGCGGATGCCTCCCGGTTGCCAATCACAACCGACTCAGGGACAGTTTAAAGCATAAAGGCAACTTTATGTACAAAGACTGTTACTATGATTACAAAATTTATTTTATAGGTAATGTGGGGGCAAGACTGTCCCCTTACTATGGTGTGCTTTCTTGTCCCTGCAACTCTAGGGAGGAAACTATTTATGTGCGGAATCGTAGGATATATCGGAACACAGGATACAAAGGAAATTCTTTTAAAAGGTCTAGAAAAGCTTGAATACCGTGGATATGACTCCGCTGGAATCGCGGTAATGAACGAGAGCGGCGTACACGTATTCAAGGAAAAAGGCCGTATTGCAGACCTTCGCGATGTAGTGGACAATGACGTTTTAGCATCAACTGGAATCGGTCACACTCGCTGGGCAACTCACGGTGTGCCAAGTAAAGTAAATGCGCATCCACACCAAAGCACGTCTGGTCGCTTTACACTTGTACACAACGGAGTTATCGAGAACTATTCACAATTAAAACGCGAACACTTACAAGGCGTAGAGCTAGTAAGTGAAACAGATACAGAAGTAGTCGTACAAATTATCGAGAAATTTGCAAACGAAGGACAGCATGTGGAAGAAGCGATGCGTCGCACTCTTTCCATCCTAAAAGGTTCTTACGCGATTGCTTTACTGGACAACGAAGATCCAGAAACAATCTATGTAGGAAAAAATAAGAGCCCGCTACTAGTCGGAGTAGGAAAAGGCGACTTCAACGTAGTGGCAAGTGACGCAATGGCAATGATCCAAGTAACAGATCAATTCGTTGAGCTGATGGATAAAGAGATGGTTATCGTAAAGAAAGAAGCGGTAACGATCAAGAAGTTGAACGGTGAAATTATCGAGCGCGCGCCATACACTGCTGAACTAGATGCAAGTGATATCGAAAAAGGCACATACCCACATTACATGTTAAAAGAAATCGATGAGCAGCCATTAGTAATTCGTAAGCTCATCCAAAAATATCAAAACGAAAACGGCGAGTTGACGATTGATGAAGACATCATCAACGCTGTTAATCAATCTGACCGCATCTACATCGTAGCAGCAGGAACAAGCTACCACGCAGGTCTAGTTGGAGCACAAATGATTGAAAAGCTTGCAAAGGTACCTGTAGAAGTGCACGTAGCAAGTGAGTTCAACTACAACATGCCGATTTTATCAGAAAAACCGCTATTCATCTTCATCTCTCAAAGTGGAGAAACAGCGGACAGCCGTGCAGTACTTGTACAAGTAAAAGAGCTTGGATACCCAGCACTTACTGTTACAAACGTACAAGGATCCACACTATCCCGTGAAGCGGATTTCACATTGTTACTTCACGCTGGCCCTGAGATTGCCGTAGCTTCTACAAAAGCATACACGGCCCAACTTGGTGTTCTATCCATTTTCGCGGCAGTACTAGCGGAATCTAAAGGCCACAACCTAGAATTCGACCTAGTGCAAGATCTGGGTATCGTTGCAAACGCAATGGAAGTTCTATGTGAAGCTAAAGAAGAGCTAGAAGATATTGCTCGCAAATTCTTGGCAACAACAAGAAACTGCTTCTTCATCGGCCGTACAATGGATTACTATGTAGGTCTTGAAGGTGCATTGAAATTAAAAGAAATCTCCTACATCCAAGCAGAAGGATTTGCTGGCGGAGAATTAAAGCACGGAACAATTGCCCTAATTGAAAATGGTACACCAGTTATCGCGATCTCCACACAAGAACAAGTGGACTTAAGCATCCGCGGTAACGTGAAAGAGGTAGTAGCACGTGGTGCCAACCCTTGTATTATCTCCATGAAAGGCCTGGAAACAGAAGAAGACAGTTTCGTTGTACCACCAGTAAACGAACTGCTTTCTCCACTAGTTTCTGTTATTCCGTTACAATTGATCTCTTACTACGCAGCACTTCACAGAGATTGTGACGTAGATAAGCCACGTAACCTTGCGAAGAGTGTTACGGTAGAATAAATTTGTAGTGTAGCTGTAAAAAGCTGTCATGAGAAATAAAAGTATGGAACCAGTTAAGAATCTTTGGAACCATTAAATAAACAATGGAACCCGTAAAGAATATATGGAACTACAATTTCAGTCCCGATGAGCTTTTATCATCGGGACTTTTCACACATGGAGGGATACTTTAAGTGTTGACTTTGGGTGAACGTATTAAGCGTATAAGGAAATCTAATAAGTTAAATCAGGTGGAATTTGCAAAGATTTTAGGAGTTTCTCAGGGAACCCTAAGTGAAATTGAGAAGGATAAATATAAACCATCTACTGATATCATTATTTCTATACATAACAACTTTAAAGTTGATTTAGAATGGCTATTAATAAACTCTAATGAGAAGAACGTAGAAAAAAAATCATACATATCAAAAATTGAGGATATGGAAGTGGATTTAATCAATTTATTTAGAAAGTTGACAATTAAAGACCAAGAAGAAATTGTTGATATTATTGAATTGAAGTTAAAGCGATATAAAATAAATTAAAGTGAAAAAATATGGATGGATAATTATAAATTAAATTTCACAAAAGAAGGTGCCTTATTAGGCACCTTTTTAAATTACTTATACAAAATTTTTATGTATACCTCATGATTGAATACTTCCTAGATTTGTTCCACCGCCATCGCAATGAGGGCAGTTAGTTGAAAAAAAACCTCTATTTGAACACACATAACAATAGGTTTTATTACACTCGAAGCACTTAAATATTTCTATATCCTTTTCATTGCAGCCGCAATTCATACACATTGCAAATGTTGATACCATAAAAGAATCTCCTTCCTAGGATTATAATTTACATAGTACAGTTGTTTCCAAAAAAAGTGAGATGATACTCCATCTTGCATAGCCTTGGTAATGAAAAAGGATTTCTTGTTAAAGTTTTTAATAGGAGATAAATATAAAATTGATGACATATTTCTTTAAGTTTTGTATAATAATGTTAGAGATCAGTTAGAAAACCCTGTATGTACCTTTTGAGTATATATGGGGTTTTTTCATTTAGGGGGAGAATATATGGAAAAGAATTATACTACACTTCGTGGGAGATTAGATAAATTAAGAAGTCGTGGAATGGCAATACCAAAAGATAAAGAAAAAGAACGAGGAGTTATCAAACGGTATAATTATTATAATTTGGTAAATGCCTATAAAGACCCTTTTTTGGTTGATAGGAATAATTATCCAGCACATGCCGATCCTAATGAAGATTATTATTTATCAGGGACAACGCCATCACATTTAGAAGCGTTGTATATATTCGATGAAAAATTAAGAAAGATATTTCTGGAAAGAATATTAAAAATAGAAGAGCGTCTCAAAGATGTAATTGTACAATCTTTTTATGAACACCATACAGATAACGGGAAGAAACTAAAATTAGTTAACCTCTTACATAGAGAAAGTGAGTATTTGAGACGTAATTACTATGATTTAACTGATGTGAAGACATATGTAGTGAATGAAAAAAGTGGGCATAAATATACTGTAATTGGGACGTATCCAAGACGTAATAATACAATGAGACGTGATCCCAAATCTTACATAATAAATAAAGATGAAATTTTTCATTCTTTAATTGCTATACTGTACAGACAAATTGGTCAGCAACGGAAAAAAAATAAATCAATTAGTTCTTACTTAGACAAACATACATACCTGCCTATGTGGATACTTTCCAATATTATGACTTTCGGCAATGTAAGCAAACATTTTGAAATCTTAACATTAGATGTTCAATTACTTGTATTAGATAAATTAAAATTAAATGGTGGTAGCTTATCAAACGAGTTAAAAGTGTTAAATGCTTCAAGAGTAATACATATTTTAGGTCTATTTCGTAATTCATGTGCTCATAATGAACGGTTTTATTGTAGTAATGTTCACACCCCTATTGATGATGAATTCATGGGATATTTAAATAAATTTCCTCAAGCTTTACAAATAAATAGGTTAAAAGGTGGAACGAATTATTTAAACAGTAGACAGTTTGAAAAAATTGAACGCCATAGACACAGCATCTACTCCTTGATGTTTTGTATATCTTTATTTTTAAATCAAACGGAATTAACAAAATTTAAAAATGAAATAAAAAGAGAGTTACAATCGTTAAACTCTACAATACCTGCTGCTTCTTATCAAAAGGTTGAAAAGTTAATGGGTTTAGATTTTGATTGGTATGCTCATCTCATTAAGTAAAAGCTTAATATTTATACACTGGATTTTTAGCTCATATCCTTTTCGGCTATTCGATAACTTATGACTAGGTAGGGAAAGAGATAATATACATTAATTAAGGGTGGTTACAATCGCAAATATGTAATCACCCTTTTATTAATCAAAAACCTCCGTATATAATGTCCCCTTTTGCATTTCTAAGAATTGCACTTAAACTTACGAGTGATTAGCTTTTTATAAAAATTATATATACAAAGCTTGGAACCATAATGTCCAAGCTTCTTTGCTCACCCTATCCTTCCATATGATAGGACAATTTTATTAATAAAAATCACTCACTTATTACTTTGAAAAATTTTCAAGATTGAAACTGTTAATTTTTACATATTTGATATAATATACCTAAACATCATCAATATTAACTGGAGGCATAAAAATGCTAAATAGTTCTTAAAGCGTTTCTATATAGGGTTAGACTAGGCATTTCAAATTACAAAGGAGTGGCATTTGTGTGATTGATGTGGATTGGTTTTTATCAATTTTAGATAAAACAGATATGGCGTATATTTGCCATAAATACAAATTAAGTGTAACAGGATTTCAACGGAATTTGACCAAGGCTCCAATTAAAACATTAGGTAGTACAATTAAAACAGCTATAAATAATGGATATCAGAAAAAGAAGGGGAACAAAAAAAACTATTTGCCTTTTGAAGAAAGGTTGGCAGATATCGTTAATGACTTAAAAGAAAAATATCCTTATATCTTAGAGGTAGCGTTTTTGGAATTTGCCGGACGTGCAGAATTAGAAACAGATTTGCGAGAGTATGAGATTGTCTCAATTGCCTATAAAATATTCCCAAATGAGTTCGAAGAACATTATGAAACAGCAGTCACTAATACAAAGCAAGGTCGTTACATTTTTTATGGAATATCCGAGGAATTAAGTAAAACAGCTATAGAAAAAATTTGTAATATTGTGGGTGTCAATAACCTTCACGAAAGAAATATCAAGATTTTAAAAGAATTTAGTAACGATTGCCTAAAATCATCAATAGATATTTTTAACGGAATGCTAGATTTGGTGGAAGATGAAGAAATGGCTTTTCGAGCTTTCGCAAAATCGGAAAATGATATATATCTTTTTATTTTGGTTGCTTTTTTAATAAAGAATGAAAGATATAAAGATGAAAACTACAAGGACCTTGTTCAAACTGCTGTTCTAGATATTCAAAATCTTGAACAAGAGCGTTTGACTCTGAACATAGAAGAAATGGAAGAGGAGACAAAGAAAACTGAAAACAAATTACAAGAACTAATACATGAAAAAAATAGATTAGAAGAGAAAAACTCTGATTTAATTTATCGCTTGAATAGACATATAGACAAAGAAAAAACTCTTACACTTAAGCTAGGTGAGCTAACTACCAAAGTGACAACCTTAGAAAACGTTCTCCAAAAGAACGAACCACTACAAATGTTTTTTTATCGAGTCATTACCGAAAACAACTTCATTATAGTCACAAAGGATGTTGAGCACTTTAATGGAACTCCATTTGAAAGCGTAACCATTTTACCGTCGCAAATTAGAAACGAAATAAAGATGAGCGCCTATAATCCATACAAGGATCAAATCGTGTATGTAACTAGATCATCCTTTATAAATGGAACGGAGTGGTATCAATTTAAACGATTTTTAGAAAAACACCATGTAAGTTATGAAGAATTAGGTCAATATGAGATTACTTTTTATATACAAGAAATTATTCAACACTTAAGCAGAAAGGAAGTCTTAATTTATGCAGACGAAATTTGAACAAAGAGAACTCTCACATACTGATAAGAGGAACATTGAAGAATGCTTTATTTTAGGGAAATTGGCGGATGATGATACGACTTTACCAGGTTTGGGAAGCGAGCCTGGTAAAGCAGTAAGTTATTCAGCATTTGGCGCTCCAGGTAGTATTGTTTTCTATGTAAAAGCATACTCAGATGAACCATCTATATTAAAAGAGCAGCTAGAGAAACGCCCAGAGGATGTCTATATCACATTTGATAATAGAAACAAACTCTATTTAGGACGTGAAAATTATGAGGTTGCTGAAGATAAAATTGAATTCATTAGGAAACATTTCCAAAATAAACTAATCCTTTTCAAACCAAAGTTGAATTATGAATCTCAAAAGAAAAGATATCATTATAATTTTGACATTGTACTGGTGGATAATGAAGGAGAGCCATCTACACATTATGTTGCTATTCCTCATTATAAAAACGGCATATCGCATAAGCGATTTGAAAAATTATTATTAGACCAAAAACCTATAGAGCTAGAACAGTATAATCATAGCTTTGATATTCCAGAATTCATAGTATGTGATAATTTTATTTATCACATACCAGATCCAGACGTTTTTGAAAAATACAAGGCTAGAACTACTACTTACATCTGTAGGAAACCTAAAGAAATCAAACGAATTCCATTGCCACACAATTGGCATTTTTCGATGGCAAAGGCAGCATATAAGGACTTATGTTTTATCTCTACAAAAAATAGAGGTGAATTGATTGATGAAATTGATCAATCTGGAGAAATTATTACTGAGTCTTATAAACAATTGGAGAAAGGCGAAACTACAGAAAGAAAGGAAAGAACTAATCCATTAGAAGTTATAGAAAAACAAGAAGGTCATAAGGGGGAACATTTCGATGAGGTTGTTCCTCCTGAATATAAATTTTTGGAAAGATTAGAGGTATTAGCTGAAGAAAGAGATTTAATATATGACCAAAATGATTTGAAGAATCTGCATATTTCATTAAAAACAAGTAAATTTACTATATTGGGTGGAATGAGTGGAACTGGAAAATCAGAACTTGCACGTCTATATGCCGATGCCCTTGGTTTAATACAAGGGGACAACCTATTATTTATCCCGGTAAGCCCATCTTTTACAGAACCTTCGGATGTATTAGGTTTTTTGAATCAACAAACAGGTATTTATATGGAAAGTGATACTGGATTAGTCAGCTTTCTCTTAAAAGCCAATAAAGAAAAAAACAAAATGTTTATGGTTATATTTGATGAAATGAATCTAGGCCAAGTTGAGCATTATTTTAGCGATTTTATCTCAATTTTAGAAGCTCCTATAGGTCAAAGAAAATTAAAGTTGTTTAGTGATAAAGCAATGTGCCGTCAAGAAGAATACCGAGATGGAATCGAAATAGGTGAAAATGTATTATTTGTAGGTACTGCTAATTTTGATGAAACTGGCAAGGAATTTTCCAATAGGCTTTTAGACCGATCAAATGTATTAATTTTGGAGAAGAAAGGGTTTTTAGAAGCGAAAATTTACGAAGAGGAACAAAAAAGTCGAGAAGAAGACGAAATAACTTCTTCAGATCTTCCTTCTAACATCACTTTTAAGCTGTTTACTTCTTGGATTAAACAATCTAAAGGGTTATTGTCTTTGGAAGATGTCGAATTAAAGATCTTGGATGAACTTCACGACCAGATTAGCAATTATGATTCACAGACAGGTGTATCATTCAGGATAGTAAAATCTATTTCCAAGTACCTCATAAATGTTCCTTTTGATGAAGATGAAAACGAATTATTATCTCGTGATGTAGCATTTGATTATCAAATCAAACAAAGAATTTTACCGAAAATTCGAGGATACCGTGACCAAATTGAAAATCTTGTTTTCAAGATGGATAATGAGGGGAAACCGAACGAAAAAGATGGGAAACTCGGTATAATCTTAACAAAATATGAGGGACCTAAATTTGAAAAGTCTTTACTATATCTTGAGCAAAAAGCGAAAGAGTTGATAAGAAATGGCTATACATTGTAATGGAAAAGATTTGCCTATCACAATAGCAATCAATCATGACAATGGGGTTGATAAAATTTTTGAAAATATTTACCCCTATAGTGCTTATATAAAACAAGATTCCTACATTGTACTATTCGAGGGACTAAACACTTCAATTAAATTTTATGTTGATGATCCTGAACATTTCGATCAAGATGCTAGAATAGAAATTCAAACATCTCGTTATGACACATCGGATACACAAGAAACCCTTGTGTATCCACTATCTCTAGATTCCAATATAAACTTGATGTACAAACATTCTGCCGATGATACCTTTCCTTGGAGGATGGGGACTTATTTCCTTCATGTTCATTATAAAGGGCAAACGTATACAACTGCTTTTCTTGTCAAACCCTTATATCTCTCAACCGAACAAGTTCTATCTGTTCATAGTTACTTAGAATCAAAAATTGAAGGAATTATCTATGATTTGATTTATAGTAATGAAAGTTTAACGGACCAAGGAGAAAAAATACTTACCAATTGGTATTATGATTACGCAAGATACATCACCAACCAAAAGGAATCTATCTTCTATTTTTTAATGTCCTTAGAAAAACAGCCACTATCCCATTTAATCAGCAGCAATGAAATTAGTCTACTTCCAGGTAGAATGAATAGAAGGTCGATTAAATGGAGCACTACAAACAATGGGTTAGCAAAGAACAGTGGAATTGGAGAAGAAACTTATTATTATAACCGAGTTAAAAAGGTGGATTACAATCATAATGCAAACCGGTGGATGAAGAATATCTTATCGTGCTGGAGTGTAGAATTACATCATGTAATCGAAACCATATCTAACAGTCACTCTGATGTGCAAAAGAAACTATCCTCTTTACGTCAGAAAATAGCGGATTTGCATGAAAGAAAAACTTATTTGAACACCAAAAGAGAGGTTTCAAAAACCACTAAAATTGATATTTGGTCACAAATTTCAATTATCGAAAAAGAGATTCAAAAGCACTTTGAAATATCAAAACAGCAAGAAAACTGGATTATACAATTACGTTCCATTTTTAGTAGGATGATTTACCTTATAAATAATTCATTTTTAAAAGAAGTTGAACGTGGAAAAATTAAGCCAATTCTAAAGAATAACAATTATTATCAGTTGAACATCATATATGAAAAGTCCAAGCTCTATCAACAGAAGGAAGCGGATAATAAACAATTTATGAAAATCCTTAAACCGTTTTGGCAAATATATGAATATTATTGTTTATTTTCAGTAATGGATAGTCTGAAAAAAATAGGTTTCCAGATTAAAAAAGGGTTTGAACCTAATTTTATAGAGTTATATCATCAAAGCATGATTCCACCAGAAACTTTCTTCGAACTAGAGAACGATAGAGCCATAATTCATTGTTGGTATGATAAATATCATGGAGATAAGTTCGCCGCTGAACAAAATGGAGAATTATTTTTTGCGGGACAGGAAAAGAAAAGACCCGATATCAAACTTGACCTATACGAAAAGAAAGAAAATGGTGAATTGTTGTTTATAAGTAGTCTGATACTTGATGCTAAGTTTAGGAAATTAGCAAATATGCATAATGAAGATTATGCTACCACCACATATCAACAATTAACCAGTTATTATAACTTTTTTTATTTGGGGAAAAACAGAAAATCTCCAAGGGGACAAGTGGTACAACAAGTGATCTGTTTATACGGAAGCGAAAAAGGAACAAATGTTAAGAAAACGGTGGAACCCCTCTTATATATTCAACTGTTTCCCAATATTAAGGAGAATGGCGAAATCGAAACTAAAGGAGAAAAGGAAGTCCTAGAGGAACTACATTATTGGTTAGAAGAATTTATTCCTTCTCCCCTCGTGTATTAAAAAGTATATAAAATAATTCTATATAATTACCGGGTTTCATTTTGGTGAAAAATATAAACAACTATTAAGAGGACTAAATATACACTATTTAGTCCTCTTATTTTGTTGAAATCTAAGAGTTTCTTGTACTTTGTTGGCTAGTAAATAACATTGCAGACCTGTAAACCACTTTTTGTGAAGTATTAAAAAGGGTCCGTATGGAATTGCAAAATTTTAACTAGCAAAGAAAATGGCGTTTTTAATTCGCTCAGGTTGACAATTCCACTTAAATATAAAACTGGCATTGAGAAGGTCATTGAAGGTGGGTGTTTATCCCGTTTTTGGATTATAATAGTAAATGAGGTGGGAGACTTGAAGAAAAAAATAGAAGAATTCCTTGCAACAAATAAGAAGGCATATATCAGATTAATGGAATTGGAGAGATTCTTAAAGGAAGCTAACGGTGGGAGTATAGGGATACACTTTTACAAGGAATTGGGAGAAGCAATAATTGCTTTGGAAAAAGAACAAAAAATAGAAGCAGTAAAAAGTTCGAAGAAGTACTCGATGAACATGAAGATAGCGGATAAATACAGAAAAGTGAAGAGGAAGCAGGAAATAACGAAAGAACAGGAGAATGAAATCCATAATTCTTATCATTTTAAGATGGCAATGAACCCTTATATCAATGATCCAGCACGGTATGAAAAAGAGAAAGATATCCTTAAGAGGATCAGTGGTTTTTTGAGTTCGATAAGGGAAGGTGAACCTTTCCTCTCCGTTAACGAACGTTCCTTTGAACTATTTGGAGCTGAGAAGCTCCTGCTAAGTTCTCATGGTCAAAAGGTGTTGTCTACTATAAATATCACGATGGAAGACCTATATTGTTTTCGTACGTATGAGCCCTTTTTTTATTATGGTTCCCCATCCAGCCCTGATGGTTCTATCCTGATAGTCGAAAACAAAGATACCTTCACAAGTTTCAAAAAACTCTTTATCAATGGGGTACGTTCCTGGGAAGGGGTAACCATCTCGATGCTAATTTACGGGGAAGGCAATAAAATAACCAGCTCCATCTCCTTCCTGGAGGAGCTCGGTGTTCCTAAGGCCACTCCTATATACTACTTCGGTGATTTTGATCCGGAAGGAATCGATATATATGATCGTCTGAGAAAAGCAACAGAAAGAGAGATTCTTTTATTCGAAGGGTTTTACAGAGTGCTTTGGGAAAGACGGAAAGGGAGCAAAGTGGAAACATACCAGACATGGAACAGGGACGCGATAGATTATTTTCTATCAATCTTTCAGGAAAAAGAACAGGTTGAAATTCTGCAATACCTAGAGAATAAGAAATACGTCCCCCAAGAAGCGCTTAACATCGAAAGGTTAAGGAGGTTGTCTGATGGAACTGGAAAAACTTTTTGAGGGTATGACGGAAAGATATCAGAATATGGTTCTATTTATGCCGCTCTACCAGCTTAATCAAGCCAAAAATTTGAAATACAAAGATTTAGATTTGATAGAGATTGGATTCAGCGTGCTCCTATTCATCCTTGAAAAGATGCTGACAGATAAAGGGAATGTGACCAAGGACCAGTTAAACCAATTCCTGGGCCAACTGCTGAAGGAAATGTACAACATCCAATACAATCATGAGGAAATCAATGAATTTAGAACTTACATAGTAGATGAAAAGCTAAGGAATGACGGCAAGGACTTCATTTACGAATTTATGGACTACAACCAGAAGGCAAAGAAATACATTCATTTTAAACTCATTGATACGGACAATTGGTCGTATGCTAACTACGCAAAGAAAGAAGTTAACCTCAGGCTCACGGAAAAGGGAATCGAGCTCTTATTCAAAACGAAGGAAGTATATTCAGAAATGCAGATTAGTATTACACTCCTTTATTTCAAACAGCAGCTTGATAAGGGGGCTTTTTCACAGGTATTGAACATTACGAAGGATTTAATGTTTCAGATTGATTCACAAATAATGTCCATCGAAGAATACAAGGGCAAAGTGAAGCAGAATGTACTTTCCGCTTTTAACAGAAAAGAGCTAGAAGACAGATACCAGCGCTCTTATCATCAGACAAGCGAAGAAAAGAAGCAGATACGCGATTTAAAGGAAAACATCGAGAGGGTGAAGGCAAACTACATAAATGGTGTTTTAGGGAAGAAAGACAGGAAGAAATATGATACTATCCTTCAAATTGATACTCTGCTGGATAGGGCGGCATCCAGGCACGCAATTTTATTGAAGAAAAAGTTCGAACTTTTATCCACTCTCACAGATTCTATTCAGCTATTGATTGAAAATGCGTTTTCTAAGCGGTTCAATTTTCATCAAGAAGTGATAGATAACTGGGTGGAGAAGAAAGTCACAGAAGAAAAAGCAAGGCAGATTCTTAACCCATTGATGCCTTTAAAGGTTAAAAAAGTCTATAATCCGTTCCGGGCTTTTGGACCACAAACAATCAGAAGTAAGTCAGACGAAAAAGAGATAAAGTTGTTAGAAATAGACGAAGAAGAAGGAGAAAGACAGGAGAGGGAAAGGGAGCTACAAGAGATGGAGGAGTTTCGTAAGGAAAAAGAAATGATGGAATTCATCCTACTCCCATTAGCAGAAAAAGAGTTTTATTTCATAACCGATCTTTTAAAACAAATGAGAAAAGAAGATTTTCAGGCATACGTCCAGTTTGAGGAGGAAAAGAAACAGACATTTCTCGATGTCAGCATAAAGCTACACCAGTCAAAACATAAAAAGTTCGAGCTGCTCAGTGAAGAGGAATTAACCTACGACAGCGAGGAAAACAAAATGATTGCCCAAATGGCCCGGGAGAACGATGCTTTACTAGCAATCGGCGAATTTGAAATGTATGAAACGGATAGAACGTATCAATTCCTGGACAATACGATAGTGAGTGATTACGTGTTAAGAAAGAAGGTTGACTAAATGGAATACAATAGGGATTTGCTGATAAAAGCCTATAAACTGTACCAGGCACTAATGTTTAAAGGGGAAATGACAAGGAAGGAAGATCCGGAACTGTTTGCGCTCTATTTTGACCTTGATGTAAGGGACATTCTCCATTCTGTCTTTCAGCCGGTGGATAAAGCAAGAATTTTCTATGTTAACAATACCTTATACTTCGTGCCGGATACCGATAATGATATATTTGCCTACAGGAATGAGGAATTAAGGGAATATTTTGGTTTTAAGGCTAACAACCAGCTTTATTTTGCCCAGTTTGTATGGATTAACCTAATCAGCGAGTTTTTTGGCGAGCAATTTATGATTACCGGGGAACCCCGCTCCTTTATGAGGGTGGATGATTTGCTTTTGACAGTGAAGGAACAGATAGAAAAATTCAGGAAACTTCCGGAAGATAGATTAATAGAGCTATCGACAGAGCACCAGTTGAATTTGACTGCATTAATAGAAGTCTGGCAGGGGTTATCCGAAGTGACTGACAAAGTGAAAGAGATAAGGAAGGCACATAAAAGGGATTATGGGTTTCTGCTAAAAATCCTTGGGTTTCTTGAAAAAGAGAAGTTGCTTATCATTAAGGATAATGAAGAAATTACATTGACCGGAAAGATGAAAGATATAGCAGGAACATACTATCACCAAGAAACGAGAATTAATGAAATTAAAAACCTCTTGAACGAGGGTAATTAAGAGGGGGAGAAGGAATGCCGAGGATTAGTAAGATTAGGGTTTCCAATATAAAACTAGATGATGGAATAAAAATTATTGGCGATAAGCTGTATAACCTGTACGGGAATAATAGTCTCTTCCTCTTGGAGAACGGGGGAGGAAAATCAAGCATCATCCAGTTGATACACCAAGTTGTCCTCCCGAACCATACGATGCAGGGAAGACCCATGGTTGAGAATGTGGCAAAAGGCGAAACTGTCCACGTCGCAGTTGAATGGATACCAGATGACGAATACCGTCCTCTTTTTTTGACAGGATTCTGTTTTAATAACACTGGGGAAAAGAAAAAGGTTAATGACACTCCGTATAGGTATTTTAACTACATCATCGAGTATGACTATGAAGACGCATTAAGAATTGAAGACCTTCCGTTTGCGATAAGCGGAAATGTTACTGGCTATACCGCTATGAGGGAAAGATTGAAAAAAGTAAGGGGAATCCGGATGCCGGACACCAACATCTCCTATCAAGAAGCATTGGAAGACTATGGGATACTGTCTTCTGAGTGGAGCAACATCTCCATTATCAATAGCGAAGAAGGTGGAGTTACCGATTTTTTTGATAATACGGCCACAACCCAAAAGCTTTTGGAAAAATTGATAATCCCTTCGTTGATGGACAGCTTGTACCGAAATGACGAAGAACGGAATGCCATCCTCAATTCTTTCATGCAGTATAAAGACAGCTTGATGGAGCTTCCGGAACTAAGGAAAAACTTGCGTGATTTTGAGATGATCACCGCCAGTTCGGACAAAATAATCGACGCTTGCGAATGTTATAACAACTTGAAAGAAGAGTTGGAGAATACTCAATTAATGTTTGGCAGACTTTATAAGACATTGTTGATTGACACTGAGGAGAATAAAAGGAAAATAACTGAGATCTCCAGGGAAATCGAGGAAGTCCAAAAAACAAAAAGGCATTTGGAGTGGAAGATAAAGTCCTATCAGGCATACGAGCTTCTTCAAAAGTATTTGGTAGCTAAGGGAGTTTACGAAGAGGATGAGAGAATTTTCAATGATACGGAGATAGAAATAAATTTTTACAGAAGGAGAGTAAAGGATCAGATGGCTGCTCGCGCCTATGGAGATTATAAAAGGTGGAAAGCGGATGAAATGAGAGTGGATGCTGATCTGAAAACTGCACGATTAGAGTCGGGAGAGAGAAGAGGAAAGCTGCTTGAAACACGCAGCATTGTATCTCGCCGCTATTTCTACATGGTAACAAAGCTGACAGAAGAAATGAAAGAGGCGAAGGACAATTTTAAAAATGCTGGCAATTTGCTGAACGACATCAATAAAAAAATAAAAGAAGAAGATCGAAAGGAAAGGGACCTTTCCACAGATCTTGCACTAGCTAGGGATGAAATCAAGCGGTACATCGGGGAAAAACTTGAACTTAAGGAGAAAATGCTGGCCGATTGGGACGAAGATGTGCCAAAAACAAGAGAAAAATTAGCCTTACTATCTACTGATTTGGAGAAAGCATTAAAAGGATTCGAAAGCGATCTGAAAAAACTGACAGAAGAGATAAAAGGACTAGAAAAACAGCAAGACAAAAATGAAAATAGCATTATTCATAATAAAGAAGACCTTGAAAAAGCAGAAACCGAGTTTTCAATCTTTGCAGATACAGAAATAAACTTAATGGATAAAACATTTGGTCATTTGACAATCCGTCCGGACAACCTCTTGCTGGCAAAAGAACAAATCAGGGCAAAACTTGCCAGCGAAAAGAAGAAGTATGAAAAGGAAATGATTTCGCTCTCTGTAAAAGAGAACCATTTTGAGCAGATAAAAAAAATTATCGAATTGAAGGGATACCACATCCACAGTGAACTGGAATCGGTGAAAACCCATTTGGTAAAGAACGATGTGAACGTAACATTGGGTGTGGAGTGGATAGCCAAAGTAGCAATGGATGAAGCCGATAAAAAGGCACTTTTGAAAAAGAATCCCCTCCTTCCGGTGTCCATTTTGATTGAAAAATCCCAGCTGAATAAAGTCAGGAAAGTCTTGGATAGGTATAAAGAGGAAACTTCAATCCCTATATTCCTGATTGATAAGACCAAGATGGAGGAGCAGGAAGACAAAGAAACGATTTTTCCATTGCAAAGTTCATCCTATGTATTCCATCGGTTTAATGTCCGTCTAAGAGAAGAAGATTGGGATAGTTATTTGCAGGAGATAGAGGAAACGATAGAAGGTTTGGTATCAGGCAAAAAGGAATTCGACGGGAAACTGAATTTATTAAGAGAATATGAAAATGACTTGAACCAATTCTGGAAAAGCTACGATATTAATTCTCGAAAAGATCTAAGAACTAAAGTAAAGGAAATCATGGAACTCGGGAACTTTTTAAATGAGGAAAAGAAAAGACTGAAGGAAGAGTTGGAAAAAAACCGTTCCGAGGAAGAAATCATTTCAACTACGTCTAAAGAAAAATTGAAAGAAAAGGAGCGGGTGGATTCCGAGGTCAGAGATTTAAATAGCTTTATGGAAAGATACGCTTCCATTCATGAGACAATGGAACGGGAGAAGTATTTGGTGAAAGAAATAAAAGGCATTAATAATACCATAACATTGCTAGAAAACCAACGGGAAATGAGAGAGAAAGAACAGAAAGAGGCTTCAAGAATGTTTGATGGGAAAAAAGAGAGAAAAAATGAATTGGAAAGGGATAAGAAAGAGTATGGATACGAAGAGGTAGAATCAAGCATTGAAGCAACAGAAGAATCGTATGAGATGGTGAAGGAGGAATACAAATCTCTAAAGAAAGAGTTTGCGATAGAAACCAAAGCTATTGAGGACCTGGAGGGTGCAAAAAAGAATTTTGAAGGGCTCGTTGACAGGTCGATAGAGGAAATAGAAAGGAATGGATATTCCTTGGCGGGTATGAAAAATGCCCATCTGGATTACGATGAAGAGGTATTAAAAGAAGCGGAAAGGGAACTGAAAGATCTAGATGATCGCCTGTCTGAAGAACGAGAAGCAAAAGAGGAAACTTATGAAAAAATGGTAGTTGCAGAAACAAAGTACAAAGGACATAAGGAAGCTATCGAAGAGGTTTATGAAGAGGTATATCAATATGGCCTTAAGCCGGGTGCAGAATACACACTTTTCATTAGTGAATATGAATTGTCCCTTTCCAATATAGATAATCTAGAAAAGAGGGAGGGAGCTGCAAAAAAACAATTGGAATTAAACAGACTGGCAATCGAAGAGACGGAAGAAGGTAGAGATTTCCTAATGGGAGAGGAGTATGCCCAACCGCTGAACGATGGAGAATGGAATAAAGTGAAACCAATTACGGATGTAAGGAAATACAGGGGACAAATTCAGAATAGAATTGAAATGTTAGTAGATAAGCGTGCTGACCTCAAAGAAGAGACAAGGAAACTTGCCGATAATGTCAAAGAGACAGGCAATGCCTCGCTTTCACAAATGACATACGAAATAACAAAGATAATAGAACGTTCTTCTGACAACTACGAAGAAATCATTGCCACATTCGTTAAAATTCTCGAAGGAATACAGGATTATGAGCAAAGTATCGAATTCCGTAAAGAGGAGTTGGACAAGAGGCTTCAGAACATCATCGATGATATGTACGAAAGAGCTGATAAGTTCTATAAAAACATTATGGAGATTCCGAAAAGTTCCCAAATAGAAGAAAATGGAGAAAACCGTTCCTTGTTTACTATCTACTGGCCTAAGAAAGACTTAGAGGAAGGGAAAAGGGAATTAGAATCTTTCGTCAATGAAATACTCGAAGAACAGGTGGAACTCAAGAATAAAAATGTTTTAGAAAAGGATATGGCCGATGCGTTTGAGCGGAAAGTGAATATGGTGAATATCATTAACTGTTATGCTGCCATTTCCCGCTGCCATTTAAAGGCATTGAAAAACCGGAACGATCTACTTGGTAAAGACTACTATCTATGGGATGAGGTTTCCAAGTGGAGTGGAGGAGAGAAACACGCAACCAGGATATCGATGTTTCTATCACTGGTTAATCATCTAAGAAAAAAACGGTTCTCACAGGAAGGTGCCTGGAAATTCATCGTACTGGATAATCCGTTTGGAGCTGCAAGTTCAGATCACGTGGTTAAGCCAATGATATCGCTAGCGAAAAAAACCAATACACAGCTGTTTTGCCTTACCGGCCTGAAGGAAAAGGGTCTTCAAAGGGACTTTGATACGGTCATCAGCAACCAGTACGTGCTTCAGCGAGGCCACCTTTTCCTTAAAAGTACAGAGAAACACAAGGATAAACTGGCGGCTGAATTGGATAGTATTTTTTATGTGAAATAGTCAAACTATTAATAGAGAGTTAAAATCTAAAGGAAAGAGACTTATTTAATTGAGCTTTTTCCTTTTTTTGATTATAAAAATACTTGGATAATCAAATTATATATAACTTTGAGATTGGCATTGCCAAAATTGAATTTAAAGATGTAAGGAAGCATTTACAAATAATTTATCATAAAAAATATCCGAATTCGGATATTTTTTATGATAAATTATTTTTTTCTGGGATAAACTATGTTGTGAAGAGTAAGGTTAAATAATTTCTTTAGAAAAATTTTGTTTAAAGTTGTCAAATTCACATTTACTTATAGGTTAATTCTTAAATTATCAACGTAATTTAACTATTCAAATAAAGGGTTGGTTAAATCGGTTTTTTCACAACCTGACAATTCATTTATTTCATTTTGAAGTTCTTCAATCTTTTCTTCATATTCAAGTTCAATACTTTCTAGACGTTTGTATAAGTCAACTATATAGTGTGAGATAAATTCTTTATCCTTTTTGGTTAAAAAGCGGTTATTCAATTTGAATTTATAGTCAGAATTAATTACTTCTACTAAATCATATGATCTCTGTATCACCCAGTCCCAGTGCTTACCTCTTCTTTCGTGTTCACCGCCCTGAGGATGCATGTATTGAACACTTTCATCAAGACCTAAAAGATAATCTGTCCTAACTCTAAATATTTCAGCTAATGCAACTAAATGCTTAAGTTCTGGTCTCGCAATGCTACGTTCCCAATTTGAAATAACTTGCTTTGTGGCATTAATTCTGTTAGCTAATTCTTCCTGAGTCCAATGACAATCTTTACGTAATTTCCGTATTCTGTTTCCTATGTTATTCAATATCAAATCACTCCTCATTTATTATTGAAATATTACTATAAAATACCAAAAAGTAAAAGTAAAATTTACTAAATGGTCATTTGATAGTCAATTTAAAGTATGGTATAAATTCTTGTGTAAAAAATAATTTTACCAATTTCCGTATGTTGAGTAAAACAAAATTTTATTGGAGGGATCGATAAATGGCTAAAAGAAGTAGAAAAACATCTGCTAAAACCATTGAAAGGAGAATAAAAGAAGGCAGAGGCAGAGGGTGTTTTTCAGATTATAAGCCCTGGCTCACAATTTATGATGTTCCATCGCATGGTGTAGTTACACGGATTCGAGGGTGGAAAACTAGGAGACTCCATCACTTATTTTCAGAAAACTATGAATTGGCACACTTTTATCAAATGGAGTGGTCACAAAATGTAATAGACATAAGAGAACAATATCCTTTGTTACCCCTAGAAAAAACTTTGTTTATAGCAGAGAAGTTAGGAATTAAACATCCTAGAGATCCAAAAACTCAACATCCAATTGTTATGACAACAGATATGTTGCTAACTGTTAAAGATAACGATGATTGTCGTTTTATTGCACATACAATAAAACCAATTTCAAAGATAAATAAAAGAGTGATTGAAAAGTTTCAAATAGAAAAGGAGTATTTTAAAGATTTAGGAATTGATTGGGCTCTTATTACTGAGAACGAAATAAACTATGACCTTGTGAAGAATGTAGAATGGATTCATTCTGCTAGATATATAGACGATTTGAATGACCCAATAACATACGAACTAATTGTGAAAGTTCAGCCAAGGCTATATCTGGAGTTACTAAAGGGGGAAAAACCCCTTGCAAAGGTAACCCTAGATATGGATATCAAACTTGATTTACCAAAGGGAACTTGTATTCAAATAGTTCGATACTTAATTGCTAACCGCTACTGGGAGGTTGATATAACTAAAAGAATTCTTCCTGCCATAAACCCAATAGAAATTGGAAAAACGAAAATTTTAAAGGAGGATGGGTTAGATGAGTATATTTGTTAATAATATCCTTGAATCGATGGATGGTAATGCACAACTTTTGGACTGTGAAAGAGTTTTATGGATGGATAGGGAAGAAGATGCTGTTGTAACTATTTCTATTATAGATAGAAAGGGATTACCAAATCTCAAAGTTTTATCGGAGCTAGAAAAAGAGTTGCAAGCTGGGTCCTTACTAAAGTTAGAATATGACCCTTATTCAAAATTTATGGTGCCAGAGGATCAATTGAATGAAAAGGAAATTAAAATTAGAGATCAAGCTTGGGAATGTATCAAAGATATTGTTGATCTTGAACCTAATATTTTTGATCCAAAAGAAAGGTACCAACTAATTATGGATGTATGTAAAAAGACCGGAAAGGGGAAAAAGTTCATCTACAAATATTTACGTTACTACTGGACAGGAGGAAAAATAGTTAATGCTTTACTTCCTCGCTTTAGGAAATGTGGTGGACGAGGCAAAAAGAAAAACCCAAAACAAAAAATGGGAAGACCTAGAATGATAGAAGAAGTACACCCAGAGTATAAAGGTGTAATAGTAACCGAGGGTATTCGTAGGATTTTTGATGTATACATTCGTAAAATATATTTGAAAGTTGATAGAAGGGATTCTGTAAAATTTACCTACATTGAAATGCTAAAAGAACGATTTAATATCGATACAGAAATAAGGAACGGTGTTGAAATACCAATTATTCCTCCTGATTATAAAGTTCCTAGCATTGACCAACTAAGGTATCACATTCGAGCCAATTACACAAAGAAAACTACCTTAATAGCAAGAGAAGGTGAGGTGACCTTTAATCGAGATTTCAGACCATTATTAGGGTCAGAAACTCTGAAAGCTGCAGGTCCAGGTCAAATATTCGAGGTGGATGCCACTATTGCAGATGTATATTTAGTTAGTTCAGATGATCCAAATCAAATTATTGGCAGACCAGTAGTATATATCGTAGTAGACGTATTCACTCATATGATTGTCGGCCTATATGTAGGGTTTGAGGGCCCATCATGGCAGGGTGTAATGATGGCTATAGAGAATACAGCCATGAATAAAGTTGAGTTTTGTGCTCAGTTTGATATTCCAATCAAAGAAGAAGAGTGGCCATGTCATCATATACCGGAATCATTTCTCGCAGATCGTGGAGAAATGGAAAGTAAAAAAGCAGATTCCTTGGGGAATTCACTTGGTATAAGACTAAAGAATACTCCACCATATAGAGCTGATGCTAAGGGATTAGTCGAAACACAATTTCATACTTTAAATACTACACTGCAGGCATGGATGCCTGGAGCTGTAAAAAAAGAATATAAGAAACGCGGAGGTCCTAAGTATGTCCTTGATGCCAAGCTAACACTTAAGGATTTTACTAAAATGGTGATTGAAATGATTCTTCATCGAAATAATTATCACCATATGGAGCACTACCCATTAAATAAGGCAATGGTTAGAGATAATATATTTCCTATTGCAAAAAACATATGGAGTTGGGGCTTAGCGCATGATCACTTTTTAAAGGAAGTGCATCTTGATATTGTCCGTTTAAATGTTTTACCAGAGGCTAAGGTAACCGCAAATCGTGAAGGAATATATTTTGAAGGTATGTACTATGGGTCAGAAATATTAAAGGATCAAGGCTGGTTTGTGAAAGGAAATTCAATAAAAACCATCATCGCTTATGATAGACGCTGTATGAATTATGTCTACGTAAAGACTGATGATGGGAGAGATTTTATCAAGTGTCAAATGCTCAGGAAGTCCTCACGTTTTTGGGACTTGAGTTTAGAAGAAGTAAAAATGATTCGGCATGAGGAGAAATTGCGTTCCAAGTTATATCTCTCAACACAAAATCAGGAAGAAGTTGCACTAAGTGCTAAGCTTGAAGACATTAAAAACAAAGCAGTAGCTCGTTTTAAGGAAGAACAAGATCATTCTTTATCAGAAACTGAAAGAAAATCGGGTATTAAGATCAGGCAAAAAGGGGAACGCGATAAATTAAGAAAAGAACAAAGCTTTGAATTGGGAAAAACTATACCTGAAGAAAAAACAGACGAATCATACTCTAATTTAGTTGAGATTGAAATTTATAAACCAAAGTCAAAAATTTCTATGTTAAAAAATCTAAAAACAGGAGAACAAAGTAATGGTTAAAAAAGTTCAATTAGAGTCGATGTATCATTTTACACCTTCTTTAATAGGAGGACAGGTTGATGCCGGGTACTTAGAACAAGTAATTCCTTCCTATAAAGACAATCCATATATTGAAGCATTACCTCCAATTTTTGAGGAAGATTATGTAGCCTTAAATATCAGAAAGTATCCTGAGCATAATGATAAATACCGAATGCTAGGTAAGGAAACAAGATTACATCTAGTTCAACAAATATCTGATTACGTAGAGCCATTATCAGTGCATCTTTCAGTCGAAAAAAGGTTATCAAGATTAATTCGTCATGGCTATAAGGCTAGAAACCCATTTTCCCCTGAACATGTAAGACAATTTCATATAGGATTTAAAGATATTCTAGAAAAAGGTGTGGACGAAAAAGGTGCTAACTTAGCAGGTGTTAGATCCACGGCTGCCGGCTTTGCAATTTTAGGTGTTAGTGGACAAGGGAAAACTACTGCTATAGAGAGTTCTCTTCTTCTTTATCCACAAGTTATTCACCATTCAGCATATAAAGAACAACCCTTTATTCGTAAACAATTAGTGTGGCTTAAACTAAACTGTCCTCATGATGGATCATTAAAAGGGTTATGTTTTAATTTCTTTCAAGCTATTGATTCAAATCTGGGAACTAATTATTTTCAAAAGTTTGTTTCAAAAGGTTCAACCGTAGATATTTTAATTCCAATTATGGCACATATAGCAACTCTTCATGGACTAGGAGTATTGGTAATAGATGAAATACAAAACTTAAGTTTTCTAAAAAGTGGCGGGGCCGAGAGAATGTTAAACTATTTCACTCAATTAATTAATACAATTGGTGTCCCAGTTGTACTAATTGGCACCTTTAAAGCTATGAAATTGTTGTCTGGTTCTTTTAGCCAAGCACGAAGAAGTACTGGACAAGGTGATTTAATAATGGATCGTTTAGAGGAAGGTGAAGAGTGGGACTACTTCATACAAAACTTATGGACATATCAATGGACATCAAAGGCTACTAAATTAACTAAACCACTAAAAAATGCAATATATGAACATTCCCAAGGAATTATAGATATTGCAGTAAAGCTCTATATGTTAGCTCAGTGGGAAGCTATTGATAATGGAAACAATGAGAGGATAACAGTCAGCTTGTTAAAAACGGTTTTAGAACGTGATATGCAACTTGTTAAACCTTTGCTAAAGATATTAAAGAGTGGAGATCTAGATAAACTTACTCTAGTTGATGATTTATATCCAAATTGGAATGAAATGGATCTATACTTGCAAAGATCAAAGGAAAAAATAAATATTCAAGGAGAGGTGAGAAAACAATATGTACGGGAAGACAAAATAGAACAGGATCAAGAAATGTTTATTGAGTTAGTAAAAACAGCTGTTGAATTTGGTGCACCGCCTAATATTGCTGAAGACATTTCTAAAAAATTATTGCAAAAGAATGGAGCGAATTTAGATATAGTTAAATTACGTAATCAGGTAGTGAATGAAGTTAATAGGTTTATTGAAGCAGAAGATATTGTGACTCCAACTTTGTATGAAGGAAATGATGAGAAAGTTAAGAAATCACTAACTAAAAAAGAAAGTAAGACTGAATTTCGTACTGAAGATGATTTAAGAAATGCAGTTGAAAGTAGGAATGACCAAGGAGACAAAATTTATGAGAAGCTTGCTGGGATGGGCAACGTACCAAATAAAGAAAAGCTTGATAAATTAATAATCTGAATTATGGTTATTTAGAATATAAAAAAAGGGTAGGCTAACAATCAAACATGAAAGGGTGGTTTGATTGTTAGCTTATTTTCCCACATTATATCCAGATGAACTATTATACAGTGGTTTTGCAAGATACCACTTAATATCAGGCAACATTGCACAGAAACAATCAATATCCAGTTTATTCGATAATAAAATGGTCTGTGCAACTGTTGACCTTCCAGCTCACATAAAGTATTTGTCTAAACAGTTAAATAATATATACACTGTGAATCAATTAATCTGGAACCATACACTGTACCCTTACTATTCAACTTTTTTATCAGAGGAAAAAGCTAAACAAATATATTCTCTCATGTCTGAGGGGTCTCCTTGGGGAGAAGTACATATTTCTTTGGGCTTAGCAGCTTGTATAGTAAAACGTCCTAGATATCTAAAATATTGTAAGGAATGTATTAAAGAAGATACTAATACTTACCATGAATCATTTTGGCACAGATCTCATCAAGTTCCTGGGGTTTATTTTTGTCCTATACATAAGGTTGAATTAACTGAATCAAAAATTTCCAGCCCTACTCGAGATCATAAATTCGAGTTCATACCATTAAGCCAAGTTGAAATGGAGCAATCAATTTCAAATATAACTAATCCAAAGTGGAAGTCCCATTTGTTATTTATAGCAAAGTACTCTTATGAATTGTTAAATAACCAAAATGAGTGTCAAAACATTTCAAAAAGTTATAAAGCTCATTTGAATGATAAAGGATACGTGACGCCAAAAGGGAGAATAAGATTTAAGCCAATAATTAATGATTTTATTGATTTTTTCTCGAAAGATTTATTGGAATATCTAAATTGTAAAATAAATCTAAAAAGTGATGATACATGGTTTCATAAGATTATTAGGGGGAAAAATGGAGGAACTCATCCACTACGGTACATACTTGTTCACATCTTTTTTGGAATAGAAATAAGTCAAAAATTAATAAAGTATAACTACCCGTTTGGAGAGGGCCCGTGGCCATGCCTTAATAAAGCAGCTGAACATTTTATGAAAGATGCAATAAATGAATGTAAAGTTACAAGGGATTCTGAGAGCGGTTTACCAGTTGGTACATTTAAGTGCTCTTGTGGGTTCGAATATTCAAGAAAAGGTCCTGATAAGTCTAATGAAGATAGATATAGAATTGGGAGAATAAAGAGTTTTGGTGATGTTTGGTTGAGAAAGTTAAATCAGATTAATCAGCAGGACATTTCTTTACGAGCAAAAGCAAGGTTATTAGGCGTAGACCCCATGACTGTAAAGAATTATACAAATCATCAAAATCAAGAAAATGTTTATACAAATAAACAAGAACATCAAGATGAAAAAGAAAATAGGCGAAAACGATTTTTGGCTTCCTTGATGGAAGCAGAAAATAACAATAATCCCATACGCCAATTGAACTCAAAAGACTATATGTGGTTATTTCGACATGATCGTGAGTGGTTAGAACAGAATATGCCTCAACGAAAAAGAGTACGAAGAAGGGGTTTTATTGTGGATTGGCAAGAAAGGGATAAAGTGGTTTTGGGTGAAGTTAAAAAGGCTTATAAATCATTACAGGGTGAAAATAAACCCAAAAGAATCACTATTTCAGAGTTGTCAAGACATATGGAAGGGAATTTAGGTAATTTCCTTCATAATTGTTTAAATAAATTAACCCAAACTAAAGAGTATCTAGAATTAATTATAGAAACTACTGAACAATTTCAAATAAGGCGTTTAGAATGGGCAGCAAGTGAATTACAAAAGGTAAGTTTTAAAATCAAAGGATGGGAATTATTAAAGTTAGCAGGCTTAAATAAACCATTAAAAAAAGGTGTCGCATTAAAATATCAAGAGTTAGCAGAAGATGTTATTTCGATTTGAACATAATGGAGGGATTTTATTGGGTAGCTTTTTATCTTATTTTCCAACACCATTTCCAAATGAGGATTTCAGAAGCATTTTTTATAGATACCATCTAAACTCCTTCAACCCTGAGATTATGGATACAAATATGGAGTTAGTAGGGATAAGGAATAATTTTACATTTTTTCCTAAATCACTCGAACAGTTAATGGCAAAGCTTCCAAAAACTAAACATATTACTATTGATTCAATTATACTAAATAATACTCTTTTACCCGTCTTATTTCCATTTATATCGGAACGATATCATCCTAAATTGCTAAAGGAATTAGAATATGGTGGCAGCTGGGAAGAGAGTAGCTTAGGGAAATTGGCAGGTAATAAGTATGGAAAGAATATGTCTGATTTGATTAAATATTGTCCATCTTGTATTAAAGAAGATATAGAAAAGTATGGTTGTAGTTATATACATCGTGACCACCAATTTGGATTTATCCATATTTGTAATAAACACTCTGACAAACTAATTACTCAATGTGCAGAATGTGGAGTTCCTTTAGATTATTCACCATTAACAGAGAAGTGTAAAAATGGACATCATAATTACTTTAAACAGGAAATACAAAACAATAAAAGTGGTAGTGTTCAAAAAAGTATTTTAAGAGATTTAGAATATATTCTAAATAATAATTGTAAGATTAATAGGCAGTTAGTAGAACTAAGGTTTTTGGAGCATCTACACTCTAAGGGATATATAAATCAAACAACAAATAGTATAATGTCAAAACATTTAATCTCTGACTTTAAAAATAATTATTCATTGGATATACTAGAAGATTTTGGCGTAAGTTATAATCATGTAAAGCAACACAACACATTGGAAAATGTTTTTCGTGGGTCAAAACTAGTCATTAATTTACCTCTAACTCTTCTATTCATCCGGTTTCTTGCGGACTCCATAGAGAACTTCTTACAAACTAGTATTCCATATACATGTGAAGTACCTTTTGGAAATGGCCCTTGGAGGTGTGAAAATGAGCTATGCCCTAAATATGAGCAAAATATAATAATTCAATGTGAGCGCACATATAAAGCAGGGCTTGTTAAAGCTAAGTTCTCTTGTGGTTTTTGTCACACAAGCTACGCTTTGAATTGGAGAGTAAGTGAATTTGAATCTACTAAAAAACAGACAAACCGAAAAAAGTTAGAATATCAGGATATAAAAATGGATCAGGTTCTTTCTCTTTGGGAGAAAGGAATGCCTGTTGATGAAATTGCAAAACAAGCCTATTGCACACCTTATATTGTAAAAAAGCTCTTGAAACAAAAATATAAAGGTTGTAACCTTAATCAAGTTAATTCATTTACTGAGATTGCTGCGTCTTTTGATGATAAGTTGCATATTACTAGGGAGAAACATAGAGGTAGATTACTAGATATTTTACTTAATAATGAGGATACAACAAGAAGTGAAATAAGGGAAAAGTGCAGGGCATCATATACATGGTTGCAACAATATGATATCCAATGGTTGGAAAACAAACTACCAGTTTCTAAAACAACAGGCAAACTCAATAATAGAAAAAGTTTCCAAATAAATTTAGAAAAATATCGTTTGAAGTTATTAGATTTTTTAAAAGATAATAAAGATCTTATGAGAAGTGAAATCAGGAAAAATTGTAAATCATCTTATGATTGGCTTAAAAAGAACGATTCTGCATGGTTAGAAAGGCTATTGCCACCTTCTAAATCTATTGATAGATTCGACTGGAATGAAATAGATCAAAACTTAGCACAACGAGTTAAAATTGTGTCTTCTCAATTAATCAATTCAAATCCAAACACAAGAGTTGCAAGATATTCGATTATGGGAGCGTTAACAACAAGAGAAAGAGGGAGAATAAAAACCTATATAAAGCACTTACCTAAAACTGACCAGGCATTAAATAAATGTGCTGAAACAAAGGAGCAATATCAACTAAGGCATTTACCAGCATTGGTTTCGCAGCTTAGAAATCATTATGGGTATACGCAAGTAACGGTAGAAACGATTATGTCGTATAGAAAATCATATCGGGGTATAGCAGAAGAAATGAAAGATAGTTTAATTGAAAAGCTTAAGAAATTGTAGGAGCCTGGTTAAAGGCTCCTTCTTTTGTTTTAATTTTGAGATAAAAAGTAGGAGATTTGTTGGAAGTTGTCGAATAGAAAAATTAGGTATGTTTTGAAAAGTTTTATTAATATAATTGCGGTAGTACGGAGGAATAATGTTAATTTCTAGCTGGAAAAACTACATCAATGGCTGAATAAGTTCTAGCGAAGTACGGTGAACTAAAAGATGGAAAAATAATAAATGTCTTTACCTACACGAATGCTGCTAGAAATCATATAAAGAAAAAATTATTGGACAACATGGTAGCATTCCTACTGAAATTTAAGTTAAAAATCACGTATTTTTGTTACAATAAATTATTTTTTCTTTTAATCATTTGTTATATGGACAATTGTATCCAAGGGTATCCGTAATAAATTACCAGATGACCATACTTATAAAGCGAAAAAATTAAAAGAATTAAGGGAGCAAATAAAATACATGTTGAAGAAGTTACAAAGATAGCTCGATAGGTTGTAAATGGTAAAAGCGATGATAGAAAGTTAGTGGACTACAGAAGTAGAAAAACATCATGGTAGAAAATGGATTGAAAATATTTTTTTGTTTTATTGTAAACACACTATTTTTGTTTCACTAAGGAAACTTGCTACTATCAATAATTTTTAGATTTGTGAGGAATAAAAAATGAGCAATGTAAAAAGAATATCACCTTCTGCAGCAACATTGCGTGAATTATATATACTTTCGGGGAATCGATGTGCTTTTCCAGACTGTAACCATGAAATTATAGATGAAAACGGTGTTCTAGTAGCTGAATTATGTCATATAGAAGCAGCACTACCTGGCGGAGAACGATTTAATTCTCAAATGACAAATGAAGAAAGAGCCCAAGCTTCTAACCTAATATTTATGTGTCATAAGCATCATAAAATAACTGATAATGTAAACGAGTTTGATGTAGCTAGATTGAAGACGATAAAACAAGATCATGAAAATCTTTTTAGAAATATAATGGACGATATGGTGAAGTCTATTGCAGATCATACGAAAAGACAAATTTTAAACAAAAGTAAAACATTCCAAAGTATGAACAAAGTTCTTGGATGGGATTTAATTGATGAAGATTTAAAAGAAACTGTAGACTTATGTAATAATGAATTTGAAATTCTAAAGCAATTAGATAAGGATACTAGAATTGTATTTTCAAGTATTATTGAAAGATCTGAACGGAAGATGAGAAGAATTGTCTTATTATCTTTGATACAAAAAAGTTTACGTTTAAATCACGTGGAGATAAGAGACTATTTAGATATTTTAATTAGATATAAATTAATTTCTGAGCCATATCATGATGAAGATTATCGAGGCTACATTTCTGAAATTATTGAGCCTGAAGGATGGGATATGTGGGGAGAAATAAAGCAATTTTGTGAAACAAAGAGTATCCCATTAGATGATATTATAGTTGAATTAGATTTTGAGATTTTAGATTGATAAGAAAAAATTATGCTCACCTTAATCTAAATAGTCTAGTCAAAGTGAGGTTAGACAAGATAGCGCCAAATCATGAATTGTATAAAGATAAAAATAAACCAAGAGAGTAAAAAGGTAACCAGTTTGTTGATAAGAAATAGAATGCTTTTTACCACATCAATCACATAAAAAATAGCAGACTAAATGGTGAAACTTTTGGTCTGCTATTTTTTATTTTAGAGTGTTTTACCACAGAAATATTTGATGGATGCCGCCGTGAGAATTAGTTTTGATAAACTTATGTTTGTTCCATTAAAGGGCCAGATTGTGGAATACCATTCTGAAATTCTTAACGGTACTTTGTAAATTAATCTATAGATATAACTTTATTGTTATTCAACATTTTAATTGCTTGTTTCAAACAGGTTAATAAATGTCTGAAAAACTTTAAGAATGGATTTCTCTTTTCTATAGAGTAATTGACTGTAAAAATTTAGATTCTTATCATGTAAAGGAATCGCTTTTATCGACCGATTATTTACGTTTTTTTCTACTGAAAAAAGTGGTAAAAAACTAATCCCCCACTTATTTTCCACGGCTTTCTTAATTGTTTCCACGCTACTAAGCTCCATTGATATGTTGTGAGAAATGTTTTCCATCTTAAATCTTTCAAGCAAAAAAGCACGATACGTACACCCTTCATCGGTTAAGATGAAAGTTTCATTTTCTAAATCATTTATTGCAACTTCAGTTTTACTTGCAAAGACATGATCATGAGGCACAACAATCATCATATCCTGTTTTTTTATGTTAAGGCTTTCTATTCCAGTAACTTGACATGGAAAATCCAAGATAAGTCCAAAATCTATCTCTTTTTCTTTAACCATTCTAATAATGTTTTTCTCAGAATCCGGAATAATACGTATATGAATGTTGGGATAGATTCTTTTAAATTTTTCTAGTAGTTCAGGGAGAAAATAGATGGCTAATGTCTCAATTGTTCCTATAGAAAGTGTTTTGATTTCTTGTTCTTTTAGGGCCAGATGCGATTCTTGGTGTAGGGCTAGTATTTTTTTTGCGTAATCAAAAAGAAGTTCACCAGAAGAAGTAGGCTTCATGTATTTTCCTTTTCTTTCTAGTAAAACATTTCCTCCGTACAGTTCCTCAAGCTTTTGGATATGATTTGTAACGCTAGACTGGGCATAATCTAATTCAATAGCAGCACGAGTATAACTTCCGCTATTCACTACTTGAACAAAAGTTTTGAAATATAAAAATTCGATATAAATCAACCCCTTTTTTATCAATAATATTGATACTTATTATCTATAATTATCTAAAACTGTGAAGTTGTAAACAAGATATAATTTAATTAGAAAGAAAATTAAATATTAAAGGAGATCATAATATGAATATAAAACCAAAATTTTCCCTTTCTTTACAAATTGAACCTGCTAGTCCAAGTATTGCTTATCGATATTTCATGAATAAATTGTCTTATGAAACAGATATAGCTGATCTATCAGTAGACATAAAAAAAGGATATGAAGGTATTATTGTAATAGACGTAAGAGATCCTAAATCATATGAAGAGTGTCATATTCCAACAGCCCTATCATTACCGAGTAATAAGATTAGTGAAGAAACCACGCAAAGTTTTTCAAAAGATAAGGTCATTATTACATATTGTTGGGGTCCTGCATGTAATGGAGCTACTCGAGCTGCTGTTAAATTTGCTAATTTAGGTTTTAGAGTAAAAGAATTAATAGGGGGAATTGAATACTGGCGAAAAGAAGGTGGAGATGTTGAAGGAACATTGGGAGATAAAGCTAATATTTATTGGCAAATGAAGTCTTAATCTTAATCGTTTCAGTTAAATCCAAGGGTAATACTCTAATCTATTGCCCGGCAATTTTTGATCAATCTTTCAAATCAACATGAGGAAATTGAAATCAATATATAGCTATCAAAATAATTATTATGTAACTAACAAGTTTGTGTTCAATAAAATAATACTGATTGTTTCTAATTAAGTTCTTCAACAAAACCAGCTAATAGTTGTCAACAATTTTCATTAAAAAAATGAAAGATTAGATGATATACTAAAAATGGGTATGCCAAATAACCTTCCAGTTTTTTATTTTTGGAAGGTTTTGTTTTACATTGTTAAATATAGCTATTAAGCTAATTCTTGGAAGGTTGTTTTATTATTTAAAAGCGCATAAATCAGATGTAAAAGCTTATTAGCACATGCAATGATCGCTACTCTATATGGTTTACCTTCATCGCGTTTTTTATCGTAAAACTCTCTTAATT
>NZ_VTEV01000016.1 GCF_008180725.1 Sutcliffiella horikoshii | reverse complement strand
TGACTCCAGAGAGGTTTTAACCTTCTTGCCTTTAACGAAGGATAAAATGTAGCTTTCTGCAGCGCGAAAAGCATCAGCCCTCTCGAATTACAATCATTATGGAGCTCAATCCCTTCAACCATTTGGCTTTCGGCCCGCCACCTCACTGTCTACGCTTAAAAACTAAAGTTACCTTTAGTCCTCCAAGACTCGTTACGAGCGAATGGCCAGTTCTTACTCGGCGGGAATCCCACCCGCTATATGATACAACCTATGCTCAGCCGCACTCGCGCCCGATTGTTTAGTAAATAACTCTCAATTACTCTTTATATGTCTTTCTAAAACCATAAAATGTTCTATATCCTTTTTGCTCATAAAAAGAACGCGATGTACTGTTTGCTAGCATTTCCATTCTAGTCGTTGGGTATAAACTATGAACATAATTAAGCATTATTGCTTCAATGCCTAACCCTCGATAATTATGACTTATTAATACTTCGCAAATGAACAATGTGATAGATTTATCTGTAAGGCCTCTTATATATCCAACCAACTGTCCATTTATTTCTGCCACATAAGCAATATTTGAATTATTCCATGCTTCCTTTGTACTCTCCTTGTTTTCAACGAGGTTATTCCACTTTTCATCTTCATTTAGTTTATTGATATGTACAAAGTCTTCTTTTCTATAATTCCTAACCTCAAGCAAGTTTTCATTTTTCAGTTTCATTCGCATGAAATTTCCACCTCTAGTGTGTAAATGTATAAAAGTATATCCAATTCTCGTTTAGAGAGCGATCTCCAAAGCAATTGCTCCCAGTCAGTTCTGTTCATTATGGTAATTAATAACTAATTAATCCTAAAATAAATTTAAATTCTTTTCTACTTTTCTTTACACGCTTAATACCTTCTCTTAAATCAAATATGAAAACGGTATTACCAATCCAAAGTCTCATATAAAAAGAGTGGATTTTCACTGGTCCTTTGATCCCTTTCTCCTCATATTCAGTACCATCTTCTAACTCTGTTTCTGTCCTAATTAACCACTTATTACCTAAACCAAATTCTATGTATTTCATACTATGTCCCCTCGATTATTTAATAACAATTATTTCATAATCAAAAAATTCCTACAATAAGTACTATTATCCTGGCCCAAAGAGAAATGAGCGCTGACCCTTGTTACAGGATCGCGCCCGATAATGGAATAACTCCACAGCAATTAGTTTCCCACAGCTTTAGGTATTGGTTTTATAAAGGTTGTTTCTGTAACATCCTCTGACTTTGGTAGTGATTGAGTAACTTTATCAAACATCCAAAAGGCTCCAACCAAAAATACAACTATACCACTAAAAAGTATGACATAGAAACCTCCTACCATAACCCCTAATACACCACCTATTAAGGAACCTAACGGCATTGCTATACCACTTAGGCTAAAAGAAGCTGAAAACACCCTCCCCAATAAATGCTTTGGTATCCCCTTTTGCATACAAGTATTGATTAATATATTAGTAACTCCTCCTGGAAGCCATGCAAGACCATAGATAATTACCATTAACCAAGTCCACGGACTATAAATAGACACAGCCCACAATATTCCACTAAGCATAAAAGCAGTGGAATAAACCTTTCCTATTCCAAATCTTTCTAGCCCTAAATATGGTGCTAGTAAAGCTCCTGTTAGACTTCCCAATGCTTGTGACATTAATAAGAAGCCAAATACTTCTGCTCCTCCTTGTTGCTTACTAAATTCAGGTAGTACTACAAAAGTTGCTCCACCTACTAAATTAATTGCAATCACACCTAGTAATAGTCTAGAAAATTTCTTATTAAGAAGTAATTGAATGCCCTCTTTTAAATCAATTCCATACTTTTTGAAGTTCGTAAAAAATGAATCTTTGTCCGTTAAGTTTTCTTTCCTAAATTCCTTAGGTGAGTTTATCATTGAAAAAAGTAGAGCTCCCATGAGAAACAAAACTGAATCCAAAAGATATATAGAAACCGCCCCAATACCAACCAGCAAAACCCCTGCAATTGCATTACATCCTGTTTCAATTCCCTGGTAAGCAAAGGTAAATAGGGAATTGGCTTGTGTTAATTCCTTTTCCTCAACAATCTTAGGTAAAGAAGCCATTTGTGCAGGATACACTAACATATTAAATGTTGTTATAATAGGCGAAATAATTAAAACCAGTGCAACACTTAAAAAGTCAAAGTAGTGTGCTAGTGGGATAAATAGCAACAAAATACATTGAATACATTGTGTAACAATTAGCAATGGACGAATAGGTATTCTGTCAATAAATGGTCCACCGAAAAATTGAATGAACCTGGGAATAATGGTCAGGAAGCCAGCTAAGCCTGTATATAATGTTGATCCTCCCAAATCAGAAACCAACCACATTGCAGCGACTGCATATAATGTGTCACCTATATTCGTAACAATCCTTCCTAAGAACATATATAAAAAGTTTTTGTTTGAGAATATACTCATAACTTTTCATCCACCTCACCTTCTTTTTTTTGTTTTGTAGAGACGATTTTAACACCGATACTGAATTCTTCTGATTCGCTATCATCACTCACAGATGTTTTAACTACCCAACTCTCGAGAAACTTTCTAAATTCTTCTTTTATCTCTTCTTGTTGCTCTGTAGTTAAGTTCAACCGAAGGCTTAATGAGGTTGAATCTATAGAATGATAATCATCATTTAATACAGGATCAATTGGTGTATCTCCAACAGAGTTAAACCACTTTGACTTTGATAAGTAATACTTCTCTGTTACTCCGCCATATTGCCTTTTTTCCACTAACTCAATGAGACCACCTTCATGTAACTTTTTAATATGATAATGAACATTCCCACCTGACTGACCCAATAAATCTGCCACTTGCTTTGCTGTCTTTGGTTGATCTATTAGTTGACTAATAATCTTTATTCTCAGTGCGTTTCCAAGTAATTTCGCCTGTTCGATTGAAACATTTAGCGGTTTGTCATTCATATGTATAACCCCCTTATAATCTATTTTTTTAGATTGATAATCTGTAAAAATAGATTATCATATTTATTTAAATTTGTATATACTTTCCAAAGGTTTATTCGAAGCAAAAAAAGGAGCGCTGATCCTTGTTGCAGGATCGCGCCCGATTCTTGAATAAGCAGTTACCTTCTATTAGTGGCTATTGAACAACAAATTTATTTAGTTCCATTAAAAATAATGTCGGCTCTTTCGTGTGGTTTATGTTCCTTAACATAAATGCCTTCTGAAATCATCCAATTATTCTCCCACATCTCAAGAGCTTCTTTTCCGTCTCTTTCGAGGCCCCGTGAAAGCCTAATTTCTCGTGGGCATTCAACCCATACTGTATAATCGTATTTATTTGCTAATTCTTCTCTAATAGAATAAACACCCTCTACTACTACAATTCCTTCAATAGGAACTGTGTGCCATTCTGTTAATTTATCCTTTTCCCAATCATACCGTTGATACCGTCCTTCTAGATTTTGACTAATAGGTTCAAGAACCTGATTTAGTACACGTTTCCAATCAAAATCTGCACCTATTGGCTTTTTCTCTGGGGTTGATTTTATAATCTGAGATGATGGCAAATAAAAATCATCCATATGTACAATAGTTACATTAGAGAATTTGTCCTTTAACCTATTTGCTAAGGTACTTTTTCCCGATCCTCCACAACCATCTACTCCAACTATTAAGGTTGATTGTTTTTTGGGAATTAAATAAATTAAACTAACAACTTGTTCAAAATTATTAGTTTTGAGTGCCACCTTATCACCACTTTTTAAGTTATTAACTTTATTTTTTTGCAGTAAACTACTCCAAATTGCTTATACCAATTATTTCAAATATAGATCTTTAACTCAATATTTTTGAACATAAAAAATAAACGTATCTCGTAGCAGTAAGCTCCCTTTAAGTGCTGCTATAGAAGCCCTAAGTTGCTCTAGATTTGCGCCCGATTAATGAAGACTTGAATTTGAGAGAACTATTTTATTTATCACTGTATTCTTGGAATCTTAACTTATCATAATTGATTTTATTAGGATTTAAGCTATCTGGGCCTATGAAATACCCTATATTTTTTTGTTCTAAATCACTCCTTTTTACATAAACTCTAACTTTAACATCATCAAGATGGAAAGAATCACCTAAATTAAAACCGTCCCAATCGTTCGCTAAGTGGTTCTGTCTTAACTGCTCTGCTGAACCACTAAATAATATTTCTTGTCTTAATGATTTTTCATCATCAAAATATATAATCAATATCTTTGCGCTATCATCTATTTTTTTTGGTTTCATCTTATTATAATGCTCTTCAGAATATGCTATAAACTCTTTTCTCTTTTTGCTTTCAAACTCATCTTTTTTTCTTTCGTATTCTTTCAAAGGTAATCCATCCACCATGTAAAGAACACTATACACACTTTTATTATTCCTAATATTTAACACTAGTTCGTGAACTTTAACCCACTTAACATTTTTATAACTTAATAGGTCTGCACCTTTGTATATAGTTCCGTCCTGTTCATAAGGAAAATGATTACTTCTATGCTTATTTACTATACCCGTAAATGTTAGCTCTACTTTACAAGATAAAGCACCAAAACAGGCAAGATTATAGGGGATTTCTTCTAATCCTAAGGTTTGTCTAAAGTCTTTCTGTAAAACCTTTCTAGGATTTAATTCATCCTTTGTTAAACCAACTACACCATTATTTTCTTGATGATCATTATAAAATTGCAGGACTCTGTATATCGAATCGAGTAGCCCATCTTGATATAGTTTTTCCGTTAACTTACTAGATATTTTTTCATGGAATTTAATTAGTGCCTCATACGATTCACTGATAATCTCAACTAGATTAAAAGCCTCTACTTCGAGTTCCTCTAATTCTTTACGAAAGCTAGGCTGCATACCTTTATGTACATCTAAGAAATACCTTTTTTCTAATACAATTAAAGGTGCGCTTTCAATTGATTTAGTTAATCGATTATAAGGCAATTGGTGTGTATGGTGACTCATATTCCTTAAGTTGTAAATTAGTCTGTAAGCAAATGTTTTTTCATACATAGTTCGCTTTTCTTTATCGAAAAAGGAATGCAGATCAGAGTATTCTCTTTTTAAAAAACTATTCCACTGATCTATAAAACTTGAAGTATTGGATAAATAAATCGTAACAATATCGATAATTTCATCATCAATAGATTTAGGAGATGCCTTCCATTGTTCAAATTTATCATGTGAATTTTTTAAAGGTAGAAGTCGCTTGGATACTGGACTTAGCTTTTGAATTAAAGCTATATCTTTTTTCAATTCAATTAATTTATTGCCTGTTATATTTTCTTTTTTTAAAACTAAAATAAACTCTCCTAAAGAATTTCTATATTGCTCGTATACCCTCATATCTTAGTACACTCCTAATCTTTATTATACTATCGTGAACATTGATTTAAGTATTTATCTTGATAGAGTTATTTTCATTTTAACATAAAGTTCCAAATGTGTTCTTCAATAATATGGCCTTAAAATACAAAAAGAGCACCGTTTCTTCTTCAAGAATGGCGCCCGATTGCCGAAGACTCGATCTTGAGATAACTCCCTAGATTGCTGAATAAAAATATTCTATATAACCTTAATAGTTTCAATTGTAGTAAAAACCATACTCTGTAATCAAAGGTTTATAATCTCTCAATAACATCGTCAATATTATCCCATTCATAAATTAGTTCTTTTAGCATTTTTTCACCAATTTTTATTTGAACTGTTTTAACTAATTTCGCACCATAATATTCATAAAAATAACGAGTTTTATTTTCCTCAAGGACTTCAACAAATATTTTCCCATAACCTAATTGTTTAAAATGAACAAATAATTCTTTGAACAGCTTCTTACCTATACCTTGTCCTTGATATTCTTCAAGTAGGTAAATTGAGGTTAAATCACTTGAGCTTTCCACTACATTGGTTTCTCTTTTCCAAGCATCTGCAAAACCTACAATTTGACCTTTATTATTCTCCGCAACAACTACATAATTATTTTCTTTTGTAATATTTTTTTTCCATAATTCTGTCCGTTTTTCATAAGATAAATTTTTTAAAAAGTCATCTTGAATAATGCCTTTATAAGTCGTTCTCCAACTATCAACGTGAACCTTTGCAATACCTGATGCATCATTTAACGTTGCTTTTCGTATTATCATTTTAGCACCCCTTTATGTAGTTAAATATTTCCTTAAAGCTTAATATGTAAATTCAACAAAGTAACTTAATTCCCCTTTAAAAACTTACTCAAGTAACGCTGGCCGATTGCATAATTCCAATTTTACTCAAGATATATTTTTCATAAAAAAGAAGCTTACCTTATTGCAGATAAGCCCTAGATTGCGGAATAACTTTATTGAGATTACATTTAACGAATCAAACTAATAATATAATATCTTTTTTACTTTCAATTGAGGGCTTACGATTAATTTAGCTTTAGCAATCCCTCTTTTAAATCTTACATTGTTTAACCATTCAACAAATGCATTTGCGTCATATTTAGGGTGAATTCTTTTGCCATTTTCTACAGCCCAATATTCTGTATTCTTTTCCTCATCGTAAATCCACTTTAGAAAGTCTTCCTGAATACAGTTTATCTTCCTACCAACTTTTGTTGAACAAGAAATATATTCAATAAAATCGTCACCAAAAACGATTTTAATAATCATAATAGTTTCAACTCCTTAAAAATCGTTACTATTTAATTCAGAAACGCCCTAGTTTGTTGAATAAGAATCTACTCAGTACTCAACTATATTTAACCATTGACCATCGGGACCAATGGATATATGAGGAACCTTATATAATTTAAACATTTTGTAAATATCCAAATTATTTTTGGTTAATTTACTAAATTGTTCTGATATATCAGTCTCAGAAAAAATCAGATAATCCATTGTAGTAGACCGTAAATAGAATTCGTAAATATATTGTTTTTCACTGTCTTTTACATAACCCATATAACCCTTCTCCCTTGGGAAAGTGCGTGGTAACGGGAATTTATCAACTTCAATAAAGTCATTTGAAATATTATTTAATAAGTCCTGTTCATATTCTGGAATAATCGCATAAATATAACAATCTTGCTTGTAAAAGCTATTGATAATGCTAACAAACTTTTGTTCATCAATCTCTTCATCGAGTAATACTTCCTGATTTTTTTGAATGCTCCTCAAAGCCTAATCACCCCTTGTTTAGATTATTAGAAGGGAGAGCTTTCTTTCTTTAATCTGCTCATTTCTTAGAAAAAAGCGATTGCAGCAATCGCTCCTAGATTGTTGAAAAAGGATTGGATGTTATGTTAGTTTTTTTGTTCTTGTTAAAATCTCCGAAACACCTATCGCTATACCTGCATTAAGCATAACTAATACAGAACCTACCATTGTGGTACCTTCATAATCACCAAAAAAGCTCATTATAAAAAATATAAAACTAAAGAAAAATACGATAATACCAAATACAAATAAAAACCTATCCATATACCTCACTCCTATATAGTTTAAGACCCACTATGCTGCATCGCCCTAGATTCTATAATAAGTCCTATTGAAAAGGCTCTCCCATCTTGACCACCCGGTTCCCCCTTGAATGAAAAATGAAAGTTTTTTTTGAAACAGGATTTAACATTATAAAAGTGTGGTCCTTTATAAACTATTAATATAATATCCTATAGCCATAAACAAAAAGAAACTAAATGTCATAACTAGATTAAGGAAGGCAAGAATATAATTCTTACCAATAAGGCTGAAAGCCATTCCTATTGGACCTATAATATATGTTAACATCCATAATGGACTAGCAATTTGAAAAATGATATTAGGAATCCAAAGCAAAATACAACTAATTAGGCAAACTAAAGACCATTTTTTCAAAAGATTACTCCTTTCAAGCTTATCCTATTAATATAAGATGTTTAGTTGTAATTTATTTATAATACAAAATCCTTATTCAACAATCCTGCCCGTTTGGCCTCCCTTTAGATAATTCTCTTTAAGGTAATAAGAATTTCCAATAATTATATATAAACTGCATTTATACAAGAAAAAGAACATCACCGAAACTTTCTCCGTTTTCAATTTTTGCGCCCTTTTAATGGAATAACTAAAATACTGCCTAAATCCTAAAATCGCTTAATGCTTCTTCAACTAATGCTGCCCGATTGCTTAGTTCCAATTATTTCATAATATATAAATTCCTACAATATGAAATACTCTTGGCCACCACAAAAGTGACGCTAATCCTTGTTCCTGGATAGCGCTAAACTACTGAAATTCAATAGTTTTTTAGAACAGAATCCACCGCTTAAAATTAGCTACTAGCTTTTTCGTTAATAATCTGCTGAAGAACCTCTATACTTTTATGGTCTTTAGGACGAAGTTTTCTTCCTGTTCCTTGTTCGTAAACTCTTTTCTCCTCAAGTAAATGGTGTAGGTTAAGAACATTTATTGATATACCATGTACTGTATAGAGTTCATTAGTTAAGGCATCTTTCCTCCATACCCAGTCGGGAAAACCGTTAGCAACTATTTTCCCCTCATCCGAAAGCCTAACAAATACAAAACTCACATCGACATTGTTCTTGAGGAAATCAGTTTGAAACTCACTAACTATCTTTTTTTGAAAACCAGCCTTTACAAGAGCTTGTTCCAAGTGTTCACGATTCTGGATCCATGTAACCAAGTCAATATCTGAGTGTGACCGTGTAATCCTTCCTAGTATAAAATCTATCGCCCATCCACCTCGTAGCCACAAGTTCAAATTATTAGATAAGCAAACTTCATTTATTTCTTGAAGAATAGTTAACTGTACTTTGCTCGTATTATTTTCATTTTCTAAAGTAAAATCTTTAAAATCCATCCTCATCCGCACCTTTAATGTAATACAACTTTACTATTGGTTTATTCTGCATGAGTCTTGTAATAACCTTCTTGCTAACCTAACGCTATTTCAGAATGAAAATGAGCGCTGATCCTATTCTTGAATCAGCGCCAGATTGTTGAAGATTTCATATAAAATCTTATTGAAGAAAGTTATCATACTTGGATATGAAAATTAAATCAATTAAATGAATACGCTTCAGTTCTTTCATCACCTGAAAACATATCTTTTATTTTGAACTGATTATTTCTTACTTCATCCTCTCCTATAATAACAACGTTACGAATCTTCTCTTTATTTGCTTTATCAAGAGCTTTTCCTAACTTTTTATTACTCATTTCAAATTCTACTTTATAGCCCTTGTTTCTTAAATAATTCGCAATTAATAAAGACTCTTTTTTAGTACCTATTGGGACTATATAATAATCTACATACGGATTTTCTTTTACTTCTTTCACAGTCGAGTTCATAGCAGTATAGATTACATCTAAGCCGAAAGAAATTCCTACTGTTGAAAACTCTTCGTTTGTACCTATCAACCCACCAATTGCATTATCATATCTTCCTCCACTCCCAATACTGGATTTAATAGATAGATCAGCTAAGAATATCTCATAAACAGTACCAGTATATATCTCTAAACCTCTTGCTAAAAATGGATTAAATACGCACTGTTTTTCTACTGCTAGATACTCCAGGTAAGATTCTAATTCTTTTAATTCATTTAAACCTTGTCTCACCTCTTCATTTTTTTCAGCAAATGCTTCAAAATAGCTAAAACTTGAATTTCCCTCATCCATTAAAAATTGCTTAATTAAAGTAATTGTTGCACTTGGTAGCCCTTGGTCATTAAGCTCTGAAGTAACAGATTCTATTCCTACCTTTTCAAGTTTATCTAAGATTAAGACTACTTTATTAATTTTTTCATCCTCTGTACCAAATACATTAAGCATCCCAGTTAATAACTTTCGATTGTTATATTGAATCATTACCTTTAATTCAAGTTTTCTAAATGCATCTAATGCCATAACCATTAATTCAGCCTCAGCGATTTGTGAGTCCACACCTACTATATCAACATCACATTGCGTGAATTCACGAAACCTACCAGTTTTAATTGGGCCATCCCTAAATACTTTACCAATTTCATACCGTTTAAAAGGCATCTTTAATGATGGGTTCATCGCAACAACCTTTGCGAATGGAATAGTGAGATCATAGCGTAAAGCTAATTCTCTTTCCCCCCTATCAGATAATGTGTACATTTCTTCTAATATTTCAGCTCCGCCTCCATACTTAGAAGCCATTAACTCTGTGTAATTTNCGAAACCTACCAGTTTTAATTGGGCCATCCCTAAATACTTTACCAATTTCATACCGTTTAAAAGGCATCTTTAATGATGGGTTCATCGCAACAACCTTTGCGAATGGAATAGTGAGATCATAGCGTAAAGCTAATTCTCTTTCCCCCCTATCAGATAATGTGTACATTTCTTCTAATATTTCAGCTCCGCCTCCATACTTAGAAGCCATTAACTCTGTGTAATTTAAAATAGGCGTTTCCAGTGGTTTACACCCATATCCGATAAATACATCTTCTAATGTTCTCCTTATGTCTCTTCTTACCACCTCAGCATTTGGTAAATAATCTTGAGTACCTTTAACATTTTTATAATCCATTTTCTTCATTTTCATAGCCTCCGATTTTTAATATAATAAAAAACCGCACTTGATTTAAGTGTTTAACTTAATCAAATACGGTTTAATGAGAAATAGCCTTCCTATGAAAGATTTTTAAAAAATCTAATAGCAAGGCTAATAAATATGATGATGTAGTTGAGACATGGTTAGGTTTTGGGTTAGCTGTATCATTAAACTCACCTCTAATTTCCATTTACATTACCACATTTTTCAGATTGTTTCAATAAGCCTTACTTTAGCTTTGTATTTAACAATAGCGCCCTTTTCTTGAATATACACTAAGCTCTCATAACCTATTTTTCAGAAAATTTTTATGTTTTTTAGGTATGGCACTGTTTTGCAATAAGAAGAGGACCAAAAAATGGCCCTCTTGCTTTCATTTATTTCTATCTGTTTATCACTGGTTTATATATTTTGTAACTGCCATTTCCTTACCGAATCTATCTCCATTATCAATAAATCCCAAACCTAAATATAAATTATGTGCTCCTAAATTTTCTGGATGATAACCTACTACAATTTTTTGCACATTTGGTAATTTAGCCATCTCTAAAATCATTAAATTAGTTGCAGTTTTACCTATACCCTTGCCTTGGAATTCCTTATCCACCATTATTCTATAAACCCAATATCCATCAAGTTCTTCTTGAACAGAATTGAACATTAAAAAGCCAACTACTTTCTCTTCAAAATAAATAGCATATGGTTTTAATGTAGGATCAAACTTTGATTGAGCTATGGATATTGCATTTGATTCAATATATTCAGCTTGTTCTGTTGAAACCTCTAATTCACAGCATTCATACCAGTTATCTGCATTTAATTCTACAAGTTTTACATTATCTGTACTCACTTGATTTCCCCTTTCATATTTCGGGGAACGCTAAACAACATGTTAATTAGGCGTTATCCCCCTATAATTAATTACATTAAAAATTCCTTTGTTCGTCATAATGAACGCCTCCTTTAACAAACATTGCCTACAAATCATTATAATGAATTTTTAGACTTTTCAATTATACCATATTTCTCTATTAAATCCCTCTTTTACTAAAATTCCATTATTGTTCAACAATCTGGCTCTAAAATACAAAAAAGAGCACCGTTTCTTCTTCAAGAATGGCGCCCTATTCTTAAATAAACTTTAGCTCTCATTTACTGATATGCCTTAATATAATCACAACGAAGTTTGGTCTTTCCACTCATTTGAATTTACAATCAAGCAGTTTTAATAGTTACTTCTAATTGAATATCCACATTACCTTGAATTGCACGACTAATCATACAAGATTTTTCAGCTTTTTCCGCAATCTTTTGTGCCACCTTTTTGTCACGATCGGAAGCATTTTGTTTTAATACTATTTCTGGTCGATGGATAATTTTTTTATATGTAAATACACCATCTGTCACATCAACAATTGCTTCGGATTCCATTGTTAATCCATCTTTCTCTATCTGACTACGTTCCATCATCGCAGCTAGTGTAATAATATATAATGTTGCTGCTGCACCAAGGAGCATTTCGTCAGGATTTGTACCAATACCGGGACCATTCATTTCTTTTGGAATAGAGATTTTTGTTACTAAATGATTGGCTTCGATTTCCCCTACATCATTACGTAGTCCTGGCCAAAGCGCCTTTAAATGAAAATGATGCTCTGCCATTTTCATTCCTCCTTGAATTCACTTTTATTTTGTTAATAAATAACAAATATAGGGTTATGTAATATAGTCACTAAGTATATTGTATGACCTTATATTTTTTACAACAAATGCTCCCGTTAGGTGAAGTAACTGTCAATCTCTTTCTTACTAGTTACAACTAATATTTTATCACCATACTTCCCAAATTTACTGTAGAAATTCGGTTTACCAACCTCTTCAAAATATCTATTCCATTTAAACATCTTGAAGAATATCTTTAGTGTTGGTTTATAATTAGATTTTTCTAACCTAAATTTTTGTAAAATAAATCTCTTTATAATTCGGTAAGTTCTAACTGAATAATTTGTATCTAAGAAAATTATTATCTCGGCATTTCGAAAACTATTAGACACCCATTCGTCATTATGAACTCCTTCTACAATCCAATTATCAGAAGCAATAAGGGTATTTAAATAATCTTCTCTTTCTTTTTCAGTTCTTCGGACTTCCCCATGCCCTCCATTCCTTTTCCAAACAACATTATCTAATTCATAAAAAGGAATATCAAATTGAGAAGATAATTCTCTTGCTAATGTTGTCTTTCCACTTCCAACTGAACCTATAATATGTATTTTATTAGGAAGAATCTTTTTCAATACACCACCACTTATCTTTGAAATTATTTTTCCACTTATATCTAATTAGTTATTTGATTATCCTTTTTCTTATTAAGTTAACCGATAGTTTATAAACCAATTATTTCAATACACTTAGACAATTTCAATATTTTTTCTACTTAAAAACACTTATCTTTTTACAGATAAGCGCCCTATATCTGAATAAGATCTAAATCCATTCATTCTGATGGTCTGCAATGAATTTAATATCATTTTGATAATGTTCTAGATAGAGGATTCGCGACAGAAATTTTCAACAGCGCATACCAAACTATTTCCTACTGAATGGCTTCTATATGAAGGGTGAACCCAAAGTTCTTGAAGTATAGCATATTTCCCACCCTTATAAATTACTTCCTGTATTGAAACGGTAGCACATCCAATGATTTCACCATCAGATGTTTCAGCAACTAAGACCGTTCCTGGAATAACGCCATTAACGATTCGGCGAAAAACATTCTTTGCATTCTCTGGCAATTTGATATTAGGTTTGCCTCTTAACTCTTCTACAAATAATCGTATTGCTTCAAGAACTTTAACTTCATCATTCTTGTTCGCAGAACGAACTAAGACCATCTTTTTCTTCCCCCATCTTTATTTTGGATTACCGTAACCTTCAATAAAACATTCCTGCCCAATTCTTATCTGTGCTGCAAACGATCCATGATCGGGGAAGTAGATAAAAGAAACCAATCCTATATTCTAATTTACTCCCAGAAGCAGACTTGCAACCTATTATTATCTAAATCATAAAAATCAAAAAATTTGTTATCACCATCATCTTTTATTCCTGTTACTTCTATGCCTTTTCCTTGTAGCTTTTTATGATTTTTCTCAATATCCTTTGTGAAAAAAATAGGGTAAGCTTGATTTTCTTTAGAAGACATACTTCCTTCTTCAATAGTTAATGGAACCTCACTATTTCCAACGGTTAAAACTCGATAACCTTCACCCCGAAAGGATATTTTAAAACCCAACTCTTGATACCAGATGCTTGATTGTTCTACATTGCTAACAGTTAAACAAATAGTGTCAATTCTTTCAAACATATAAACAACTCTCCTTTTTGTGTTATTGTTGGAAAAATTTAATTAACAACCCTGCCCGTTTGGTTAATTCCAATTATTTCATAATCTAATAATTCCTTCAATAAGGTGTTTTCTTTGGCCATAAAAAAACGAGCGCTAATCCTTGTTCCTGGATCGCGCCCGATTGCCGAAGGTGATAAATGATAATAAAGTTGTTTACAAGGTAAGCTACAAGCAAAGTAAAAACATGCGCTAAACAAATTGTAAATGATAAAGCCAATTTAAATAGCTGGATAATGTACCTAGTTAAGTTATATCTCAATTTATAATCTCACAATCCGAACGCACATAAGATGGAATATGTCGCCCAGATAATAGCTACTTATCTACTTATTCGATTTCAATTGTCTATTTTCAATTCTTTTGTGAATTTTTTCTATGGCGTCTTTATCCTTTAGAATATGGCTCTTATTTTCATTAACTAGTTGTTTAAATGTTTTCTTTTTCACTTATTTTCCTCTTCTCTTTAAATAGCCTGTATTCTCTTTCCAAATCACTAAGACAAAGCTCGTATAACTGAGCATTCTCTGTTTTATATACACCTACAATTAAAAGTTGATTTATAATAAATTCTCTTCTGTTTTGAACTGCCTCTCGTAACATTTTGCTCATAAAAGGACTCCTCTCCTTTTAATTGATAATTATTATCATTTAAAAGTATAAAGCCTACTTATGCAAATTTCAATATGTAAACGTAACTATTACTATTTATAAAGTAAATGATATTTTCGAATCGGTTTTCCTTTAGATTTATCCAATAAATATCTTTCGCCGTTCATAGGCAAAGAGAATCATCACCACACCTAAGATAGCACATATCTGATACATAGTTGAGTATGAAAATAGGTCAGCTATCGGTCCCATTATGACCCCACCAAGTGATACTCCTAAGTCAGCCATTGCGATAAATAACCCGAGTAGCACATTGCGGTTCAACTTAGGTAAGACAAAACTTAAATACGTTGTTAATGTTGGATAGAGAAGCGCCTGAGCTACTCCCATTAAAACAGCACCAACGTAGAAAAATACCGATCCCCCGGCTATGGAATAACTTACACTTTGTACCCCCATTGCTAAAAGAAGCATCGTTCCCATCATAAAGTTAGAGTGCCATTTGCCATCGGAAGGGATCTTTTTTCTTAACGTAAATCGAGAAATTACAACAGTTGCTGCCATAAGCATCAGGAAAATTCCAGCATTTCCGTTTTTCATCTGTTGAGCATAAAGAGGTATGAAGACAGTAATTGCTCCAAATACAATCGAACCAACTAACATCAGTACACTACATTTAAATAAATGCGGATTTTTAACTAACTGACCGAATGAATGAAACATATTTGCAGGCTGTTCAGCATTATTTTTAAGTGACTGGTCTTCAGCTTTATCCATTTTGGCACTATAGCCAAACACACCTGTAAATATGGCAATTGCTATCATGACAATTGCAAAGTATTCCATTTCCCCTTGCCAGATGCCTAATGCCAAAAGAGGTCCAATAATGCCAGGTATATACGAAAATAAGGAATAAAGTGAAATTCCCTGAGAACGGTCTTTCTCTGGCAGTGCATCAATAATGCCAATTTGTAAGGCCATTGAAAAGAAAGCTGTTGATACCCCTTGCAACATACGGGCAACTAGGTAACCACCTAACCCGGTTACGGTATATAAGATTAAAGCGAAACCATTGATTATAAGGATAATGCGTAACACTTTTATCGGCCCATGCTTTTGAATAACCTGACCTGCCCATGGTCTAAAAAACATGGTAGTAAACAAATATGCCCCCATAATTAAACCTATCGTTGTATTGGTGGCTCCCAATGCTCCTCCTTGTAATGGAATAATAACATTTAGTATTGCGTTGGCACTAAAATAAAGAAGGACTAACAAATACAAACGTAGAAAAGGCCAAGACATAGCTCCACTCACAGTTCTTTCCTCCAACTCTGTACAAAATCTATTTCTTCAAGTAGATGGTTAAAACGTTATCAACGATTGTAATAACTTTCTTGCATAAACAGACTGAACATCCTTTAATTGTTCAATTTCCACTATTTCTTCAATTTGACCATCCCTAAAGATGATAATTCTATCGCAAATAAAGGCAGCAGCCTGTAGATCATGCGTGATAAAAATGTAACTCATGTTGTATATTTTTTTTAATTCTATAAGTAATTCAAGAACTTGTGTTTGAACGGATACATCTAATGAACTGATTGCTTCATCTAATACAATACACTTAGGTTCAGTTGAAATCGCCCTTGCAATACACACCCTCTGAACCTCTCCTCCTGATAACTCATGAGGATACTTGTTTCGATAAGAAGCTGGTAATCCAACTTGATTTAAAAGGTTTACAACCTTGTCTTTATTTTCTTTTCTACTATTGTTCTGAATTTTCATTGGTTCCAAGATGGCATCCTCAACCGTATAGAAGGGATTAATGGAAGATTTATAGTCTTGAAAAACTGCGCTTATGCTGCCTAGTCTTACTTTTCTATCTACTACATTCTTTCCATCAAATAAGACCATTCCACTATCCGGTTTTTCAATTCCTAATAACAAACGTCCTAACGTCGATTTCCCACTTCCACTTTCTCCGATAATACCAAGACATTCTCCATTCTTACATTCAAAACTAACACCCTTTAGAACGTTCTGTCTCTCTGAAGAAAACAATCCACCTTTTTTGTAGGTTTTTCCAACACTATCGACCTTCAGCAACTAGTAGCCCCTCCCCCATTACTTTCTTGAAATGATCACTCAGCGCGAGTCTAGTGGATACTAAATATTTAGTGTACTCATGTTGCGCCTCTTTGAAAATGGCTTCGGTTTTCCCTCGTTCTATAATTTCTCCATCCTTCATCACCATGACATCATCTGCAATTTTCCTTACAACGCCCAGATCATGAGAAATAAAGATCATCGAACAACCCATTCTTTCTCGCAACTTAATAAATTGTTCAACTACTTCATATTGCGAGATGGTATCTAGTGCTGTGGTCGGTTCATCCGCAATGATAATATCCGGTTCTAAGACAAGAGCCAATGCAATCATAACTCGTTGCAGCATTCCCCCTGATAACTGATGAGGGTATTTGTTCATTATATCTGCCGGGTTTTTCAGCATGACACTTTCCATGGCACCTGTCATTCTTTGTGCAATTTCGTTTCTACTCCAATTGAAGTGTTCCGCAAGTGTTTCTCTTAAATGAACACCAACCACACAAGAGGGATCGAAGGCACTCATCCCATTTTGTAGAATCATGCAGAGGTTTTTACCCCTTTTCTTTCTCATCTCTTTTGTAGAAAGTTGGTTAATGTTTTCTCCTTTAAAGAGGATATCCCCTGATTGCTGAAGATTGGGCCTGTTTAACCTCATAATCGCTCTACAAGTAACTGACTTGCCACTTCCACTTTCTCCAACAACTGCAAGGCAGCTCCCTGCCTTTAAATGAAATGAACTATCGTGAATAACTTCTTTTCCAGAATTGTTATCCCACACCTTTAGATTTTTGACTTCTAATATATTCATCATCTAATTAGCCACCTCTTTTTCTTGAACCTTTATTTTTGAAAGTGGTAAATTACCTTTATGCTTGTTTTTTGAGTTTACTAGTTTAGGGTCTAGAGCAACTTGAAGCGAATCGGATAAGAAATTGAATGCTGATACGACAATAACAATGGCTAAACCGGGAGCTAGCATTAACTCTGGTCTCGTAAACATCACTTCCCTTGCCTCATTTAACATCATTCCCCATTCAGCATTTGGTGCCTGAATTCCTAATCCCAAAAATGAAAACCCTGAAATTTGCAAAATCATTGATCCAATAGAGCCACTAGAAATTACTGCGATATCAGAAAAGGTAACGGGAACTATGTGCTTATAAATAATCTTTATATCACCAATACCAGATGCTTTGGAGAACTTCACATAATCTAATTCAGCATACTGCATGACAGAAGTTCTGATGACTCGAGCAAACCATGCCCATTTTATCAAGGCAAATGCAAGGAGAATGTTTTCAAGACCCACACCTAATACCCCAATAATCGCTAGTGCCATAACGTATCCTGGAAAAGAAAGCATCGTGTCACACATTCTCATAATAACCGCATCGACTTTCCCTCTAAAATAGCCAGCCAGAAAACCTAAGATAGCGCCAATTAAAACAGATATTAACAAGACAACTAACACCCATAATACACTTGGTCGAATTCCATAGATGATTCTGGACAAAATACATCTCCCTAAATGATCATTACCTAATAAGTATTCCCACGAAGGTGAAGCATATCGAAGGCTCATGTTGACTTCATTAGGGGCGGATGGCGCAAATAACGGCGCGAATATACCAACAATAATTGTGACAACAATGATCAATAAAGATATAGTACCTATTTTATCTTTACTTAAGTTTTTCAATATTCTCATTTAAAGATCATTCCTTAACTTAGGATTCATCGCAGCATTTATAATATCGGAGATCGTATTAAATAAAACAAAGGATGCTGCTAATATAAGAACGTATGCCTGTATGATCGGGAAGTCTCTACTTAGAATTGCTTTAACACTTAGAGTACCTAGCCCTGGCCATGCAAAAACGTTTTCTATAACAACTGTGCTTCCTAATATGATGGGTATAGACATACCAAATATCGAAATGGCAACCTGCAATGAATTTCTTAGAATATGCTTAGTAATTTTCCATTCTGATAACCCCGATGCCCTTCCATATAAAACATAATCCTCATGTAAATTGTTTAACATAGATGTTCTAACATTTCTAAAATAAATACCAGCATAACTAATCGTAATGATAATAACCGGTAGGATATAGCTTTTATACGATTCCATCCCACTTGTTGGTAGTAAGTCTAATTTAACCGATATGTACCAGATCATAATTGATGCCAGCCAGTATGACGGCATTGCTGTTAAGAAAAACGAAAATCCTCTAACCGATTTATCCAATATTTTTCCTTCATTCAACGCACATATTACACCTAATATTATAGAAATAAGGATAATAGAAATCGAAGAAACCAACGTTAACTTGAATGTATTCAAAAATGCAGGACCTATTAATGACCACACTGGTTTGTTATTAATATATGAATCCCCAAAATCTAACTGTAAGGTAGCATAGAGCCAGTCAAAGTATTGTAAAATAAATGGCTTATCCATCCCAAGCTGCTCTTTTGTTTGTTTTAATAAATCTTCTGTTATCTCTGGGACACCTTGAGCTTGTAATACCACCTCAGCTGGGTCTAATGGCGATAGATTAATTAAGATAAAGGTCAAAAACGAGATGGTTAAAAGTAAAGGGACTGCAATTAGTATCCTTCTAACGATATAACTTCCCATGAATATTCCCCTTTCCATGAAATAACAAGACTTTAAACGTTTTTACTTCCTCAAAAATAAAAAGGGGAAGATTCCCCTTTTTTAAAATTCTATTTAAAGTTCATCAACTCAAATGGTAGTTCAAATTGAGTTTGCTTGAATGATATTCCATTTAAATTTTTTGGGGCTACTACCGTAACACTTCCATTTGTAATAGGAATAAAAATCGCTTCTTCATGAACAATCGTCAATATATCAGCGTACAATGATTTCCTAGTTTGCTCATCTGTAGATACCATAACTTGTTCAATCTTCTTGTATAGCTCATCTGCTTTATCAATGCCTTTTGTCGTGTGCAAATAAGAAGCTTCAGATGTAAAAGCAGCAATTGTACTTTGTGGGTCATACGCTAGACCCCAAGTTTGATTAAATAATAAATCATAGTCACCAGTTGATCTTCTATTAGCGATGGAAGTTGACTCTTCACCAATAATCTCCAGTTCAAGACCAATCTCTTTTAATGATGCTTGAATAAATTCAGCCTGTGTTTTTTGAGAAGACGAATTACTATCATAAAAGAGTTCCATTGCTAATTTTTTCCCATCTTTTGTTCTAACTTCCTCACCATTCTCTATTTTCCAGCCATTTTTTTCTAGAATTCCCCTGGCTTTTTTTACATCATATCCTCGCTTCTTTAAGTCAACATCTGCATAATTTACATTAGGTGAAAATAATGTATGGGCCACTGATTCTGTGCCATTAAAAATATCCTTACTAATTGTTTCTCTATCAATCGAGTGCCAAATTGCTTCCCGAACAGCCGTTTCACTTATTGGATTATCAGTTTTACTGCTATTGGCTACTATCATTTTGGTGTTCATCGGTTCACTTCTTACAAGTTGATAGTCTCCGGAATCGACTAATTGATTCATGGCTTCGACATTGAGGCTGTCGGCGCCGCGATCATCTGTAAATACAAAGTTGACTTCCCCTTTTTGCAAGGCTAAGAAAGTCGTTTCCCCAGCTGGAAGTACTTTAGAGGTAATCTTCTTAATTTTAGGCGACCCATTCCAGTAGTCTTCATTTGCTGTAAAAGTGGCGAACTCATCGGTTTTATGTTCAGTTAGCTTATACGGGCCTGTACCGTTAAAACCACTTACGCCATCTTTAGTCTCCCCATTTTTAAAATCTTTAGGTGATATGAATACAAAGGGTCTGGTCATCGACAATTCAACCAAAGTTGGATAGTATGTATCGGACAATACTAATTCAACTGTATGCTCATCTACAACATTCACACTTTCTATTTTTGTAGACAACTTAATCCAGGCATGCTTTTCTGCATTATTCTGTACAGCTTCAATATTTTTCTTCACTGCTTCTGCGTTAAACGGCTCACCATCATGAAATTTCACATCTTTTCTTAAAAAGAACGTGTATACTTTTCCATCTTCTGAAACTTCCCACGACTCAGCAAGTAAAGGCTTAATTCCGTCTTCAGTGTTCTCAACTAATGATTCATATACCATCCCTTGTGCTGGCATAGAACCTGTGTAAAGATGAGGATTCATATCATTGATGTCTTTAGCTGTTGCATAAATTAATTCGTTTTCACTTTTAGCTGCATCATCTTCCTTTTTTTCACTAGTAGAATTTTCTGCAGAGCAGGCAACTAGAATAGATATAACCAAAAATATCAGACCCACTAACTTACATTTTTTAATTAACAACCTACTTCTCTCCTTTTAGTCTTCCTAATTTTAATCTACTTTATTAAAACAATGTCCCCACCATAAAACGAAATCATTACTATTTACATGGTATATTAAACTATTAGTGTAAGACAAGTTCTATTTCAATTGCTTTGTTCCTATAATTTTTCCTATTTCACTACAAATCATATTCAGGTCTTCATCAAAACTTTGTACTACAAATGCATCAGATAACAATTCGTTTTCATGAGATTGAGCGACCTCTACAATTTTACTCTCATATGTTTTAATGAATTTATCTATTGTTGGACATTTTAAGTCTAAATATCTTGCGATTCCTTGTATTATTTTTATGCGATAATAATCTTCTTTAGGCATCCTTGGAATATCCAAAAACCCTTCTCTATTGACAAATATTTTTCTAATTGGAACAGCAGAAAAATCGAAATATCTTCCATTCTCATCTGGTTCTGAAAAAGGATCCATTAATAGTGAGGTATAACGTATATATAACAAGTACTCTTGATGAATAGTTTCTAAGTGATTAAAACTTTCTATATCTTGACGGGATAAGCTTTCCAACCTAACTGGATAATTATCGTCTGTCATAAATTTAAGTAAATTTATACTTTTTATATTTATTTCTTCTAAAACATTCATTATTTCTTTCCATTGGGATAACATATCACGAATTAAATATTGCGTAATAGGTCCTTCAGGATAAATTTTATATACGTATTTCTTGTTATTTACAACTCCGAAAATCGCATTTAATGAGAAGTCATTCATAAACAAAGGTGGATGTACGTATAAAGAAATATTTCTGGTTTCCGCCTCAAGTGGAGAATCCATGACCTCTAGCTCAATACCTAATTGCTCATAAACTTTAGATATTCTTTCAATATTTTTAGACGAATGGTGCGTCGAGCCTATGTATAACTTTTTCTTGACCGCTGTTGTTAAAACATGATTAGACGGTTTTTCGTGCATCCATCGAGTATCACCTAAATATGTGGAAAAACTAATAATTTCCGCATTTGAATTATGTTTGTTCAGATAATTCTTGATTAAGTTATTCGAACCGAAAGTTGAAGAGACTAAAACAATACACCTTACTTTTTTTAAGAGCTTATCATTGATTTGTTTGATTACTTCTATATAGGCATCAGTTGTTACAGATAAAATAATGGTATCCCATTCCCCTTGTATGGTTTCATACCCTTTAAAAACTTGGTCGAGGTAACATTCACCTTTCATAGCTCGGTGCTTTTCATTTTGAATACTTACACGAATTAGATGATTACTCTGCCCAAGTGCCTTAAAAAATGCCTCTGATCGAACAGATTCTCTTCCAACAATCCCTATGTAACAATCTAATTGTTCTTTTAAATTTACAGCAAGTTGAATTGATGTAGGACCAGTTCCTAAAATTAAGACTCGCTTAAAATTACTCATAGTATCCTCCCTTTCTGAAAAACACAAACTATACTTTTTTATACAATGCAATATCAAATACATGGTCTGGCCGTAATATATTTTCAACCATCTTCCATTTTTGTTCATTAACCTTTTTCATTGGATAATTAAATAATGATTTCAACTGGTTACCATATCTCATGGCCACCACTACATTTTCATTCGTTAATGTATGTAATTCATCAAGTATTTCATACTTTCTTTCAACTGTTGAACTAAAAATAATATGGGTCGCTCCTTTCACAAAATTAAGATCGTCCACTAATGTTTTTTCTAGTTTAATATTTAATCCACTACCTAATTTCTCTACAACTTTTAAACCGAGCTTAATGGCCTCATCATCAATATCTATACCAACAACCTCTGCTCCAGTTTGCTTAGCTATTAACAATGGTGTCATTGGGAACGAACCTGATCCTATTAATAATACTTTCGATTCAGAATTGACTTGAAAACTACCAAATTCCTTCTCAATACACGACTCTATATTTTTAAAATAATCGGATACCCCTTCATTTCCATCCAATAAATTTAGCGCTCGATATTTTTCCATAATAGCAACACAATGTGCTGATTTTTCTCTCAAATCTGACGTAAGTTGATTAAAATCAATGAATTCTTGTAGTGATAGTTGTTCCCATGTTTTGTTATTGCTCTCACTTGTTATGAAATTTGAATAATCATCTATTATTCTCTCTAGTTCTGAACAATTAGCGATTGTATGATTATATCTTCTTGCTAAATCATCGAATTTTTCTAAAAAGGCATTTAATTCTTCATGAAAAGTTTTTAACGCAATCACTAAGTCACCCCTAATCTCTATAATTAAACATCAATAAAAGCTTTACCTTGTGCAACTATGCTAACGCATCCCTCAATCTTTAAGCATGTAAATTCCCCTTCATGACAATTAGCAACTACATTAATAAAGCCTCCAGGTTGTCTTATCTTTACAGCAATTTCTCCTTTATTCTTCCAAGCTAAATAAGCTCCTAAGGATGCTGTTCCCGAACCACACCCCCTTTCCCATACCATACTATCTAGGTGTGGAACATAAATAAGAGGAGCCAATTCATCAGATTTCGATTTATACAGTAAGACGCCAATCAAGTTAGAACCTAACGTGACTCCAAGCAACTTTGCTAATGATTGCGCTTTTTCCCTTACGGTCTCATTAAAATCATCCACTTCTATCACAATATGTATAAATTCACGATATCTGACTATAACAATATCCAAATCGCTGCCATCATAATTTATTGTTCTCTGTTCTATCTTTTTAGGAATAGGCATAGTAACTTGACAGTGATATACTTCTGAATTTCTTTTCACTTGACACAATATTAATTTATCGGTACCAGAAACCCCCAATACTATTTCTGTCAAATTGTTTTGCTTTAGTCCTTTTTCAGATGCAATCAAGGCTGCTAATGACATACATGCATTACCACAAAATTCACCACCAGCCATATGTAGATGTGCGACAGCTTCATTATTTATCGGTTTTTGTATAAAACCTACTTGTTCAGCGTACACGCTGTCATAAGACATAATTTTTGAGGCAATGTGCTGATACTTTTCAATAGGATAATTAGTTTTAATAAGAATTGTCATGTTTTGTGTTGGATTAAATTTTATAAAATCTAATTCGTATTTCATCTAAATTACCTCTAGACATGTTTTTAAATTCAATAATTCTTGTTTCATAATTAACAATACCATTAATCGTAATGATTACGTTTTACATTCCATGAATGAATTATAACATGACATTCTATAGAGTCAATTCTTAAATTCTTATTAAATGCCGCCCGATTACTTATTACCTTATATTTTATAGTCTAAAAATTCCTACAATAAGCCATTTACCTTTTTGGCCATATTATAACGAGCTCTGATCCTTGTTCCAGGATCGCGCCCGTTTTGCTGAATAATGGTTATACTATTTATGAAGCGTTTCATTCTATATTCAGACTATTTGGTGATGAGCTATGCATACGTAAAATCATAAATTCCTTGCAACATTAAAGGTGAAGGATCTATAACCCAACTAGTTTATTTAAATAAAAGACGAAATTGTGGATTCTTGTATCTCCGTGAAGATAATATTTTTCTTCTTTACTATGAGTATCTCTAAGTCTCTCCAAACTCTTTAACTTTTCTATGTACTTCATAAGGTAGATGGTTTTTTTTGCTTTCATGAACAACCTGTAAACTTATGTTAATATCTGACCTGGTACTTATATGTATCCCATTAACCATTCTAAAAATGTATCATTAAGGGATTAGGCATGCAGTTATTTGCTCGGTAATTGAATAGATCCGATTACATTTTAGAATTACAGGGAAAAATAAGAGAAAAGGAAGGAGGGATACGGATGAGTAAACAAGAACACGATCATCACGTTCATGAGAACCATCCCCACCAGCACAGCAGTGCATGTGGTCATACAAAAATACGTCACGATGACCATATCGATTATGTCCATAATGGACACTTGCATCACGAACATAATGGCCATTGGGATGAATGTACAATCCCCGTAAGTGAAAAGAATCCTGATACTTGTAACGATATTAGTTGCGGTTGCGATCACTCAGAAGATTGTGGACATGAACTAGTGCCACATGGTGATCATATGGATTATTTAGTAAATGGTCGATTACACCATGTACATGGAGACCACTGTGATGATCACGGACCTGTCGAGCTCGTAAGATAATAATTATAGAGAAAAGAGGAGGCACAATGCATTTGCATTAGAGGCCACCTTTTTTCTTCTCTTTTTAAAGAAGATTTTAAGTAAGATTACGGATAGATGTAAGGCACAATGGGCTTCACTATTGGTACCCATTCATATACGTGAACCATGGGCAGTGTTTGTCCATTATGTTCTGTAAGAGTAATCTTCCCCTTCAATTTGACCCAATCATCTACATTTCGTAAATTATCATCATCGCTATCTAATAACAGGCCTTTAACATGCGCATCTGCAACACAGTGTGTGACTATAAACCTAGCAAGGACTGGGGAATCAACAGTGTTTAGAACATCCAATAATATAAACCCTTCTAATTCAATTGACTTGCCGTTAAAAACTTCCGGGTAAGTAATTATATTGTTTATATACGAGGAGTAATTACTATGATCTAGAACAAGGACAGAACTTTTTAGCATTTCATTTATAGTGTTAGTAAACAATGTTGCCGATTCATCCAAATGACTTCCATGATCATGTTCCGTTTCATGACTTGCCGCATATATAACTCCTCTTTTCTTTGCTTCTGCAGCTCCAAGTCCCTTATGTGGTAGCAAAAAACCAAGTACTAACGGTAGAATAACGATAAAGTATATGACAATATTCTTAAAAGGGAGCTTTCTTGGATTACCTATTTCATGATTACATCCTAAGATGGAACAGTAAACATGATCTTGGGCAAGTTCTCTTGAAATGAATATCCTTGGCACTTGGATAAAAAACAAAATCAAAAAAATGATGGATGCAATTTGACTAAGTTCTTTATATTGAGGGTTAATAAATTGATAAATATCACCGGTGTGGTGGAGCATAAATAGTAAGCCAGAAAACAACAATAAAACCACCGCTTTGATTGCTTGTTGGAAATGAAAATACAACGGTAAACCTCCTTATATCCAAGGATGAACTAGCATCAGTACACTAAAGACAATGAATGTAATTACTATCATTAAAAATAAAACAAAACGAATTTTAAACACCGCTAACATCATAATTGTATTTTTCAGATCAAGCATTGGACCATAAATAAGAAATCCTAAAATAGAAGTTTTAGGAAAAACATGGTGAAAAGAGGCACCGATAAAAGCATCAGCTTCCGAACATAATGATAAAAGGTAAGCCAGCCCCATCATAATTAATGTAGAGTAAACAATTCCTTCTCCTATACCTGCTAAGTAATTTGTAGAGACATATGTTTGAACAAGCGCTGCCAGCATTGCTCCAATAATTAAATACTTAGCCACTTCAAAAAACTCGTCAATCGAATGCATTAACATGGCTTTCATTCGTAAAGAGAAAGGAAAACGAGCTATTGCCTGATTCATTTCAAGCAGGCTAGCAGATTTTTTTAATTGATTTCCTTTGAAGAATAGACTAATGATTGTGGCTATAATAATTGCAATTATAAGTCCCAACACCATCCTTAAAATTGCCATTCTTACATCTTGTCCAAATGCCATATAGGTTGAAGCTACAACAATAGGGTTAATAAGAGGACCTGTTAGAAGAAAGCCCACCCCTGCAAAGATTGGAACTCCCTTATGCACTAACTTTTTTACGATTGGAACGATCCCACATTCACATGCCGGAAATAAGGCACCCAACAAACAACTCATCCCTACAGCCATGAATTTATTTTTAGGAATCAGCCGTATTATATGTTCTTCTGTTACAAAAACTTGTATAAGCCCCGCTATAAACACACCAATTAGGACAAAGGGTATTGATTCAATTAAAATACTAAGGAAAATCGTATTAAAGGCTAAAAGAGATTCAGGCAACTGTATTCTCGTGATGGTCAAGGGTCCATTAACTAGTACAAGGTAAATTACGGAGATTAGAATAATACATCCTACTATTTCTGCTAAGCTTTGTTCAAAACGTCGTATCATTGGCTCCTCCCACATTAATTTATTCTTAAAAATCTATGCGGACAAGGTGAGAAAATGCCTGTCAAACCGAAATAATTACGATTCAATCAAGAAAAAAACAACAAAAGAAACATTCCTTTGTTGTTTTTGAATATTATGCCTTTAACTTAACCCATTCACTTTGTATTGCTTCTTTATTAAGGTCCAATCCTATCATGACCAAATAATGTCTTCCTACATGTTCAGATGGTTCTAAATAAGTCCTTTTCATCACATGTTGTAATAAGTAGCATCCATCCTTGAAAGGAATATACCCTTTTGCTCTCAACAAGTTCGGCTGCCACTTTTTTAAAAATTTATCTACTTTAGCAGGCTTCAATGGTTGGTTAAAGTCCAATGTTATAGTATTAATTCGCGAATAAGATCTGTTCTGTTTTTGCCCATTAGAAGGTTTATGCTTATGCTCCGCATGACTATTTTTGTATAATGATATTTTATTCACCCTATCCTTTATACCTGTTAACAAAAGATCCGAATCCACTTCACTGTAAGACGTAAAATAAATCGGTGATACCGTATTTTGTTTTTTGACCACTTTTTGTACCTTATCCTGCTGAGACTCAGAAATTAAATCTATTTTATTTACTATTAACACATCAGCAACCTCAATTTGCCGCCTGGTCGTTTGAACTAATTCTCGGTCAGAACCAAAAATACTATTATACTCTAAAACATTCTCTCCATCTAAGACTGTTATCACTTTTTGTAAACATACATATTCTATCAACTCAGGTTCAGTCAATGAATCCACCACTTCTTCAGGATTGGCAACCCCCGTCAATTCAATAAAAATAATATCCGGTTTATTTTCAAGTAACTTTTTAATTGAGGTAGAAACTTCACCTTTTTTACTGCAACAAATACAACCATCCAGTAACTTTTCAATGATTTGTTGTTTATTCTTTTCGAGTAGTATCTCCCCATCCATATCTGTCTTTCCTATTTCATTCATTAAGACTGCGGGAGTAAGTCTTTTCTCTTCACATGTTTGGAGCAATTGTTTTAGAAGTGTTGTTTTTCCACTACCTAAAAAACCGCTCAAGACAATTACAGGAATTCTATCCATCCTTTAACCTCCACCAAACAGATTGCTATTTATTATACTTTTTATTTATATATGGAGTTAATCGTAATTATTCCTAATTGAGTGAGAACTAGCATCGCACTCATTAAAAATTGAATGTACAAAAAAACTTCTCAAAAGTTCACTGAACTCATGAGAAGCCTCCGTTTAAGTATAATATGAGAGTGTACTAATCATTTACTTAAAATTACCTTTAGTTAAGCAAATGCCTCAACCAATTCTTTTGTTGGCTGTGAATGTTCATCATTATTAATTAAGTCATACGTAATACAAACAGGCTTTCCTGTCCTTGGATCGGGAACAACATCTGCATCAATATTAAATACTTCTTCTAATACTTCGGATGTCATGACTTCATGTGGCTTTCCCTCTTTGACAATCGTACCGTTATTTAATGCTACCATATGATGGGCAAAGCGTGCGGCGTGATTTAAATCATGTATGACCATAACAATCGTACGCTTCTCTTCCTTGTTCAATCTTTCAAGCAACTTTAGCACTTCAAGCTGATGAGCTAAATCGAGATAGGTGGTCGGTTCATCTAGTAAAAGCAGATCCGTTTCCTGTGCCAGAGCCATGGCTATCCACACGCGTTGCCTTTGCCCTCCGGATAATGCTTCAATCGGACGATCATGAAATACAGTCATACCGGTCACTTCAATGGCCCAGCGGACAATCCGCCGATCTTCGTCAGTCAAACGTCCAAATCCCCTTTGATGTGGGAACCGACCATATGAGACAAGTTCGTAAACCGTTAATCCACTTGGAGCTTCAGGTGTTTGAGGTAGAATTGCCATCTTCTTTGCTATTTCTTTTGTGGATGTTTTATGAATAGATTTTCCGTCTAAATAAACCGCTCCAGTTTTCGCTTCTAATATACGAGACATCGTTTTAAGAATAGTAGATTTCCCACAGCCATTAGGACCGATAATAGTTGTGACTTTTCCTTCTGGTATTTCGAGATTTAAACCTTCTACAATGTCTAATTCTCCATAAGAGATTCCAAGTTTCTCTGTGGATAACATAACCATTAAATATACTCGCTCCTTTTAATTAGTTTTCATTAGTAAATAGATAAAGTACGGCGCTCCTAGAGCTGAAACAACGATTCCTACTGGTATTTCTGAAGGTGAAAGAATATTACGCCCTATGGTATCCGCTACAAGCAACAGTAATGCCCCCATTAAAGCTGTTGCAGGTAACAAAAATTGATGCTTAGGTCCAACAATCCTGCGAGCCAAATGAGGTGCAACAAGTCCTAGGAATGCAATTCCACCACCAACAGCCACACATGATCCTGCTAGAGCAACTGCTAAAAGCAAAAGGATTCTCCGTTCTCTTTCTACCGCTGCTCCTAATCCTGTAGCCACTTGATCTCCGAGATTTAACACATTCAAGTAGCGGGCCTTGTAAATTGTATATGGAATAAGAATAAGGATCCATGGCAAAACAGCTAAAACGAATTTCCAATTTGTTCCCCATATGCTCCCTGATAACCAAATGGTTGCTTTCATAAAATCATTAGGATTCATCTTTAATTGAAAGATAATAAGTGCCGCTCCAAATGCTGCGTTCACACCTATTCCGACAAGAATTAGTCTGACGGGAGTTACACCTTTTTTCCAAGCTAATGTGTAAATTAAAAAAGCGGCTATTACTCCTCCAGCTAATGCGGCTAGTGGCATAATAAAGATAGATAGTGTCCCAAGAGACGTGGTGGACCCTTGAAAATAGTAGATAAATAAAACAACAGCAAACCCAGCACCCGCATTAATGCCTAGTATTCCGGGATCCGCTAAACCATTCTGAGCTACCCCTTGAAGGATTGCTCCAGATACTGCTAATCCCGCCCCTATCAATAATGCTATGACCATTCTTGGTAAACGAAAATCAAATAGAACTAGTTGGTCTTTTTCCGTACCTGCTCCAATAAGTGTTTTGATTACATCCATTGGTGCCATACGAATAAAACCCATGTTTAAACTAACAAAAAAGGATATAAGGATAAGTACGAGTAAAATTCCCATTGCAAATAAGGGCTTCTTTTTTGTTTTTATCAATAATTCCATTACAATCCTCCCCTTTCACGACGAGCCAGGTAGAGGAAAAAAGGTACACCAATCATTGCTGTTATCGCTCCAACAGGTGTTTCAAATGGCGGGTTAATCATTCGTGCACCAATATCAGCAAGTATGAGAAGCAACGCTCCTAATATTGCTGAACAAGGAATGATCCAACGATAATCAACCCCTACCAAAAACCGAGTTATATGAGGGATAACTAGTCCAATAAACCCTACTGTTCCTGCTACAGAAACTGCTGCTCCTGTTAATAACAAGACGACAATGGTACCAACCACTTTTACAAGAACCGTTTTCTGCCCTAATCCTTTTGCTATATCATCACCTAAGCTTAAAACGGTAATAGAACGCGCTAACATTAAAGCTACTACAAGCCCTACAATCGCTACTGGTATTAAAATTTGTATACTAATCCACTTTGCTCCGGCCACACCACCTGCATACCAAAAGCTTATATCCTGCGCCACTTGGTAATGAATCGCAATAGCCGATGAAATGGAGCTTAGCAATGCACCAACTGCAGTTCCAGCGAGTGCTAGCTTTACTGGGGTCAGCCCCCCTTTTGACATGGAACCAACAAAAAAAACAATGCCTGCTGCCAAACCAGCACCCAAAAATGACCAAACCATTAATCCAACATGAGAAGTTCCTGGGAAAAATGCAAATGCGATTGCAATCATAAAGGCTGAACCAGCACTGATTCCCATAATGGAGGGTGAAGCGAGTGGATTTCTTGTCATACCTTGCATAATGGCACCAGACATAGCTAAAAATGCGCCTACTAACCCTGCAGCCAGAACACGGGGCATCCGAAGCTCCTGAATAATTTGATGAGAAGTAAGCTCAGGATTATAACTGAATACTCCTTCCCATACTGTTTTAAAATCAATATCTGCCGCTCCTAAAGTAATGGAGTATCCCATACCAAAGATAAGCGCAATCAGACCCCCAGATAATATAAGAGTAGCCACAAGAGGACGAGATTTCAATTTCTTCGTACTCTCCTCTTGTGGCACATTAGGTTGTTCCATTTTAGATTGTTTCAAATTTTCTTTCAGTACCATTCATTTTTCATTCCTTTTCTAAAGACCGCTATTATATGAAATTGATAATCATTCTCATATAAAGTATACCCATTCTCTATTAGAATTTCAATGGACATTTATGTAAAAGTCCAGGCATTTAAAACTTGTTAATTTGCATTCGCCATAATCTCCTGCCTTCTTACTTCTCGCTCTTTATCACTCAATCTCGGACAACCATAGCATTTGTTTGTGGAATCTTCTGTTTGATAATACAGGCAACAGGTAGGCTTCATCCGTTGAAATATCTCAGGGTTATGTGCATTTGGAATCATTTTAAAAGTTATATCAAGTGGATTTTTTTGTTCCATGAACAGTTCCGGTTCCAACCTCTTGGTTATAAAGAAGAAGTCTTGTTCTACATTCTGTTTTTGATTATTTGCACAAGATGCTTCCTCTAGATTAAAGTCATAACCAAAGTAAAGTCCCAAAGATAATTGCCCCCATAATTCTCGGATTTTTATCCCAGTTTCTAAAGCAAAAGCTTGAAGCAAGGGGATAACATTATGTTTATATAAATCCTGAATATCCGCCTCTATTACTTCTCTGTTTTGGAGCTGTAACGAAGAGTCTAGTAACTTAAACACCAAACCGTAATAATCATTTTCCTCATCAAAATAAAGTTGTAATTCAATATTAGAAGGGTCAGTCTCTACCCTATAGTTTAAGGAATGAAAGTAATGAAACCCCGCCAATACCCATCCATAATATTTGCTAAAGTAAGTAGCTGCCACCTGTGGTGTTTTCGCTTTTAATTTGTCTCCGTAAAATTTTACAAATTCCTTCATTACTGGAGGATTCTTTAGATCAGCAAGCGTAGCGCCATATAATTTATGTGGATGATCACAGGAAATGATGTAATAGTTCTCTTCTAACTGTTTTTCATTCATTAGGCTCAATTGGTAACTCTCCCTTATCAAATTTATAGTGGGCAAATGAAAGCCATATCAGCTAGTGATATGGCTTTATTTTATTCCTTCTCAAACAGCTGAGCTGCATCTTTTAACTGTCCTAATACCGAAGTAGAGTCGTACGCTAGCCACTGTGTCCTTTCAATATAATAAACCTTGTTGTTTTGTACAGCTGGCAGACCTTGCCACAGTTTTGTATCCTGAATTTGTTTTAGTTGAGTTTCTGCTTCTTTTAAATCATTCACCAACACAATCATATGATCAGCACTATAATCAGGTAGAACTTCAAGGGATATTTCTTGTTGATTAAAACTTCCTGGATTTTTGTCCATTTCTGCTTGAATAAATGGCGGCGGTGTAAGACCTAATCCATTATAAAAAACATGTCCCAAGTTTCGATCTCCATACACACTAAAGCTGTCTGGATAGATTCTGAAAATCAGAACTGTTTCGTCTTCACCTACATAGTTGCGGACAAGTTCCGACTTTTCGGCGGCAACTTCTTCAAAATCCTGAATAAACTTTTCCGCTTCATCTTTTTTACCTAAGGCATCTGCAACTATATTTAAATGCCCATTAACATCATGCTCCATCCATGGAATTAAGATTGTTGGTGCAATTTTAGATAATTCTTCATATATTTCCTCATCCCAATCAGTTCCGATAATGAGATCTGGTTCTAGAGCCAAGATTTTCTCTAAACTAATCTCCTCATCTCCAATATTCTCAACTCCATCTATCATGCCTTCAAAGTAAGGGTTGTTTAATGTCCAGCCTGTAGCACCAACTGGTTTTACTTCAAGAGCAAGCATTTGACCTATATATTGTGTAGTTACAACACGTTTTGGCTCTACGGGAATTTCCGTTTCTCCTTTAAGATGAGTAAATACCCTTGTTTCAGTGGAACCACTTGTATCTTCAACAGTTTCCACTTCTTCCGACGTTGTTGATGTTGTCTCCTCTTTAGCAGCGTTCTCGTCTGATGATCCGCAGCCTACTAACATAAATGCCACTATAAAAATTGTGAATGCCTGAAATATAATTTGTTTAACTTTCATTGTGATTCCCCTTCAGTTGATAGTGATTATTCTTCTCAATTAGAATTATAAACACCCATTTTTTTAAATGCCATGGACTATTGACTTTTAAAAAATGGATTATTGTTATGATCTAAAAGAACTCGACAACCTCTTTTAGTTGTTCAATATGGGAAGCAGGAGAATAATCTAACCAATATTTAGAGATAAAGTGAACCTGCCTTTTTCTAACAGCAGGAATGTTGAACCATTCCTTATTCGTTGTAATATCATGTAGAGGCCCTTGGGAAGGTGAATTGCTAGAATCCAAAATAAATAAATAGTCTGGTTTATAGGAGACAAGTTGGGCGAATGTAATAGGATACTGATTCTGAATAGGCGGAATTTCAGCCACTATATCTACAGGTTTTAACTTCAAATCATTGTAAAAGATATTTCCTACGTTTCTCTTTCCGTAAACTGTTACCCTATCCTGATAAATCCTTATAATCATGACCTTATCTTTATGATTCACTTTGTCTTTTATTAAATTTGATGCTAATTCTGCTTTAATATCATAATTATATAGCCATTCCTTCGTCTCTTTTCCTCTGCCTATCAATTTCCCAATATGCATAAAATGCTCTCTCCAGTCATACTTCATCCATGGAATTATCACTGTAGGGGCAACCTTTTGTAGCATTTCAATCTTTTCCTCATCATAATCTGCACACAGTATTACATCTGGTTTAATTTCCATGAGAGACTCGTACATGCCTTCCGCTGATGGGTTTATGCTTTGTTTTTTGGGGCTATCACCTATTCTTAGTTGGTAGCCGTTTTCACAATTGTAGTCCAGTGTGGCAAAGGGACTTATTCCTAGAGCCTGAAAATGACCCTGAAAACTATTATCTGCATTTAAGATTCTGGTGCGACTTTTCCTCACATAGAGGGTTGGAGAAATACCTGTTGACTTTTTAAACAATCGACTGAAGTAAAATTCGTCTTGGTATCCCACACTATTTGCCACCGTCTTTAATCGATGCTGAGAAGTAATAAGCATTTCCTTCGCTTTTTTTATTCTCACTTCATTCAAATAATCAATTGGACTTGAGCCTACCACTTTTTTAAAGGCTTGTGAAAAATAACCTGGACTAAACCCAACCATTTCGGCTAATCCTTCTCGTGTAAGTTCGTCCTGGTAATGATTTTGAATATAGAGGATAGCTTCCTGAATTTTTTCCTTAGTATCCTTCAGCTTTTTCCGCGTTTCCCTTTCTTTGCAAACCAAATACAAAAGTTCATAAAATAACATTTGTTCTTCTATCATTTCAAGGGGGCCCGAATCTTTGTCACTATTTATTTCAAGTAGCCTTTCTAAACCTGCAAGCATTTTTAAAGGGTTCCTAGTCACATACTCTCCCAAAAGAAGATCGGGTTTGAATTCCCCAAATTCAAACGCTAATTCATAATAACGTAGTGGAGCATACTCATCTATTTGACTCAAAGAATAGGGGGTGTTTGGAGGTAAAATAATGCATGAGTGCTCTTTCATTTTATATGTCTGGTTATCCACCTTCAATTTTGCTTCTCCAGATGTAACAAATAGCAAGCTATATACATGAAGGATACACTCGGTATCTTTAAGGTAATCCAAAATGGAAATTTGACGAAATATCATTGTATTGCTCCTTTCACTTGGCATAATCAAATTACTCATCTTGTCATAGATTCTACAATCAAATCTATTGCTAATGAAACTCCCTTGATGTTTCGAACAAAGCTATGGTGTATGACATAAACTCGATCATTTTTAAATGCATTGATTTGCTGGACAGATACGTTTGAAAAGATTTCATCATAAAATCTTTGATTATGAATAGTAACAAATAGGTAATCCGGATTAATTTCCGCTAGTCTTTGGGCAGTTATATATACCTGCTCCTCTTTGGGTATGACATCCGGTGGTGGTGTAAGTCCTAGTTTGTCGTAGAGTAATTGGTTAAATATAAAGTATCTATCCGTCACTCCAATTGTTCCATCATAAATGGAAATAAAAAGAGTCGTTTCGCTTTCCTTTACATACTTTTTGAGGGAGCTTTTTGCTTCAGTAAGCTTCCTTTCATATCTTTCTTTAAAAGCCTCTGCTTCCGCTTCTTTTCCAAGTAAGACTGCTAGTTCTTCAAATCTATCCCATCCATTTGTATCAAGCTTCACAGTTGGAGCAATCTTACACACTTCTTCACTTATTTCATGCCAATTAGTGAGGATAATTAAATCTGGCTCAACTTCTTGGAGGGCTTTTAAACTAGGGGTTTCTTGCGGTCCTAAATCTACAATCTTTGTTTTCTTCAAAGATTCGTTATATTCAAAAATCGTATCAAACTCTCCTTCTATATACTTCGTTGCAGCAATAGGCGTAGTCCCCAGTGTCAAGAGTACTTCGATATCCCTTGCAAAAAATGTCGCTATTCTCTTCTTGTTTTTCTTAACATAGATTGTTGGTGAAACACCTACTGATTTTTTAAAAATGCGACTAAAGTAGAATGGATCTGAATAACCGACACTTTTGGCAATTTCTTTTAGACGCTGATTGGAAGTAACAAGATATTCCTTTGCTCGCTTTATTCTTATTTGAGTTAAATACTCATTCGGACTGACTCCTACTTCCTTTTTAAATACACGAGAATAATAGTCAACATTAAAACCTATCATAGTAGCTAATTCCTCTCGTGTTACCTCTTGATCAAAGTGGATATCCATATACCTTACTGTTGTCTCAATCGCTGCTTTTATATTTAAAATAGGGAATCGTTTATATACTTGGTATGCACACAGATAGATAAGCTGATGTAACAGAGCATTTTTTCTAAGTTGCTCTAGATGCATTAGCTGAGGCTTCACATCCAGGAGCCCATTCAACAAGTTAACTACCTCAATGGTATTATGTATAGGAATTTCTCCGCTAAAAGGGAAACTACTCTTATCAACTTGTTTCTCGTTATATTGGATATAATCAAAATCGATTTCGTAGTATTGCAAAGGATCATGAGAATTAGTGTCAAGATATATACTCATATTGGGTACTAGTAAAAAACACTTGTTTTTTTCCAAATAAAACGCCGTTTTATCTATCTGTAAATTTCCACGGCCTTTCGTAACATAGATAATTGAATTCTTGTTAAAACATGACTCCTGTTTTTTCCATCCAGTAGAGCAATTAATTTGAGTTATTGAGATAATAGAAAAGGCCATTCTATTAAGTTTTTCTAAGTCTTGTTCGTTGTTCATTTATAATTAGCCTCCCTTTAAAAACAGCTTTAGAGGAAATAATAATGATAATGATTATCATTATTATATTTTATAATGAAATATTCCCAAACAAAAGCTCCTTAAAATGGAAAATACCGATTTTCACTCATAAAATGAATGCAAACCGGCTTTTTAATCATCAATTGCTAGTATTCTTCTTTGGTTTGCCCGTTAAGATTCCACCGTAGGAAAAGCAATTACTCCTTTTCGCCTGTAATAGATTCTGTAACAAAATCAATCGCTAATGATTCCCCTTTGAGGTTTCGAACGAAGCTAGGGTGTAATTCATAGACACGGTTGTTTTTAACTGCATTGATTTGCTGAACCGCTGGATTTGAAAAAATCTCATCATAAAAAACATCATTATGTTTACTAACAAAAATAATATCAGGGTTAGCATCAACAAGTCCTTCGGCAGTTATCATCGCCTGTTCGTCTTCCGGAATTACATCTGGTGGTGGAGTAAGTCCTAATTTGTCGTAGAGTAATTGGTTAAATATAAATCCCTTATCCGTTACTCCTATTTGTTTATCATAAACGGAGATAAAAAGTGTTGTTTCATCTTCTTTTACATGTTTTTGTAAGATATTTTTGGCTACCATGATTTTCTTATCGTAAGCCTTCTTAAACGCCTCGGCTTCCGTTTCCTTATCTAGTATGGATGCTAGCTCTTCAAATCTATCCCATCCATATGTATCTAGCATGATAGTTGGTGCAATCTTTGAAGCTTCTTCGTACATCTCATGCCAATCTGTAAGAATAATTAGATCCGGTTCTGCTTCTAACAACGCTTCCATATTAGGCGTGCCTTGCTCCCCAAAATCTATTACGCCAGCATCTTTTAGTTCTTGATTATATTCAGCAACCGTATCAAACTCTCCTGGTACATAGTGAGTTGCTCCGATAGGTGTAACCCCTAAAACTAAAAGAGATTCGACATCTCTTGCAAACATAACTGCTATCCTTTCAGGATTAACAGGAATTTCAGTTTCCCCCATAGCGTGTTTCACTACTTTTGTTTCGTCCACAGTTTCCGCACTACTTTCCTCATTTTTTGGAGCCTGTCCATTTGCAGACTCCTTTAATTCCTCTTGTGCCCCGCAGCCGATTACAAGTAATGATATAAGTACTAGACTAATTATAGCTATATACATATTTCTTGATTTCATGATTCTACTCCTTCTTTGATAATGAATATTATTCTCAATTACTATCATAATGGGGAACATATGCTTAGTCCATGGATTATCTAGAACAGTTTATGGATTTTTCCTACTATTATGATCTGCTAATTGCCTATCTTCAATTTTTTTGTGGACTTTTTCTATGGCGTCCTTATCCTTTAAAATATGGCTTCTATTTTCATTAACTAATTGCTTAAATGTTTTCTTTTTCACTTGTTTTCCTCTTTTCTTTTAAAGAATCTGTATTCTCTTTCCAAATCACAAAGACAAAGCTCGTATAACTGAGCATTCTTTGTTTTATATACACCTATGTTTAAAAGTTGATCTATAATAAATTCTCTTCTGTGTTGAATTGCCTGACTTAACATTGTGCTCATACAAGGACTCCTCTTCTTGTGATTGATAATCATTATCATTTGTAAGTGTATAGGTTTCATATGAAAATTTCAATAAAGTTTATTTGTATTGTTCTCCAGATGGACAAGAGGAATTTTATATTTGTAACCATTGTTGTTTGGCTTATTTTTTACATGATGGGGATAAAATTCGTTGCTGCGGTATTTGCCCATTAATATCTGACGAAACAAGGTAAAAAGGTTGAACCCTCAAGTGGGATTCAACCTTCTGTCTACTTAATAATTTGGAGCACTTCATCGACTAATTGGGTACGTCCTATTACTCCCCAGCCTTTATAAATCCAAAAATCTGTTTCTTCTACATTCTCTTCCTTAACAGCTCTAAGGTCTTGCCAGATCGGGCTCTCCTGTATAGTATCCATATTGTCCGGACCACCAGACGAATCAACTTGTAAGAAAATATAGTCCGCATTCATTTCTGGAACTACTTCTAATGATAAGTCTTTTCTTTCTAATGGATCGGTTAAGTCAGATGGTTCAAAACCTAAATCGTGATAAAGAAGTGTGTTCATGGGATGTCCTGATTCCGCATAAAGCTGGATTGCATCTTTACGGATCCGGAGAAAGGCGAGATTTTTATTTTCAAGGGTACTAACTTGGTCCTTTGCTTCTGCCACTTTCTGGTCTAACTCCTGGATCTTTTGTTCTGCAAGTTCTGTTTTACCATAAATCTCTGCGATCTTCAGAAAGTCTTCTTGCCAATAGTCCGGAGCGTTTTGAGCTTCCGTATCCTTTGTTCCTAGAACAATGGTTGGCGCAATCTTATTTAGGTCATCATACACTTGAGAAGCTAAGTAATCATCAATTAGAATCAAATCTGGCTCCAAGGATAGAATTTTTTCTAAGTCAACGGAAGATTGATTTCCAACTATTTCGACTCCATCTAGTTGATCAGCAAGATATGGTATGTAGCTTCCTCCATACTGCTCTTCACCAGTCACGGCATAAGGCTTCTCTTCCAAAGCAAGAATATGGTCTGTAAAGGATGGGCGTAAAGATAACACTTTATCTATTTTCTCAGGAATTTCCGTCTCTCCATAGAGATGCTCTACAAGATGTTTATCTTCTTGGTTTGCATCCCCATTTGTCACAGGTTCTTCTGAATTATTATTCTCATTCCCACAAGCAGCTAACACCAACAAAATCGCAAAGATAGCTATTAAAAATATATTCCTTTGTTTCAATATTACTTCCTCCAAATTATATATTATATGATAATGATAATCAATATCATTATATATTGCAAGAACAACTTTCATTTTTCAAATGGAGGGTATAACAACATTACCACTATTTTATGAATTATTATTTATGTTATTTTTTATGCGCAAATTTAAGTGTTGAATCCTTGTTAAACTAAAAGACCCTTAAATTCTTTAACCGCTTGTTTTATTAAAGTAGTACCTACCCAATACGCAATAATGCTAGGCTGTATTATCACTTTTTTCTGAGCTTAACCCTAAACAAGGAAATTCCCATCTTAAATTCAACGTCTAAGTTACTAGTTGACTGGAATTTAAGATGGGAATTAGTAACAAATAATTTCCGTTCTGAGTTGCAGAAGCAAGTGTACACTGTCTTCTCTACTCTCATTTCTATACGCTTTCAATATCTTGATAGATCCTGCTTGCTGTCGCCTTTTGCTGACCAACATATTTCCCCTTATACGCATCGGCTTCTTGATCTACTCCTGCAATGACTAGCTGACAGACCCGCCTGCCGATCGGTATTTCTATTGGAAGTCTGTTTGCATTGAATAGCTCTAGCGTAATATGTCCTTTGAATCCCGGATCTACCCAGCCGGCGTTCTGAATAAACAAACCCAACCTGCCAATAGAACTCCTTCCTTCTACAAAAGCGGTCAACGTGGTAGGCAGCTCTATGTACTCTACTGTTGTTGCAAGTAGAAAGGAATGTGGCGGAATGATGATGGTAGAGTTTTTTTCTACATAAATATCTCGGTAAGCTGCACGTTTATCAAGTGACAAAGAGGCGCTTTGGTTTTCATCAATCACTAGAAAGTGGCTACTGATTCTAAGATCAATGGATGCAGGCTGAACACTGGTACTTTCATATGGATTTATTATCAAGTCGCCTTGTAGTATTTTGGATTCTATAGTTTTTCCTGATAGAATCATCCCGTCCACTCCTTTGGTTCTTTTTTACAAAGAAAGATTGTTCTTGGTGAATTGTTCTCACATAGGGATCCTCCCTCATAATCACCGAACACTTGAATAGGTTGTAGGCCGTTCCTTTCTAACATGGATCTCAGCACTTGATAGGAATATAGCTTCACCCGTTCTTCGTAAGTCCGTTGTGAAAAAGCATCCTTAACATTAATACGCTTAACTATGCAGTCCCCTTCTACTTTTCTGTACTGATTAATGATTAAATCTCCTTCTGAGAAGGTAGTGAAAGGTATCAGGTTGCTTTTTAAGAAAGAAGGATTTAGGAAGTCGAAAAGAAAATACCCACCTGGCACCAAAGCTTCATACACTTTTTTAAGCACCTTTTCGTTTTCTTCATCTTCATCAAAATATCCAAAGCTTGTAAACAGGTTCACTACCACATCGAACTCTTCCTTGTATGCTATTTCTCTCATATCTGCTCTTTCATAGACAATAGCTTCCTTTTCTGAAGCCTTTCTTGCTTCCTCTAATAGAACTAAAGACAGATCAATACCTGTTACTTGATGGCTTCTATTAGCAAGCCACCTACTGTGACGGCCAGATCCACAACATAGGTCAAGAATCTTCCCTTTTCCATCTAACGGAATGTGCTTCCACAAACTTTCCAGCTCTAATTGTGCTTGTTGTTCATTACGATGTTTATAGATTAATAAATAATCTTGCTGAAAATGTTCTTCATACCAGCAACCCATTTCTCTTTTCCTCCAGCTTCTCTATTCTTCTTTTGTTAAGCAAGACACTCCCTGAATTGTCTCTCCAGCTCTTTCTTATCTATGTTACGGCCTATGAAAACCAGTTCACTTCGTTTTGTTTCACCTTTTCTCCATTTTCGGTCTGGTTTGCCGGCGAAGAGCATATGTAGCCCTTGGAAAACAACCCGTTCTTCCACATCTTTCACATGCAAAATCCCTTTATACCTCAGAAGGTCCTCTCCCTTCTCCTGTATAAGTTGGCTCATCCAACGATCAAGCTTATTCCGGTCAAGTGGTTGCTCTTCCACGAAAGAAACAGATGTCACTTTGTCATCGTGATGATGGTGATGATGCTCCTCTAAGAAATGTGGATTAAGATTCAGCTTATGGTTTAAGTCAAATGACTTGATTCCTAATACTTCTTTTAAATCTACCTTGCAATTTTCCGTAAAAAGCATTTGGGCTGTCGGATTCATGAAGGAAATTCGTTTTTCAAGGGAGTGCAACTCATCCTCTTCTAATAGATCAAGCTTGTTCATGACAATAACATCTGCAAACGCAATCTGTTCTTGCGCTTCGTCTTTTTCATCCAAATGTCTATGAACATGTTTGCAATCTACAACCGTAACAATGCTATCCACCTCAAACTTCTCTGAAAGCTCCCTGTCCATGAAAAAAGTTTGAGCCACAGGAGCAGGGTCAGCCAGTCCCGTTGTTTCAATCAACACTCTATCAAAATGGACTTTTCCTTGTTCCATGGAAAATGTCAGGGTACGTAGAATTTTGTTTAACTCGCCTCTGACCGTGCAACAAATACAACCATTATTCATCTCCACAATCTCTTCTTCGGAATTAACAACAAGCAGATTATCAATGCCCACCTCTCCGAATTCATTCACAATGATTGCCATCTTTTGTTGGTGTTTTTCTGTTAATATCCTGTTAAGTAACGTTGTTTTACCTGCACCTAAATAACCAGTCAAAATAGTGACTGGTATTTTTGTCGACTTTATAAAGCTCATCCAACCATTCCTTTATAGTTTTTTAGATACCTTTTGGTCTTTCTCTTTTTCCTTTAACACGCCTTGTACTACACCCGGCTCGCGGATGAAGCCATCTTTTCCAGCTGTGTGACTGATTTTTCCGGTTAAATCATTCTCATAGATTAGTGAATCTATTAGCTTCCGGGAATCTTCTGGACTCAAATCCTTGTACCAATCACCCTTTGGATAAACAATTGCCACGCACTTATCCTGACATCTCCCATTGCACCTCGTTCTGGTTGTATGGATATGTTGATCTAAGCCGCGTTCGGAAATTTCCTCCCTAATTGCCTGAGTTAATTCCTCTGCTCCAGCATAATTACAACTGCTTCCATTACAAATCAGCACGTGATGCTTTGTTTTACTTAAATCCCATGTTGCCAACCAAATCACCTCTGTTTATATAATAATCGTAATCATTACGATTTATTGTACATTATTGTCCCATTTTATTTAATTAAACCCTATCTAGTTTATTTCCCTATCTTCCTTCATCAATTTCTGAAATGCTTGCCATGGCATCAACGCACAATTATAACGAGCAGGAAGCTGATGGATGTCTTTTAAACTAACTGCCTCTTCCAACCGCTCATCCTCTACTTCCTTACCTTTTACAATCATCTCATTAAAAAGAGCAGATAAATCATTTAATTCGTCTAGTGATTTTCCTTTACCAATGGTAGTAAACATGGAAGAAGAAGCCATGCTGATAAAGCATCCTTCTCCTATAAACGAGATATCTTCTATATGATTATCATCTAGCCTTGCATAAAGCGTCATCACATCACCACATGTAGGATTTTTATAGTGAACTTTATGCGTATACCCATCCATCTCCCGGTAATTTCGCCTACTTTTCGCATGATCTAGGACTATCTGTTTATAAAATTGGTCGAGGTTCATTTGGCATCCTCCTTTAAAAAGCACATTTTACCCAAATCGTAATCTTTACGATTTAAATATACTACTATTATCATTTATTATGCAAGTAAACACTTAATTCTTGATTTTACCAACCACTAGTAACATAATAAATAAGAATTATTACGTTTTAATAAAGGAGCTCTAACTATTATGAATAAACTACCCCTCCCTTCTAAAATAGAAAGGCATCGTTATTTTGGCTCTGTTGACCCTATTATAGGAGACAAGCCTACCAGCAAAGAGAATATGAAGGATTTACAAAATAAAGAACAAGATTATTTCTTTAAAATTGAGCAGGTTGGCGTGAAAAATTTAACGTATCCTGTGTTAGTTTCATCTACTCTTGCCCCTTTTGAGCAGAATTCAGTTGGAAATTTCACTCTTACGACCGGATTGGTCAGAGAGCAAAAAGGTATAAATATGAGCAGGTTACCGGAAGTGCTTCATGAATTTTATCAAGAAGGGCTTCGGATGGATTTCTCCACCTTAAAAGATCTCACTAAGCGCCTTGCTGAAAAAATGAAGCAAGAAAGCTCAACAATCCATGTTGTTTTCCCTTGGTTTTTTGAGAGGAAAAGTCCGGTAATGCAGCTTTCTGGATTGATGAAAGCAGATGTGGAATTGGAAGTGCATTATGATGCAGACGAGGGATGGACAGAGAAAGTAAAAATGACGGCACTAACTACCACCCTTTGTCCTTGCTCCAAGGAAATCAGCGAATACAGTGCGCACAATCAAAGAGGTGTCGTTACCGTGGAAGTGACAACAGCCCCTGGTGAAACCTTCCCGCATAACTTTAAAGAAATACTTCTTGATATTATGGAGTCTAACGCAAGCGCAAGGCTCCACCCTGTGTTAAAAAGGCCCGATGAGAAAAAAGTAACCGAACAAGCCTATGAGAATCCGAGATTTGTAGAAGATTTAATCCGACTAATTGCAACAGATTTATATCTCACTGATTGGGTAAAATCATTCAAAATCGAATGCAGAAACGAAGAATCCATCCACCAACATGACGCCTATGCAAAAATGGAATTCCAGAAGTAGGGTGGGCTGTTGGGACAGGCACGCCGAATTACTAGCGTTTCTAAATTAGGTGATTATGGGATGAGGGAGAATTTACCTCTCCCTTACCCCACTGGCCAATATAAAAAGTAAGCGCTGATATTCTCGAATCGCGCCCTTTAATAGAATAACTAATTTTGATGATGCCAAGGATAAGTACGATTGCGAAAATCGACCATTTCAATTCCTTTAGAACCAGAGCTTGTCCTTCCTTGCGGGTTTTATAGGCAGTTGCCCGTATTACGGGGCATTGGTTGGTCGTGCTTTGGAGTTATTGCGTCGTGCCAACTGCCCTCACCCCTTTCAAGGAGAATGAAAGGGCAGGATTCACTTCCCGTTATTTAATTATAGCAGATAATGACAGTGTGGAAATGTTGAACTTTTCGACACCGATTCCTATAGGTGTCGACCTCAACGAACATTTGATACAATGAAGCTAATAAGCTGGTGTTATGCGCATCCATGAAGAATGACATCACGTACATAATCAATGTTTAACCTAAAGGGGAAAGGTGATGAAAAGCGTATGAGTAATGAAGTATTAGGGCGGTGTCGTGACAATGCCAAAGGGGTCTTGGAATTGAACGACCGGCATCCGAACCCGGTTCCGGCCATCAAACGCCATGCCAAACAGATTCGAAACAATAAAGAACGCAAAATACTATTCTCGACCGCCTGTCAGGCGAGTAAAAAAATGAACGTTCCATTGAATCAAATCATCGAGAGGGCTTAAAAAGATAGAAAAAAAGACACCCGTCCCAAGGTGTCTTTTTTGTGACTCACTTGGCCGCATTTGCTTGCAAATGCATCTGTGTCACGCTCAAAATGTTTTCCTCATGTGGGTTTTCCATCATTTTGTTATACATTGCGTTTACCTCATAAAGAAAGATATAAAAGTAAAAATCCATGGGGCTGAAAAAGATACGCTCCGCATGCTCCGGCCAAAACGTGTATCCTTTAAAATCCTTATCACCCCTTTCGATTCTCGCTCTCACCCTCTTATTTCCGTCTGCACAGATGAAAGAATCCTTTATTCCAGCCATGCGAACAAAATAAGGCAACCGCTCGTCTTCCAGCTTTTCTTTTATATGAGGGGTATCGGGATCTATGTATATGTCTGATCTTCTGATGACGTCCACAGGAACTTGCTGCGCGTCTTTAATGGTGTGCATCGCTTCTACATCAAAATGAAAGCAGTATGTTCCATAGTCTGTTATATGGTCAACTTGAAACATTTCATAATCCTTCAACATAAGGGATGGATGCTGGGCAGCACGTTGCATGATAGGATTGGTATTCGGAAACATCTTGATATAGCGTTTTAATTTTTCATCTTGTTCATGAAAAATTTCCATCCAATACCGCTTCCATTTTTCAAAGAAGGTATACTCTCCGAAATACTCTTTCATTGAATCGAAATATCCTCCAAAGTCAAATGGGACATATTCGACAGGGGTAGTAGGGCTGAATTTACTCGGCATTGTCTCTCTCCTTTTTCATTATGTGTTATATGGGTTATATCGGTTAAACATTTTCATATTATTAACTTTTTTTAAGCGCTTATTATTATAGTAAACCAAACTGGATTTTTTTTGAAAATAAGTCTATGAATCTACCAAATTTGTGGTATATTGGGAAATGTAAGAAAAAATATAAAAATGGGGAGGAAAGTAAGTATGAGGAAACAATTGATTTCAGCGTTAGTTTTGGCAGTAGCTCTAACAACCTCTATCACTCCGACTTTTGCTGCGGAGAAAGTGGAAGTCAAGGAAAATAGGGGAAATGTCTTTTCAGCAAAAGATATTGTATTGTACAAGACCATCTCAGACGATTCAAAACAAGAAAAAGAAAAAGCTATGGTTGAGCATAAAGATGCCATTAAAATCATCAAGACGTACATCAAAACAAATGAGCTTCCGATTGTCAGTGATGTAAATGATCCTACATATCAGCAATTTGTTTTGTCTTTAGGTGGATCTTTCGATGAGTTTAGTGAAGAAGAGATGGGAAAAATAGTATCGTTCGTTAAATTCATAGATCTTTATGAAAACCATGAGAAGAATGACAAACTTAAACAATACAAAAACAAATTAACGAACAATACTATATTGTCGGAAGAAGAGAATGCGGAGTTAAACAGTTTATTGCCAGTATCATCAAATGCTGAATCTACTGCAGAAAATGCGGTAAGCACTAATGATGAAGTCTCTGGAAGTTCTATGTCACCTATGACTGTTTATTCAAATGGGTATGATAATATCAAGGCAAGGGATTACGCTTATAAATGGTGGGATGGAAGAAATCCAGCCTACGATTATTATGCATATAAAGAAGGTTGTAGTGTATATGATACGAATTGCTGGAAAAAGTGGAATGATTGCACAAACTTCGTTTCACAAGCCATATATACTGGTGGAATGAAATTAAGGTATGGGTCGCACTACACTTCCTCCTCATCTTGGAGTTATGGTGTCGTACCTTCATATAGTTGGGGTGGTGCTCATAACTTCTATCTCCATTGGAAGTCGCGAGCAGGCATAGCGAGTTCGGTTTCAGCGCTGCAAACCGGTGATGTTGTAAATGCTGATTTCGGAGGTGATGGTCAAATAGACCATACCGCCATTATTACTAAGAATACCGGTTCATACAGTAGCAATAAATATTTAACACAACATACATCAGATAAAAAAGAGACAACAACTTTAGCAAATTGGTATAACAGTGGATATAAAGTATACGGTTACGAAATGGACAAAGCATCAAATTAATAGAAGATTTAAAAGCGCAAACTTTAATTAGTTTGCGCTTTTGGTTCAAAAAAGATAAATTTATGGAGAGGGAGGGATTAGATGAAAAGAAAATGGCTTATCATAAGCGCGGTTTTTATTAGCATTCTATTCGTTACAATTTTTATCTACTTAAATCAATTGCGTTACCCAGACCTTCCGGCGGATGTAGAATCTACGACCCCGAGAGAAGTTGTGCAGAAATTGAATGAATCAAATCAAAAATTAGTAGAGATTTCAAAAGATAATGAGGCAACTTGGTACATCATTGAGAATAAGGAGGATGTTAATACCCACATTCAACAATTAATAAGCAGCAAAGGTTGGATTTTTAAAGAGATAGATGGTAACAGTCTATTTTTTGAAAAAGAAGATGAAAAATTAATTGTAAGCACACAAATGTGGACCAGTAAATATCGTCTTGTTAAAGTCCCTGCTCATTTTTGAGATGACTAAAAACACAGTTTGCCGGATCTCTCCTTTTAGGAAAGTTCCGGCTTTTTATGTTGAAATAGCTTTCAGCGTCGTTTTGCTCCTTATAAACTTACTTCTCTTCACGCAGTATAATTCGATGCTACGAATTTGCAACCCTAGTGAGACAAGCCTAGTCATATAAGGGAATCTGCAAAGGATACACTCTATTCAAGCAAAGACATTGCACGTGACAACAAATCTTTATTCATCTAAGTTGTGAATCCAAGAATATAGTTTATTTGTTTTTTCTGGTGTTAATTTGCCCGATTTGTCGAAAAGATTCATGTAATATCTTATCACTATTGAATAAGAAGTCTTTGTCATAGTTCTCCTGGTTTCTGCTTTAGTGTTATATTGGAATTTAAATAGGTCAGGGTTTAATTGTACTTACTCAATAATACTGGATAAGATGATACTTGTGTTTTATTGTTGTGATTTATCAAAATTTTACCACTATCTCAATAAATGTTTATACGCTCAATCCTCTTCCTGATATAAGTCATCGAGTTTTTCCCCGACTTCCTGCAAGTTCGGCGTAGTATAGATCATCGTCGTTTTCGGATCATCGTGGCCGGCCAGCTGGGTTAGGGTCGTAAGTGGTACTTTCTTTGCCGTTTGATAGAGAAACTAGTGGCGGAGGACGTGGGGATGGACGGTTCCCTTCTTGAGGCCGCAACGATCATTCAATCGGCTCAAGATATCCTGGATATTCCGCACACTGATGCGTTGCCCCCTATTTGACACAAAAAGGGCGGGGTTGTCATCCGTCCGTTCACTCAAGTATTCCATTAGTTTTCTTCTTAGCTCTTTCGGGGCAGGGACGGTCCGTTCTTTGTTGCCTTTTCCCCGGACCTGAATCGATCCGGTTCGCTCCCTCACATCCAAATCTTCCCGGTTTAGGTTGGCAAGCTCGGAAACACGCAGCCCGGTATAAATAAGCGAGTAAATCACTGCGACTCGCATTTTCCCGCCTTTTTTCCATTCGCCGTTCAACTTCCGATTCATCTTTTCAATTTCCCGTTTGATTTTGGCGATGTCGATGTTGTCGATCGATTTCTGTTCCATGCTGACTACTTTTTCCTCCGGATACTCGATTCCATTCATCCGGTCCTGCCATCCATGAAAAGTGAGAAAGCTTAACACGATGGAATACTCTTTTTGACGGGTCGTGACTTTTTTATCTTCCCGATTTCGAAAGTAGTGATGGATGTCAAATTCTGTTAATTATTTCATGTCGCCTCCACCGTCTTCGATGATGTTCTCGAAGGTCTGAAGCGTATACTGAAAAGTTCGAATTGTTTCCGAACTTGTGTATTTTTTACCTTCCAAGAATTGTCTAATAGTTTCGTCCATATTTTTCCCCCTCAGAGAAATAGCGATTTAGATTCCAGCAGTTATTTTTCTTCGATGCGAAACAGCCGAATGCGGATTCGCAAATCGGCCAAAATCACTTAACTGCGTAGAATCTAACATTCTACGCAGTTTCTTGTTAAAAGGGTAAACGCCGTAATTTCGGCGCTTATTTTCAACTATTAAGCATATCAGACATCGTGCAAATTTATGAAAAACAGGGTGAAAAAATAATAAAAGGTTTATTTGACGCTTTCACTGATGATAAATTCAATAAAAACAACATGCTTCTTCCAGTTGAGTTTAGGAATACAAATGAAGAAAAGGACCGGATGATAGCAGATTACATCTCTGGAATGATGGATTCATATGCTATCCAAGTGTTTCAAAACTTATATGGGAAGAATTCACTAGAAGTTATTTACGATGCAAAATACTTCAGTCAATATTTTAGAAACTAGTTCATTTTCTTAATATGTCAAGCACATTAATACCTCCTATTATCGGGAGGTATTATTATATTTGAATCTTATATAATATTTAATAAAAAATGACCTTGTTCTTTCTGTATTATTATTATTCAACAATCTGGACCTAGTTTGTGGAATATGAAAATTTCCGAATATCAACACAGGATTTCTAATCAAACATTTTTTCAAATTATCAATCTTTTTTATAAATGTTCAGACTTTATTATAAATTATTCCACTTTATTTCAAAGCCACATTTGTTATCAGTTGCACTTCTTGCATTGACACCAAATCGAATGAATTCCACCCCACTCACAAAATCGGCACGAGATAATGATTACACGGCATTACATATATCATGGGTATGGTGTGCAATACACCGTCCCGCATCTCATGATAAACAAGGTATGTGCAAAGCGTGTCATATCGTATGCGTGTTCCATGTTGAATTTCATGAGCATATCATAAAGCTGAACCCTTTGCTTATACCATATCATATGGTGTGCCACATGATATGTGAGAATGAAGGCGCATGAGATACTTCAATTTATCGGTTGAGCAAGCTATGCTGATTTCGTGGACATCAAATGAGAATGAGATACCGCACGGCATGCGTCCTATCTGCAACTGCAACCGGACCGTCCTCCTTCGGGAAGACGGTCTTTTTTTTGCCAACAGAAGCACTTGACCGAAGAACCATAGCGTGAAACTCTTGTCCTAATAGCGTTTCGGAGAGCAACCCGCTCCATCGCCGCGGGTCCTAACCCGTCGGTGGTGTTTCTTACCTTTCTCGCTATGCTCGTATAACGCACTCCGGGCTTCCCGCGCCGAATGTCACGTAAAAGTAAGTCTAATCAAGGGCAGCAGGGCTGTTCGCGCGGGTCCCGCGTCGGTCGGTGGTCTCTCTTACCTTTCTCGCTACGCTCGTATAACGCACTCCCTCCTTCCCCCTCGAACCACCCTAAAATCCACCATTCGACGAGCGCGGAGCCTTCCTCCGCTCGGGGCTTTTTCCTGCCTTCTTTTGCTCGCACTTTGTGCGTACACGTTCGATTCTTTTGACATACAACCGCCTCTCGTCGTCCACGCTGTCGGACGCTGGATTTCTCTCCCGAGGATCTTTTCCGGACGATCCGCTCCCCGTTCGGTCCGCTGATCTTTCTTCTTTTTGGACAACGTCCCCTACCTGTTTTTGTGACAACTTCCGCGGCGTATTTGGTGCGAATGTCGCCCCGGAATGGCGTACCGCCTGTCGCACCAAGGGTTGTAGGTTGCTACGGGAGTACGGTGCGGTGTTTGCGTAGCGGTAGGGGAAAGAGCATAAGGGGGACGTATGACAAGCTACGCTTGTCAGTCAGCATAGCTGACCGTCCCCCTTACTGCGTCGACAAATGCTTGCGCATTTATCTCCTTGCCCTACGCTGCGCTCCGGGTGCTCATTCGGAATCGTCTATCGCCGCTTCCTAATTGAAAAACCCTCTCCTACTCTCCAGCAGGGGTCAATCGTGACCCCCATGAGCATTTCGGTAGAAGTTCTATTCTCTGAACCATGTGCTTCCTGAACAAAGCTTGCGCTTCGTTCGTACGCACATTAGAAACATATTTGTACGCACGTCTGTCTGGAAAACTGGCGACTGAAAGCAAAGCATTCGTCCAGAAAATACTTGCACATTCTGTAAGAATATATGTTTCCCCACAAATTTAGAGAGATCCACGAGTCACAGAAAAAGGAGATAGTGTTGATAATGGATTCCGTTCCTAACGCAAAACTTTCTTGGGGTTAGAGAATGCAAGTCAATATGTCGTTAAAACTGCCCTAATTTTGTAGTGAAATTAAAAAATAACTCAGCTCGTAAATGAACTGAGTTATATATATTTGATTTTGTTAGTTGCTTATTCCATTTTTGCGCCCGATTCTTGAATAGCCAATATGCCTTAACCTAATTTCTTTTTTAAAAATTCATGGGCTTGGACTCCGGCCTTTAGTTTGTTTCAATTAGATTAACGAGACAAGATTAATCTAATGATTTATAGTGATGTAAAACAATGTCTTCCAGTCCTGCAACATGTTTTCTAGGGGCATTTATCATCCCTTCCATTCCATAAATAACATTCCTTAAATACTCGCCAAAAACTAGTGACATATTTCTCTCATTTAGCATCCAGTTATCCCTCTTTATAGTCGTTTGGCCATCAAAACTTGTATCAAAAGGATACGGTATATAATTAATATTCGGTGGGAGATATTTTAATAAAGTACGGTACTGCCTACCCGTAGCGATACTTTTACAAACAAATAACAAGCTATTTATTGATGTAAAATCAAATATTTTCTTGGCTTCCGTTACATTTGCAATTGAGTGCATAGATGAAGTTTCATAGATAATAACTTCTTTAGGAACACCATTTTCAAGTAAGTTCTTAACAATGACTTCAGATTCTGAGAAACCTATATTATCCCATTCAGGATGTCGCAGATTTGATAAACTACTTCCTCCAGTTGCAATAATACAGTCACCTAAACCATTTTGATAAGCTTCTAAAGGTTTCTTCCAATTACCAGGGTGTGAGCCTCCAAACACAAATATTGCATCGCATTTTCTAGGCTCAACCTCTTTCCAAAACACCAATTCTGTTATCTCGTCAATTTGTTTATCTGTAAGCTTTGGAACTTCAGGATATTTAGGAATTCCCACATCGTACCCCCTTTTTACTTAATGAACTCAAAACAATCTTTACTACATCATCTCAAATTTCCATTATTTCCACAATAAGTTAGTTAAGGTAAACTAACGTCAAAATAAAAAACGAGCGCTGATCCTTTTTAAAGGTTCGCGCCCGATAGTTGAATATCCTTATTGAAGTTAAGCTGCCCTTTGGTAGAACAAAGTGACAATAAACTCATTGGGATGTACCCTTTGTTTAATTCAATCTGTAAATTAATTGAACAACGCCAGAAGAAAAGTTTTTGGTTTCAACTATTTCTAGATTTATTCTCTTGTTTATATCTATAAATAAAGGTTTTCCTTCTCCCAAAATAATTGGATGAACAGATAATCTAAATTCATCAACAAGTCCTAAATTGATAAAAGTTGTAATAAGACTTGAGCCACCATATAACCAGATGTCCCTACCGGGCTTTTTCTTTAATCTATTAACTTCTTCAACAATGTTATCATTTATTAATTTCGCTCGATTATCAGTTTCTTTTTGTGTTCTGGAAAACACATACTTCTCTTTGCTATGAACCAATCTCCACATTTCTTTATCGGTATCTGAGTCTTCATTTTTTGGAATATATTGCCCCCATATATCGTAGCTTTTTCTACCATATAGTATAGTATCAATTTGATTCAAAAATTTATTGAAATCCATATCAGGATCCATAATGCACCAGTCAACTTCTCCATTCGGCCCTTCAATAAATCCATCTAAAGTAACTGCTAAATCTAAAATCACTCTTCTTGTTCTCTCGTTAATGGTCATATTTTTATCTCCTTTTATCTTATAGAATTTCCCCTAATTGCTAAAATCATAAGGCATAAACTATACTATACGTAAAACATGACAAGTAATGACATGATTAAATGAAAAAGGTAAAAAATGTCAAAAGCCAAGCGTCTATTAGATATTCTTATGTTTGTTACGACTAAGAAAAAGTTTACTGCACAAGAAATAGCAGATGAATTTCATATATCCATTCGTACTGTACACAGATACATATTAGATTTATCTGATATGGGATTGCCAATTTACTCAGAACAAGGACGTAATGGTGGATATACAGTATTAACGAGTAGATTTCTTCCTCCAATTTTATTTACAGAAGAAGAAGCTGTTTCTATCTTCTTTGCTTTTCAATCTCTAAATTACTATCGCAACTTGCCATTTGATACTGAAATTTCCTCGGTTGAACATAAATTATATAGTTCACTCCAGAGTGAAGCTAAAATAAAAATAGATAAAATTTGGTCTTATATTGCTTTTTGGAACCCCAAAAGAACGATTGATACCCCCCTTTTAAACGATGTTTTAAAGTATTCTATTGAGAATAGAAGTTTACACATACAATATGAATCTAAATCAGGTATAAGGAAAAAACATATCCGTCCTATCGGTGTATATGCCCATGATGGATTATGGTATTTGCCTGCTTACGATTATCATAAGAAAAAAATATTACTGTATAGTGTAGATTGTATTCTTTCCATTTTATCAACTGAAGAAAACGAAGATGAATTCATGAATTTAAAAGAATGGTTCAACTTTATTGAAATAAAAAAACCGATTAGACTGCATGTGCATTTAACTATGGAAGGTGTCCGTCAATGTAAAAGTGTTCCTTATTTTGAGGGTTTTGTAGTCACGCAAGAAGATGGAACTGGATACATAAATAGAATCATAGATAGAGGTGAACTTAATTTTATAACACCATTATTTTTAAGACTTGGAAGTCACGCACGAATTTTGGAACCAAAGGAATTAATCGTTGGATTACGTAAACAAGCGGAAGAAATTTTAACAAGGTATCAAGATGATAATTAAAATATTTATTTTTTTACTAATCCACTATTAAAAATCAGGAGCAACTGTTTTAATGTTTGCCTTATTTAGCTTTTCTGCCCGGTTAGTTTAAGTATAGACCTTTACAATATCACTTTGCTTTAAAATTGTTATTAAACAATCTGGCCCTTAAATACAAAATGAGCACCTATTCTTCTTCAAGAATGGCGCCCGATTGCTGAAGATCTATAATTTATATCTTTTTCAAGAAAAGCTCCTTTTAACTAAATAACGAAATGTCTCTGCACTATTAGTCATTTGCTTACATGTTTACTATATAGATTAAGTCCAGTAGCCCCCACAACTAAAGAAATAACAATAGTTACATAAATCACCTCTATGTTTCTGGCACCACCTGAAATATCGTTCATTAACCAAACAACTTCAATTAACATAATTAAAACCCAACCTATAAAAGCAGAAAACAGTATCATAATAAGCCCTCCCAATAACAATAAATACAGCTGCTTAGACTAGTGGCTACATTTTCCATAATTGCCCTAGATTGTTTACTAGCTGGTTATTCAAATTTCTTAATAATAATTCCATCTTTATCAAAATACTTATAGTTCCGAAATATATATTCTTTATTATCTGTTTGCGGTAATTCAGCCCAAGTTACAGTTGCTTTATTCGGAATAAATTCCTGTTCGAATTTTTGCCCATTAATATCTACTTGCATTTTAGCAATTTCATTCTCGTTATTGGTTACAAAGATCATTTTACGAGGAGAAATTTGAAAAAAACTAAATTCTTCATTTTCATTAACTTCTATATATCTCCATATATAGTTACCTTTCTTATCTTCAGTAAACTCTATGCAGCCTGGTCTATTATTAGCTAAAAACGCTGCAATTCTTTGTTCATCAAAATCTTTTATCTCCAAGATTTCAATTGATTTATCTTCATATCCCTCAATAGAATTAATTACTTTAACTATTGATGCTTCATCATTTCCGTATATCTGTTTGGTACCATTAAAATAAAAGATTAAAATTGCAACAACCAATATTCCTAAAGTAAGAAACGATTGTTTCCTCCTTTTCATTAACAAAACACCTCCTCGTAGTTAAGCAACCTTATTTATAGGCTTATTCAATATTGCTGCCCTATTACTTAATACCAATTATTTCATATTCTAATAATTCCTTCAATTAGATATTTCTTGCGGCCAAAACAAAAATGGACGCTGATCCTTGTTCCTGGAGTCGAGTAGAATGGAGCCTTTCTACCTTACGGTAAATTGTGCTCCAAACCCTCACAGAACCGTGCTTGCACTATTAATGCACACGGCTCCTCCTAGTCATCATTCACAGAATGTAGCTAATCTCTTTTCTTAAATCATAAATATTCACTTTAATTCTTGGTGAAGGTAGAGGATATTTATCAAGAAATAGTCTGAATTTATCCCATGTGAAGGATTTCCTTTGACTTCTTCTGTTAAGCCATTTAAACAGTAGTTCCTCGATTTTGCACTTGAAGTTG
>NZ_VTEV01000015.1 GCF_008180725.1 Sutcliffiella horikoshii | reverse complement strand
CCGGGATGGACGCACCGCTGGTGTACCAGTTGTCTTGCCAAAGGCATAGCTGGGTAGCTACGTGCGGACGGGATAAGTGCTGAAAGCATCTAAGCATGAAGCCCCCCTCAAGATGAGATTTCCTTTTACTTCGGTAAGTAAGATCCCTGAAAGATGATCAGGTAGATAGGTTCGAGGTGGAAGCATGGCGACATGTGGAGCTGACGAATACTAATCGATCGAGGACTTAACCCAAATAAGTATCGAAATAAGTGAACGATATGAATATCTTGATAGGAAAACATTATCTAGTTTTGAAGGAATAAAAAAAGTTGAAAAAACATCTTGATTTTCTTCAAAGATATATTATAATAATATTTGTCTGGTAATGATGGCGAAGAGGTCACACCCGTTCCCATACCGAACACGGAAGTTAAGCTCTTCAGCGCCGATGGTAGTTGGGGGATCTCCCCCTGTGAGAGTAGGACGTTGCCAGGCTGGTATTAATCCACCATAGCTCAGCGGTAGAGCATTCGGCTGTTAACCGAAGGGTCGTAGGTTCGAATCCTACTGGTGGAGCCAACTAAATGGAGAGCTGTCCGAGTGGCCGAAGGAGCACGATTGGAAATCGTGTAGACGGTCAACGCCGTCTCAAGGGTTCAAATCCCTTGCTCTCCGCCATTATCTTTGGCCCGTTGGTCAAGCGGTTAAGACACCGCCCTTTCACGGCGGTAACACGGGTTCGAATCCCGTACGGGTCACCAAAGCTATTTTGAGGACATTGATAATGATTGTCCATACATAGGAGGATTAGCTCAGCTGGGAGAGCACCTGCCTTACAAGCAGGGGGTCGGCGGTTCGATCCCGTCATCCTCCACCATTATATCTTTATAACATATTCACTATTATTATCGCGGGGTGGAGCAGTCTGGTAGCTCGTCGGGCTCATAACCCGAAGGTCGCAGGTTCAAATCCTGTCCCCGCAACCAAATGGTCCCGTGGTGTAGCGGTTAACATGCCTGCCTGTCACGCAGGAGATCGCCGGTTCGATCCCGGTCGGGACCGCCATTTTCTTTGAAAATAGAATTAGGCTCGGTAGCTCAGTTGGTAGAGCAATGGACTGAAAATCCATGTGTCGGCGGTTCGATTCCGTCCCGAGCCACCATGATTTTTTCACCAAAATGAAAGAATCACCATATAATGCCGGTGTAGCTCAGTTGGTAGAGCAACTGACTTGTAATCAGTAGGTCGTGGGTTCGACTCCTATCGCCGGCACCAGAAATATGGAGGGGTAGCGAAGTGGCTAAACGCGGCGGACTGTAAATCCGCTCCTTCGGGTTCGGCAGTTCGAATCTGCCCCCCTCCACCAATTCTTTAAAAGTAGTAACAAAATGTAGTATAGGGGCATAGTTTAACGGTAGAACAGAGGTCTCCAAAACCTCCGGTGTGGGTTCGATTCCTACTGCCCCTGCCAATTTAAAATTATGGCGATTGTGGCGAAGTGGTTAACGCACCTGATTGTGGTTCAGGCATTCGTGGGTTCGATTCCCATCAGTCGCCCCATAATTTACTTATTATCGACTTTCATTTAAGTCTTTTTTATTTCTAGATTTATTGGGCTATAGCCAAGCGGTAAGGCATCGCACTTTGACTGCGACATGCGTTGGTTCGAATCCAGCTAGCCCAGCCATTTTTGCGGAAGTAGTTCAGTGGTAGAACACCACCTTGCCAAGGTGGGGGTCGCGGGTTCGAATCCCGTCTTCCGCTCCAAAAATTTCAGGTGGCATAGCCAAGTGGTAAGGCCAAGGTCTGCAAAACCTTTATCACCGGTTCAAATCCGGTTGCCACCTCCAATTTTATTTTAAAATAGTTATTCATATATACGAGACAAGCCGGGGTGGCGGAACTGGCAGACGCACAGGACTTAAAATCCTGCGGTAGGTGACTACCGTACCGGTTCGATTCCGGTCCTCGGCACCATTTGAATAATTATGATTGAGTATGCCGGTGTGGCGGAATTGGCAGACGCGCACGACTCAAAATCGTGTTCCTCTGGAGTGCCGGTTCGACCCCGGCCACCGGTACCAATCGCGGGTGTAGTTTAATGGTAAAACCTCAGCCTTCCAAGCTGATGTCGTGGGTTCGATTCCCATCACCCGCTCCATACATAACTTTTCAAGACTTCAACTTATGGTTGGGGTCTTTTTTGTTACTTTTGATGTTCATAGCTAAAAAAGCCACAGAGCAATATTATGTTCTGTGGCTTTCGTATGTGTTTCACTCTACTCAGTAAGCATGCTAATTCCTTTTTCAAGTTCTTTTAACACTTCAGGATCTTTTTCTTTTGTTTGATAATGTTGCAGTGCTTCTAGAGCTTGCTTGTCCCCAATTTTTCCTACTGCCCAGGCTGCTGTTCCCCTTATTACCGGACGAGGATCATTTTTTAACAAGCTTAGGAGATCTGGTATAGCCGAAAAATCTTTGTAATGGGCCAGCGCGATAATGGCATTTCGTTGTATCGGTTTTTTTCCACGCCAGGAACCGGAGATCTTACCAAAGTTCTCTTTGAATTCTTTGTTGGAAATGGTCAAAAGAGGTTTTAGCTTCGGTTTTACGATTTCAGGATCAGGCTCCATTTCAGGATGAAGGTGAAAATCTTTTCCTTTATTTTCAGGGCACACAGTCTGGCAAGTATCACAGCCGTAAAGTCTGTTACCTAATTTGGTGCGATATTCTTCTGCAAGGAAGCCTTTTGTTTGTGTCAGGAAGGCAATGCATTTATTAGAATCGAGTTGTCCACCTTGAACGAGTGCACCTGTAGGACATACTTCCACGCATTTATTACAGGTCCCACAGTTGTCTTCAAGAGGTGTATCAGGTTCAAAGGGTAATGTAGTAATCATTTCCCCTAAATACACATAAGAACCAAATTCAGGCGTTATAATGGCACAGTTCTTGCCGCTCCAGCCTATACCTGCGCGTTCTGCAACAGCCCTGTCACTTAGCTCACCGGTATCTACCATAGATTTCGTTAGAGCGTCTGGACGTCTTTCTTTTATAAATGCTTCTAACAATCTAAGTTTCTCCCGTAAGATATCATGGTAATCGACACCCCAAGATGCACGGCAAAATATCCCTCGACGTTCTTCACGAGTGCTTCTTGGAGCGTCTTTTAATTTGGAGGGGTATGCAAGAGCAATGGCAATAATGCTTTTAGCCTTGGGAACTAGTAGTTCTGGGTTTGTACGTTTTTCAATATCAGGTTCTTCAAACCCGGATTGGTAGTTGAGTTGCTGTTGAGTGATTAGTCTCTCTTTTAGACCGGTGAACACTCCAGCACTTGCAAAGCCAATCTTATCGATGCCTATTTGTTTACTATAGGCGATTATTTCTTCTTTTAGTTTGATTGTTTCCTCATTCAATGTGAACACCTCCTTTATTGTATTTTAGCCAACCTATATTTTAACATATTTAAAAGCAAGAAGTAGTATGGATCAAGTTATATGATACAATTACCATAATAATGAAAGGAAGGATGGGCTAGATGAGAGTATTGGTTGATAGAAGTGTTAAAGACAGAGTTACCTCTGGAAAATTCGGTATCATTAAATATAATGATATTACTGTTAGTTCGTCACCACAGATGTTAAAAGGCAGAATTCGTCTTTTCCAAGAATCGCTTCACTTGGATTTAGAAGATAAGGATATGAAAGATATTCCGGGGGTCGCAGAGTGGCGCTCTGTATTCAAGGAAACAGGGATAGATGCATCTAGGTATCGCCCATCCGTGGAAGCGTTGTACCGTAGAATAAAAAAAGGACAATTCCTTGAGCCATTCAATTCTGCTGTGGATTTGAACAACTTTTTTTCAATGAAATATGAAATTCCCTTTGGAATCTATGATGCTGAGAAGATTGTTGGTGATGTAACGGTTGCAGTTAGTGATGAGACTGCAAGTTATGAAGGGTTGAATGGAAGGGATATTAAGTTATCTAAAATGCTTCACACTAGAGATGAGGCAGGACCATTCGGGAGTCCTTTTGTCGATAGTCGCAGGACGGCAGTTTCAGAGGGGTGTACATCTGCGCTGCATGTTGTGTATTTTAAGCCTTCCATGAAAAGTGGCGAATGTGAAGAAATGCTTGCCGCGATTAGCGAGATGTTTCTACAGGTTCATGGTGGAACGAGCGAGTATGGAGTATTTGGTTTTGGATGAAAAGTAGGTAATTAGGTTTGCCTGCTTTTTTTAATTTTGGAAGGGAGTGTTGTGGATGAGTATTATGATGAAGGAGCGTTTTGAATCAGAGGAGCTGAAATTATTAAGAATGCTTAAGGCTCGAGAAGGTCTCGTGGATGATAGCCGATTTTGGAATCTCGAAAAAGGTTATCAGGGGGAGGTGCTTTTTGATAAATGGTTTTCTGGCTTAGAAGGGGATTGGATTGTGGTGAACGACCTGCTGCTGGATTTCGCAGGCAGTTTGTTTCAAATTGATTCCCTCGTGATTGGAGGGGATAGGGTGTATTTGTTTGAAGTGAAGAATTTTGAGGGTGATTTTTTACTTGAAAAAGACAGGTGGTATTCTGGCAGTAAAGAAATAAAAGATCCCTTATTACAAATGCAACGATGTGAAACCGCCTTAAGGCAACTCCTCAGAAGCCTCGGCTATCAACTCCCCATAGAATCAAACCTCATATTTGTTAACCCCGAGTTTAATCTATATAATTGCCCACCTAAATTACCAATAGTGTGTTGTTCCCAATTAAATCGGTTTTCTACTAAATTATTGAAGCAATCTTCTGGTTCTGCAAAGTTAACTGCACGTCACTCTCGTTTGGCTGAGAAGCTGTGTGAGCTGCATATTATGAAGTCACCGTATGAAAGACTCCCTGAGTACAAATATGAGGATTTGCGGAAGGGGATTGTTTGTGTTGGGTGTGGGGGGATGGATATGCGCCATCATTATAGAATGATGGATGTAAAATATGCGGAAGTAAGGAAGATTTGGATATGGCTTTGGTAAGGGCTATAAATGAGTGTTGTAGTTTGTTTCCACGGATGAAGATCACTACAAAGATCATTCATGATTGGATTGGGGGTATGGTCTCTAAGAAAGTAATTCAAAGGGTTTTGCACAATAACTTTTCATTAATTGGACATGGAAAGTCGGCTAATTATGTTAGGGATACACAGAGAATAAATGGATCTGGTAATTTAATGTTGAATGACTCCCTTAGCTGGGAAAAGTAGGAAACATTGTCCTCATACGAAGTGAATGACTCCCTCCGCCAAGGGAAAGTAAGAAACATTGTCCTCATACGAAGTGAATGACTCCCTTCGCCAAGGGAAAGTAAGAAACATTGTCCTCATACGAAGTGAATGACTCCCTCGACCAAGGGAAAGTAAGAAACATTGTCCTCATACGAGAGGAATACTTTCGTGGCCAAAACCCAGATACCCAAAAGCATTTAACAAAGATCCAAACCAAACCCAAACTCACCACAAGCATTTCTAAAAAACAAAAAACAAAATCAAAACCAAAAATCCCCTACACATTACCCAAGCCCCCAACATAAACATATCTACAAGGACTATTACCCAGAGAGAGGGGCAAGCCCATGAGAGATAAGCTGAAAGCACATATTCAAGACCGCCTTGATACTTATGTCTACAAAAGCAAGCAAACTAGCAGAACGATTATGAACGATGCTACGATAAAACAAAAACAAGAAGCACATAAGCGAAGAGGAGCGGAGATCGTTAAGTGCAGTGCGACGGCGAGAATACATTCGCTACATGAGGATGAACAACAGCGGGAGGCTAGTGTATTTTATGAGATTCACATTCGGTATCTGATAAAGCAAAAAGAAAATTTGTATCTTGAGGAAGAAGCCGATCAGCGTTATTCAGAATGGATTGACGGGGAACTCACGCAAGACTTCTCTGTACAGGATGAGGGGGATCGGACTTCTCCTCGGTTCATTCCGCCACTAGAAGAGGATGAAAAACAGCAGCCTCTCCGTTTTAAGTATAGTCGTATGGAAGCGGTCAGGTATGCAGAGCAGTATTGGAATAGCTACAACCCACAGTTTAAGAAGTTTGAGGTGAATTGTACAAATTATATTTCGCAGTGTTTGTATGCTGGTGGAGCACCGATGGTCGGGTATCCAAAGAAATCTGGCGGATGGTGGATGCGGAATAATGATTGGAGTTATACGTGGGCGGTGGCTCATGCGCTCAGATGGTATTTACCAAGTGCAAAACAAGGTCTGAAAGCAAAAGAAGTAAGCAACGTATCGCAACTTATGCCTGGTGATGTTATTTGCTATGATTTTGAAGGGGATGGCCGATTTGATCATAATACGATTGTGGTCGCAAAAGATGAGAACGGGGAGCCTTTAGTCAATGCCAACACGTACAATTGTCGGATGAGGTATTGGAAATATGAAGATTCCACTGCGTACACCCCGAATATTAAATATAAATTTTTCCACGTCTTAGACCGTTAGTAGATACTTGATTCCGTTCCGATAAAAAGGTATTGTTGTATAGGATGAAAGTGAAAGAAATATGAGGTGACGATTGTGGGATTACATGTGGTATTATATCAACCAGAGATTCCAGCTAATACAGGTAATATTGCTAGAACTTGTGCAGCTACGAACACAACATTGCATTTGATCAGACCGCTTGGATTTTCGACGGACGATAAGATGTTGAAACGTGCGGGACTTGATTATTGGGAGTTTGTTAATGTTGTTTATTATGACTCGTTGGATGAGTTGTTTGAAAAAAATAAAGAAGCGGAATTCTTCTATATTACGAAGTTTGGTATGAAGCCGCATACTTCATTTGATTACAGCAATCTGGATAAAGATTACTTCTTTGTGTTTGGAAGAGAGACGACTGGGTTACCTAAAGATTTGATTCAGAGTAATTTGGATCAATGTTTGCGCTTGCCGATGACAAAGAATGTAAGGTCATTGAATTTATCCAATACTGCAGCAATATTAATATATGAAGCATTGCGTCAGCAGGACTATCCGAACTTATCCATTGAGTTTCCGGAAGAATAAGAAAAAAAGAGAAGCCCTCTACCTTTCAAGCAACAGTTGAAAGGTAGAGGGCTTCTTTATTTTATACGAATTACTTATTACGTGTACCAGGGCGTTCGTTATAGCCAGCAGTGAAGATAGCTGTAAGGAATGCAATACATACGCCTAAGATTAAGAATCCAGATGTACCCATGTTTGGTTCCTCCTTATGTAGGTTTAGTTCATGTAAGCATACTATCTATATTATAGCCCAATGGACGAGTTATGTGAATGAAATCTGTGGATAATTTTTGACAGTGTTATTTTCAACTCCCTGCTGCCTTTCGTTCCAGGTGTTCGCTTTCCGAGGGGCGAGCCTCCTCTCCTACGAGGACGCCACTGAAAAAGTCTATGAATTAAGATGCAGATTAGACACCGCTGTTGATTTCCGAAAAAGGCTTCACTTTCCTAGGGGCGATGCTGAAGCCTCATCGCTACGCCTGCGGGGTCTCCACCTAGCGCTCTCCCACCGGAGTCTCACACCTTGCACGTCTGGCAACAGGGGGAAGTATTACATTCATTTATGTACGTACAAACTTTTAAAAAAAGCATGTTTCACTCCCACAGCGCATAGAGTATATTAATCACGCAATCACGACTCTTGAAGATGTAATAAAAGGGGAGGTCCTTATGGATATTTTACGTAAAATTGAAAAGTATCGGGAAGAAGAACAGAGGCTGAAGTGGGAAGGAACCTTCGGGCAGTACTTGGAGATTTTGAAAGAGGAACCATGGGTAGCTCAATCCGCACATTCACGGGTTTACAATATGATTAAAGATGCTGGGGTAGAAGAGGTCAATGGGCAGCGGAAGTATAATTTCTTTAGCAATGCCCTTTTTGGTTTAGAAGAAGCGTTGGAGCGGTTAGTGGAGGAGTATTTCCATCCGGCTGCGAAAAGATTGGATGTCAGAAAGAGGATCCTGTTATTAATGGGACCTGTCAGTGGGGGGAAATCCACTCTGGTCACCATTTTAAAACGCGGATTAGAGCAATATACTCATACGGACAGAGGTGCAGTTTATGCGATTAAAGGCTGTCCGATGCATGAGGATCCGTTGCATTTAATTCCTCACCATCTAAGAGATGATTTTTACAATGAATATGGTGTTAGAATAGAAGGTAATTTGTCTCCATTAAATATGATGAGGCTTGAAAAGGAATATGGAGGCAGGATTGAAGATGTGCTGGTGGAGCGTATTTTCCTTTCAGAAAATCAACGTGTCGGAATTGGTACATTCAGTCCATCTGATCCGAAATCACAGGATATTGCGGACTTGACCGGAAGTATCGACTTCTCGACGATTGCGGAGTTCGGTTCTGAGTCTGATCCGCGTGCTTATCGTTTTGACGGGGAGCTGAACAAGGCGAACCGCGGGATGATGGAGTTCCAGGAGATGCTGAAATGTGATGAGAAGTTCTTGTGGCACTTGTTATCCTTAACGCAGGAAGGGAACTTTAAAGCAGGACGATTCGCGTTAATAAGTGCGGATGAGCTTATTGTCGCGCATACGAATGAAACCGAGTATCGTTCCTTTATTTCCAATAAAAAGAATGAAGCCTTGCATTCGCGTATTATCGTAATGCCGGTTCCATATAATTTAAGACTTTCTGAGGAAGAGAGAATTTATGAAAAGATGATTAATGAAAGTGATGTGGCAAATGTCCATATTGCTCCGCATACGCTTAGAGTGGCTGCGATGTTCACGATCCTCACCAGGTTGAAAGAGGCAAAACGTGGCGATATCGATTTAGTCAAAAAGATGCGCCTGTATGACGGAGAATCTGTCGAGGGCTTTAACTCTGTAGACGTTCAAGAACTGAAGAAAGAGTATGCTGATGAAGGGATGAGTGGAATTGACCCACGTTATGTGATTAACCGGATCTCGTCCACCATCATTCGCAAAGAAATTCCGTCTATCAACGCACTTGATGTTCTGCGTTCTTTAAAAGAAGGGTTGGATCAACACGCTTCCATCTCTAATGAAGACAGAGAAAGATTCTTAAACTTCATTTCTGTAGCGAGAAAAGAATATGATAACATTGCGAAGAAGGAAGTTCAGAAAGCATTTGTGTACTCGTATGAAGAGTCTGCGAAGACATTGATGGATAACTATCTTGATAATGTCGAAGCTTATTGTAACAAGGCGAAACTCAGAGATCCTCTTACTGGGGAAGAGATGAGTGCTGATGAGAAGCTAATGCGCTCGATTGAAGAGCAAATTGGTATTTCTGAAAACGCGAAGAAGGCATTCCGTGAAGAAATCCTTATCAGAATTTCTGCTTATGCGCGTAAAGGGAAAAGGTTTGACTACAACTCCCATGAGCGCTTAAGAGAGGCAATTCAGAAGAAACTGTTTGCTGACTTGAAAGATGTTGTGAAGATTACTACTTCATCCAAGACTCCTGATGAAACTCAGCTGAAGAAAATAAATGAAGTGGTGGCCCGTTTGATTGATGAGCATGGATATAATTCCACCTCAGCAAATGATTTATTAAGATATGTAGGAAGTCTATTGAATAGATAACAAATAGGCAGCGGAGCAAATATCCGCTGCTTTTTCCCGTGTATAGGTTTGTATATTCAAAATAAGGGGAAATTAATAGTAAGAGGTGATTACAATGAGTAAAGAGAAAACCTATGAAAATACAATGGCCCCTAATGAAAAAGAGATGGAAAAGCTGGCAAAGGAAATGGAGCAGCTGAAGGAAAATAAAACCGACAAAGAGCGCAGTCCTAAGCAGTATAAAAACAACCAAGAAAATGAAAAAGAATAATCATACCTTCCAGATATTTTGGGAGGTTTTTTTGTTGTATATAAAGATATTCATCGTATAGTACGACCCTCTTGTCGCATAAAATTATTATTACTAACGAATCGTTACACGCTTGTCTCATTTAAAGGAATGCGCGCCCAATTATCTAAATAATCTGTCAATTATTTGAGATATGTGCATAGGATAGAGTAACCAACCCTAATTGTCTATGAGGTTGGATTCATTAAATTTCACCAAGATATTTTATGAAAATAGTGATGAAAAGGTTCCTAGAAACGTAAAATGAATTAAATAGGGAGGGATATCGATGACAATGTCAGATGATACGAATTTTGTAGTGTCCAAAGAGGATTGGTCCCTCCATCGAAAAGGCCACGACGACCAAAAACGCCATCAGGAAAAGGTCCAGGAGGCTATCAAAAATAACTTACCAGATCTTATTACTGAAGAGAATATTGTAATGTCCAATGGCAGAGAGGTCGTTAAGATCCCAATCAGGTCTTTAGATGAGTACAGAATTCGTTATAATTATGACAAGAACAAGCATGTTGGCCAAGGAGATGGAGACAGTCAGGTCGGGGATGTTGTAGCCAGGGACGGATCGGGTCAGCAGAAGGGTCCAGGTAAGGGGCAAGGAGCGGGAGATCAGGCTGGAGAGGACTATTATGAGGCTGAAGTGTCTTTAATGGATCTTGAAGCGGCACTTTTCAATCAGCTGGAGCTGCCAAACCTGCAGCAAAAAGAGCGCGATGAGAATATCATCGAGCACTATGAATTTAATGATATTAGACGCACTGGTCTTATGGGGAATATAGATAAAAAACGCACGATGATGTCCGCCTATAAACGGAATGCGATGACAGGTACGGCCAGTTTCCATCCGATTTACCAGGAGGATCTAAAGTTTAAGACATGGAATGAAGTGGTAAAGCCAGAGGATATTGAGTTTATCGCTCATCATACTGAGGCGAAGGTTGTGAGTGAAGAGGACTTCTTTTCAAAGGGAGAAAGTGGAGGTACAATCTGTTCTTCCGCTTATCGAAAAGCACTGGAGCTTATTGATACGAAATACAATCCAACACGTTTTAATATTTATCCGTTCCACTTTTCAGATGGAGATAACTTGACATCAGATAATCAGCGTTGCGTAAAATTGGTGGCAGAGCTTATGAAGGTGTCCAACATGTTTGGATACGGGGAAGTAAATCAGTATAACTCTACACCATATACACAAAAGAAAAACACTGGAGATTTTCTCTGCAGTGTTTATATCTTAGGGTAAAGCTGGACTTTAAATTGTCCTTGTTTATCCCATCCAGGTTTTCTTAGATACGTGGCTTTTTCTAGTATGGATTTTAGTAGCTTATTCTTTTTAACAATATCCGTTGTGGATCGGTAAGCGGAAATCACTTTCTCCACTTTAGGTACGAATTCGTGCATGTGTTTCTCTTGTAACTTCTCCTGGAGAATCAGATTCTGGATCTGGGAGCACTCATCTTGAAGTCGTTCCATTCGTTCCGTGATATTCTTTTGACGTGTCATGAATACCTCAATCGTGTAAACACCCTGTTCCAGTAGGTCATGCAGGTTGTTTTTTTGTTTTTCTAATTCTTGTAGTTCTTTGGTTTTGTTTTTAAGCAGTATCTCCTTCTCAGGAATCATGGAGGAAACTGTAATGTCCTTCTGGAAAGTAGTCAGCTGTAGTTCTGAGATATACCTTTCCAGTCCTTCCAGTACCCTTTCTTCCACTAAGGGCAAAGAAGATCCTTTTTGTTGCCCCCTGCAGCTCGGTTGGACGCACCGAATAGCCGGGTTTGGTCTGTCTTTTCTGGGTTGGTATTGTAGCGTGTACCCACAAAGTTCGCACTTCATAACTCCTGCCAGTGGGTTAGATAAAGTTTTGGATTCTACTGTAGATGGCCGGTGCCTTCCTGAGTGCGCCTTATTAGCTGCTTCCCAGAGTTCCTCACTGACTAGTGGTTCGTGGGCATTTTCACTGACGATCCAATCCTTTTTATCTACTTTTATTCGTTGGTAGCCGCCTTGCTGCTTTTTGTAACGGTATTTTCCCCAAATGATATGCCCCATGTATGCTTCGTTCTTTACTATCGCTGTAATGGATGATGGGGACCAAAAGTTTTTCTTATTCGGAGGCTTAACACCCAGCTTGTCTAGTTCCCTGGCGATATGCTGTCTTCCGAATCCATCTTTCAACATGGTAAATATCTTTTTAACTACCCAATCATTCTCCGGGTCAGGATATAACTTCAAATCATTGTCTCTCAGATAACCAAAAGGCGGCTTCTTAGAGATAGATTTACCTTCCAAGGCTGATTCCCTTCGACCAGTCTGTAAACGTCTTGTGATGGCCTTGAGCTCCTGCCTAGCTACAAGAGATTTGATACCGAACACGAGCTCCCAGGATTCATCTTCAGGATCATAATAGTCAACTGGAGTCAGTATCTTGGTTCCTGAATACCGAAATGCCCGATCCAGTAATCCTTGGTCTAACATGTCACCACGACCCAAGCGGTCTAGATCAATGACTAGAATAGCGTCCAGAAGCCCTGCTTCCACCCTACGTATTACTTCCTGTATTTTTGGACGCTCTGATATGAATTCTCCGGAAACTAGCTCTTCATGTATCTGGAGGAGGTTATGGCCTTCTGCTTTTAATACTGCCATTAACTGATTACGGTGTTTTCTAAGGGTATCAACATCTCCAATTGTGGTTTCCAGTAACCTCTTCTCTTCCTCGATATCTTTCCTACTTTTACGTAAATAAATATCTACGTTTAATCCTTTTGGTCTATACAATTAAACTCACCCCTACTCAATGTTCAAATGACACTAGCCGAATAAATAATAAATAAAATGTTCTAAAATATATAGAACATCCGTTCGTATTTATGGTAATATAAAGGTACAAATAAATTTACAAATAATGTCGAAATATGGTATACGATTTATGATTTTCGTCGAAAATTCTGTGTTATGCTTAAAAGTAAGATGCATTCAGTAATGCTAAACGACTACCTTTGTCGGTGAGTAGACCCTAATCTACTCAATCTGGTACCTAATGCACCCTTAGGTAAGGCTGGTATTATTCTTCATATAAATCCTCCATGGCAACATTTAAGATCTTTGCTACATTTCTTGCCATACCGTAGGACATGACTTGGTGATTGTTGACATACTTATTAATTTGTTGTTTTGAAGTATCTACTTTTGCTGCTAAGTCTTGTTGTGTCATACCAGCTTTATCTAAAAGGTCGGCAAGTAGGCAACTACCGACACGTTTAGTCAAACTGACACCTCTTTTATGTTGTTTTAAACTAATTTGACTGGGGGCTGTACTATTGGAGCACAAAGAAAAAAGGGAAACGATTTGTTTATCTACAGTCATGGAAAAAATAGAGAAAGAAAACAAGGGAAAATATGGTAAATTTCAACATGAAAAGGTTATTGGCCAGTTTAAAAAGGCTGAATAGCCTTTTTTGTTGTCTTTAATACTTTTGTTTAATTTACTTAAAACCAATTCTTCAAATAAACTCTAAATTAAATAACCTTCTCAAAAACCCTAAATAGACCTCTCAAAAAACCCCTAAATAAACTTCTTAATTCCTCTAAATATTCTCTAAGTAAATTTAAAATTAATTTATTAAACTTATTTCTAAATTAAGAATCAGTATATTTTCTATTATTGCTAATCCAGATGAGAATTTCTTTTAATTTTTCATCATTTACATCTTTATTTTCAAATATAAAATCATACTTTCTCTTTAGTTCTTCTATAGGTAAATGAATATCATTCAAAAAATCTTGTTCAGTTTTAGTAAATAAGCGAGAGTCTGATCTACCTTGTAAATAATCTATAGGAACCTCGAAAAACCTAGCAAATCTTTCAACAGTATCGATATCAGGCTTTCGAACAGCTCTCTCATATTGACTGACAGTGTTTTCAGCTAGTCCTACTTTTAACCCCAGTTGTTTTAAAGTTAATCCACGTTCCTTACGCAGAAGTTTTAATCTCTCTGCAATCATAAATTCACCGCCTTCGAAATACTAATTATTGGAAGAATTAAGGAAAAACATATCATGAATCTAAAATTTATTATACCTATGCAAATTGAAAATTAAAAGCATATATGTCTACAAATTGAAAAGTTTTACCAATAAGTACTAATTCTAAAAATAAAAAATATTTTCAATTTGTGCATTTTCTTATTGACACTCATCAGATTGAGTAGTAATATCAAGATACAAACTTCTCATATTGATGATTTTAAGGTGGTGGTAAACAACATGTGTATGGAAAAAAGTGCATTAAAACAATTTAGAAATGATGCGGGACTCAAAATTAGTGATGCAGCTGATCAACTAGAAATTCCGATGGGTTATCTCTCATTAATTGAAACAGGGAAACGTTCCGTTACTCCAGAAAGAGCAAAACAAATCGCTGACTTGTATGGGAAAAAGGTTAGCGAGATTTTTTTACCCTCTCGCTACTCAGTTCGAGAAGTCGAGCAAGCAACCCAAATAAGCGAAAGTGTGTAGAGGTTACTGCATACAATTAGAAAAAGGGGGAGTTGCTTGTGGGAGAAACACCGAAAGAGGCCTTCATGATCGGGGACACGGAGATCGTGGTTCATTCGCCATTGGTAGCCATGACATCAGAGCAACGGAAAGAATGGTTCCAAAAAGAACTGGAGAACAACAATCCTATCCTTAAAGAAATAATTGCTGCTGCAAATGATTGTTTCCTAGATTGATTGAGTCTAGTCGACAGAAACTGTGCAATAAGAGAGGAGAATGAAAATGAAAAACACAAAAATTATTTCAGGTTTCCCTGCCATTGGAAAAAGTTATTTAACTCAAAATACTGAATTAGTTGTTTTGGATTCAGATAGCAGTAACTTTTCTTGGATTAGGGAAGGTGAAAGACACCCTGACTTTCCAAATAATTATATCCAACATATTCAACAAAACATCGGAAAAGCTGATTATATCTTAGTTTCTTCACACGATATTGTCAGAAAGGCGCTGCAAGAAAACCAAATTGAATATGTACTTATATATCCTTCTAAAAATTTAAAAAATGAGTATTTAGAAAGATACCGAAACAGAGGGAGTGACGAAAAGTTCATCTCTTTTATTGATTCTAATTGGGATGCATTCATTGATGATATTGAAAATGAATCGTTTCCACGATTATTAAAACTAGAAAGTGGAGAGTTTTTAGAAGATGTGCTTATGTCGTAATACGAAGAAGTGGGACGGCTGGCCCAAACTGTGTAAAAGGAGGTTAAATAAATGTTAGCAAAAGAATATGAGAGTGAAGAAGAATCGGAACAGGGATATTGGAATGATGTTCATTGTTATATGGAGGAGAATAATTGTGATAAAGAAACAGCTATCAAAGCTATTGATAAAATATATGATGATTATGTAAGAAAGAGTAACGAATAATCCGAAGAAACTCTTTAAAGGAGGTGAGAACTAATGAAAGCATCGTATTGCTGGTTTGCAACGAAAGTGATGAAAGCCAAAGACGTACAAGCAAATGCCCGTATCTTTATGGACAAACACAAGAAGGGAGCCAAATAATTTGGAGAGTATCCAGCAAGTTAGGATCAAAGGCTTCCAGTCGCATGTTGATAGCGTCTTTACATTCTCCGCAGGATTAAATGTAATCACTGGTCCAAGTGACTCAGGGAAAACAGCCTTAATCAGGGCAGCCAGATGGGTAGCATTTAATGATCCACAAGGGGAAGCATTCATACATGAAGCTGTAGGGGAAGCCGAGGTTACGATTGAATTAGGAAACGGAATATCCATTACAAAGCGAAGACGAAAAGGGAAGACTACATATGAGATATCAACATTAGAACAGCCCTTTGAAAAATCAGAAGTACCAGAAGAAGTAAAACAGGTTCTTGGCATCGTGAAGCAAAGTTTCGGCGATTTTGTAACCGCATTAAATTTCGCCTTCCAGTTAGAAGCTCCTTTCCTTATCAGCGAAACCGCAAGCGCAGGAGCAAAAGTACTGGGGAAGCTCGCAGGGACAGAAGCAGTGGATCTTGCAGTAAAAAGCGTATCGAAAGACACATATGCAGCAAGACAGGAACGAACGACTGCTGATAAAGAAGTGGAAAGCTTAAATGGTAGATTGTTAGAATACCAGAACATTGACAATGAAAAAGAACAACTTGCTCTTGCGGAAATGGTTATCGAGAGAGTGGAGAAAGCAACGGAAGATAAGAAGGTTCTGGCAGAGTTACATCATATCCATGAACTTGCTTCGGAGAAAGTGAAGAGGTACAGTGCTCAACTGGAAAGTTTAGAGATTGTTCCAGTGATTTCAGAAATGATGCAACGAATAGAAAAAAGCCAGCAGCATAAAGAGTCGCTACTGGAAATGTTTAATCGTATGAATAAGGCTACCGCCACAGTAGATGATCTTACTCAGCGATTAAAGGTCCTAGAAACTGTAGAAGCTGCTTCCAAGAAACTATTGGTCGTAGAATCGATGGAAGAAACGCTTACTACTTGTACTACCTTATTACGAGAATACCAGAAATATACTGAAAACGTAAATTATTCTTTACGAATTTTAGAAAAGACATCTAACATTGAACAAGTAAATATAGATTTGATACAGCAGGAATTGGTAAGACTTCAAGAGTTGAAATCGTTGGGGTTAACCTATTTAAGAGTTCAAGCAAGCGTGGATTCTTTAGGGATAAAGGTTGATTTATGCCAAAACATCGGACAAGCTGATGGAATCCTTGGCACCATGAATCAAACCTTACAAACTTTAGAAAAGTTGAAAAACATACACTTGGATTACCAGGCAAGCAAAGCTCATTTACAACTTACATCAAGATCCTACGAAGACTCTTCCAGTAGTTTAATTGACTACAAGGAAGAACTGGAACGTGCTTGGGGAGAAGTTGGTGGAATGTGTCCGCTATGTGAACAACCATTAAATAACCATAATCATAAGGAAAGGGGATAACAAGAATGAAAGATCGTATCGAACGCGCAAAACAAAACCTGAAGCGTGCAGAAACCGCAAAGATCACTGCTGAAACGCAAAAGGAGAACGCTGAGCAACAACTGGAGGAAGTTGTGGCTAAGATGCAAGAAGCTGGAGTCACGCCAGAAACAATCGAAGCAAAGATTCAAGAGTTAGAAAATAAAATTAATGAGGACCTGGATAAAGCAGAGCGCCTCATACCCCAGTTGTAGGCGAAGCAAATGAAAGCAACTGGGATTGTAAGACAAGTTGATGAATTAGGCCGTATCGTGTTGCCAATGGAATTACGCAAGGTGTTAAGCATCAAGGAAAAGGAGCCCATTGAAATCTTTGTGAATGGAAACCAAATCATTCTGGAGAAGTATCAACCAGGCTGCCATCTTTGTGGGGAAGTTAAATTGAACCTTGGTGAAGTGAACAATAAGAAGATTTGCCCTGATTGTGCGGAAAAAGTTTACAAGCTTTATAGATAAGGAGGGTGCCTGTGTACCGGTTAATGAAAGCGAAAGCGGATATGCGCCAGGCATCAGAACGAATTGCCTCCCGAATCGGGCAACGTGATTTACTCTTGGAGCAACGTACTTCCGCATTAGAACGCAAAGAAAAGGCAGAAGCAGAACTTGCCAACTATGATTTGGTCCAAATACTTTTACAAAAGACCAGTGACTTTGCAAGGCAGCAAGCGAAATCACAGATTGAGGAAATTGTGACCAGTGCTTTGTCAGTCGTGTTCGGTAAGGATTACCGATTTACAGTGGTTATCGAAGTAAAAGCAAATCAACCGGTGGCAGAATACTGGTTAGAAAGTGAAGGAGTACAAACACAGCTTAAGCCTCCAGATTACGATCGTGGTGGAGGAGTGGCGGACGTTGTAAGTTTGGCACTTAGACTTGCAGTAGGAGAACTCAGTGGAGTCCGCGGCCCATTATTCTTGGATGAAGTAGGGAAGCATGTCAGTCAAGAGTATGCGCCAAATGTAGCATTCTTCTTGAAAGAATATAGTCAAAAGTTTAATCGTCAAATTGTATTGATTACTCATAACGCGCACCTGGCAGAGATTGGTGACGTGGCGGTTGGTGTGACTCAAAAAGCCGGAAAAAGCCACATTCAGACGTTATAGAAGGGAGGAAAAGATGAAATTACTGTATTTCGGAGATCCTCATATTCGAGGAACGAACCCCCGAAACCGAAAAGACGATTACAAGGAAGCACTTAAAGCGAAACTACTGGAGATATTTAACCTTGCCAAATATAAGGGCGTGGAAGCGATTATCCAGCCGGGTGACACGTTTGATAGACCGGAAGTAACAACGGGAGTATTACTGGAATTTGCAGAGGTCATGAGACAGTCTCCAGTTCCTATATACACAACAGCAGGGAACCATGACATATATGGATATAACCTAGATACTTATCAGCGGACAAGCTTAAAAGTACTGGAATTGATTGTCCCACAGTTCCATGTAATAAACGACCCAAGCATTCCAGTGATGCTAAGTAAGGATGGGGTAGACGTGCAGCTGACTTTTACTCCATATAGTAGCGAGATGGATAAGGACGGCTTTGGTTATAGTCCTACCTGCAAGAAAGAAGAAAACGTATTTTCTATTCATACTTCTCATGGGATGCTGTTAGATCACGAGCCGCCATTTGACCGATATACCACCATTAAAGATGTAAAGACATCCGCTAACCTGGTACTTTGCGGTCACGACCATTCAGGCTTTGGGATATATGAACGATCGGATGGCGTTACTTTTGCAAACATTGGGAGCATAACTAGGTTGTCTGCTTCTCAAACGGAGCTGCAAAGGACTATTCAGGTGTTGTTAATTGAAGTAACAGATTCAAAGACTTGTAAACTGGAAACCATTCCTTTACAAAGCGCGAAGCTGGGGGCAGAGGTTTTAGATCGTACCCGAATAGAAGCGGAAGAAAAGAGGGCATATGCGATGGAAGAATTCTCAGCACTCATTCAATCAAAAACTGGGGAGAAAGCATTGGTGGATATCAACAGTATTGTACAGGCCATCGCAAAGGAGCAAGGGTTAAGCACTGAAGTTGCACAAATTGCATTAAACAAAATTTCTCTATCAAAGGAGGGTATGAGGGCATGATTGTAAACAAACCACAGTTTGATGAAAACATTTTGTCAGAAGGAACGGCTATCCAAGTGACCACGAACAGAGGCTGGGAAGCTGTAAACAATTCATATCAATGGAATGGAATCGTAGTAGCATTCTCACCTCTTCTTATCTCAGTGGCAAGATACAATCCAGAAATGTCCGATGACATGGATATTGTAGATATAAAGATTGAAGAAGTATCGAAAAAGCACAATCCAGTCACGATTAAACTACTTATTCCAGTAACAGAGGAGGAAAAAGAATGTCAGCTTACCTAAAAATCATTTCGCCTGAAAAGGTTCAGGATACCTTTGATCAGTTAGACGCCGTTGTTCAAGATGTAGTAGCAAAAGGTGCTTCGAAAGAAGGTGCCTATGGCAATAAAGCGGAAAAGTTAAAGCTTAAGCGCCAATTGGAAACGGAAGTGGAATTGAAGGAGTCCGAGGCTTTAATGGATATCCGTGGTGAAGGGAAAGAAGCACACGTTATCATGGGCGATCAAAAAGTCAGTCTAACAAATGATAAACTCCGTGACGCCTATCGTAAAAATGCCAGCCGTGCAGAAAGACAAAGACTAGCGGAGGTGGAAGCAGACCTTGCCAAACTGGAAATTCATCAATACCAGGCAAACGATTCCTGGTCCACGGCTGTGGAGGCAGCGGGGGTCGTTAAAGCTAAAGCCAATTTACAAGCTTCTTTATTAAACTTTGTAAGTAAGAACTCTTAGGAGGATGTAAATGGATCCTAAGCAAATAGCATTGAAGAATAAGCAGAGGGAACGGAATCAGCGTGGGAACGATTTTCAGCAGGAGATACGTAGAAGCTGGAGACACATTCCAAATGTCTGGAGACTTCGACTCAAAGACGGAGGCGGAAGTACGAATGCTGCAGATGAACTTACCATTACGAACTACGTAAATGTGTTAGCAGAGTTAAAACGTACAGCGGGACAGAAATTTAAGCTGGGGATGTTAGAACCGAATCAAATCAAAGGACTTATCGATTTTGATGAGGTGACAGAACGAAATTATGGGCTTGTGTTCATCAGCTTTCATAACGTATCCAAAGGTTTAGATGAAGCCTATGCCATTCGTTTAAAGACGGCCCTCCAGTTTATGAGGAAACGTGATCAGCTCCATATACACATGGATGACTTGAGAAACGGCACAGTACCTTCCATTGCTATGAAACGAATCCAAGCAGCTGAACCTACCTTTGACTTGAAGGAGGTGGCAGAGTGCTCCAAATATTTGTAACCAGTAACATTCGTATAAAAGGGGCTCCTACTCCATTAAAAGCAGCAGTCACCAAAGCACTGACATATGATAATCCTGCTTACGTGGACCGTAAAAAGAAGCGCCGCCCAGTGTGGGGAATTGAAGCAAAGATTAAAATGTATTTCTACAACATGGGGGACTTGATTGTTCCCCGAGGGTTTTTGAAAGAACTAAAGACGCAAGTTTCTAACCTGGGCATTAACCCTGATAAAGTCATGGTCAATCGTCAGGTAGAGGTAGACCCTATTAGCTTCGGACAATGGAATCCTAGCTATCAATTGAAAGAAGATCAGCTACCATTCGTCAGTGCCATATTAAATGACAATGGAATCGGCGTAGCACCTGCGGGTAGTGGAAAGACAGTCATGGGAATGAAATACATCCATGAAAAAAAGCAACCAGCTTTATGGTTGACTCATACAAGAGACCTGATGTACCAGACCAAGAAACGAGCAGAAGCAACTCTACTGGGGGTGGGTAAAATCGGCCTAATTGGAGATGGTGTGCTTGATTATGGAGATGGTAAGTTAATCATAGCAACGGTTCAAACCTTACAAGCTAACCCTCATATCGTTGAAGGATTAAAGCAGTTGATAGGAACACTTGTCATTGATGAGGCTCACCACTTTCCAGCACCACAGTTTATTGATGTGGCGGGTCATCTTCCAGCAAAAAATGTTGTAGGGTTGACGGCTACACCGGATAGGAAAGACAACCTTGAAATTTACATGTTCATGGGAATTGGTCCAATCATCTATGAAATTAGCAGGGATGGATTGTATGAAAGTGGACGATTGATAAAACCCGAGATCCGGTTTGTGTACACCGATTTCCAATATGAGCAGGCCAGTGTACGTAACGAAATTAATAGTGTCGATGCCGGGGGCGAGGATCTTGATTACAACGCTCTTAAAAACGAGCTGATTCATGACGAAGCACGGGCAAAGTTAGTTGCGGAAAATATCTTGGAAGCTTCTAAACATGGTGCTCAAATCGTGATAACTGAAAGTGTCCGATACTGCTTTATCCTGAAGGATTTAGTAGAGAAACTGACCATAGAAAAAGGGAAAAAGATGCTTTCCACAGCGGTAGTTCACGGAGGCATAAGCCGTTTCAAATGGCTTAACGCCAAGAATGAAATGGATGCGATGACCCGAGTGAATACTGGGCGAGCAGAAGAGTACCGCCACCATAAGAAACTTGGTTGGCAAGTGAAGGTGGCGGACTACACCGAACAGGAATTCAAAGATTGGCAGGTCACGAAAGGCGAAAGAAAAGCAATACTGGAGGCTGCCGAAAACAAGCAAGTGGATGTTCTGTTCGCTACACAGCTAGCAAGAGAAGGGCTAGACCTTCCACACCTTGCAGTTGGTCACATGGCCATGCCAAAACGTGGGGATGCTGCAGGAAGTAGGAACGGTTCTGCAGTGGAACAAGAAATTGGAAGAATAATGCGTCCTGATCCATTGAACCCAGGGAAAAAAGCCTATTGGTTCGATTACGTGGATTACAACGTGGGGGTCCTGAAAAGTCAATATAACAGCCGCCGTTCTGTTTATAACCGTTTGAAATTGAAAGTTCCGTCCAAACCACGAACTCAGAAACAAGAGATCGAGGATTTCTTGGACAACATGCCCTGGTAACAATGCAACAAACCAATAAATCTATTCAATCTAAAGGAGAAATGTTCACATGAAAACTGAAAACCAAGTAACAACAACTGAAAACCAGGTAGCCGTATCCAATAACAGCAGCAATTACATTTCCGTCATTTTGGAAGAAACAAAACAAGGATTTCTTGAAGCTAACTCAGGGTTAGATCTTGATTTCGTCCGAATGGGTGACTGGTTAAAAATCAGCAAAAAAGGAAACTTCATCGAGAAAGACAACGAAGAAGTAAGCTACGGGGATCGCATTGATGTAGTAGTGGGGCACGGAGAAAAACGTTACACCTTATGGGGGAAAGATAACACTCCTGAAAAAGGGCAAATCATTACGATGGAACAAACACAAGAAGAAGCTGAACAAGCTCTTGCAGCTTGGTTAGAAGAGAATCCGGAAGCAGCGGAACGATATACATTTACAGATATCGATTTACGTTACTTGGCGTATGTAGTTCCTGTCTCCAGTATTGCTGACTCTGCAAAAAGTGGAGACCTGCCTGACATCTATCTAATGTCTTTCCCTAAAGGAGACACAATTGGATGGGGAAAATATGCGATGAGCCTGTTTAAAGGAAAGCACAAAGGCCTTGGTATCCCAAAAGGAACTGGAGCTAACCGAGTAGTTACTCGCTTGGTAACAGAAGAACGTGAGAACAAAGATAAAGAATCTTACCTTGGAATCAAATTTGAACCAGTTGGATTGTTTGTGCCATCAGAATATGGAATTGAAGCATAAAAAGGGTTAACAAAGGGGCGTTTACAGAATGGCTAAGAAAGAACTAACTGCAGAAGATTACAAATATGTAGACGCCTGGTACAGCGATCAAAATGGGAGGCAGATTCCTTGGACCCGTATTCTACGTTCGGATCTTATAAAGTTCCAGCAAGAGGAAGCATTAAACTACAACTGTTTTGCTACGGTCCAAGCATTTGCGAATCCGGAAAAAGTAAAAGGGGAAGCTTACACAGCTCCTCTTTACTTTGACCTAGATCATGCGGAAAACCCCGCAGTAAGCCAGGCAGACGCAGTGAAACTTATTAAGTTTTTCACAGAGGATCTAGATATACGAGAAAAAGATATCTGGGTGTATTTTTCAGGGTCAAAAGGTTTTCACATATTAATCAACAGTCAAGCGTTGGGGATTCATCCAAGAGCGGACCTTCATAAAATCTTCAAGCATATTGCTGGGTATCTCATTCACCGTTTAGAACTTACTTCCATGGACTTAGTGGTCTATTCTGATAGACGCCTTTTACGGTTACCTAACTCTGTTCACCAAAAAACAAAACTCTACAAAATTGAATTAAGTCTAGACGAGGTACGAACCCTTTCCTTAGAAGAAATTAAGGAGAAGGCCAGCACTCCAAGAAGAGAGCCTGTGTTCACCAAAGATTCCCGACTGGAAGGGTTAAAGCTCCGAGGGAAGTCAGGCCATTTCTATCACGATAAGATGCAGGAGTATCTTCAGGCTGCCGCAACAAATCGAAAGTACGATAACGAGGAATTTAATTTCAAAAAAGGCAGTCCTCCCGTTTGTGTGCAAGACATCCTAGAGGGTGGATGGAAGAAAGACGGGGACCGTAACCAGGCAACCGTGCAACTTGCTTGTTACTACAAAGATGCGGGACACAATCGAGAAGACACATTGAAGCAATTGGAAGAATGGGTCTTGAAACACACATCCGCAGGCAGTGACTACCAGAAGAAGCAAAGGCTTGCCAACACCCGAAGCGTAGTGGATGCCGTATTCAGTAAAGACAATACTTACAAATTCGGTTGTGCGTTCATTCGTAGCTTACACGGGCCAAAAAAGCCAGGGGAAAAAGATTACGAACGTGTGGCTTGTGCCGGGGACATGTGCCCTTGTGTGAAGAAAATCAGCGATGAGGATCAGGCAGAACCAGAAGTGCTCCACCTCTCCAAAACTGGAGATGCCAACCTTAGCGGAAAACTTGTGAAAACGAATGTCATGATTGCCGGGAAGAAACATACTCCGTATATCGTGCCTAGTAAGATTGAATACCATTGCTGGGGGAGAGACAGCTGCAAAAAGTATCACTGTCCTTTATACGATATCCCAACCAATACAGGGTTTAAGGATCTCGGAGTACATGACCGGGAACTGATCCAAATGACTGGGGTAGGCGATGACAACATTACCGGAATTCTGAAACAGTTATCTGGAATCCCGAATTGCGGAAAATACAATATTGAACGAATTGAGAACACAAATGTAGATGAATTACTTGTTATTCCAATGGCAGAGGAAGATGAAGAAGCCGAAGCAGGAGAGAGCAACAAATATGTTTTACGAAGGGTGTATGCGGTAGGCGGTCTTCCAGTTAATGAAAATAAGTACTACGAGCTGACTGGTTATGTGTATCCGCATCCGAAGAACCAAGAAAGTACCTTGTTACTAAAAAGCGCAAAACCGCTACAAGATGTGGTGGAGAGCTTCCGGTTAACGGAGGACGTAAAAGAACAGCTTGCCGTATTTCAACCGGCGGACTACACCGGTGAGGCAATTGAAGAAAAACTTGCTGCCATCTGTAATGACCTCACTTACAATGTGACACACATCGTAGAACGGGATGAAACATTGATGGCCATGTTGCTTACCTACCATAGTGTATTACGGTTCAATGTTCCTTGGGACAGTAGACCAATACGTGGTTGGGTGGAGACAAAAGTAGTAGGGGACACAGGTACAGGAAAGAGCGCCATGATTGAGAAAATCATGAAGTTCTGTGGACTAGGTTCTCGAGTAAATGCAGAAAGTACATCCAGAACTGGATTGACATACAAAATGGAACAAAGCGGGGCGAGTGGTGCCTGGTATATAGTGTGGGGAGCATGGCCATTAGCGGATAAAGAACTTCTTTGGATTGATGAAGATACAGGCATTGAGAAGGACGAGTATGGAGAAATGACGCTCGCACGATCAGACGGAAAGCTAGAAGTGAAACGAGCGGTTACAGCAGAAACACCTTGCCGTGTCCGTGCCATCCTTTCAGGAAACGTACCAAAAGGGAAGCGGCTGGCGGATTACGCACAAGGAGTGGAAAGCTTAAAGGATATTTTTAACAACGAGGATATCAGACGTTTTGACGCTGCTATCTTCATGAGGGCAGCGGATGTGGATCCAGCGCTTTATAACCAAAAGCTACCGACTTTTCCTTCTATGATTTCAGCAGAGACAATGAAAAACAACATCCTCTATGCATGGAGTAGGAAACCGGATGATGTGATTTTCACGGATGACACGATTGATCTATTACTGGAGACGTCAACGGAACTTAGTAGGGTGTATGGGAATGCAAATGACATTCCACTTGTAAGTCCTTCTGATCAACGGAATAAGCTGGCAAGACTCGCAACTAGTCTTGCAGCATTAACGCATTCCGTGGACGAAAGTGGAGAGAGAATTGTGGTTCATCCGGGGCATGTCCAGTTTATAGGGGCGTACCTAAAAGAGATCTATAATGCGCCAGGTTGTGGACTTAATTATTACGCGAAGCTTGCAATCAAAGAGGAAGAAATGACAACGGAGAAATTCAAGAAGATAGAACGGGATTTAAGAAGGTTGGATGTTATTAAGAAAGACGGAAAATACTACGAATTTATTAAACTCTTTGCACAACAGCGTTACCTTCGTTTGGGAGACGTAGAGGCAATGCTGAGCATTGAGAAAGAGGATGCCAAGGCCATTGTGAATCAGTTGGCTAGGATGCGGATGGTTACCATGACATCTGGTGGGTACCGCAAGACACCTCGTTTTAATAGCTTCGTAGCTAAGTGTTTCGAACTTGGACTGTTCGATATGGTAGATGACGAATATTAAGGAGTGGTTAAGGTGAAAGTAAAGTTAAGTTTGCGCCAGAAGGAAAGCGGTATTGTTCACGATTTGGAGAGAGACCTCACATCAACCGAATTGTCTGTTTTAAGAGAAGTCGGCTACTTGGTTTATGAAGAAAAGGCCTTCACTTTACAGAAAAACATGACGGTTATCTTACTTGATGAATTAGATCCTACTCCAGTATTACTATTGGTTTTTGTGCACTTTGATAGCTGATTACTAAAAGCTTATGGACAAGCATTAACATTTAGAACACTTATTTTCTAAAATTTTGTTCCGTGGGAAGAGCAGGATTTTAGTTTATATAAATTCAGTAATAATCGAAACCTCACTTTCTTACGGTAAGTCGTGTGTTGGGCACACGAGAACGCAAGACGCCTTCCTTCTTTGGGTCCAGTGGCAACGCGAAGCAAGACAGGGTACACCCTACTGTGGGAGTGGGGTGTACTGAAAAATATTAAGGATGTGAAGAAAATGTGGTTACCAACGTCTGCAGTTTGTGAAAAAGGCAGTACCCCAAAAATAGAACCTTACCCCGGTATATATCGAATTTATGATATTGCAGGAAAACTTCTTTATGTAGGGAGAAGCAAAAATGTACAAAAGAGATTACAGCAGCACTTTAATGGGACAACACACACTGCTTTATTTTGTAAAAATATGCATAAAGCCTTAATAACATACGCTAAGCATCTTGGACAGGATATTAACCTAAGAAAAGCGGAGCGCTTCTTTATACAAAAAACTAAACCTCTTTATAACAAGAAATGTGTAAACCAAGATGAAGAATTAAGTTTTGAAGATTTATTGGACTATGCCCCCGAGGTAAGGTTTTTCAACGCAATCTCAAAATTAATTGAAGAAGGAAAAGCGTACCTAATGAAAATGGGTGATTACGAGGAAAAAGAAGGCTGCTTAATTGGATATGAGGACAACAAATATTATTACTTATTACCAAAAGTAGTGTTTCCTCAAGTTGTTTTATTCTATGAGGAAAAGGGAGAAGAGTTTGATTTAACAACACGAGCCTTGTATAAAAGTCTAGCAGAAGAAAAATTAATTCTTTCAAAAGTAGAAAACGGCACTTTAAGAACAACTTTAAAAAAACGAATACCTGGAAGGCCAGAAACTATGACAAGGCTATTGTTTGTACCGAAGAAAAACAATCGAGGATTTGTAATATAGAAAGAAGGTGTCCACATGAAATTAGGCTCGCTATTCGGAGAAAAACCAAAAACACTAGCAAAAGTACCAGTTAAAAAAACTGGTTTAGTGTTTAAAGACGATGGGTCACCAGTACCCAGCTTGGCTGATGTTTTACCCAAAAAGAAGAAGCCCGGGGAATTTAACATAAAGTGGCCGAAGATTTCGCCACAAAAAGTGAAAGACTACCAACCAATTGTAACTAATGAAGAACTAATACAGTACTTAAAGAAATGTGAAGAAACAGGTCTTGCGGGATTTGACTGGGAAACGGCTGCAGATGAACAAACACGAGAAGAGTACCAAGCTGCAATAAGCCTTTTAGAAGGAGCAGAGGCCTCCGGAGGCATCACAGTGGAAGAAAAAGAATCGGAGATGGAGAGACTAACAGATGCCTATAAACGCACCCCTTTAGATCCTTGGAAAGGGGAGATATGCACGGCTTCCATCTCAGCAGCTCCTCACGAAAGCCGGGTCATTCCTATCAGTCATCGAGTAGGAAACGTATTTGAACCGGAGTTAAGCAGAGAAGAAGCACGAAAGCTGTTCATGGACACACTGGAAACGCATCTTTTCCACAATGACAAAATCATCAAGATAGCAATCAACCTAATCTTTGAATCAAAATGGGCAGCGAAATATGGAAAGTATATTTTGAATCCGGTAGCCGATCCATTGATGATGTGGGTTCGATGCTTACAAATCGTGGCTCCTCATCGATTGAAAAACTTAAAGAAACCAACAACAGGCTGGGGACTAAAGCCAGCAACGAAAGCAGTATTTGGAGTCGAAATGAACGACTTTATGAAACTACTGGAAAGGCACAAAGTAGACTTCTTCGACGAAATAGCTGCGGATAAAGGTGATGGACTTCTCTACTCAGCAGAGGATGCAGATTACGCGGTCCAGCATTACCAGTATTGGTTAGAAGTAGCAAAACAGATACCGAATTATGAGAAATGGCTACATGACATTGAAATGCCCTTCCAGCGTGTTATAGGGCTGATGGAATACTGGGGCATGAAATGGGACAAAGCCCTTGCTACCAAGAAACGCGAAGAAGCGCTGCTGGAGCAACAGAAAGCAGCGGAAGGCATCGCAGAGATTGGAAAAGAGTACTTTGGATTAGACATTAACCCAGGTAAGTCAGGAAAGACCGGCGCGGTAATGGAACTACTCTTTGACCATGTGAAAATACCCGCAGCGAAATTTGGGAAGACAGGTCCAAGTTTAGATAAAGAAGCTTTGATAGACATGAAATTCATGCTAGAAAACAAGCTTCATAACTTGGAAGAAGAAAAGTATCTAGCGGCGGAACTTCCTCCTAACTGGGAAGCGTTAGACCCGGAGAAGGATCCTAATTTAGAGAAGCAGGTTAGGGGTGCCGTAAGGATTGCACAAAGGCCAGAACATCCCTATAAAAAGCAAGGGTTGAAACTTATTGCCCTACTGCAGAGAATCCAGTCTTACAGTACATTGATTTCCTCTCACATCGTAGGTCGAGAGAAGTATCTAAATGAACGAAGCGGGAGGATTCATGCGGGCTACAGTACATTCACAGACACGGGACGATGCAACAGTTTTAATCCGAATGGTCAGAATGTTCCGAGTCCTCACAAGGATGAACTAAAAATCCGTAATTTCTTTGTACCGGCACCAGGAAAAGCATTGTTCTTGATTGACTTCTCAGGGTTTGAACTCCGGCTTATGGCTTGGAAGGCAAAAGATGAAACGATGATAGAGCTCTTTAATAATAACGGTGACATGCATAGAAAGACGGCTTCCGTTTTAACTGGAAAGCCCGAGAAAGAGATCACCAAGATAGAACGAACTAATGCAAAAGCGGGTAACTTCGGAATTTCATATGGTGGAACGGAACATGCCCTGCAAAAAACGTTTAAAGTAGATTACCAAGTTCGTAAGACATTAGATGAATGCTATCAGATCGTAGAGGCAGTAAAAACGGCTTATCCAAGAATTCCACAGTATCAAAGAGAGATAGTCTTGGAGGCACGGGAAGATGGTTATGTATCTACGATGTACGGGTACATCCGGTTGCTACCAGGTATCAACAGCCCTCACAGGGGAGATAGAGGAAGTGCAGAGAGACAAGCTGCTAACACTCCGATTCAGGGGGCTGCGGCAGATGTTATGAAACGTTGCCAGAACGAAGTGTATGAAGCAATTGGACGTAAAGAAGGCGCCATGATGCATGGTAGTACAGACATGATCGCACAAATTCATGATGAAATTATCTTTGAAATGGATGATGACCCGGAGATTATTCAAGCAGCTGGTAACCTTGTAAAAATGATTATGGAAAAAGATCCGATTCCAAACTTCCCGGTACCTGTAGAAGCAGAAGCCAGTGTCGCGTATAAGTGGGGAGAAAAACAAGATTTAGAGGATTGGTTAAAGGGGAGAAGCTAGATGACCATGACACGAAAAGACTTAGAAAGCATTGTAGAAAGCGGTCCAGAGAGCATACAGAAATTTGCTCACCTGCTACTGCAAGTCAATGAAGATGTGTTAAATGAACGACTTAGACAAAACGAAAAATGGGGCCATCAGCGTCATGATCTTGGTACATGGTTAATGATCTTGATTGAAGAGGTTGGGGAATCGGCTCAGGCGATGCAAGTGAAAAAAGGCTGGGGAAAACCAACGGACGCTTCCAATCTGTATGAAGAATTGATTCATGTATCAGCTGTTGCCTCTGCCATTGCGGAGCAAGTCTTGGAAGAGAGTAGGAAGCGGAAATGAGAGAAAAGTCACCGACATTAACCATTAAATCCTCTCATTATGTAGGAGCAATTAAATCAGGCAGTGCTTATAGACCTTCAGGTAAAAGGGTAGGGGTTATTGCTGTTAAGAAAAAAGGGACATCAGATGAAGATTATAACCCCTTAGTCTTGGATTGGGTGGTCTCCCGGTATCGGAAAGACAAACGGACCGGGGCGATTGCTCCAGTTGTTAAGGATCCATATAGTGAGGATTTATTCAACAGTATGTTCAAGAAATGGAGGGAGAATGGTGCAGCAGAAACTATCGAGGCAACAACGAAGAGACCAAGAAAGAAGAAGTCAAAAGTTTAATAGCCGGTCTAGTTTTTCCAAAGAAGAGCTGGAAAAGACAAATGAGATCAGCTACAGCATTGGGGTAGGCTTATCGCTTAAAGCCGTTGCAGAGGTCCTTGGAATCGGAGAAGTGAGGCTTGAAAGAGTAAGGACGAAAATCAAGGAGCTTGAATTTGAACACTTCCATCAGTTAAAGCCGTTTGATCCAAAACCTTTTACGGAGGGTCCTTATGAAAAAACCAAATGATTTCGATATGTTTCTGGCCATGGCAACGGACGTGTTTATTCAAAAGGACACGGATTACGATAGCCGTTTTATGCGGGGGATGATGAAACTGGATGCCCGAACATTGTGGGAATGGGAAGTGGACAAAAAGCTGGACCGCCTTCGTACATGGCTTACCCGTGGTGAGCTTTTGGTAAAAGAAGAGGGTGTGGAGAATTCGGTAGTGGATCTCTTCAATTACACCGTTCAATACGTGTATTATGTACAAGTTTATGTAAACGGAATGAACTATCTGAAACCACACAATATTCAGGGATGGCAGGAAAAACGAGAACGAAACTTTTACCATGTAGCATCCAAGTTAAAGCCGGAGGAATGGGTGAAATTCTTGGAGTCAAAAGGAAGAATTCAGAAAGAGGAACGAGTATTAAAGGCGCTGTTGCTGGAGTTTATGGGAGCTTAAATCTAAAGGGGGAGAAATGATGGTGAAGAAGCAGAAAACGAAAGGGTACAATCGCCGTCAACTAGACAAGCAACTTGATAAAAGCAAACGCAACTTAACAAAGGCCGTGAAAAAGCAAGAAATGATTCAAAGAAAGGGTGTGCAGAAGAAAGTGAGTTCAGAAACTACTTCCCAGTTAACGCAAATGGGAGAAGAGCTTAGGGAGTCTATGGAGATATCCGATCAGTATAAAAGGATGTGGAAGGCGGAGAGGTTAACGGTGATGAGTCAGCATAAGCAAATGGAAGCTTTAGAAGAGAGAGCCGGCAAAAGGTATCGTGAAGGATTGTATCTTGGATTTGTCGGATCTGCAGCAGTGGTTTGTATCATTTATGTACTTTCCATTTTGTTAACTGGAGGGTTTTCCGTATGATACCTAAACAACTGTTGATCGGCGGGGTTCCTTATAAAGTGACTAAGGAAAGCAACATGAAGAATGAAAGGGGTCAGGACCTGGTAGGACACATTTCTTATCTGGATCAAACGATTAAGGTAGACACGGATGTTACCGGAAAAGAAGCCGAAGCAAAAGTAATCTTGCATGAAGTGGTACATGGCCTTCTTTGGGAATTTGGGCTGTGTCGGTATGACAAAGAACCACTTGTGCAAGGTCTGACGCAAGCGATTTGGGATTTCTTAAGAAACAATGACATAGAGTTTCTTCGCGCTAACAACAAGCCTGAACTTTTCAATGGTGGTTTTTTAGATGAAGCACGCTCAAATTTCACAAAAACGATTGAAGTAAAAGTAGAAGACTTAGTTGCTCTACACAAGGCGGAAAAATTAAAAGAAGAACAAAAACCAAGCAAGTTCTTGCCGTTAACTGGAGGCTCTTCCAATAGCTTTCCCCTAGCGGAAGTAGCAAAGGTTACGAAAAAAGAAAAGCCGCAAGAAGAGGTCAATGAACCCGAAGAAGATACCTCCCATTGGGAAACAGGTGTAAAAGTGAAAGACGGGGTGGATTGCTATCGTACCTGGTATCAATGCCCTAACTGCGGCGGAAGAGGAAAAAGATACGTTCCACAAGTACAGACCATCGTTCAGTGTAGGGAGTGCCAGGCACCTTTGAAGAAGGTTCCTGTGGATGAGAACGATCCACTGGCAAGGGATGACTTCGGAAATTACTATACGGCTCGGGAGGTTGTGGAAACATGACCTCAACCGTACAAACTAAAATGATTGATGGTTTGATGCTGCGGAAAGAAGACGCCGTTCTAAAAAATATGAAACTAGTTAGGAAGGTCTGTCATAAATACGACATGATGGCCAAGGTTAACGGGTTAGAATTTCAGGATCTTGAAAACATAGGAGTTATTGGCTTGTTAAGAGCCTATGATGCTTACGATTCAACTGGAGGAGCAAAGTTCGGAACATATGCTTACACCAAAATACTAGCACAGCTCCAGCGTTATTTTGAGGAAAATTCTAGAGGTCCACGGTTCTCGGTGAACGTGATCCAAATAGGAAAGAGCATCAAACGTTATAATCTCGAGCATTTAAGCGATGAAGAGCTCATGGAGAAGTACAACTTAGGACAAGAGAGGCTTCGAATGGTTCGAGATTACCTTAGAGGTATTGGCACTACGCTTTCCCTAGATGCGGAAAATGATGTTCAAAAACCGGGAGGCTCTAAAAGTGATATTGCTGGGTTACATGAGGCCCTCCCAGTTTATGTGGATATGACCAACATCTTTGTTGAGGAATTTATGGCAAAGTTATCTGACAAAGAAAGAAAAGTGGTCATAGCCAGTTTAAATGGCAGAACGAATAAAGAGATTGCCAACACCATGGGTGTTACCGATGCGTGTGTCCGCTTTTGGAAGAAGCAGCTACGGATCAAACTGACCAATTACATGGTGAGTTAATGAAAGCAAGTGAAGCTCTGCTCCGGGCCATCGCATCCAATGGAAACGAGATACCAGCTGTGCAACTAGATGTATGGTTCGGAGAATTAGAGAAAGCTAGACTTGTAACTCGTGTCATCAAGGATGATAAAAACGTATTTTACTGGAAATTGACGGATGCTGCCATTGCCTTTTTAAAAAAGAAGGGAGTCGAGATGAATGAGTAATGTGACATTGCGTATTAAGCCTCAAAGTAAGTTGATTGCAGAGAAAGTGATGGGTTGGGAGTTAGATCAGTACGGGTTTTGGGTAGCGGAGCCATTCGACTTGGATGCGGAGACAGAATTCAACCCAACAGAATCGCTGGAAGATGCTCGCCTGGTAATGGACAAGCTTCGGGAAGAAGGGGAAATCGAACTGTATGCCAACAAGAAAGGCTATACCTTTTCCTTTAAGCGCTACGGAGACGATTTTGCTACTGCGACACTCCATGACAGTCCGATGATGGCGATTTGTTTGACCGCATTAAAAGTGAAGGGGGTTGAGATTAATGGTTCAGTGTTTCAAAAGTAAGCCAGGCACTCACTATGATTTGGCAGTGAAAAAGTATATTGATCTTGTTCCAAAGTGGGGAAATGTAATTGACGAGGTAGCGGAATTATTAGCTGAAAATGTAACGAAAATTGCTTTTGAACCAAAAGAATTGTGGGTTGATTCCAGTGAGATTAAATTCCTAGAAAATCGGAAGCTTTTTACTAAGGATGGTAGGTTGAAAAGCAACACAAAGAGAGCAAAGGAAATTCGAAAAGCTTATCTGGATATCGTTGAATCCCAGGGGCTTACAGAATTTAGAGAGCTGCGAATGATTAATTTTTCTTACGGTGTCATGAGAAGTAGAGGGCAAAAACTAGAAAGTTATATTTCTAGTGAAGGAGATATCTACTTTCGAGCAGATTTTGACCTAGCAAAACGTTCTGATGGTTCAGTCGAATCTATCACGGAAGTCCAGTACCAAGAAAAATACTTGAAAGAACTGAAAAAGAATGAAAAGTGATCCCGTTTTCGTGATCAAGGAAAAGAAAGGGGTCGCTACAGTCATTGAGTGGAACGGAAACACGTATCAGCTGCAGCACCCTAACCAAATAAAACGTGGTGGGAGGAAGGAGAATTGAAAAACTCTTTAGGGGATTTGAATAACCACTTATTTGCACAATTGGAGCGCTTAAGCGATGAAGACATAAAGGGTGACGAGTTAAAAGAGGAGATTGAGCGAGCGAAAGCCGTGACCACTGTTGCCAATCAAATCATCTCTAACGGCACACTCGTCTTACAAGCTCAGAAATTCCATACAGAGTATAAATCAAAAGACCTTCATAAACCTAAAATGCTGGAGGGGTAAGTGTGGGGCATAGATACACAGAGGAGCAACGGGAGTTTATCCGGTCCGTTGCTCCTGGTAGGTATAACGTCGATATCGCTGACTTGTTCAATGAAAAATACGGTACCAATGTTACAGAAAAGCAGATTAACAGTTTTAAGAAGAACCACAGTATTCAGAGCAACCTTCCAAGGAAAAGAAAGTCAGAACAAGAAAAGCTTTTCACTGAAGAACAGGCAGCGTTCATCAAGCAACATGTGAAAGGGATCTCCAATCAAAAGCTTGCTGATTTAGTGAATGAGACATTTAACCTGACCATCACGAAGAGGCAGATGAACACCTGGAAGAAAAACAACAGGCTCTCCAGTGGTTTGAAAGGGTCAGAGGGTATGGATCCTCCGAATAAAGGAACAAAAGGAGTTTACAATGTCGGGGGAAATGAGACGTCTTTCGTCAAAGGGCAGAAGGCTCATAATTACAAGCCAGTAGGGTATGAACGAATGGATGCTGAGGGTTATATCTTAATAAAAGTTCAAGATGAGGGTCCCTGGCATAAGCGTTGGAGACACAAACACAAAGTGGTATGGGAAAAGGTTCATGGTCCTATCCCTAAAGGGAAATGTCTCTTGTTCTTGGATGGAGACAAAACAAACATAACGGTAGATAACTTACTGCTAATCACCAAGAGTCAGTTGGCAAGGATGAATCAACATCACCTGATCACCAATGACGCGGAGCTTACCAAAACTGGTGTGGTGATCGCGGACATCTACAGTAAGATAGGCGAAAGAAAACGGGGGGCAAAGGAATGATAGAACTGAATGAAGAACAGCAGCAGGGTTTAATTGCCGGGATTGAAGAAGGACTAAATCGTATCGGTCTCCAGCTTACAACAAGGGAGCAGCTGATCTTGGATGTGGCCGTTAAAACGACGTTAAAGTCGTTACCTAAGATAGTCGTAGCTCAAAATGACTAACGTACTACCGATCCAATAGGAAGGAAGGTAAGTTATGGCTAAATATAGAAAGAAGCCGATCGTGGTAGAAGCTGAAGTGTATGTAGAAGGGATGGAGGACTATTTCAAATACCACATTCCGATGTTTGGCTTTTTCACAAAGGACGAATGTCTGAGCGCAGGATTCACACCCGATTTTGAGAAAGATAAAATGCCTTTCCTCAAAACTTTGGAAGGAGAACATATCATTAGTGAAGGCGACTATATCATCACGGGTGTCAAAGGAGAAAGATATCCATGCAAACCGGATATCTTTCGAATGACATACGAAAAGGTTTGAGTAGTAGACCCATTAACTACTTAAAAATGGAGGTTGAGCTATGAGCGGAATTGTAATAGTCCATTTTGATGACGATGGAATTTTAGCTTTTACTCTTGAAGCCTTTGAAGATAGGAAAGAGAGAGGGTTGAACGGAGTAAAATACTATGAGCATTGGCTGGATAAAAATGAAGCTAAGAAAAAATACAAATGGTTAATTTAATGTCGTAGTCCGAAAATACGCGGTTGACCGAAACTATGCGGAAAGAACAGGAGGTTAAGAAATGAGTAAAAGATGGATGGTATTAGATACTGCGTCAGGAGACGAGGTTTTTCACGATTCATTAGAAAAAGCAAAAAAAGACTACAATGACGCTATTATCGACATTAAAGAAAGTAAGTATGTCGGAAAAACTACGGTGTATTTATTCGAGGTAAAGGAACAAACAGATTTAACTTTTTATCCCGAAGATTGATGCACTGTACGAGTAAACACGGTAGCAAAAGGAGAGTGGGAGATATTGAATAACATTGAAATTGCTTTGAAATATGTATGTGAAAAGCAAGTGTTCCATATGCACTTTTCATTTGATGAAGAGAACGAAATCTTTATTAACACGACAAACAATATGGATGATTCACAGCATGATTTTTCACTAACCAAAGATGACTACTTGTACTTGAGAGAACAATTCGATAAGCACTTTAACATCAGAGTAGAACAAGCTTTCAAGGAGACAAACAATGTACAAGATTGTTAGATTCCTAATCCTGCTGCCTTTTGAAATTAGTGTGTTTATCTTCATCTTTGTGATGAACATGACGCATAGCCGGAACTGGAAAGATTTTATAAAGGCGATGAAGGATGCTTATAAATGATGGGAGGCCGTTTTATGGAAATCTGTCAATCGTGTAAAGAGCATCTAGTATCGCAAAACACCTCTCCAGCTTCTTTAGGAGAAGACATGTGTCAGGCTTGTTACACAGAATGGGTCGAGACAATCTTTAAAGAAAGAAGGACAGAATAATGCCAAAACAAATTGTTGTTACAGCATTAGGAAATAAAATTGAGTACGCAACAACGAACGGCAAAGGCTTGATAACTGGAAAGCGTGAAGATATTACAGACGAAGCAATTAAGGCGGTTTTCCAACATCTTATGGAAGAACATAAACGAAATGATAAGGGTGAAGAATCTTTCGGTTACGGGTTCAAGGGACTGGGAGAAATACACTATCACCCACCTACTAAAGACCGAAACAACCTATAAAGAAAGGAGCAGCCAATGAATAGAGATCAAGCATATGAACTGGAACGGCTGTTATCAGAGCTTGAAAAGTATGACTACACCTTTATCAAGCCCAAGATTACAAGAGTAAAAGAAATTGTTCAGCCTATTATCATCAACGAGAAAGAAAAAGAGAGTAAGGACAGGTTAAAGCTCAAGTTTTCTTACAACAAGTTCACCCCCAGTACAGAAGTGCAACGTGCCATAGGTGCTTTATCGAACTCCATCGCCTTTTACGAGGAGGCTGGAAGAGATATAGCGACCATACAACGGAAGCAGCAAGACATCCTTCATGCGTTAGAATTAACAGATTTGGATGACGTAAAACTAAACGAGCTGATGAAAGAATTGCAAGAGATCCGTATTTTACGAAGGGTAGCAAAAAACTTTCAAGAAGCGCTGGAACCCCTTTATCATTACGCTACCAAGAACCGGCACATAGTCAAAGAGCTCGGCAGAATACACAATGAAATCATGTTACTACAAAAGAATATAGCGGATAAAAAGTATCATGTAAGGGAAAAAACAGCTCTTGCCGAAGCATTTGAGAATGCAGAAGAGCTAAGTAACCGAGTAGAGAAACTTACATTGGTAAAAGAGTAAAGGAGGTAATGATACATGACTACATTTGGTGTGTTTGTTCTAGGTGCCTTATTTGGATTTATCGGGAACTTAATCGGTGTATTTGGACCTAAAAAGAAGTAAATAAGGAGGCACGGGGGATGGAAAATACAAAAAGCCTTTACCTAACATTGCGTGATTTACTGAAACCACATCTTGGAAAAGAAATTATTGTAGTATGTGTCGGGACCGATCGTTCTACTGGAGATTCCCTGGGCCCGTTTGTCGGGAGTCATTTAGAAAAACGAAAACTGAAGACTATTCAAGTGTACGGCACCATTGATCAACCAGTCCATGCGGTAAACCTAGAAGAACGCATGGCAGCCATCTTCCAGTCTCACCCCGGCGCCTTTATCATCGGTATTGATTCTGCCCTTGGAAGACGCGATTGTGTAGGGGAAATCAGGGTTCGTAATAAGCCGTTGAAACCCGGTGAAGGGGTAAAGAAAGAGTTAATGGAAGTCGGGGAATGTTCCATTACTGGGATTGTGAATGTCGTCGGGTTCATGGAATATTTCGTGCTCGGTAACACCCGTCTGAGTGAAGTCATCAAGATGTCCAATGAGATAGCTAACCTGATTAAGGGTGTCGATAATTATGTTTCTAGAAAAGTAAAAACGCTGGGAGTCGCGGCTCGTATTTCGTAAAGGGAGTGTCGTTTTGGACAAGCGTAAGGGGAAGAAAAAACCGAACAAAGAGCAGCGTGACAAAGCCAGGGCCGAACGTGCAAGCATCTATGAACAAGGATTCGGCCATGGTTATTCCATGGGATATGAGCAGGCGAAAAAGGACATGAAGAAAGGAGAATCAGAGAAATGAACAAGGACACATTCGACAGTTTATCCTACTCCATGATCGCGGCAGCAGATGTTTATAAAAGAATCACAGACCGAATGCTGAAATCAGGGGATTGGGCCACGGTAAAAGGTTGCCATCCAAAATATAACGGCATCACTGGCTATATCCTTCGAATGGACCACAAAGAAAACCGGGCAGAATTGAAAGTTACCAGTAAGAAAGGGAAGCAGGCTCCAGACTACGGTATCCTTTGGGTCCACACCGAATACCTGGTGAAAGCCAACGAAGAGCCTGTTGCCAAAAAAGAGCTTATTGACATGGCACTGGATATGAAGGATGAAGACTGGTTCTTGGAGCTTGTGGGAGGGGTTACACGTGTGTAGGGAAGAGTTAGTGAAATTTATGATGGCGAACTTCATGATCAGTGTGCAAGATGCGGAGAATCTGGTGGAAGGACTGCAAAAAGGCTACTTAACTGGGAAGTGTAATTATGCCATGGTGCTTGGGGAACGGGACAGGAGAATTGAAAGTATAGAAAAGGAGTTTAAGGATTGCTTAGTCACACTTTCCGAGATTAAACACCTTACAAACGATGTTGTTTACAGTGAGGCAAAACTAGAAATTATAAGGAACCTCGCAAATAAGCATTTATTGGAGGCCCGAGTATGCGAGTCATAAAAGACGAGATTTGTAGAATACTAGCCGAGGAAGGAGAAACGTCCATCGTGCGTCTAACGTCAGAATTCGGGACCACTGAAGCACATATCCGGCACCTTCTCCAGCAATTGAACAAGGAAGGCTTTCGCACAGAGGAAGACGAGGACGAAAACGTGTATCTCGTGACATCGTTCTGGGTCCCTACAGCTGCAATCTTCGGGTCATTCGGATTCTTGTTTCTGGCAGCCTGGGTAATCAATTATGTTTCTTGACCGTGTCAGGCAAAAAGGATCTCGTGGGAATTGGATGTTACACGTGTTACGGGTTTTGGTGGCAGGGTTTGACAGAATACAAAACTGGAAGGGGAAATGAGCCATGCGAACATACAATTACAGTACGATTGAAATCATTGAACAACTGAAAATAGGGGAGGTAGCTACCCCAGACAATAAAACGTTTCATGGAGTAAAGCGGACAAATGCCGGGATCATTTGGTGGGACATAAATATCGGGAGGCCTTCAGAAGCAGAAGGAGATTCTCACATGCATCTTTCCCATGAAGTTCTGGCACTTAAATGGCACATCCAAGAGCAGAAGCTATCTCTTACAGAGGCGATGAAGGAGATCCTTGCGGGCAACTCGGTTATCGCGAGAAGGGTAAACGTGGAGGATAATGCCGTCATCACCACCAGATACAACAGAGACAGCAGTGTTATTGATATGAGGGACATTTTCGGGGCTATTTTTATACTGGAAAGGCAGGCGGCTAACTAATGCCCGTTAAATTCATTGTAGTCATTTTAGACGACAACAAATTAGCGAACCACTTAGATCATATCAGCAGAGACATAGAAAGGGAGCATTTCAAGATAAGGTACTTTTCTGTCGGACAGGCGATGGTAGGGCTACAGTTTAAAGGTAATCGTCCTACAGAAGTTATTGACCTGACAACAGTGCGTGATGACGACTATGACAAAAAGTGGCGTACCCATTGCGTCAAACCCATGATTGACCATATTGAACGAAGAAGGAGACGATTATATGAGTAAACAATTCTATATTCTAAATCTGATTTTTTGGTCACTTGGTATGGGTGTTGTTCTGACCCAGACGTATATTTATCACAAACTTGGTACAACGACACCCGTTGTTTTCATGAATGGTCTTAGTCTAGGGATGATTACGGTCTTAATTGTCGTTTACTCTATCCTGCTGTACAAGAAAGTGAAGGAGGAAGGCCAATGAAGGGTCTAACACTCGGGCCACCTGTTATGACGGAAGTGTATAGAGCCACAAACTACGTCGTGTATGATATGCAATGTTTGACTCAGCTGTTGTCTATGGAAGGACTGGAAGATGACACAAAGGCAAGCATTAATGCCACGATCCGTTATCTTGCGGAGGAACTGCAGCAGGAAAAGAGGCACGGGTGCCAGGATTCGGAAGTCGTCGTTTGTGACACGGGAGAAGTTTTTCGTGTTTCGGATGAAGAGGTTCCAGGTAAAAAAGATGAGGTTCAGGAGTCGGAAAACGAAAAATGGAGCAAATGGGAGGAAACAAGAGAATGAGGGAGCTTGTAAACTAGTATATGTAGGGTAAGAAAAACGGCGGAATTTGGACGAATTTGAAGGATTCCAGTATAGGAAACAAAAAATATATAAGTTCAAAAAATTAAGGAGGGGGTAACTACAGTAGTAATTCTCCCTAAAGAATTGAAAACAAAAATAACCCCCTTAATAATTATATATTATATATATTATATTTATATTTATATTTATATATTATATATGTTATATAAGTATTACTATATATAGATGTTTTTTAAGATTTTGAGAATGGGATTTTTTAACAATGCAATTGGGGGTTTTTTATGACCAGCGTGAGCAAGAAGGTAGTGAAGCAATGGCTGGAGTATTATCATGAATTACAAGCTGGAGAAGCTTTGGAGAATGGCTTCAGTTTTGGTGGCCCGAAACCCGAGGACGGAGTCACGAGTGGGCAGCTCAATAAGATCATGTTGGATCAGGCAATCAATGCCATGCCATTGAAACTGTACCAGGCTGCTTCGTGCCGTTTTATTAGGGACTTATCAACGAGAGACGCGCTTAGGGAATTAAACTGTAGCCGAGGGACTTACTTCAAAAGAAACCGGGACTGTATCAACTTTGTTTATGCTTATGTGAACGGGCTAGAGTTTGATTTGGAGAAACTGAAAGAAACTTATAGATAACACTGGACAAGCCTTATACTAAAATGTTAAATTTAAGGTAAGATGAAATACGTGCGTATATAGAACAAAAGGGCTTGGGGTATCTTTCCCGGGCCCTTTTCCTATTTACAGAAAGGAGTGGTGGATCATGGCATTAAAATCATTGCGTACAGAACAACTGATAGCTATTAACTACATTGCCCTACCGAAACGCGGCGGTCTAACAATGCAGCAGATTGCTGATGAATGCAAAGTATCCCGGCAGACTTTATACGAATGGATGAAGGACCCTTTATTTGAATCAGAATTGAAGAAGCAAATGATTAGGAATACACGTGAGCGCTTACCAGAAGCAATTGCCTCCATGATAGACCATGTTGTAGATGGCGGTAATGCGGCAATGATGAAGCTACTACTGCAAATGAATGACATGCTAACCGACTCCGTATCTGTAGATGATAAGCTCACCAAGGCTGGAGATGTAGATGCTATGAAGGAGCGCATAGCTAAGTACAAAGAGAAGAGTAATGTCAACCAGTAGTGTTTTACTGGCTACTTAGTAAGAAGACGTTGGAACGGATAGTTAGACTCTAGGCGACATGGTATGCAATTACACCCACTGCCACCTTCTGCTGGACACTGCCCTAGAATTTTTGGGGCGGCTACCATGCCACGATCTACTACCACGAATGCATAGACATGTATTGTATATACAGGATTGGTAGACATAATTCAGGTTATAGGGAATTCATTCGATGTATAAACGTTGATTTACCAGCGTTTCGAGAACTTCCTGATTTTATCTTTTATTCATAATTTTATTCATTGTTGATTTACCAACGTTTTGAAAGATCGTTCTCAGATTATTTCCCTCAATTCTTGCATAAAAAATGAGTGGAAATTTGGGCTTGAACACCCCCTCCCCCGGGGGGCCACCCGGACGGGCCTCTGCGACTAGGGCTCCTTCAATCCGAGCACCGAAAAAACGTTTGGACTTTCGAAACCCTAAACTGGAGGCACGAACCATGAACCTAAAAAAGGAAAGCTGCCCTTCCAAAGTGAAGAACACGAAATGCGACTGCAAGCTCATTTGCCAAGAGCTTTATGGCAAGGAAGCACGGCGCTTGAGAAAAGAAGCACACGAAGCGCCTCCAGAGACCCGGGAAAAGAAGCACAGGGAATGGCAGCTGTTTGTCGGAAAATATAGCAAGCATCTTTAGGCACCCATTGTGGTGCTTTTTTATTTGGAGGAGGAAAGAAGCTATGACAAGAAGAGTAGATGACTTGCAACGTCATTTGGAAGCTTTGACACGAGCGAATGTGGACCATGTGTATCAAGAGGAGATTCAGGCAACGGTAGCCGAGATCCAAAAGGAATTAGGGATAGGCACGGAACCTTCCCTGACGAACTACAGCACAAAAGAGCTGTGGGAAGAGGTAGTAAAGCGCCAGGGCGTGAAGCAAGTCAAGGTAAACGTGGAGCAGGAAGCAGTGCTGCATGTGTATAACGGTGAAAATAGCAAAGATTATTCGGTGCAAGGACCGGTGTTAGTAGCATTTAATCACGATTAGGAAAGGAGCTCCTTTATGGCATGGGTACAAAACCGCTGGCTGAACCGCAAAGAAAGAGCGGAACTGATCACGACAACTAAAGAAGTCATTGACGTGATGCTTCAGGCAGAAGGGGAATTGACGACCGATGAACTGGAGGAGCTCGATGAATATATACATGAACTGGAGCGCTTAGAGAGGATTCATCGTTCGGAAGTGGATTTACTGTATCTGTCGATGGAATATTTCTCCGAGCGGTTTAACCCGGGGAACACAGGGAACTGGGAAGACTTTGACATTGAATCAACGGAAGACGCTCCAGACTTTCATAAAGAGATATGTCAGCGGATGGATGAAATCTCCACCGAAGAGAAGAATGCAAAAGACGCAACCGCAGCTCCCCGGGGTCATGCAAAGAGTACGTACTTGTCAAAGGCAAATCCACTGAGGGAGATTTTATTCCGCCTAAGAAAATACTTAATTTTGATTTCAGAGACTCCTTCCGTTGCCACAGCTAACTTGGAATGGATCGCGACACAGTTGAAGCACAATAAAAAGTTGATTGCCGATTTTGGTCCTCTCTTGCATGTCAAACAACAAATGAACCCAAGAGACAACAACAACGAATTCATCACAACGGAATACCTTTCTGAAACGGAACGGAAACCATTGACGCTCGTGCAAGCCGCATCTACAGGTCAAGCCTTGCGTGGGCGCTCATGGAATGGGGCACGTCCGGACATGGTGATTTGTGATGATTTGGAAGATATTCGAACGAATGCTGCCACCAAAGAGCAGCGGGAGAAGCTGAAGAACTGGTTTACTCAAACGGTTATGCCATTAGGCGGACCGATGGGAAAACGGACTGCGTTTATCTACATGGGAACCATTGTGCATGCGGAGGCCTTGCTCAATGAGGTCATTCATAAGCGGGCGGATTTCAAGTCCCGTCTATTTAAAGCGTTGATCAAGGAACCGGATAACTTGGATTTATGGCAAGAGTGCGAGTCCATATACAAAGATTTGAATCTTTCAAAAGAAGAACGAAAAGAGAAGGCGGTCGCTTTTTACAAAGAGCACCGGGAAGAGATGGACAAAGGGACGAAAGTACTGTGGCAAGAAGCGCAGCCGATTTTCAAACTCTTCATGTGGAAATGGGATAACGGCAGCAAAGCCTTTAATACCGAGTACCAAAACACCCCGAGGGATGACGAATCGATTATATTTAATCCGGATACGTTTTCGTATTTCACCGATGCGGATCTCATCGATGCGTTTGGGAGACCGTTGCCTCTGGACTTTTACGGCTTTTGGGATATCGCACAAGGAAAAACACGACGGTCGGATTACAATGCCATTGTTACGATTGCGAGAAACCGGGTATCGGGTGCCATGTACATTATGGATGCCTGGGCAAAGAAATGTCAGGCACACATTGCCCTCGACAAAGCGATTGAGTTTATGAAACTTCGAAACTATAAAACATTCGGGGTGGAGACCATTGGGGTCGGGTTTGATATGTACCGGCAGTTGAAGTCAAAAGCCATGAAAGAAATGATTTACTCGAAAATCAAGGCGATTGCGTCCCACCAAGAGAAAAACAAAGAAAAGCGTATAGAGAACTTGGAGCCGTTGGTGGAAAACGGTTTTTTGCGTTTTAGAAAAGAACACAGGCTGTTGATTGAGCAGTTTGAGAACTTTCCAGGCGCTTCCCATGATGATTTACCGGATGCTACTGCAGGAGCGGTGGATTTGGCAGGCGGTGCGAAGCGTACCAGACGGACATACACGAAGAAACCAGTAGGATTGTAGGGGGTGAGAGGATGAGTGTTTTTAAAGTTGGCGGGTATTTTCCACCGGAGGACCACGAAGAACGAATCAAGCGGTATGTAGAAAACAAAAAACTCTTTAAGGGAGAACACTTCGAAGTGTTTCAAGATCAGCGGAAACATTTCTCGAAGAAGCAAGAGGAGCTTTTGTATTTAGCGGTGAACCTCCCGGCCATCATTTGTAAAAAGAGCGCCGATTTTTTATTTGGAGAGCCTTGCGCCTTTAATGCTGGGAATGACGATAATTCCAATGAGCAAAAAGCGTTGGAACGGATTTACTACCAGAATGACTTTAATATCTTAAACTACGAATCAGCCCTCGGTAGTGCCTACAGGGGTGATTCGTTTATCAAGTTACGGTATGGTCAACGCTGGGATGGATTAATAAAAGACAAGAATATTGATCCTTATCGTGTGTTTATAGAGTCTCAAAATGCGGAATACGTGTTTCCAGAGACGTTGCAGACGGATGCAAAGACTATTTTTTGCTACCATATCGCTTTCCCAGTGAAAGAAAAGAGGATTACCACTAGGTACTTCTTGAAAGTAGAGAGTCACTATCCTGGATTGATTGTTTACAGAGAATATGAGCTATCCCCTTTTACAACAGACGTGAAAGGCAATGTGACGCAATATAAAATCATTGCCGAGGTAAAGGACTCCATTCGGGAAGTGAAAACGGGGTTACCGTTTCCGTTGGTCGTACATATCCCGAATTACAGCTTAGATGATGAGTGGCAAGGGATAGACGATTTGAGTGAACACAAGTCACTTTTTGACGAAGTGAACATGCGCTTGAGTTTGATTGCAGAAATTCTTGACAAGCACTCTGACCCTGCCATGGCGGTCCCTACTGGGTCACTTGGGGAAGATGAACAAGGCAACCCTATTTTTCATGCGGGAAGAGATAAAATCTTTGAGTATGAAAAAGGAGACGCCGAGCCGAAGTACATTACTTGGAATGGACAACTAGACGCGGCTTTTAAAGAACTGGAGAAGCTTCTGGATATCATTTTCATTTTGACCGAGATTCCTCCTGTGGTGTTGGGCAAGGATAACAGCGGAACGAGTGGTTCTTCTGGACTTAGTATCAAGTGGCGAATGAACAGCATTCTTTCCAAAGTGAACAGGAAAAGGCAGTATTTCGAGAAAGCCCATAAACGTATCCTGTTGATTGCTCAGTTATTAGAGCATAAGAAGATGAGCCCTGATTATCAGATCATCGAAAACCCGCGTATTCTTTATAAAGACGGTCTGCCGGATGATGAAATGGAAAAAGCGAACATCGCCAACATGCGTACAGGTGGCATGCCGACCAAATCACAGAAAACCGCGATTATGGAGATGGACGGGTTAACCGAAGAACAAGCGGAAAAAGAGATTCAAAGGATTAGAGAAGAAGAACAGCAAGCTTCTTTTGTTTCTGGTTCCATATTCAACGAGGTTCCTAATCAGGAGACTGAAGTAGATGAATCTTAATATAAAAGACCCTGATTACCACTACGATGCTACAAAGATTGCGGAAGAATACCGTAAAGCAAAGATTGCCATAGCTAGGGAGCTAGCACGGGTTGATGTCACAGACTTGTCTAAAAGACAAACGAAAGCGACTTTTGCCCGCATCCTAGTAATCTTAGAAGCTCTCAATGTAGCAGCAGAAGAATGGGTTACTGAAAACATTCCTGCTGCAGTTTATCAAGGTGTGGCTAGTACCTTAGTGGTTTTAGGTGTAGCGGAAACAATCGCAGAAGCTCGTGAATTGGTAAAGTTGAACCCTATCAATAAACGAATGGTGGATGCCATAATTGCAGATACTTTTTCTGATTTGTTGACGGTGACTCAAAACATGGATAGAAAAACAAAGGCCATTTATCGCCAAGTGTTATCGGAAGCCATGCGGTCGAATTACGCGCAAGGAATCAATGGAGTAAAAACGATAAAAGCCGAGACTATCTCCTTGTTAAAGCAAAAACTGGAGGGTTCCGCAAACATTGGAATCATAGATGCTGCCGGACGAAAGTGGAGACCTGAGACCTATGTTGAAACAGTAGCTCTTGAGAAGATGAACCAGGCTTACCGAGAGGCTACTGTGAATGAAGCGGTGCAACGAGGAACACTGTACGGAATCATCTCTTCTCACAATGCTTCGGATGGTTGTAAGTTTCACGAAGGAAGAATTGTGAAACTGGTTCCTGAAGCCCCAGGTAGTTACCCTACAGTGGATGAACTGCGAGCAACCAATCAAATTTTTCATGTCCGATGTAAACATCAGGTCTTACCTATTCGTAATCCTGAAATGTTACCGCAGGCAGTCAGAGACAAGGCGGAAAGACAAGAAGCTACCGGAAGGAAAGCAATCGCTGCCGGTGGAAGAAACCCGAATATCAGTTAGGCCTAAGTTGAGAGTACTTAGGCCTTTTATTATTTACCGAGGCGTTGCTCGAAAAACACGAAAATGGAGGAATGAAAAATGACATTTAAAAAAGTGAAACAACCATTAATTTTAGACCTACAGTTTTTTGCAGAGGACCCGCCAGCTGATCCACCATCAAACGACCCGCAAGACCCTCCGGCTGATCCGCCGAAACAGGATCCACCAAAGGAGCACATGATTCCCAAGTCTCGCTTTGATGAAATTAACAACAACTATAAAACGGCAAAAGAGCAGTTGGACAAGTTGTTGGAAGAGAAGAAAGAACAAGAACGTCTTTCTGCTGAGCAACAAGGGGAGTTTGAGAAGTTGTATAAGCAAGCGAGTTCAGAACTGGAAACCTTTAAAAATCAGCATAGTACAGCCGAAACTAGAGCGAAAGCTTTAGAGGGGGTCATTACGAATATGCTGGAAGCCAAACTTACTAGCATTCCAGAAGAGTTCCATGATTTAATTCCAGATAATTTGTCGCCGGAGCAGAAACTGGACTGGATAGGTAAGGCGGAACAAAAGGGTTTTTTCGGGAAAGAGCAAGAGCAGCCGTTGGGAGGTTCAACAAACCCACCGAAAGCAACGGGGGAGTTAGAAAACCTCAATACTTTTCAGCTTTTACAAGCTGGCTATTCAACAAAATAAAAAGGGAATATTAGGAGGAATGCAAAATGGCTTTAACTTTGCCTGAAGCAGCGAAACTATCAACAGACGTATTACAAAGAGGAGTAATTGAAACATACGCACGAAACAGTGCTGTACTGGAAATGCTTCCGTTTATGGACATCCAAGGTAACTCTTACAGATACAACCAAGAACAAACACTACCTGGTGTAGGTTTCCGTTCTGTTAACGAAGCTTACGAAGAAAGCACTGGAGTAGTTAACCAATTATCCGAAGGTTTAGTAATTGCCGGAGGGGATCTTGACGTCGATCGTTTTATCGTGCAAACGCGAGGAAATGTAAACGATCAGCGCGCTATCCAAACGCAAATGAAAGTAAAAGCGTTGTCCCTAACTTGGACGGACTATTTCTTCAATGGAGACGTAGCAACTGATCCTAAAGGGTTTGACGGTCTTAAAAAGCGATTAACTGGAAATCAAGTTCTTTCTGCGGGAACTGATGGTGGGAATTTAACTATCATGATGCTTGATGAGTTAATTGACTCCGTTGAGGGTGAACCGGATGTAATTTACTGTAACAAAGCCATGCGCCGTGAAATTAAAGCGTTAATCCAAGGACACACAGGATACAGTGAAGGTGACTTTGATGCATTTGGTCGTAAAGTTATGACTTACGGAGGAATTCCTATCCGTGCGGTGGAAGAGAATTCCACTGGAACTGCTATTCTTGGTTTTGGCGAAACACAAGGAACTGCTTCTGATACTTCTTCTTTATACGCTGTGAAGTTTGGTCCTGAACAATATGTGTCTGGTCTTCAAAACGGAGGAATTGACGTAATGGATCTTGGTCAATTACAAGAAAAGCCTGCTTATCGTACTCGTGTAGAGTGGTATAACGGTATGGCAGTATTCCACCCACGTGCAGCAGCTCGTTTAAAAGGTGTTAAGAAGAAAGCATAATTTAGAAGGCGCCCATAGCGGCGCCTTTTATTTTTGAGAGAGGAATGACGATAATGTTTACGATTAAAACTCCGAATAACAAATATAGTGGTGTTACAGAAGGTGTCGCCTTTGCCGATGGTGTAGGGAAAACGGAAGATGAAAATGTGCGTAACGTACTAGTGAATGATTATGGATACGAAGACGTTACCAAAGAGGACAAAAAATCAAAGTCAGGTAAGAAAGATTGACCCTAGATAGGGGTGTTAATTATGCTTTCTATTGTTGATGCCGATGCATATATTGAGACAAATGTTATTGATATAGAGGATTGGCAAGAAGCAGATCAAGCAAAAAAACAACGTATCATTAATGCAGCAAACACCACTCTTCAAAAAAGGTTCAAAAAATATGAAATTCCTGAGCTTGCGGTCTATCATTTTGCGGCTATTCTGGCGATTGTTTTTAGTGACATAAACCGATTACAACAACACGGAGTTGCGGGTATCTCAGTTACGGGGGTTTCTTCCACAACATTTAAAGAGAACAACGTAAAAACTCCAGGCGGTACAACACTCCATAAATTTATCCCAGAAGAAGTCTACGATATGATTAGCGAACTTAATAACGTAAAACTGGCTCCACGTCGAATAGGAAGGTCGGTGAGGTAATATGCCTATTGTTCCTATGAAGCAAGAAATAACTGTAGAACGTGGCAGTACCATTAACCGAGAAGGTAAAGCAATTCCCGATATTACTTTCTCACTTAAATGCCGTGTAGATGAAGGATCCTTTTTGGTTCAGCATAAAACCACCGGCACTATTGGAAGTGAAACGGTAGTTGCTACCCTTAAAATCCTACTGGACAAGCTAGCGGATATTGACTATTCTGATGTAATCACATATCAAAACGAGTTAAATGCCACCATAAAAGGCAAACCCAAAAAGATTAACGTCAAGAGAAGTCTTAGCGGCAAGCCTGTTTTAACGGAAGTGCTTTTATGAGTTTTGAATTTGATGCATCCGAATTCTTTTTTCGTTTGGACGAGATAGAGAATCTACTACTGAAAACCGCTGAGAGAAGCATGACAGACAGTGTCGAAGACCTGGCTCGAATTGCATCTCAGATCGCTCCCATAGATACCTCTACCTTAAGAAAATCGGTTAAAACGAAAGTCACCTGGAAATCTGGAAAGCTTCAGGGTGAAGTTTGGTTTTATGCGGTAGAGCGTTCTCCTAAATACGGCAGATTTAACTATGCACTATGGACACACGAATACATGGGGGATAGTCAACTAGGACCTTTGTCTTCCGGAGCAGGTGGTACAGATGGCTACACTGTAGGGAGTAAATATCTAGAACGACCTTTAAAAGGGGAGTCCAGTAAGTATTTAGTGGAGTGGATGGCTAAGGAATTGAGGAAGGTGTTGGGGTCATGAGGATAAAGGATTTAGTTGACTTCATCGAATCACTTTATTCATTCCCTTATTTTTATAACAAATTTCCGCGAGAGCACGCGCCTGATGAGTGTGCGGCTGTCCGGTTAACTGGGGGATTCCCAGTAGAACAGTGGCTAGGTAAACGTCAACCTTCCTTTCAAATCCTAGTTAGGGGTCTGAAAGATGTAGATGATCCTGACAGTATAACAAAATGTGAGGAGAAAGCTTTCAGCATCCACTCATTATTAACCAATAGAAGAGATTTTAAAATAGGTACAGAATCTGTGGTAGTCATTAGAGCCATGAATTCTGTGCCTATTTATATTGGAGATGACGATGCTGGGCGGCCCATTTACAGTATGAATTTTGACGTGGTTATCAGACCCAATTTAAAGGAGGAATAAAGGATGAGCCAAGAAACATTAAAAGTACCAATCGGTCCTGCTACAGTGGAATATGGGTCTACCATCTTTGATATTACAAAAGGTGGAGTGGAATTCGAAGTTACCACAAATACAAAGGACATTACAGTAGATCAATATGGCGACGCTCCAATTGATACGGTTCTTAAAGGACGTATTTGTAATGTAATGGTTCCATTTGCCCTGCATGATTTAGCAAAGCTAGCAGATGCAATTCCAAACAGTAAATATACGACAGACGGAACGAAAAGCAAGTTAGAAGTTTACGGGGATGCTGGATTCCGTTTACTAAAAACTGCAAAACCATTAATAATTAAGCCTACTGATCCTGATGCAACGGCAGACGACTGGATTACGGTTCCACTTGCGGCAGCATTAGGAGATCCTAAATACACATTTAACAGTGACAACGAGCGTGTGGCACAACTACGTTTTGTTGGGTATCCTGACACAACAAACAAAGGACTGTTATATGTATTAGGAGATGAAACAGTAGTGGAAGGCGGCGCGGGTTAATTCCGCGTCTATTCTTTTTTAGGTGGGTGAAAACAAATGATGGAATCAATTAAAGATTATTTTAATACACCAGACTCTGTTCTTTTAGGTAGCAAGCGGGCAAAGGTGAAAAAAGTAACTCCTGAAGTTTTTTTAGAGTTAATGAAGACTATTGAAACGTTACCAGGTTTAATCTTGAGAGTAGCGGTGACACCAAAGGAACACATGATGGAGACTGCTATCATAGCTGGGGAAATTGCCATGGATGATTTGTTGGCCATAACTTCCGTATTGTCAGGAATTGATCAGGATTACTTAAGAAAAGAAGCCGGTTTATCCGAATTGGTGGACTACCTGACAAAAACTTATAAGAAAAATGATTTCTTCACCATGATAAAAAACGTGAAAAGCCTTCTTCCGAAACAACAGTAACAAAAAATGAGGAAGAGGGCTTACTTTATACATTGGAAGATTGGCTTAAAGATGCGGCCATTTCATTGAACGTCACGCAAAAAGTACTGGAAACCCAGTATTACATGATAGACCTACCGGATCTCCTAGAGAAAAAACGAGTGGAGCAATCCCGACTGAAATTATTAGACCTTCATAATTTAATCGCCTCAAATAACCGAGCATACGAATCGGAAGACTACATCAACCACGTAAATTCCCTGTTAAAAGTAGCAGGTTTTGATGATAGAAACACAACAAAGTTTAACCGTGAAAAAATGGATCGTCTTCACTTTATAACAAAACGTGGAGCGAACCGAACGAATTAGGAAGGAGGTGCGCTCATGGCAACTGAAGCAAATGCTGGCTCCGTCAAGGCAAAGCTAATACTGGAATCAGAAGCATTTAAAAGAGCTATGCAAGAAGCACGAAATGAAATGAGAAGTACGCAAGGAGAGGCCCGAAGTACATCAAGGGATATTGAAACCATAAATACGGCTGCTTTTGCTGTCGGAACGGCTGTAGCTGCAGGTATTGGTGCCTCTGTAGCAGTAGCTGCGAACTTTGAAGAAGCGATGTCTAGAGTTAAAGCTATTTCCGGTGCGACAGAAAGTGAATTTGAGCTACTGAAAAATAAAGCGGCCGAAATGGGAGCTGCAACACAATTTTCTGCAACCCAAGCAGCTTCTGCACTAGAGTACTTAAGTATGGCCGGTTTTGATGTTAACGAACAGATTGGCGCACTTCCTTCTGTGTTAAGTTTAGCAGCTTCTGCAAAGATAGACTTAGGACGTAGTGCTGATATTGTATCCAATATCATGACTGGTTTTGGTATTTCAGCTGATGACACGGGGCATGCAGTAGACGTTCTAGTTAAGACAATGACTACAGCAAATACTGATTTGCCTCAACTTGGAGACGCAATGAAATACGTAGCTCCTGTAGCTGCATCTTTAGGTTTATCCATAGAAGAGACTGCCACTGCCGTTGCCAAAATGTCAGATGCGGGTATCCAAGGTTCTCAGGCTGGTACTTCTTTACGAGCTACGTTATTAGCGCTGGCTAACCCAACAGGACAAACGGCAGATGCTATAGAAGATTTGAATATCAAAATCAATGATGCTAATGGTGAAATGAAACCTTTACCAGAACTTATTGGTCATATATCTGATCGTATGGATGGAATGACAGACGCCCAGAAAACACAAACGGCGGCTCAATTGGTCGGTACGGAAGCAGCCAGTGGTTTCCTTGCCTTGTTAAAAGTAGGGGAGGACGGGTTACGAGAATATTCTACGGAACTTGAAAACGCTGGAGGTACGGCTGATCAAGTAGCAAAAACACAAATGGAGAATCTAAAAGGTTCTTTTGTAGAATTCCAGTCGGCTTTAGAAGGACTAGGAATTAAAATCGGCGATGAATTTCTTCCGCAGTTTAAAGAAATTGTTGAAGTGGGAACGGATATTGTCCGAAAGTTTACTGACATGGACACAGGTGCCTATGTTACTGGATTGACCATGGCAGGGACTGCCGCATCCATCGGAATCTTAATTACTACCTTTATGAGACTTAGTGGAGTAATTGTTGGTTTAATGGCTTCAATGGGCCCAGCTGGTTGGATCATCGCTGGGGTATCTATTCTTGGTGGTCTTTTAGTAGGATTGAAAATGGGATATGACGAAGTAAACGAGGTCAGTTTAGATAACATCAATGCAATGTCTGAACAACACGGGCATTTGGAAAATCTTATTAATGAATATGACAATCTCGAAAGACGTTCAAGACTAACAACTGATGAATTAGCGAGATTCGTAGACATTAATGCAGATATTGCAAGAACTTCGGACCCGACTACCATAGCTGCTTTAAGAGAAGAACAAGAAAAACTTGCAAAAAACTCTGGGTTGTCTAATGAAGAGCTGAACAGAATGGTCGAATTAAACAATAGCATTGTAGAGATTGTTCCTGATGCGAATTACCACCTAACTGATCAGGGGAACATCCTTTTAGACAATACAGATGCCGCTAAAGCGTATAATGACGAGCAGCTTAAAAGAATCCAGTTAGAACTTGAAGCTGAACGAGCAAAAGCAGAAGCTAACTTGGCAGAAAACCTTGGTAAAGAGGAAAAGTTACTCCAAGAACAAAATGAAGCTCGTCAAGTTGCTATTGGTCTTGATAAAGAAATGGGAGATCAAAAGAAGATAATAGGCGAGATGCAAAGAGACTTGGATGACAAACGCCACGAAATGAGCGGGCTTGAAATACAAGCCGCTGAAGATAAGATTTGGCTGGAGGAAAGAGAGCTTGGAAAATTACAAGATAAGTATGCCCAACAAATGGATATCGTGCTTAAGAAAGAAGATGAATTGACCAAAGTTAGGGAAGAGATTCAACTCCTTGATGATATTGTCCATAAAATGGTGGACGTCGAATTGAAACAGGTAGGTATTACAGCCAAGAAAGGTGAGAGTATCAAGGCCATTGATACTGAAATATCAAAACTCCAATCACAAAAGAGAGAACTGGAGCGTAATACTAGTGAGGCCATGAAACAGACGGACGAATACAGAAATGGTCAAAGTCAGATTGATGGGCAAATCAGTAAACTTCAAGGGGTTAAAAACAAAGTTTACGACATTTTAGGTACAGCCAGGAACTTAAACTACGAACTTGGTAAAAACATAAGTAAAAATGTATACATCACCCAGTACTCAAATACTGGAGCATATATGCAGTACCATACAGGTGGTGTCGTAGGGAAAAAACCACAAGGGAACTCCTTACCTAAAATGCACGAAGGAGGATCTGTATCTTCTCTAATGAAGGACAGGCCCATGCACAATGAAATAGACATTCGTGCCCTAAGAAACGAAATGATCTTAACAGAAGGCATGCAAGCAAACCTAATGGAACTTCTGGAGACTGGGAGAATTGGTTTTGATAAACAAGGATCCGTCCAAGATTTGCAACCTTTAGTGGACGCGATAACAAAGCTTGCTGGTCGTCCGGTTATTGTGGAGTTAGATGGGGAAGCCGTTGGTTCAGCTACCTTTGATGTTAGCATGCGTTTTGAGGAAGATTTGACTACCACACAACTATTAGTGAACGGGGTGAAAGAGCGGTCATGATTGTAAAAACTTTAGACAATTTTAAAATTGTTACCAGAAATGATGATGCTTATGACATGGCCGACGACCTTTCCACTTTGGTTAGAAGTCTTAATATTTCACCTCCTCCTCCTAACTTTTATAGAGAAAAGATGCCAGGTCGAAATGGGTCGGTACGTGTGGGCATGGATTACGACGAACGGGTATTAACGGCTGTATGTACTCTGTTTGGCGAGGATTACCTGGATTTCCTTTTAAGAAGGAATAGGCTCATCAATGTGCTCACATCTGGTGAGCCTTTTTATATTGTAACGGATGCGGAACCGGGGAAGAGATGGGACGTGGAAGTAGCTAACGATTGGACACCAAATAAGATTGGTGCAAGTGGTGATTTTACTATCCAGTTTGTCTCTGCTTCTTCTTATTGTGAGGCTGTAGGAAAAACAACCGACCCCTTAACCTTCGATTCTGGGTTGTGGCAGTTCGGGCAAGGGTTAATATCAGAGGATGTTTCTTATGTACACACTACTAACCGCTTTGATATTTATAACGCTGGTCTTGAAATAGATCCACGAGAAGTTTACCTGAAAATAATATATACAGGTGCCTCCAGTAATTTAAAGCTGAAAAACCATACCACTGGAGAAGAGTGGACATATACCGGCACATCAAATACCAGTGATGTTATAGAAATTGACCGAATAAGACCGGTTAAGAACGGATTAACCATTGTCAGAAACACGAATAAAATGCCCATCTCATTAGCGCCTGGATGGAATGATATAGAAGTTATCGGTACAAGCGGATCATTCGAAATTACATTCGATTTCCGCTTTATTTATTTTGCATAAGGAGGTCATTTAGGTGAGTAAATTCCCGAAAATAGAGACAACACGAATTGACGAAAACTGGAGGCTTTCTTATAACCAAGGGGTCGAAGCAGTAGAACAGTCGTTATCAAAATCTGAAGGAGACGCAGCTAGTGCCCTCCAAAAAGCAACAAGTGCAGAAACAAAAGCAGACGAAGCAAAAGGTATTGCAGAAGTTGTGAGCGAGGAATTTAATCGAATCATTGCAGAAGAAGGAGAGATCAATCCAGAGGTCGTTCAAGCTCGTGGGGAGTTTGTGAATTTGAACGAAAGATTGAACTCTCAATCCGTACAGTTGGCAGAAAAAGCTCAACAAACAGAAGTAGATAACTTGAATGTTAGAATGGAAGATGTAATACAGTCGGCTGACCTAGACCCCAATAAAGATCAAGAGGTCGTGGATGCTCGTGACGGGCAAGCAACTTTAGGTAGCAATATAAGAAATGTTAAAGATGAGTTATCTATCATTAAAAGGGCGAATGTTTACTATAAAAACCTTGTTGACAACGGTGACTTTACAGAGGGTACGACAAATTGGAGTGGTGGAGTTTCTACAATTAGTGTGGCT
>NZ_VTEV01000014.1 GCF_008180725.1 Sutcliffiella horikoshii | reverse complement strand
AGCCGAAACCATCTTTCAATAAAGAACCAGGAGGTTCCTTATATTATCCGGTATTAGCTCCGGTTTCCCGAAGTTATCCCAGTCTTACAGGCAGGTTGCCCACGTGTTACTCACCCGTCCGCCGCTGACCTTTCAAAAGCAAGCTTTTAAAAGGTCCGCTCGACTTGCATGTATTAGGCACGCCGCCAGCGTTCGTCCTGAGCCAGGATCAAACTCTCCAATAAAGAGTCTGAGCTTTTGCTCAAAATTTGCTAGCTTGTCTTACTTAAAATCATTTTGCCGTGTTCCGTAGAACCGACGTTATGACGCTGTTGTTTTGTTTAGTTTTCAAAGATCATTTGCTCTGTCGTCTCTCTCAAGGCGACTTTATTATCTTATCAAATCATTCAGTTTGTGTCAACAACTTTTTTCAATTCTTTTTTTAGAAGAAACGATGTCGTTTGTGACAACGAATATTAATATACCATCGCTAGAATACAAAGGCAATAGGTTTTTTCGATTATTTTCGCGAAATGGTAATGTTGTAATAGTCTCATTATTCAGTGCGCCATTTTTGTTCTTTTTCAAAAACTCCTTTTGTTCTTTCTCTACACTAAAAACGCCGCACTGCTTATTCTACAGTGCGGCGTTACATTTTAGAATTAACGATGTCTCATTTGCGGGAATAGCAATACATCTCTAATAGAAGGAGAGTTTGTCAGTAACATAACAAGGCGGTCGATACCGATTCCGAGTCCACCTGTTGGCGGCATACCGTACTCTAGTGCCTCAATGAAGTCGTGATCCATTTCGTGCGCTTCGTCATTACCTTGCTCTTTTTCTTTAAGTTGCGCTTCGAAACGCTCTTTTTGATCGATTGGATCGTTAAGCTCCGTGAAGGCATTAGCATGCTCACGGCCAACAATGAACAATTCAAAACGATCAGTGAAGCGTGGGTCTTCTGCATTTTTCTTAGCTAGTGGAGAGATTTCCACTGGGTGTCCATAGATGAATGTAGGTTGAATAAGCGTCTCTTCTACTTTTTGCTCAAAGAATTCGTTCAAAATATGACCAAACTGCATATGTTCTGTAATTTGAATGCCGTGTTCTTTTGCAAGTGCACGTGCTTCCTCATCAGTCATCTGCTGCCAAAAGTCTACACCTGTTGCTTCTTTGACCGCGTCAACCATGTGCAGTCGCTTCCACTCAGGTGTCAGATCAATTTCGCTGTCAGCATACTGAACCTTTGTGCTGCCTAACACTTCCTTGGCAATGTGAGCAACAAGGTTTTCTGTCAGGCTCATGATATCTTTATAGTCCGCGTACGCTTCATATAATTCAATCATAGTGAATTCAGGGTTATGGCGAGTAGATACACCTTCGTTACGGAATACACGGCCGATTTCATAAACTTTCTCTAAGCCGCCGACAATCAGGCGTTTTAGATGAAGCTCAATCGCAATACGCATGTATAACGTCATATCTAAAGTGTTGTGATGGGTAATGAACGGACGTGCTGAAGCTCCACCAGCGATAGAGTGCATCATTGGCGTTTCAACTTCTAGATAACCATGGTCGTCTAGGTAACGGCGCATCGCTTGGATAATTTTAGAGCGAGCAATGAACGTTTCTCTACTCTCTGGGTTTGTGATTAAGTCAAGATAGCGTTGACGGTAACGTTGTTCTACATCTTTAAGTCCGTGGTATTTCTCAGGCAGCGGGCGTAATGCTTTTGTAAGCAGTTCAAAAGAGGTCGCTTTAATAGAAAGTTCTCCTACTTTTGTTTTGAAAACAAAGCCTGATACTCCGACAATGTCCCCGATGTCTGCTGAGTTGAAGATTTCGTATGCTTCATCTCCTACAGCATCTTTACGGATGTATAGTTGGATTTGGCCGGTAAGGTCCTGGATATGTGCAAAGCCAGCTTTTCCTTTACCGCGCTTTGTCATGATGCGACCTGCGAGCGTTACAGCGATTTCTTGCTCGTCCAATTGTTCTTTTTCGATTTCTCCGTACTGATTAATCAGTTCTTTGGAATCATTAGTGCGTTCAAATCTAGCTCCGAACGGATCTAATCCTTTATCGCGGTGTTTTTGTAATTTTTCTCTCCTAACCATTAATTGGTCATTCAAGTTCAATTCTTCTTGACTCATTCTATTCAACTCCAACTAGTAATTTATCTACTCATTTATGTAGCAGCTTTTCTTTTATCTATCATATAGACTTTCCAACTATAAATAAAGCTAAAACTGCCAGTAGCAACTTACTGGCAGTTCGATAGTGTTTTGGGGGTACAGTCGCCTGCGTAGTTTAGATCGCTTGGGACGTCTTTGCTTCTTTTTCCTCAGACTCTTCTACAAGGTTATCAAGCAAACTTACAAGATCCATTCTCGTGTTGCATTCATTAATAGAGTTACGTACTAATGCGTTACCGCGGATGCCTTTTAGGTACCACGCTGTATGTTTGCGCATTTCGCGCACTGCTGTATTTTCTCCTTTAAGGTCGATAAGACGATCAAGGTGCAGCTTACATACGTCCATTTTTTCACGTACAGATGGTTCCCCAACAAGCTTTCCTGTTTCTAAGTACTGTACCGTACTGTAGATCATCCAAGGATTCCCGAGTGCCGCGCGACCGATCATGACACCGTCGACTCCCGTTTCCTCAAGCATTCTTTTAGCATCCTGAGGAGTTTGAACATCTCCATTTCCGATGACAGGAATGTTGACAGACTCTTTTACCTGCTTAATGATGTCCCAGTCTGCATGTCCCTCATACATTTGCACTCTAGTACGACCATGGACCGCTACCGCTTGTCCGCCTGCGTGTTCAACGGCACGGGCATTTTCAATGGCAAAGATATGATCTTCGTCCCAGCCTGTGCGCATTTTAACCGTGACCGGCTTGTCGACTGCATCTACAACAGCTGCCACCATCTCATAAATTTTGTTCGGATCCAGTAGCCATTTGGCACCTGCGTCACACTTGACGATCTTTGGTACCGGGCATCCCATATTAATATCAATAATGTCTGCTGTTGTGTTTTTGTCCACGAATTTTGCCGCTTCGACAAGCGTGTCTTTCTCCCCGCCGAAGATTTGCAAGCTCAGTGGTTTTTCGCGCTCATCAATATAAAGCATGCCCATCGTTTTGGCATTTTTATAGAGAATCGCTTTGTCGCTTACCATCTCGGCACAGACAAGGCCCGCTCCGAATTCTTTTACCGTCAGGCGGAATGCAGCATTACATACTCCTGCCATTGGCGCTAGGACCACTTGGTTTTTCATGGTGATATTACCGATCTTTAACATCAGTTGTTGACCTCCTCCCTTGTTAGTTCTGGTGGTTGTAGTTCCTTAACCGTAATATTTAGTTCTTGGGCAATCGACTGAACTAGTTCTTGGGAAGGAACGCGGTTACCCCGTTCAACCTCTCCTAAAACAGAGACTGATATATGAAGATTTTTTGCAAATGATTCTTGGGTATATCCCTTCAGCTTTCGGTAAGCTCGGATACGTCTTCCCCACTTCTCGGCTTCCATACATGTACCCCTTCTCTATCTTGTTGTGCAAGTAGTTCTTTTCTATCTATCTCTATGGGCAGATCTTTACTTTCCGCGATCTCCATTAAAGGAACATAAACAAAAGCTCTTTCCCACATTCTTGGATGAGGGATAATAAGCTCTTCTGTTTCAATATTTTCTTGGTTATACAATAAAATGTCAAGGTCTAAAGTACGCGGACCCCAGCGGACCTCTCTTTTCCTGCCAAAAAGATGTTCGAATTCTTGTAATACCTTTAATAAATCAACAGATGTCAATAGAGTATTAACTTTAATTACCATATTTAAAAATTTATCCTGTTCTGTATAGCCGATAGGATCTGTTTCATAGATGGACGATTTCTTCTCTACTGTTATCTTGTCATGTTGATGGATTTGTTGGATAGCATCCTGAAGGTACCGGGCACGGTTTCCTTGATTGGACCCCAAGGCAATATAGGCTGTATTCATTAGGAACGGCCCCTCGTAATTTCTACTGCAACAGATTCATAATGTCCAGGTATCGGTGGATCAGGCTTGATGGCTTTGATGGTACAACTTTTAATCCGTTCAAAGGATGACAAAATCTCCTCTGCGATCCTCTCCGCAACGGTTTCGACTAATTTATGCGTTTCACCCTCGACTACTTTTTTACATGTATTATAGAGGTCCGCATAATTGACGGATAGTGTTAGATCATCGGATTTACCTGCTTTGGATAGATCAAGTTCCACTGTCAGATCAATCATAAACCGTTGGCCGAGTTTTGTTTCTTCGGGAAAAACACCATGGTACCCGTAGAATTTCATCTGATTTACATATATCTTATCGATAGGAAAGCCCTCCTTCATAAAGCATAGCATCCATCATTTTCGCCATACGCGCAATCTCTTTTACATCATGTACACGGACAATGTGGCAGCCTTTCTGTATGCCAAGACACACCGTAGCCCCGGTCCCTTCCATTCTCTCCTCCGCCGGAAGGTCTAACACATGGCCGATAAACCTTTTTCTAGACGTACCAAGGAGAAGTGGGTAACCAAGCGTATGGAAATGCTCGAGCTTTTGCATCACTTTGATATTGTCTTCGTATGTTTTAGCAAACCCTATCCCCGGGTCCAAGATGATGTTTTCATCCTTCACCCCGGCATGCTTGACCAATGTAATACTCTCAAACAAGTCACTGATCATATCCGGAATCAATTGGTGATAGTCCCGCTCTTTCCGATTTTGCATAAGTATGATCGGTACTTGAAGCTCGGCCGCAACAGCGGGCATATCAGGGTCTCCCTTTGCCCCCCATACGTCATTGATGATGTGGGCCCCTGCCTGAATTGCCTGCCTTGCCACTTCTGCTTTATAGGTGTCAATGGATATGGGCACTTGCACTTCCTTGGATATCGCCTGGATAACCGGAATGACCCGCTCCAGCTCCATTTCCAGACTCACCTTCTCCGCGCCGGGCCTAGTCGATTCCCCGCCTATATCAAGGATGTCGGCCCCTTGTTCGACGAGTTCCTCAGCACGCAAGACTGCCCTTTCCACTTCGTTGTATTTGCCTCCATCGGAAAAAGAATCTGGCGTGGCATTTAAAATCCCCATAATTAAGGTTCTTTCACCCAGCGGCAAGTTATATGGTCCACATGTCAGCTTCGTTTGATATAAGTTTGTATTTCCCATTTTTCCAATCTACCTTCTTTACCTGTTGATAGGTCAACAATTGCTGTTCTGTACTCTGTTTATATAAACCTTTCAGACAAGTGAGCCACGATGTTTCAACCATAGGGAATACTGTGTCATCAAGTTTATTGATCCTTATTATTTCCTGGGTGGAGTTGGTGATGAATACCTCATCCGCTCCCAAAAGGTCCACTAGGGGGAATTTCCCTTCCTTCACTTCCAGGTTGAGGAAGGAGCATAAGAGGAGGATGAAGTTTCGAGTCACTCCATTTAGAATCCCTGTCGAAATGCTCGGGGTATAGACAATATCACCTTTTATCCAAAAAACATTAGAAACAAGTCCTTCTGCCACAAAGCCTTCCTGTGTGAGAAAGATCCCCTCTACATCCAGCTGAGGCCCTATCTCTCTTTTACCAAGAAGATTATTTAAATAGTGGTGAGACTTTAACCTCGTATCACCTTCAGGGGTATTGCGTCTCCGCTTTAAAATTACAGCATGTTTACTCGCTGCATTGTGATCAGGTAAAGGCCTTGTAAACAACAACAAGGACGGGGCCCGGTATGTCTCTGTGGGAAGGCCCCAGTTACTGATGCCTGCTGTAACATTCAGCCGGATTACACCATCTGTTAAACCATTTTTCTCTAATGCTTCTGTTACCAATTTATATAACTTCTCCTCTGAATGGTCCCACTCTATATAGACCGACTCTAAACCATCCCTTAGACGCTTCAAGTGGTCTTGAAACAAGAACGGGATGCCGTTATACGTACGGAACGTTTCAAAAAGTCCCACTCCGTATAGAAAACCATGATCCATAACCGAAACGTTTGTCTCTTCTATCGGCTGCCAGCTTCCGTCTTTATAAACAATCATGTTATACCTTTTTGGTAGAGTAGGTTGAGATGAAGTTGCGCAATAATTCTTTACCTACGGAGGTCATGATGGATTCCGGGTGAAATTGAACTCCTTCGATTGGAAGCTCTTTGTGGCGGATGGCCATTATCTCGTCCTGATCTGTCCATGCTGTTATTTCAAAGCACTCCGGAAGGGTTTCTTTTTTCACAATTAAAGAATGGTATCTTGTCGCAACAAATGGATTTGCCAAGGTGCGAAAAATCGTCTTTCCATCATGATGCATCTCAGATGTCTTGCCGTGCATCAATCTTTCCGCCTGTACTACGTCTCCGCCAAACACTTGGGCAATCGATTGGTGTCCAAGGCATACTCCAAAAATCGGTTTCTTACCCGCAAAATGCTTGATTACTTCTAAGCTAATTCCTGCCTCATTCGGCGAACAAGGCCCAGGAGATATCATTAAAAACTCAGGATTAAGCGCTTCTATCTCCTCAATGGTAATTTCGTCGTTTCGCTTTACCACTAATTCCTCTCCAAGCTCCCCTAAATATTGCACCAAATTGTACGTAAATGAATCATAATTATCAATCATTAAAATCATACTCTCACCTCTGCTCGGTTTTTCAACTCTTCTTCACTCAGCTCTTTCGCTTTCCATAAGGCTGCGGCTTTCTTTAAGGATTCCTTATATTCCCGCTTCGGCACAGAATCAATGACCACTCCAGCACCGGCCTGCACATAAGCCATGCCGTCTTTAGCAATCATTGTCCGGATAGAGATATTCAACTCCATCTCTCCATCATAGCCAATCCACCCTATGGAACCAGTATATACAGAACGTCTTACTGGCTCAAGTTCTTCTATAATCTCCATCGTCCTAACCTTGGGTGCACCAGTTATCGTACCTCCCGGGAAGGTTGCCTCGATGATATCAGAAATATTCTTCCCTTTTTTCAATTCGCCCTGAACATTGGAGACAATGTGCATGACATGCGAATATTTTTCGATAGCCATGAACTCATTCACTTCTACCGTTCCGTACTCACAGACCCGGCCCAGGTCGTTCCGCTCCAGGTCCACTAGCATGACATGTTCGGCACGCTCTTTTTCATTATCAATCAGCTCTTGTGCAAGCTTATTGTCCTCTTCGTCCGTCTTGCCTCGTGATCTTGTGCCTGCAATTGGCCTCGTACTTACCACATCGCCTTTTTTCTTGACTAAAAGTTCCGGGGAACCGCTGACCAGCTGGAAATCAGGAAACTGCAAATACCCCATATATGGTGAAGGGTTAATCTTTCTCAAAGAGGAGTAGACTTCCATCGGATGAGTCATAAGTGGCTCTGCCTGTCTGACAGAAAGATTCACCTGAAAAACATCACCTTGTGCAATATATGCTTGAACCTTTTTCACGGCTGTTATGAAGTCTTCTTCTGTAAAAGAAACCTCTCTGTTTTCTACAGGTTGTCTTTCTGGTGTATATGGATAGCAAGCTTCTTCCATTGGCTGTTCCCATTGCTTTTTATACTGCTCGAGTCGTGTTTGGGCGGACTCTTCTTGTCCTTCAAAAGCATGGCTAATCAAATAAAGAACGCTTTCTTGCTTGTCATATACAAATACATCATCAAATAATAAAAAATAAAGGTCAGGCAAGGCCAAGTCATCCTCAGCTATATTCGGTAAACGCTCAATGTATCTAACACAATCATAGGTCAAATAGCCAATTGCTCCTCCTGTAAAGTCAGGGAAACCTTGTAGTTTCTGAATAGATCGCTCAGAAATGATTTCTTGTAATAGCGATAAAGGATTGCCACTTCTCTTTTCCTTTTTCCCATCCAGATAATCAATGTGCAGCTCTTGTCCTTTTCCTTGAATGGAGGCGATTGGGTCGAGGCCGATAATATGATATCTCCCCCCACGTCCACTCTCCAATAGGACATGATAAGGCTTGTCCTTTGCAAGTGCTTTATATTTTTTATACCATTGATCTTCATTTAACGTTAGCTTCATTCCTACAGGCACCTTTTGCATTCTTGCTGTCACGCTCCTAAATTGCATACTACCCTTATATTACATGAAAATTACACTCTGATGCACGATAAAAGAAAAGGGAAACAGTTCAACAGACTGTTCCCCTTAAGATAACCTATTCTTCAAATTGATATAATGGTGTGCTCAAATAGCGTTCCCCGTTACTAGGAATTATCGCCAGCACCTTTTTGCCTTCGCCTAGCTCCTTAGCCACTTGCAGTGCCGCAGATATGGCTGCTCCGGAAGAAATACCTCCAAGCAAACCTTCACGTTTAGCAGCAAGGCGTGCATATTCAAATGCCTCTTCATTTTTCACTGTAATAATTTGATCATAGATGTTTGTATCTAAGATGGAAGGTACAAACCCTGCACCAATTCCTTGAATTTTGTGAGGCCCTGGTTTTCCACCAGACAGCACCGGGGAATCCGCAGGCTCCACAGCTACAATCTTAATTCCAGGGAATGCCTCCTTTAAGACCTCCCCAGCACCTGTAATAGTACCGCCTGTTCCTATACCGGAAACAAAGGCATCAAGACCGTCGCTGAATTGTTTTACAATTTCTCTGCCTGTTGTGTTACGGTGAATTTCAGGATTTGCCGGATTATTGAATTGCTGCGGCATGAATAACCCTTTTTCTTTTGCCAATTCTTCTGCTTTTCTAATCGCCCCACCCATGCCTTCTGGACCTGGTGTAAGCACTAGTTCTGCTCCATATGCACGGAGGAGATTTCTTCTCTCCAAGCTCATCGTCTCAGGCATGACCAAGATAGCCTTTAATCCTTTAGCTGCCGCAATCATGGCGAGTCCGATACCGGTGTTTCCACTTGTTGGCTCAATAATGGTGTCGCCTTCTTTTAACTTGCCGTCTTCTATAGCAGCGTCAATCATCGCTAGGGCGATACGATCCTTAACACTGCTGCCAGGATTCATAAATTCAAGCTTCAGATACACATCTGCCATGTCTTCTTCTACAATTCGATTTAGCTTTACGACGGGAGTATTCCCGACTAACTCATCAATAGAATTTGCTACTCGTACCATTTATTTTTCCCCCTGTCTTTAAAACTTAGTGTTTTTGTCGGATTAATCCCATTTAACACCATTAAATCTGAATTGTCAATTTATTTGGTTCGACCTATTGTGCAGATGGAAGGTTCCATACCACACCAACCTCGTCCCAGAATATGGAGGCATCCACCGAACCATCCATATGTTCCATAGCAAGGTGTCGTCGAATCTGATCTTTTACTTCTTCAAAGGAATATGTGACTCCGTCCATTTTTTCATGAAGGTAAATGATTGCATACTTTCCGTCAACAGAAATGGGATCGCTCCACGACTTTTCTTTTAGATTTGCAGCTTCTTCCATATAGACAGTCGGATATACTTGCGATTCATGTGTTAAAAATCCAAGGTCTCCTCCTTGATTTGCCGTCAACTCATCCGTTGAAACTTCCATTGCTAGAGATGTAAAATTGGATCCATCCTTTAGTTCTTTTACAATGGTTTCCGCCTCGTCCTTGGTCTCTACGATAATATGTGAGAGATGAAAAGAGTCCTCAATCGTATATAGCTGCTTGTTTTCCTGATAATAGCTTTCCAATTCCATTTCTGGTATCGTGACATCTTTAACAAGTAATTCTTCAAGCAATAAACTAGAACGAATCTGCTCCTTCACAAGCTCTTCAGAAGTATTGGTATGCATAGGAGAACGGCTGTACATAGTTTTAATCATTTTCCATTCTCGGTCGACCGACTGTTCTGATACTGTCACATTGTATTTCTTCGCAATTTGCTTAACCACTTCATTATTGACCATTTTCGTCAGCATTTCCTGTCCATACATGCCTTCAAGTTCTTCTAACATATCTTTCCTCGTGATAACGGTATCTCCAACTGTTGCAACAATATTGGCTTGACCATTTACAAAAGCTGCCTCTTTTAACGAGAAGCTCTGTTTTACCACTACCGCTAGTGTGAGACAATTAATAATCACAAGACCAAAGATGATATTCCATACCCACTTTTGTTTTAATCTCCGCTTTTGGTTCATATGTGCCCCCTAGCCTTTTACTTGCTCCCTCATTGCCTCTAATTCCTCTTTGCTGAAAAGGTATTTCGCATTACAAAAATGACAGTGTGTTTCTGCTTGACCGTCTTCCTCAATAATTTCTGTTATATCCTTTTCTCCCAATGAGATGATCGCTTGTTCAAAACGCTCTTTTGAGCATGTACATTTGAATTCAATCGGCATGGTTTCCAGGAACTTAACATTTCCTTCACCAAGAATTTCTGTCAAAAGTTCCTCCGGCGTTAAGCCTCTTTCAATCAACTTGGAGACAGGAGTCATATTGTTGATTTTCTCTTCAATCAATGTGATGGTCTCTTCTGACGTTCCCGGTAAAAGCTGAATGATGAATCCTCCCGCTGCAAGAATGGTGTTGTCAGGGTTAACAAGCACACCCACTCCTACTGCAGAGGGAACCTGTTCGGAAGAAACAAGGTAATAAGTAAAATCCTCCCCTAGCTCTCCTGATATCAATTCGGTTTGACCGGAGAAATGTTCTCTAAGTCCGAGGTCTTTAACAACAGAAAGCGTTCCGTTAGTTCCGACCGCACGTGCTACATCAAGCTTGCCGTGCTGATTCAAATCAAAATGCGTTTGTGGGTTGGTAACATATCCACGAATCTGCCCCTTTGCATTACTGTCGACTAAAATTACCCCGATCGGACCACCGCCATCAATTTTCACAGTAAGTTTATTTTCTCCCTTTAACATCGCACCCATCATGACGGAAGCGGACATTGCCCGTCCTAATGCAGCAGAAGCAGTTGGCCATGTCTGATGGCGTTGTTGAGCTTCTCCCACTGTTTCTGTTGTTCTGATTCCATATGCACGTACCTGGCCTTCAAAAGCCAAAGCTTTTACGAGATAGTCTGACATGCTAGTTAGCTCCTTTCGAATTTCAATCCTCTTTAGTATTTTTCATGTAAATCAAATGCAGTCCCTTCAACGTTAAGAAAGGATCTACGATATCAATGACATCTGATTCATTACCTATAAGCGCAGCAAGGCCACCAGTGGCAATAACTTTAGGTGTTACGTCACTTTGCCTCTTCATACGATTTACGATACCCTCAACTTGACCAACATAGCCAAAAAGAATACCCGCTTGCATCGCACTAACGGTGTTTTTACCAATTACTCCATCTGGTCTTGCTATTTCTATTCTAGGAAGCTTGGATGCACGTGAATAAAGCGCTTCTGTGGATATGCTTATTCCCGGTGCGATTGCGCCACCCATATATTGCTTGTCCTCGTTTATGTAGCAATACGTGGTTGCCGTCCCAAAGTCAACAATGATTAAAGGGCTACCGTAAAGATGGATCCCTGCGACCGCATTGACGATTCTGTCTGCTCCGACTTCTCTAGGATTTTCATATTTTATGTTTAAGCCTGTTTTGATTCCTGGTCCAACAATCAATGGTTTCAGATGAAAATATTTTTGACACATTCTCTCAAGGGAGAACATGATTGGCGGCACAACGGAAGAAATGATGATTCCTTCAAAGTCTCTAAAGCTTAAGCCAACATGTTCAAGAAGGGATTTGAAGATCATCCCAAATTCGTCTTCTGTTTTGTTGCGGCTTGTTTCGACACGCCAGTGATGCTTTAATTCTTCTCCGTCATATACACCGATTACGGTATTGGTATTACCGACATCTAACACAAATAACATATATATCCCCACCATGCTTTAAAATTAGTTTCATTATACTATATGGTAACCTAAGTGACTCAATAGAAATAATTATTCCTCGGGAAATCATGATTCGACAAAATTCTAATTTAGGATTTCATTAAACGCCGCTGTTGACTTCCGCAAATGGCTTCGCTTTCCTTGGGAAGGTGCTTGAGCCTCCTCGCAACGCTTGAGGGGTCTCAAGCTACCTTTATCTCCCTCAGGAGTCTTCGCCTTCTGCTCCAATCAACAGCTAGAAACAGAAGTCTCAACCTGCACTTCAGTCAACAGCGCTAATTCTATTTGACACTTTGGATCACAAAAAAAGGTGCCTGATTTTACTCCAGGCACCTTTTTGTTTATTCAGGTTTGTGTTGATCAGTAGATTCAGTTTTGTTTTCATCTTTTTTAGAGTTGATATTCACTTTAACATCTTCGCCACCATCAGCCTTTATAGGGAGTTCTGGAAGCTTCCCTTTTTCATATAGGTGTTTGATTTGATCTGCATCAAGTGTTTCAACTTCTAATAGAGTTTGTGCTACAAGCTCCAACTTATCTCGGTTCTCGGTAAGAATTTGCTTCGCTCTTTCATAACACTCTTTGATGAAACGTTGAATCTCCATATCGATTTGGTGTGCAATGGCATCACTGTAGTTTTGCTCATTTTGGATATCACGGCCGAGGAAGACTTGCCCTCCTGAAGCCTGACCAAATTGCAATGGACCAAGCTTTTCGCTCATTCCGTATTCGGTTACCATTTTACGCGCTATACCTGTTGCACGTTGGAAGTCATTATGGGCACCAGTACTTGCTTCACCAAATGTGATTTCCTCTGCAACACGACCACCCAATAGACCTGTAATCTTATCTAATAGCTCTGGTTTAGTCATAAAGTAACGATCTTCTTTTGGAAGCATGACAGCATAACCGCCAGCCTGCCCGCGAGGTACGATGGTCACTTTATGTACCGTATCTGCTTCATCCAATACGACACCGATAATAGTATGACCCGCTTCATGATATGCAACGATGTTTCGCTCTTTTTGAGAGATAACTCTGCTCTTTTTAGCAGGTCCAGCAATTACTCTATCAATTGCCTCATCAATATCCAACATATCAATATGCTTCTTGTCTCGTCTAGCAGCCACAAGTGCAGCTTCATTCAACAAGTTTTCAAGGTCCGCCCCAGAGAACCCAGGGGTACGCATGGCAATTGTTTTCATGTTGATACTTTCATCGATAGGTTTATTTCTTGCATGGACTTTCAGTACTGCTTCACGGCCTTTCAAGTCAGGACGATCTACCGTGATTTGACGGTCAAAGCGACCAGGTCTCAATAATGCCGGGTCAAGAATATCCGGTCTGTTCGTTGCGGCAACGATAATGATCCCTTCATTCGCTCCGAAACCATCCATTTCAACAAGCAATTGGTTCAAAGTCTGTTCACGCTCATCATGACCTCCACCTAGGCCTGCGCCACGTTGGCGACCTACTGCATCGATCTCATCGATGAAAATGATACATGGAGCGTTCTTTTTCGCATTTTCAAAAAGGTCACGTACACGGGATGCACCGACCCCGACGAACATTTCCACAAAGTCAGATCCACTGATAGAGAAGAATGGTACGCCAGCTTCTCCTGCAACCGCTCTTGCTAGTAACGTTTTACCTGTACCAGGAGGTCCAACAAGCAGAACCCCTTTAGGGATACGTGCACCAAGCTCGGAGAATTTGCGTGGATCCTTCAAGAATTCCACAACCTCGACAAGCTCTTGTTTTTCCTCATCTGCACCGGCAACGTCTTTAAATTTAACCTTTTTCTTCTCTTCGCTATATAGCTTTGCCTTACTTTTACCAAAGTTCATGACACGACTTCCGCCGCCCTGCGCTTGATTTAGTAAGAAGAAGAATAAGATAAAAATGATGACAAAAGGAATGATGGAAGTAAAGAAGGTTACCCATCCACTCGTCTCTTCCGCCGGATCTACTGTCATTGGAATCTTCTGCTCTTGGGCAATGGATTCTACGCGTTCCAATGCACTTGCACTATTTGGAAATACGGATACAAAAGTCTCTCCTTCTGCAGCGCCTTCCAACTTACCACGCGCTTCATACACCGAACGCGTTGGTTGAATGGTGAATTCCTCCACCTTATTTTCTTCAAGATTCTGGATGAATGTATTATAGGTGATCGGTTTTTCGCTCGTGTTAGGGCTATTAAAAAAGCTCACAACACCAATGACCACTAAAAATATTAATAAATAAAAGATGGTATTACGAAATATTCTGTTCATCCCTTACCTCCTCCCACGATAGCCAAACTAAACCAATAGTAACATAGTAAATTAATCCAATTCAAGGAATCTGTATTGGGATAGCTTATTCTTCTACGTTAGAATAAATTTCAGGTTTTAATACTCCGATATACGGAAGGTTACGATATTTTTCAGCATAATCAAGCCCATAACCTACAACAAATTCATCTGGTACGATGAACCCAACATAGTCAGCTGTGATATCAGCTTTTCTACCACTTGGTTTGTCAAGTAGTGTAACAATCTTAATGGATTTCGCTTTGCGATAGCGGAATAATTCCACTAGGTAGCTAAGCGTCAAACCGCTGTCGATGATGTCCTCGATGATCAGGATGTCTCTTCCTTCTACTGAAGTATCTAAGTCTTTTAGGATCTTTACTTCACCAGAGGAAACAGTGGAGTTTCCGTAGCTTGAAACGTCCATGAAATCCATTTCCAAATATGTATCCATACGTTTGATAAGGTCACCCATGAAAGGCATTGCACCTTTTAACACACCAATCGCCAAAGGAAAACGATCACTATAGTCCTCTGTTAATTGTGCACCTAGTTCTCTAACTTTTACTTGAAGCTCTTCTTCACTAAAGAGTACTTTTTCGATATCTTTGTTCATTTCTTTGTTGCCTCCCAAACTTTTTGACTCGTTTTGCAAGTTAATACTAAAACAGGACCCATCGTTTCCTCTGTTGCTTCGAAAGCGGAACGTTTAAGCATGGGTATCCACAAAATCTGATGGTTGGCATCGACGATTAAAGGCCATATTTCTCGTTGTTGAAGAGGTATTTTACCTTCAATGAAGATGCTTTTGATTTTTTTGGAACCGTTTGTCCCCTTCAGTTTCATTCGATCGCCGTCTAAACGGGTTCTCACATATAGCGGAAGAGCGACCTTCGATAAGTCAATCACAGCTTGATATTCTTTGACATCTTGAGGTTTTTCTTGTGTCCGAATCTCGCTGGTGATCATAAAATCGGTTGGTAATGCCACATTACCAGGGACTTCAAGCATATGCTTGTAGGTTTTATCACGTTCATCCTCATCAAATGTCAATGTGCATTCATTATAGGATTTGATAACCTGTAAGCCATTTGGGAAATGCAGCCTTCCAGAAGGGTGTTCACTTTCCAATAAGGATAATAAATTATCAATATGTATAGAGGAAAGAGATGGAGGAATTTCATTATTATAGAGATAGTTTAATATTAGTTGAATCCCACGCCTTTGTAAAGGTTTAGCCATTAAAAGCAATGGTTTGGTATCCAATATCACTCTATCTTTTGCTTTACTCTTAATAACGGCAATCCATTCCTTTTCCATTAACGCCCCTATGTATTGTTCACTCTCCTGTATTTGCTCGCTGAAAGCTTGAAACCTCTCATGAAGTCCGGGAAATTCCTCCTTCAAAATTGGTAGAATGTGATGCCGCAGCCTGTTTCTTCTGTAGGCGTCCTTGTCATTGCTGGGGTCATGCCTGAATGGAACTTCATGGTCAGTTAGATATTCCATGATTTCAGACTTTGTTACAGTCAAGAACGGACGAATAATCACACCATCTCCAAAGGCCCGTTTGGGAAGTATCCCTGCGTAACCTGTCATAGAAGATCCCCTTCCAAGTCTCATCAGAATGGTTTCCACCTGATCGTCTGCATGGTGACCGAGCGCAAGGAAGTCAGCATGATACTTCTTCATCACTTTTTCATAAAAAGCATAGCGGCATTCTCTTGCAGCAACTTGCACGGTAAGCTTCTTCTCTTTTTGATAGGCAGACACATTGATTTGTTCTGCTTCAAAAAGAAGACTCCTTTTTTCACATTGCTGCTTTACAAACTTCATATCCTCTTCGGATTCCGCCCCTCGGAACATATGATCGACATGGGCTACCACTAGCTTCAAGCGTTTAGCTTCTTTGATAGAATCCAAATAATGAAGCAAACCCATGGAATCCGCTCCGCCGCTGACACCAACCACCACAGTCGCGTTCGCTGGCAGCAAGTCATATTTACCTATGAATGTCGAGACAGTCTCCCACATATTGTGTACCCATTCCTTTAATCTACGCGTATAATTTCTATTTTATCCTACCATTTGACTTCTTCTCCTGCAAAAATAGATGCTTATCCAAAAACATCCATACTGCTTTATACCCCCAATCACAACCTCAAAACGCTTATACCTACATTACCTGACCATATAAATAGAAGAAATAAGCAAACAGAATGACTGATAAAAGCACAGCAGTCTCCATCCACCCTTTGCTTGTGGCTTTCTGTGGCACAGAATTTACAGGTTTACTCGTAGCTGCTCTTCCTCCTACTCGACTTGTCCTTGAGGCTGGGCCTTGTTTGGCTTTGTGGCTGGCTGGTTGCTGTGAAGTCCCCCTTGGAGAAGTGCTTGGTTTTCGTTGACTCATGACAGAAAGCATTCCGCTTTTCATTTCATGTGCAGAGGAATATTCACCCGCTAACGCTCGCATCAGGACAATTTTATACCTTTTTAGCCAAGCGTTTTTGTCAATCTGCTCTTCTAGTTGCTTGATTCCGCCCTCTCCGTTCTTTTGAAATTGTTTTGGGTAACAGATGTGAATCATGATCATTGCTACTGCAAATAGATCGTAAGTAGCTTCTGCTTTCCTAGAACCAAGGCCCCAATACCCCCGGTCAAAAAACTCTGTGAATTCTTTAATGGCCCGGCCATGCTGGGTCGTGCCGCCAACATCCACAAGCCTTACTTTTGGAGGGGTTGACGTTACAATGAGATTATCGGGCTTAAGATCTCCAAACACCCAGCCTTCACGATGAAGCGTTTCAAGATCTGTCAGCAATTGCAAAGTTAGAATGCCAGCCCACTCCATTCCCCTTTTTTGGACAAATGATAAAAGGGCTTCCCCTTCGAGAAATTCCATCACATAAAAGGAAAAAGTCTGTTTTCCACCAAGGTCTGGCCTCTCCCAATCATCTACATCTAACAAAGAAGGCCCCAGGGAGAACCCTTGGACCTTCGAAAAATGACGCAGAACATTAACCTCTGAAGTGATGGACATGCTGTTTTCACTTATTTTTAAAGCAGCTAATCCCTTTGAACTCCTGGTTAGATATACATACCCCGTCGCACCGTACCCGAGTGTTCTGACAATGGTGTATCTCTCTTTATGCCATTTTCCGATAATGGTCGTCCCTTGAGGCAGATTACCTACCGGATTCTTCATAGTATTGTTCATCATCGGAAATCATGCTCCTCAGGTTACGTGTTTCTTTAAAATAAGGAATGGCTTCTTGAATGGCAGGACCTGTTGGCGTGATCCCGCCTGTAGATAGTTTTGGAAAAATACTGGACAGCGATTCCAATTTAGGTGTCCAATCTAAGATCTTCTCCACTTCTTGGCGTTTTCCCGGGAAAACAAAGGCTGAAAACTGGTTATCACCAATTCTTGCATTCAAGCTTAGTGCCAAATCCAACAGTGCTTCCTTGACGGTTGGAAGCTTGGACTTCATGCTAGCACTAGTATCAACAAGAATCAGCACCTGCAGGGAAACCGTTTCACCCAGTTCATCCACTACTTCCATCACTTCCCCGCGTTTCTCAGGCGGAAGGTCCTCCATAGAAGTTTCTGAACCCAATATTTGTTGAAGCTCCTTATTAATAACCCCCTGTAATGTTTGGGTCATCGCTTTTCTGGTTACCATCTGGACTGTCTGAGATAAGTTCTTGGCATACACAATTTGACTGACGCCGCCACCAGACATTGCGATCCCCTCTATCTCTTGCATTCCTTTTTCGTCTATCGTATCCTCATCCATCACCCCAATAACATTTACTGTAATACCTTGCTCCTTCGCAAGGGCTGCCATGGCAATTGGGTCGTCCCCTGAATTTGAGCATCCATCTGTAATTAATAGAATTTGTTTTAACGTTCCTTTATACACGTTTCGTCCCCTCCTAATGCGTATAATTTACATTAGCCATCATGGACGAGACGGGCTTAATTTATACCTTTTGTCTGCAATTTACCTTCTAAGAGGTATTCACCCCAACCACTTCCTTTTTACTAGAAAGAGATAGAGCAAACTTGAATTCGGCCAGGAAGTTGATTGGGCGTTTTGTCAGGTGTCTAATTCGTTCCTTGACTCCCACTGCTTTATTTGGAATAATTGCTAGAATCTTTTCTTTTCGACTCTCGTTTGTTGCTTCCATACCTGTTAACGCAATCATCTCTTTTTCCGTCATATTTTGTGCAATCACTGCCAACATGTTTTGCTTTCTCCACATCGTGTTTCTGGCATTATCTGATTCGTTGGCGGCTCTTCTAAACATGACCTCGGCATTAATTGCCAGTTTCAGTACTTGTCTTCCCAGCATATTCATCGGACTAACCGGCACCACACCAACAGTTGGGCTCTCCGGTACTACCTCCACAACCTCACGACGGCTACCCATTTCCTTGACAAGACCCGTTACCATTTTAGATAAAGTTTTCAACATTTAAAGCGCCTCCTTCATTCCTTGGTTTTTGGATAAATAGTGATAGGCAGGAATGGCTGCCCATTTCGGAATATTCCTCTCTATTTTTGCTACCACAACCGTCATGTCGTCCTGAATTTGACCTGATCTTGTCCGAATGACTTCCTCCATTATGATATCTGCCATTTCTTGCGGGTCGTCCGTTCTGATTTCGGATACTTTACGCTTCATCCATAAATCATAGTTTTCTACATGTTTTGGTCCTTCAAAAATTCCGTCGCTCATCATAATCAATAGATCACCAGCTTTTAACTGGGAACTCACGACGTCCACATCGAATTCTTGAATAATCCCCATTGGTAGATTACTTGCTTCAATCTTAATTACCTTATCTCCCCTCTTCACAAAACTTGGAGTCGAACCAACTTTCAAAAACTTGGCAGAAGCATCTTGAAGGTCAATCATTGCTAGATCCAGCGTAGTAAATATCTCATCGGTCGTCCTTAATGATAGGACCGAATTAACCGATTTGATGGCTACTTTTTCTTTGATTCCAGACTGTAGAATCTCTTGAAGCAACTTTAATGTTTCTTTACTTTCATAGTGCGCGCGCTCACCATTTCCCATCCCGTCACTAATGGCAATGGCGTATTTTCCGTGACCCAATTCTATGGTGGAATAGCTATCCCCTGATATCAGTCCTCCCCCTTTAGCGGCATGCGCAACGCCTGTGTCGACTACAAACGCTTTTGCAGAGCCGAATGATACATGACAGTATCCATTGTTATCAGAATTACATTCTTCCTTTTTAACAATAATATTTTCTCGCAATATATCTGAAAGCATCGGAGCGATGAGTTTTTCACACTCACCACGCCCTTCGCAGTAAGGAACGGTCATTTCAATATCCACATTCCCCTGCTCGACGCTGTATATTTCCACTTGTTCAATTTCAATACCGAATGCTTGGAGGGCATCTAAAATCTGATCTTCCTGCACATAATGATTCTCCCTCTCTCGCTGAATCTCCCTTGCAAAGTCCTCCATTACTTGTGATACTCCCATCAATTGATCCGCTACCAACCTCCTACTCTCCATTAATTGTTTTTTCAGTTTCTCACTCGCGTGGAACTGGGCTAGCTCGTTTTTGATCACGGCTTTTACCTTTTCTGATTTTACGCAATGGCGATCCCACTCCTTTTGCAGTTTGACATTCAGACTAATGGTTCCTTCCTCTGTATCCTCCATTAAATGAGTCATATAATCATAGGTTTTCTGGAAATTCTGTGTCCAACACTGCTCTTTTTTAAAGCAATTTTGACACGTTTTCTCTGTAACATTGCTCAAAAAGAGATCCACTTCTTTTTCCGAATTAGGGTGTTCAAATTGAAATTTTGAAAAGCTATTGGATAACGCTTGGAAAACGTGTGAAAATTGTTCCACTCTATTGGCAGTTACATCACGGATCTTCCGCATATATTGCTGTTGCTCTGCAGTATGTTCAGCTGTTCCGGGAATGGATTTCGCCAAATTAGCGATAGCTCTTTGCGGAGTTAGCAGAAAGAGTGCAACAGCTACCATCGACTCCATGATGGTAGGAACAATTAGCGTCATCCCATCCCCATAAATGCCAATTAGTAATGTGCCTAGAAGCAGTCCCACCGATACACCAATCTTATTTCCTTCTCGTAGCAGCCCTCCTAACAGACCGGCGAAGGCCAGCAGACTCATCTGATATAGGTTGGATACAGTAGCTAAGCTTAAAATGAGACCTGTCACCACGCCAACCGTCGAACCAATGGTGGCCCCAGCAACAAATGCAAAAATTAACACAAGATAACGAGATAATATATGTTCAACAGAAAGATCATAGGCTGTCCAACCGATGGTCCCTGTCAGAACGGAAGCGAACAGAATAATGAGGCAAATAATTTCTTCTGTTTTAAACGCCTGTCTCTTTTTCTTCATCGTGATAAGGGGTAGGCTCTGAAAGAAAATAAGGGTGAGGATAAATCCAAGCCCCGCCTCTACTCCAATCATCAGCCAATCATACGTCACAATTCCTGTTGTAAAATAAATCATTGTTGTCTTTGAGAGAAAGGCCGAGATGAAGACTAGAAACGGCATTGCCTTTAGAGGTTCTATCTTTAATGCCTGTGCCCATTTAAAAAGGAGTACAAATAATATCATCCCCCCTAACACATACACGGCGGTCATTGCTGAGATGGTAGCCGACCCAACCATTAAGGCAATCAATGTGAGTCCAGCCCGTTTCTTTTTCAAAAAATACACTGCTGCGAAAAATGGTAACGCAAACGGTGTGATTTCATTAAGGATCAGGGCTCGTCCGAGTAAGAACCCGATAAAGACTAAAAGAAATCCTTGGTGAAATAGAATGGTCGAAAGTTTCGTTTTCGCCGTATGGATCGACTTCATAAATGATTTTCGGATTTTACCAAACTGAAGATTGGAAACCGGTTCCCCCAAATCTCTTTCTAGTCCCTGCATGATATCCACTCCCATATTTTATCTATTGGGGTCATTATACAAGCTCAAAAGGAAAAGATTTGTCAAAAGAACCGCCCAGAACCTAAGAAGTGTTCGACTTATTACAAGGAAAAGAGGGAAAAGCTGTCATGAAATCATCGCATTTGCTAATGCCCCTCATCAGTTTTTGTAAATTCTCTAGGTAATTGCTAGGATAATGTTCTAATTATTCTTACATTTTTAAAATGTATTGACATATGAATGATAAGTTAGTATGATAATTCTTGTGTCTTATGAGAGACTCCTTATAATTTTGGCGGTGTAGCGACGAGCGACACTTCCACAAATTTGCTTCGAGTTGTCCCGACGGATTCACTTCCTGGCTTTACTTGCAGAGGAAGGGACACATGCCAGTAACATTGGCGCCAGTTAATCTAATGCATTACTTATAAATTTGGCGGTGTAGCTCAGCTGGCTAGAGCGTACGGTTCATACCCGTGAGGTCGTGGGTTCGACTCCCTCCGCCGCTACCAACTTTATAAGGCCCATTGGTCAAGCGGTTAAGACACCGCCCTTTCACGGCGGTAACACGGGTTCGAATCCCGTATGGGTCATAAAATAAAAGCTGCCACAGCTTCAGGAATACCTGAAATTGTGGCAGCTTTTTTGTATTTGCGAAACTTTTAAAGTGGTTTTGGGTAACTTTCTTTTGACTTTGGGGTGGATTCATCCATATTAACTGTTCCACTAACCAAATTTAGAGTGAATTTTCGTTTATCCATCACAAATGGAATATATCCATTGTAAAGCCGATATATCCATTGTAAAACCGAAATATCCATGTTTACATCACCTTTATCCATATTAGCAAAAGTGACTTGTAGAACGGTTGATTTCCGTTCCAGGCGCTTCGCTTTCCTGCGGGCGGTCCGGGAGCCTCCTCGGCTTCGCCTGTGGGGTCTCCCCTGTCCCTTCCTCCTGTTGGAGTCTTCGCGCCTTCCACTACAATCAACTAAGGTTATCCATTCACCATTGGATATAGTTAAGTCAACCAACCCAAAAAAACACGCCCCACAAAATCTGGGACGTGCTCAAACATTACGTTTATATATATGAGATTTTCAGCAGCAAGTTACTTTCTACTTGCTCCACGACCTCCACGTTTTGATTCCGTGTTGCGCTTCAGGGAAGATAAACGATCTTCACTATCTTTTAAGAATCTTGCCATCTTCTGTTCGAAGTTTTCCTTTGGTTTGAATTCTTCTCTTCTTCCTCGTGGTGGGCGTTGATTTGAGCGTTGTTGATTGTTGTTCGGACGTTGTGACGGTGCTGCAGAACGCGGTTGTGGCTCACGGTAAGTGTCGCTTGCCTTCTTGATGGATAGGCCAATTTTGCCATCCTTCTCCACATTGATTACTTTCACCTGAACTTCGTCACCAACTTTAAGATGGTCGTTGATGTCCTTTACGTAGTTGTCTGCAACTTCACTGATGTGAACAAGACCAGTAGCTCCTCCTGGCAATTCAACAAACGCACCAAAATTAGTTATTCCTGTTACCTTTCCCTGTAACTTGCTGCCTACTTCGATTGACATAAAAAAAATGCTCCTCCTTAAAATCATAAAAAATAAATCACTTTACCTACCATTATACCTAGAGCAAAATTGAGGTGTCAATATGACGACTAATCTGACGACGAATCGTCAGGGATATTGAAGATGATTTCATCCTCTTCTGACATGAAATAATCTCTACGTGCGATCTTCGCAATATAATCATCATCGTTCAGTTTTACAATTTCCTCTTCTAAACGTTGTTGTTCTTTTTTAAGTTTTGCCAGCTCTTGTTGAACAACTTCTTTTCTATCCTCTTTTTCCTGAAGGATAGCTCGTTGATCTAAGAGTGTTTTCCCCATTAGTATTCCAAAGACTAATGCTAAACAAAAGAATAATGATAAACGGCGATAAAGCCCACGGCGTCTTTTCTGTTGTTTCAACTGCTGGTCCTGTTTTTGTTTGGAATAATCGGAATGGATTTTTGCTACCTTTTCATCTTTTGCCGCGCTCATCTTATCATTCCTCTCCTAGCGCTTTTTCCAAAAGTTCTTTACTCTATTTATTATACTATGTTTCCTATTCTTTACTAGTGTGAAAAATCCTTCAAGTTTTTTGAAAACAATGTGTAAATATTTTTTCACTACGTTCGGGACCAACTTCCATACTAGCATAAGAATCCACTTGAATGGTAAGAAACAAATTTTAACAATTCGCCATAACAGCAACAGCAGAAAGCGAATGGTCGAGTAAAGAAACTTCCCAATACCCAATAATAATACGATAAGGGCTTGTACTAATAGTTGAATAGGCTTCACTATTAGCATTCTTACCATTTTTTCCAAGAAGCGATACAAGTTGATGACAAGTTGTATGATGGATTCCAGCAAGCTCAAATAAAAATATCGGAATAAGCTTTGATAAGCTGCAAAGCCACACACGAGTGCAATGAGAATATAAAAACGAATTTCTCCTTCATTGACCCTCAGCAATACATAAAAGCCGATAAGGGCTTGCAAGAGCCAAAAGAGGATGTCATGAATAAACACAATCCACTTGGCTCTCTTTTCCCGTTTAAGAAAGCGTCCATACGTATCAATGGCCGCTCCAAGCCATGCCCCCATCCCAATCATGGCAAGCATTGTATAAAGTTGGGTGCTAAGTGTCATTTGAACAACTTACTAAAGAACCCTTTAGCTTTCTCCGCCTGTTGATCATCTAAATAAATGATTTCCATGATCTTACCTTTGATCGAGACGACGCCACTTTCTACATCCAGGTTCTTCATCTGGAGATTTTGGCCCCTGACAGAGAGAAATCCCATCACAGTTTCTAATAGAAACTCTTCGTTATCAAAACTTTCCACTTGCTTTACACCTGTGATATCCAACATTCTGCGGCTTCTCATCACGATGTCTTGCTCTTGGACAGTCTGCTTGTTTCCTTGATTTGAATCATAGTATTGGTTCATATTCATCCCTCACCTATCTAGTACTTGAAGATAGTACATGTATATGAGAGGGATATATTTTTAGAACAAGCCTGTCCGTTACTCTTCTGTTTGTTCCACTCTTTCTTCTTTAACAATCGTATACATCATAGCTGCGTCTTCTTTTTTGGCATTCTCTTGAATGTTGTCGACAGAAGCCGTGACGATCTTTTGCCCAAAGTGAATTTTCAACTCATCTCCTGCTTTAACATTGCTACTAGCTTTAGCTTGGACATTATTAATATAGATACGCCCTTGTTCTGCCACTTCTTTAGCAAGTGTGCGGCGCTTGATGATCCTTGATACTTTCAAAAATTTATCTAAACGCATTTTCTAACTCCCCCTATTATAACCCGTTCTTTTTCGCTTCTTCCCAGATAGCATCTAATTGTTCTAATGATAGATTCTCGAAAGATTGCCCTAATTCCTTTACCTTCTTTTCAATAAAAGTAAACCTGCGGTAAAATTTTCGGTTGGTTAGGGACACTGCTTCTTCCGGGTCGATTTTATAGTATCTTGCAATGTTAACGAGAGCAAAAAGTACGTCCCCGAATTCTGCAGCCACAAGGTCCGAGCTTGCATCCTTTGTCAATTCTTCCTGCAACTCCTGGATTTCCTCATTCACTTTATCCCACATCGGGGCGACATCGTTCCAATCAAACCCTACTTTACCGGCTTTTTTCTGATATTGGAATGCTTTTGTAAGATTAGGAAGCCCTTTTGCAACCGAATCAAGAATGGACTGCTCGGCCCTTTCACCTTTTTCCTCAGCTTTGATGGCTTCCCAATTGGTGATGACATCTTCTGCATCTTCCACAGAGGTGTCGGCAAATACATGAGGATGTCTGCGGATCATTTTCTCATTAATCCCTTCTATTACATCTTCTATGCTAAAGTAACCTTCATCCTCCCCGATCTGGGCATGAAGCATCACTTGTAAAAGAACATCCCCAAGTTCCTCAATGATTCCATCTGTATCTTCCTCATCAATGGCATCGAGCAACTCATATGCTTCTTCAATTAAATATTTTTTCAGGGATTCATGCGTTTGTTTCTGATCCCAAGGGCAGCCACCAGGACCTCTTAAGGTCGCGATGGTTTTTCTAAAAGAAGAAAATTGTTTATAAAGCAGTTCCTCCTCTTTTACTGCTGGGACATAGACACTTGTCAGATTATTGATTTCTGCCACCCTGTCGAGTTCGTATAACGGTACCTCTGTAATCTGTTCCATGGAAGAACCTGCTGCTGTTACAATCGTCACGGGATAGTCGTCAGGCAACAACTCCATCAACGTGAGCTTCACTTCTGAAGCAATAAAAGCATCATATACCTGACAAAAGATCATCGCCTGGGTCGGTTCAATTGCTTCTTTTACAAGCGCGGTGGCATCATGAAATTGAAAGCCATCGATGGGATCCAGTCCTACTGCTGTAAACATGGGATCAAGGAAACTTTGCCCGCCTTTAATATCAAGTGTGATAATGCCTTCTTTTTCTTTTTCAAGTAAAATCTGAACGGTTTTCTCTGCCACAAGCGGATGTCCCGGTACAGCGTACACAATTTTCTTATGTGCACTAAGCCCAATTAATTCTTCCGCAATCCTTTCATAGACCGTGCCGAATGTTCCTTCCTGTTCATAGATAGAATCAAACGACTCGTAAGTCAGCCCTTCCTTTTCGAGCTCTTCGATAACTGGATGTTCTTTCGTTCGAAGGAAAAGATGGTCCGACTGCATTAATTGCTTGTACACTCCCATTGGAAGCTGTTCGAGGTCACCTGCACCAAGTCCCAGAACCTTTATCATATTCATATATTGGACACCAACTTTATTATTATTTTAATAGCTTCACCAATTTCTTTCCTAGCGGGAGCAGCATGAGTTCTTCTTTTGTAAAAAAGCGATTCTTTATTAAAATTAATAGATAGGTGATTCCGCCTATCATCACTCCCACCATGCTTTGGACGGAGGAAAGCGTACGGTTATCGCCTACTAGTGAATCCGTAAGAAGCAGATAGATTGCCAAAACGGTAGACATCATCCCGATGCTCACAAGCAAGGGGACGGTTGGCATTCTTTCAAATATAGAAGTGCCTGTCTTCTTTTTTAACGCCATTACCAACATGACGGCGACTGCACTGAACGCGACCAATGTACTGACCGCCGCTCCCAAAGTTGAGTGAGTGGGAATTAATAGGACATTCAACAAATATTTTAATCCAATTCCGATCCCTACAAAAAGAGCCGGAAGATACGGGTTGCCAAGTCCCTGTAAGATAGCAGCCGCGGTCAAGGCCATACTGCAAAAGAGAATGGACAAACCAAGGACCAATAGAACATGGTAGCCATTTTCATTGGAAAAAAGCATTACATTCACCGGTCGAATAAGCCACGCAAGACCCACAGCCGCTCCTGCTCCCACTCCTATGCTGACACGGATAGAGAGACTAATTTTTTCTTTTACTTCCCTTTCATTGCTTTTGGAGAGAATAATGTATGGGACAAGGGAAAGGGAGAAGGCTGTTGCTACCACTGTTCCAAGCTGGATAAGCGGTTGTCCCCTGTCGAATACCCCTTTTAGCTCTTTGGCTTGTTGTTCGTCGACGCCTGCTTCCAATAGACCCGCATAAATAGTGAACGCATCCACCATTTGAAAAAGGATCAGCAATAGCGAGCTGATGCAAATGGTAAAGCCTTGAAGCATAAGGACCTTTACAATAGACTTCGAAGACGGAAGCATATTTGAAGGCACAACCGTTTGCTTCTTTTTTGTCTTTTGATAAAAGACCAACAATACTAAGACGGCAGCAAATCCTCCAAAGACTGACCCGAATATGGCTCCTGCTCCTACTTCATAAAGGGAGTATCCCGCATTTACGAGCAGGTAGGAGAGCACTAATATAGTCCCAACCCTTATTAATTGTTCACTGACTTGCGAAACGGCGGTCGGCGTCATTTCTCCAAGCCCTTGAAAACTTCCTCTCCATACCGAAACTAGTGGCATTAGTAAAAAAGAGAAGGCGACAATTTTTATTAGTACAGCGAGTTTGAGGTCCCCCATAAAAGCTGCTAAGTGGTTAGCACCTAGGTATAGCAGCAGGAAAAAGCTCACACCCAAAAGCGTTAAGAAACAAAAGGACACCCAGCGTATTTTGCGTGCTGCATGCTCCCTTGTATTCTCTGGGTGTTCTGCAATAATTTTAGAAATGACAACCGGAAAGCCATATGTAGATAAAATGATAGCCACCCCGTAAAAGGGATATACCTGTTGATAAATATAAAAGCCAACATCTCCTACAATATTCTGGAAAGGAACGCGATAGGCTGCACTGAGGATTTTAATGATAATCCCTGCAATAGTAAGAATCATAGCGCCTTTCCATACCTTTTGATAGGAGTGTGGTGATAAATCATTCATAAAAAGCCCGCCTTAAAGGTATTCGTACAATTGTATAATTATAGCATATTTTAATTGGAAAGTTGGAAAGATGGATGCATTATGTCTATGATGGTGTATTCTATTGGAGAGATACGAACAATCCGAGATTATTAAATCTCCTTCTTCGGATAACTTACTGTCCAAAAGTAGCGATTTACTGTCCATTCAGACAAAAATACTGTCCAAATACTTAAAATACGATCCAAACTGACCCATTTACTGTCCAAACTCACGTAAATACATGCCAAACGACAAATCTCTTTGAATTTCGACTTGATTCACTCAAAAGAAAAGAAGCAACAGACAATCATGTCTGCTGCTCCAACTAATAATTATTGCTCCATCTGTCTTGCAAGGAAGCCTGCAGCTGTTTCCACTGCTTTCTGTTCCACTTCTCCAAGCGACTTATCTTTGGACATAATAACCACTGCTCCAATTGGATCTCCGTTTGCTACGATAGGTCCAATGGTATAAGAAGCAAGTGATTCTACATGCCCATCGACAATTGCCATTTGCTGTTCTTCCGTTTTTAATACGGAATTGCGGTCTTCCATGGATTTCTCCACGACTTCGCTGATGCTTTTGTTCAGATATTCCTTTTTAGAACTCCCAGCGACAGCAATGAACGTATCACGATCACAGATTAACACTGGGTGTCCCAGGCTATCATACAGAGCTTCCGCATATTCCTTTGCGAAATCGCTAAGCTCACTAATAGGAGAGTATTTCTTTAGTATAACCTCTCCATCCCGGTCGACAAAGATCTCAAGCGGGTCACCCTCGCGGATACGCAGGGTTCTTCTTATTTCTTTAGGAATTACAACGCGACCGAGGTCATCAATACGACGTACAATACCAGTTGCTTTCATTTCTTAGGTTGCCTCCTTCATCCGATGATAAAAAGAGATGAGTTAAATTGGTGGAATTGATCAATATGTCCTGCTTTTGAAGAATTCACCATTCGTTGAAGTTAGTATCCTACACTCAGGGAGTTATATACATGTTGGAAAAGTTTTTTTCTGATAGTAAATTCCCCCAGTATTTATATAGACGTTTCTTCACAAACTCAAACCTATGAGGAAGCATTCACGCTTTCTTTTTTTACTTTTTCTAGTCCTTTTATCATGGAAATGGCCACCTGTATCCACTCTTCTGTCGCAGAACGTTTCGTCTGGATGACAATCTTCAGATGCTGTCCTTCCATGCCGAGGCTTACCATTCTGCCAAACTCATTTCCTAATAAGAATAACTTCTGTCCATCAATAACGCTACTTGCTTCTTCGGAAAGAAGAATGACAAGCTCTTGTTTTGTTTGTTTGATGGAATCCACTTTTTCTTTGAGGCCAAAGACTCTCATCTCTGAGACTTGGAATAAGTAATCGACCTCTTTTGGATAGTTTCCAAAACGGTCCTTCATTTCATCTTGAAGCTCAACAAGATCTTCTTTTGACTCTAATCCACGGAAACGCTTATACATATCAATCTTTTGCTTACTATCAGGGATATAAGACTCTGGAATGTACGCGTCAAGCTCCACATCAATGGATATTTCATGCGCCTTTTTCGCATCTTTCGGCCCTTGGCGCTGCTCGATTGCTTCTTTTAGCATCTGAGAATACATATCAAAACCGACAGAATCGATAAAGCCGTGTTGCTGGGCACCGAGCAGATTTCCTGCTCCACGAATGGAAAGGTCACGCATTGCAATTTTAAAGCCTGATCCAAGTTCTGTGAATTCCTTGATAGATTGCAGACGTTTTTCTGCTACCTCCGTAAGTACTTTATCTTTTCGATACGTGAAATAGGCATATGCCACACGATTTGATCTTCCAACACGTCCTCTAAGCTGATAAAGCTGGGACAATCCCATTCTATCTGCATCAAAAACGATCAATGTGTTTACGTTTGGAATGTCGACACCTGTTTCGATGATGGTCGTACTGACAAGTACTTCCGCTTCCCCTTCAAGAAACTGAATCATCACCGACTCAAGTTCATTTTCGGTCATTTTCCCATGCGCATACGTAACACGGGCTTCTGGGACAAGCATGGAGATCTCATCTGCTTTTCGCTCGATATCTTCGACCCTGTTATATAAGAAATAAACTTGACCTCCTCGGGCCAGCTCTCTTTCGATTGCTTCTTTCACCAGGTTCCCGTTATATTCCATCACATACGTTTGCACAGGGAAACGGTTTTCAGGTGGTGTCTCAATGACAGATAAATCACGCACCCCAAGCATAGACATATGAAGAGTACGCGGAATTGGCGTTGCTGTTAAGGTAAGCACATCAATATTCGCTTTCAGCTGTTTGATTTTTTCCTTATGGGTCACTCCAAAACGCTGTTCTTCATCGATAATTAACAAGCCAAGGTCTTTGTATTTAATATCTTTAGACAACAACCGATGTGTCCCAACAACAATATCTACTGTTCCGTTCCCAAGCCCTTTCATTGTTTCCGTTTGTTGCTTTCTAGAGCGGAAACGGCTTAACAAACCAATATTGATAGGGTAATCTTGAAACCTTTCTCTGATGGTTTCATAATGCTGCTGAGCCAAAATGGTGGTTGGGACCAAAATGGCTACCTGCTTGCCATCAGTAATGGCCTTGAAAGCAGCCCTTATGGCAACTTCCGTTTTTCCATAGCCAACATCTCCGCAAAGCAAGCGGTCCATTGGGCGTTTCTTTTCCATATCCAATTTAATCTCATGAATAGACCGCAATTGATCTTCTGTTTCCTGATAAGGGAAGGTTGCTTCAAACTCCCTTTGCATTTCTCCGTCTGGCGAGAAGGCGTGGCCGACACTTGCTTCCCTTTCTGCATATAACTTAATAAGGTCATCGGCAATATCTTGGACAGACGACTCCACTTTATTTTTAACCTTTTTCCAGTCAGTACCACCTAGTTTATAAACTTTCGGTTCTTTTCCCTCTGAGCCGACATATTTTTGAACTTGATCAATTTGCTCAACAGGAACGTAAAGTTTGTCAGAGCCTTGGTATTTAATATGAATATAATCTTTATGAAGACCGTTGATATCAAGTGTTTCAATTCCTAGATATTTACCAATTCCATGATTAATATGGACAACATAGTCACCGACATTCAATTCGGTATAGTTTTTAATCCTTTCCGCATTGGAAAGCTTTTGTCTGTTTTTAGGCTTTTTCGCTTTCTTTTTGAAAAGCTCTTCCTCCGTGATGACCGCAAGCTTTTGCATCGGTAATTCAAATCCAGAATGCAAGTCACCCTCCACAAGCTGCACCTCTCCATGGGCAAAGGCAGAACCTTTGGAAAGCTTTCTTATGTCCATCTCATAATCAGCAAAAACCGTCTCTAGCTTCTCCATCCGCTCTTGGTTGGAAGCAAGGACTACAATTGCATAATTCGCCTTCCTCCAACGCTCAATTTCCGATTTTAACAGATGCATCTGCCCGTGGAAGTGCTGCATGCTCTTCGAAGACATACTAATTAAGTTTTCGGGATGCGTATGCGGCACTGCTCGTAAGAAGAGGGAAAGATAAAGGAACGGTTGTTTTTTGCTATGTACAATCTGCGCAAAAGAATGAGAAAACTTTAGATCATGCACCGCTTTTCCTTCAGCCAATAGCTCTACCAGCCACTCTGCTTCTTCTTTATCAAGACTTTCCGCCGTTTCATGGATTCTGCTGATTTCATCCATAATAACTAAACCGCCTGCAGGGATGTAATCTAGTAAACTAGCTGGTGAACTGTAGAAGAATGAAAGATATTTATACAACTCAGAAAACACTTGTCCGTTGCGTATTTGTTCTAGCTCATAGGAAATATTTTCTGTTAACAGCTGTTTTACTTTTTCATTTTTTACCTTTTTTATCGTTTTAGCTAGTTCCTTTTCGAGAACTTCCCGACCATTTGTCAGCTCTTGATTCGTGAGCAACATCTCTGTTGCCGGGCCAATCGTTACCTTATCCATATGTTTTTGAGAGCGTTGATCTTCTACCGTAAAATATCGGATGGACTCCACTTCATCATCAAAAAGTTCTATCCGGACGGCATATTCTTCCGTGATAGGGTATATGTCGATGATGCCCCCTCTGATACTGAAATCCCCTGGCGTTGCTACCATCCCTACACGCTGATACCCGAATCTGACGAGACGCTCTGCTAAGTTATCAAGTTCCAACGTCTTTTCTACTTCAATGGTCAACAACGTTTGCTGCCATTTTTCTTTAGATGGGAGTATTCTTTTTAACCCTGCGATAGGTGCAATGATAATACCATTATTTTTAGTAGCCCAATGATTAAGCGCATCTACACGCTGGGCTTTAAGTTCCGGACTCGCAATTCCAATTTCCGCTGCCAACACATCGTTGACAGGATACAGATACAGTTCATCCTCTGGCAGGAAGCTTGCCAAGTCATCATATACTTTTTGGGCATGAAATAAATTATGCGTGATTAGCAGAATCGGCGCTTTTCTCTCTTCATACAACGCTGCAATTAACATGGACCTTGCTGAGTTAGATATCCCTGAAATTAACTGTTCTTGCAATCCTTCTTGAAGACCAACCAAAACCGATTGAAAATCATCATTTTCGCTCAAATATGGAATAAAACCCTTCATAACATACACCCTCCCCTCTCTATCATTAGTGTTTCATTGTGTTCTTTTTTATGATTACGCTTCTCAGACGCAAAAAGGCTTTGGTATCTCACCAAAGCTAATTTATCTGCTCTATTGTATGAACCGTTCTTGTTCATGCCAGTCAGGATTCCGATCAAGGGCCTCCTGGCAATCCTCACAAATCGTTTTAACATGTACATCACCATTTTGTTGATATGCTATCATTTCATGTCGTTCTGTATCCGACAGTTGATGAAACCCTAGTTCTTCTGAAAATACTGATTTGGACTCGATGGTGCCGACCTTATAGCCGCAATGCCTGCAATGATAATGGATAGCCATCCTTTTCCCTCCACTTTTCTGCAAGACCTAAAATGGCCCCTTTTACCACTAGTATAAACAGTGGGAAACATTGTTATACAGGGTAGGTTGGTTTAGAGAAAACTCAGGAAAGCTACCTTAACATTCTATTATTGATTAAAAGTGTTCATTACTTGTAGGAACTCTTTGGACAAGCTTTCTTCACAAGCTTCTGCCGCTTTCTTCACGCTGTCATCAATCGCAGGACGCTCATCAGCGTGGAATTTTCCAAGTACATAATCTGAGATGGACGGTCCATTATTCGGACGGTCGATACCCATTCTAATACGGTTAAAATTCTGGGTTTGAAGGTGTTGTATCAAGGACTTAATCCCATTATGCCCACCGGCACTTCCCTTTTGGCGAAGACGCAGCTTTCCAGCTGGCAAATCTAAGTCATCATAAATTACCACGAGATCCTCCACATCTAACTTATAAAAGTCCAATAACGGGCGAACACATTCCCCCGATAAATTCATATATGTAAGAGGCTTCACTAATAGTACTTTTTCGCCGTTTATCGTGCCTTGTCCAAAAATTCCTTTGAATTTGGACTGTGTCAATGGGATGTTCCATTTGTCTGCTAGTTCATCTATTACCATAAATCCGATATTGTGCCTTGTTTCTTCATATTGACGGCCCGGATTTCCCAGCCCCACAAATACTTTCATTATTTTTCCTCCTGAAACGTCTTGCTCTTTACCAAATAAGGATTGCAAAAATTTCTTCATGAATACCTCCCACAAACCTATTCGCTATCTTTCATTTTACTTGAACATGTGTGGAAAAGGAAATGAGAAGGAGTTTTGTCCATTAAAACAACTTTATATGCTGAAGTTTAGAAGCAACTCTGTTGTTAACGAGCGCTATCCGATCGTTAACGCGTTTCCCTTTTGGCTTCGGGCGTATAGAAGCACTTTATTTGACCGTTTTCTCTTTTTCTTCCTGCTTCAGGCGTATAGAGGCACTCTATTTGACCGTTTTCCCTTTTTCCTCTTAGCTTCGGGTGTATAGAAGCACTCTATTTGACCGTTTTCACCTTTTCCTACTGGCTTCGGGTGTATAGAGGCACTCTATTTGACCATTTTCACCTTTTCCTACTGGCTTCGGGTGTATAGAAGCACTCTATTTGACCGTTTTCTCTTTTTCCTCTTAGCTTCGGGTGTATAGAAGCACTCTATTTGACCGTTTTCTCTTTTTCTTCTTAGCTTCGGTCGTATAGAAGCACTCTATTTGACCGTTTTCTCTTTTTCTTCTTGCCTTCGGGCGTATAGAAGCACTCTATTTGACCGTTTTCTAGCTTCGGGCATTTATTATTGTCTTTTTTCTTATAAAGCTTCCCGTTGACCTTTTTATACCCTAAGTATTTAGAGAATCTTCTTCACAACAAGAGAAAAGACGTAACCTTAAAGGTTACGCCTCCTCCTCTGTGCTTTCATTGTTTTCTCTACCTTCTACAAGTTCAGGCTCGCCTGGTTCTTGTTCTTCACCAGGGTCAATTTCCTCTTCTTGTCGTGGAGGTAAGATGGAAGCTATCACTTCATCATCTTCATGATTAAAGCTATATTTTCCTGATGTATTTAGGTCACCGATTGTAATATTTTCATTCACGTCAAGTTCCGTTACATCCACATTAATGGATTCCGGTACGTTGTTTGGAAGTACTTTGATGGATACTTCATGGAGAACTTGTTGCAAGACTCCGCCATCTTTCACTCCTTTTGCATCACCTGTAACGTGAACCGTAACATCTACATCGATTTCTGATTTAAAATCAACTACATGGAAATCCAAGTGGACAAATTCCAAGCTTTTGAGTGGATTGACTTGATAATCGTAAAGCATTACTTTGCGTTTATCGGAACCAATTTCAAGCGAAATGATGCCGTTTCGTCCTGTTCCACGAATCGTTTTAATAAATTCCTTACTATCGACAGTAATAGATTTATTTTCTGTATCATTCCCGTAAACAACCGCTGGAATTAATCCTTCCTCACGGATTTTGGTTTTTGAAGATCCTTTGAATTCTGTACGTTCATTTGCATGTAATACTGACATTCTTATCACCTTCCTGGGAAAATAAAATACTTGTCTCTCATACAATTTCCCCTATTTACAGAAGGTTAAACATGAATCTTACGGATTAATCAAATAAAGTACTAACGGATTTCTCTTCATGCACCCGAATAATCGCTTCAGCAATAAGCTCTGCAACGGATAGTTGTGTAATCTTTTCGATTTTCTTATCTTCCGCTAAAGAAATGGTGTTGGTCACTACCAATTCTTTAATCTTAGAGTTTTGGATACGTTCAATAGCCGGACCTGATAACACTGGGTGTGTACAGCATGCATACACTTCTTTTGCACCATTTTCTATCAGGGCATTTGCCGCCAATGTAATAGTACCCGCAGTATCAATCATGTCATCAATCAAGATTGCCGTTCTACCTTCAATATGACCTACAATGTTCATCACCTCTGCAACATTTGGACGAGGTCTGCGTTTGTCAATGATAGCAATCGGAGCTTTCAAACGGTCTGCAAGCTTTCTTGCTCTTGTTACACCACCGTGATCCGGTGAAACGATAACAAGATCCTCTAGGCCTTTGCTGTCAAAGTACTCTGCCAAAATAGGAACACCCATTAAATGGTCAATAAGAATATCAAAGAATCCTTGAATTTGAGGTGCATGCAAATCAAGCGTGATAACGCGGTCTGCTCCAGCAGTTTCTAACAGGTTTGCCACTAATTTCGCTGTGATCGGTTCACGCGCGCGCGCTTTACGGTCTTGTCTTCCATATCCGTAATACGGCATTACGATATTGATCGTTTTTGCAGAAGCACGTTTTAGTGCGTCAATCATGATAAGCGTCTCCATGATATGTTCATTTACAGGTGCGCTTGTAGATTGGATAACATACACGTCACATCCACGGATGCTTTCCTCGATGTTGATTTGTACCTCTCCATCACTGAAACGGGCAACGGAACATTTTCCGATTGGAACACCTACGTGTTGTGCAATTTCTTCGGCTAAGGCTGTATTGGAATTTAATGTGAAAATCTTTAGATTAGAATCTGCATACTTTGGCATGATTTCTTGAACCCTCCGCTAGGTTTATTTAATGGCTTCTTTTAATGACTTTGTTAATCACCGCTTTTGATTTTCGCACCGGGCTTCGCTTTCCTAGGGGTGCTGCTGGAGCCTCCTCGGCTGCGCCTGCGGGGTCTCCACCTTAGCACTATCTCCCTAGGGAGTCTTCCCCCTGTGCTCCAATCAACAGCTGTAAAACTCTCTGAAACAGGTTTTTATTTATTGTGAATCTTGTTTACGTAGTTTTCTTTGTTTACTTGGCGAGCGCGTGCGATGGACAGTGCATCACCTGGTACATCTTCTGTGATGGTAGATCCTGCTGCAACATATGCGCCTTTGCCAATAGTCACAGGTGCCACCAAATTGGAGTTGCAACCTACAAACACACCATCTTCAATTTTAGTTAAGTATTTCTTCTTCCCATCATAGTTGACAGTGATAGAACCGCAACCGAGGTTTACATCCGCTCCGACTTCCGCATCGCCAATATAGCTAAGGTGAGAAGCCTTGCTTCCGTTGCCAAATGTCGCTTTTTTTACTTCGACAAAGTTTCCAAGCTTCACTTCATTGCCAATCTTGGAATCCGGTCTTACGTGAGCAAACGGTCCGATATTTACATCGTTCCCAATCTCGCTGTCATGCGCCACAGATTGGCGGATAGTTGTACGGTCCCCGATTTGGCAGTCTTTAATTTCAGAGTTTGGACCGATGATGGAATCCTCTCCAATTTTAGAAGCACCCAAGATGATAGTACCAGGGCTGATGACTGTATCTCTGCCAATCTCCGCATCTGCAGAAATATACGTGTTATCTGGGTCAATGATACTTACTCCATTGATCATATGTTTTTTATTAATTCTTTTCTTCATGGTTTTTTCAGCTTGAGAAAGCGCTACTCTGTCATTGACTCCAAGTGTTTCATCAAAATCCAATGTCTGGTAGGCAGAAACGATATCGCCTTGTTCTTTCAAAATTTCAATGACATCTGGAAGGTAATATTCTCCTTGCACATTGTCATTTGAAACGTTGTTAAGCGCTGTAAAAAGTGCTTCATTGTCGAAGCAGTAAGTACCCGTATTAATTTCTGTCACTTTACGCTCATCTTCACTAGCGTCCTTATGCTCCACAATTTTCCCAACATGCCCTTCGCTGTTACGGATAATGCGTCCATATCCAGTAGGGTCTTCTGCATAAGCTGTCAGGATAGTAGCCTTTGCTCCTGTGTTTTCGTGCAGATCAAGCAATTCCTGCATTGTTTCCGGTGTGATAAGTGGAGTATCTCCACAAATGACCAGTGTTACGCCTTTTTTATCCTGAAGCATTGGTGCGGCTTGCATAACTGCATGCGCCGTTCCTAACTGTTCTGCCTGAAGGGCATATTCGCTTTTTGATCCAAGATGGCTCTTTACTGTGTCCGCTCCGTGTCCCACCACTGTTACTATCTTCTCGAAGTTGAGTGCAGAAACATGATCCACGACATGTTGAACCATTGGCTTGCCACAAACAGGGTGTAACACTTTATATAATTTGGATTTCATCCGTGTACCTTGTCCAGCTGCTAAAATTACGGCATATCGATTTATCATAACGGCCTCCATTTTCACCTAATTATCCATTACGAATATATCCTAAAACGTTGCCCATTTCAAGGAAGTACGCGAAAGTACATTTATTTGTCAAAAATGGCCAAAAGAAAAAACAGGCTGCATAACAGCCTGTTTCACCTTCTATCGATTAAGAAGCGCCTGCTTCTTCGTATTCTACTTCTAATTCGCCTAAGCGGTGGTACTCTGCTAGAACCGCTTCTTGGATTTTCCCACGCGTCCCTGAGTTGATTGGGTGCGCGATATCGCGGAATTCTCCATCCGGCGTACGTTTACTAGGCATCGCAACGAACAAGCCGTTGTTTCCATCGATTACACGGATGTCATGAACAACGAATTCATGATCTAATGTAATAGATGCGATAGCTCTCATGCGACCATCGGTATTTACGCGGCGTAATCTTACGTCAGTTACTTCCATTCTGTTCACCACCTTTTGTCCCAATAAAAAACTTAGTATTATAAATTCTCTAAATTTTCTAGAATTCCTTCTTATTTTCAAATTTTTTTTGAAAATTTTGGGCAAATTGGTGTAAAAAGAACAGATTCTATTTTACTAGAGCGATAACCTCTATTTCTACAAGAACATCTTTCGGTAAACGTGCAACCTCCACACAGGATCTTGCAGGTTTGTGGGTAGAGAAATACTCCCCATACACTTCGTTAATATCTCCAAATTGATTCATATCTTTAATGAATACAGTAGCTTTTACTACCGTCTCAAAGGATGCTCCGGCTTCTTCTAGTACCGCTTGCAAGTTTTTAAACACTTGATGGGTTTGTTCTTTCACATCCCCTTCTAGTAGTTCTCCACTTGGCAACAACGGTATTTGACCTGAACTGTAAAAAAGATTGTTGACGATGATCCCCTGGGAATATGGACCTATCGCTTTTGGAGCGGCATCTGTATGAACAACTTTCATGAACTTACACACCCTTTAGTTTAATGTAATATTTTCTTTCACATGCTGAAGATAGTTGCCTTGCTGCACTTCTATCTGTCGGTCTCTTTCACTTACCTTTTCAAGCTTAGCCAGGGAAACATAGTCATCGACCAGGCGTTCTTCAATGTTTTCAGACTCCACTAGAATCCCGATACCTGCTACGGTCGCTTGAAATTCAGCCAGTAGATTCACCATTCCGCTTACTGTCCCGCCAGCTTTCATGAAATCATCAATGATCAAAACGTTAGAACCTGTTTCCAAGCTTCTTTTTGCCAATACCATTGTTTGAATTCTTTTGGATGAACCTGAAACATAATTTATGCTTACTGTAGATCCTTCTGTAACCCTGCTGTCACGTCTTACAATGACAACCGGTACATTTAAAAAGCTCGCCACTGCATGTGCAAGCGGAATTCCTTTTGTCGCCATCGTCATGACAACATCTACTTTTTTATGACTGAATGCTGTTGCAAACATTTTCCCCACTTTATTTAACACTTTTGGGTTACCAAGGATATCGGTCATATATAGGTAACCGCCTGGTAGTAATCTTTCCGGCTTTGCAATCATTTCACACAGTTCCTCAAGGTAGGCAGATGCCTCTTCATGGTTTACATATGGGATATACCTAACACCGCCAGCAGCACCAGGTACTGTGACAAGCGTTCCGATTCCTTGCTCTTCAAAAGTTTGTTTAATGATTCCAAGATCTTCACTGATAGAAGACTTTGCAGACCCATAACGGTCAGCAAAGAAGGAAAGCGGAACTAATCCTTGTGGATGCTGCAACAAATAATGAGTCATGTCCACAAGACGACCACTTCGACGTAATTTCATGCTACTTCCTCCTAAAATCCGAATATTCTAATGTAAATATAACATTAATATCCGGATTTAATCAAGACTGTTCCGCTCGCCAAGGATTCTGACGGCAAACACTTGATCACAGAACCCTCTCAGTCCATTGCAAATGCGATGCATTCTTGAATCATATTGAACGATTCCGAAGACAGTCGGTCCACTTCCGCTCATCAGTACGGCATCCGCTCCGAATTTTTTCATCTGTTCTTTGATGTGTGCCACTTCCGGATAAAGCTTCAAGGTAACACTTTCCAACACATTTCCAACAAGCCCAATCATCTTTTCATAATCATTTTCATGAATGGCACCAAGCATACCTTCCACATCCGGATGCTCTACCTTGCTAAGGTCAAGGTTATTATACACTTCTGCAGTTGATACACCTATTGTCGGTTTCGCAAGCACAATCCAGCTATGAGGCGGTGCTGGGATATGTTGAACAATTTCCCCTCTTCCGGTTGCAAGGGCAGTTCCGCCATACACACAGAACGATACATCAGAACCTATTTCAGCTCCAATCTCAGCCAGCTCATCCAAGGTTAACCCAAGTTTCCAAAGCCTGTTCAAACCACGTAGCGTAGCAGCCGCGTCACTGCTTCCGCCAGCCAATCCTGCAGCAACAGGAATCACCTTTGTTATTCCGATGGAAACCCCTTGCTTCACGTTAAACCGTTCTTTTAACAGGGCAGCTGCTTGGTAGGCCAAATTTCGATTGTCGTCCGGAACATAACGATTATGAGATAGAATCGTGATTTGACCATCTTTTCGCTCTGACAGTTCAATACGGTCAGCTAGATCGATAGTGGTCATAATCATTTTCACTTCATGGAATCCGTCTGGACGCTTATGTAGCACATCTAGCGACAAGTTTATTTTCGCTGGTGCTTTTTCTAACAGTCTCACTTTCTTCACCTTCTTTATTCGTCTCCAATTATCTATGTATTGTACCATATTCCTTGACAGAAATATCTCCATGAATGGGAAATATTATGTTTTCAAAAGTGGCCTACTTTTTTATGCTGCTAAAAAACCGAAGTGGCTTACACTTCGGTTCTTCTTTTATCTATTTTGGTTGATGGTTTATAAGTTGTCGCTCTGCCATTTCTATGGCAAGTTTAACCATGTTCCCGGCATCCTTGGCTTTTATTCCGCCCCAGCCTTCATTTTGGACGACATCATAGAAGCCAAGTTCCTTTGCGAGTTCTTCTTTAAGCTGATGAGACATTACGCTTCGTCTTCTGCTCATGATAAAAGCCCTCCTCATTGATCGTTGAACGCGACAATATTAGTATTGGAGGGCTTTTGTGTTTTTATAAGCGGTTATATATGTATTTTTAAGAGGATTGCTTTTTACACCGCTGTTGATTTCCGCAAATGGCTTCGCTTTCCTAGTGGCTGACGAAAGCCTCCTCGGCTTCGCCTGCGGGGTCTCCACCTAGCGCTATCTCCCTCAGGAGTCTTCGCCTTTTGCTCCAATCAACAGCTATATGTTATAAAAAAGGGCAAAATAAAAAGCAGCAAACAAATTTGTCTACTGCCCACTTATGGCCATATTTCCTTCTTCAAAAAATGTAAGTTGTACCGTCTCTGTGAGGACATCTGCATAGCTGTAGGATACACGTTCAAAAGCATTTTCGTCTTGATCTAGTTCTATTACAAATACTGATGGATAAGTTTCTGCTAATATCCCTATGCGCTCAATTGTCTTTCTACGACCACCGTTAGCACGAAGAGTTAACTTTTTACCTAAATTAGAATCTAACGTCCTTTTGATATCTACTAACGTTTTTCCCATTTTACTCCACCTCACTATACTATAGTTAGTGTAACATAATTTTAATAAAAAATCAAATAAAACTTAAAATTATAACAACCACAAAAGCAACCTGTCAATATATTTCTGTCTACAATTATCATCATATGTCTACATTTACTATGCGCATATATTGGAATAAATATGTATAAATTTTAAAATCACCTTTTAAGCCTTGCCAGTAAAGGTTTTTGAACAAAGATAAGCATGCGAAAATACGACAAAAAACCCTTAACTTCCACCGTTAAGAGTCTTCATCATCTTCTTCGTTTTCTTTATACGGTCTAAATGGCATCCCTGTTCGTAACACTCCTCTTGTCTCAATACCTCCCAATCCCTTATCTCCTGTTAATGTATTCCTCAGTAAATCCCAAACATTTACTCGTTCCATAAAAGGAGTAAAGCAGATTCTTCCCACAATATAAACTGGATCAAGCGCATGGATATTCACTCGAGAAGGAGAGCTTGCAAAATTTGCACCTGCCTGTATTAACGATTCAAAGTGGGACTGGCACGCTCCTGCAAAAATGACCAACTGATCAAGGTTTGGTTGGAGCCGGCGGGCTTCTTTCACTGTTTGCACAAAATGCCATGAGTGGCGATATGCTTTAAGGTCAGACACTTTCCCTTTGCTTTTGGAGTATGCGTCATGGCCGGTGATGACCAAAATATCTGGTCGATACCTTTCCATCAACTCCGTTATTTTCAGAGGCATTTCTTTCTCATTCGCATGCACGCCATGTACTGGTACGCCAATTCTTTCGTAAAGCTCCAGGCACTTTTTTAAATACAAAGGGTCGCCATCCAAATGCAACACCTTCCCCGGCACTTGAAAATAGTTTTGCTCTGTACTATAGCCTCCTGTTGCCTCGTATTCATTCTTCTCCCGAATGAGCTGGTAATCCTGTTGCAGTAGCTGCAAAGATCTGTTGACCTTGGATTCTGCTCGTTGCTTTCTCGTCATATGCTCTTTACCATCTACCACTTTTAGATCTTCGTAGAGGGCGTCTGCCATCAGCCTGACATCTTCCCCATATAATAAAACAACTCGCTGTTTTAATTCATTTTCATGTATATCCATCACACGAAATAACAGGTCATAATTATAGGATTTTCGTGCAACAATGTCTCCAATTTTCAGCATCATTTTTTCCCTCCAACTTGGAGAAGGCATTTACCCCAACGGTCTATCTAACCTAGAGTATGCACGGGACTTTAGGTGTGTGAGCACTTTCCTTGGTGTAATGGAGGGTGCGAGCGCATTGGCCCGAATATAATATCAGGGCATTATAAAAGCTGCCATATCTTGAGGGAATACTTGGTGCTGTGGCAGTTTTTTTGTGTTTTCTTATTAATTTGGGACAAAACCATTCATATTAGCTGAGTTTGTTACTCGAATATTGGTTGAATTTTCGTTTATCCATTGTAAATTGATTTTATCCATTGTAAAGACACTTATATCCATCGTAAAAACGATTTATCCATTACAAAAGTGATTTATCCATTGTAAAAAAGATTTATCCATTTTTGAATAATGAATATTCACTGCTGAATGCGTACCCCAAGTTGATTGGAGTGGAAGGCGCGCAGACGCCCGCGGGAGGAAGGGACAGGTGAGACCCCGCAACGGAGTGAGTTATCATGAACGAAACTAGCTCCTTACTCGTAAAAACGTAGGTTAATTTGGTTAGAATGTTTACTGGAAAAACCAAACCAAATCAGAGCTACATTACGGAAGGAGCTAGTTATTATGCAGGATACCATAAAATACATAGGTTTAGACGTATCTAAAGAAAAAATTGCGATTGCGGTTGCCGAAGAGGGACGTGAAGCACCTAGATATTGGGGGCTCATTCCTCACACTGCTGATGCCATCAGAAAGTTAATCAAGAAGCTAGGAAGTAAAGAAAATCTACGATTTTGCTATGAAGCTGGTCAAACCGGTTATCCATTGTATAGGTTGTTTCTTTCTCATGGGGTACATTGTGATGTCATTGCTCCCTCTCTCATTCCTAAAAAACCAGGGGAAAAAATCAAAACAGACCGAAGGGATTCCATACGTTTGGCTCAATTGTATCGAGCAGGTGAATTGACTGCTATTTATGTACCTACTTCAGAAGATGAAGCTTTACGGGATCTTATCAGATGTAGAGAAGATGCTAAAGAAGATGAATTAAGAGCCAAACATCGATTAAGTAAATTCCTATTGCGTCATGATATAAAGCCTCCCGTAGGAGTAAATAAATGGACCACTAAATATTATAGATGGTTAGATACATTAAACTTTGAGAATACGTCATTGAGATTAGTAATACAAGAGTATTACCACCAATTAAAAGAGTTAATTCAACGAATTAAGAGGTTAGATGAAGAGATAAAACTTCAAGCTACCGAAGGTACACATGCTCCTAAAATTCAAGCACTTCAAAGCTTAAGAGGAATCGCTACTCTAACGGCAACAAGTATTGTAGCGGAAATAGGGTCGTTCAAACGATTTGCCACCCCTAGACATTTTATGGCTTATGTCGGACTGATTCCTAGTGAATATTCAAGTGGAGAAAGTAGATATCAAGGGGAGATTACCAAAACTGGCAACCGTCATGTACGTCGTTTATTAGTAGAATCTGCATGGAGTTACCGTTATCAACCAGCTGTGAAGGGTAATTTGAGAAGAAGGCAAGATGGACTATCTCCAACCATACAAGCAATATCCTGGAAAGCCCAACATCGACTTCATAATAAATATTATCGGTTAGTATCAAAAGGGAAAGAGAAAGGTAAAACCGTTACGGCAGTTGCCAGAGAATTGGCTGGGTTCATTTGGGCAGTTATGCAAGAAGTAGAAGATGTACCGAAAGCACAGTAAAAAAGCATTTCGCAACAAGGGACTATGGATGTAAACACTTTTTAAGAAGCCTGAGAATAGGGCTCGAAGGCAAAGTTAAAAACCGAAAAGGAAAATCCACGTGCCTCCTCTGTGCCATTTCTAATTAGAATAACGCACGTCCTGAGTTAGTGGAAAAGTCCTTTATACGGAAAGATACTATGTGAAAACCCACGAATATCAGAATGCTAACCGCAGTTGATTTTTTTGCCTTCGTGCCGTGTTCTTACCTTCTTTAACAAGGAGGATTAAGACCAAATCCTTCTTAGCTTGAAGATCGTCTCACCCCATGGAATGGCAGTCAAGGAGAGCACTTGACAACCATTCCATGGGGTGAGGAGAAAGTTTGTAAGCTAAAGAAGGAGTTAAACTAGCGTAAACGCTAACCTCAAACACTTAAAAAAGAAGTAAAATCGGCTTCTCTTCTTAGAGTTGCACAAAAACAATACAAAAACACCTAGTTGAGTGGGGGCCTTGACAGTTTCGTTCATATCAGGAGGCTCACGGACCGCCCGCAGGCAAGCGAAGCGCCAGGAACGGAAAGCAACTGGATTTCACATAAAAAAACGACCCACTTCAGGCCGTTTCCGTTTTAAACAGTGGGAACAATTCATCACTCAAAGCACCGAACTCCTCAATGGAGAGAGTTTCTCCACGCCTTCTGGGATCAATGGAAGTATTGGCTAGTGCCGCTTCAATTCCTTGTTTCTTTACCTTTCCATCAGGCAGGTTGCTTGTCAGGTTATTTAAAATCGTCTTCCTTCTTTGTCCAAAGCTTGCACGAACCACTTCAAAGAAGAAGTCCTCATCTTTCACACGAACAGGCGGCTCCTCACGGACTACCAGTCGAATGACCGCAGAATCCACATTAGGCTGTGGAACAAAAACTGTTTTTGGGACGATCATGACGGTTTCTGCCTGCGTATAATACTGCACTGCAATGGAAAGAGAGCCATATTCCTTGGAACCAGGCTTAGCGGCCATGCGCTCTGCTACTTCCTTTTGCAGCATGACAGTAATGCTTTTTAGGGGTAATCCTTCCTGCAATAGCTTCATGATAATAGGAGTAGTGACGTAGTACGGAAGATTGGCAACCACTCTCACTTCCTCAAATGCCTTTAACTCTTCACCAATCAGTTCTGTTACATCTGCCTTCAGAATATCCTTATGAATAACTGTAACATTGTCATAAGGAGATAGGGTGTCTTCCAAGATCGGCAACAGTCTTTGATCAATTTCAAATGCGAAAACCTTGCCCGCTCTTTTGGCAATCTGCTCTGTTAATGCCCCAATCCCTGGACCAATTTCAATGGCTGCTGTCTTTTCCGACACTTCCCCATATTCTACAATATTCCTTAGTATGTTTGTGTCGATTAGGAAGTTTTGTCCCAGACTCTTTTTAAAAGAGAAGCCGTACTTATCCAATATTTCTTTCGTTCGTTTCGGTGTGGCAATATCTTTATGCATTTATTGCTCCTCCTGATCAATTTTCGTTACTGCTTGTTTCAATCTATCTAAAGAGATATGGAACATTTGCAGGCGCTTTTGCAACTGCTTGCCGTTCGTATAACCAATGTTAAGTTCCATGCCAAGGCGCTCTCTTCTTTTTTTGGCTGTAGGACCCGCAACAAGTCCATAATAGACAAGGGCTTCAAAGGGGATCTCTTCGGTTTCCTGTTCATACTCTTGATGCAGCCCGTTAAGCGCTTGTTGAATATCACTCACTGTGGCATGCTCTACCCCTATCCCTTTGCCGTTTTTGCCGCGCGCCTTTTCTTTAGACAAAAACGCGTGTTTACAGCCAGGAACAGCCTCTCTGATGGTATGGCGTATCTTTTCCCCAGGATAGTCAGGGTCTGTGAATACAATGACACCTCTTGTGTCCTGAGCATGCTTAATACGGTTTAGGATTTCCTCATTTATTGCCGATCCGCCTGTTTCGATCGTATCAGCATCAACAGCCCGTTTAATGGCTACCGTATCATCTTTTCCTTCCACCACAATAATTTCTTTTATTTTCATTTTTTCCTCCAAAAGAGTGAAACTTTTCGTCTATGATAAACGTCTAATGATATGAAAGCAAAAACAAACAATAGTATGTATTCTACTTTATTTTGTCTTTTATTACTAATATTTATTTTAACAGAAAAAAGCAGAGGCATGAAGAAACCCCTGCTTGAACTAACTATCACATATCATTAATCAAGAATCTTGATTTTCACTTTTTTCCTTCCCCAACGATAAGCAGCATCTTTATTAGCGAAGAAAACATCAATTTTGTGGCCTTTGATAGCGCCGCCAGTATCTCCTGCAACAGCATAACCATAGCCTTCCACATAGACTTTTGTCCCTAAAGGAATGACACTTGGATCTACTGCAATTACTTTCGCTCCTGGATTTGTACGTAAGTTAATGCCCGTACTTGTTACACCGCTACACCCATTACAAAATGCTGTATAGGCCGTAGAAGAAACATAAAACTCTTTAGAACTTGTTTCTGTACTACGTGAGACAACCTGCTGCGGTTTAGGTTGTGGCGGAGCTTTCGTTCCAACAGCAACGATTCGGTCTAACGATTCTTTCACCGTTTCTGTTTTCACTAATTCACGGGAAACTTCTTTGCCGTTCTCTAATATGACTTCATAATGATTGGCAACGGTCCCATTTTCCCCTTGCTGAACCACTTGTTCTTTTCCCTTATCAAGGGAACTATCATTTTGTGTTACAACACCAAACTCTATAGGCTCTTCCACTACATCGGTGACCTTTTCAACTCTAGTAATATTAACTACAGTATCTTTTGCTACCAATTCTTCTAGACTAGGCTCCACTCGGTCAAGATCATTTACTGTGATATCGTGCTGTTCTAAAAAGTCAGCGACCGTAGTCGAAGTAGACCATACTTGTTGTTTTTCCCCCCCGACATCCAATGTAACTTCAAATGCCTTTTCTATGGCAATGACTAGATTGTCTTTAAGTGGGGTATTTAACTCTTGACTTACTTTATCGTGCTCTTTTATATCTATATCTCTTTCTGCTAAGAAATCTTGTACTGTCTCTGCTGTCGTATAAATGCTGTGTTCCTTATCATCGATGACAAGTTTCACTTCTTTCGCAGGATCCCAGACGATTTGCATGGAATCGCTGACAACGGTATCCTTAGAAGGCTCCAATCGGTCCTCAGGATGGACTTCTATGTCCAACTCTTTTAGAATATCCGCTACAGTTTTTGCGTGCGTGCGCACCGTGACTTCCTCACCGTCCACATTCACTGTTACAGCAGCCTTTGTGCCATGAAAGACACCAAAGCCAAGTATGGTTGAGAAGACTATGAAACTAGTTAAAGTTATGACCAGTTTCGTCCTGCTCAACTTACCAGAAAACAGTTTTTTCATGCTATTTAACATGTAAAAAAACGCCTCCTTCTCCTCGAATGGATTATATAGACAGTTATGTAACTTGTCAACCCTTTCCATTGGCTCGACCGTAATGTCTATTATGCAGAAAATTCTCACAAAAGGGAAGTGAAAACTATCGACACGTTTATCCTATGAGGAGAAGTAGATAGGTAGAACTTATTTGTTTTTCCCCGAATTGGACAAGTATCCACCATTTTTGACAAGATTTTTTGTCACTTTATGCCGAATAATTTCTTAGCATTTGCTGTTGTTTTTTCTGCTACTTCCTCTATCGTTAATTCTTTCAACTCAGCAATTTGTTCTGCAACCAGTCTCACATACCCTGGCTCATTTCTTTTTCCTCTGTATGGATGTGGGGTAAGATATGGGCAGTCTGTTTCGATCAAAAGTTTTTCCATCGGGATCTCTTTCACCACTTCTTTTGGTTTTTTCGCATTTTTAAACGTGACAGGCCCGCCAAATGAAATAAAGAAATTCATTTCCATACATTCTTTCGCCACTTCCAAGCTGCCCGTAAAGCAATGCATGATTCCTCCCACTTCTTTGGCATCCTCTTCTTTTAAAATTTGAACTACATCTGCTGTTGCATCCCTGTTATGGATGACGATAGGAAGTTTTACTTTTTTCGCCAGCTGAATTTGTTTGCGAAACACTTCTTTTTGTACATCTTTGGGCGATTTATCCCAATGATAGTCAAGCCCCATCTCTCCGATTGCTACTACTTTTTCATGGGATGCGAGATCTTCTATCCAAGCTAGGTCCTCTTCTGTCATATCTATCGCATCGACCGGGTGCCAACCTACAGCTGCATAAAGAAAATCATATTTTTCCACAAGCTCCATTGCTCTGGTGATTGTTTTTCTGTCAAACCCCACCACCACCATATTCGTTACTTGTTCAGCTTGCGCACGATTAATTACCTCTTGTAAATCTTCCTCATATTGATCTGCATTTAAATGCACATGTGTATCAAATAACATGAAAAACACTCCCGTAATATATTGGTTGAAATGAGAATTAAATCCTTTTATTAATATAATATAAACATAAAGCATCCCGAAAAAGAAACAAAGAGGTGCAACCCGTTGTTACACGTGAAACACCTCTTTCATTCTAAAATTATTTTATCCAAAAACTAATACTAATTATTTTACTTTAGCACCTAGCGGCAGGGAAGCGTCTACAGAAGCTAAGGACAATACCCCATCCTTTTCGCCTGCTAATATCATTCCTTCTGATAACTCTCCGCGTAGTTTAACAGGTTTTAAGTTTGTTACGCAAATAACTCGCTTTCCAATTAGCTCCTCTGGTTTGTAAAACTTTGCAATACCGGAAACTACCTGTCTCTTTTCATAACCAAGATCCAATTGAAGCTTTAATAACTTGTCGGCCTTTTTCACTGGCTCACAGTGAGTCACTTCTGCTACACGCAAATCTATCTTCATAAAATCATCAAACGTGATCTCTTCAGATACTGGTGGTGCTTCTGCCACCTTTTCTTCCGCTTTTTCTGCTGGTGCTGAAGGCTGCATGACTTGTTTAATGTGCTCTACTTCTTCCTTCACATCAAGGCGAGGGAAAATAGGGTCTGCTTTTACTGTCTTCGTTCCTGCAGGAATCTGGCCGAATGCGGATAAACTTTCCCAAGTAGTTAGAGACTCATTTACTCCAAGTTGCGCGAAAATCTTCCCTGGTGTTCTAGTCAAGAACGGTTTTAAAAGAATCCCGATGAATCTCAATGATTCTGCAAGGTGGGCCATGGCAGAAGCTAACTGTTCTTTTGTCTCATCATTCTTTGCCAGCACCCATGGTTGTGTTTCATCTATATATTTGTTCGTTCTGCTTACAAGCTGCCAGATAGAAGATAGCGCCACAGAGAATTCCATGTTTTCCATGGCATTTTCATACTGCTGAACTGTGTTCACTGCAAGCTCGCTTAACGTCTCGTCAAACTCTGTTACATTACCGTTATAAACAGGAACTTCACCGTCAAAATACTTATCAATCATGGCAACCGTTCTGTTTAATAAGTTTCCAAGGTCATTGGCAAGGTCAAAATTCACTCTTTCCACGAAGCCTTCAGGTGTGAAGACACCATCCGCTCCAAACGGAACTTCTCTTAATAGATAATATCTCAATGCATCGAGACCATAACGATCAATTAAAGTGACAGGGTCTACAACATTCCCTTTTGATTTGGACATCTTCCCATCTTTCATTAAAAGCCATCCATGTGCAAAAACTTTCTTTGGAAGTGGCAGATCCAGTGCCATCAACATGATTGGCCAGTAAATAGTGTGAAAGCGAACAATTTCTTTCCCTACAAGATGAACATCTGCAGGCCAATATTTCATATACTTCTCATCATTGTCCGTACCATAACCAAGTGCAGTGATATAGTTGGACAATGCATCAATCCATACGTAAATAACATGTTTCGGGTCTCCAGGGACCTTTACTCCCCAATCAAAGGAAGTTCTTGAAACAGCAAGGTCCTCAAGTCCAGGTTTAATGAAGTTGTTGACCATTTCATTTTTTCTGGATTCTGGTTGAATGAAATCTGGATTTTCATCGTAATATTGAAGCAGACGGTCCACATATTTACCCATGCGGAAGAAGTAAGACTGCTCTCTCACCAATTCAACTGGATGGCCGCTGTCCGGACTCTTTCCTCCTACCACTTTCCCATTCTCGTGAATCGGATCCACTAACTGGTGTTCTCTGTAGTATGTTTCATCCGGAACCGAATACCATCCCTCGTATTCATCCAAGTAAATGTCGCCTTGGTCTAGTAATTGTTTAAATATTTTCTCTACTACTTCTTTATGGCGGCTTTCCGTAGTACGAATGAAATCATCATAGGAGATATCAAGCTTTTCCCAAAGCTCTTTAATTCCTGACACAATATCGTCTACGTATTGTTGAGAAGTGACACCTTTTTCTTCTGCTTTTCGCTGAATTTTTTGTCCGTGCTCGTCTGTACCGGTTAAGTACATCACATCAAAGCCTTTAAGACGTTTATAACGAGCCATCGCATCACCCGCCACCGTCGTATATGCATGACCAATATGTAAATTACCACTCGGATAATAGATAGGTGTTGTAATGTAAAAAGTTTTTTTATCGGCTACCATCATAAATTACCTCCCTATAATCGAAACATATAAAAGTAGAAAACTCCCGCCCAATGGACGAGAGCGATGAGCGTTTTCGACTTCCTATATATATCAACATCATAACCTATTTTTTATAACTATTATACATGGTTTACGCCAGTATTGTTAAGGATTGAGCAAAAACTTTTTCTATCCTCTTTCATTTCCGCCACACATAACGAAGTCTTTCCTACCACTTTGACATTTGTCGAAAAATTTGTCGAAAAAACTAGTTGAAATTTGTCGAATGATGATTATAATTAAGTTAGTATTCTATTGAAAATTAGTAAGTAATTGTAAATGTTAACCTGAGACAGATTCCAGTAAACCCTTATTACAAAGCTATTTTTCCGCTTTTGGAATACAATTTTTAAAAGAAATACAAATATTTTCAAACATAAATGTTGACGGATTTTGTAAATATTGTTATGATGAAAACACGTTAGATTTGTCGAATAATGACGAAAATGATAGATTAATATTATTCATAATAACTTATAATTTGGAGAGGGGTATTTTTCTTATGAAATCTACTGGTATTGTACGTAAAGTTGACGAGTTAGGCCGCGTGGTTATTCCTATCGAGCTTCGCAGAACTTTAGGAATTGCAGAGAAAGATGCTTTAGAAATCTACGTTGATGATGAAAAAATCATCTTGAAAAAATACAAGCCAAACATGACTTGCCAAGTTACTGGTGAAGTTTCTGACAACAACCTTACTCTTGCAGATGGAAAAATCATCTTAAGCCGTGAAGGTGCAGAGAAAATTATCCAAGAGATCCAAAACAACTTACAAGCTAAATAATGATATGACACAAAAAAGAGGGTGCTGCGGCACCCTCTTTTTTATATTTGTAATGTAAGGAAACTCTATTGTTGGCGATGAAGACAATCTCAGTAGAAAAATTCTTTGCAGATTGTCTTCATCAGCCCTCTGCCCTCAAAAACTTACTTCACATACAAAAAACCAGCGCATAATCTAATCAGCACTGGTTTCTTCATTTGCAGAAGAAACTTATTGGTTCTGTTCAATCTTCAACATGAAATGCTTGGTACACTTCTCTTTTTGGTAAGTTACGCTCTTTGGACACATGCTTGATGGCTTCTTTGGAGGAATGCCCTTCAACCTCCATCACTTGTTGCACGTGCTCTTGAATGGAGAGGTCTTGCCACCAGGATTCAGTATCATCGTTGACTTCTTCACTACTTCCTTCTATTATAATGCAACACTCCCCTTTGATTCCTTGCTCTTCATAAAGAGCCAATACTTCAGAAATGTTACCTCTTGTGAATTCTTCAAATTTCTTCGTCAGCTCTCGGCTTACAACGATAGAACGATTCCCTAGTATCTCATGCATCACGCTGAGCGTTTCTTTTAAACGATGTGGAGATTCGTAGAGAATAAATGTATCTGTGAACTTTTTCAAACGCTCTAATTCCTTTTTCTTTTCCTTCTTCTGACGATCGAGGAACCCATAGAAGTAAAAAGGCTGTGAGACTAACCCTGACGCAATTAAAGCTGTTAATGCTGCGTTGGCTCCCGGCAAAGGAACCACATATAACTTTTCTTCGATTGCCTCCACCACTATTTCATACCCTGGGTCTGAGATAGATGGCATTCCGGCATCACTGACGAGACCAACATCCTTTCCCTCTTTTAAAAGGTCGATTATTTTTCTGCCGCTTTGTTCTTTATTGTGTTCATGATAACTGATCAATGGAGTGGTTATCTCAAAATAGTTACATAGTTTTTTGGTGTTTCGTGTGTCTTCTGCTGCGATATAGTCTACTTCTTTTAACATCCTTAAAGAACGGTAGGTAATGTCTTCTAGGTTCCCGATGGGGGTTGGGATGAGATAAAGCCTGCCTTGAGTATATGAATCGTTAAAACTATTTTGTTGCCATAAGTCCATAATGTATCCCTCTTTTTTTCTTGGCTACTATAATTTATTTTAGGGTTCTGTAAACACCGCTGTCGATTTCCGCACTGGGCTTCGCTTTCCGCGGGGCGACCTTGAGCCTCCTCACAACGCTTCAGGGGTCTCAACATTGTCGCTACTTCCCCCCAGGAGTCTTCGCCCTATGCTCCAATCAACAGCTAAGAACTTCTATTAATCATTGTTCTTTCCTTACCCAAAGAGCATCTTTCTCACTTCTGGGGTGTATTCGCCGTTTTCATCGTACACTAATAGTGGCGGAAGGATTTTTAGGTCAGGGTTGCCGTCCTTTATTCCTTCTATTAATAGTGTATTGGCGGGTTTTCCAAGTTTGGAATGAACAAATTGAAGACGCTTTGGTTCTATGCGGTATTTCCTCATCACGGAGATGATATCTAAAAGCCTGCCTGGACGATGTACAAAAGCGACTTTTCCTCCTTGTTTTGTAATCTGGCTGCTGACCCGTACCACATCCTCAAGCGTGCATTCTATTTCATGCCTTGCAATAGCATAGTGAATATTGCTGTTTATCTTTTCTTCCTGCTCTGTTAAAGGAAAATAAGGGGGGTTGCACGTTACAACATCAAACTTCTTGTTCTCTAGCATTGCCGGAAGCTCTTTAAGATTCATGTTGATTACTTTTAGCTGTTCCTCTAGCCCGTTATAAGAAAAGCTCCGCTCAGCCATGCCCGCAAGTCGCTCCTGAATCTCTATTCCAGTGATGTTTCCCTTTGTCCGTTTACTCAATAATAGCGGGATGATGCCGTTTCCTGTGCACAAATCCATTATATTCCCTTTTTGAATCGGAACATAAACAAATTGCGCTAACAGTACAGCATCCAACGAAAAGGAAAACACAGAGGGACTCTGTATGATCCGCAAATTCTCCGCCAACAAATAATCCAGACGCTCATCGCCTATAAGGTCTACTTCTTTCATCAAACAAAACCCTTTCGTACCATAATCTTTCCCTATTATAACGCAATCCCAACAAAAAACATAAGAGGCATAAAGATTTTGCTTTCACCATAAGTGAGATGTGAATCCTATTGATTGGAGTGGAAGGCGCTCAGACGCCCGCGGGAGGAAGGGACAGGTGAGACCCCTCAGGCGAAGTGAGGAGGCTCACGGACCGCCCGCAGGCAAGCGAAGCGCCTGGAACGGAAATCAAACGTACTAAACAAACAAAAAGCCGCCACCCCGTTACGGAGAAGCGACTCTTTACTTCTTATTAAGAAAGGACAAGCAAAACATACAATCCCCTTCTTTGCGTGGACTGCCGAAATTCAGGTTACAAATATGAAACCCTTCCTGGTAGAGCCTGGCCAAATTATCATAACCTTCCCCTACATCCGTCTGTTTTTGCTGGTCCTGCTGCTTTTTCTTGCGTTTTTGTTCCGGTAAAGGAGTTTCATCCTCCACAGCAGTCATTTGCTCTAGACGTTTGCGGAGGTGACTGTTTTCCACCAGCACACTGTTGTTCTCTTCAATAATCAGGGCAAGGTGTTCTTTTAATTCTCCAAGCTGTTTATATAAATGTCCAATCTGTTCTTCCATGTTGCTGACAGAATCAAAAATTTCCTTCTTGTCCAAGTTTTCCACCTCTTAATCTGTGGCTTGCGTTGAAACGGCTCCCTCTTGAAGTAATTCGTCTAGAGAAAATTCGACCACTCGGTCCTTCCCGGACAACTCCACTTGAAGCACGCGTTCGAGTATATTTAATCCAACAACCCGGCCTACCCCATTTGGTGTTTTAATTACTTCATCTAAATCCGGTAATTGTTCCTTGGCGGACTCATATTCGTCATTTTCATACTTCAGACAGCACATTAGACGACCACAGAGTCCGGAAATCTTGGAAGGATTCAACGACAGGTTTTGATCCTTCGCCATTTTGATGGATACCGGTTCAAAGTCTCCCAAGAACGTGGAACAGCAAAGCATGCGTCCACAAGGGCCGATACCACCCAAAAGTTTGGCTTCATCACGAACACCAATTTGTCTAAGTTCAATTCTGGTACGGAAGATGGAAGCCAGATCTTTCACAAGTTCCCTGAAATCCACACGTCCATCGGCTGTGAAATAGAAGATGATCTTATTGCGATCAAACGTGTATTCCACATCGACTAGCTTCATGTCCAGTCCATGGTCATTTACTTTACCGAAACATACATCAAACGCTTCGTTTGCAGCCTTTTTATTTTCTTCTACAATAAGTCGGTCTTTCTGATCAGCAATGCGGAGTACTTTTTTCAATGGCAGAACGACATCGTTTTCTTCGACATTCTTTTGACCGATGACAGCCTTTCCGAACTCCACACCTCTAACTGTTTCCACAATGACAAACTCATTATCTTTTATATCAAGCCCATTTGGGTCAAAATAGTATATTTTCCCTGCTTTTTTAAAACGAACTCCTACTACTTCATACAAACTAATATCCCTCCTGCAAGTTTAACGCTAATTGTTCCATGAGAAGGTGCGGATTCACATTCGATGCCAACCGAGACTTGCTCTGTAATATATAGGACAGTTGCTCGGTCACTCGCTGTTGAGTCGTCTGGAGCGCCAACTTTTGAATCAACTCTTTCTCGTCGACAAACACCAGCTGCTCCTCTTTGGATAACTGAGCATACAGCATATCTTTATAAATAAATAGCATTAAATCTAAACCTATCTCCAGCTGCTTTCTATCGGAAAAATGGGGCATCCATTTTTCTTGTATAAATAGCAAAGATGCCTGAGGACGATTAAATATTGCTTCATACAATTTTATCACTAAGTTTCTAGCAAGCGCAAACCAATCATCTCGACATAATTCTACTGCTTCCTCTAAACTGTTTGTTAGGGAAGCTGCTGACTTGGCTAATGGCAGTGGAATATCTTGTGCTGTAAGCTTTGTTATCAGTCCTTCTGATGTTAATGCGCGGAACGATAACGGCTGACACCTCGAAATGATCGTATTTAACATTTGATTGACATTTTCCGTCAATAAAAAGGCAAACGTTTCTTGGTTCGGTTCCTCCAAGAATTTCAATAAACTATTGGCTGCATTGGTCGTCATCTTATCTGCATGCTCAATAATATAAATTTTCCTCTTAGATTCCAAGCCCGTTTTCGTAAACTCTTCTTGCAAGAATTGAATTTGTTGCTTCTTGATGGAGTTACCGTCCGGCTCCACTACATGGACATCCGGATGATTTCTGGAATCTATCCGCTTACAATTTGTACAGCTCTGACAGGGATTAACTCCTTTTAGATCTTTACACAACAAGCTCTTTGCAAATAGATAGCTGACTTCTTTTTTTCCTGTGCCCTTCATCCCATCTAACAAATAAGCATGGGCAATTCTATTTCGCTCTAAACTGTTTGTGACGATTCTTGCAACGGTAGGCTGGTTTTGTAGTTCCGACCAACTATTAATCACTGTTTATCACTCACTAACCTACATATATAAATTGATGAGTAAGCCCTTAATCTCACCAATACTGCTTAATATGTTTATTCTTGATTCCTCTTGGCTCATGACTTTTTCAGTCAGGCCAAGAAGTGCTTCGTCCACCTGCTTGACCACTTGCAGATGCCTAGATTGTCCGTCATTTGTCCAATGATGGGACTGATTCAGCTCCATTCCAAACTCAACCGCCTCTTCCATAAAACGTTTAACAAGTGTCTTATACTTAGCCAAGTCTTGGAAAGAGCGAGAATTTCCTAAGCGGTCGCCTACCATTTCAATATCCTTCATTAATAATTGCAACTGTTGGGTATGCAGTTTGCTGGAGTGTCTTTGCATGACCTCACCAAAGGCAGTCGTGGCAGCAGAACCGCTTCTCAAATCCATCCTTGCATTATCTACATTTGTTCTAAGGTCGGTTGAAATTTTCATGACAGTATGTCCCTTTCCCATAACTTCATTTCATGGAACTATTATCTGAAAAAAGCAGCCTTTCAGCCGCTTAACGTTAGAATTGATGAAAATGCTCAATAGGCAAGACAAAGACCGTCGCGCCGCCCACTTCCACTTCTACCGGGTATGGAACATAGGAATCTGCGTTCCCACCCATAGGCGAAACAGGTGCAACCAATTGCTGCCTGTGCTGACAATTGTCTTTAATGATATCCAATGCCTTTTGTACACGAACGTCTTCCGTACCAATCATAAAAGTGGTGTTTCCACTCTTCAAAAACCCGCCTGTACTCGCAAGTTTCGTTGCACGGAAATTATGTTCTACCAAAGCATTCATTAATCGATTGCTATCTTTATCCTGAATAACAGCCATAATCATTTTCATTTAAAGCGCCTCCTTTATTTTACCATTAATTATCTTCTACTTCATTACTTCGTATTTGGTAATTTATTTTTATGATAAGAATTAGAATCCGTGTTTAGAAATATAGGAGATTAAAACCTCTCTTACTTGGTTGCATACGGACTCAAAGTCCATAGAAGCATCCACTACCGTAATTCTTTCTCCATATTTCTCTTTTACAAGGTCATATCCCTCTTTCACCTTATAATGGAAGTCTAGTTTTTCTTGATCTAAACGGTTAACTTCCCGATTATTATTCGCTTCAATACGCTTAAGTCCTGCTTCTGGTTCTATATCAAAAAAGATAGTGAGGGACGGCATCATTTTTTCCGTTGCAAACTCATTAATGCTAAGCACGTCTTCTACACCAATTCCCCTTGCATGGCCTTGATAGGCAAGAGAACTATCGATAAAACGGTCACACAGAACAATCTTATTTTCTTTTAATGCAGGTATCACCCGCTCCACTAAGTGCTGACGGCGAGCGGCAGCATAAAGCAATGCTTCTGTTCTTGCATCCATTTCTGTGTTGTCACAATCTAAAATAACATTTCGAATCTGCTCTGCTATGCTAATGCCTCCGGGTTCTCTTGTTAGTAAAATAGGATATTCCTGATCTGTTAATTCCTCTGCCAACTTCTGAATGACAGACGTCTTTCCTGCACCCTCAGGGCCTTCAAATGTAATAAATAATCCCTTCACAATCCTGTTACTCCTTTATCTTCTTATATATATAAATATAATTACTTTTAAACGCTTCGCTAGCTTGAAACCTTGCACCGATATGTTGGAGGGCCTTTATGTATTCCACGGTGGAGCTTGTAATCATCTCCCCATTAAATAAAAGTGGGATTCCAGGAGGATATGGCACAATCGCTTCGGCAGCGACCTCACCGATCGCTTCCTCTATTGGACATTTTACCTTTCGATACTCTGCTTGTTTGCTAAAAGGAATAGTAAGTTCACTAATTTCAGCTGGAAATGGCGGAAGTGTAATCTGTTTCTTTTTTGGGCCTCCATCTGTTTCATTGGTTACAGCCCGGACTATTCTCTCTATCATATCATGTTTTTTCTCATTCACCGCTAGGGGCATAATAATTAATACATTCTTAGGGTCTGCCAGTTCTACAAAAAGACCTTCTTTTTCCAGAAGACTGGAAAGTTTAAACCCGCTCAGCCCGTTAGTGGATTGCAGTGTAACCTTTAAAGGGTCGACAAATAAACGGCTGTTAATAGGAGTAACCACTTCTATCTCCTTTACCTTTTTCAGCTCTTGGTGGATTACTTTGAGCCCCTCTACAATAGCTTGTATCTCCTGTTGTGACAAACATGCAAGATAGTATCTGGCAATATCCAAGGATGCCATTAACGGATAGGATGGGCTGCTCGACTGTAACATCTTAAGATAATGAATCACTCTTTCCTTCTTTACCCTATTCCCCTGTATATGCATCCATGATCCCATTGTCATTGCAGGCAAGGTTTTATGCGCTGAATGTACAACCACATCCGCTCCACTAACGAGTGCGGACTTAGGAAAAGGTCTCCCAAGCAGAAAGTGGGCCCCATGCGCTTCATCCACTAAAACGGGAATGCCGTGATTATGTATAACTCGTATGATATCATCCAAATCTACTGCTACCCCGTAATAATTCGGGTTGGTTAACACAACAGCGGTTATCCCGTTTATCGATTCCAGTGCCTCATATAGATAGGGTAAATCGACAGATACAGCAACCTCCAGATTCTCATCCACTTCACACGGTAAAAAAACGGGATCTACTCCTGCAAGCTCTAATCCATTTAATACTGACTTATGGCAATTCCTCTGCACCAGCACCTTGCTACCACGGGTACACGTGGCCAAAATCATGGCCAAGTTGCCTACTGTAGATCCATTCACCAGAAAAAATGTTTCATCAGAACCGTATAAGTTACTCGCCAAACGCTGCGCCTCATCTATCATGCCTTCTGGATCATGCAAATCATCCAATCCGGTAATCTCCGTTGCATCCAACTTTAATATATCTTTATAATAATCCCTTGCTTCATCAGGAAGAACCGTACCGTACTTATGACCAGGAACATGCCCAGACAATGGTGAACCTTCCCAGTGACGTCTTAGTCCTGAAAACAAAGGTGTTTTAGTTTGATCTAACATGTGCACACCCTCTAATCATTCATTTCCTCTATATACTCCCATTATAACGGATAGAACTTTAGACTTATAGTCAACCGCCATTTAAGAGAACCTTAAAAAAATAAAAGCCCTAGACAGGACTTTTCATAGTAGCAGACTATTTTTTGTTTTTTAGTTCTTTTTGAATGGATATAGACACTACGAATAGATTTTTGGGATGGTAATTTTCCTCAACTGTTGCAAATAAAACTTATATTTCGGGTCTTCCACATCAGTCTGAAGCATTGTTCCCTCACATTCCGTACAGATAAACGACGTGTATAAATGTATTCCTTTTTCTTTCTGCTCTTCACAAACGATACACGTTTCCCCAAATGATGAATGAATGGCTGACTTCATGTCTCTTTCTCCACCTCCATCCACTATTCTAACCAAATCAAAAAATTGTATACTACTTTAGTAAAATCCCAGCCTACCAATCTCCTACATCTAGTGTATGTAAAGCCTACTAGTCTGTGTTTGTCTTTGGATAAAAAAAGATTGTGGTTACTTGGTTTAGAATTCATCATGGAAGAATGGTTCGGTAGGTATTCTTGCTCACATTTTAGAATCAAAGACGTCTACGATGGGGAACCCTGCGTTAGATGGTCTTTATAGCGGTGATCAAGACTTCTCGGTTAGGAATTTCTGCTTCTGAAGGACTTTATAACAGTGATTACGACCTCTATGATGAAATTCTCTCCTTCTACATGTCCATAAAACTTCAATGAAGACACTATCCTTGAAAACTCCCCCTTTAAAGTGTCTTCATAATCATAATGAAGACACTATCGAGGAAATTTTCCCCTTAAAAATGTCTTCATATACCCGATGAAGACACTCTCATTAAATTCCTCCCTTCCAAAATGTCTTCACCACGAAACTCCCCCTCCTCTCAAACTCATGAAACACAAAAAAACCAGCGCCTAATCTAATAAGCACTGGTTTCCTATAAATTTGCCTGGCAACGTCCTACTCTCACAGGGGGAGATCCCCCAACTACCATCGGCGCTGAAGAGCTTAACTTCCGTGTTCGGTATGGGAACGGGTGTGACCTCTTCGCCATCATTACCAGACATATTCAGTTGAAGGTTGATCCTTCAAAACTAGATAATGTGTTCGTATCAAGAAATTCATATCGTTCACTTATTTCAATACTTATTGGGTTAAGTCCTCGATCGATTA
>NZ_VTEV01000013.1 GCF_008180725.1 Sutcliffiella horikoshii | reverse complement strand
TTTCCCGAAGTTATCCCAGTCTTACAGGCAGGTTGCCCACGTGTTACTCACCCGTCCGCCGCTGACCTTTCAAAAGCAAGCTTTTAAAAGGTCCGCTCGACTTGCATGTATTAGGCACGCCGCCAGCGTTCGTCCTGAGCCAGGATCAAACTCTCCAATAAAGAGTCTGAGCTTTTGCTCAAAATTTGCTAGCTTGTGTTACTTAAAATCATTTTGTCGTGTTCCGTAGAACCGACGTTATGACGCTGTTGTTTTGTTTAGTTTTCAAAGATCATTTTCATCAGTTTGTCGCTCAGAAGCGACTTTTCTAATGTATCACATTGACCAAGTTGATGTCAACATGTTTTTTGTTTTTTTGTCTTGCAAGCTTTAATGTATCTCGCAGCGACGAATAATAATATACCACGGACTTTCTTTTTCCGTCAACTACTTTTAAAAAGTTTTTTTTATTTGTTTATCTGAAGTACTTTCTTCTTATATACAAGTGTTGGAGAGACAAATAAATAGCCGCAATTAATGCGGCTGATTGGATGGCTTTAATAGGATTCCCTTTCCCTAAAGACGGCTTTGGATCGGATATATTTCATACACTCTGTGGGCGGCGCGATACGGGTGAACATTTTGTAGAGAATTTGATAGCGTTCTTCCATGGCATGCTTTACCACTCTATCGATGCGATGATCATCAAAATCGTGTAAGAGTTCTTCTAATTCTCTTTTTAATAAGTATTCCATTTCTTTTACTTCTTTATTGTTTAACAGCATCCCTAACATTTCTTCACCTCTAAAAAATACTTTATAGTGTATTTTTTCCACCAAACCGGTTTTTATGAAACATTTTCCTAAATATTTTTTGCATAAGATTTGTCCTACTGAATATTTATGAGAATAGATACTGTGGACAAGGGGGCTAAGCATGACTAATTTCTATGTAATAAACGGAAGAAAGCTTAAGCAATTATCCATCATCATTTTGGCGGCATTCTTCACTGCAGGGATTTTATATATAGAAAACTTTTCGAATCAGCCGGTGTTTTCATCCAAGGATGGACCGCGGGCAATATATAAGGGGGAAGGCAGTAATAAGGAAGTTGCTTTGTCCTTTGATATTAGCTGGGGCGATGAAAAGGCACTGCCTATCTTGGATTTACTGAAACAAAACGGCGTAACTGGTGTGACATTCTTCCTTTCCGCTTCTTGGGCGGAGAGGCACCCGGATATTGTAAAAAGGATCGTGGAGGATGGACATGAGATTGGCAGCATGGGGTATGCGTATGAAAATTACCGGGACCTTGAAGACTTAAAAGTAAAGAGGGACATTTTAAAATCATTGGATGTATTCGAGAAGCTAGAGGTCAAGAAAGTTAATTTACTACGCCCACCTAAGGGGGCTTTTGATAAACGTGTACTCGAGATTGCCAATTCCCTCGGTTTTACCGTGGTGCATTGGAGTGTGGATTCACATGACCTGATCAACCCTGGGAAGGAAATCATTGTAGATAATGTGACAAAGAATTTGAGTAATGGGGATATCGTTCTTCTTCATGCATCTGATTCTGCCAAACAAACAGAGGACGCCTTACCGGAGATTATTCAATTCATTAAGGATAAAGGCTACGAAATAAGCAGCGTCACCGAATTGATTAATAACACTAAAGCGAAAAGCAAGGAAGTACAATAACTCATAAAAATGGCGCCTCTCCGTAACGGAGAAACGCCATTTTTTATTTTGTCTCAGATGCTTTATTCAACCTATGCAACAACAGAAGCTGATAGGAGTTACATGCCAATAAAGGAAAGAGCATAAATAGCAGCCATCCTGGTTCATTTTCCCTAAGGGCAGGAAACCATTCAATCGTTGTTACAACAACCATAAAGAACAACGCAGGAATAAATGCGTGTTTATTGGTCTGCGTTTTTTTCACATAGGCTACAAGCAAGCCGTACACTAAGAGAAATATCGGAAAGGCGAAATAAGGAAGTAAGGAATCTCCTTCATTTGCAAAAGATATGTAACGGAAATATACAAGATCAAATAAAACGAAAATAATTAGCACCAGTTGTACGGCACTCCATAGGGATTTAAAAATACCCAAGCCGAATCGGTGGATCGTCAAGTAGGCAAAGAAGCCCATTTGACTAATGATACTAAATATCAAGCCTACTCCTATATACCATGCAATGATGGATAGGAATTGAAGGTATTCTCCATTTGCAAATTGTGCTGTATGTTGATCCCAACGGACTATGAACGCAACAATAACGGTAGTTACTGCTCCGACTAGTAGCGTGGAAAGAAATAATCGAACCCAATTACGACTGTTCACTTTCTTTTCCTCCATTTAACACAGATTAAAGACACTAGTTCCCATTTTACCAATGTAACCAGTAAAAATCCATCATCCTTTCCATACAAATTTGTATATTTGATTAACTTTGTCACATATTAATCGTATGAAATACATGTTGGAAGGAGTTTTCTTGATGAAAAGCTACCTTTTGCCGCCCCTCCTTCTTTCCCTCCTTCTTACTGGTTGTGCTGAGAATGAAAAAGGCGGTCAAATGGATTACGACGAAACAAAAAAAATGGTTGTAGATATATTAAAAACAGATGATGGAAAAAAAGCGATTGAAGAAATCATGGCTGATGATAAGATGAAGGCTAACTTTGTCTTGGATCAGGAAGTGGTGACAAAATCCATCGAACAAACGCTAGACAGTGAAAAAGGCGTTGAATTTTGGAAAAAGGCCTTTGAAGACCCTAAATTTGCTGAGGCTTTTGCAAAGAGTATGCAGAAAGAACATGAAAAACTTATTAAAGATTTGATGAAAGATCCAGAGTATCAAGCTATGATGGTTCAAATTTTGCAGGATCCTGAAATGGAAAAGCAAATGATTACTGTGATGAGTGGACAGGAATATAAGAAGCACCTGCAAAAAGTAATCACCGAGACTTTTGAGAGTCCATTGTTTAAAGCCAAACTACAAGACCTATTGTTAAAAGCCGCTTCTGAAATGCAAGGCGGAGAAGGACAAGGGGGCGGTGGACAAGGTGGAGAAGGTGGCGGTTCAGAAGGCGGTCAAGAGTCCGGCGGCGGTGAAGGCGGAGGCGGATAAAAAAACAAGCAGACCCACTGACTGGGTCTGCTTTATTCATTACGTTAATTCCACCACTTTTGAAGCGATGCTTAAATAAATTTTTCCTAGATCGTGATCTTCTTGGTAGATGGACGGAGCAAAGTCATCGTCATTCCAGTCAGGCTGTTGTAATGGAAGTTGTCCGAGAAGTGGGGCCTGCAACTCTTCTGCCAGCTTGTCTCCTCCACCTTTTCCAAATACATATTCTTTTTCACCTGTCTTCTTGCTCTCAAAGTAGGCCATGTTTTCAATGACACCAATCACTTCATGATCCGTTTTGATCGCCATTGCCCCTGCTCTCGCTGCAACAAATGCTGCTGTCGGATGAGGAGTGGTTACGATTAATTCTTTACAGGACGGAAGCATAGAGTGCACATCGAGCGCCACATCCCCTGTTCCAGGAGGCAAGTCTAACAGCAGGTAGTCTAAATCTCCCCATTCTACTTCGTTAAAGAAGCTGTTCAACATTTTTCCTAGCATCGGGCCTCTCCAGATAACTGGGGAATTGTCCTCTACAAAAAAGCCCATCGAGATTACTTGTACACCAAAACGTTCTACTGGAATGATTTTTTCACCACGCACGACCGGACGTTTCGTAATTCCCATCATATCAGGCACACTAAATCCATAAATATCAGCATCAATTAAGCCGACTTTTTTCCCAAGACGCGCCAATGAAACTGCCAGGTTGACGGACACAGTTGATTTTCCAACGCCGCCTTTTCCGGAAGCAATAGCGAGGAAGGTTGTTTTGTTACTAGATAGAAGTGTTTCTTCCTCTTTAGGAGCTTCTACGCCAAAACGCGCGACAACCTCTTGTGGAAGTTCCATGAAACGCAAGCCAACTGTTGCCGCTCCTGCTTCCTTTAAAAGATTAACGATGGTGCCTTGCAATTGCATCTGCTCTGCTGTTCCAGTCTTGGCAAGCGCCACCTTCACACTCACATGGTTTTTTTCTTCCTTGATAGAAATTTCTTGTATTGCGTTTGTTTCTTCAAAAGTTCTATGTAAAAACGGATCATGTAGATCTTTTAGTAACTGTACAACTTTAGCTTCTGTTAACACTGTGACCCCACCCTTATGTGATAATAGTCTATTTTCAGAATTGAATTCGTTTACAATTTCAGTATAACATATAGACTGCTTGAATTTATCGTTATGTGCCTATAAAAAATCCCCCTTTTATTATTCAGGGGGATCTGGAAGCTCTTGTTCTTTTGTATAATGACGCATCACTCCATTATAGATGGATGCCGCTAAGGATTTTTGATATTCTTCTGTATTTAATAACGCCCGCTCGGATGGGTTGGACAAGAATCCAACTTCAACTAGTGCACCAGGAATTTCAGCGTTTTTTAAAATAAAAAGTGTATTCATCGATTTGGCATACCGGTCTGTATTTTCAAGGTTGACCCTGAATTCTTCTTGGATGAACTTTGCTAAACGTTCATTTTCCTTATGCTTCGTTCCATGATAAAAGGTTTGGGCCCCTCTCCATCTTGGTGACGGGATGGCGTTTAAGTGAATGCTGAGAAAAAGATCTCCATCTGATTCATTGATCAGCTCAATCCGTTTCCGCAAATCCTCTACTTTTCTGCGGCTATAGCCTTTAGTCGCAGGATCTGCTAGGTCAACATCCTCTTCCCGAGTCATGAGTACTAATGCCCCTTGTTCTTGAAGGTAATCCTTCACATAACGGGACACTTCAAGCGCCACGTCTTTTTCTAAGACATCGCCCCCGACCGCCCCTCCATCAGGCCCACCGTGTCCAGGGTCAAGGATGATAATTTTCCCGCTCAACGGCAGACTCCACTGCTCCCAGGTATCTTTTGAGAATAGTTGATATTGAAAAACGGCGGTCACCGTTAAGATTACCGTTAGAAAAGCCCAGAATTTCCACCTTTGCATATGTACCCCTCCCGCATGTCCACTCTATACACTATATGGGACAAGGGGGAAGTTTATGATAATTAGTGCAATCTCATGCGGTACCTTTTTTCACCTTTATGGAAGCCTTCTCGCCACCAATAATCAACAAAAGCATCGCATGTCATATAAAAAGATTCATGAACCATATCATTGTCACCGATTGAACCCCAGTACAAAAAATAATCGTACAAGGTATCAATCAAATATTTCTCTTCCACGTGGCAGCGCGTTTTTACCTGCTCTGCGTTTTCACCATAATACCCAAACTTGCTATATGAAGCACCAAGAAGATAGGCTTCAATCGCTACATCAAGACAGCCTTCTTCAATGGCAGTTACCTGCTTTTTATTCTTTAAGTATGGCGAGAAAAAATCCTTCACTTTTGTCCGTAAAACCTCGAGTGATATTTCACGCAGCATCTTGCGCTCATATTTCATCTGCTTTTCCCGGCGCTTTTCCTTGAAGGTTGTTACTACAGTCATTTCTTTCACACCCTTTCCCAATTAGTTTCTTAATGGGCGAGGGCTTTCATGCGTACAAAGAATGAGTACGTTTTTCCAAGTATGGAATTGGAGTGCATAAGCTTTATTTAAGTTTGGCCGTTCCTTTCCGCTGCAGTCACTCGCTTTTCGCGGGGCGATGCTTGAGCCTCCTCACTTCGTTGCGGGTTCTCAACCTACTGCTACCTCCCGCAGGAGTCGGGTGCCTTCCGTTTCAATCCACTTGTCTCATTAAACAAAAAGCCTGCACACATGCGCAGGCAGTTAGACTATTCTGATTGGTAAAGCGCATCTTCACGGGCTTGATCCAGCTTCATATACGCTTCCTCCATAATTTTCTCCAATTCACTTATAAACTGATCCTGCTTACCTTCCTCATCAAATTCGATGGATTGAATAAGCCGCTGAGTATAGCTTTTGAGCTCTTGCTTGCTCTTTTCCGCCTCTTTCGATGTAAAATCGGCAAGTTCCTTATTAGCCTGATTTAATGAAACAGCGATTTCTTCTTTCAAAACGGACATCTGTGCTTCTTTTTCTGTTATGATCTCTTCTTCCAAAGCTTGTATGGATTCCTGTTGCTTCCCTTCAAACCAACTTGTGAGTAAAGATTTAATATTGGAACTAGCATATGCCGTTTTCAATTCTGCTGTAAAAAGCAATGCCAAGACCAGCATCGTCACATAGATCAGTCTTTTTTGGAGTTTGTTAGTCATTAATACTTTCCATTACTTCATCAAGACTTGCTTTTGCTTCTTCTTCGAGTTCTAAAGCCTTTGCCGTGATGATATTTTGCTGTTCACTCACCAATTCATTGATGATAGATGTCAAAGCATCACGCAAGTCGGTCAACTTGTATGTGATCTGCCGCTCCAGGTTATTTCTGCTTACCTGCTCTTCCATCGCAAGTTGTGCCGACAGTTCTTCTTTGGCATGTGCTATAGCCTCTTCTAACTCTGTAACCGCTGAATCTTTAGCGGAGGTCAACTCCTGGGTCATTTCATTTACTGCAGCTTGTCCCGTTTCATTGGTGAAGTTCTGGAAGCTTTCTTCGACCGTACCCATCGCTACATCTCCCTGGTTCTGGATAGCCATGTATCCTTCTAGGAAAATGTGCTGATACACTTGATAGTTCATATCCGCAAGCAGTTCTGCTTTCTCTTCGCCGAGTGATGCTATATGCTCATCCTTCGTACTCATTATCTCCGTGCCAACCCTTGTCAATTCCGCTTCCATAGTTTCATTTATCTCAAAGCCCGCACCAACTTTGAGTTGTTCGGTATTTGCTGCCCAGTTTTCAAATGCTTCGGTAGCAGCAGCTTCATTATCTGTGAGTATTGACTGTTGTGTATTGCTGAATAATTCGTTATACCATTGTCTCAACGGGGAGCCCTCACTTGCACTTGCAAACGTCATACCCACACCAGAAATCAACCCTACCGCTACTGTACCTGCCACTAATTTCTTTTGCCACGTCATTATATATCTCCCCTTTTAAGGTTTATTATTTTCATCTAATAATTCTGCGAGATATTGCTCAAGTTCATGGGTCAATTCTTCGTCCAGCTTTGATCGGCGTTCCTCGTAATAACTGTCTAGAGTGTTCTGTTTAAGTTGTGTTTTCGCTTGGGTGAGTTGTTGTATGTATTCTGCTTGGTGGTTTTGTATATTGCTCTTTGTTGAGGTGGTGGTGGACTTGAAGAATTCTCTTATTTCTAAGGAGTATTGGGAGTTGTCTATTTCTTGGAGTTGTTCTGAAAAGATGTTATTGAAGTTTTCAGGATCAAAATGCCCTTTGATATTTTCTGTCATCCAGTCTTTAAGGCTTTTCCAGCTATTAGCTTGAACTTGAGTGCCAGCGAAGAAAAAACAAGTCAGGACCAGAAAAGTAACCAATATTCTTATTTTTATGACCACTTACCTCCTTTTCTTCTTTATTAAGAACTAATGATAAAGTAAGTTTTCATTTTTTTTAAGTTGCATAATGCCTATTTTATTCACTATATAGAACAAGAGTAATTGGTTGTAATTACCTAATATTTACTTAATTACCATGTTTGTGTGTGAGATACTGCTTAGGTAGAATGGAGGGGCTCAAGTTTCTGGTCAGGCTTTGTATTTTCTAGTGGGTGTTAGTTCTCAAGAGCAATCCGTTGCAGACACGTTTTCATCGATCGTATGAGGACCTCTTTTGCGCTATACACGTCCCACTCAGGTCTTCATCGGCTTATGAAGACCTCTCTCTCCTAATACACGTTTTCATCGATCGTATGAAGACCTCTCTTGCAGAAAAATCTACCCAATCACGTCTTCATCAACCGTATGAAGACCTCTCTCGCACAAAACTCAACCCAATCATGTCTTCATCAACCGTATGAAGACCTCTCTCGCACAAAATACGACCCAATCACGTCTTCATCAACCGTATGAAGACCTCTCTCGCACAAAATACGACCCAATCACGTCTTCATCAACCGTATGAAGACCTCTCTCGCACAAAACTCAACCCAATCACGTCTTCATCAACCGTATGAAGACCTCTCTCGCACAAAACTCAACCCAATCACGTCTTCATCAACCGTATGAAGACCTCTCTCGCACAAAATACGACCCAATCACGTCTTCATCAACCGTATGAAGACCTCTCTCGCACAAAATACGACCCAATCACGTCTTCATCGGCCGTATGAAGACCTCTCTCGCACAAAACTCAACCCAATCACGTCTTCATCAACCGTATGAAGACCTCTCTCGCACAAAATACGACCCAATCACGTCTTCATCAACCGTATGAAGACCTCTCTCTCCCAATCCACGTCCTACATCGTCCGCCAAAAACACCAAAAAACCCCCAACCACAAGGGTCGGGGGTTTTCCATATTGGAATCCGAAGATTAACGTTTTGAGAACTGAGGTGCACGACGAGCGCCCTTAAGTCCGTATTTTTTACGCTCTTTCATACGCGCGTCACGAGTCAGAAGACCTGCACGCTTTAAAGAAGCACGGAACTCAGGATCAGCTTGCAATAATGCACGAGCGATTCCATGACGGATCGCACCAGCTTGACCAGTGTATCCTCCACCGTCAACGTTTACTAATACATCGTAGTTACCTTCTGTTTCAGTAACTGCTAATGGTTGTTTAACAACGTTACGTAGAGCTTCGAATGGGATGTAGTTTTCGATATCACGATCGTTGATCACGATTTGTCCGTTACCAGGAACTAGACGTACACGTGCAACGGAGCTTTTACGACGACCTGTGCCGTAGTATTGTACTTGTGCCAAAGTTATACCCTCCTTATTAATTAACCGCGAAGTTCGTAAACTTCAGGTTGTTGTGCTTGGTGTGGATGCTCGCTTCCAGCATACACATTCAATTTTTTAGCTTGCTGACGTCCAAGACTTCCTTTTGGAAGCATGCCTTTGATTGCTAGTTCTAACATCTTTGTAGGATAGTTAGTACGCATTTCTAAAGCCGTTCTTTGTTTAAGTCCACCTGGGTGCATTGTGTGACGGTAGTAGATCTTACCGTTCAACTTGTTACCAGTTAAGTGGATTTTTTCTGCATTGATGATGATTACATGATCTCCAGTGTCTACGTTTGGAGTAAAAGTTGGTTTATGTTTACCACGTAAAATGGATGCAACTTCACTTGCAAGACGACCTAAAGTTTGACCTTCAGCGTCAACCACGTACCATTTACGATTTACTTCGCTAGCTTTCGCCATAAACGTTGTACGCATTAAATTTCCCTCCTAAAAAAAATAAACCTTTTATTTTTCATTTCTTCATATATTTTATTCAACACGATGAAACTCTTCCGGGGCTTAATCGTGGGGTTAAAATACATACCATGTGATATCTTATATCTTTTTTGCGAGATTGTCAAGAAAATGTTACACCAGGATTAGTTGTCATCATAAACCACGTCCCAAAGGTATAAACCGTGTGCTGGTGCCGTTTTTCCTGCCGCTCCCCGATCTCTTGCTTCCAGGATCGAAAAAATATCTCTTGGTAATTTTTTACCTTGTCCTATTTCCAGTAAGGTACCTACAATGATACGGACCATATTATATAAAAAGCCATTGCCGACAATGCGGAATTCAAGCTCCTCCCCATTCAACTCTACATCAAGCGAGTAAATGAACCGCACCTTGTCCTCCACTTCCGTTTTTGCAGAACAGAAGCTTGTGAAATCGTGTTCGCCAATAAAATGCTCACACGCCTCTTTAACAGCTTCCAAATCCAACGGGTAAGGGTAGTGAAACACCTGATCTCGGTCAAACACATTAAAGTCCTTTGCCAGGCTCACCTTGTAACGGTATTCCTTTTTTACCACATCAAAACGTGCGTGGAAGTCCCCTGAGACAGACTCCACTCTCTTCACCCAAATATCTTTGGGTAGATGGGCGTTCAGCGCCTTCTGCCAGGCAGCCTCCGGAATACTTAGAGGCGAGTCAAAGTGCAGCACCTGCCCTACTGCATGAACACCTGCATCCGTACGTCCAGAAGCAGCAACCTTTGCCTCTGTCCCCTTATGAATTCGGGACAAAGCCTTCTGGACCTCCAGCTGAACCGTACGCTTCTCCTTTTGAATCTGATAGCCTTCAAACTGTGCCCCGTCATAGGTTAGGGTACATTTCAATCTATTCATTATATCTAACTCCATTATGTTCGAATAAGAACTAAGATAAACGTAAGGACAGCAAGCGTCACCAACAACAAGGTGTCTTTCCACTGCCATTCTAACAGACGGAATTTCGTTCTTCCTTCGCCGCCTCTATACCCTCGTGCTTCCATCGCCGTAGCAAGCTCCTCTGCGCGTTTAAACGCACTGATGAACAACGGGACAAGCAAAGGAACCAACGCCTTAACACGCTCTTTCAGAGGCCCTACAGTGAAGTCTGCACCTCTCGCACTCTGCGCCTTCATGATCTTGTCCGTTTCCTGCATCAAGGTTGGGATGAATCGCAAGGAAATAGACATCATAAGCGCTAATTCATGGACAGGGACTCCTATCTTTTTAAACGGACCAAATAACGTCTCCATCCCGTCAGTCACCTCAATTGGTGTAGTGGTCAAGGTAAGGATGGTGGTGATGGTAATCAAGAATAAAAAACGCAAGGATATAAAGATAGCCTGTATGATGCCTTCTTCGTACACTTCAATAAAACCTACTTCAAAGAGCAAGTTGCCCTCTTTTGTTAAAAAAACATGAAAAAGCATGGTAAAGATAATAATCCAGAGAATCGGCTTCAGTCCTTTTAAAATAAAGGGAACCGGTATTCTGGTAAGCAACACGATGGTCAATGTGAAGGCAGCAAGCATGGCATAGCCCCAGATGTTATTGGCAAGAAACACAACCATGACGAAAATAAATACAAGCAAGAGTTTTGCTCTTGGATCCATCCGGTGAATAAGAGAAGTACCGGGCACATAACGACCGATGATTAAATTATTCACTTCACTCATCCCCCTTTTTCAAACGGGAGGCGATCGCTTCTGCCACTTCTTCAACAGTCAGACACACTTCACTGAATTCTAAATTCAAACGCGCCCCTAACTCTTTCATAAACAAAACCGTCTCCGGAACGTCCAACCCAAGTTTCTTAATTTCCTCTGCCTGGCTGAAAATCTCCCTTGGTGTCCCTTTTAGCCCAACAGTCCCGTTGTTCATGACCACAATCGAATCTGCGTACTTTGCCGCATCCTCCATGCTGTGTGTGACTAGGATGGTGGTAAGGTTCTGCTCTTTATGCAGTTTATAAAACAGGTCCATGATTTCTTTACGTCCTCGTGGATCGAGACCAGCTGTCGGCTCGTCCAGTACAAGGACTTCCGGTTGCATCGCAAGCACCCCGGCAATGGCAACCCGGCGCATCTGTCCACCACTTAAATCGAAAGGCGATGACTCCAGATATCTATCAGGCAGACCGACAAGCTTAAGTGCCTCTCTTGCCCGCTTCTTTGCTTCCTCTTCTGGAACACCAAAATTAAGCGGACCAAAACAAACATCCTTTTCCACGGTTTCATCAAAAAGCTGATGCTCCGGAAATTGAAAAACAATCCCTACCTTTTTACGCAAGGCCTTGATGTTCTTTTCCTTTTTATTCGCATGCAAGGTGATGTCTCCAACTTGAATGCTCCCACTTGTAGGTCTTAACAATCCATTAAGGTGTTGCAACAATGTAGACTTCCCGGACCCTGTATGACCAATAATGGCAATATAGGAGTTCTCAGGAATCATCATGTCTACATCATAAAGCGCAACTCTTTCAAAGGGAGTATTCAGCTGATAGCGATGCTCTAAATCTTTGATTGTAATTTGCATAACTCATTCATCAGCCTTTCCCTATTGGTCGGATCTGTATCAAACTCCACACCCAACTGTTGCAGTTTATTCGCCAAGATGATAGGAAAAGGCAAATCAAGACCTATCTCCACAAGCTTATCTCCCATACGGAAAACTTCCTCGGGGGTTCCTTCGCCATACACTTCTCCTGCGTTCAATACAATGATTCGGTCAGCTCTAGCAGCCTCTTCCAGATCATGTGTAATGGATATAACCGTTACTCCCACCTGTTGTCGGAGCTCTTCTATTGTGTCAATTACTTCTTTTCGTCCGATAGGATCGAGCATGCTAGTAGCTTCATCCAAAATGATGATGGATGGTCGCAGCGCAATTAAGCCTGCAATGGCCACCCGCTGCTTTTGGCCACCAGAGAGCTGATGTGGCTCTTGGGTTAAAAAAGATTCCATCCCTACTTTTTCAATCCCCTCTGCCACGCGGGAAATCATTTCTTCACGGGGGACGCCAATATTTTCTAAACCAAACGCAACATCGTCCTCTACCGTCGAGCCTACAAATTGATTATCAGGGTTTTGAAAGACCATTCCTACCTGTCTTCTAATATCCCAAATCGTATCTTCTGCTAACTTTGTTCCCTGCACTGTAACAGATCCTTCTGTTGGAAGCTGCAAGCCGTTTAGGATCCTAGCCAATGTGGATTTGCCTGAGCCGTTATGGCCAACAATGGCGGTCCACTCTCCTTGTTCCACTTTCAGGTTAATATTCTTTAACGTATCCTCTTCTTGGTTTGCATAGCGGAAGGACAAACCCTTCACTTCTAAGATGGCCATCGAAAATACAACTCCTCTCTTCTCCGCTTAACTGACTCTCTCTACTATAGACTTAACCTCTAAAAAAAGAAAATAAGTAGTACAACCCACCAACACAGTTCAAGTGCAAGGGTTTGGTTATACTCCCTTGTTGCTTTACGTTGCAGGCGTTCGCTTTCCGCGGGACGGTGTTTGAGCCTCCTCACTTCGTTGCGGGGTCTCAATCAACCGTTTTCCCCCGCTGGAGTCTCACACCTTCCACTCCAAGCAACATGGGGTTACTGCTATCAACTCATAGATATTTGAAACGTTAACTTCCGTTCTTGAGAATCTTTAATACCACGTTCAATGATATTTATAGCTGGTGATTGGAGCAAAAGGCGAAGACTCCTGAGGGAGATAGCGGTAGCTTGAGACCCCGCAGCGAATGCGAGGAGGCTCAAGCACCGCCCCTAGGAAAGCGAAGCCTTTTGCGGATATCACCAGCGGTGTATTAGCAGAAACTCTTTTAAATAAATAGACAAAAAAATAAAGGGCTTAGATCAGTCATTACAACTGTCCGCCCTTATTTATGACTGACTATAGTAAGCTCAAAGAATCGTTTCCTCCTCTTTAACCCACTATCATCTATTATATATTATACAAGTTCAATGATAACCATTGGAGCTCCGTCTCCACGACGAGGTCCAAGTTTCATGATACGAGTGTATCCACCTTGACGCTCTTCATAACGTGGAGCGATATCAGCGAATAACTTTTGAACTGCGTCTTGACCAGTTTCTGCGTTCGCTACTTCATGACGAACGTAAGAAGCTGCTTGACGACGAGCGTGTAAGTCACCACGCTTACCAAGAGTAATCATTTTTTCTACTAAAGAACGTAATTCTTTTGCACGTGCTTCAGTAGTTTCAATGCGCTCGCTGATGATCAAGTCAGTAGTCAAGTCACGTAACATTGCTTTACGCTGTGCGCTAGTACGACCTAATTTTCTGTATCCCATGTTGATGTTCCCTCCTTCTGTAGAAAGTCATGAAACGTTCAAACACATAAAGATGCCTAGTTTTCCAAGTAAAAACTAGTCATCTTTACGCAGGCCAAGACCAAGCTCTTCTAATTTGTGCTTGACTTCTTCTAAAGATTTACGGCCTAAGTTACGAACTTTCATCATATCTTCTTCTGTCTTATTTGCAAGTTCTTGAACAGTGTTGATGCCAGCACGCTTCAGGCAGTTGTAAGAACGAACAGATAGATCTAATTCCTCGATAGTCATCTCTAGAACTTTTTCTTTCTGATCTTCTTCTTTTTCTACCATGATTTCAGCGTTTTGCGCTTCATCTGTTAGACCTACAAATATATTTAGGTGTTCAGTTAAAATCTTTGCCCCAAGTGCAACTGCTTCTTGTGGACCGTTACTACCATCTGTCCATACATCTAATGTAAGCTTGTCATAGTTAGAGACTTGGCCTACACGTGTATTTTCAACATAATAAGAAACACGAGAAACTGGAGTGAAAATGGAATCAATCGGAATAACACCGATTGGTTGGTCTTCACGTTTGTTTCCGTCCGCTGGTACATATCCACGACCGCGTTTTGCAGTGAAACGGATACGCAGGTGAGCGTCCTTCGCTAACGTTGCGATATGAAGGTCAGGGTTAAGGATTTCAACATCGCTGTCATGAGTAATGTCAGCAGCTGTTACAGCACCTTCACCTTGCACATCAATCTCTAACGTCTTCTCATCATCAGAATAGATTTTTAATGCTAGCTTCTTAACGTTCAAAATAACTGTTGTAACATCTTCAACGACGCCTTCAATTGTTGAGAACTCATGCAGTACACCATCTATTTGGATAGATGTTACAGCGGCACCAGGAAGTGAGGATAAAAGAATACGACGTAAGGAGTTACCCAAAGTTGTTCCATATCCACGCTCAAGTGGCTCGACGACGAATTTACCATAGTTGGCGTCATCGCTGATTTCAACCGTTTCGATTTTTGGTTTTTCGATTTCTAACATTCATAACCCTCCTTCAAAACGTCGAAACCCCGGAAAGACATATAATGTCTTACCGAAATTCCCCATAGGTATGTCCCGATTGTGCACAACAACAACATTTAATTATCTCTGTATATTTTTAAACTGTATCATCAGCCATTATTGACATGTATACAAAATCTATACAGACAAATTAAACACGGCGACGTTTTGGTGGACGGCAACCGTTATGAGGTACTGGGGTTACGTCTCTGATCGCAGTTACTTCAAGACCAGCTGCTTGTAAAGCACGAATTGCTGCTTCACGACCAGCTCCAGGGCCTTTAACTGTAACTTCAAGAGTTTTTAAACCGTGCTCCATGCAAGCTTTAGCTGCTGTTTCAGCTGCCATTTGTGCTGCGAATGGAGTAGATTTACGAGAACCTCTGAAGCCAAGAGCACCTGCACTAGACCACCCAATTGCATTTCCGTGAGAGTCAGTAATCGTTACGATTGTGTTATTGAATGTAGAACGGATATGCGCGATACCAGTTTCAATATTCTTTTTCACACGGCGTTTACGTGTATTAGTTTTGCGTGCCATATTTAACTTACCTCCTTACTTACTTAAAATTATTTCTTTTTGTTTGCTACAGTACGACGAGGTCCTTTACGTGTACGAGCGTTGTTTTTAGTGTTTTGACCGCGAACCGGTAAACCACGACGGTGACGAAGACCACGGTAGCAACCGATCTCGATAAGACGTTTAATGTTTAGAGATACTTCACGACGAAGGTCTCCCTCAACTTTTATTTTGTCTACGATGTCACGAATCTTTCCTAATTCTTCTTCCGTTAAGTCGCGAACGCGAGTTTCTTCAGAAACACCAGCTTCAGCCAATACTTTCTCAGCTGTAGAACGACCAATACCGAAAATGTATGTTAATGAAATTACAACGCGCTTGTCGCGAGGAACATCAACACCAGCAATACGTGCCATATATGCGCACCTCCCTCAAGTTATCCTTGTTTTTGTTTGTGTTTCGGGTTTTCACAAATAACCATGACTTTGCCTTTTCTACGAATAACTTTACATTTTTCGCAGATTGGCTTAACAGATGGTCTCACTTTCATCTTATATTACCTCCCTGATAGTACGGAGTGCTAAAATAGGTTTATTTAAAACGATACGTAATTCTACCGCGTGTTAAATCGTATGGAGAAAGCTCCACCGTTACTTTATCTCCTGGTAGGATTCGAATAAAGTGCATACGTATTTTCCCAGATACATGAGCCAACACAGTATGACCATTTTCCAATTCTACTTTAAACATAGCATTTGGTAAAGTCTCAATGACCGTACCTTCTACTTCAATTACATCGTCTTTCGCCATTAATTAAGTTCTCCCTTCTTCAAATCAGTAACAAGCTCATTGACAAATTTGGTTAGTGCAAAACGCAGCTTTCCATTTGTCACACGGCTTGTTTCCTTCATACTGTTCTGAACTTCTGGAGACACGTAATCAAAAAATTCAAGATGATGAATGTTCTTTTTCTTTGGGCGGTCAAACTTCCGCTTGTCTCCATCCGCTAGGACGACAAAACGCTCATCAAGAATTTTAATAATTACGGCATACTGTCCGGCATCTCTGCCTTGAGTAATCGAAACAATTTGGCCTACTTGCAAAGTCGAATCAGATTCGATCAAGCAATATCACCTCTTAGGCTTTTGTTAAGATCTCGTAGCCTGTTTCTGTAATAGCGACCGTATGTTCAAAATGAGCACACATTTTACCGTCAACAGTAACAACAGTCCAGTCATCTGCTAGCGTTTTTACGTAGCGGGTGCCTGCATTGACCATTGGTTCAATTGCAAGAACCATACCAGGTTTTAACCGTGGACCTTTGTTAGGAGGTCCATAATGAGGAATTTGTGGGTCTTCATGTAAGTCTTGACCAATTCCATGCCCTACATACTCTCTCACAATTGAAAAATCGTGTGCTTCCGCATACGTTTGAATCGCATGGGATACATCAGAGAGACGAGCGCCCGGTTTTACTTCCTTGATGCCTTCATACAATGATTGTTCCGTGACTTCAAGTAATCGCTTTGTTTCATCGGATATGTTACCAACAGCATACGTCCAAGCGGAGTCACCGTGGTAACCATTATACTTAGCACCAATATCTATGCTAATGATATCTCCGTCTTTCAGAACACGATCGCCGGGAATACCATGAACAAGTTCTTCATTAACAGAAGCGCAGATGCTTCCGCGAAAACCATTATACCCCTTAAACGAAGGAATTGCATCATGTTTGCGGATGAATTTCTCAGCAATATCATCCAATTGCTTCGTTGTTACACCAGGTACAATGTGCTTTTTTAATTCTTGGTGTGTCAGAGCGACAATTCTACCTGCTTCTCTCATGATCTCAAGTTCACGAGGAGTTTTACAGATAATCATTACGCACGACCTCCAAGAAGTTCTTCTATATCAGCGAATACTTTATCGATCGCTTGTTGGCCATTAATGTTGCGAAGATAACCTTTGGACTCATAGAAGTCTAACAATGGCTTAGATTGTTTTACGTTAACTTCAAGACGGTTACCAACTGTCTCTTCGTTGTCATCAGCACGTTGGTAAAGCTCTCCTCCACATTTGTCACAAACGCCATCCTTTGCAGGTGGGTTGAATACCAAGTGGTAAGTAGCTCCACAATCTTTACAGATACGACGTCCTGTTAAACGCTCCATAAGAATGCTTTGGTCAACATTGACATTGATGACATAGTCAATTTTACGACCTAGTTCTTCTAGCATCTGCTCAAGTGCATCTGCTTGGGGAACCGTTCTTGGGAAACCGTCTAATAGAAAGCCGTCTTTGCAATCTTCTTTTTCTAATCTTTCACGAACGATACCGATCGTCACTTCATCCGGAACAAGCTGACCTTGATCCATGAAAGACTTAGCTTTCATGCCTAGTTCAGTTTCTTCCTTCATAGCAGCACGAAACATATCTCCAGTAGAGATATGAGGGATATTGTACTTTTCGACAATTCGTTCTGCTTGAGTACCTTTACCGGCACCCGGAAGTCCCATTAGAACTAAATTCATCTTTTTGCCCCCTCAGTATCTTGTGAAGTATATTGGGATAAATTTATCCCAACTACTTCATTACTTGATAAACCCTTTATAATGACGCTTCACTAACTGGCTTTCTAGTTGCTTCATCGTCTCAAGTGCAACACCTACGACGATTAGTAGACTAGTACCGCCAATCTGCACTGCTGCAGGAAGACCGGCAAAGCTCATAAAGATAATAGGTAGGATAGAAATAGCTGCTAAGAATAATGCACCAACAAATGTTAGTCGGTAAATAATCTTGGTCAAATATTCCTGTGTATTTAAACCAGGACGAATTCCTGGGATATATCCGCCTTGTTTCTTTAAGTTTTCTGCCATCTGTTCAGGATTAGACTGAACAAATGTGTAGAAGTAAGTGAAGGCAATTATAAGAGCTACATATACAACCATACCGATTGGATTCGTGTAGTCAAATGAACTAATAATCCATCTAGTCACAGCATTCTCGTTAAAGAATGAAGCGATTGTCGGTGGTGTAATGATAAAGGATACTGCAAAGATAACCGGAATTACCCCTGCTGCATTTACCTTTAAAGGTAAGTGTGTAGTGTGTCCTCCACCAGTAGGAGCGCGACCTGCCGTCTTCTTCGCATACTGAATCGGAATTTTACGTAACGCTTGCTGAATGAAGATTACACCTACGATTACAGCTAAGATTGCAAGGATGATAAGTGCAACAATAACAAGATTTAAGAACAACTGATCACCAGCATCCTGGATCAAAGATGCGTAAATCTGATTTGCGCCGGTTGGGATTGCAGATACGATACCAGCGAAGATTAGAATGGAGATTCCGTTTCCTACGCCATGTGCCGTGATTTGCTCACCAAGCCACATCAAGAATGCAGTTCCTGCTGTTAACACTAATGCTATAAGCAGATAAGTAGTGAAAGTCGGATTCATAATCAATTGACCATTGGCCATTGTATTGAAACCGATCGACATACCAATTGCCTGAACGAAACCAAGTACAATGGTAAAATACCTAGTGAATTGAGCTAATTTGCGACGTCCAGCTTCTCCTTGTTTTGACCACTCCGTAAACTTCGGAACAACATCCATTTGCAATAACTGCACGATGATGGACGCTGTGATGTATGGCATTACACCCATGGCAAGAATAGAGAAGTTCTGAAGAGCTCCACCACCAAAAGTATTCAGGATACCAAATACACTAAGTTCATCCTGGAATTTCAAAATGTCAGAGTTCACCCCTGGTACTGGGATAAACGTACCGATACGGAAAATTACTAACATTAATAGGGTGAAGACAATTTTCTTTCTTATATCACCCACGCGCATAAAATTGGAGAATGTCTGGAACATTAAATCACCTCAACTGAACCGCCAGCTGCTTCGATAGCTTCCTTAGCTGCTGAGGAGAATTTATGAGCACGTACTGTAAGCTTTTTCTCGATAGAACCGTTACCCAATACTTTAAGACCAGCGTTTAATTTGCTAACTAAACCTGTTTCAAGAAGTAATTCAGGAGTAACTTCAGTTCCCTCGTCAAAGCGGTTTAAAGCATCAAGGTTAATGATTGCGTACTCTTTGCGATTGATGTTCGTGAATCCGCGCTTAGGTAAGCGTTGGAATAGAGGTGTTTGACCACCTTCGAATCCAGGACGAACGCCACCGCCAGAGCGTGCATTTTGACCTTTATGACCTTTACCAGAAGTTTTTCCGTTACCAGAACCAGTTCCGCGACCTACACGGTTGCGCTCTTTACGAGATCCTTCGTTAGGTTTTAACTCATGAAGTTTCATTGTGGCACCTCCTTATTTAAAAAACCGTTTCTATTTATTGCTCTTTCACAGTAACAAGGTGAGATACCTTGTTAATCATTCCACGGATAGCTGCGTTATCCTCATGGACAACTGTTTGGTGCATCTTTTTCAAACCAAGAGTTTGAACAGTCGCACGTTGATCTTGTGGACGACCGATTACACTGCGAGTGAGGGTGATTGCTAATTTGTTCGCCATTTTGTTTCCCTCCTTATCCTAACAGTTCTTCTACCGTTTTACCACGCAATTTAGCAACGTCCTCTGCACGTTTCAATTGCTTTAATCCGTTAAGTGTTGCACGGATCATGTTGATTGGTGTGTTAGATCCTAAAGATTTAGAAAGGATGTCTTGAACACCCGCTAACTCAAGTACCGCACGAACTGGTCCTCCAGCGATAACCCCAGTACCTTCAGAAGCAGGTTTCAATAGGATTTCACCAGAACCGAACTCACCAAGTACTTGGTGAGGAATTGTTGTACCAACGATAGGTACAGCAACCAAGTTCTTTTTCGCATCTTCAATTGCTTTACGGATTGCTTCAGGTACCTCTTGAGCTTTACCAGTACCAAAACCAACATTACCGTTTTTATCTCCTACTACTACAAGAGCAGCAAAGCGGAAACGACGTCCACCTTTTACTACTTTCGCAACGCGGTTAACCGTAACAACGCGTTCTTCAAGTTCTAATTTGTTTGGATCAATACGACGCATCAGTGTCCCTCCTTTGTCGATTAAAATTCTAGACCAGCCTCACGTGCAGCATCTGCTAATGCTTTCACACGGCCGTGATATAAGTATCCACCGCGGTCGAATACTACTGATTTGATTCCTTTTTCAATTGCGCGCTTTGCAACAAGTTCTCCAACTGCTTTAGCGGACTCAACGTTGCTACCGTTTGCTGTTACATCTTTGTCAAGTGTAGAAGCACTTGCGATTGTTACAGCGTTAGTATCGTCGATCACTTGAGCGTAAATGTGTTGGTTGGAACGGAACACATTTAAACGTGGACGAGTTGCAGTTCCTGATAACTTAGCACGAACACGAGTGTGTCTTTTCTTACGAGTAGAATTCTTATCAGGTTTTGTAATCATCGTGCAGTCACTCCTTTCTATCTGCTTATGCCGTATTACTTAGCAGTTTTACCTTCTTTACGACGTACTTGTTCACCTTCATAACGAATACCTTTACCTTTGTAAGGCTCTGGTGGGCGAACGTCACGAATGTTAGCTGCTAAAGCACCTACGCGCTCTTTATCAATACCTTTAATAACGATCTTTGTGTTTGCCGGTACTTCCACTTCGATCCCCTGTTCAGGAGTGATCTCAACTGGATGAGAGTAACCAACGTTAAGAACTAGTTTGTTACCTTGCTTAGATGCACGGTAACCTACCCCAATAAGTTCCAATCCTCTTTCGAAACCAGTTGTAACACCTTGAACCATGTTGTTTAAAAGTGCACGAGTTGTTCCGTGGATTGTACGGTGTTCTTTGCTATCAGAAGGACGTACTACTGTTAATACGTTCTCTTCAACTGTAATAGCCATATCTTGGCTGAATGTACGAGTTAATTCACCTTTAGGACCTTTTACGGTAACTGTGTTGTTGTCGTTTGTAATTGTAACCCCAGTTGGGATTTCAATAGGTTTTTTACCTACACGTGACATAGTTACACCTCCGTTCATTTAAAGAAATTTATTACCAAACGTATGCTAATACTTCTCCACCAGCTTGTTTTTGACGAGCTTCTTTATCAGTGATAACACCTTGAGAAGTAGAGATGATCGCAATACCTAAACCGTTTAATACACGAGGTACTTCATTTGCTTTTGCATAAACACGAAGACCAGGCTTACTGATACGCTTAAGACCAGTAATAACACGCTCGTTGTTTGCACCGTATTTCAAGAAAATACGAATGATACCTTGTTTGTTGTCTTCGATAAATTCTACGTCACGTACGAAACCTTCACGCTTTAAGATTTCAGCAACTTCTTTTTTGATTTTAGAAGCAGGAAGTTCAAGCTTCTCGTGACGTACCATGTTCGCATTGCGGATGCGAGTAAGCATATCTGCAATAGGATCTGTCATAACCATTTAATTTACCTCCTTCCCAATTATCGGGTTTTACCAACTTGCTTTTTTAACGCCAGGAATTTGGCCTTTATAAGCTAATTCACGGAAACAAATACGGCAAAGCTTAAACTTACGGATTACAGAGTGGGGACGTCCACAACGTTCGCAACGAGTGTAAGCCTGCACGTTATATTTTGGTGTGCGCTTTTGTTTCGCAATCATTGATTTTTTAGCCACATTTTCGCCTCCCTCTACCACACGCTGGTATTATTTTTGGAATGGCATTCCGAATGATGTTAAAAGCTCACGCGCTTCTTCATCAGTGTTAGCAGTAGTAACGATAACGATATCCATACCACGAACCTTGCTAACTTTATCGTAATCAATTTCAGGGAAGATAAGTTGCTCTTTCACTCCAAGAGTGTAGTTTCCACGACCGTCGAAAGACTTTTTAGAGATTCCACGGAAGTCACGAACACGTGGTAGGGAAACAGATACTAACTTATCTAGGAATTCGTACATACGCTCGCCGCGTAATGTAACTTTCGCACCGATAGGCATTCCTTCACGAAGACGGAAACCAGCGATAGATTTTTTCGCTCTTGTTACAACAGGTTTTTGACCAGTGATTGAAGTTAACTCTTCAACAGCTGCGTCTAAAGCCTTAGAGTTTGCTACTGCATCACCAACACCCATGTTGATAACGATTTTCTCAAGCTTAGGAGCTTGCATCACAGATTGATAGTTAAACTTGCCCATTAGAGCAGGAATAATTTCGCTTTGATACTTTTCTTTTAGGCGGTTCATCAAAAGTACCTCCTTTCTTAAACGTTCTATTTATCTAATTGTTCACCTGATTTTGTTGCAACACGTACTTTTTTACCGTCAACTACCTTGTATCCTACACGAGTCGGTTCACCGGACTTAGGATCTAAAGGCATAACGTTTGATACATGAATAGGTGCCTCACGGTTGATGATTCCACCTTGAGGATTTTCTTGAGATGGTTTAGCGTGCTTTTTGATCACGTTGATACCTTCTACAAGAACACGGTCTTTCTTAGGATAAGATTCAAGAATAACTCCTTGTTTACCTTTATCCTTACCAGAGATAACTACAACTTTATCACCTTTTTTGACATGCATCCTTTCGCACCTCCTTGACAAACATCTTTTCGATTTATTACAGAACTTCTGGAGCTAAAGATACAATCTTCATGTAGTTGTTATCACGTAGTTCACGTGCAACTGGTCCGAAGATACGAGTTCCACGAGGGCTCTTATCATCCTTGATGATTACGCATGCGTTCTCATCGAAACGGATGTATGAACCGTCATTACGACGAACTCCGCGCTTTGTACGTACTACAACAGCTTTCACTACGTCACCTTTTTTAACAACGCCTCCTGGTGTTGCTTGTTTCACTGTACAAACAATAACATCACCAATGTTAGCGTAGCGACGACCAGATCCACCTAGTACTTTAATAGCAAGCACTTCACGAGCACCTGAGTTATCAGCAACTTTCAAACGAGATTCTTGTTGAATCATGCATGGTACCTCCCTTCGGAATTAAATATCCGAACTTATATATTAGATAATTACAGCTTTCTCTACAACCTCTAGCAAACGGAAACGCTTCGTAGAAGATAATGGACGAGTCTCCATGATTTTTACGATGTCGCCAGTTTTAGCTGTGCTATTCTCATCATGCGCTTTGTACTTTTTAGAGTACTTAACACGTTTGCCGTAGAGTGGGTGAGTTTTGTAAGTTTCAACTAGTACAGTGATTGTTTTATCCATTTTATCGGAAACAACACGACCAGTGTAAACTTTACGTTGGTTACGTTCACTCATTTTCGCGAACCTCCTCTTGATTATTTGTTAGAAGCGATCTCTCTCTCGCGAACTACTGTTTTCATACGAGCGATTGACTTACGTACTTCGCGAATACGAGCAGTGTTTTCTAATTGACCAGTCGCTAATTGAAAGCGTAGGTTAAATAACTCTTCTTTTAAAGATTTCACTTTTTGTTCAATCTCGGCAGTGGTTAAGTCGCGTAGTTCATTAGCTTTCATTAGATTCACCACCAATTTCTTCACGTTTTACGAACTTACATTTAACTGGCAACTTATGCATAGCTAAACGTAGAGCTTCACGAGCTACTTCTTCAGATACACCTGAAATTTCAAACATAACCTTTCCAGGTTTAACAACTGCTACCCATCCTTCTGGAGCACCTTTACCGGAACCCATTCGGACCTCTAGAGGTTTTGCAGTGTATGGTTTTGAAGGGAAAATTTTAATCCAAACTTTACCGCCACGTTTCATATAACGAGTCATCGCACGACGCGCAGCTTCGATTTGACGGTTTGTGATCCAAGAAGCTTCAAGAGATTGTAATCCGAACTCTCCGAAATGTACTTCAGTACCGCCTTTCGCTTTACCACGCATTTTTCCACGATGTTCGCGGCGATATTTTACGCGTTTTGGTAATAACATAATTATTTTCCTCCTTCCTCAGTTTTCTTCTTCGTAGGAAGGACCTCTCCACGGTAGATCCATACTTTCACACCTAATTTACCGTAAGTTGTATCAGCTTCTGCTGTACCATAGTCAATATCAGCGCGAAGAGTATGAAGTGGAACTGTACCCTCACTATAATGTTCAGAACGAGCGATATCTGCTCCGCCTAAGCGACCAGAAACCATCGTTTTAATACCTTTCGCACCAGCGCGCATTGCACGTTGAAGTGATTGCTTTTGAGCACGACGGAAAGATACACGGTTTTCTAATTGACGAGCGATGTTTTCAGCTACTAATTTAGCATCAAGATCTGCTCTTTTAACCTCTAAGATGTTGATGTGTACACGTTTACCAGTTAATTGGTTAAGTGCTTTACGTAATGCTTCAACTTCCGTACCACCTTTACCAATAACCATACCTGGCTTAGCAGTGTGAACAGTAACGTTCAGACGGTTTGCAGCACGTTCGATTTCTACTTTAGAAACAGATGCGTCATTTAGACGTTTTGCGATGTATTCGCGAACTTTGATGTCTTCATGTAACAGGTTAGCATAATCTTTACCTGCGTACCATTTGGACTCCCAATCACGAATGACTCCTACACGAAGACCGATCGGATTTACCTTTTGACCCACTGGTTATCCCTCCTTCTTTTCTGATACCACGATTGTAATGTGGCTAGTACGTTTGTTAATTTGGCTCGCACGACCCATTGCACGAGGGCGGAAACGTTTCAAAGTTGGACCTTCGTTAACGTATGCCTCTGTTACAACTAGTGAGTTTGCGTCCATTTCAAAATTGTGCTCTGCATTTGCAATAGCGGACTTTAGAACCTTTTCGATTACTGGTGAAGCAGCTTTTGGAGTTAATGCCAAAATAGCTACCGCTTCGCCTACTTGCTTGCCTCGAATTAAATCCATAACTAGACGAGCTTTACGAGGAGCAATACGAACTGTTCTTGCAACAGCTTTAGCTTGCATGTAAAAGCCTCCTCTCTAATTAGCGTTTTGTTTTCTTATCATCATTTCCGTGACCTTTGTAAGCACGAGATGGAGCGAATTCTCCAAGCTTGTGACCTACCATGTCTTCTGTCACATAAACAGGTACGTGTTTACGGCCATCATATACAGCGATTGTATGTCCGATAAATTGTGGGAAAATAGTAGAACGACGAGACCAAGTTTTAACAACTTGTTTACCCTCAGTTTCATTTAACTTTTCAATCTTGTTCATTAAATGATCATCTACAAAAGGCCCTTTTTTCAAGCTGCGACCCATGTGGAAACCTCCCTTCGTGATTGCTCTACGGCTCCGTTGAACCGTAGTACAACCCCGTTATTTTTTACGACGACGAACGATAAATTTGTCAGACTTGTTCTTTTTCTTACGAGTTTTGAATCCAAGAGTCGGTTTGCCCCAAGGAGTCATAGGTGACTTACGTCCGATTGGAGAACGTCCTTCACCACCACCGTGTGGGTGATCGTTAGGGTTCATTACAGAACCACGTACAGTTGGGCGAATACCCATCCAACGAGAACGTCCTGCTTTACCAATGTTGATAAGTTCGTGTTGTTCGTTACCAACTTGACCTACAGTAGCGCGGCAAGTGGATAGAATCATACGAGTTTCACCAGAAGTTAAACGTACAAGTACGTATTTACCTTCTTTACCAAGTACTTGAGCAGAAGTTCCTGCAGAGCGAACTAATTGTCCACCTTTACCTGGTTTTAACTCGATGTTGTGGATTACAGTACCAACTGGGATGTTGATTAGTGGTAATGCATTTCCTACCTTGATGTCTGCTTCAGGACCAGCCATTACAGTCATTCCTACTTCTAAGTTCTTAGGAGCCAGGATGTAACGCTTTTCCCCATCTGCATAGTTGATTAACGCGATATTAGCGGAACGGTTAGGATCGTACTCGATTGTAGCAACGCGTCCTGGTATACCATCTTTATCACGTTTAAAGTCGATGACGCGGTATTGACGTTTGTGTCCACCACCTTGGTGACGTACAGTCAATTTACCTTGGTTATTACGACCACCTTTTCTGTGTAACGGTTGAAGCAAGCTTTTTTCTGGTTTGTCTGTAGTGATCTCAGCAAAATCAGAAACTGTCATGCCACGACGTCCATTAGAGGTTGGTTTGTATTTTTTAATCGCCATCATGTTCCCTCCTTTTCGATGATGTTTTTATTTTTGTATTAAACCTCGAAGAATTCGATTTCTTTGCTATCAGCTTTTAAAGTTACGATAGCTTTTCTACGACGGTTAGTTAATCCGCTATGACGACCTACACGACGGAATTTACCTTTGTAGTTCATGATGTTTACTTTTTCAACGTCTACGCCAAAGATCGCTTCAACAGCATCTTTAACTTCAGTTTTATTAGCTCTAACATCTACTTCAAAAGTATATTTCTTTTCAGTCATTAAATCTGTAGAACGCTCAGTAATCACGGGGCGCTTAAGAACATCACGATGATCTCTCATTATGCAAGCACCTCCTCTAATTTTTGAACAGCGTCTTTCGTAAAGATTACTTTATCGTGGTTAACAACGTCTAATACGTTCACACCAGTTACTGTAACAACTGTTACTCCAGGAATGTTACGAGCAGATAAAGCAACGTTTTCGTCAGCGTCAGCTGTTACGATCAACGCTTTACGATTGATTTCTAAACCTTTTAATACAGAAGTCATTTCTTTTGTTTTTGGTGCATCAAAAGCTAATCCTTCTAATACTAATAGTTCGTTTTCTAATACCTTAGATGATAATGCAGATTTGATAGCTAAGCGACGAACTTTTTTAGGAAGTTTGTAGCTGTAGCTTCTTGGTGTAGGACCGAATACGATACCACCACCACGCCATTGTGGAGAGCGGATAGATCCTTGACGAGCACGACCAGTACCCTTTTGACGCCATGGTTTGCGTCCACCACCTGCTACTTCAGAACGTCCTTTTACTTTTGCAGTACCTTGACGTTGAGATGCTCTTTGCATAACAATCGCATCGAACAATACGCTGTTATTTGGCTCAATACCGAATACAGCATCTGCTAATTCAACTTCACCAACGTTTGCGCCAGCTTGGTTGTATAATGCTACTTTAGGCATTTGTAGTTCCTCCTTTCCTAAACAATTAGTTTGCTTTTATAGCACTTTTAATTGTGATTAAAGATTTTTTTGGACCAGGTACGTTACCTTTAACAAGTAATAGGTTACGTTCTACGTCAACTTTCACGATCTCAAGGTTCTGGATAGTAATGCGCTCTCCACCCATACGTCCAGGTAAAAGTTTACCTTTGAATACACGGTTTGGAGCAACAGGTCCCATAGAACCAGGACGACGGTGATAACGGGAACCGTGACTCATTGGGCCACGAGATTGGTTATGGCGCTTAATTGAGCCTTGGAAACCTTTACCCTTTGAGATTCCTGTTACATCTACTACATCGCCTTCTGTGAAAATATCAACTTTGACTTCTTGACCAACTTCTAAGTTAGCTCCACTGATTTCACGAATGAAGCGCTTAGGTGCTGTGTTCGCTTTAGCAACGTGTCCTTTTAATGGCTTGTTCGCTAATTTATCGCGTTTGTCAGCAAAACCAATCTGAACCGCTTCGTATCCGTCTGTTTCAACAGTTTTAACTTGAAGTACAACGTTTGGTGTAGCTTCAATTACTGTTACAGGGATAAGATCGCCGTTTTCAGCAAAAACTTGAGTCATACCAACTTTTCTTCCTAAGATTCCTTTGGTCATCAGTCACACCTCCTAGATTAATTAAGTAATTTATTGATTAAAGCTTGATTTCGATATCTACACCAGATGGTAGGTCTAAACGCATTAAGCTGTCAACCGTTTGTGGTGTTGGATTAATGATGTCGATTAAGCGCTTATGAGTGCGCATTTCGAATTGCTCACGAGAATCTTTATATTTGTGTACCGCACGTAAGATTGTGTATACAGATCTTTCCGTTGGTAACGGAATAGGACCAGAAACAGTTGCACCTGAACGTTTTGCAGTTTCAACGATCTTCTCAGAAGATTGATCTAGAATTCTGTGATCATAAGCTTTTAAACGAATGCGAATCTTTTCTTTTGCCATTATTTTTCCCTCCTTTTTTCGCCTATATTATTGATAGACATTCTCCGTGAAAATTAACCTGTCACACTCGCCATGGCAAAGCGGCCGGGTGTGTCAGCAACCTTTCACATCATCGCAGTCAAAGACCAACATTACCTATTATACATGGAGTTAATAGACAATGCAACTATATTTCAAATAAATCTCTGAGCACTTTTCATATTATAACGAGAAGTGAGGTTTAATGCAACAAGTGGGCAGGAGATTTATTCGTTTCAGTTTTTTCCAGCGGAAGATGGTTGTTATTTATATAGAAGAAAGAGGATATTTCATCGCTTAGAATTACTGTCGCTGCATATGATTACGAACTCGGGGGTTTGTCAATTAAGAATTGTCTTCATGCAGTCAATGATGACAATCTCACTCATTTCTTCGACGCAGGATTGTCTTCATCAACCATATGAAAACAGTCTCTCGTTTTTTCTTCACTCATAAATGTCTTCATCACTTTCGTGAATACACTCTCACAAGAATTTAAGACTTAAGAATGTCTTCATATCAGATTAACAAAACAAAAAACCGGCACCCCTCAATTAGGGATGCCGGTTTATAAAAGATCTATGATAGATCCAAAAATTACTCTTGGATAGTCGCTACAACGCCAGCGCCTACAGTACGTCCACCTTCACGAATAGAGAACTTAGTTCCTTCTTCGATAGCGATTGGAGAGATAAGTTCAACAGTCATCTCAACGTTGTCGCCAGGCATAACCATTTCGATGCCTTCAGGTAGGTTACAAATACCAGTTACGTCAGTTGTACGGAAGTAGAACTGAGGACGGTAGTTTGTGAAGAATGGAGTGTGACGTCCACCCTCTTCTTTAGATAGTACGTAAACTTCAGCTTTGAACTTTGTGTGTGGAGTGATTGTACCAGGCTTAGCTAATACTTGTCCACGTTGGATGTCGTCACGAGCAACCCCACGAAGAAGTGCACCGATGTTGTCTCCAGCTTCAGCATAGTCAAGAAGCTTACGGAACATTTCTACTCCAGTTACAGTAGTAGATTTAGGCTCTTCAGTTAAACCGATGATTTCGATAGTGTCACCAACTTTAACTTGTCCACGCTCAACACGTCCAGTAGCAACTGTTCCACGACCAGTGATAGAGAATACGTCCTCAACTGGCATCATGAATGGCTTTTCAGTGTCACGAGCTGGTGTTGGGATGTAGTCATCAACTGCAGCCATAAGCTCAACGATTCTTTCTTCCCACTCAGCGTCTCCTTCAAGAGCTTTAAGAGCAGAACCTTTGATTACAGGAACATCGTCTCCAGGGAAATCGTACTCAGAAAGAAGGTCACGAACTTCCATTTCAACTAGTTCTAATAATTCTTCGTCGTCTACCATGTCGCATTTGTTTAAGAATACTACTAGGTAAGGTACACCTACTTGACGAGAAAGAAGGATGTGCTCACGAGTTTGTGGCATTGGGCCGTCAGCAGCAGATACTACTAGGATTCCGCCGTCCATTTGCGCAGCACCAGTGATCATGTTTTTAACATAGTCAGCGTGTCCTGGGCAGTCAACGTGTGCATAGTGACGAGTATCAGTTTCGTACTCAACGTGAGCTGTAGAAATTGTGATTCCACGCTCTCTTTCTTCTGGAGCAGCATCGATCATGTCGTATGCCATTGCAGCACCTTTACCACTGCGCTTAGCAAGAACAGTAGTGATTGCAGCTGTTAAAGTTGTTTTACCGTGGTCAACGTGACCGATTGTACCGATATTAGCATGAGTCTTGGATCTATCGAATTTCTCTTTACCCATTGTTATATCCTCCTTAGAATTTCATTAATTTTTATTTTATATGTTATTAACAAGTGATTTCCACTTATTAACCTACATACTATTTATAAAACAAGATTAGGTGAAAATCAATTATTCACCTTTATTTTTTTTGATGATTTCTTCAGAAATCGATTTTGGTACTTCTTCATAGTGATCGAAATGCATTGTGAACACTCCGCGTCCTTGTGTGTTAGAACGTAGGGATGTTGCATAACCAAACATTTCAGAAAGTGGAACCATTGCGCGAACAACTTGAGCGTTACCGCGAGCTTCCATACCTTCTACACGACCACGACGGGAAGTGATACCACCCATGATGTCTCCCATGTACTCTTCAGGTGTCACTACTTCAACTTTCATGACAGGCTCAAGGATTACAGGGTTACACTTGGATACTGCATTTTTAAGAGCTAAAGATGCAGCTACTTTAAACGCCATCTCAGAGGAGTCAACGTCATGGTAAGAACCATCAACCAACGCAGCTTTAACATCGATTAGAGGGTAACCAGCTAGTACACCGTTCGCCATTGCATCTTCAAGACCAGATTGAACTGCAGGTACGTATTCACGAGGTACAACCCCACCTACGATTTTGTTTTCAAATTCAAAGCCTTTTCCTTCTTCGTTTGGTTCGAATTCGATCCAAACGTGTCCGAATTGACCACGTCCACCAGATTGACGAGCAAATTTACCTTCAACCTTAGCAGATCCGCGGAACGTTTCACGGTAAGCAACCTGAGGTGCACCAACGTTTGCTTCTACTTTGAACTCACGCTTCATACGATCAACTAGGATATCAAGGTGAAGTTCACCCATACCTGCGATGATTGTTTGACCAGTTTCCTGATCTGTATGTGCACGGAAAGTAGGATCTTCTTCTTGTAGCTTTTGAAGAGCAGTTGTCATTTTGTCTTGGTCAGCCTTAGATTTAGGCTCAACAGACAATTGGATAACCGGCTCTGGGAATTCCATGGACTCCAAGATAACTTGGTTTTTATCGTCACATAGCGTGTCACCAGTAGTTGTGTCTTTAAGACCAACTGCAGCAGCGATATCTCCAGAATAAACAACAGGAATCTCTTCACGGCTGTTTGCGTGCATTTGTAGGATACGTCCTACACGCTCACGCTTACCTTTTGTAGAGTTGATTACGTAAGATCCGGAGTTTAATGTACCAGAGTACACACGGAAGAACGTTAATTTACCTACATAAGGGTCAGTCATAACTTTGAATGCAAGCGCAGCGAATGGGTTTTCGTCGCCAGATTCACGAGTTACTTCTTCTTCAGTGTCAGGAACGATACCTTTGATTGCAGGTACGTCTGTTGGCGCTGGAAGGTAATCGATAACAGCGTCAAGCATTAATTGAACACCTTTATTTTTGAAAGCAGAACCACAGATTACAGGATAGAAGTTAACATCACAAGTACCTTTACGGATAGTCGCTTTCAACTCTTCAGTAGTAAGCTCTTCACCTTCAAGGTATTTCATCATTAATTCTTCATCTAATTCTGCTACTGCTTCAACTAAGCGTTGACGGTATTCGTCAGCTTGGTCTTTGTACTCAGCCGGAATTTCTTTCGCTTCAGAACGAGTACCTAAGTCATCCTCGTAGTAGAAAGCTTGCATTTCTACTAGGTCGATGATACCTTCAAACTCATCTTCAGCTCCGATAGGAAGTTGAATTGGATGAGCATTAGCTTGAAGGCGGTCATGGATAGTTCCTACAGAGTATAAGAAATCTGCACCGATCTTGTCCATTTTGTTAACGAACACGATACGTGGAACACCATAAGTTGTAGCTTGGCGCCAAACTGTTTCAGTTTGAGGCTCAACTCCAGATTGTGCATCAAGAACTGCTACCGCACCATCAAGTACACGTAGGGAACGTTCTACTTCAACAGTGAAGTCTACGTGACCAGGTGTATCGATAATGTTTACGCGGTGACCTTTCCATTGAGCTGTTGTCGCAGCAGATGTGATCGTGATTCCACGCTCTTGCTCCTGCTCCATCCAGTCCATTTGAGAAGCACCTTCGTGAGTTTCACCAATTTTGTGAATACGTCCTGTGTAGAACAAAACACGTTCAGTTGTTGTTGTTTTACCAGCATCGATGTGAGCCATGATACCGATATTACGTGTTTTATCTAAGGAGAACTCTCTTGCCATAGTGTATTTCTCCTTCCTAAGTAACTAGATTTAATTTATACCGAAAGCTGTTAAGTACTTGTCTTAACAGCTCCAGATAATATGTGATCTTACCAGCGGTAGTGAGCAAACGCTTTGTTTGCTTCTGCCATTTTGTGCATATCTTCACGCTTCTTAACGGAAGCACCAGTGTTGTTAGCAGCATCAAGGATTTCATTAGCTAAACGCTCTTCCATCGTTTTCTCTCCACGAAGACGAGAATAGTTAACTAAATAACGAAGTCCAAGAGTTGTACGACGATCTGGGCGCACCTCTACAGGTACTTGGTAGTTTGCTCCACCTACACGACGTGCTCTAACTTCAAGAACAGGCATGATGTTTTTCATAGCTTGTTCGAACACTTCCATAGGTTCTTGTCCGGAACGCTCACCAACTAGTTTGAATGCGTTATAGATGATAGCTTGAGATTTTCCTCTCTTACCATCGATCATTAATTTATTTACAAGACGAGTTACTAATTTAGAGTTGTATAACGGATCTGGTAATACGTCTCTTTTTGCAACAGGGCCTTTACGTGGCATATTATTTTCCTCCTTTCGGGTAACTTAATGTTAAGCAGTTTGAAGTATATTACTTCTTAGGTGCTTTTGGTCTCTTAGTACCATATTTAGAACGACCTTGCATACGGTTGTTAACTCCCGCAGTATCAAGTGCTCCACGAACGATGTGGTAACGTACCCCTGGTAAGTCTTTTACACGACCGCCGCGAATTAATACTACGCTGTGCTCTTGTAGGTTGTGACCGATACCTGGGATATAAGCAGTTACCTCAATTTGGTTAGTTAAACGAACACGAGCATATTTACGTAATGCGGAGTTCGGTTTCTTTGGAGTCATTGTACCAACACGAGTACATACACCACGTTTTTGAGGTGAAGACACATCAGTTTGAGCCTTCTTGAAACTGTTATAACCTTTGTTCAAAGCTGGAGATTTTGACTTTACAACTTTACTTGTACGTCCTTTGCGGACTAACTGGTTAATAGTAGGCATTAATATTTCCTCCTTCCTAGTGTTTTAAGACCACATATCCAGGTGGTTCATTTTTAGGTAAAAAACAAAGTCTTTGCGAATCTGCACTCACAAAAACAGTTTTTAATGAATGATCGCAACAGCGGAGGCACCCACTTCAATCCCGCAAGCTTTTCCGAGTTTTTTCATCGAATCTACTTTTAAGACTGGTATGTTGTGCTCATTGGCAGTTTGGACAACTTTCTGTGTGACAATCACATCAGCATCCTCTGCAATGACAACCTCTTTTACTGTTCCGGATTTCAGCGCCTTCACTGTTTGTTTGGTACCAACAATGAAGGTGTTTGCCTGCATCACTTTTTCATAAGACATTAACATATCCTCCAAAGCAACAGGTTATATAAGCACCTTTGCTATATTACCATCTCTATTTTTGAATGTCAACACTTTATCGAATAACATTGAAAAGATTGTCGGGGGATGCCCGACAATCTTTCTTTTATTCTACCGTTACAGGCTCTTCTTTACCGACTTCTTTCGTTAGATCGAATTTACGGTAACGGTTCATACCTGTACCAGCTGGAACTAGTTTACCGATGATAACATTCTCTTTCAGACCTAGTAACTCGTCGCGTTTTCCTTTAATTGCAGCGTCTGTCAAGACTCTAGTCGTTTCCTGGAAGGAAGCTGCAGATAGGAAGGAATCCGTTTCAAGAGAAGCTTTCGTGATACCTAGTAATACCGGACGTCCAGTTGCAGGTGTTCTGCCTTCAAGAAGTACACGTTCGTTTGCATCAGTGAATTGGTGAACATCAAGCAGTGTTCCTGGTAGTACATCTGTATCACCAGCATCAATAACACGTACTTTACGTAGCATCTGGCGAACCATAACCTCTACGTGTTTGTCACCGATTTCTACCCCTTGCATACGGTATACTTTTTGAACTTCAAGCAATAGATACTCCTGTACAGAAACCATATCTTTCACTTTCAGTAGTTCTTTCGGATCGATGGAACCTTCTGTTAGTTCCTGACCACGAGATACTTCTGAATTCACGCCTACTTTAAGGCGGCCAGTGTAAGGCACTGTGTAGTTTCTCGTTTCAACTTCACCTTGGACAGTGATTTCTTGCTGACGGTCGCGACCTTCGTTGATGGCAGTTACAACACCATCGATCTCAGAGATGACCGCTTGACCTTTAGGATTACGCGCTTCGAAAATCTCTTGGATACGTGGTAAACCTTGTGTAATATCGTCTCCAGCAACCCCACCTGTATGGAATGTACGCATCGTCAACTGAGTTCCCGGCTCACCGATAGATTGGGCAGCGATGATACCAACTGCTTCTCCCACTTCTACTTCTAGGCCAGTCGCAAGGTTGCGGCCGTAACATTTTTTACATACACCATGACGAGTGTCACATGTGAATACAGATCGGATCCAAACATCTTCCACGCCTGCTTCTACAATGGTTGTTGCTAGGTCTTCAGTAATTAAATCGTTACCCGCAACAAGAACTTCCCCAGTTTCAGGGTGCTTTACAGCTTTTCTCGCGTAACGGCCGACTAAACGTTCTTCTAATTTTTCTACTACTTCTGTGCCATCTTTCAGAGAAGTAATGTGCAGACCACGGTCTGTTCCACAATCTATCTCACGAACGATAACATCCTGCGCCACGTCTACAAGACGACGAGTCAAGTAACCGGAATCGGCAGTTTTCAGTGCTGTATCGGCAAGACCTTTACGCGCACCGTGAGTAGAGATAAAGTATTCCAATACCGTAAGACCTTCACGGAAACTGGATTTGATCGGTAATTCAATGATACGTCCAGATGGATTGGCCATCAGTCCACGCATACCAGCTAATTGTGTAAAGTTAGATGCGTTACCACGGGCACCGGAATCACTCATCATAAAGATGTGGTTCAAGCGTGGCAAGGACGCCATTAGCAACCCTTGGATCTTATCTTTAGCAGCACTCCAGATGGAGATAACGCGGTCATAGCGCTCTTCCTCTGTGATTAATCCACGGCGGAACTGCTTAAGAACTGTATCAACTTTTGTTTGTGCTTCCACCAAGATTTCATCTTTCTCTTTAAGAACTACGATATCAGCTACACCAACTGTGATACCAGCTTTAGTAGAGTAACGGAATCCAAGGTTTTTCATGCGGTCAAGCATTTCAGACGTTTGCGTAATCTTGAAGCGTTTGAACACTTCCGCAATAATGTTACCAAGAATTTTCTTCTTAAATGGATCGATTATTTCTTGTGCTTGTATTGCTTCTTTTACATTCGCACCTTTTTCAACAAAATACTTCTCAGGAGTGTTTACTTCTAAGTTGAACTTTGTCGGTTCGTTAATGTAAGGGAATGACGGCGGCAGGATTTCGTTGAAAATCAACTTCCCTACTGTCGTAATTAGAAGCTTTTGTTTTTGCTCTTCAGTGAATGTTTCGTTATTTAAGGATCCTGCATATACCGCTACACGAGTGTGCAGATGTACATAGCCGTTTGAATAAGCGATAAGCGCTTCATTCGTATCCTTGAATACCATTCCTTCACCTACAGCATTTTCTCGCTCTAGTGTTAAGTAGTAGTTACCAAGTACCATATCCTGGGAAGGTGTTACTACCGGTTTTCCATCCTTAGGGTTAAGGATGTTTTGCGCAGCAAGCATCAAGATGCGTGCTTCAGCCTGTGCTTCAGCAGAAAGAGGTACGTGAACAGCCATTTGGTCACCGTCAAAGTCCGCGTTGTATGCAGTACACACAAGAGGATGTAGACGAATAGCACGGCCTTCTACAAGGGTAGGTTCAAATGCTTGAATACCTAGTCTGTGTAGAGTTGGTGCGCGGTTCAGTAATACTGGGTGTTCCTTGATAACGGATTCCAATACGTCCCAAACCTCAGGTTGTACCCGTTCGATCTTACGCTTCGCACTCTTAATGTTATGTGCAAGCCCGCGTTCTACAAGTTCTTTCATGACGAAAGGCTTGAATAGCTCAAGGGCCATTTCTTTCGGTAATCCACATTGGTACATTTTCAAGTTAGGTCCTACTACGATAACGGAACGACCAGAGTAGTCAACACGTTTTCCTAGTAAGTTCTGACGGAAACGACCTTGCTTCCCTTTCAGCATGTGAGAAAGAGATTTCAATGGGCGGTTACCAGGTCCTGTTACTGGACGGCCACGGCGACCATTGTCGATAAGTGCGTCAACAGCTTCTTGTAACATACGTTTTTCATTCTGTACGATGATGCTTGGGGCACCAAGGTCAAGAAGACGTTTTAAACGGTTGTTACGGTTGATGACACGGCGATACAAGTCATTCAAGTCGGAAGTCGCAAAACGACCACCATCCAATTGCACCATTGGACGTAATTCAGGAGGGATAACCGGTAGTACATCAAGGATCATCCAAGATGGTTCGTTGCCGGATCCTCTGAAGGATTCCAATACTTCAAGACGCTTAATTGCTCTCGTACGGCGTTGACCTTGAGCAGTTTTAAGCTCTTCTTTTAGGGTATCTACTTCTTTTTCCAAGTCGATGTCAAAAAGAAGTTTCTTGATTGCTTCTGCACCCATGGCAGCTTGGAATGTTTGACCATACTTTTCACGGTATGCACGGAATTCCTTTTCAGAAAGCAGTTGCTTCTTCTCCAAAGGAGTGTCGCCTGTTTCTGTTACCACGTAAGATGCGAAGTAAATTACTTCCTCTAGCGCACGTGGGGACATGTCAAGAACAAGACCCATGCGGCTTGGGATTCCTTTGAAGTACCAGATGTGGGATACAGGAGCAGCAAGCTCGATGTGACCCATGCGTTCACGACGTACTTTTGCTCTTGTTACTTCTACACCACAGCGGTCACAGACAACGCCCTTATAACGGACGCGCTTGTATTTACCACAGTGACATTCCCAGTCCTTTGTAGGACCGAAAATTCTTTCGCAGAATAACCCATCTTTTTCTGGCTTTAATGTACGATAGTTAATTGTCTCAGGCTTCTTGACTTCCCCGAAAGACCAGGATCTGATCTTGTCGGGTGAAGCAAGGCCTATTTTCATATATTCAAAATTATTAACATCTAGCAAGGGGCCTACCTCCCTTATAATCTACAGGTTCTACCCAAATGCTTATCTTTAAAGTACTGTTGGCCATCAGTCTTTAGCGACAGTTTCTTTTACTTCTTCTACTTGATCTGAATCAAGGGAAATACCTTCGGAAGCTTGTTCTTCATCTTCCTCTAGATCTCTCATTTCTATCTCTTCTTCATCGCCGGATAGGATTTTTACATCCATACCTAAACTTTGAAGTTCTTTGATCAATACTTTGAAGGATTCAGGTACACCTGGTTCAGGTACATTTTCACCTTTAACGATCGCTTCGTACGTTTTTACACGTCCTACTACGTCATCGGATTTAACTGTTAGGATTTCTTGTAGTGTATAAGCGGCACCATAAGCCTCAAGTGCCCATACCTCCATCTCACCGAAACGTTGTCCACCAAATTGAGCTTTACCGCCAAGTGGTTGTTGCGTAACAAGTGAGTATGGTCCAGTAGAACGTGCGTGAAGCTTATCATCAACCATGTGCGCAAGTTTGATCATATACATGATCCCTACAGATACACGGCTGTCGAACGGCTCACCTGTTCTTCCGTCATACAATACTGTTTTAGCGTCTCTTGCCATGCCAGCCTCTTCAAGTGTGCTCCAAACGTCTTCTTCACGCGCGCCATCAAATACGGCGGAAGCTACGTGGATGCCAAGTGTTCTTGCTGCCATTCCTAGGTGAAGCTCCAATACCTGCCCGATGTTCATACGAGAAGGTACCCCTAGTGGGTTTAACATGATGTCAATTGGTGTTCCATCTGGCAAGTAAGGCATATCTTCTTCCGGTAAGATACGGGAGATTACCCCTTTGTTACCATGTCGTCCGGCCATTTTGTCACCTTCAGAAATTTTACGCTTCTGAACGATGTATGCACGAACTAATTGGTTAACACCTGGTGGCAATTCATCACCATCTTCACGGTTGAATACTTTTACATCAAGTACGATACCGCCACCACCGTGTGGAACTCTTAGTGATGTATCACGTACTTCTCTTGCTTTCTCACCGAAGATTGCGTGTAATAGACGTTCTTCTGCAGTAAGTTCCGTAACTCCTTTAGGTGTTACTTTTCCTACTAGTAGGTCTCCGTCTTTTACTTCCGCACCCACTCGGATGATTCCGCGGTCGTCAAGATTTTTAAGTGCCTCTTCCCCAACGTTCGGGATATCACGTGTGATTTCTTCTGGTCCAAGTTTCGTGTCACGTGCTTCTGACTCATATTCTTCAATATGAATGGAAGTGTACACATCATCTTTTACCAGACGCTCACTCATGATGATAGCATCCTCATAGTTATAACCGTCCCATGTCATGAAACCGACCATTACGTTACGGCCAAGTGCCAATTCACCTTTTTCCATGGATGGACCGTCTGCAAGGATTTCTCCTTTTGTTACAACGTCACCAACAGAAACGATTGGACGTTGGTTATAGCAAGTCCCTTGGTTAGAACGAATGAATTTAAGCATTCTGTACTTATCAAGGTTGCCTTTTACCTGTTGTCCGTCGACTTCTTCCATACGACGCACCCAAACTTCGCGGGCTTCTACACGTTCTACAACACCAGGGTGTTTACAGATAACGGCAGCTCCGGAGTCTTTTGCGGAAACGTGCTCCATCCCAGTACCAACAATCGGGGATTCCGGTTGCAATAAAGGTACAGCTTGACGTTGCATGTTCGCTCCCATTAGGGCACGGTTGGAGTCATCGTTTTCTAAGAAAGGAATACAAGCTGTCGCAGCAGATACAACCTGCTTAGGAGAAACGTCCATGTAGTCAATTCTCTCACTTACAACAACCGTGTTCTCTCCACGGAAACGGGATACAACATTTTGATCCAAGAATGTACCATCTTCACCAAGACGGGCATTTGCTTGGGCTACTACATAGTTATCTTCTTCATCTGCAGTCAAGTAATCAATTTGGTCTGTCACGCGGCCCGTTTCAGGGTCAACTCTTCTGTAAGGAGTTTCGATGAAGCCAAATTTATTCACTTTCGCAAAAGAAGAAAGGGAGTTGATTAATCCAATGTTTGGTCCCTCAGGAGTCTCGATCGGACACATACGGCCATAGTGAGAGTAGTGAACGTCACGTACTTCAAAGCCGGCACGCTCACGCGTCAAACCACCAGGTCCAAGCGCAGATAATCTACGTTTATGTGTTAATTCAGCCAGTGGATTTGTTTGATCCATGAACTGAGATAACTGAGAGCTTCCGAAGAACTCTTTAATAGATGCAATAACAGGTCTGATGTTGATCAATTGTTGCGGAGTAATAGTGTTCGTGTCCTGAATGGACATTCTCTCACGAACTACACGCTCCATTCTGGATAGACCGATACGGAACTGGTTTTGAAGAAGTTCTCCAACAGAACGTAAACGGCGGTTACCAAGGTGATCAATATCATCCGTGTCGCCTACACCATGAAGAAGGTCAAAGAAGTAACTGATAGAAGCAATAATATCCGCTGGAGCGATATGCTTTACTTTTTCTTCAATAAAACCGTTGCCTAAAACGACGATTTCTTTTTCACCTTCTGCATCATTTGGTGCATATATCTTAATAGATTGCATAGGCACTTCATCTTCTACTACTCCACCATGCGGATGGAAAGAAGTCAGACCGATACCATCTTCAATGTTAGGTAGGATGCGGTCTAAAGTTCTACGATCTAACAGCGTACCTTTTTCTACAATGATCTCCCCAGTTTCTGGGTCTACAAGTGTTTCAGCGATACGTTGATTGAAAAGCCTGTTCTTAATATGAAGCTTTTTATTAATCTTGTATCTTCCAACACTTGCCAAATCATAGCGTTTAGGATCGAAAAATCTAGACTCTAATAAACTTTTCGCGTTTTCAACCGTTGGTGGTTCACCAGGGCGTAGACGCTCATATATTTCTAGTAATGCCTTTTCTGTGCTTTCTGTGTTATCCTTATCTAAAGTATTGCGAAGGTACTCGTTTTCGCCAAGAAGATCAATGATTTCCTGGTCGGAACCGAATCCAAGAGCACGCAAAAGAACCGTTACTGGTAGTTTACGAGTACGATCTATACGAACATATACAACATCTTTAGCGTCAGTCTCGTATTCTAACCATGCACCACGGTTTGGAATAACAGTAGCCGAAAAGCCTTTTTTACCATTTTTATCTACTTTTCCGCTGTAATACACACTTGGAGAACGCACTAACTGAGATACAATAACACGTTCTGCACCATTAATAACGAACGTACCAGTATCCGTCATCAACGGGAAATCACCCATAAATACATCCTGGTCTTTTACTTCACCAGTTTCTTTGTTAATGAGACGAACCTTCACACGTAAAGGAGCTGAGTATGTAACATCTCTTTCCTTTGATTCTTCAACAGAATATTTAGGTTCCCCTAAGCTATAATCGATGAATTCTAAAGATAGATTTCCTGTGAAGTCTTCAATCGGGGAAATGTCGTGAAACATTTCTCTTAACCCTTCATCAAGGAACCATTGATAAGAAGATGTTTGAATCTCTATTAGATTTGGTAAATCTAATACTTCACTAATGCGAGCATAACTTCTGCGTTGGCGGTGTCGTCCGTATTGAACTAGTTGACCTGTCAACTGATTCACCCCTCGTATCAAGCGTTATTAATAGTAGTTTAAAAAATATAAACCACTCAAAGCCAAACATAAAAAAACATTCAACATGGAAACAATATTGCTTAAACGAATCCATGTTAAAAATAAAAAATGGTTTCAATACAGAAAACCACGTTTTTACAATCGCTCTATTGATTTTACTATCTTTTCCAAGCATACTAATTTTATACATGCAAAATACATAAAATTATTAGTGCTCAGAAAAATACATATTGGCATTAAACAATGCTACCATAACAAAAAAACCAAGTCAACCCTTTTTTGATTTGATGATGGAGTAGCCTTTTTTCTTTGTCACAACTTCCACTTCCTCAAACAATGATTCTAATTTCTCCATTGCTGAAGGAGCTCCTTGTTTCTTTTGGATCACAATCCACAGTTCACCTTTTGGCGCTAAGTGCGTCCAAGCTTTTTCTAGAATTTCATGAACTACTTTTTTGCCAGCGCGGATCGGAGGATTAGAAAGTATTGCCGCATAATCGGTGGAAGTGACATTTTCATAAATATCACTAGTGAAAACTGTGATATTTTCCACTTTGTTAATAGAACCGTTTTCTTTGGCAAGCTCAACAGCCCGTTCATTGACATCAATCATGTCCACGTGACGATGTGGATAAAATTTTGCAAGAGACAATCCAATTGGACCATAACCACAGCCAACATCCAGAATGCGACCTTCCACTTCCGGTTCTTCAAAAGCCTCTATCAGCACTCTTGATCCAAAGTCCACTTCTTTTTTTGAAAAAACACCGCTATCCGTTATGAAAGAAAAGTTGTTACCTTTTAAATCAAATTTCCATTGTTGACGGTTGCTTTCCACAGATGGCTTGTTTGTATAATAATGATTCGTCATATTTAGTCTCCTTATCTGAAAAGCTATCACTAACTTTTCAACAAATCAACTTCATATATTAGCACCCTTGAAAAAGACAGTAACCAAACGATCCTTACATCAAGTGTGGCACCGTTTAAAAAAAGCCCGCTAACACGTAGCGAGCTTTCCTTTTAAAGAGCCTGTAATTACTTAACTTCTACAGAAGCTCCAACTTCTTCAAGTTTAGCTTTGATTTCTTCAGCTTCTTCTTTAGCAATACCTTCTTTAAGAGCTTTAGGAGCGTTGTCTACAACTTCTTTAGCTTCTTTAAGACCAAGGCCAGTGATTTCACGTACTACTTTGATAACCTTGATTTTTTGTCCGCCAGCGTTAGCTAGGATTACGTCGAATTCAGTTTGCTCAGCAGCAGCTTCAGCAGCTCCGCCACCAGCTACAGCTACAGGAGCAGCAGCAGTTACACCAAATTCTTCTTCGATTGCTTTTACTAGGTCGTTTAATTCTAAAACAGTCATATTTTTAACCGCTTCAATGATTTGTTCGTGTGTCATTGTTAATTTCCTCCTTAGATATTATAAGTTTTTGTTTTTCTTACTTAACTTGCTAGATTGAAATTAAGCGCCTTGCTCTTCTTTTTGATCTGCAACTGCTTTCGTAACAAGAGCCAAGTTGCGGATTGGAGCTTGAAGGACGCTAAGCAACATGGAAAGAAGACCTTCGCGGGATGGAAGTTCAGCAAGAGCTTTCACTTCTTCAACCGTTGCAACATTTCCTTCGATTACACCAGCTTTGATTTCTAATGCTTCGTGTTTTTTCGCGAAGTCATTAAGAATCTTAGCAGGAGCTACTACATCTTCAGTAGAGAATGCGATAGCGTTAGGTCCTGTTAATGCGTCGTTAAGTCCGTTGATGTCTGCTGCTTCAGCCGCACGGCGAGTTAAAGAGTTTTTGTAAACCTTGAACTCAACACCTGCTTCACGAAGTTGTTTACGAAGTTCTGTTACTTCCGCAACGTTAAGTCCACGGTAGTCAACTACGATCGTAGATACAGAACCTTTAAACTTGTCAGCGATTTCTCCAACAGCTTGTTTTTTTACTTCAACTGCTTTGCTCATCGTTACACCTCCTAAAAAGTTGGTTACTACTTATACCGACCGGTGTACATAAAGAATGCCTCCACGCAGGTGGAGGCAGAAGTTTTATCGTTAAAAGCACAAGGCTTTATGTCGTAAAAATTCACACCTCGGTAGGAAATTAAGCCTTGCGGCACCTACTGTCTACGGTACAAACAATATCATTTTATAAACACAACGATTATTATAACCGTCTAGTTATCTTGTGTCAATATGTTAGTTTTTGGTAGCTACGAAAGTAGAAGTGTCAACTTTTACTCCAGGGCCCATTGTAGAAGTAACAGCAACGTTCTTCATGAATGTACCTTTTGCAGCAGCCGGTTTAGCTTTTAGTAAAGTCTCATAGATAGTTGTGAAGTTTTCAACAAGCTTCGTATCTTCGAAAGAGATTTTACCTACTGGTACGTGGATGTTACCGGATTTGTCAAGGCGGTATTCAACTTTACCAGCTTTGATCTCGTTAACAGCTTTTGTTACATCAAATGTAACTGTACCAGTTTTAGGGTTTGGCATTAAGCCTTTAGGTCCTAATACGCGTCCCAATTTACCAACTTCACCCATCATGTCTGGTGTAGCAACGATTACGTCGAAATCAAACCAACCTTGGTTGATTTTCGCGATCATGTCAGCATCCCCAACATAGTCAGCTCCAGCAGCTTCTGCTTCTTTCGCTTTTTCGCCTTTAGCGAAAACTAGGACTTTTTGAGTTTTACCAGTTCCATGAGGAAGCACTACTGCTCCACGGATCTGTTGGTCATTTTTACGAGGGTCAACTCCAAGACGGAATGCAACTTCCACAGTAGCGTCGAACTTCGCAGTGTTTGTTTTCTTAACTAATTCGATAGCTTCGTTAACAGAGTAAGCCGTTTGACGGTCCACAAGTTTCGCAGCTTCGATGTACTTTTTACCTCTTTTTGCCATTTTAAACGTCCTCCTTATGTGGTTTTAGCGGAATAACCTCCCACGAATAAAGGTTGCGAATTGGCCATAAACCAAAATCCGCAACCCTGAACAGCAGTTAAATCAAAAGCAATGGGATTAGTCTTCGATGACGATACCCATGCTACGAGCAGTACCTTCAACCATGCGCATTGCAGCTTCTACGCTTGCAGCGTTTAGATCTGGCATTTTCGTCTCCGCAATTTCGCGTACTTTATCACGCTTAACTGTTGCAACTTTATTACGGTTTGGTTCACCAGAACCAGACTCGATACCAGCTGCTTTTTTAAGTAAAACTGCAGCAGGTGGAGTTTTCGTAATAAATGTAAATGAACGGTCTTCAAAAACCGTGATTTCAACAGGGATAATCAATCCAGCTTGATCTGCTGTACGAGCGTTAAACTCTTTACAGAAACCCATGATGTTAACACCTGCTTGACCTAGTGCTGGTCCAACTGGTGGTGCTGGGTTAGCTTTCGCTGCCGGAATTTGTAGCTTTACCATTTTAATTACTTTTTTAGCCACGAGACACACCTCCTTAAGTCCGTGATGTGGTATCTGGGATTTCTCCCTCCCACTCAACTCATTCTTTATATATTTAATAAAGAATATTTTTTATTAATAGTCTCTGTTTCAGAGACATACTGACCTTTGAAATAATATCATTTTTACGAAACTATTTCAAGTTTTTTTACATTATAATTTTTCAATCTGTGTAAAGTCAAGCTCCACAGGGGTTTCACGGCCGAACATATTCACTAGAACTTTCACTTTATGCTTGTCTTTATCCAACTCTACGATGTGACCGGTGAAGTTTGCAAATGGTCCTTCTGTAACTTTTACGGATTCTTTCAGATCGAAGTCTACTTCTACTTGCTTCTCCATCATGCCCATTCTCTTTAGGATAAATGCAATTTCATCATCCAATAGAGGTGTTGGCTTGGAACCGGATCCGCTTGATCCTACGAAACCTGTTACTCCAGGTGTGTTACGTACGACATACCAAGAGTCGTCTGTCATGACAATTTCTACTAGAACGTAACCTGGGAAAACTTTTTTCTTTGTTACTTTCTTTTTGCCGTTTTTGATGTCTGTTTCTTCTTCTTCAGGAACTACGACACGGAAGATCTTGTCTTGCATCCCCATTGATTCTACTCGTTTTTCTAAGTTCGCTTTTACTTTATTCTCGTATCCGGAATAAGTATGAACAACGTACCAGTTTTTCTCCATTGTTTAGGACTTGTGTCCGTCCCTCCCTTTTCTAGCATTTTATTTTTGAGACTATAAATATTAGTATTCCGTTGAACTCCCTGTTGATTTCCGTTATGGGTGTTCGCTTTCCTAGGGGCGGTGCTTGAGCCTCCTCACAACGCTTCAGGGGTCTCAAGCTACCGCTATCTCCCTCAGGAGTCTCACACCCTTCACTACAATCAACAGGGGAAGTTCGGCTAATCGCCAAGAATACCACCTTATAAAAATCAGTGAAACTATTAAAACACCGTGGTGTTTTTTTCCAAATGAAAAAACCCGTTGAACGGGCTTTTTATCAGAAAGTATTATTTACATTATACCATGATATAACATTACTTATTCAAGAGCAAAAGGAATAAGGAAAAAATTTTGTTCGCTCTTAAAAGATTAGTTAATCAAAGCACGGATTAACTCGGAAATACCTAAGTCAATAACCCAGAAAAATACTGCTACAAACAATACTGTTGTTACTACTGTAATTGTGTAGCGAGTTAGTTCCTGGCGTTTTGGCCAGCTTACTTTTTTCATTTCGCGAGCTACATCACGAAAAAAATTAGTCAAACGTCCCATCCATGTAACCTCCAACCCCAGATAGTGATCTATTTTGTCTCCCGATGAACGGTGTGAGCATTACAAACTTTACAAAATTTCTTTATCTCTAATCGCTCTGCGCTTTGTGACTTTCCTTTCACTGTTGAATAGTTGCGGGAAGAGCACGTCGCGCAAGCAAGTGCTACCTTACTTTGCATGTGTTACACCACCAAAACATAGATGTCCCTAAAAATGTAACATAGGCGTAATAATTAGTCAATGTGGTTTGAAGGCGCCACCATTTGGTATTATAGCCTAGGAGATGTTACTGTTTATAACGTAATCTCTCTCAGCTCCAAGTACCTTTCTAACTTACGTTTTACCCTTTGTAAGGCGTTATCGATGGATTTTACGTGCCGGTTTAAATCTTCTGAAATTTCCTGATAGGAACGTCCGTCCAGGTAAAGAGCAAGAACCTTTCTCTCAAGGTCGCTCAGCAACTCCCCCATCTTAACTTCTATATCATCAAATTCCTCTTGATTTATGATTAATTCTTCAGGGTCCATGACCTTAGCACCCGAAATGACATCCATTAATGTGCGGTCCGATTCTTCGTCATAGATAGGCTTGTCCAATGATACGTACGAATTCAATGGAATATGCTTCTGTCTTGTAGCAGTTTTAATCGCAGTAATGATTTGTCTTGTAATGCATAGTTCGGCAAACGCCTTGAAAGAAGTCAACTTGTCCTCTTTAAAGTCCCGGATTGCCTTGTATAGACCTATCATCCCTTCTTGCACAATATCCTCGCGATCTGCACCAATAAGAAAATAGGATCTAGCCTTCGCGCGAACGAAGTTCTTATACTTGTTGATTAAATAATCTAGCGCTTCACTATCACCTAAATGCACAAGTTCTACCATCTGTTCGTCTTCCATAAGCTCTAATATCCTGTTAGCATTTCTTGGATCGCTCACTATCACACCTATCCCTCCGACTGAATCAGTAGATAGAAATATTATACAGTAGGCATAAATTGACCGTCAACCACTCATCGCTGTCCTCGGCGCCATTTTTCGAAAATTGCTGAAATTTCATGGTCCAGTTCTATGCGTTTTGACGGCTTTTCGTTGGTAAATTTTGTTACGCGTTTTTTTATTCTTTCCTCAATAGCATTTGACTCATTTAACAGTTCACGAGCAGATTTCCGCAATGCACCTTGACCGAAGATGGCCCATTGTTCTGTAAAGTCAGAAGTGGCCACATGGATTTGGGTGCGAATATCACTTAAGCTGATAGCGAGTTTTTCGATCCTTTCATCGGCTGTTTCGTTTTCACGAGTATAAATGACTTCCACCCGATGATTTTTGTACTTCGTCTCTATTCCCTGTGACATATGCGCGTCAAAAACAATAATCACCTTGTAGCCTGTATACGCCTGGTACTCTGCCATTCTAGAAATAAGGATATCACGGGCCATTGCGAGATCCTGATCTTTCAAGACCCTAAGCTCCGGCCACGCACCGATAATGTTATATCCATCTACCAGTAGAATATCCATTCTTCCTTACTCTCCTGCCGACAATCTTTTGCGGAAAACCTCATACATTAATAAACTTGCTGCTACAGATGCATTTAGTGACGTAACTTTCCCCACCATCGGTAAAGACACAAGAAAATCACATTTTTCTTTTAAAAGTCTGGCCATTCCTTTTCCTTCACTGCCTATGATAAGCCCAAGCGGCAAGGAACCATCGATTTTTGTATAATCAACCGTTCCTTTTGCATCTGTTCCAAAGATCCAAAGACCTCGCTCTTTCAGCTCGTCCACTGTTCTGGCAAGATTGGTTACTCGCACAACCGGTATATGCTCAATGGCACCTGTGGAGGCTTTTGCCACTGTGGCAGTCAATCCCACCGCTCTCCGCTTCGGAATGATGATACCATGTGCGCCTACGGCATCTGCTGTACGCATGATGGAACCTAAGTTATGGGGATCTTCAATTTCATCAAGAATCAGAAAGAATGGATCTTCGTTTCGTTGTTCTGCAGCCTTATACAGATCATCAAGCTCTGCATAATCATAGGCAGCTACGGATGCGACGACTCCTTGATGATTTCCCTCCACCATCTGATCGATTTTTTTCCGAGGGACAAATTGCACAAGAACATTTGCTTCCTTCGCCATTGCAATTACCTGTTGGATAGAGCCTTTTTGACCACCCTCTGCAATCCATAGCTTGTTGATTTCACGATTAGATTTAAGCGCCTCTAGCACTGGGTTTCTTCCCATAATGAATTCTTTTGTCATCTCTATTCACCTCTCTTGCTGTCTACCAGTTCTATGCAGGTAAACACGATTTCTTCCATGCGGTCTATTTTATCACTTAAATAATGATAGCCGATCAGCGCTTCAAATGCGGTAGAGTAACGGTATGTTTGCACGTCGGTATTCTTTGGTACTGAACCGGATTTTGCATTCCTTCCGCGTCTGATCACACCTTGTTCTTCTTCGGTAAAATATTCGCGGTCCATCAGTTGGTGAAGCAGATGTGCCTGCGATTTCGCAGACACATAGTTTGTTGCAGCCCGGTGCAACTGGTTTGGGCGAATCTTTCCGGATTTCAAAAGGTGGTGGCGGATGTATCCTTCATACACCGCATCCCCCATATAGGCAAGCGCCAGACTATTTAATTGCTTTGCATCTACTTGTGTTTTGCTCATTCAGATATTAGCCTCTTTTCCAACGCGTGCCTTGTGCTGTATCTTCGAGGATGATATTTTTAGCTTTCAATTCGTCACGAATCTCATCGGCTCTTGCAAAATCACGGTTTTTCCTTGCATCGATTCTCTGCTGAATCAAGCTTTCGATTTCTTCATCCAATAGTTCTTCCTCTGCAGTAAGGGACACACCAATCACAGAAAATAATTCTTCAAACTGGGCAATGAACGCCTCTAATACCTTTTCAGAAGTGTTTTTCCCGTTTAAGTAAAGGTTGGCTTGCTTCGCCATATCAAATAAAACGGAAACAGCATTTGCTGTATTAAAATCATCATCCATTACTTTGATGAATTCGTTTTTAAACTCTTCTACTTTTTCTAGCCATTCCGCATCATCCGTTGCAAGATCAGCTGTATTGTCCAAACGATGCTTTAAGTTTTCGTAAGCTGTTCGTATACGGTCGAGGCCGTTCTTGGTACTTTGTAGCAACTCTTCGTTATAGTTGATTGGATGACGGTAATGGACGGAAAGCATAAAGAAACGTAATAATTGCGGGTCATGCTTTTTAATGATGTCATGAACCAGCACGAAGTTACCGAGTGATTTAGACATCTTTTCGTTATCAATATTAATATACCCATTGTGCAACCAATAGTTAGCAAATGTCTTACCTGTCAACGCCTCAGATTGGGCGATTTCATTTTCATGATGCGGGAAGGACAAGTCCTGTCCACCGGCATGGATATCAATGGTATCCCCAAGGTATTTGCGCGCCATTGCCGAGCACTCGATATGCCACCCAGGTCTACCATTCCCCCATGGACTTTCCCAATAAATCTCACCCTCTTTTGCTGCTTTCCATAGAACAAAATCAAGTGCATCTTGTTTCTTATCTCCTACTTCAATACGAGTTCCAAGCTGAAGGTCCTCTATCGGTTGGTGTGAAAGTTTTCCATACTCCTTAAACTCGCGGGTTCTGTAATAAACATCTCCACCAGACTCGTAGGCATATCCTTTTTCAATTAATGCTTCAATGAACTCAATGATGATATCCATGCTTTCTGTTACTCTTGGGTGAACAGTTGCTTGTTTGCAACCCAGTGCAGAGACGTCTTCGTGATAAGCTTCGATAAACCGTTCTGCAATGGTCGGTACATCTTCTCCTAATTCGTTTGCAGCCTTGATCAGCTTATCATCCACATCCGTAAAATTAGAAACGTAGTTCACTTCATAGCCGCGGTATTCTAAGTATCTTCTAACCGTATCAAACACGATTGGCGGTCTAGCATTCCCAATATGAATGTAGTTATAAACGGTCGGTCCGCACACATACATCTTTACCTTGCCCTCTTCAAGCGGGACGAACTTTTCCTTTTGACGTGTTAATGTATTATAAAGATGAATGGTCATCAATTTTCTTCCTCTCTTTTAAAAGTAGCAGTTCATTTTGCAGGCGGGCAATTTGATTTTCTAATTCTACAAACCTGTCACCTGTCGGATCTGGCATTTCATGATGGTTTAAATCCCTTTTCACCTTCACTCCATCTTGTATGACGATCTTCCCCGGAATGCCAACAACAGTGGAGTTGGCAGGTACATCCTTTAATACAACCGATCCCGCTCCAACTTTAGAGTTTTCACCGATTGTGATGGAACCCAATACTTTGGCCCCTGTTGCAATCAGTGCGTTGTCTTGAATGGTCGGGTGGCGTTTTCCTTTTTCTTTCCCGGTACCGCCGAGGGTTACTCCTTGGAAGACAGTAACATTATTCCCAATTTCACAGGTTTCTCCTATAACAACTCCCATTCCGTGGTCAATAAAAAATCTACGGCCAATTTTGGCACCTGGATGGATTTCTATTCCAGTGAAAAAACGGCTTACTTGGGAGATGACTCTTGCGATGAAGAACATTTTCCGTTTAAAAAAAGCATGCGCAATCCGGTGGGCCCATACGGCATGGAGACCCGAGTAAGTTAGGATTACTTCGAAATAATTTCTTGCAGCGGGATCTTGTTCAAATACCACTTCTATGTCTTCCTTTAGTGTACGAAACATGGAGTACCTCCTTTCTTTTCTTTCTTTTCAAAAATAAAAACGCCTCGGTGTCATTGACACAGAGACGCTTATGGCGCGGTTCCACTCTGTTTGGATATGGGTTGCTAATAAAAGAGGACCCATATCCCCACTTAAGCCTCATAACGGGAGGTTGCCGCTGTCACTTACTCAGCTTTAACGCCTTTTAGTAACAGACTCCAAGGTGCATTTCAAAAAAGTCATCACATGAATCGCTTGCAGCCATGGCGATTCTCTCTGGAAAGGATGGACTTTTTCTACTCTCCTCTTCAACATTCATCTATGGTTATCTCGTTTAAAAATATGTTAATTCTATCATATTATGTTTTACGTAAAATGTTAACCGATTAGCTTCGACAATCTCGCTAAAACTGTATCTTTTCCTAGTAGATGGATCGTTTGCGGCAGGTCACGACCATGTGTTTGACCAGTCGTTGCCACACGGATCGGCATGAACAGCTTCTTGCCTTTATGACCGGTTGCTTTTTGAACAGCTTTCGTTGCAGCTTTGATGTTGTCCACGGAGAAGTCCTCCATCGCTTCCAATTCTTTATGGAAAGCAACCATTACTTCCGGTACTTGTTCTTCCGCCAGGACAGCTTTTGCTTCTTCATCGTATTCAATATGGGTTTTGAAGAACATTTCCGTTAGCTCCACAATTTCCGCTCCAAAACTCATCTGCTCTTGGTAAAGTCCGATAAGCTCCTTCGCCCAAACCTTTTTATCTTCTGTCATCGATTCTTCCAGACGACCTGCTTTTACTAGGTGCGGCAAGGAAAGGTCGACTAGTCGATCCAGGTCCATTGTTTTGATGTATTGATTATTCATCCATGTTAATTTGTTTGTATCAAATACCGCTGGTGATTTGGATAGGCGAGCCGTGTCAAAGATCTCAATAAATTGATCCTTAGAGAAGACTTCCTCTTCGCCGACTGGAGACCATCCAAGCAACGCAATAAAGTTGAACAACGCCTCAGGCAGATAGCCAAGCTCCTCGTATTGCTCGATAAACTGGATGATGGACTCATCACGTTTACTTAATTTTTTTCGACTTTCGTTTACGATTAACGTCATATGGCCGAAAACAGGAACATCCCAACCTAACGCTTCGAAAATCATGATTTGTTTTGGCGTGTTCGAGATATGATCGTCACCACGAAGGACGTGGGAAATTTGCATCAGGTGATCATCGACTGCCACCGCGAAATTGTAAGTAGGTGTTCCGTCCTTTTTCACGATAACAAAGTCACCAATGCCATCGGATTCAAAAGAAACGTCTCCTTTTACCATGTCATGGAACTTAATTTCTTTTCCTTTTGGTACGCGGAAGCGAATGCTTGGTTCTCTTCCTTCTGATTCAAATGCTTTCTGCTCTTCTTCGGTTAAATTGCTATGTTTGCCCGAGTAACTAGGGTTCTCTCCACGGGCAATCTGTTCTTCGCGCTCCGCTTCCAGTTCCTCTTCCGTGCAATAGCATTTATAGGCAGACCCATTTTCCAATAGCTCGTTATAAAATTTAGTGTAGATTTCATTACGTTCTGATTGGCGGTATGGTCCATATTCGCCACCTACATCGACACTTTCATCCCATTCCATTCCAAGCCACTTCAAATATTTCAGCTGGCTTTCTTCTCCGCCTGCGATATTACGTTTTTTGTCTGTATCTTCAATACGGATGATGAACTTCCCGTTTTGGCTGCGTGCAAACAAGTAGTTGAATAGTGCGGTTCTGGCATTTCCTATATGTAAGTGCCCTGTTGGACTTGGGGCATATCGTACACGAACTGTCATGTTTTGTTACCTCCATTTTCCGTCGGCTTTCGGGCCCGGACGGTTTTTAAAACTAAGCATTATTTTAACATAAAAATGCTGGAGCACGTAGCTATTTCTTTCTATAGGTTTGTTATAACGCCGCTGTTGATTTCCGCAAATGGCTTCGCATTCCTAGGGGCGCTGCTGGAGCCTCCTCGGCTTACGCATGCGGGGTCTCCACCTAGCGCTATCTCCCTCAGGACAAGGAAGGCTTCGGCAGCGAAACATCGCACGAAGTAAATGCGTAGCATTTTCGAGGAGTCTTCGCCATTTGCTCCAATCATCAGCTATAGATCACGTTTTCCAAAAACTATTTCTTTATCAAAAGGACGGCTGCTTGGGCGGCGATTCCTTCTTCTCGGCCGGTGAAGCCGAGTTTTTCAGTGGTGGTGGCTTTTACGTTGACTTGTTCCACGTCCGCTTCTAGTAGTTCGGCAATTCGTTTGCGCATCGGTTCGATATGTGGAGCCATTTTTGGTTTTTGTGCAATGATGGTACAGTCCACATTTCCAAGTGTATAGCCTTTTTCTTTTACTATTGCCCATACCTGTTCCATTAAAACAGCGGAATCTGCGTTTTTGAATGCCGGGTCTGTGTCTGGGAAGTGTTTTCCGATATCTCCTTCTCCAATTGCGCCTAAGCATGCATCGGAGATTGTATGTAATAGTACGTCGGCATCGGAATGTCCTAGTAGCCCTTTTTCGTAAGGGATGGTGATGCCTCCGATTATAAGTGGTCTACCTTCTGCAAACTGATGTACGTCAAAACCTTGTCCAATTCGAAACATAGTGCACCTCTCCATTATCGTTTAACTCCTGTAGATTTCTGTTCCAGGTGTTCGCTTTCCGATGGGCGGTGCTTGAGCCTCCTCACAACGCTTAAGGGGTCTCAACCTACCGCTACCTCCCTCCGAAGTCTCACACCTTGCACTCCAATCTACAGGGATTTACGGTTTAATATCATCTGTTACATTTTCATAAAATTATTTTTGTAAAAAAGCTTTTGCAAGGATTAGATCTTCTGGTGTGGTCAGTTTGAAGTTTTCGTATTCACCTTGTACTATGTGTACCGGCACATGGATACGTTCAACCAGACTTGCTTCGTCGGTTCCTAAGTAGTTCTCTGTTTTTGCCTGATCATGCGCCTCTTTTAGGATTCCATAACGGAAAGCTTGAGGTGTTTGGATGGACCATAAGCTGGATCTCTCCACGGTTTCTTCCACTATTCCCGCCACGCTAACACGCTTTATCGTATCTTTTACCGGCACCCCTACAATTGCAGCCCCCTCTTTGGACGCTTTTTCCACCAAATTGTGAATGACTTCGTGGGAAATGAAAGGTCTTGCTCCATCATGAACAAGTACAATTTCTGCTGTTTGAAGCGATGTAAGCCCATTATACACGCTATCCTGCCGCTCTTCTCCACCAATGACCATTTCTTTTACTTTTTGTATTGGATATTGGGTAAGAAGTTCTTTGAATATACCTTTTTCATTTTCATTGATGACTAGTTTAATTTCTTTGCACCATGGGTCTGCTTCAAAGACAGAGAGGGTATGTATGATGACAGGTTTCCCCTCCAGCTCGATGAACTGCTTGTTTTTTCCTGCTTTCATCCGCTTCCCCTGTCCTGCTGCTAGTACGATTACTTGATAGTTCATTATTTACTCTCCCGTGGGTCTTGTTTTTTCACAAAATAACTTATACCCTCTAAGCAAAGCTTAAGAGGGTAAGGGTTACTCGTATTTACTTATAACGCTGCCCGTTCTAGTTGTTTGGGCTTGGCAAAGATCATTCGTCCGGCAGATGTCTGGAGGACGCTTGTGACTAGTACCTGGATGTGCTTGCCGATGTAATCTCGGCCTTCTTCCACTACAATCATGGTACCGTCATCAAGGTATGCGACACCTTGATTATGTTCTTTTCCGTCTTTTATGACTTGTACAGTCAGCTCTTCGCCAGGAAGAACGACAGGCTTGACCGCATTGGCGAGATCGTTGATATTTAACACTTCAACATTTTGGAGTTCGCAAACTTTGTTTAAGTTAAAGTCATTGGTCACTACTACTCCAGAGGTCAACTTTGCTAGCTTCACAAGCTTAGAATCCACTTCCTGGATATCTTCAAAATTGCCTTCATATATCTCTACTTTTATCGCTAATTCTTTTTGAATTCTGTTAAGTATATCTAATCCACGTCGACCACGATTTCGCTTTAATACATCGGATGAATCGGCGATATGCTGAAGCTCTTCTAGAACAAATCGTGGAATGACGATTGTTCCTTCTAGAAAACCGGTTTGGCAAATATCGGCCACCCTGCCATCAATAATAACGCTCGTATCCAAGATCTTCAGTTTCTTTGAGGATAAATCTAATTCGTCATCTTCTACTGATTTTTTCTTCCCGAATTTAGAAGAGATAGAAAATAAACTTACTAATTCATCTCGTTTTTTAAAGCCTACTTGAAAACCAAGATATCCTAATAGAATGGTAATGAAAATAGGGAAAATGGCGCTGACAAATGGGATTCTTTCTAAAGGAATAACTGCTAGATACGCGACAATCAGTCCAAAAATCAGTCCTAAACTACCAAATAACACATCGGTAACCGGCGCTTTTACTAGAGATTCCTCTATCCATTTAATGAATCCTACAACATAATCCACTAACCAAAAAGTAAGGATAAAAAATATAATTGCTCCTAAAATAGCAACAGTATAAGGCTTCGTAAGAAAAGGGATATCCCCTAGATCCAAAAGAGAAAACAGCTCGGGAATGAAAAAGATCCCCAATGTTCCGCCAAGGATTAAAAAGAATAGTTGAACCATACGCCTTAACATTGCCTCACCTCCCTTTATTCATTATAAACAGTTTCCTTTAAATAAAACGTCGAAAAAACTTTTAATTTACTTTTGTAAGGATTTTGTCACATTCCTGATTTTACGGCTTACATTTGACGGTCTATTAATAGTTGGTCCTGTATTCGTTTTAATCCCTCTTTGATTTTTCGGGCTCGCACCTCACCAATCCCGTCTACTTCATCCAGTTCTTCCACGGTTGCATGAAGGATATGCTTTAAATTCCAGAACTTGCAGACAAGGTTTTCGATGACAAGAGGCGGAAGTCTTGGAATCTTATGCAAGACTCTATATCCTCTTGGGAGGACAATTTCATCCGGATTCATAAACCCAGAATACCCTAGCATCTTCAGAATAACCGCATCGTCCAATAGATCGGTATTTGCCAACTCCTGCAATCTTCTTAAAATCATAAACGCATCCATCTCTTTATCCAGACAATAATCTTTTATAAGTAGAATCGCTTCTTCTTCAATATGCGCCAGTAGTTCTGTCATTTGTAGACGGATGAGTCTGCCTTCCGTACCAAGCTCATTTATATAGCTTAGTATTTCATTTTTTATGCGGAGTACCATTTCTATACGATGGATTACCTGTAAAAGTTCCGATAATGATACTTGTTCTTCAAATTCCAAGGCACCTAAATTGGTAATACCTTGATCTAGCACTGTTTTATATTTTTCCAACGTTTGAATTGCTTGGTTTGCCTTCGTAAAAATAACCCCGATATCACGCAATGCATAACGAAAATCGCCTTTATACAATGTAATGACATTACGGCGCTGAGATATCGCTACCACAAGACAGCCTGTCTGCTTAGCCACACGTTCTGCTGTTCGATGCCTCATTCCTGTTTCTGTTGAAATGATCGTGGAGTTAGGTGTCAATTGTGCATTGGCATACAGTATTTTCGTCCCTTTTTCATTTAGGATGATGGCGCCATCCATTTTGGCCAATTCATATACGTAGGCTGGGCTGAATGGACAATTGATGGAAAACCCGCCGTCTACCATGTCTTTCACTTTATCATTGAATCCCACCACCACAAGTCCGCCGGTTTGGGACCTTAGAATATTGTTGATTCCTTCCCGAATAGGTGTTCCGGGTGCGATAAACTGTAACGTATCTGCCATGATTTTTTCTTTCTGCCGTTGTTCTTCCATCTCTATCCCCCTAGAGTATATTGAAGAGCCTGTTCAATGGTGTTAACGCCAATCACATTAATTTCTTTTGGAATGGTCCATCCTCCCAAGTTTTTTGCGGGTATGATCACTCGTTTGAATCCAAGTTTTGCCGCTTCTTGAACACGTTGTTCGATGCGGGATACCCGTCTGATTTCGCCTGTCAGTCCCACTTCCCCTATCACCACATCTGTTGGTTCAGATGTCTGGTTACGGAAGCTTGAGGCAATGCTGACCGCTACTGCTAGGTCAATGGCTGGTTCATCGAGTTTAACCCCTCCAGCCACTTTCAAGTAGGCATCCTGGTTTTGAAGCAACAGCCCCACTCTTTTTTCAAGTACCGCCATGATGAGTGATACCCTGTTATGGTCGATTCCTGTTGCCATTCTTCTTGGATTCCCATAACTTGTTGGAGAGATCAATGCCTGGATTTCCACCAATACGGGCCTTGTACCTTCCATGGATGCTACAACTGTGGAACCTGCCGCTCCTTTTGACCGTTCTTCTAAAAAGATTTCTGAGGGGTTCTTTACTTCCGTCAACCCCTCTTCCTTCATTTCGAAAATCCCAATCTCATTTGTGGAGCCGAATCTATTTTTTACCGAACGCAAGATACGGTATGTGTGGTGTCTTTCTCCTTCAAAATACAGCACCGTGTCCACCATATGCTCCAAAAGGCGCGGCCCTGCAATTGATCCTTCTTTGGTGACATGACCTACGATGAAGACGGCAATATTCTTTGTCTTCGCTATCCGCATCAACTCAGCCGTACATTCTCTAACCTGCGACACACTCCCCGGAGCGGAGGTAACAGCAGGGTGGTAAACAGTTTGTATGGAATCGACAACAAGCAAGGTCGGCTGTACATCATCCACCGCTTTTGCAACCAGTTCGAAGTCTGTTTCTGATAAAACAAACAACTCATCTGCCTGTACTCCCAAACGGTCTGCCCGCAGCTTTGTTTGCTGAACAGATTCTTCCCCCGATATGTATAGGACACGATGTTTTTTTAATGCCAATTGACAGCACACCTGCAGCAATAAAGTAGACTTTCCAATGCCGGGGTCTCCCCCAATAAGAACAAGTGATCCTTGTACCAATCCCCCTCCAAGCACTCTATTGCACTCTTCCATATCTGTATAAATTCTTGACTGCTTTATATTTTCCACTTTTGTGATGGATTCCGCTTTTCTTGCCAGTGTAGATGAGGACGTCGTAAAACCTCCACGCCTTGGCGTCCTGGACTCTTCCAGTTCCTCCACCATTGTATTCCAAGCATTGCACCCGGGACATTTCCCCATCCACTTAGGAGACTCATACCCGCATTCCTTACACATAAACTTTGTCTTACGCTTTGCCATCCAAAAATCCTCTCTATATTAACAATAATCTTTATGAAAAGAGTATAGTAAAAATACCATTGTTTTCCTTCTTTTATGATACCTTATTTCACATAACTTACGCTAATCTAAACCATTGGAAAATACAAGAAAGGAGGAAAGCCCTTATATCAAGAGCTAACCTCCACTTCTATTCAGCCATGTAAATCGACTATCAACTTTATTTTACTTTTTCCACATCACGGACAACAAATTCTCCGTCTATCACATCTAATGAGATTTTCTTGCCTTTCTCGATATTTCCTTTTAACAGCTCTTCTGATAGTTTATCTTCCACGTGCTTTTGGATGGCACGGCGCAACGGTCTTGCACCATATTCCGGATCATAGCCTTCTTCTGAAATCTTTTCTTTTGCAGCATCTGTCAGCTCTAAGTCGATATCCTGTTCTTTCAGGCGTTTCGTCAACTGCTCAGATAGCAACGTTACGATTTCTTTCAAGTGTGTCTTTTCTAAAGAGTGGAAAACAATCATTTCATCCACACGGTTTAGGAACTCCGGACGGAACGCCTTTTTCAGCTCATCCATCACTTTCCCTTTCATGTCTTTATAGTTCTGGTTCTCATCCTGTACATTGAAACCTACATATTTGTTACGCTTTAAGGCATCTGCACCAACATTCGATGTCATAATGACAAGCGTGTTACGGAAGTCGACTGTTCGACCCTTCGAATCTGTCAAACGGCCATCCTCTAACACTTGTAGTAGAATATTGAACACATCAGGATGCGCCTTCTCGATTTCATCTAACAGAATAACAGAATACGGTTTGCGACGAACCTTCTCCGTCAATTGGCCGCCTTCATCATATCCAACATAGCCTGGAGGGGAACCAACAAGACGGGAAGTTGAATGCTTCTCCATATATTCGGACATATCAATACGAATCATCGCATCCTCGTCACCAAAGATAGATTCAGCTAATGCTCTTGCAAGCTCCGTTTTACCTACCCCAGTTGGCCCAAGGAAGATGAAGGATCCTATTGGACGCTTCGGATCTTTCAAGCCGGCACGTGCACGGCGAACAGCTTTTGATACAGCTTTAACTGCTTCATCCTGTCCAATGACACGGGAGTGCAATAAAGATTCCATGTTTAACAGTTTATCTGTTTCTGTTTGTGCCAGTTTTGATACCGGAATTCCTGTCCAGCTTGATACCACCATCGCAATATCTTCCACTGTCACCTCAGAATTCTCTTGTCCCTGTTTTTCTTTCCACGTTTTCTTTGTTTCTTCTAATTGTTCACGAAGGCGTTGCTCTGTATCTCTTAATGACGCCGCCTTTTCAAACTCTTGGCTCTGTACGGCAGCATCCTTCTCGTTGCGAACAGTTTCTAACTTTACCTCTAACTCTTTTAAGTTGGGAGGTGTTGTAAAGGAACGAAGTCGCACTTTTGATCCTGCTTCGTCAATCAAGTCGATCGCTTTATCCGGCAGGAAGCGGTCCGAAATGTAACGATCGGAAAGCTTAACCGCCTGCTCAATCGCTTCATCGGTGATGGATACGCGATGATGCGCCTCATACCGGTCACGCAATCCTGTCAGAATCTGAATAGATTCCGCTGTTGTCGGCTCATCCACTGTAATTGGCTGGAAGCGTCGCTCAAGTGCTGCATCTTTTTCGATATATTTACGGTACTCATCTAGCGTTGTGGCACCGATACATTGCAACTCTCCACGCGCTAAGGACGGTTTTAAGATATTGGATGCGTCGATGGCACCCTCTGCCCCACCGGCACCGATTAATGTATGAAGTTCGTCGATAAAAAGAATGATGTTGCCAGCTTGACGGATCTCATCCATCACTTTCTTCAGGCGGTCCTCAAACTCCCCGCGATATTTCGTACCAGCAACAACCGTTCCCATATCCAGTGTCATAACGCGCTTATCACGAAGGATTTCCGGAACTTCGTTGCTCACAATTTGCTGTGCGAGTCCTTCAGCAATAGCCGTCTTACCCACTCCAGGCTCCCCTATTAATACCGGATTGTTTTTTGTTCTTCGGCTAAGCACTTCAATGACACGCTGAATTTCCTTGCTTCTTCCAATAACAGGATCCAGGCTGCCTTCACGCGCAACCGCTGTTAAATCCCTTGCCAAGCTATCCAAAGTAGGTGTATTCACATTTGCCGATGCACCACCTTGATGTCCTCCGGAAGACTCGTTGCTTCCAAGTAATTGCAACACTTGCTGGCGAGCCTTGTTCAAACTCACTCCCAAGTTATTCAATACGCGTGCCGCCACACCTTCTCCCTCGCGAATCAGGCCAAGCAATACATGCTCTGTTCCCACGTAGGAATGACCAAGTTTACGGGCTTCATCCATGGATAGCTCAATTACCTTCTTCGCTCTTGGTGTATAGTGAGGGATGGACTGACCACTGTCCTGACCTCTGCCAATGAGGTTTTCTACTTCTTTTTGAATTTTTTCAGGTCCCAGGCCCAGGGCAATCAGCGCTTTCGCAGCAATCCCTTCTCCTTCTCTGACCAGTCCAAGCAGGATATGCTCTGTTCCAATATTATTATGGCTTAGGCGCAGTGCCTCTTCTTGTGCCAATGCCAATACTTTTTGCGCTCTTTCTGTAAATCGACCAAACATCATATCCAATCGCCTCCCGAATATTTTATCTATTTAATCGCATTCTTTCCCGAATCAAGCTAGCCCTGCGAACATCTCTTTCATTTGGTTTTAATGGTCCTCCAGCATATTGCTGCAAGAAGCCCGGTTGAGTTAATATCATTAATTCATTCAAAATCGATCTTGAAATGTCGGTGATATAGCCTAAATCTATACCAAGCCGCACATTCGATAAACACTTTGCCGCCTCTTTCGTCTCCATTACCCGGCTATGTGCGAGCAACCCGTATGAGCGAAATACCCTATCTTCTAATTGTATGTTCGAAGTTTTGACTAATGCTTCCCTGGCAGAGCGCTCTTGTGAAATAAGTTGATGCACAACACCCATAAGGTCCTGGACAATATCTTCTTCTGACTTACCAAGTGTCATTTGGTTAGATATTTGAAAGATGTTCCCTAAAGCTTCGCTGCCTTCCCCATAAATTCCTCTAACAACTAATCCCAATTGATTAATTGCAGGAACAATTCTGTTCATCTGCTGAGTCAACACCAGTGCGGGCAAGTGCATCATGACGGAAGCGCGGAGCCCCGTCCCCACATTTGTCGGGCAACTCGTTAAGTATCCTCGTTTTTCATCAAACGCATAATCAATCTTTTCTTCTATCCAATCATCCAATGAATTAGCCACCTGCAACGCTTCATTTAATTGCAGGCCGGGAAACAAGCATTGTATCCTGATATGATCCTCCTCATTTATCATAATGCTCACTTCTTCATTCGGTGATAACAAACATGCTCCAAATGCCGAATCCTCCGCCAGTTGTGGACTGATCAAGTGCTTTTCTACCAGCACTCTCTTCTCTAATGCATTCATTTCCTCCATAAGAAGAAACTCTAGTTCCCCAAGGTCCTGAAACTCTTTTTCCCCAAAATGCTGCCTCATGATATCCACTATTTGCTGAGCTTCCTCATTGCTAGACACTGTCGGAAACTGCATCTTTTCTAGATTCCTAGCAAGTCGCACTCTACTACTAAGTACGATATCTGAATCCGGACCCTCCTGCTTCATCCAAGAGCTGACCGCATTATTCAAAAAGTGTTCAAGAGACATCTACTGCTCCCCCTCTCTTTTTTCACTCAATTGCCTTTCCAATTCTCTGATTCTATCTCTAGTATTCGCCGCGCTCTCGAATTCTTCCTGTAAAATAAGGTCTTGTAGTTCCTCTCTTAGCGAATCAATTTCTTTCCTTACATGCATACTTCCGCCGATTCGTTTCGGTATTTTCCCTGCATGCATCGTGTTTCCACTATGCAACCTTTTTAAAATAGGCTGCATCTTGTCAGAAAAAGTATGGTAACATTCCGAACAACCAAATCGGCCAATTTTCGTAAACTGTGGAAATGTCATCTTACACCGCTCACACTGTAAGATCTTCTGCGGCTCAAGATCTTGCTTTTGTGGATTTGGAATGGCGTGTTCCGTATTTAACAATCCAGCAATCAGGTTATTAATCGAAAAACCTGAACCACCCGTAAATAATGACATACTACCCTTTTCTTGAGCACATTGCTCACATATATGAATCTCGGATTTTTCTCCATTAATTATCTTCGTAAAATGCAAAGCAGCCGGACGCTCATTACATTCTTGACAAACCATTTTCATCCCCCCTACCGATACTTCAGTGTCGTCAGCATGGCCGTTAACATCCTTGCCCGCAACTCATCTCTTTCAGGCAGGCCCAAATATAAAACAGAGCGGTCCATGACACTGACCATTATCTTCGCCTCCCTAGCGGAAATCACCTTCTCTTCCACCAACCGAAAGATAACATCCTCCGCACTAGCTTGGGAAACTCTCACATCTATCAGTTCTATAAGCTGGTCAATTAATTGCAAATGGTCATGCGGTTTGATTTTAATAATCCTAATATACCCGCCGCCTCCACGCTTGCTCTCCACCAAATATCCTCGTTCAATCGTAAACCTAGTATTAATCACATAATTAATCTGGGAGGGCACACATTCAAACTTATCTGCTATCTCACTTCGTTTAATCTCAGCAGAATTCTCCCTGCTTCCCTCTAACACCTGTTTCAAATAATGCTCAATGACATCAGATATGTTCCTCATGCTATCCTCCTATCTGACCTTGACTATCTTTGACTATATGTAAAATATATAAGACCTTCCGAAAAAATTCAATAGATAACCTTTCGCTAAAAACTGTCATTCTGGCGTGTTTGGGGTGTCTTTGCGTCAATATATGTAGGGTTATAGATGTAGGGAGCTTTTCTGACAAAATAATCTCTCTCAAACAGAATTCCACTTTTGGGAGGTGTTTAAACGTCAATTGGTCAAAATTGTTCAAAAAATGTATTAAATGGGGCGTTAGTGGTTCGGGGTTTGAGGTAGGTGGTTATATTATCTTAAGAGGGATGATAAAGGCGTTTACGAGGGGGATTAAATAGCCAAAGTGCTTTCATTTTGTATATGAGGACATATATGATGGAATTTCAGCTTTAAAGTGACTTCAGCAGTTGAATGATGACATTTACAGCGAAAAATTTTTCCCCAATGTGTCTTCATCATACTGAATATCGATGCTAAACGGTGACAAAATTGTCTCTAGTTTTTGTTTTTTGGCACCTTTCTCGCTCTAAGATGACAAAACTTTCTTCTTCTCCGCTGTTTTGTCACCGTTTCGCCTCTACGATGACAGATCCTCCCCTTTCCAAAGGACCCTGTCATTGTTCGGCCACCATTTTCTCCAAAAAGAATACAAAAAAACCAGCGCCTAATCTAATAAGCACTGGTTTCCTATAAATTTGCCTGGCAACGTCCTACTCTCACAGGGGGAGATCCCCCAACTACCATCGGCGCTGAAGAGCTTAACTTCCGTGTTCGGTATGGGAACGGGTGTGACCTCTTCGCCATCATTACCAGACATATTCAGTTGAAGGTTGATCCTTCAAAACTAGATAATGTGTTCGTATCAAGAAATTCATATCGTTCACTTATTTCAATACTTATTGGGTTAAGTCCTCGATCGATTAGTAT
>NZ_VTEV01000012.1 GCF_008180725.1 Sutcliffiella horikoshii | reverse complement strand
TGTACCAGTTGTCTTGCCAAAGGCATAGCTGGGTAGCTACGTGCGGACGGGATAAGTGCTGAAAGCATCTAAGCATGAAGCCCCCCTCAAGATGAGATTTCCTTTTACTTCGGTAAGTAAGATCCCTGAAAGATGATCAGGTAGATAGGTTCGAGGTGGAAGCATGGCGACATGTGGAGCTGACGAATACTAATCGATCGAGGACTTAACCCAATAAGTATTGAAATAAGTGAACGATATGAATTTCTTGATACGAACACATTATCTAGTTTTGAAGGAACAAAAAGTTTGAGAAAACTTCTTGATTTTTCCTACAAGTTATATTATAATAGCATATGTCTGGTAATGATGGCGAAGAGGTCACACCCGTTCCCATACCGAACACGGAAGTTAAGCTCTTCAGCGCCGATGGTAGTTGGGGGATCTCCCCCTGTGAGAGTAGGACGTTGCCAGGCAAGTGCTTTTGTAAAATAGCATATATTATTATCGCGGGGTGGAGCAGTCTGGTAGCTCGTCGGGCTCATAACCCGAAGGTCGCAGGTTCAAATCCTGTCCCCGCAACCAAATAAGGTCCCGTGGTGTAGCGGTTAACATGCCTGCCTGTCACGCAGGAGATCGCCGGTTCGATCCCGGTCGGGACCGCCATTCTTTTAAAATGCGAAACTAGGTTTCGTTATTTTTTTGTCTTTTTTTAGTGAGATTCAGGAATTTATTACTTGAGATCGCAATTTTCAAGGAATATTTAAGGATTATATGTAGTGTTTGAAGTTCTGTAAAGCCATTTATGAATTTATTGATGGAGATTGCAAATTTATAAGCCACTTTTAGATTTTATTAGCCAACTTTTTGATTTATTAGCCACTTTGCGTCATATAAATGCCATTCGACATAAATATACCAAAGTCTACACTCCCTAAATTACAGCCCCAATCCAACTAACCTCACCAGCATCAACCTGAGCTAGCTAATTCACAATCATAATCAAAACAAAAAAGAATGAAGCCCCTTTTTGAGGCCCCATTCCATCTACATAAACCTACAATCAATTATAATTCGCTTTATGTGCTTCCAAGATCTCTTCAGAAGTAGCTGCAGACCAGTCTTCAATGGATGCACCTTCATTTGCGTTCACGAAGGATTGCAGCATTTTATAGCTTTCGCTGTAGCCATATTGACTTGGTAGGCCGTTCCTTCCGCCTTTGAAGATTTCTTGTGTCTTTTTATCATCTTCTTTTTCTAGCTCGCCTTCAATTCTTGTCCATAAATCTTTGTTGTATTCTTCGTCTACTGGCGCTACATCAATATTAGGGTAAACTAGTTTTTGGAACATAGTACCTTTTCCTTCAATAACAAGGTTATCTAACACAGTAAATGTTTCACCATTATAATGGTTATCAACCCAGTAGCTGTTGTGATATTTGTTTGCGACACCTGCTTTTAGCATTTTGTCTGTTGTATTACGATCATAGAATACGACGATCTTGCCAACACCAGCAGTAACGAAAGTGGCCGGTGCATTGTTGTCTGTCGGGAACACACATACTGTTGTTTTGCTTCCTTCAAGTGGTAGTTCGTTAGAAGACTTTGTTAATGCGTCTTTAACAGCAGCATTGATCTTTTTGGAATCCATTCTCTTCAGGTTATCTTGAACGGCAATTCTGTTCTTTGGTGGTGCAAGAGCATATTCTGTATTTGTTTCGAACTCGCCGCCTTTATAGCATTTATCTGCAACCTCATCAAGGATGCTTGAAGTGTACAGTGCAGTTGCCTCGTCCCCTTTTAGTCCTTCTTCATAGAATGCTTCGTACAACTGGTACACGTGGATTATCTCAAATTCTTGTCCATTATTTTCGAAGGCGTATTCTAAGCCGATTGCCTCTTCAGCATCTGCTTCCGTTCCTCCGTTGTTACATCCTGTTAATGCTACTGCCATGATGAGAAAAAAGAAAAAACCAGTAAAGCGCATTGTATTCCCTCCTGTAATAGTATTTGCCCCCTATATAGTATATATCGGCAACCAAGTTTAAATATTCTATAAATTATGACAAATTCCTTCTTTTTTATCAATTTTTTAATAAGGAAATTTTACCCATAGAAAAAGCCACCCTAAAAGGTGGCTAATAAAAACTTGTGATTAAACCGAATAAGTATATTTAGACTAGTACTATTAATCCACTAGTTTAACAAGCATATGTGCTAGTTTGTGGCGCTCGTCTTTGTCGCCGACTTTCCATAATTCTTGAAGAAGTTTCTCTTCACTATTTCGAGGGTCTTCATGCTTGGCTAAGTAATCTGCTACTTTTTCTGCGGCCATAGCTAGTTGTTCTTCTCCAAGGCCCACTTTCTTTCCTTTGGAGACTTTGTCACTTAAATAGCTCTTGAAGGTATCGAAGTCGGCCAGGATCTGTTCTTTCTTAGCAGGGTCCATGTTTTCAACTTTTTGCTCTACTCTGTCTTGAGTAGCTTCACGATCTGTGTATGCCATTTCTTATATTCCTCCTCTAAATTTAAGCGTTCTCTTGTCCATATCCTTTTTATGGGAGGGTTAAACCTATTGATGCTTTTCTTGGCAGAATTATTTTCTTTATGAAGATGCTTTCGCTATAATAGTGGGTAGCAGTCGGAAGCAGAGGAGTGAAGAGCTTGTCCATTTCAGATGAATTTGCTTTTATTAAGGATATTCAGCCAGAGCGATTGTTTCATGCACAAAAGGTGGTTGGAATTGGGGACGACGCGGCCATAATCGGAGTAGAAGAAGGCTTTGAGAAAATTGTGTGTGTAGATACGATGGTAGAGGGTGTTCATTTTACGCGTGGTACGATGAAACCTTTTGATATTGGATATAAGGCGTTGGCAGCTAATATTAGTGATGTGGCGGCGATGGGTGGATATCCTTTGTATTATCTTGTCTCCATCACGATCTCTAAGGAATGGAGCCAGGAGGAACTGAGAGCGATTTATGATGGCATGAGGTCGCTTGGGGACCAATATGAAGTGGATTTGATTGGCGGGGACACGACTTCCGGCAAAACGATGGTATTGAGTGTATTTGTGATTGGCCAAGTGGAAAAAGGCAAGAGGCTGCTTCGTTCCCGTGCTAAAGAAGGAGATGTGGTGTTTGTCTCTGGAACAGTGGGGGATTCGGCGGGTGGTTTGGATATTCTTTTACATAATGAGGGTGCTTCTACCGAACATCCATCTTTAATGGAGTACCATCAGCGGCCTAAGCCCCAAGTGACATTGGGAAGGATGTTAAGCAAGTTTGAACGTGTTTCATTAAATGATGTGAGTGACGGCTTGGCAAGTGAGCTTTTGGAGATTGCAGAGGCGAGCCAGGTAGATATTTTAATAAATAAGGAAACAATACCAATAAGTGAAGATTTACAGAATTATCGTGCGGAAAAAGCTTTCCAATGGGCGATGACCGGTGGAGAAGACTTTGAATTGGTCGGTTCCATTCCTGAGACGGATTGGGTTAAGCTGCAGGAGGAGTGCCAGACAGCCGGAATTAAGATTACGAAAATAGGCACCGTCTCTAGTGGCGAAGGACGAGCCTTCTTAAAGTCTCATGATGGCGTACAGGAATTAAAAAAAGAAGGCTATAATCATTTTAATAGAGGTTAGGAGTAGGATGATATGTTGCAAGTGGAGATTATGACACATTCAGCTGAGGAAACGATGGCAAAGTCCGAGGCCCTTGGCAAGTTGATGGAAGGCGGGGAGGTTCTGTTGTTAGAAGGGGATCTCGGCGCCGGGAAGACGACTTTTACAAAAGGCTTGGCAAAAGGAATGAAGATTAAAAGGAACGTGAACAGTCCGACCTTTACCATCATTAAAGAGTATCAGGGCCGCCTTCCACTTTATCATATGGATGTGTACCGCTTGGCTGACAGTGAAGAGGACTTGGGGTTTGATGATTATTTTGAAGGTGAAGGTGTCACCGTGGTGGAGTGGGCCCATCTGATTGAAGAGTTTTTACCAAGTGAACGGTTGGAAATCTATATCTATCACCATGGCGATGATGAGCGTAAGATTGTTCTCACACCAAAAGGGGAAAGATATGAAGCTATATGTAAGGAGTTAATGGAATGACCAAAGTGCTAGCGATTGATACGTCGACTTATGTGTTGGGCGTAGCTATAGTTGATGAAAATAAAGTGATCGGGGAACTGGTGACAAATGTGAAAAAGAATCATTCGTTGCGAGCGATGCCAGCAGTGGAAAAACTGATGCAGGACTGCGATGTCGCGCCAAGTGACCTTACGCGAATTGTGGTCGGAAAAGGACCTGGTTCTTATACGGGAGTAAGGATTGGTGTGACACTTGCGAAAACGTTGGCGTGGTCGTTGAACATTCCGCTTGTTGGGGTTTCAAGTCTAGAGCTTGTGGCGGCTAACGGCCGATATTTTGACGGAAGCATCTGTGCTTTGCAGGATGCGAGACGCGGTCAGGTGTATACAGGGCTATATCGCTTTCAAGAGGACGATCTCGTGACAGAGATTGAGGACGTGAACATTTTGATGACAGACTGGTTGCAGGCGCTAAAAGACAGGCAGGAGCCGGTGTTGTTTATCGGAAATGATGTGCACCTCCATAAGGAAACCGTCATAGAGTACCTTGGGGAACTGGCACATTTTGCACAGGTCAGTGAAAATAACCCAAGCCCAAGCGAGCTGGCTTTTCTTGGGTTGAAAAGAGAGGCCGAGGATGCTCATTCCTTCGTGCCGAATTATACGAGACTTGCAGAAGCAGAGGCGAAATGGCTGGAAAGTAAAGAAAAATAGGTGAGCGGAATGAATTCATTGGTAGGAATTTCAAAAATGACGGTTTACGATATTGAAGGGGTGCATCGTGTGGAGCTGAAGTCGTTTGCCACACCTTGGACAAAGGATGCCTTTTATTATGAGTTGACCAACAATCCATATGCCCATTACCTAGTGATGAAAGAAGATGACCGGGTAATCGGCTATTGCGGGATTTGGATTGTAATGGGAGAAGCGCAGATTACCAATATTGCAGTGGATCCTGCTTGTCGGGGCCGGAAACTTGGGGATCTTTTGTTAGGCAAAGCGATGGAATATTGTAAAATGGTCGGAGCAACCACTGTTTCGCTTGAAGTTAGGGTATCGAATTTAGTGGCACAAGGGCTCTATCGAAAACACGGCTTCCAGAACGGTGGAATCCGGAAAAAATACTATGTGGATAACAATGAAGATGCACTAGTGATGTGGGTGAATATATGAAATTAACTGAAGCAAAAGACGAACTAATATTAGGAATTGAAACGAGTTGTGATGAGACGGCGGTGGCGATTATTAAGAATGGAAAAGAGATTGTTTCGAACATTGTCTCTTCTCAAATTGAAAGTCACCAGCGTTTTGGCGGAGTGGTACCAGAAATCGCTTCTCGTCATCATGTAGAGCAAATGACGGTGGTATTAGAGGAAGCGTTAGAGCAGGGCGGCTTGACCATGGCAGACATTGATGCCATTGCTGTGACAGAAGGACCGGGACTTGTTGGTGCACTGTTGATTGGTGTGAACGCGGCTAAGGCGCTGGCATTCGCTCATCAAAAACCACTCGTCGGCGTCCACCATATTGCAGGTCATATCTATGCCAATCAGCTGGTGGCGGACCTAGACTTCCCGTTGCTGGCACTCGTCGTGTCGGGTGGACACACAGAGCTTGTCTACATGAAAGAGCACGGTTCCTTTGAAGTAATTGGGGAAACCCGTGATGATGCCGTAGGAGAAGCCTACGACAAGGTGGCGCGTACCCTTCAATTGCCTTATCCGGGTGGCCCGCATATTGACCGTATGGCTGGGGAAGGGACGCCTTCTATTAAGCTGCCAAGAGCATGGCTTGAGGAAGACTCCTATGATTTCAGCTTTTCAGGATTGAAGTCAGCAGTTATCAACACCCTCCACAACGCCAAGCAAAAAGGGGAAGAAATTGCGGCGGAGGACCTTGCGGCAAGCTTCCAGGAGAGCGTGATTGAAGTACTCGTTGGAAAAACGATACGGGCGATGAAAGAATACGGCGTGAATCAAGTGTTGCTTGCAGGCGGTGTTGCTGCGAATAGAGGATTGCGCGCGGCATTGCAGGAAGCTGTGGATAAGGAAGGGAAGAACTTGGTGATTCCACCGTTATCCTTGTGTACGGACAACGCAGCGATGATTGCGACAGTGGGTAGTGTGATGTATCGTTTAGGAAAGAGATCTGGAATGGATTTAAATGCGAATCCAGGTTTGGATATTGAGGAGCCTTTTAACTGACGTTGTTCAGTTGGGAGGCTTTTTCTTTTGCTTTTGGAGGCGCTTGCTTTGTTGAGGGGAGCGGCTTTAGGGGGAGTTTGAAGTGTTATCCACACACCTGTGGATTAAATGTGGATAGATACCCAAATATTCACTAAAATAAACCTCCAAAATGTGAATAAAAAATGTGGATAACTTTGTGTATTTTTGTGGATAGTGTGGATATTTATCTTGATAACTTATAAAACAAGGGTGGATATGTGTATAAGGCTGTGGGTAAGTGGTGCTAGTCGACAAGCTTCAGCAGGATACCTTTTTTGTTCGACAAAATTTGCGGTTAGGGGGTGGGAGGGTGTGTTGGTAACTTTGGCTTGGGGTGGGTGTGGAGAAGTCTATTGGACAGAAGGGGAGCTTGGTGAAGTGCTTCGGTCGTATAGAGGGGTTCTATTGGACTGAAGGGAAGCTTGGTGAGCGGCTTCGGTCGTATAGAGAGGTTCTATTAGACTAAAGGGGAGCTTTGTGGAAGGCTTCGGTCGTATAGAAGGGCCCTATTAGACTTTAGAGTAGCTTTTGCTGGTGCTTCGGTTGTATAGAAGGGCTCTATTAGACTTTAGAGTAGCTTTTGCTGGTGCTTCGGTCGTATAGAAGGGATCTATTAGACTGAAGGGTAGCTTTGCAGGGAGCTTCGGTCGTATAGACGGCTTCTATAAGACTATTTTGGTACTCAGCACGCTGCTTCGGGCAAATAGAATTCTTCATAGTTACCTGACTTTTAATTGGGTGGCTGGTTTAACGTTTATCAACGCCCGAAACGAATGCAACTGATCTAAATAGGTAACAGAGAGGCTATCTCAGTGACCAAAGTATCATCGCTCAGCCAAGATAGGTAACAGAGGAGGCTTCTATGTGACCAAAGCGTCTCTGCTTCATCAATTTCGGTAACAGATCGGGCAAGCAATACAAATCCCCCTCGTAAAAATTTGTAAAAATTGCTAATAACCCTATTGACTTCTCCTCCTCTAACTTATATAGTTAGTTACATAACTAATGAACCAAATAACATAACAACTAAACACCAGTCAATCCAAAGTAGGTGAATCAAAAACATGGAAATCAACCTTAAGAGTGACATCCCCATTTTCCAGCAGGTGGCCGAACTGATCGAGAGCGGCATCTTAGAAGGCAGCATGCAGGAGGGAGAGCGGGTGCCGTCTACGAACGAATTTGCGAAATATTATCAGATCAACCCAGCAACCGCAGCGAAGGGAATCAATCAGTTGGTCGATCAGGAAATCTTATTTAAGAAAAGGGGAGTAGGAATGTTTGTGGCAGAGGGAGCAAAGCGAATCATCCTGACGAAAAGAAAAGCGGCATTTTTTAAAGATTACATCGTTCCACTAAAAAAGGAAGCAAGTAAGCTTGGCATTACGGAAGAGGAATTAGCGACATTGATCAGCGAGGGGGAAGAGCAATGAAAATAGAGCTAAAGAATGTATCCAAGGTCTACGGAAACAAAAAAGCTGTGGATAGCCTGTCAATAATGCTTGAGGAAAACAAAATATACGGTTTGCTCGGACGAAACGGTGCGGGTAAAACGACACTAATGCAAATGCTAGCCGGTCATGCGCTACCTTCATCAGGAGAAATCCTTATTAACGGCGAAACCCCATTTAACAACAGACAAATCACTAAAGATATCTGCCTTGTAAATGAAAGCAACAACTTCATTAAACGTCTTAAAATCAGAGATATTTTAAAAGTGGCTTCGCTTTTTTACCCAAACTGGTCATGGGATACGGCAAATGCACTGCTCGGAACCTTCAATCTAAGTCCGACCCTCAAAACAAAAGGCTTATCAAAAGGGATGGAATCCTCCCTTGGTATCATCATCGGCCTGGCGAGCAGAGCGAAAATCACCATCCTCGATGAACCGTATATCGGACTCGACGCAGCCGCCAGATTTAAATTTTATGAAGTGCTCTTAGAAGAATATGAAGAGTTTCCGAGAACCATCATCTTATCCACACATCTGATTGATGAGGTGAGTAACTTGTTTGAAGAAGTGGTCTTGATGAGAAGTGGGCAGCTGGTTTTCCACAAATCCACAGAAGAGCTTCTTGATTCAAGCATCACCGTGTCAGGGAAAAAAGAAGTGGTGGATGAGTTTGCACAAGGCAAGCGTGTGTTGCATGAGTCCGTTTTGGCAGGCAGGAAGACAGCAACTTTATATGGTGAAGGGCTGACGGTGGAAGAAGCGGCCGTGCACAACTTGGATGCTGACCGGAGCTCAATTCAGCAACTGATGGTATATATGACAGAAGAAGAGTTAAAGGGAGGAAAGCAATATGCTTAAGGATATGAAGGCAGTACTCTATTACTTGGCTGTGGATATGCGGTTTTCGTTTATGGTATTTTGGTCGATTCTTTTGCTCAGTTTGACAGCCATGTTTGTTATTGTCCTATCCTTTGACACGAAGATGGTTGTTTCCACAAGCATGGCCATCTATATTTTCTGTGGCATCACGGGATTTTTAACAACAAAGGAGACCTTCCCTTATTGCATAAAGTTTGGCGCGACAAGAAATCAATACTTGCTAAGTGTCTTAATCTATTGCACGGTCGTGGCAGTGATATTTTCCACCATACATGTAATCGTTAAGAGCATTTTCGATGGGTTTGTAGGCATGGCAGCAAGTGGGAGCTTCCTTACTTACCATACGGTAGAGATGACGACTTTGGCAAATACCTGGTATAACCAGCTGTTTGTGGATCTGGTTATCTGTTTCCTTCTATTATCACTTGGATTTTTGCTTGGAACCATCTTTTACCGCCTTGGTTTAATTGGGGGATTTGGATCATTGGCCCTACTTGCAATTGCTTTTCTCCTTCCCACTACAAGGGATTTCTTGTTGAATGTTTTGGTGGATATGGACGGATGGAAGATTGGCCTTAACTTTGTCCTGCTGTTGGCTATAGCGCTATTCGCTTACCTGCCCAATTGGGGAATGCTGAGGAAGGCTTCCACTTTGTCCAGTGCGACGAGATAAGAATATAAAAAACCGCCCAGTCACTGGTTTGACTGAGCGGTTTTGTTGCTAGTTGCGCTGTTTTTTCTTTTGGAAAAATAAATAGTATATCCCAAGCCCAAACCCTGCAAGGTTGATAGCGAGCATAACAAAATAGTAAGCCTCTAGCGGGCCGGTAAAGATATAGTAAAAGTATCTAATTGTGTTGGTGATGATCACCATCAATATAACAATCGAAAAAAATCTATTCATCTAATCCCCCTAACCAACTTACACGAGCTCTTCCCATTCCTCCATCAATTCAAGAAGCCTTTCCTGAAACGCTTCGTTCGCTGTGTTCAGCTCCAGCACTTTTTCATGATCCTGATAGACTTCAGGCAAACAAAGCTCGCTTTCGTTATGCTCGATTTTCTGTTCGAGCTCTTCCATCTCTTTTTCGATCTCTTCGACACGGCGTTTGCGCTGGCGTTCGAGGCGCTTTGCTTCTTTTTCCTGTTCGTAGCTCATTTTCTCAGGGGCATCATTAACTGCGGCTGAAGTGACCTTTTTAGAAGTAGCAGTTTCCGCTTCCAATCGCTCCAGTTCCAACGCCTCTTCTTTTTTCTCTACATAATAGTCATAGTCGCCCAAGTACTCTGTTGCGCCGTCCGTACTCAATTCATAAACCTTCGTCGCCAAGCGGTTGATAAAATAACGGTCATGGGAGACGAAAAGGATGGTGCCAGGATAATCAATCAAGGCATTCTCAAGGATTTCCTTGCTGTCTAGGTCCAAGTGGTTGGTAGGCTCATCGAGAATTAGCACGTTTGAGCGCTCCATCATCAGCTTGGAAAGGGCAAGACGTGCTTTTTCGCCACCACTCAAGGTGGATACAGGCTTCAGCACATCATCCCCGGAAAATAGAAAGTTTCCTAGAACGGTCCGGATCTCTTTCTCCATTTTCTGAGGATATTCATCCCACAGCTCCGCTAGAACGCTTTTGTTGGAGGTAAGGTCTGCCTGCTGCTGGTCGTAATAGCTGATCGACACATTAGCGCCAAAGGAAAACGTACCTTCCAGCGGCTTTAATTTTCCGACAAGCGTCTTTAATAAGGTAGACTTCCCGATCCCGTTTGGCCCGACAAGTGCAACACTGTCGCCGCGGCTCATCGAAAAGTCCACTTGACGGAAGACCGGATTCGTATCGTAGGAAACGGCTAGATCTCTTGCTTTAAGAACATCATTTCCACTTTGGCGGTCAATATCAAACATGATGGAGGCAGATTTTTCGTCACCTTTTGGCCGGTCCATCACTTCCATCTTCTCAAGCTGTTTGCGACGGCTTTGCGCACGTTTAGTAGTAGAGGCACGGGCCAAGTTCTTTGCCACAAAATCTTGCAGCTTGGCAATCTCGTCCTGTTGCTTTTCGAACATCTTCATGTCGCGTTCATACTGTTCTGCTTTTTGCTCTAAATACTTGCTGTAGTTCCCGATGAATTTAGCGGACTGTTTACGCGAAATCTCGTAAACAATGTTAACCACCTTGTCCAAGAAATAGCGGTCATGGGAAACAATCAGCAGGGCACCAGGGTAACCTTGGAGGTAGTTCTCCAGCCAGGAAAGGGTGTCAATGTCCAAGTGGTTGGTCGGCTCATCGAGAATGAGCAGGTCTGGCTTGGTCAAAAGCAGTTTCGCTAAGGCCAAGCGGGTCCGTTGTCCGCCACTGAGTGTTTCAATTGGAGTTTGGTAATCATATTCTGAAAAACGCAGGCCGTGCAAGACGGAGCGAATATCTGCTTCATATTGAAAGCCGCCTTTTTGCTTGAAGGCTTCTTGGACCTCGTCGTATTCTTTGAGGATGCGAGCATATTGCGTCTCGTCTTCAAAATAAGCGGGATCTCCCATTTTCGCTTCGAGTGTGCGCATCTGTGTTTCCAGTTCGCGCAGGCCGGTGAATACGGTCAGCATCTCGTCCCAGATCGAGCGCTCAGTCTGCAACCCCGTGTCCTGGGCAAGATAGCCGATCGACACGCCTTTAGGTTTAATCAGGTCTCCTGAATCAAAGGATAGCTGATTGGATATGATTTTTAATAGAGTAGATTTCCCTGCCCCGTTGCGTCCGACAAGGGCAATTCTATCTTTGGATTGTACTTCTAGTTTTATATTCGATAAAATAAGGTCAGCGCCAAAGTATTTGGTCAACTGATTCACTTGTAAAATAATCATCATCTTCACCTCGAGTAATTCTAGATTAAGTGTATCTTTCTTTGGGGTATACATCAAGATTTTGGGTATCTGGTTTTGAGGGAGGGGCTGGTTTTGGCCGAATCGACCGTAAATCGAGATTATCGCCCGTAAATCTGAAAAATCGCCCGATTCCGTTTCGGCCCCGAACTGCGAGCCTTAGGGGAACCATTCAGTCAGGTAAATTAGTATAGACATAGAAATGTAATCGTTTTCGTTCCGTGTTAAAATAGAAAGGCAAACAGGTTCGACAAATGGGGGAGTAAAATGAATAACGAACAAATGAAAATTCCACAGGCAACGGCTAAGCGCTTGCCGTTATATTATCGTTTCATCCAGAATTTGCATTCGTCCGGCAAGCAGCGCGTGTCATCTGCGGAGCTTAGTGAGGCGGTAAAGGTGGACAGCGCCACGATCCGCAGGGACTTCAGTTACTTTGGTGCGTTGGGGAAAAAGGGATATGGATATAATGTTCAATATTTGTTAACTTTTTTCAGGAAAACGCTCGACCAAGACGAATTAACATATGTTACTCTAATAGGTGTAGGTAATTTAGGAACCGCCTTCCTACATTATAATTTTATGAAAAATAATAATACGAAAATAGTGATGGCCTTTGATGTGGACGAGTCCAAGATCGGCTCGGAAATCGGAGGAGTCCCTGTTTATCATTTAGACGATATTGAAGAACAAATGCCCGAGAATGTAACGGTAGCCATCTTGACGGTTCCGGCTCCGGTAGCACAGCCAATAGCGGATAGACTTGTAGAAAAGGGAGTAAAGGGCATACTGAACTTTACACCGGCACGTATCAATGTTCCGGAAGAGATACGCATCCATCACATTGATTTAGCGGTGGAACTGCAGTCATTGGTATATTTTCTCAAGCACTATCCAAGCGAGTAAAAAAGTTGTAGAATAAGAATATTTCGAGGAGGTGTCAAATATGGGTTCATTAGGAATGGGAAGCCTCTTACTTATTGTATTTGTAGCACTACTTATTTTCGGTCCAAGCAAGTTGCCTCAACTTGGGAAAGCAGCAGGGAACACATTGCGCGAATTCAAAAACGCAACTAAAGGATTGGCCGATGACGACGATTCTAAAGAGAAAAAAGAAGAAACGAAGTAATGTAAGGATGAACATATATGCTAGATAGAGAAATGTCGGTGTATGACCATATAGGCGAGCTCCGAAAAAGAATCATCATCACAGCATCCTTCTTTTTCGTTTCGGCAATCGGCGGCTTCTTCTTGGCCGAACCGATCATTGTCTATTTACAGCAAACAGATGAAGCGAAAGAGCTGACGATGAACGCCTTTCGTATGACAGACCCCATCAAGATCTTTATGCAATTCGCCTTTTTAATTGCATTTATCATAACGTTCCCCGTCACGCTCTATCAGCTTTGGGCCTTCATCAGCCCAGGCTTGTTAGAAAAAGAACGGAGAGTAACGTTAAGCTATATACCAATTTCCATTTTCCTGTTTTTAAGCGGACTAGCTTTCTCTTACTTCATTTTATTCCCGTTTGTCGTGGATTTCATGGGTAGGCTTGCAGACCGGTTGGAAATAAACCAGGTAATCGGAATCAACGAATACTTTCAATTCTTGTTTCAGCTGACCCTACCGTTTGGGATATTATTTCAAATGCCGGTAATTGTGATGTTCTTAACAAGGCTTGGCCTCATTACACCAAGCTTTTTGGTGGAAATCCGTAAGTTCGCTTACTTTGGCCTGCTTGTAGTCGGTGGATTGATTACACCGCCAGAGCTGATCTCGCATTTGATGGTAACCGTACCGTTGTTCTTGCTATATGAAATCAGTATTGTGATTTCTCGTGTGTCTTATAGAAAAGCGCAGAAAGCGGCAGCGTTGATGGAGCAGGAAGAGAAGATGAATAACTAGATTTAAGCAGGCTCGTCTCTTTTTAGGGGACGGGCTTGTTTTGTTTAATGGAGCCTGCGTTAAAGGGACACGTCACAGAGGGCGGTGGACTTTGGGAAGTGGGGCATAGGGACAGATGACGCGGCCAATCGTGCCAAATGTCCGAAGATTTTCGAAAATTGACCGAAGTTTCCACGAAGTTGACCAAAGATTTGGCAAAGTTGACCGAAGTTTTTCTGAATTTGTCCGAAGGAAATTTTGAAGTGTCCAAAGGTCGTTGAAAGTTGACCGAACAGCAACCTCAAATGTCCGAATCCCCTAAAAAAAACGAGAAAATTGTCCGAACACCTGAGCGAAATGACCGAACCCTTCAAGAGCCTCCTCAAAACGAGTAAATTCCCCCGCTTTTTCTACAAAAAAGGTAACATTTCAAAAACACCCGCGCCCCAACCCCAAAAACACAAACCTAATTACCAAAACCACTTCTAGTAAAAACCAAACCCCAAACCCTTGGTAAGTGCTAACCCCAAGTTGATTGCAGTGCAAGGCGCGAAGACGCCCGCGGGAAGAAGGGACAGGTGAGACCCCACAGGCTGCAAGCCGAGGAGGCTCACGGACCGCCCGCAGGCAAGCGAAGCGCCTGAAACGGAAATCAACTCGATTCACAGACTCCCCTAAATAAAAAAACCCGCACCCCAAAACCAGGTACGAGTCTCCAATCACTTTTTCTTCTGTTGTATCTCTTTAATCTTCTGATGTAGCAGATAAGAACGAATAGCTACACCAAAGTCAAAAGTGGCAATGAGCATTAATAAAATTGTGTGCCAGTGCCAGATGGTATCCTTCACAGAAACAATCGCCAGGTACAAGAATAAGCTGCCCATGATCGCATAGAAGAAAACCATTCGTAATGGTGTTATTTTCATGTGCAAATCCTCCAGGTAAGTTCAGCTCTAACGGAGAGCTGTTTAAAAGAACGAAATAAAATTCGGTAAGTTCTTCTGCATTTCTTCCATTTGACGCATCATTTCTTCTATATCATCTCTGAATACATATTGCACTGTGACCACGAACGAGTTCATGGCAACGTGAGCGATGATGGGAACGATGATGCGGTTCGTTTTTACATATAGGAAAGCGAAAATGCCTCCCATGACAAAGTATATGAGCAGATGCTTGAAATCTTGATGGACCACGGCAAAAAGTAGCGAACTCACTGTCAGTGCGATAGCAAAGTTAAACTTCTTATAGATGGCACCGAAAATGATCTTCCGGAAAATGATTTCCTCTAGAATTGGTCCAGCGACAGCAACGGCAAAAATCATGACAGGGAATGCCGTCACAAATCCCATGATCTCTTGTGTATTTTCAGAGCCAGGCTGAATGCCGAAAATCTGCAGCTCAATCTGTGCCGCCACAGCCTGCCCAATCAGTGCAAGCGGGAAGCCAACAGCCGCCCATAGTACTGTTTTCGGGATGGAGGCCGTTTCGCCTCGGAAGTCGCCTTTGGTCCATTCGTTGCGGAGTATCCAGGCAACAATGGCCAATCCAACTGTAAAGCTGATAAATGCCCAGACGCCGATGAGATATGGCTCTCTGGTGGCACGCTCCATGCCTTCCCCGACGCCAAGCCAGATCAACAGCGGGTACCCAAGCAATCCGGACAGCTGCATCAGGACATATGTAATAATGACCAACCAATAGTTTTTTGTCATAATAAGCTCCTCTTTTTCAAGGCTATTTTCGTAATAGTTGTTGTTTTATCGTATGAATAAAGTACTCGTTATACTCCATACTGTCGTGCTCTTTTCTTCTGGAATCAGAAAAGATTACACAGAAAAATAGAGTAGATAAGCGGTAAAAAGTCCAATTGCCGACTTTTTACTAGGTATAGCAACTACCTTTATGAAAAGAGCCTTATGCATTATTCACTTTTCGTATTGTACCATATAATCTATATGTCCCTGTAACGATAAGGTTTCCCATAATGCGTAGATTTTACGAAAAGAATACGTTTAAACCTCCAGGCACTTGAAGATAATGAAAAGGGTTGCAAGTCGAAAATTTTTTAGATAAAGATACTTGCAAAACAGAAGCAGATTCATTATTATAATAATTGTGTTAGCACTCAAGTGATAAGAGTGCTAATAAAAAATATTACATATGAAACCAAGGAGGTTGTTTTCATGTTAAAGCCATTAGGCGATCGCATTGTAATTGAACTTGTTCAATCAGAGGAAAAAACGGCAAGTGGTATCGTATTACCGGACTCTGCGAAAGAAAAACCTCAAGAAGGTAAAGTAGTAGCAGTAGGAACTGGCCGCGTACTAGAAAGCGGAGAGCGTGTAGCACTTGAAGTAGCAGAAGGCGACAGCGTAATCTTCTCTAAATACGCAGGAACTGAAGTGAAATTCGAAGGAAAAGAACTTCTAATCCTAAAAGAAACAGACGTACTTGCAGTAGTAAGCAAATAATCTAATCATCAAAGCGGAGAGCTAACCGAACTAGCCCCGCATCTTATAAAATTTCTAAATGGTTGATTGAAGTGGAAGGCGCGAGACTCCTATGGGAGGAAGGGACAGGGGAGACCCCACAGGCGAAGCCGAGGAGGCTCCCGGACCGCCCATGGAAAGCGAGCGCCTGCAACGGAAATCAACCGAGCAGTAACCAAAATTTATTTAATTTCCTAAGGAGGTCTATCTATCATGGCAAAAGAAATTAAGTTCAGTGAAGAAGCTCGCCGCTCCATGCTTCGCGGTGTAGACAAACTAGCTGATGCAGTGAAAGTAACATTAGGACCAAAAGGACGTAACGTAGTACTTGAAAAGAAATTCGGTTCTCCACTAATCACAAATGATGGTGTAACGATCGCGAAAGAAATCGAATTAGAAGATGCATTCGAAAACATGGGTGCGAAACTTGTAGCAGAAGTTGCAAGCAAAACAAACGACGTTGCTGGTGACGGTACAACAACTGCAACAGTTCTTGCGCAAGCAATGATCCGCGAAGGATTAAAGAACGTTACAGCTGGAGCGAACCCAATGGGCGTTCGTAAAGGAATTGAAAAAGCGGTTGCTGTAGCAATCGAAGAATTAAAAACAATCTCTAAACCAATCGAAGGCAAAGCTTCTATCGCACAAGTTGCAGCTATCTCTGCAGCAGACGAAGAAGTAGGTCAATTGATTGCAGAAGCAATGGAGCGCGTTGGGAACGACGGCGTTATCACTTTGGAAGAGTCCAAAGGCTTCACTACAGAGCTTGAAGTAGTAGAAGGTATGCAATTCGACCGTGGATATGCATCTCCATACATGGTAACAGACTCTGACAAAATGGAAGCTGTTCTTGAAAACCCTTATGTGTTAATCACAGATAAGAAAATCACGAACATCCAAGAAATCCTTCCAGTGCTTGAGCAAGTAGTTCAACAAGGCAAGCCGTTGTTACTGATTGCAGAAGACGTAGAAGGTGAAGCGTTGGCTACATTAGTAGTGAACAAATTACGTGGAACATTCAATGCAGTAGCGGTTAAAGCTCCTGGATTCGGTGACCGTCGTAAAGCAATGCTTCAAGACATCGCAGTACTAACTGGCGGAGAAGTGATCACAGAAGAACTAGGTCTTGACCTAAAAACTGCGAACATCAGCCAATTAGGACGCGCAGACAAAATCGTTGTAACAAAAGAAAACACAACAGTTGTTAACGGACACGGCAACACTGACGAGATCCAAGCTCGCGTAGGGCAAATCCGTGCACAATTAGAAGATACAACTTCTGAATTCGACCGTGAAAAATTACAAGAGCGCCTAGCTAAAATCGCTGGTGGCGTAGCTGTAATCAAAGTTGGAGCGGCAACAGAAACAGAACTTAAAGAGCGTAAACTTCGCATTGAAGATGCTCTAAACTCCACACGTGCTGCTGTTGAAGAAGGAATCGTAGCCGGTGGTGGTACAGCATTCGTAAACATCTACAACAAAGTAGCAGAAATCCAAGCAGAAGGCGACGAAGCAACTGGTGTGAACATCGTCCTTCGCGCAATGGAAGAGCCTGTACGCCAAATCGCGCACAACGCTGGTCTAGAAGGATCTGTTATCGTAGATCGTCTAAAGAAAGAAGAAATCGGAGTTGGATTCAACGCAGCAACAGGCGAATGGGTAAACATGCTTGACGCTGGTATCGTAGACCCAACCAAAGTATCTCGTTCCGCACTACAAAACGCAGCTTCCGTATCTGCGATGTTCCTAACTACCGAAGCAGTAGTAGCAGACATCCCAGAAGAAAACGCTGGCGGCGGCATGCCTGACATGGGCGGCATGGGTGGAATGGGCGGAATGATGTAATAATGCCCTCAAACCATTGATATGAGTTGGTTTTTGAGTAAGGTGAGAGTGAAATTCTAGCATTCTGCTAACATTGAAGTAAATTAACAGAGGTCTTTCATGAGTTCAGTGAACTTTTGAGAGGCTTCTTTTTTCATTTCTTGAGTTACATGAAGGTACACATTTTTTGTAATTTGATCGTCAGTATGACCCAACCGATCCAGGATTTGTTCAAGTGAGACACCCGCCTCGGCAAGAAGGGACGTGTGAGTATGCCTTAAACCGTGGGGTGTCAGTGTTTTGTTTAGATTCGCCAAAGCAAGTAATCTAGCCATCCTATTTTGAATAGTCTTAATAACATTCGGATAACCATGATGTCGCTCCATTTTTGCAAAGACAAAGTCTTTATCATAGTAATCGTTACCTATTTGTTCCAAGGCTTTATTCTGCACTACTTTGTGTTCTTTCAATGCATTAATGACATCTTCAACTTTTAGCTTAGAGAAGGAAGTTGAAGAATAGGAGAAATTAAAGGAGAGGATTAAGTATGAATATTTAAGCCGTTGTTATTAATCGTTAGTGAACTTTAGTTGGTACTTGGTTATCAAACCTCTTATTCTATATGCTAAACTAAAGAGAAAATCATAACTATTAAGGGGGTGTAGAGGTTGTCAGAAAAGATTAGAGACTTTTGTGAACTGATTGCAGAGGATTATACGTATTACTTATACCACTTCTTTAATGTAGTCCACAGAGGGGAATTGAATACCTTTCCTTGGTGCTGCCATGCTTCAGCTAATTTAATTTCTTCTTATCTAAAAGTTCATTTTGATGATAGTTTTGTTCATAAAAAGATGCCTGCTCACGGAGTCTCAATCGGGTGTACTGGTTATGTAGACTTTACTGAGTTTCAATTTCAACTTTCAACTGAGCAAAAACATAATTTCAATATGACAACTAAAGCTTTTACGAAGGATGAGATATCTAAATTTGTAAGAAGTCAGCCTATATTCTATTCAAATGAAACTACTGACTATCAAATTTTTAATACATCATTATTCGAAGAGTGTCCTTTGTTTGGTATAGAATTTGCTAAAAAGATAAAATATCCACAGACATTAGATGGATTTATGGAGTATGTAGAAAATGCTATTGAAAAGGTTGGCGAACGGGTAGTAAATGCTGGAGCATATTGATAATGTACTATGGATAGGCATGTATTAGAATTACTATATTCGGCTGCAGAGTATTTTGGTACAATTGTATTAGAGGTGATAGTGATGCAGGACGGGACAGGATTCTGTTCAAAAATCCTGTGACTGCAATAAGCAACACTTCTAAATTGCCTAATCTCAATATAATTTGCTGAACTTTTAATCAATATTCTGATTCTCTAAAGAATTATTATTTACTTTTGTTTGCAAAAGCTACTAATCCTGTAATAGATATTAAATATAAGCAATTGGAAAAAAATTCGAGAAGCTAAGCAATATAATTTGATAGTCTATTTTCTGAATAGATGTAGAGCAGAAGCACTGTCTCTATATCTGTAGTACACCATACGTGTGTCATCTGCAGATATAAGGACAGTGCTTTTTTTGTTGGTTTATCTACCGTTGAATAAAGATTTTCTTAATTAAGGTAAGATTAGAAAGGTGGGAAGTTACTTTGGAAAACCAAGAGTCAACCCTGTTATCCTTATTTGGTTTTAATTCTGAAGAAGTTGAAGATTCAAATAAACGAGCAAGAAGCTGATTTTTTTGGTTAACTATATTTCATTAGTTACCCAATTTATTTACGCACAAATTGCAGTATTTTAAGGATTTATTAATTAGTTGAGTAATATTTAGTGTTTAGAAATTACAATTTTCGATAATTTATTAAAAAATCTTACACTTTTTGGTATTTTGTTTTAAAATTGTGTAGAGGTGATATTCTTGTTTAATGGGATGAAATGGTTAAAATGTGATTTGCAAATGCAAACACCAGGAGACCAGCATAATTGGGTAAGAACTTGTGATGCATATATTGGTAGTACGTATACTGAGGAACAGCTAAATCAATCGGTTGATTTATATTTAAAAAGATGTCATGAGGTAGGATTAAAGGTTATAGGTGTTACTGATCATAATTTTATTGGTAAAGAGTATCTAAAACGATTAATTGGGAGAAATCAAGAAGTGGCAAGAAACTTGGACAAGGAACCTTTAGTAATCTTCCCAGGTTTTGAAGTGGAGATTGCACAAGGTTTAGGGGTGCATGTCTTATGCTTATTCGAAACCAATACTCCCTTAGATGTAATAGATGAAATGGTAACAGAACTTGGCTTGCCAAGTAGAAGAAGGGTAATTAATGGTACTATAACTCCTTTAAATAGAGACTTTAATACCATTCTTACTTTTATTCAAGAGCACAAGGACTATCCTGGAATTGTAATTGCTGCTCATCCCCTTGCTGAAAGTGGAATGTTGAATGACAGTTTTATGACTGATCACTTCCAAAGAGAAATGTTTAAAGACCCAAGATTATTAGTAATGGAAATTCCTAAAGTAATAGAAAGTTTACCGAGAGGTATAAAAAAAATAATCCTATCTAGTGATGACTGTCACGAACACTGGAAACGGGATAGAGCTATCGCGACCGTAATGTCTTCAGATTGTTATAGTTTAACTGAAAGTGATAAAGGTTTTATTGGAAAGAGACACAGTTGGATTCAATTTTCAAAACCTTCAATCGATTCATTAAGGCAAGCATTTATTGATCATAGCTCTAGGATCAAATTGCAGGTCTCTTCTCCAAATGAAGGTAATAATTATGGAAAGATAACCTCACTAGAAATTAGAGATGTATCATTCTTGGATAATCAAACTATTAATTTTTCACAAAATTTAAACTGTATAATTGGGGGAAGGGGTTCTGGGAAGTCTTCAATATTAGAGTATATAAGACTTTGTACAAATTCCGTATCTAAATTCAATGAACAGTTATCTAGAATCCAAAGCACACTTCAACAAGAATCTATATTAAAATTGACTTGGCAGGACCCTAACGGTCTCACAGATGTCCTTCATTTTTCAAATGGACAAGTTACAATACCCTCTAGAACAGAAGTAAAAGATATAGATGTGATATTTAAAAGCTTAGGTATAAATATTTATAGTCAGCGCGAAATTACACAAATGGGCCAAGACTCGCCCTCACTAATGCCGTTAATTGATAGAATTTCTGTAAATGAGTTGAAAGAGGAAAGTAATCAAGAAAAAGAAGTAGCTGAGAAACTTATTTCTCTAATTCAAAGTGAGATGAAATTTTTGCGTCTGAAGGAAGAAAAAATTGAATTGGAACAAGAGTTTGAAGAATTAAATAGAAAGCGGGATACATTTACTTCGGTTAAAGAGTTTAGTGAAAAGAAGAAAAAAGTAATACTAACTAGAGCTTTTGTATCTAAAGTTAGAAGTGATAAAACTGAGATTGATGGCAGTGTAGAACAACTTGTAGACACATTAACCACCATAAATGAACAATATGAAAATATGGTTCTAGATAGTGAAAACCTAATTAAATCTGAATATATAAATTATATTAGGGAACAATTTGTTCAGGCTATTAAGTCAATAAAAAGTGATATTCAAAAAACGAAAGAGGATTTAAATAATAGCTTACTAAGTACAATTGACAAACATGACTCATGGGATAGTTTAAAAAGTGAATTTGATATAAATGAAAAAGAATTCGAAGATGCGTGTAAGGCGAAAGGCATTACAGAAGAGGAATTCGAATCACTAAAAGATACAGAGCAAAAGTTGAACCGAAAAGACCAGGAAATAGTACAAAAGGAGGAAGAATTAACTCAAACTTTAGAATTATTAAAGGAAAAAGGAAATTTATATGATAGCTTAAATGAGATCTGGAAAAAGCAGCATGAAATTAGGCAAACAAAGGTAAATAACTTAATTAGCATTGATACAATTCCAAAGGTTACTGTTGATGGAAACGATGTTCCATTTTTAAAAATTGATATAATTTACATGGGTGATATCAATCACTATATGAATATGTGGATGAAATTCCCTATTGATGGACGGTCTAAGTTGGGACGGAACTGGGAGTTCATTGGAGAACTAGCTTATTCACAGTTTCAACATACATCATCACCATCGCCATGGGTTATTATACAAGAATGGTTAGAAAATGAAGCTATAATACCAAGTGAATTAAATCCTTTTTATAAAGAATTAAAATCCCATTTGAACGATCATTTTGAACAATGGGAAAAGTTCCGAACCAAAAGAATTCAAGATACAATAGATATTACATTATATAGAGCAGATGGAACAAGAGCTGGATCACTTTTAGACAATGGCCTATCAGATGGACAAAAAAATACAGCGATACTGACTTTGTTATTTACAGAGGGCACAGGGCCGATAATCATTGATCAGCCAGAAGATGAGCTTGATTCTGATTTTATTTATAATGAATTGGTTCCAATCATCAGAAAAATGAAAAATAAGCGTCAAATAATTCTTGTTTCACATAATGCTAATTTGCCAGTAAATGGAGATGCTGAATTAATCTATGCATTAAAAACTGATGTAGGAAAAGGGAAACTTAGAACAGAAGGTGGATTAGATAATCCGGATGTAAAGCGAGCAATTTTAGATATTATGGAAGGATCAGAAGAGGCATTTAAGAAAAGAAGCGAGAAATATAATAGTTATTGATTATTTAATATATAGTTATTCTTACTATCACGGAGTGAAACTGGCTCTTGTGGAAGAAATGAAGGATTTTAAGGAGACAGTTTATGCCAATAATATCAGAAAAAACTGCTGAACTAAATATAACTTCAGAGCTACATTATGAAGCTGTTACTAGTGGATATGATGTTTGGACTTATGGACCGACACAACGGCGTGAAGCTATATATGGTTTTGATACTCAACTAAAACAGTACGCCTTTCCCTTGTACTTGCAATATAAAGCTCCAGATACTTTTAATAAGAGTTCAAATACTTATAAATTCAAAATTGATAACAAAGCTAAAATTAGATATTTAAAAATTAAGAAGAAGTTGAAACATATTGGCACTTTTGGTCAAGTGGATCTACTACAAAGATGGGCTTCCGGAAGGTCACATGTTGGGTTGGTATTTCCATGTTTCGAAAATTATGGTGTTATTAGACGTAGAAATAACTGGTTAGACTGGACATGCTTTTTAGATGTTAAAAAGTTAAAAAGACTAAGTGCAGGAAATCATGTAGCAAATGTATCTCCAATATTGGGGAGTGTTGGAATTCCAACAGGCTTCAAAGTTGTTGTAAATTCAGAAGTACAGGAATTTGATTCTGTGCCTACTTTAAGGGAAGTAATTAATCAGGTCACAGCAATAAATTTTTTTAATGAAAATAAAGGTAAAGATCCTCATGGTTTCTTAAATGATGCAAAGTTCGAGATTTTTGAAAGAGATATTGACCTCGAAGATTTAAAGCGTTTAAAATTAGGCTTACATATGTATTTAGTTGGAGATGATAACGGCCAATTATAAGCGTTTTTTAATACAAAAAAATACTCACCAGCACCCCTTGTGTTGCCACATAAGATCTGGACAAGTGGAGTGTAAGAACAAAATCAACAGACTTTTTTCTTGGAATTGCTAACATTTTGCTAACGCAATTCAGTGAAAAACGGTAAAATTCCGTTGAAGATGTTACATACAGAATTTAGTAAAACCTTAATATACCGCACTCTACGCTCAAAACGTTAAAGATATTACACACTCTCACCTTAGGGGCGGAATGATGTAATTCAGTTTCACTCACCTGTTATCTGATTCAAAAAATGTATTAAGTAAAGGACTACTTCCTATAAAAAGGAGGTAGTCCTTTTTCTTTTTTCTTTTAGAAATTGGATAGTATTAGGTTGAAACATATATAAACGTGGCATCCTTGACGTGGAATGGGCATGAATTTCTAGGTTCTATTAAATGATAATATATGGGTAAAACAAAAGCTGGAGTGAAGAAAAAAGGGTTTGGACTAGGTTCTATTCCGTTACATATATATATAATATTCGAGTATTCAATTAAAGAGCATTATTAGACCATGAGCATCTCTTTAGGTGTTTCTCTATGTTCAAAATAAACACAAAGAGTTGGAATTGAGGTACCGGTACGAGAAAAGAAAGGTCTTTTAAGAATCAGATTTGTCGGCATTTGTCGTTAAAATAATATAGACTTAAAATCTAAAAATAGTTATGTTTTTATAAGATAATTGAAAGGAGAACCATCAATCATGGAAAAAAAGCAAAGATTAAATGAGGTTTTGGCAGTTAATAATAAACTACCTTTTGCATTGAAGTTTTCTAGTAAAAAAAATTTAGAGAGCTTGCAAAATGGGACACTTTACTTAAATAATTTCCAATACTATAAGGATCTTGAGATAACAGAGAAAAGAAAAGGTCAAGGTGATGCTTTTGATGCATCCTTGAGGATTTCTGATGTGAATTTAACTTTTAAACACCCTGAAACAGGTGAAACTCTTTTTACAGGAAGAGCAAGTAATGCCAGTATGGAAAGCAATGAAGACTATCAAAAACATCTATTCTGCATGACTGGAATAACTACTGATTTATTGGAAATAGTTCATATAGAAGATAATGTTGCAGTTACGAAGCTCGTATTGCCTCAGGAATTAAAAGAGAGAGCTCTTGAAAATTTTGGGGACCATGTGATGTGTATTAATATAGGTCATTTTTTGAATAGAGTAGAGCAAGTTTGTAGGGATAAAAATATTGCGGTTGTAAGGAATGCTGTTGAATACAGAGATATGTCTATCAATTACACAGACCGAATGGAAGCCTTTGCTACAAGTCGCTCGGACTTTTTCTTTCAAAAAGACATATTTTTTGCATATCAAAATGAATATAGAATTTTGTTTCCAGAACTAATAAGCGATAAACCAGAAATAATTGATATAGGTAATATTGAAAAATTCACTAATATACTGCCTACAAAGACATTAATAGAAGGAGAACTACAGTTATCGTTTCATTTAACTGAAGAATAGATAGAAATTTGAAGCACCTTAATTTGGTGCTTCTTTTACTTTTCTCAATTACAAACAAATACCCATTTGGGTGGTAGGAGATGTGTAGATGAACAGAGCAAGTAGTAAGAATAGAGATATTGGTTTGGTGATGTAGAAAAATAGTGGTGGAACAACAATGCTTAAAGATAGGGCTGTCCAATTATGGGTATTGGAGTTCTAGGTTCTTAATTGGAAGATCTAGAAAAATGAGATAAATCACTATAAAAGTTGGGAAGCCAAACCAAAAAAGGCCCAGAGAATAATAATGCTGTGAATTTTTGAACTCTTACAGAAAAATCAAACGTTGAGAAAGAGGGTTTTTTTCTAGGTTTTTGCCGACAGTAGAGTTCGAGATAATGTAACAAATTAATGGTAAGCCATCCTTTAAATCCTGAAGCAAGAAAACCTCATCCCACTTTCAAATGGACACTTAGAGTTTAAATACAAACGTTAAGCTAGTGTAGTTAATCTTCTTGGAGGTTTCTTTAGTACAAACTAGTAAAATGAAACTAAAACTTCCTCCATCCGTATAGATATTAAGAATGGGTGTTAGTATGTGGGAATTTTTAAAACAAAAAGGTAATTTATTCATTCGGATCTATTTAGTGGTATTGATAATTTTCTTTATTGTATTTGTATTTTTGACATTAGCTATTAAGGAGCTTAATCAGAATACTAGAATAATCACCTACATATCTCTCTTCATGGTTCTATTTTCGATACCTAGTGTGATTGAGCAGTTTGCTAAGGAATTCAATCCTAAGAAAAAAGTGTACAAGTTATCTTGTAAATGTCCTAAATGTAAGCACCTAATTCAATTGAATATGAAAGAAGATTGAAGGGTGAAGTAAAACAACTGAAAGTGGAAAGGGATTGTTATGGAAAACGGGGGGGCTCTGACACTTCCTTTAAATTCTCAAAGAAGTAAGAGAGCAGTCTCCCTGCTTTGGAAAAATTAAAGAAAAGAAGAAAAGTAATTATTAATTATTTAAAGGAGTGAAATGAATGAAACCAAGATTGGATCAAGCGTTAGATTTGTCAGAAGAGATACTACAAAATATTGAAATGGAAGAAATTAAGTTGCAATCAATTATCCAAAAAACATTGAGATTAGCTCGTCTAGTTAATGATATGGAAGCTGTAGAGTGGGTTAGAGAGGAAATGAAAGGTTTCTCTAGAAATGAAACAGGTAAAATGACTACAGCTGCTTGGAAGTCAGCTAGAAAATCAAACCGGATTTACTACAATAAAGATTTAGATGGGGAAAGAGCTTTTACAGAAACTGTTAGTGTAATGGAGGCAACGATTGATGCATTAAAAATGAGAATGCAAGCAGCTCAAGATCCAAATGTCTCTGTTTCATCGGCATCAACAATTAATCCGACAATACCAAATGGAAATGGCTATGAAAGGGGAATGGCTGCAAATGAAATTAGAACCTATACAGGAAGGATTGAAAAAGTAAAATCCAGTATATATGAATATGTTTTTAATCTTAATTTTGAGCTTAAATTCAGTAACATAACTGATGATATTTTTACCCGAAAAAGATTGCTGATTGATGAAAAGTTGACGGAAATTTCAACAGAGGCTGTAAGAAGATTTGTCTCAGTGCATGAAAATTTAAGGTCTACTAATGCGGAAGATTGGGCAAATGCTGTGCATTCCTGTAGACGTATCTTAAAAGACATAGCTGATGTACTATATCCTCCAATGAAAGAGCCTGTTTTAGCAGGGGAAAGAACAATAAAAATTGGGGAAGATCAAGTAATAAATAGGTTAATTCAATATGTAGAATCAAAGTCTTCCAGTAACCGTTATGAGGAACTTGTTGGATCACACTTAAAGTACCTAGGTGAAAGATTAGACAGTGTGTATGGGGCAGCTAATAAAGGAACACATGCAGAAGTATCTTTAGAGGAAGCGGAAAGATATATTATATATACTTATTTATTAATCGGCGATTTACTGTCTTTATGAAAAAAGTGAGCTCTGAGTTTATTTCGCTTGAAACTATTCATTTTAAATGTAATGTTTATTAGCAACTCTTAAAGATACAATTAAAATGTTTGAAGATATAAATAATGTGAAAGTAGATTTCAATATTTATTAGTGTTTTGAAAGAGCAGGATATTAACTCCTTTTGTTGAAATGTAGATTATATAGGAGGGAAGTTCATGAATGAGTTTTGGGTTGCAATACTTACAAGTACCGTAGTTACATCGTTAATAAATATTGGTTGGAAATTTTATGAAAACAATAATGCATTCAAAAACGCTAAATATATGCAAATAAGTAACTACTATAGAGAATCAAGTGGAAAGGAGATGTATAAAATACTGGAATCTTGGACAGAGATGTTATTTTTGATAGATGATCCTAAGGTTAAGAAGAAAATGGAAGATGAAAAACACATAAAATCATTGGTGAATAATACATATTTATACTCATCAACAGAAACTTGCAGAAGACTAGCGGAATATCAACAATATAATTATACAAAACTAAATAATTCAAAAAATAACTACATTGAGATAATAGTCTTAGTATCAGGGATAATTGCCTCATTGAAGCACGATTTTACTGGTGAATGGGTCTCAATAGAAGAAATACTAAAGATTAAGATAACCGATTTTAATGTGCACAAAAATGAAATCTCAAAGCAAATAAAAAAATATAACTATAGATAATAAGTACCTAATTATTTAATTAGGTGCTTTTTTTCTTCTTTTATCTTTTTTAAAGATAATATGGGTGGTTTTGATGGTATGATTTACTCGCGTATCAACATATTGCTGGATCCGTACCATGCAGATAAGGTTGGTAAGATACAGAATAGGGTTAAGTGGAATGGTTATATGTTTGTACTGGACTATCAGGGTTTTTGCTATCTATGGAACTGGTAATAGTTGAAATAGTATAATTAGTATGTTACCAGAGATCGGGACCAATCTAACACTCTGCAGGAAGTAAGAGAACTCTCCTTCTACTTCCTGTGGAGTGACAGATTGGCTTCCTTTGGACTTTGGAGTAAGGAATTAATCTCCTCTACTTTTTACAACCGAAATTTAATATAATTACTTAGAAAAGTAAATGATGTAAGGTGATACAATGATACATACATATTCAGGTCAAACCATCCATTTTGAGATAAAATACAAAAATCGCAAATCCATTGCCATTCGTATGGACGTTTATGGAAATGTTGAGGTCCAGGCTCCTAAAGGTACACAGGATGAAAAAGTGATTCAATTGCTGGAGGAAAGGTGGGAACTGATTCAAGAAAAATCAAAGGAGATGAAGGACAGACTGCTTGGGCAGCAGGAGAAGGAATACAGTCAGGAGGAGAGGGTTCTTTATTTAGGAAACACCTATCCTGTAAAGGTTTATCAAGATAGTTCTATTGAACAAGATTATGTCGCGTTTGATGAGAAACATATAAATGTTTATGTGAAACAGGTGGAGGACGGAAGGATAAAACAAGCTTTAAAGAGATTTTATTACCAGCAATGCAAAGCTATAGTGGAGAAGAGTGTAAGATCCTATCAAAGTAACTTTAAAGTAAAACCAAGGTCTATCCGTATATCTGATAGTAAGACTACATGGGGAACCTGTGATTCCCAATTACAGTTAACGTTCAATTGGAAGTTGGCGATGGCCCCAATGAAGGTAATCGATTATGTAGTAGTACACGAAATGTGCCATATGATTCATCTCAATCACGACCGATCCTTCTGGCGACTTGTAGGAAAAATATCGCCTGATTATAAAGAGCAGGAAAATTGGTTGGCGCTGTCTAGTTGGAAGATGACTATTTAGGCGTGAGAGGCTTTAGGAAGTTCTTAGAATGTGGTCTATAACTGAGGATATTGGGGTGTGAGTTGTGAAAAAAGGAATGATTATAGTTCTAAACGGTGTGTCAAGTTCAGGAAAATCAACTCTAGCGAAGGAAATAACAAAGTTACTTCCTGACTTTTTTACTTTTAGCATAGATGATTATGATTTGGTAATAGAGAAGATGGAAGATAGAGAAAACCAGAGACTTATACCGGTTGAAACGGAATATTTTTATTATAAGAATGTGGCAATGTTCTCAGATCGAGGTGTCAATTTAATACTTGATCAAATTCTCCATGACCCCTTAACATTACAAAATTTTTATGAAACTCTGAGCTCTTATCCAATTCTTCTTGTGGGAGTGCATTGTACTGTAGAGGAGCTTAAGAATAGAGAAAAGTCCAGAGGAGACCGACAAATTGGGCAAGCACTTTCTCAGCTTAGTTTCGTACATCACCAAGAAATTTACGATGTTGAAGTTAATACATACACCCACTCAATGAAAGAATGTGCGAATGCTATTGTAAACCGATTAGAAAGTAATTTACCCTTATTAGGATTCAAGAAATCGTTGAAGGAATTTGAATCTTCAAAGTGATTTGTTTAACTAACATGTTTCATTTGGGCTATATTAAGAATGAAACACCCTCATCCCCAAAACCGCTGACCCGAACACCCCGGGTACCCATGTATATCCTGTACCGTATTCATATCATATTGCTTTAAGGCGAATTGTGAATGGTATAGGTATTCCATTACTAAAAGCTTTCCGTTAGTGGTTCCACATAACACCCCTGAAGTTCCTGTGCCATCTAAAAACGAGACTCCGATGGGCTGATTCATTAAGTGAGGAATTTTCTGATGCCAAGGCATAGCTGACACTCCTTTCCCTCTAGTGTATAACCCATAGCTCCATTAAGTGCCTGTTTGATTTTTGTGTGCTACTTTTAAAACCCCACAGAAAGCTGCTTTCTTTGTAGTCTAAAAAAATGAACTGTCCCCTAGTTTCTTCGAGAACAAATTAGATTTTTACTGATAATATCCCAATAATCATAATTCTAAATACCTAGAACTAAGAAGCAGGGGACGGACCTCTGCTCCTTTTTTTCTTTTGTTACTGGAACTCATGAAATACTTGCACGAGGTAGTTACATCTAAATAGTTTTTACAACTAAAGTGAAAGGAAGTGAATTCCTCACGAGTCTAGTCAATCCATTCGATAAAATACCGTAAAGTAAGGAAGCAAAGAACCGTCCCTCTGAATCTAGATTTACACCTATCCGTTTATAGCAAATACTTAGTAACTGAGAATTATTCTTTTAGGAATATATGTAAAAAATGAAGGTATTTGTATTTTTTTGAGTAATTATATATAAGCGCGCAAAAACCTGAATTCAGGAAAATAATTCGAAGAGGTGGAAGAAGTGTTAAAAAAAATCGTTTTTCTTGTTGTTTCACTAGTATTATTACTATCTATTAATAATACTACCAGTGCATTTGCAAATGAAGTAATTGAAAGTGATGAGCCTGTATTCCAAGAGTTAACAAAGGAGCAAGAGAAATTTGTAAATAAGATTAATAAAGGGTTGGAAAAAATTGCAAATAATCCAGAGAAAATCAAAGAATATCTGTTGAAAAATGGATTTGAAAAAGGCGAAGAGCAATTAATCCAACCTTTGCACCATAGTGATGTAAATATTAGTCTGGAACGATATAGAAATAGCAAAAACGGACTTTATACACTGATTGGTAATTGGGAATTTGCAGCTGGAAAGATAGATACATCTGATAGCTCTGATGATGTAGTAAGTTTATCTTTATGGAAAACTGATTACTCTAGACCAAGTGGAATAGTTTTTGCATCATACCCAACCAGATTATATGTTTACGATAGCTTGGGTTCTCTAAGGGTAAATACATCATCTCATTTTAATGGACTGAGCAACGGATTTATTTGGAAATATGCAGATAAATATGTTTATAATGGAAGTGGATACACAGGACAAGAAGGCACAGCAGTTATTTGGGCTACTAGTGTGCCAAGTACAACTATGTATGGAGTTATGAACTATAAACATACTTACAAAAAAATAGGAACTTTAGATTCAGCTACAATAACTGGAGGTACTAGTGGAGTTGATCTATCTGTAACCTTTAGTGGTGGATCAACAGGAATCCAAAATTTCCGCAATCAAATTTCAATTAGCAGCTGGCCTAGTAAATATGTTGAATAACTTATAGGAATGGTGAAAAAGTGTCTAACTTCCAAAAGAGTATTATTATACTTTCTAGTATTTTCTTAATAATAACAACCCTGTTTCTTTACAATCTTTTGAATATATTTAAACAACAAACTACTTATACTAGTAATTCCATAGAAAAAGTTATTACTTCACTAGATTCAAATATATTTAATGGGACTGAAGTTACTACACATAATGGAAATAATGAAGGTACATTTTATTCTTATTTAAACCGTGGAGACTCTGTTTTCCTTCTTGAGTTGAACACCATAAACAATTCATTTTTTGTTTATGATATTTCAAATTTAAACGATAAGCCTATACTAATATTAGAAACAAAATTAAAATAAAAAAATCTCTTCACCTTTAAATCTTATAAGGTGAAGAGATTTTTGTGTAACAAAGAAGCAGGGGACGGACCTCTGCTTCTTTTCTTTCTATAATTAGTGGAAATCACGAAATACTTGCACTAGATAGATACGTCTAAATAGTTTTTAACAACTATATTGGAAAGGAGTGAATACCTCACTAGTCAATCCATTCTAAAAATACCGTAAAATAGGGAAGAAAAGGACCGTCCCTCTGAATCTTACAAAAGAGACTCCAATGGGCTGATGCAAGTTTATATTTTTGTCTTTGACTACAGGATTTGGCTATCTATGGGGCTGATAACAGTTAAAATGATGAGCCTAAGTGCAACCGGTAAGATTTATAGTAAAACCTAACCCCTTTTCAAGGTTGTATAATTTTTTTCTTAATTAAGTAAATAGAGGCTGGGACAAAACTAAAAGATGATAATAAAAGACGAACAATATAGGTACCGGCTCTAAATACCGCTATTGATTTTCCCGCAAGACTTCGCTTTCCGCGGGTGACCCGTGAGCCTCCTCGGCTTTGCTTGCGGGGTCTCACATTAGCCACTTCTCCCGCAGGAGTCTTCGTGTCTTGCACTCCAATCAACCGCTGGTGTAACCTAAAAACTAAACGAATACTTCGAAAAAAGACCCGAACTAATTTGATTTAAAAATTCAAATTAGTTCGGGTTTTATTTAGACTAAAGCACTTATGTCCCAGCCTCAAATAATAGGAAAATTATTTTGGGGGATAGGGAATTGAAAAAGTATTTAGTAGGTTTATCATCTTTATTTTTGATTATTAGTTTAGTTGCTTGTTCATCTGAAAGTTCGAATACCTCACAAGTAGAGGAAAAGATTGAGGAAAAGCGTTCTGAGGACAAAGCAGAGGCAGAAGCAGCAGCTAAAGCAGAGGCAGAAGCAGCAGCTAAAGCGGAGGCAGAAGCAGCAGCTAAAGCGGAGGCAGAAGCGCCTTCAAGTTCAGGGGTAGAGGTCTTTGCAAATTGTACTGAACTTAGAAAGAAATATCCAAATGGCGTAGCTTCTGATCATCCAGCCTATCAACCTAAGATGGATAGAGATAAAGATAATTTTGCATGTGAAAGGTAGTATCATTTTTCTAAGCAATAATCCCTTTTCGAATAGTGAAACGGGATTTTTTTATTTCCTCTTAGATAAGTTCCCATAAAACTACTAATGAAGCATAGAAGTCCCGATGCTTGGCAGTCCTAAGGAAAGGAGGATACGTTTCATGCATCCAACAGAAATAATAGAATTAATGTTTGTCGTGGGCATAATTTTCTCAATCCTAATTCTGGCACTCTTTCTAAAAGGAAGATGGCGAAAGACCGGTTGGTTATTAGCCTCGGTTATATTGGTAGCTTATTGTATATTCTTTGTAGCTCGTCCTTTTTGGATTGATACACAGATTGAGAAGAAGGTGCAATTACTAAGACCATACTTAGAAGAGCGTTATCCAGATGAAGAATGGACGATTACCACTGTTCCTCACCGTAAGGACGGCTATAAACAACGAAACCCATACTATATTGGTGTTGTTTTTGATAGTGAACCAGAGGTTACGTATGATTATTGGGTAGAAAGTAAGGATAATATCTACCAGATTAGTTTTTTAACAAACAAAAGATTAGAAGAATTAGAGCATGTAGAATGATTTCAGGTTTTCTGTTTGGAAGGTTGGGACTGTTCTGCCCTTTCTTTAAAGTCTAAGGAAGCACAGAACCGTCCCCTTGCTAAAAAAACACCCTCATCCCCAAAACCGCTGACCCTAACACCCCGGGTACCCATGTATATCCTGTACCGTATTCATATCATATTGCTTTAAGGCGAATTGTGAATGGTATAGGTATTCCATTACTAAAAGCTTTCCGTTAGTGGTTCCACATAACACCCCTGAAGTTCCTGTGCCATCTAAAAACGAGACGCCAATAGGCTGATTGATTAAGTGAGGAATTTTCTGATGCCAAGGCATAGCTGACACTCCTTTCCCTCTAGTGTATAACCTATAACTCCATTAAGTGCCTGTTTGATTTTTTGTAGGCAGTGTACGCTACTTTAAAACCCCACAGAAAGCGGTGGGACGATTCTGCACTTTTAACAAAGCAGGAGAACCGTCCCCTTACATCTCTCCATTCAAAATTCAAATTGTAAATTATGTCTAGCAATTTTCCCAAACCATGTACCAAAATCAAAAAAACTAAATTTTCAAAAATAATATCCCAACTATTATAATTCTAAATACCTAGACCTAAATAACTATTCGCATTAATTAGAGTATCTAAATAACCGGCAATGCCTGATATTACTGAGTTTCAAGATGTGCATCAGTATCGAACTCTAGCGAAATACCCTATAAAATCCCCCAAATGACAGTCCCAAAGTGATGGTTTTATAATTAATTCAAACAGGATGAAATGGGGATGAATACATGAACAAGGGTAAGTATTTAAAGACAGCCTTGAGTGTCGGTCTGATTGTAGGAGCAATGGCACCTTTTAGCTCTCAATCTATTGGACATGCACAATCTCAATCTAGTGCAGTAAACATCTTAGCAAATCTCTCACAAGAACAGAGAGAAGCCTTGGAAAACCTAGAAGTGAACCGATCTTTAAGAGGGTTACAGCTTTCTAGGGACATAGATTTAGAGAGTACTGAAGAGGTAACGGTAATTGTAGAGTTTGATCAGCTCCCTGCAAAGGCTGAACAATTCCAGAAATCCCTTAAAGGGGAAAAAGTCTCATTAGAAGCAGCGTCCGAAAAGGTCGAAGAATCTCACAAGAAGTTCAAAAAAGATCTACAAACAAAAATAAAGAAGAAGGAAAAATCCTCGAAAGATCCGTATGAAATCAAATATGAATATAAAACGGCACTAAATGGAGTAACCATTACACTTCCTGCGAATGAAGTTAAAACTCTCCTTGAATCTGAAGTGGTTAAGGCGGTTTACAGTGAGCTTGAAGTACAACTTGCGCCTCCGCCTAAAGCTGATGGAGAAGAAGGAGCAACAACAAAAGTAGAGAGTATTCCTTTTTTGAACATCGATAAGTTACATAAAGAAGGATTTACCGGTGAAGGAGTCAAGATCGGAGTCATAGACACGGGGATTGATTACAATCATCCGGACTTAAAAGAAGCTTATAAAGGTGGATATGATTTTGTAGATAATGATGATGATCCAATGGAAACAACGTATGAAGATTGGAAGGCAGCAAAAGGTTATCCGGAAACCTACCAAGGAAACTCCTATTATACTAATCATGGCACACATGTGTCTGGAACAATTGTAGGACAGGCAACCAATGATTCTGACTACAAAGTGTTGGGGATTGCACCGGACGCCGAGCTGAATGTCTATCGTGTGTTAGGCCCTTATGGCAGCGGTATGAACAGTGCGACAATAGCAGGTATTGACCGCGCGGTTGCAGATGGAATGGATGTTATCAATCTATCTTTAGGAGCTCAGACGAACAACCCGCTTGATGCATCCAGCCTTGCAGTTAATAATGCAGTGTTAAGCGGAGTTACCGCGGTGGTTGCAGCAGGTAATTCAGGTGATTTAGGAAACAGTACCCTTGGTTCTCCTGGAGCGGCGGCACTCGCTTTGACGGTAGGGGCAAGTTCTGCACCTTCCTTTGTCATAACGTATGGCGGAGGATTCACTGTATCAGGTCAGCAGCACCAAGGAGTATTACAGTTAATGACCAACAAATGGACAGATGAGTTCAGCAAGTTGGAAGGAAAGAACTATGAAATGGTAGATGTGGGAGAGGGTGGACCAGCTGACTACAACGGCAAAGATGTAGCTGGGAAAGTTGCTTTTGTTGTCCGTGGATCCTATGCTCTGATTGAAAAGATGGAATATGCAAAACAAAATGGTGCTGTTGGGGTAGTGATTTATAACACAAATCCTGAAGAAGGCCATATTCCTCACTATCTGGGAGAAAACAATACTAACATTCCGACCTTTTCTTTAACGAATGAGGATGGTTTAGCTGTTAAAGAAATGTTTGAACAAGGGAATCCAACAGTTACACTTGGAGAAATGGGCACGGCTGAAATCAGCGGTGACGAACTTGCTTCTTTCAGTTCAAAAGGACCTTCCGGAACGCTGTATGATATCAAACCTGAAGTAACGGCACCTGGTGTCAATATTCTCTCAACCGTCCCGTCGTATATGCAAAATAAAGAGGATGCTTCGGATTATTCTTATGCCTACCAGAGGTTATCTGGAACGTCCATGGCTTCGCCTCTAGTGGCAGGGGTGGCAGCCCTATTGCTTGAATCAAACCCTGATTATACACCAGGCGATATTAAATCATTATTGATGAATACAGCAGATCCCTTACAAAATCAATACAGTGTATATGAGGTAGGAGCTGGAAGAGTGGATCCATACCAGGCCATTCACTCTGATACGCTCATTTCTGTACTTGATGAAACAACATTTATTGAAAACGGAGAAGAAATCCTAATCCCTGAACAGACTGGTGGACTTAGCTTTGGCTTCGTACCTATGGGGGATGAACAGATTGAAAAAACGACTGGTCTATCGATAACCAATAACAGTAAGAAAAACAATAAATATGAAATTTCAGTAGAATATAATGTTGGAGCTGCAGCGTCAGGCTCTCTAGATGCAGTGGAAAACGGAGTGAAATTGAGTGTCCCTAGCTCAATAAAAGTGAAAAAAAATAAAGAAGAACGCATTAATGCGATTCTAACCATTCCAAAAACAGCTCAAAAAGGTACGTACGAAGGTTATATTGTGATTAAGAATAAAAAAGATTCAGAAGAAACTTATCGCATTCCATTTGGAGCGAAAGTAGTGGAAGAGGGTATTGGTTTCTTTAAAGTCTATACACCAAGCATTTCAACGGATCGAGTGAACAATCCATACAGCAGAAAAGCAACTGACCTGGACTTTATCTTGAATTCGCCAATGGAAAGATTGGATTGGGTACTTGTAGATCCTGATACGAAGGAAGAGTTGGGATGGATTACTTCCGTTAATGCAACAAGCGCAGCTATTGATTACTATTACTACATTACAGAAGGATTTGCCGGATATTACTTCCCGTTTACTGGCCATGAAAAGAAGCCGATCAGTTATACGAAGGTCAGAGCGGAAGACGGCATCTATGAAGTGAAAATGATTGGAACAGCAAAAAATGGGAAGCAATTTGAGAAGTCATCACTGATCAGTCTTGAAAATGGCGCGCCTATAGTGAAGTTTGACAATACAAACGCTATGCCGACAGGAGATCTTCCGATTGTCGAACTGCCAGAAGGTCAAAGTACAGTTACTATCTCAGGAACAATAATGGATAACGAGATGAAAGCGGCTCAATCTGCAGGCATTTCGCTAACTCAAGCAAGTAGTAATTTGTGGTACGGACCAAACGGACCAAGTTTTAGAGCGGATGTCGATGAGAATGGGAAGTTCGTAAAAGAAGTAAATATTAGTGGAAACTTCACACAGATTCAATATTTAGGGGCGGATTATGCAGGAAACACAGCAGTTCCAAAGGTTGTATATTATGCAAAAGAAGGAACCCAATATGTGTTTGCCAAACCGGATAAAGAATCGTATCAAATGGGTGATGTGATCACCTATACGTTTTATGCTAACAACCTAGAAAAAGCGCATGACTTTTCGTTGAACTTCTATTATAGTGACAAATTTCTGGATGCTCCGGTGAACTTCAAACTTGCAGATGGCCTTCCGGAAGGATCTGAGTTGGTTGAAACCACCACAAAGCCCGGAACAACAAAGTCAGTGATCGATATTTCCATTCCTGGAGAAGGTCTATCAGGTGATGTTGCACTTTTTGAAGTAACAGTCGACACTACTGCAAACGAATTCAAGAACGCATATTCTCCAATATTTAGCAGTGTCAGTACCACGCAGGTAAATGGAGGCCCTAGATTGACAACGAGAATCGGTGCTCATCCAATCTATCCATCTTTCTCAAATGTGGATGCAGGATTCTTAGGTGCTGAAGGGTTCCTTACTGATGCAGGTAGGTTTGATTACAGTAGAGATTACTCCAAAGTAGGTGCAGCGATAAGTGTAGTAGATGCAAAAGGGAATTCGTATCCTGCAAGACTTGAGTCCAATGGTAGACTATATTTTGATAAATTGCCGGTAACGGAGACAAAGTATACAGTGGTGATTGATATACCTGGACATTACACAACCTATACACCGCTTGAAGTAGGACGGAAAGAAAATGGTATTGATATAGGTGAATTTATTATTTATAGGCCAGCAGTATCAAAACCAGGAGATATCAACAAAGATAATGCAATAGATATCCATGATGCAATTTTAGTAGAAAAGCATTGGGGTACAGACTATAGAGACACAGATATCAATTTCGATGGCCTAACAGACGCAAAAGACTTTAATCTTCTTGAGAAGTATTATTTAAGTGAAAATGATTTTGTATTGGATACGCCAAACCCGGAAGCAGAAGCGGAAGGAAAAACAATTGAATCTATTAAGAAAGCCTTAGGAATAACTCCATAAGTAGAAAAGGGCGGTCCTTGTAACGGGACTGCCTTTTCTTATAAGTTTAAGTGACAGAAAAATAAAACAATTTAAAAAACAACTCTTTTTCTGATGAAAAAATAACGGTATGATAAAGATAATTTTACTTTACAACTAAATTCGGGAGTCGATTCATCAGCTGCCGAACGTAAAAACATAAAGGAGGATCACTATGCAAACAAAAGACCAATTAATCAATTCTTTTAGTGAAATTAATATGAAAGAGTATGCCATGCCCATTATCTGTATTTACAATAGCCCCACTGATTACAAAGGAATGTTCGTGGCGAGACTCTTCGATGTGAATAAACCGACACCCATAATTCTGATGAGAACTACTTTGGATGCCATTAGAAAGGAGATTCCGGAAAATTTTTCCCTTGTCCCTAAACAAGCTGGAGAAGATGCTAATATTGTAGAAACCTATATTTAGATTACATCCTCCTCACTTTTAAAACCACACAAAACAGGGTATAAAAACCCTATACGAATGTGAGGGGAAGCCAAATGATAAGAATTGCCGGAATGACAAGAGATCATCAAATCAAAAAAGATATAACCATTGAAAACCTCAATAGAAACGCCTATAAATGGATCTGGGTTGACTTCAACGAGCCGTCAGAAGAGGAAATTAAACATTTAGACAGTACTTTCCACTTCCACCCATTGGCGATAGAGGATTGCATACATAGATTGCAGCGGCCAAAGCTTGATCATTATGAGGATCATACGTTTTTCGTGACGCACAGTATTCAACAAAAGGAAGACGAGCTTCATAAAGAGGAAGTGAATTTTTTTCTAGGGGAAAATTATGTGGTGAGTTTTCATCAGGCACCTTCTAAAGAGGTGGATGCGGTGTGGAAGAGCCTGGACAAGCCACCTAAAGACGTGGAAAACTGGGATGAGTATTATGTGTTTTATGAAATTCTCGACGACATCGTGGATAATTATTTTCCATTGCTATATAAGTTAGAGGACCAGTTGGACAAAATTGAGGACAACACGCAAGATAAATCGATGAATCAGCTGATGGACGAGCTGTTCGATACGAGGTATTCCTTATTGGACCTGCGACATACGATCAACCCTATGCGGGATTTGTTGTACCGCATGCTCAATACGCATCGCCTGGATGGGGTCATGAAAAGGAAAGAGTACTTCGCGGATATTTATGATCATCTCCTGAAGCTATCTGACATGGTTACCTCCAACCGGGAATTGACGGCGGACATTCGGGATAATTACCTTTCCTTAAACTCCCATCAAGCCAACAATGTCATGAAGGTCCTTACCATCATCACTTCCATCTTCGCACCACTGACTTTTATTGCAGGGATTTACGGGATGAATTTTCAATATATGCCGGAGCTGACCTATAGATATGGGTACTTTATCGCGCTTGGAGTCATGGTCGTCATGGGAATCGGCTTGTATATTTGGTTTAGGTGGAAGGGTTGGTTTAAGTAAGGCAATTGAAGGATAAGGGTGTGTTTACTTGAAGGTTCTAGAAACGGAACGACTAGTGCTCCGAAGACTTTCATCTAATGATGCAAAGTTTATACTGGAGCTTTTAAATGAGCCCTCATGGCTAAAGTATATCGGAGACAAGGGGGTGAGGACCCTGGGAGATGCGAGGGATTATATTTTAAATGGACCTTGTGACATGTATGAACGATTGGGCTTTGGTCTCTACTTAACCGAATTGAAAGGGGATGGAATTCCAATCGGGATCTGTGGTCTTATTAAAAGAGAGTCCTTAGATGATGTGGATATTGGTTTTGCATTCCTTCCTAAGTATTGGTCAAAAGGATATGCTTACGAGGCAGCCTCAGCTGTAATGAAATACGGAAAAGAAGTTATAGGCCTAAATCGGATAGTGGCTATTACTTCTTTAGATAACCATAGTTCCGTTAAACTGCTTGAAAAGCTAGGGTTTGTATTTGAAAAGAAAGTTAAGCTTTCTCAAGATTCTCAGGAGGTTAAGTTGTTTGTGACTGGACTCTAAATCTATGTGAGATGCGGAAATGAGATGAAGGTAGAGAGCACATTCCATTGTATTTAGTTAATACGAATAAGAACAAAAAAACAGCATACCTTACCCCTCGGGATTAAGTATGCTGCCATGTTTTTTCCCCTAAACCTTAGTACACCTTATCCCCATTAAAAATAGAGTTCTTCACAATCACATAATCTACGTGACGGATTGCGTCTAACGTAGTTCCGCCGGCGTAGGAGATAGAAGATTGAAGATCTTGTTCCATCTCCGTTAACGTGTCTTGTAAGGCACCTTTATGCTCAACGAACATTTTTTTGCCTTCTACGTTTTTCTTTTCGCCTTTTTGGAATTCGGAAGCGGAGCCGAAGTATTCTTTCACTAGCTTTCCGTTTACTTCGCTAGTCTCACCTGGTGATTCTTCATGGCCTGCAAAAAGGGAGCCAATCATGACCATTGTTGCACCGAAACGTACGGATTTCGCGATATCGCCGTGTGTACGGATTCCGCCATCGGCAATGATTGGTTTGCTTGCTGCCTTTGCACATAAACGAAGTGCAGCCAACTGCCAGCCACCAGTTCCGAAACCAGTTTTAATTTTTGTGATACATACTTTACCTGGTCCAATCCCAACTTTTGTTGCGTCAGCGCCGGCATGTTCTAGTTCGCGCACCGCTTCAGGTGTTCCAACGTTACCAGCAATAACGAAGCTCTCTGGCAGGTGTTTTTTGATATGCTGGATCATATTGATGACAGCATTGGAATGCCCATGGGCAATGTCGATCGTGATGAATTCAGGAGTAAGGTTTGCTGCTGCAAGTTCTTCAACAAATGAATATTCTTCTTCTTTCACCCCAACACTGATGGAAGCGTAAAGACCTTTTGCATGCATGTTCTCAATGAATGCCTGACGCTTTTGTGGCTCAAAGCGGTGCATGATGTAAAAGTAATTGTTTTCAGCAAGATAAAGGGCAATCTTTTCATCAATGATTGTTTGCATATTGGCTGGCACTACAGGAAGCTTAAATTGACGGCCACCAAGTGTTACCGTTGTATCACACTCGGAACGACTGTTAACCACACATTTATTTGGAACTAACTGAATATCTTCATAATCAAATACATTTTCCATGAGACACACCCCTAAAAGATTAATTTTCACAGTAATGTTCGATAAAATCCAAAACAAAAAAAATCCAGACTAAAAATGGGTAGAGTAATCCACCCATTCGTAGTTAGGATTTTACGGCTCCTAGTAGAAACTCTTAGACCATATCTCTAAGAATATACGAATGAAAATAGTTATATTCATTAAACACAAATTTGATTATAAACGAACTTTATAATATTGTCTATAATAAATGTTCGTATTTAAAAGAAAAAACATAGAAATATACACTATTTTTATACAGTATTTTGTTTTTCTGGCTTTTTCCCTACCAAATAAAGATTAAATGATAAGAAAGATGTTTGTTAAAAGACGAATAATAATGATAATTATTATCAATACTAAAATAGAAAAGCGACAATCACCGTCATGATTGCCGCTTTGAAAAAGTTAGTGTCCAGCAGGTTCGAATGTTTTGCAATCCGTTTCTTCACTGTTTGAAGCGTTACGTTCTTTGTTGTTAACTACATAAATTTGAGAAGCGCCACACTTGTTTTGAGCATTAATGTTGTGAACGCAACTACTTACTTCACATAATACATCCTGTGCCATATAAACACCTCCTTAACTCTTAGGATAAACAAGCTCTGTTCATTCTATACAGATAGAAGAGATGATACACTTCGCCATAAATAATGCTGCGAGAAAAAGAATTTTCCTTATATAACTATTTTTAAACAAATGTTTGTATAAGTCATTTTCAACTATTGTCCCTAAGCGGTTTAAATCTAATCGATAAACATCGACTATTTCCGCATGCTATATGAGAATACGAATAGTTCAATTTTTATTAACAATAGAAAAGGCTTTATATGCCATGAACAGCATATAAAGCCTTTTACTTATTGCTATTGCTTAAGAGCCTTTTCTAATCGACTGGATAGCTTGTTTAAGTGTCGATTTAAACGTAATGTCTTCAAAGGTACTTTGTAACAGGTTTACTTTTTTTGCAAGGTCTGGACGAATCCCTGTAAAGGTAACGCGGACTCCTACCAGTTTAAGAGAATTGGAGATAAGCATTAAATTTTCGACGCTTCTCGAATCGATGCGAGCAAGGCCGGATAAATCGATGATGATGTATTCTAATTCTCCCTTTGCCGCTTCAGCCAAAGTGTGTTCGATCACCCGAGACGTACGTTCAGAATCTACCTCCCCGATAAGCGGAAGGACAGCCATATCATCAAATATTGGGACTAGAGGCACGGAGAGCATTTGAACTTGTAAGTTTTTCTTTTGTAAATCCAGTACGTTTCCAAGCAATTTGGCCATTGCTTTAAATAAATCCTTGTGTTTCTCTGTAAAATGGAAGGGACGCAAATCCATTCCGCACAAGGTACCGTAATTCTCCCCATCCTTATAGTAAATGGGAACACCGATAAGCGATCCGCCCCCAAGATTTTTGGTAACTTCCATGTCTTTGGTTAGGTCAGATATGTTCAAATCTTCAATGATAAGTGGTTCCCGACCACTTTTAACAATAAACTGTCAATAGGAATCGCGGTATAATGTTTCAAACCCTGAGGGAAGCACAACATCATTACGATTGAAGGTATGTATAATGTTTACATCCTTTTTATCATTCTTTGCAATGAAAAAAGTGTTCACATCTACAAATTTACTAATCAACGCTAAAATTTCATCTGCCGCTTCTTCCATTGTTTCATAAACCAAGCTATGTGCATGCGTCATCGGTATCACCTGCCTTCCTTCTTACTCCCATCCTAACTTAGATATAGGAAAAAAGATACAAAATTGCGACAATGTTTTTACTTGGAAGGAAGTCGTGGGTTGAGAGAAGCGGTAGTTAGGTAACATATCAGACCCCGAATGATGGACATCGTCATTCGGGTTTTTGTTGTTTGAGAAATTATAAAATAATGGAATGCTGGATTCTTTGGGATGAAGACCTCCGTGACGAGGAAAAAGGAGGAGAGAGGTCTTCATCACCGTTATGAAGACCTTCGTGACGAGGAAAAAGGAGGAGAGAGGTCCTCATCACCGTTATGAAGACCTCCGTGACAAGGGAAAAGGGGGAGAGAGGTCCTCATTACCGATATGAAGACCTCCGTGACAAGGAAAAAGGAGGAGAGAGGTCCTCATCACCAATATGAAGCCTTTGGTGACAATGAAATTTCATTTAAATGGTCGAAGATAAATGCAAAGGGTAAGAACCGGCCAATGCCAATATTTTAAAGCTAGCGAAAAGCGAGAAACGTCCCAAAAGATTAAAATCCTACTTGGGCCGTGGTTTTAGGTCGCATCAGCAATTTTGGTCTAGACTTTCAAAACTACCCAGCTTTCCATAAATTTTACAACACCTTCATACCCACTTAACAATCCATCGGTAAAATTTTAAATGTTCAAAATAGTTCGGTGGAGGTTAGTGATGAGGAAAGAGAAGCGAAAGTTTGGTCGGAAGCTGCTGTCGTCTTTGATGATTATTACTATTGTGGGAACGAATTTTCAGCCGATTGTGCCACTCGGAGTGGTGCATGCGGAGGAAGAGGTTACAGAAACGGAAACGCCTCCTGTAGAAGAAAATGAGGAAACAACCCCGGAAGAAAATAGTGAGCCGGTCGAAAATACAGAGCCGCCTGCCGAGGAACAGGTAGAACCGCAGGATGTGGAAACGGTGGAAGAAGAGGTAACGGAAGAGCCTGTAAAAGAAGAGCCGGTAGTGGAAGAACCACAAACAGAAGTTGCACCTCCAGCAGAAGAGGAAGAAGTGGATGAACCAACGGAACAACCAGAAGAACCTACTGAAGAGCAACAAACGGAAGAGCAGGCCATCACAGAAGAGCTGGATTATAACCTGCTCCCTCATCTACTCATCACAGAAATTTCTCCAAACTCCGCTGGTGCTGGAACTGATTATTATGAGTACTATGAGCTCTACAATAATACAGATCAAGCGATTTCTACAGCGGATTTGAATTTTGTCTATACATACACCGATACAGGAAGGGAGATTCCTTTCCCTGTTCCTGACACGACCATTGAATCACAGGAAACACTGGTGTTTTGGTATAACACTGGAGACCGAAGCCTTGCTGATTTTAACCAGAACTATGGTTTGGCACTAACAGAAGACCAAGTGGTTTCTTTTAAAGATGTTTTTCCAGGCTTTGCGAACGGTGGAAACCGCGCCTTGGTGATCAAGGATAAGCAAGGGAAGGAATTGGTTTCTGCTAGTTATCTAGGAAGTGAGAATGATAACAACGGAGCGGGAATTGAGTATAAGTTTCCGGCGAGCGGGACGGTGATGGACAAGCATGCGGTTCTTGCATTGCCAACGCCAGGATCCATTGAAGCTCTTCAAGTACCTGAGCAGCCGGTAACAGTGGTAGAAGAGGAAGCGCCTGTCGTTGATCAAACACCGCCAGTGATTGCGCACACTGTCGTGACAGATGCGGAAAGGTTCACTGCCATCCCTGTTCATGCAACGATAACGGATGACGTTGGTGTCTCTGCGGCAACATTATTTTATAAAAAAGAAACAGAGGAAAGCTTCACGAGTCTAAGTATGCTTCAACAAGAGGAGACTTCTAACTATACTGCCGAAATTCCAGCTTCCAAAGTGGATGGACCAATCACCTACTATATCGAAGCAGCGGATGGAACGAACACAGCAGCTACGGAACCGTCTACTATTTCAGTTGAAGTCCCAGAAGAAACTTACAGTGAGCTGCCATTGCTCATCACCGAGCTGTCCCCGAACTCCAAAGGGGGAGGAACGGATTACTACGAGTTTTTTGAGGTGTACAACAATACGAATCAACCGATGAATCTGGCAAACTATTCTTTTGTCTATAAATATACGGACACGGGAAGTGAGCTGCCATTCCAGGTGCCTGCTGTGATTTTGGAGCCGCAGGAGGAACTCGTATTTTGGTATAACACCGGAAACAGGACGCTGGCTGAGTTTAACGAAAACTTTGGGCTGGCGCTAACGGAAGATCAGGTTGTCGAGTTCAAGGATGTCTTCCCTGGCTTTGCAAATGGAGGCAACCGTGCCCTTGTGATCAAAGATACAGATGGTGCGGAAGTCGTGTCGGCAAGTTATCTTGGCAGTGACAATGACAATAACGGAGCGGGCATTGATTATCTGTTCCCGACAAGCGGAACGGCGATGATGAAGTTGGAAGGACTGGCTGCGCCGACACCTGGTATGGCAAAGGAAAGCCAGGTCCCGACTAAGCCGGTGGAGCTGGAGGAAATCCCGGAAGATACAATGGCGCCTGTGGTGGAGCATACGCCTGTCACAAATGGCACTGCGTACTCGCCAATTCGGATTGAAGCGACCATTACAGATGATATGGCGAACCCTTTTGCGACTTTATTTTATAAAAAGAAAGGGGACGAGACATTTACTTCCTTGTCCATGAACCCAACGTCTGAAGGATCTTCTGTCTATAGTGCGGAAATACTTGGGGTGGATGTTTCGGGGGATGTCGTTTATTATGTGGAAGCTTCGGATGGTTGGAATGTTGCCAAGACGGATGAGTTCACGATTGAGGTAAAACAAATCGAAGTGGACTATCAGTCATTGCCGCCATTTTTGGTAACGGAAGTGGTTCCAGATTCAACAAATGTTGGATCGGCGGATGGCTATGAGTTCATTGAAATTTATAACAATACGAATCAGGATATGAGTTTTAAAGATTATAAGCTTTATTATCGTTACGGGGCGGAGAGTGCGACAGATGTGGTGTGGCCTTCGATTCCGGATGATGTGGTGATTCCATCCAAGGAAACGCTAGTATTCTGGATCATCAATGCGCAAAACCGCGAGCAGACCGTGGCGGATTTCAATGCCAATTACGGATCGGACCTAGTGGAGGATAAAAATATCGTTCGGATCTATAGTGACGGCATGGCCAATGGTGCGATGCGCGGACTTGTAGTGGCAACGAACTCGAAAAAGGAGCTTGCGGTCGCCTATTACAATGATGTTCCGAATGTGAAGGATACGGCAGCCAATATGGGTGTGTTATATCAATACCCGTTAGATGGCTCGACACAGATGATCAAGACAAGTGCGGCGGAAAAAGCGGCAACACCTGGTATGGTGGATGCTTCTCAAGTGCCTGCCGAAACGGTGGAAATGGAAGCAGATACGGTTGCGCCGACGTATGAAAATTTAACAAAGGTAACCGAGGTTGATCAGACGGAAAATATTGAAATCGTTCTAGATGCCCAGGATGATAAGGAAGTGAAGACGGTCCGTTTATTTTACCGGACGAACGACCAGACCGAGTTCAAACAAGCCATCCTGACAAAGGATTATAATGACTTGCTTTACCACTATACCGTCTACTCGCCTGAAATTATCGCAAAAGAATATGTAGAATATTATTTCGAGATTACAGATGGCATGAATGAGGTGACAACTGAAACGTATAAGGTGAATGTCACAACCGAATTAGATTTCTCCAGTCTCCGCTTGAATGTACAAGACGGTGAAATCCTTGCTGGGGAGAAGATATTGAAAGGGACTTCCAGCACGGATACTCCGGAAGATGTGAAGCTATTGATAGATGGGAAAGAAGTGGAAGGGGAAACGTTCCAAGCTGTTGAGCATACCTCTTATTTCGCATTTGAGGTAAGCGGCATCAATACCTTCTTCCAGAACGGGGTCACCATGGGAGATGAGGTTCTGCATATTTTTGATGATTGGATCAATGAATGGCAGACAATCACGGTTCCGATTAACCCGGACAAACTGGAGCTTGGGGACAACACAATTACGATTCGTGCGGGTAACAAGGCGTCCCCGTTTGACCTGGAGTCCGAGGACAACCGAGATGACTATAATTTGAGAAATGTCCGCCTCGTTTTGGCAGATGGAACGATCCTGCGCGATGCGGGGAAAAATGATCCCACTCAAGTGTTTGACATGGGCGATGACGGAACAGACCGTATTTTTGAAGAATTTACTTTTACGGTGACAGGGGAGCAGGCTCCTTCTAAATCCTATAAATGGGACACGACTTCTGTCTCGGACGGGGAGCATGTAGTTTCCGCCATGGATGCAGATGAGGAAATTTCAACTGCCGTAATGGTGGATAACACGGCTCCAAGCATCACGACTTCACTAGAAGAAGGCAAGGAATATAAGGGTGCTTTTACCATCGACGTAACAGCAACCGACGGGATAGCCGGGGTAAAAGAAACGAGGGTGTTCCTTGATGATAAGGTGATTGCGGTCCCTTTTGAGACGGCCTCTTCTAAGCTTTCGGCTGGCGAGCATACGTTGAAAGTCGTGGCGATCGATGAAGTAGGAAATGAAGCAGTAAAAGTGGTGCACTTCTCCGTTGTGAATGAAAATCCGTTGAAACCGGAACTGGTATCCCCGGCAGATGAGGCGGAAACACCAGTGGACGGCGACCCGACGTTAAAAGTGAAGGTGTCGGATCCGACTGACGATGATTTAGATGTTACTTTTTACGGTGGGTATAAGTACGATGTAACCCAAGGTGATCGTATGAAGGGCTTCAAAAATGCCAACGAAGTCGAGCCGCCGCAAACGATGGTTCCAGAGGGCGAGGAAGCTTTTACAGAAGAGGATATTGCCCTTGTTTCTAACGAAGACGGGGAATATCTCATCACGGATTCTTCTACAGAATTCCCTTATCACCGCTTTGATGTAACGGTGGACGATTCTGTTCATGAAGGGGATTCGGTCGAGCTTGTTTGGAAGGGGAACTCCCTTGAAGGCAGAAAAGTGACGATGTATGCCTGGAACCACACGTCCAACAAGTGGGAGATTATTGATTATAAGATTGCTGGAACGGAAGACTTTGGCCTGCAAGGAGAGATCGCAGTCGCTGATTTTGTAAAAGAAAGCAACATCAACGTGCTGGTTCAGGATGAAATTCCAGCCTCCCCTGAAGAGTATGATTATACGTTTGTCTGGATGTCAGACACGCAGTATTACTCGGAAAGTTTCCCGCACATCTATGAAAGACAAACCGAATGGATAGCGGAAATGGAAGAGGAAATGAAAATTGAATATGTGTTCCACACGGGAGATCTTGTAAATATGCCCGATCAAGAGTCCCAATGGAATTATGCGGATCAGTTTATGGGCGTCTTGGACGAGAACGAAATTCCATATGGCGTGCTGGCAGGAAACCATGACGTGGACCACAAAACGAATGACTACACACAGTATTATAAATATTTTGGAGAAGATCGCTTTAAGGACAAGCCTTATTACGGCGGTAGTTATAAAAATAACCGCGGTCATTATGACCTTATTTCCTCCAACGGAAATGACTATATCATGGTGTATCTCGGTTGGGGTGTGGAAGACGAAGGAATTGCCTGGATGAATGAGGTGCTTGCTGCCCATCCAGACCGCATGGCGATCTTGAATTTTCATGAGTACTTGCAGGCAACGGGAGTGCGCCATCCGCTTGGTGACAAGTTGTATGAGGAGGTTGTGCTGCCAAATGAAAATGTGTTTGCGGTGTTGAGCGGCCATTATCATGAGTCGCAGTTGTTGGTTGATGCAGTAGATGATGACGGTGACGGTGCGCCTGACCGCCAAGTTTATCAAATGCTTGCCGACTATCAAGCAGGTCCAGAAGGCGGACAGGGCTTCATGCGACTGCTGCATTTTGATACGGACAATAACCGGATTGTCGTAAATACGTACTCTCCGTATCTGGATCAGTATAACTATTATGATACGGAAACCTATCCAGGTAAGGATGAGTTTGTGCTTGAGTTAGACCTTCAGCCAAAAGAAAAGCGAGTGGCAACAGATTATTTTGCGGTAAACGTTTATACGGAAGTGGAAATTGGCAAGCAAGTAGCCGTTTCGAGCGGAAGTGTGGCAGAAATGGTGTGGGAAGGGCTTGCGGAAAATGAGCGTTATTGGTGGTATGTTGTGGTGGAGGATGAGCACACTGGGGTGACTACGTCGGATATTTGGACTTTCACTAAGGGGAAAGTGGTGGAAGGGCCGGATCCGTCTGAGCCAGGAGAACCAGGAGAACCGGGGAAACCGGGGACACCGGGGATACCAGGTGGAAATCCTGGAGGGCCAAGTAATCCAGGTACAGGTACGCCTGGGCCGGTGAATCCAAAGCCTGGGCAACCTGGAAAACCTGCAGATCCGGTTAAGGTAAATAATCCCGCAGCTCCAGGCAAGGGCGATGAGAAGAAAAACGAACAAGGAAAGAAACAGAGTGGAGAGAAGCTTCCGAACACGGCTACTAATCTATATGACTTTTATGTCATCGGGTTTATTTTGCTGGTGATGGGAGTAGGGTGTTTGGTGGTTGTGAGAAAGAGAAGAAGATTGTTATAGAGTTATAGGTCAGACACATGGAATCATTTGGATTTCATGTGTCTTTTTTATATGAGTCAGTATAAACTTAAAAGAAGAGATGTCTGATTTTATTTCAGATTGAATAGTAATTTTTAAACAAACGTTTGAACAAATCGAATTTTGTTATTGAACGTAAGGGCTTAAAATCGTTTCGGGAAATATCGACTATTTTCGAATGGTATATGAAAATAACAAGGTAGGGGAGTGTTATATATGAAACTAGTTGAAAAAGCCATTATTTTCGCTGCTATGGCACATAAAAACCAGACAAGAAAAGGGACGGAGACACCCTATGTCACGCATCCTTTTGCGGTTGGGATGATGTTGCAAGGTGCCGGTTGCTCTGAAGAAGTGGTTGCTGCTGGAATTTTGCACGACACACTAGAAGATACGGAAGCTACTTATGATAGTTTGGTGAAAGAGTTCGGTGCCCCTGTAGCAAATCTAGTTGTGGCTGCTTCTGAAAATGACAAAAGTCTTTCTTGGGAAGACAGAAAACAACACACCATTGATGGGTTAAAAGATGCATCGATGGATGAATTGCAAGTGATCGTTGCGGATAAGTTACATAATTTACGCTCCATTCGAACGGACCTTGAAGAGCATGGGGAAGTGATTTGGGGGCGGTTTAATAGAGGGAAACAGAAGCAGCACTGGTACTATGCAAGCATTGTGAAGGCATTGGCTCCTAGGAAAGATGCGTTTAAGTTGATTGGTGAATTGGAAAAGGAAGTTAGAAAAGTTTTTGGTTTTGTAGAGTTGTAGAAGGAGAGGCTTGCTTAGGGGTTATGAAGACGTCTGTGCAGTGAAACTGGAGGAAGAGAGGTCTTCATCGAGGGTATGAAGACGTCTGTGCGGTGAAACTGGAGGAAGAGAGGTCTTCATCGGGGTTATGAGGACATCTCTGAGGTGAAACTGGAGGAAGAGAGGTCTTCATAGGGGTTATGAAGACGTCTGTGCGGTGAAACTGGAGGAAGAGAGGTCCATCGAGGATATGAAGACGTCTGTGCGGTGAAACTGGAGGAAGAGAGGTCTTCATCGAGGGTATGAAGACGTCTCTGGGGTGAAACTGGAGGAAGAGAGGTCTTCATCGAGGGTATGAAGACGTCTCTGCGGTGAAACAGGAGGAAGAGAGGTCTTCATCGGGGTTATGAGGACATCTCTGAGGTGAAACTGGAGGAAGAGAGGTCTTCATCGAGGGTATGAAGACGTCTGTGCGGTGAAACAGGAGGAAGAGAGGTCTTCATCGAGGGTATGAAGACGTCTGTGCGGTGAAACAGGAGGAAGAGAGGTCTTCATCGAGGTTATGAAGACGTCTGTGCAGTGAAACTGGAGGAAGAGAGGTCTTCATAGGGGTTATGAGGACATCTCTGAGGTGAAAATGGATGCAGAGAGGTCTTCATCGAGGGTATGAGGACATCTCTGAGGTGAAAATGGATGCAGAGAGGTCTTCATCGAGGGTATGAAGACGTCTCTACCGCAAAAAACAAGGTCTTCATCCAGTGCCCCTGCTTTCCAACTTCTAGATAATAGAAAAAAGAGTCTACTTCTTCTCCTTAACCCCTGCTCATATATTTATGTAAGAATATGTAAGAGTTGCAACCATCCCTAGAGTAGTGCCTAAGTGAATAGTAATTTTTAAACAAACGTTCGATTAAGCTGATTTTTTTTGTTGTGATAAGGGCCTTGAAATTGCATCGAGTAATATCGACTATTTTTGCATAGTATAGTAGAAAAATGTTTTATGGACAGCTAAACAAGGTGGTGCAAATATGCATCACCTTTACATTTGTATCCGTTTGCCATGCCTCAAGATAATTTCAGTGCTTGTGAAAAAGACGTTTTTGACGCGAAGGAAGAGATAAAATATGATAAAAGAAAAGGTCTTGGTTGGGGTGTTGAAAGATGAGAGTGTTGTTGGTTGAGGACGATAGGACGATTGCTACTGGTTTGGAGTATTCTCTTCGGCAGGAAGGGTATGAGACCATTCTTTGTCATGATGTTCAATCAGCAGAGTCAGCGATCGGTGATAGACTTAGTGAGATAGATCTATGTTTATTTGATTTGTCTTTACCTGATGGAAGCGGGTATGACCTTTGCGAACAGGTGAAGAAGCGTGAGGACAAACCGGTGATTTTTCTTACGGCCTTTGATGATGAGGTAAATGTGGTGATGGGGCTGGATATGGGAGCGGACGATTATATTACGAAGCCGTTCAGGATCCGTGAGCTCCTTTCCCGCATTAAGTCGGTCTTACGACGTTACCATAAGCAGCCTGAGCAGGCAAAAAGCTACATAGATATCGAGAATATCCGCATTAATTCATTAGAAGGCAAGGTATTCAAAAATGGGGAAGAGGTCCTGCTGACTGCATTGGAATACCGGTTGTTGATGATCTTTGCCAACCATATCGGGCAGGTGCTGACAAGAGCCCAGCTGCTTGACCGGATTTGGGATGTGGCAGGGGATTTTGTCAATGACAATACGCTGACCGTCTACATTAAGCGGTTGCGGGAAAAGCTGGAGGACAACCCTCAAAGCCCTGTGATCATCAAAACCGTTCGTGGAATGGGCTATAAGGCAGGTCAATGAAATGTGGCGTAACAGAGAGATCCAACTATACATAGTCATCATGGTCTTGATTGGCGCTGTAGCCAGCGTGGCAGCAGGATTCTTCCTGTCCATATCTGCTGCAATACTTATTCTCACAACCACCATGTTGCTCATTACTTGCAGTTTGATTTTCACCAAGTGGAGGTACCGTGAAATTGAAAAACTTTCAGGGTATTTACGCCGTATCAGCAATGGTGATTATGAATTGGATGTTCGTGACAATCATGAGGGCGAACTGAGTATTTTAAAAAGCGATATCTATAAAGTTACCCTTATGCTTTCTGAGCAGCGCACCTATTTGGAAGAGGATAAAGTCAAATTAACAAATGCGATTTCCGATATTTCGCATCAATTGAAAACTCCGCTTACCTCCATGATGGTCATGGCCGATTTGCTCAGCGATAATAAGCTCGATGAATTGAAGCGTGCTGAATTCACACAAAATATCCGTGTGCAATTAGAAAGAATCGAGTGGCTTGTGTCCTCTCTTTTAAAATTATCTAAAATTGATGCGGGCACTGTTATTTTTAAAAAAGATAAAGTTTCAGTACGCGCGCTTATAGATAGGGCAGTGCAGTCGGTGTTGATTCCCATGGATATCAAGGAGCAGACTTTATTGGTGCAAGGGGATGAGTTTGTTAATTTTACAGGGGATAATCACTGGACGGCAGAGGCATTGATTAATATTTTGAAAAACTGTGTGGAGCATACTTCAACAGGCGGCCAAGTTTCCATTTCCTTTTCGGAAAACCCACTTTATACAGAGATAAAAGTAAAGGATAATGGGCATGGAATCCCAAAGGAAGATCTCCCCTATATCTTCAGGCGTTTTTATAAAGGAAAAAATGCAGGAGAAGATAGCGTGGGAATTGGGCTTGCCATGGCATACAGCATCATCACAAGTCAGCAGGGGGATATTGAGGTCAGAAGCGAACAAGGCAAGGGTACCGAGTTTCATATTAAGTTTTATAACAAGGCTCGCACCTGATATAAGGGGATAGGTTCGTCCTGTTGGACATGAATCTGTCCCCTTAAGTGACTAAACTGTCACTTAGGAAGTCACCTTATAGTCATCTTAGGCAGATATATTAAAGATACATTTAACATATGGAGGCGAATGCGATGAGCATTTTACAAATAGAAAATCTGTCTAAGGTATATGGTAAGGGAGATACAGCGGTAAAAGCATTGGATAATGTATCATTTTCGGTGAAAAAGGGAGAATTTGTGGCGATTATCGGTCCATCCGGATCTGGTAAATCAACGTTGCTTCATTTACTGGGTGGTGTGGACAGACCGTCAAGTGGCAAGGTGCTTGTAGATAATACGGATATCTACCAATTGAATGAAACACAGCTGGCGATATTCAGACGCAGGCAAATCGGATTGATCTATCAGTTTTATAATCTAATCCCGATTTTGACAGTAGAAGAGAACATGACACTGCCATTACTATTGGATGAACACAAAGTGGACCAGAAACAATTCAGTAATATTGCATCCACCCTTGGATTGGATCATCGTCTGAATCACTTGCCCAATCAGCTTTCCGGTGGACAACAGCAGCGTGTATCTATCGGAAGGGCCCTCATCAGCAATCCGGCGATCATTCTGGCGGATGAGCCGACGGGTAATTTAGATAGTAAAAATAGCGGCGAGATCATGGAACTTTTGAAAATGTTTAATAAAACCTATAATCAGACCCTTATCGTCATTACCCATGATGAAAGGATTGCGCTGCAGGCTGATCGTGTCATTGAAATCAACGATGGAAAAGTTGCGAAGGACGAGGTGATTCGTCCATGAACATCATCAATAAGCTGACATTAAGGCATCTGAAGAAAAATAAGAGAAGGACGTTGGTGACGATTATTGGTGTCATCATCTCGGTTGCGATGGTGATGGCTGTTGCGACGCTTGGAGTCTCTTTTCTCGACCTTTTTAAAAGGCAAAGCATTGCAGACAGCGGAGAGTGGCATGTTCAATATAAAAACGTCACCAGTAATCAAATAAAAACTATCGAAGAAGATGGGAATACGGAAAAATTGATTCTTTCCAGCGATATGGGGTATGCACTGTTGGAAGGGGATGAGATAAGTGATAAGCCTTATCTCTTTTTTAAAGGATACAATGAGGAAGGGTTGGAACAATTTCCTATAAAGTTAACCAGTGGACGCCTGCCTGAAGCGGCAAATGAAGTAGTCGTGTCTGATCATATTGCGAAAGACACAGGGATTAACTATGAAATTGGCGCTGAGATGGCCGTTGATATTGGAAATCGTATGTTGGAAGGTGAGCCGGATGCTTTGCTGCAGAACGATACGGTTCAAAGGGATGAAGAGGGATTCCTTGAAGACTTGGATATACACTCAACAGAAACTTTCACTGTTGTAGGAACAATTGAAAGGCCTTCTTGGGAGGAGCCGTGGGCACCCGGATATACGGTGATCAATTATATCGATCAGGAAAATCTGAATAAAGCGGTAAATGTTGATGCCGTTGTGGTGGTAAAGGATTTAACCCGTTCCATTTTTAAACAAGCGGAACAATTGGCACAACAAAACGATATAGTTGGGGTAGGTTTCAATGAGGAGCTGCTCCGATATTATGGAATCTCAGATAACGATAATCTCCATACGACCATGTATTCTTTGGCAGGTATCATTATTGCTGTCATAGTGATTGGTTCGGTATCTCTGATATATAATGCTTTTGCAATTAGCGTATCAGAACGGGCAAGGCATTTGGGGATGCTTTCAAGTGTTGGGGCAACCAAGAAACAAAAGCGTAATTCGGTATTCTTTGAAGGGGCCGTCATTGGGTTGATCAGTATCCCAATCGGTGTCTTAGCGGGGCTTGGTGGGATAGCAATTACCTTTATGTTCATCAATACCTATATAGCGGGTGCATTGGCAACAAGTGTTAAGCTCGAAGTAGTTGTCACACCGCTTTCTGTTCTGGTTGCCTGTTTAATTTCAAGCACCACCATCTTCATTTCCACCTACCTGCCTGCCCGTAAAGCATCCAAAGTTTCGGCCATTGATGCAATCCGCCAGACACAGGATATAAAGCTGACGGGCAAAGCGGTCAAGACATCCAAGCTGGTAAGGAAAATATTCGGCTTGGAAGCGGAAATCGGACTGAAAAATGTAAAAAGGAATAAGAAAAGGTATTATGCCACATTGTTTTCACTTGTTATCAGCATCATCCTTTTTCTAACCGTATCGTTCTTTACGGCGAATTTAAGCACATCGGTGGAAATGTCACAGGAAGGCATTGACTTTGATATTTTAGTTTCAGATAGTAGCGGAGACATTTCCGGTTTGGAGTCGTTGGTACAGTTAGAAGGTGTCACGGAACATAGTCTTCATAAGTCCGTCCAGCTGACGTCCTTAATAGATGAAGAGATGTTTCCTCCTTTATTAGTTGAACGTATAAAAAAGGAGAATTGGGCACTCCAAGAAGGAAAACACCCATATTATATTAATTTATACGGTTTAAGCGAAAGCAGTTTTCAAGAGTATGCAGAGAGAGTAGGAACAGATCCTGCGAATTATCAGGACCCTAATAACCCGAAGGCTATCATTATTAATACAATCTCCTATCATGATTACGAAGCATCTAAGTTTGTTGAAACGGAATCGATTCAAACAAAGCCAGGTGATAAGCTGGAGCTACTATTTACAGACTATGATACAAACGAAAACACTACTCTTTCGGACTTGGAAATCGGCGCACTCACAGACGAACTCCTAATGGGAATCAGAACTGCAACACTTGGCGGTTTGGATGTCATTGTCCCCATGGAAACGTTCGATAGTATCCTTAATGATGGTGCGGCAAATCAAGTCCAATCCTATCTGTATTTGAATAGCAGTGATCCAATGGAGATGCAAGAAACGTTGGAGGAAGTCGTCCCTTCTTCTATGTATATCTATAACGCGGTACAAAGCAGAGAGCGTGATCAACAAATGATCATGTTCCTATCGGTATTCACCTATGGATTCATCGCCTTGATTTCCTTGATCTCCATCGCCAATATCTTTAATACCATTTCTACCGGTATCTCCTTGCGAAAAAGGGAATTTGCGATGCTAAAGTCTGTTGGAATGACCCCGAAAGGTTTTAACAAAATGATTAATTACGAAAGCATCTTTTATGGAGTCAATTCCCTCCTGATTGGTCTGCCAATCAGTATAGGTGTTATGTATTTATTGCATCGCTCTGTAAATGTAACCTTTGAATATGGTTTTAGCCTGCCGTGGCTGGATATCCTGTTTGTGATAACTGCCATTTTCGTTATCGTCAGCTCGGCCATGCTATATTCCACTTCAAAAATTAGAAAAGAAAACATTATTGATGGGTTAAAACAAGAGAATATATAAGGAATTAGATGGGATGACGAGAGTAAGATAAAAAGGTGATGCGCATGTGGCATCACCTTTTAATTTTGGAAACTTTTTCTTGGTTGGTGCGTAAGTCTATATGGATAATAGCTTTTTTATGATAGGAGGAGTATATATGAATTATGAGCATATTAAAGAACTAAAGATTCTTAACGCAGCACTAATAATTGGTGGTTTGGTGTTAATGTTTCTAAGTGTTACCTTTGGTACGGCGATAGGGGATTCGTGGTTGGATGGCGTAGGTGGTATGGCTGATACAAGTAATTATGAAAGAATAGTCGACACCCAAACCAACAATTTCGTCATTATAGGGAGTATCCTTTTTGGTGCAGGAGTACTTACTTCACTAGGTACCTTTTATTTTTCTGCACGATACATAAAAGGTGAAGAAGAATAAGAAAAGCTTATAGGCATTCATAAAATAACAGTTATTTCTATGACCACCTCTTTTAAGTAAGATGAAAGTATAAACAAAAGGAGGGGTTACCTTGTCATTTACTATCAACAAAATTGATCATGTCCAGCTTGCCATGCCAAAGGGGATGGAGGGTGATGCGCGTAGATTCTATGGTGAGATTTTGGGTTTTGAAGAAATAGAAAAGCCGGAGTCACTTGGAAAAAGAGGCGGCGTGTGGTTTAGTAACGGGGCCGTTCATCTTCATTTAGGCGTGGAGGAGCCTTTTGTTCCTGCTAAAAAAGCACATCCGGCATTTGAGGTGCACCGAATAGAAGATTTTAAAAGGTATTTAAGTTCACAGGCGCTGGAATACACGGTGGACGAGAATCTTCCTGGGGCAAATAGAATTTACGTAAGTGATCCTTTTGGAAACAGGCTGGAGTTTTTGGAGTGGGTTTGAGTTCTAAGTACAAAAAATAACGGGGATTATTCAATAAAAGCTTTGAATTATTCAATAAATGCAATTCACCGTGTCAGGAGAAGTGAGGTGGGTCGAGGAGCCTGTCCCCGCAACCCCAAGGCCACCCCACAGCCCTCTACCCCCGCAACCACTTCACCATTTCAATCCTGGTTCCTTGCTCGATCACGGAATCTATCAAAAATTCATCCATCATTCTTTTTACTCCGGGTAGGCCGGCGCCTAGGCTGTCGGAGGTGGAGTAGCCGTCTTCCATTGCTTTGCCAATGCTGGTTATTCCGGGTCCGTTATCTATTACAATTACGCATAATCCGGGGGCGTATTTATGTATTACTTCAATGGATACGGTGCCGGATCCGGCATATTTGACCACGTTCCGCGCGAGTTCTGAGATGGCGGTTGTGATTCGTACTTGATCAATATAGTTAAAGCCCATACCAGTGGCTATTTCACGTCCAAGCTTTCTTACATAAATGATATCTTTGTCGTCTTTGATGGTGAGTTGGTGTTTAATTTCCATCCTTTTATCCCTCCTGGGGTAAAGCAAATTTCCATAAGCGGAGAGGTAAGCTGTTAACAAAAAAAGCCAAAGAGAGGGCAGGTAAGTACTGCCTTCTCTTTGGCTTATGTCTAGTTCCATGCCTAGATCATTACTGCCGGTTATGTTTTCTGTGGTGCTAAAATAAACACGATAATGCTTTTGTCTAAGCTGAAGTCCCAGTTAACAAATATTTCGGTGATGTCCCTTTTCAACAGTTGTTGAAAGGATGGCTTTGCTTGGAATAGAAGTTTTTTCTCCAGTTTCCGTTTTGCAAGAGTCAATGCTTCTTCAAATCCCAGTTCAATGAGCTGTTCCTCTATTTGAACGAGGATGCCCTCCCGAATGACAATGAGTGTGCGGTCGTTCAACATATGGGAATATGTAATGTCCGGATGTTTCTCTGCTTCGGCGCTAATCTTGGTAATGATGGTTTCCATTTCTCGTCGGTTTGGATAGTTGTATTCAAAGAATTTCTCTGCTTTTCCCTCGACTCCGACCAAAAGGCCAGATCCGTTCTCGAAAGTCCAATCATAGTAAAACTCTTTTATCGGTAATCCCGTGACGGAATGAATTATTTCTTTAATTTTCTCATTCAGTTTGCGCATCATTTTATCCCGAATTTCTTCAACTGTCATCGTGTGATTGTCTTCTAGCAGCATATTTTCGATTGGAGATAGAAAATGGCGCAAATAGATGATGACATAAGGAGATGCGATGGTTACAAAAACAGCCTCGGGCCCTTTTCCGAAGTGTTTCCTAAGTAACCTTCCTATTTCACTCGATAATTCGGATTGCTGCACTTTCACTTCCATTGTCTCATCCCTTTAAGAACAAGGAGTTTGGCCCTGTGCTCTGTGAAGATTTTAAGGGATGCATGATTAAAAAAGTTTAACCCTTTTGATATAAGGGTAAATGTTTAAGTTGATTACACCCTCTTATATGTAAAAAATTCTACACGGAATCCGAAATTCCTTCTTTGTAATTTGATATTCTTTGCTATTTTTTCCCTGAGAGCGATTAGTACCATTCGCTCTACTTTTTTTGTTATTCTATATATAGGGAAAATTGAAACTATTTGCATGGGTATTAAAGGGTTTTTCTGACAGAAAAGCGAATATAGTGTAGATTAGGTGTTAAATGTTGTCGATTTATATATAAATATAGAATCTAGGGGGTACGGATTTTGGAAACTACACCATTACAAGTAAAACGAATATTGGACAATATTGGCAATGTAATGATTGGTAAAGAACATGTAGCAGAATTAAGTATTGTTGCTTTGCTTGCGGGAGGACATGTGCTGCTTGAGGATGTACCTGGAGTTGGGAAGACATTAATGGTGAGATCTCTTGCCAAATCCGTCGGTGCAAATTTCAAACGTATCCAGTTCACACCTGACCTTTTGCCTTCAGATGTAACAGGAAGCTCCATCTATAACCCTAAAGAATTGAAATTCGAGTTCAGACCTGGCCCAATTATGGGGAATATTGTCCTAGCGGATGAAATTAACCGAACTTCTCCTAAAACACAAGCGGCTCTGTTAGAGGGAATGGAAGAGGGAAGTGTCACGGTGGATGGAAACACCCTGTCATTAGGAAGCCCGTTTTTCGTAATGGCAACACAAAACCCAATTGAATATGAAGGAACGTATCCATTGCCTGAGGCACAACTTGACCGCTTTTTATTCAAAATGAATATGGGCTATCCGTCGCCTCAGGAAGAAGTGAATATTTTACATACAACGGAAAAGAAACAACCGATCAATGAGTTGCAATCGGTTATTACTTTGGAAGAACTTCAGGAAATGCAGAAGCAGGTAAAAGAAGTGCATGTGGATGTGACGGTAAAAGAATATATCGTTGACTTGGTCAATCGTACTCGTACTCACCAGTCCGTCTATTTAGGCGCAAGTCCGCGTGGTTCAGTGGCGTTGATGAAAGCGGCCCAAGCGTATGCTTTTATACATGGCAGAGATTATGTGCTTCCGGATGATATTCAATATTTGGCTCCTTATGTGTTGCCGCATCGGATTATCCTTAAATCTGAGGCGAAGTTTGAGGGGATGACAGCAGAGCAAGTGGTGAAAAAGGTGATTGACCGCACGCCAATTCCCGTTCAAAGGTCGATGAGCAGATAATGAAGGCATTTTTTCAGAAAGCTAAAAAAATCTGGAAATTGGTTTCTTTTCTGCTGTTGGTAGTCACCACCTTTGTTTATGCTATGTTCCAAGGCGGGTTTGTCAGCTGGTTTTTATTCGTGAGCTTTCTCCCGTTTGCCTTGTATGCTTTCTTCATTTTAGTGTATCCGCTCAAGGATTTTGAAGTGTCAAGAACGATCAATCAGGAAAAATACCGTGCCGGCGATAGGTTAATAGGGACTATAACGCTTAGGAGAACGGTGCCGGTACCGCTTGCGTATCTTTTAGTAGAAGAAATTCTACCAAATGACCTATTATTCTGTCAGCAAACAAAGCAGGCAAAGCGGATTCTTTTTCCGTGGTTTAAAAGCACCATCACCATTCAATATGCCTTAGACCGTGTACCGCGCGGAGAACATACATTGACTGGGATCCGTTTGGTGACAGGTGATTTCCTCGGCTTGATTGAAAAAGAGAGAACAATAGAATTGGAACAGCACTTTTTGGTGTATCCAAGCTATGCAGACATGACATATAGGCAACACGAAAATAAGTTTGATCAAGGGTCCACGTCCTCCAAAATGAAAATGGTTCGTGATACATCGATGACGGTAGGTGTCAGGGAGTATCAGCCTGGGGACAGATTCTCTTGGATTGATTGGAAAGCGACCGCGCGTCGTAACGATATTATGACAAAGGAATTTGAACAGCAGCAATCCCATGATGTTATGTTGTTTATTGATCGTTCCCAAAGCGCCTCGTTTGAAAGTGCGGTCAGCTATAGCGCTGCCATGACCAAAGCTATCCTCAAGTATGGATCCCAGGTTGGCCTTGTGTCGGTTGGGGAAGATCGATCGGTTTACTCGTTGCGAAGCGGGGAAGAACAATTTGCAGGGATTTATTATCACCTGGCGAAAATCCAACCGAACAGCAAAAGGGATTTCTCCAAAGTGATTGAAATGGAAATCGGCAAATTCCAACCAACCGTTACATTTATTTTTATCACAGGCAAACTTAACAGGAGCATGGTAGAAAGTCTTGAGAAACTCTCTACTAGACACCTGCATCTAGAAGTCCATCTTACAAAGGATGAGGGAGTTCGTTTGACGAAAGAAGAACTTTCCTACATGGACCTGTTAAAACGGAGAAATATTTTGATAAAGACCGTCTATCCGACTATGCCGAAAAGTCCCATCATAAGTGAGGTGAGTTAGCGATGGCAAAATCCAACCCCTATCAGCGAAACGGTTATGCCTTACTCATGCATGTATTCGGATTTATCTTGTTATTAGAATGGATCCTGCCGTTAAAGGAGGTAACAAATACCGCGAACTTATATGTGTTCGTTGTGTTCCTTCTAATATCTTTTTCGCTTTCCTTTTTGCAAATACTTCCACTCCTAAGCTTTTTCGTTCATCTCGGGTTTATGTTTTATTTTATCCATATCCTCTATATAGATGGAAAGTTTCTGAGTAAGGACTGGTTTGCATACCTTTGGAATGATTTGAAATATAACGTGAATGTTATATGGGCACAAGATTGGATTGCGATGACAGGGATGTTTAGAAGTATCCTGCTGTTTATCCTGCTTTGGCTTGTAAGTTATCTCGTAATCTACTGGATCTTGTATCGAAAACAGATGTTGTTATTTGTTATATTCACCATCACCTATGTTGCCATTCTTGATACCTTTACACCGTATCAAGGGAATGAAGCGATTATGCGGTTGATTGTTGTTGGACTATCCATTGTTGGGTTTGTCCATTTAGAGAGATTGAAAGAAAGGGAAGGGGTATATAGAAGCGGCAAACTCCTGATTGGATGGGGAGTTCCACTGATTATCTTTATTCTCCTTTCCGCTACTGCCGGTTACTTCTCGCCTAAAGCTGCACCTATATGGCCGGATCCTGTGCCTTTTTTAAAGGGAATCGGAAATGGAGACGGTCCTGGAACTGGTGGCGGTGTGCGTAAAATCGGCTATGGAGAAAATGATTCCCGCCTTGGTGGCCCGTTTGTCCCGGATGATAGCGTCGTTTTCCAAGCAGAGCTGACGCGCACTCACTATTGGCGAGTGGAAACAAAAGACATTTATACCGGAAAAGGCTGGGATTCAACTGAAGGGGAACGAGCGGAACTTAATAGGGGGCTCAATGATCAGGTCACTTGGATGAGCGATGAGGTTCCGACAGATGCCTATTCTGCAACATTGACGATGGAGAAAACTTATCCCCATATCAATTATCCGCTTGGATTAAATGAAATACAAGTGGAAGAAGAGGGGATTAATTTTAGTCTAAACGACAGTACGGAAAAAATCCGTACGTTGGATGAAGAGGGAGATCCCATTGAATTAGAAGAATACAGTGTGAACTATGATTTTCCAAGGTATTATATAGAAGCATTAAAGGGAGCACAGCCTGGAACTGGTGAAGAAAGCAACGAAGAGTTTGTGGATCGTTATACTCAGTTGCCTGATAGTTTGCCAGACAGGGTGGTCGACCTTGCGGAAGAAATAACCGGGTCGTTTACTTCACGCTTTGATAAAGTCAATGCGGTGGAAAGATATTTCCGCAACAACGACTTTGTTTATGAAACTACAGAAGTTGCCGTTCCAGCAGGGGACGAGGATTATGTGGATCAATTCCTGTTTGAAACGATGCAAGGGTATTGCGATAATTTCTCGACTTCCATGGTCGCCCTATTACGTGCTGTCGACATACCGGCAAGATGGGTAAAGGGGTATACGCAAGGTGAGTTTGTCGATGTCACAGATAATAACACAAGGCTTTTTGAAGTAACAAACAACAACGCCCACTCTTGGGTGGAAGTCTACTATCCGGAAGTTGGCTGGGTAACATATGAACCAACAAGCGGATTCTCTAACCCATATAGCTTTGTGTATCAGTCTGTAGAAGAGAATACAGGAGAAACGACAGAGGAAGAAGATACTATTGAACAACCGCAACAGCCAGAGTCAGATCCAAGCAATATTCCTGAACTGGATCCTGGGGAAGATGAAGAGGCTGCCGGAGCATCCGGTTCTAATGGTGGAACGTGGAATTTTGCGGATATTTCTTGGAAGCCAGTAGCACTTTTCATGGCGTCGTTACTTGCTGCAGGTGCCGTGCTATTTTTTGCCCGAAATAAGTGGATTCCTTATTACTATATCTTGCGCTATAAAGGAAAGAAGGATGAGGGTACCTTTAATAAAGCGTATCCTGCCTTGTTAAGACAGTTGCATTCCATCGGTCTTACACGAAGAGAAGGTCAGACACTTCGCGAATATGCCAAGTATATCGATGACTATTACAGCACTGGAGATATGCAATCCCTCACTGCTCGTTACGAACGTGTCCTTTACCGCGGCGATTCCTCTGAACAAGAATGGGAGAAATCGGTGGAATTATGGGAAAATTTAATTAAAAAGACATCATCTTGACCTAGTAGAAACACACTGATAGAATAAGGTCAAATTAATACAACTATAATTTTTAGTGGCTTCATATATCCTCGATAATATGGTTCGAGAGTCTCTACCGGGTTGCCGTCAACTACCCGACTATGAAGGCAGTTCTATTCCTGGTAGGGTGCATTATATTTATATAAGTTCCCACTAGCAAACTAGAATTCTGCCTTCTTATGTATATATGAGGGGAAGATTCTAGTTTTTTTGTGTTTTAAAGGGTATTTCAACTTTTAAATGTGATAGTTTATCCACCTGTAGATTGGAGTGTAAAGTGTGAGACTCCTTAGGGAGATAGCGTTAGGCGGAGACCTCACAGGCGAAGCCGAGGAGGCTCCAGCAGCGACACTAGGAAAGTGAACACCTGGAACGGAAATCTACAGGAGTTAAACAGAGTGCCCTTTTGAAAACGAAAGGCATATCTTTCCTTTTTTAGGTCAAAATAAACGAAAAGATATGCTCCGAAAAATAATAAACTTATGAGGTGAATTCGGGTGGAAGGTATCCAAGAAATGGTCGTCGTCCTTGACTTCGGCAGTCAATATAACCAACTAATCACACGTCGTATCCGTGAGTTCGGTGTCTACAGCGAACTACATCCACATACGATTACAGCAGAAGAAATTAAAAAAATGAACCCAAAAGGAATCATCCTTTCTGGCGGACCAAACAGTGTCTATGGGGAAAACTCCTTCCGTTGTGACGAAGAAATCTTTGAACTTGGCATCCCTGTTTTAGGTATTTGTTACGGCATGCAGCTGATGACGATGCACTTTGGCGGAGTAGTAGAAAAAGCAAGTCACCGTGAATACGGAAAAGCTCTTGCAACTGTTTCTAACCAATCTGCGTTGTATCAAGATATTCCGGAACAGCAAGTTGTATGGATGAGTCATGGTGACTTAGTTGTTTCAGAACCGGAAGACTTTGATGTTGACCTTACTAGCCCAGCATGTCCAATTGCCGGAATCAGTAACGAAGAAAAGAAAATGTACGGTGTTCAATTCCATCCAGAGGTACGTCACTCTGTGTATGGAAACGATCTATTAAGAAACTTCGTGTACAACGTTTGTGGTTGCACAGACAGCTGGACAATCGAGAACTTCCTTGAAATCGAAATGCAAAAAATCCGTGACGTTGTCGGCGACAAAAAGGTACTCTGCGCACTAAGTGGCGGAGTAGACTCTTCGGTTGTAGCTGTGTTGATTCACAAAGCAATCGGTGACCAATTGACTTGTATTTTCGTAGACCACGGTCTATTACGTAAAAACGAAGCGGATGCTGTAATGAAGACGTTTAGTGAAGGTTTCAACATGAACGTTATCAAAGTAGATGCAAAAGACCGCTTCCTTAACAAGCTAAAAGGTGTTTCTGACCCTGAGCAAAAACGTAAAATTATTGGTAACGAATTTATCTATGTATTTGATGACGAAGCTTCTAAATTAGAGGGCATCGACTATCTTGCACAAGGTACGCTTTATACAGATATCATTGAGAGTGGTACGGCAACCGCACAAACCATCAAATCTCACCACAATGTTGGCGGGCTTCCAGAGGACATGCAGTTCCAACTGATTGAACCGTTGAACACATTGTTCAAAGATGAGGTTCGTGCACTAGGAACAGAACTGGGCATTCCGGACGAAATCGTTTGGCGCCAGCCATTCCCAGGCCCTGGTCTAGGAATCCGTGTGCTTGGTGAAATATCTGATGAAAAACTAGAAATCGTTCGTGAATCCGATCATATCCTTCGTGAAGAAATTAAAAAAGCTGGTCTTGACCGCGATATCTGGCAATACTTCACGGTACTTCCAGACATCCGCAGTGTCGGAGTAATGGGAGACCAACGTACGTATGATTACACAATCGGTATCCGTGCGGTGACATCCATTGATGGAATGACGTCCGATTGGGCGCGTATCCCTTGGGATGTGCTAGAAGTAATCTCCACGCGTATTGTCAACGAGGTAGACCACATCAACCGTGTGGTTTATGACATTACAAGTAAGCCACCTGCAACAATTGAGTGGGAATAATAAATAAAAAAGCCGACTGGGATCCCCTGGTCGGCTTTTGATTTGGGTTAAAAACGAACATTGGTAAAAATTATTTGTCGAATGTTCGTTTTTTATGTTGACGAATCTTTGTGAGCTTGGTAATATAAAAACTGAAATTATCATACATTTATAGTTCAAATCTCGTATAAATTTGGGAATATGGCCCAAAAGTTTCTACCAGGCTACCGTAAACAGCTTGACTACGAGGTAATAGGAACTAGGTGGTACATGTATCTGAATTTATTAGATGAATGTTATCACTACTTCCTATCCTCGTCAGTTAAATGTTAGCGCTCCTGGTTTATGCCAGGGGCGTTTTCATGTTTGTACGAATTATCTTGAGGAGGATTTTTGCATGAAGAATTATTTTGAGTTTGAGAAACACGGTACTAGCTACAAAACAGAATCCATTGCGGGACTAACGACATTCCTGGCAATGGCCTATATATTGATAGTAAATCCACTAATGCTATCTTTGGCAAGCGTAGGGGATTATCCGGATGCTCTTCGCATGGATCAAGGTGCCATCTTTACAGCGACAGCACTATCCGCAGCAGTTGGTTGCTTAATCATGGGCCTCTATGCAAAATACCCAATCGCACTTGCACCGGGTATGGGTCTTAATGCATTCTTCGCTTATTCTGTTGTACTTGGGATGGGCATTCCTTGGCAAACAGCACTAGCAGGCGTATTAGTTTCTGGTATCATCTTTATCTTTTTAACACTATTCGGTATTCGCGAAAAAATCATCAATGCTATTCCAGCAGAATTAAAATATGCAGTTGGAGCAGGTATCGGGTTATTCATTACATTCATCGGTTTACAAAATGCCGGCGTTATCGTCGGAGACGAAGTAGTACTTGTGGCATTAGGAGATCTAACAAACGGTAATACATTATTAGCAATCTTCGGTCTAGTAATCACAGTTATTCTTATGGTAAGAGGCATTAAAGGCGGAATCTTCTTCGGGATTGTCATTACAGCAGTAGTTGGAATGCTATTTGGCCTAATTGACAGACCTGCTGCAGTTGTCGGGTCAGTTCCAAGTATCGATTCTACATTCGGTGCAGCGTTTGCTAGTTTAGGAGATATCTTCACGATCCAAATGCTAGTTGTTATCCTTACATTCTTATTCGTAGATTTCTTTGACACGGCTGGTACGCTTGTAGCCGTTGCAAACCAAGCAGGTTTCATGAAAGACAACAAACTTCCACGTGCAGGAAAAGCACTTTTCGCAGACTCTGCAGCAACAGTAGCCGGAGCGGTACTTGGAACATCCACTACCACTTCCTACATTGAATCATCTTCCGGTGTAGCAGCTGGAGGTAGAACAGGATTCGCATCTGTCGTAACAGCAGGATTGTTCTTATTATCACTAGTATTCTTCCCATTGCTTTCTGTCATCACTGAACCAGTAACTGCACCAGCACTAATCATTGTCGGTGTGTTGATGGTATCAGCATTAGGAAAAATTAATTGGAACAAATTTGAGATTGCAGTACCTGCATTCTTAACAGTTATTGCAATGCCATTAACATACAGCATCGCAACAGGTATTGCAGTAGGATTTATCTTCTACCCGATCACGATGATCATGAAGGGCAGAACGAAAGAAATTCACCCAATCATGTATGCATTGTTTGTCATCTTCGTTCTGTATTTTGTTTTCTTGGTTGAATAGTTTAAAAGAAGGCTTTAAACCCCTGCTAAAATATGGCAGGGGTTTTTTCTGTTAGTTGGGTTTAAGGAAATGTATAGGTGGTACCGAATATATAAGAGGTCACTCTTGCTTTTATATATAGAAGAAAGTCCTCTTAAAATAGTAATTTAAAATTATATTAAAAAAGTAGTTGACCGTGTTAAGGTAAGCATGGTATATTATTATTCGTTGCTGCAAAACACGATTTGTTAACTCGCTGTAATGCGCGCAACAAAAACTTAAAAAAACATGTTGACGAGAAACGCACAGCATGGTATAGTAATTAAGTCGCCACGGAGCGACAGAAAATGATCTTTGAAAACTAAACAAAACAACAGCGTCATAACGTCGGTTCTACGGAACACGACAAAATGATTTTAAGTAACACAAGCTAGCAAATTTTGAGCAAAAGCTCAGACTCTTTATTGGAGAGTTTGATCCTGGCTCAGGACGAACGCTGGCGGCGTGCCTAATACATGCAAGTCGAGCGGACCTTTTAAAAGCTTGCTTTTGAAAGGTCAGCGGCGGACGGGTGAGTAACACGTGGGCAACCTGCCTGTAAGACTGGGATAACTTCGGGAAA
>NZ_VTEV01000011.1 GCF_008180725.1 Sutcliffiella horikoshii | reverse complement strand
TTTAGAAACATCCAGACCTACCACTGGATTCATCATCATCTCCTCCTCTTAAATATAATTAGTCGGTTGTCCCTAGAGCTGCTTGTACTGTCATAGGTTCGCTTGTTAAACGGGATCTTTGTCCCAACCAGCCTGAAACATGCTTATACAAGTAGGGAGTGAACAGTTTTGCGGACGGGATCATGTCCCACGGGCGCTACGTTCTACTCCGACTACCGCAATAATAAAACCAAATAAAAAAAGTTCAACCAGTAAAAACTGGTTAAACTTATATTACGAACGGGCGCCATTCTTGAAGAAGAATAGGTGCTCATTTTGTATTTTAGGGCCATATTCTGGGGTAAGGCTAATTGAACGAACGGAGCAGATTAGTACAACAAGGAAATCTATATAAAATTGGAGAAAAACTGTAATTATAACGATTTTTCAATAGCTTTTTACCAATTTGTAAGGGAGTGAATACGAATGCGTATAGGAAATGAGGAAACATACCCTGATGGTCCAATTATTACGAGAACGGTAGAGCTTGGTGGACTTACGAAACAGCTGCTTATACAGAGATTGCAGGAATACTCTATCCTGTTGAATGAGTATGGAGAGAGGCTATTAACTGATGCAAAATTTATGACTTCTGAAACAAAGTATAGCTTGCAGACGATTGAACTAACTGTTGCTTACCTCGGCTTCCCTGAAGGTGCTACAACTCCTCAAATCTATAAAAAAGCGAGCGAACTCGGTTTGGAATTGTGTCCACTTGAGTTGGGACCTTATCTAAGACTAGAGTATCTGGATCAACCCGAAGGGGATTCGGGGACTTCTTTACAGCAACATCAAGCTCCAACAGGATCCATAACAATAGCAACGGAGATACTAACTGAAGACGATAATTTTCCGAAAGGCTTTTACCTTAGACGAATCAACAACGAGTTGTGGCTTCGGGGCTACATTGCTGATGATTTACACATTTGGAATCCTAATGACCATTTTGTCTTTTGTCTAACAAAAAAGCTTTAACAAATGAAAATTTATTAGAGCCTCCAAAATGAATATCGATCTTCAGCGATCGTTTTTATATTGGCCAAAGAAAATATCTTATTGAAGGAATTTTAAGATTATGAAATAATTGGAATTAAGCAAACGGGGCAGGTATGTGGAAAAGGATGGCTGAGAGTATTTTATATCAATGCAAATCGTTTGATAACGAATCAATAATAATTACAGGTAGAATAATACCTCTAAGAAAATAAACTTTAGAGGTGAATTTATTGCGATTTATAATACTTTTATTTTTACTGATGCTTATTAGTAATAATCCGGCAATAGCAGCCACAAAACCACTCAATCCTTTAGAAAGCCAGTTAATGTCTTTTATGACTGGTCTGCACGCAGGCGAACCGAAACAAGCCGTTGAATTGTGGATATTAGGGGTGAATAATCGAAGCGGTGCTGTTCAATATGCGATGTTGTCCCCTTCGCTTCAAAAAGAATCAAGGAGAAAATTTGAGCAAACTCACTGGGTGACGGGTCAGTCAAGCCCTTCGGTTAGTAACTTTCGTTTTACCAAAGTAGAAAAACTTAGTGAATCCAAAATACGGTATACCGTTAAATACGATTTATGGGCATCATATGGAGATTTTGGTGGTGGGCAAAAGATTATAATCGTGGAAAAGAATTTAGAGCCATTTAGAGAGTATTGGTTTATTTCATCAATAACAACGAAATATAATCAATGGGAAGCATTTACCCCAGCCGAGACAGTATTAAAATAGCAATGCAGTTAACAATCAAATAAAGGGAGAAGTCTGTGAATAAATGTACTTAAACTAACGGGTGCTTTTCCTCAATAACGATCTTCAGCAATCGGGCGCAAGAATTGAACAAGAGAAATGGACTGTTTAAGCAGTCCATTTCTCTTGTTCTCTCATATAGTTTATAAGAAGTTTTGTTAGTTATTATGTTTAAGAATGATCCTCAGCAACACTATTATGAATAAAATACTCCCATCGTAGAAACAAATGCAATAGCTAATCCTAAAATGAATATTAGTATTCTTTTTACTAAAGTTGGTGAAAACTTAATTAGTAAATCAAATATTAGTTCAAATAAGCTAAAAGAACCGCCCATCGCCATATTATCAATAGCCTTTTTCTTACCAAACACAGAAAACCACATAAGCCAAATGCCTAAAATTGCAATAATTCCTAAAAGTATCTTTAACCACATATTGTATCTCCTAAGATGTTTTATCTTGATTTTAAATTATATAGGATTTTTAAACTAGAACCATTATTTACAAGTTAAGAATTCACTGGCAAAATACTGTAGTAAGGTGATCCAAATGAATTAGACAAATATTTCTCAAGTAGCCTGAGCATGAGTTAGGTATTAACTAGTAACTAGGGAAGGCTAATAGAATGAAACTATAAGAAGGTGTTTATGTTGTTGTTTTTACGGTTGCTTATGTATTCTTTTATTTGTGGAATACTTTTATATTTAACAATAGTTATCTTACCTGAAACAATAAACCTACCTAATACTATTTCAAAGATGTTTTTTTTCGCTATAATGATAACATTCTTTATTTTTTCTGAAGAGAAATGGTGGGTGAAATTAGGTGCGTTGTTATTAGGAGTAGTATTTTTTATGGCAATTCTCATTTTAATTTCTGCTCTAACAAACGCGGGTTTTCCTGCTTAAATACAGCATTCTCTATTCGACTAACGGTGTCTTAGCTTCATTAGGTATTAGCTCATTTGCATGCTTAAGGATAGGACAGGATAGTGAAAGATGCTATAAATAATATTGTGACTTTTAGGTGTGATAAGAATGAAAAGAAGATTAAAAAAGAAGATTGAAAATAGATATAATATTTTAAAAGAAGCAGAACGTCAAAAGCATAAGCGAAAAGGAAAACGGTGCATACAGTATGAACTTATACCAATGGGAGAAGTTGATAAATTTATTATGTTAAACGATGAAATAACACCTGACTACCCAAACGCTACACATTGGCTTTTAGACGTGTACCATTGGAAAATGAATGACATTTATCAAGTGCGAGTTTATCCTTGTTCTAAATGTGGTGGTAGTCCAACTAAATCACCTGTTCGAATGATTTTTTGTAGTGAGAATGTGTTCGAAAGAGTGGTTGAAGATATGAGAAAGGATAAGTTTTGGGATGCTGATTATTAACTATATTATTACAATGGCATTCAAGTAACGGGGGGTTTACAAAAAACAAGGAGGAACTACTGAAGCTACCAAAATATAATGTGTGCAACCATCAATTCAGTTGGAAAAGAACCTACAAATCACTTTTTGAAAGTAGGACAATACATTGTGGTGAATATGGGACAGAGCTCAAGGCAACTAATCTCGGAAAGCTCACTGCATTAGTAATAATACCAATGCTGTTAACGGGTAATGTGATTTTTAAGGAAAATTCTGATTTTTATTTTGCTATTAATTTAGGTGTAATGAATTTGTAGCTCTTTTAGTTTCATTGCTTTTACCCTATTTAGTAAAATACAGTTCAGATAAATAAGTTTGCATTTAACGTATGCATTACAACAAGCTATAAGCAATTTTAGGAATAAGCCAATATTTTAGTTATTCCCTTAAAGGGCGCCATCCTTGAATAAAAAGGATAGTACTTCTTTGTTTATAGTTCCATTTTTTTGAATAATCAATGGTAATAAGTATTGAAACCAGAATTAATTATTATTGATAGGAGAGGATGACTTCATGAATACATATTTCATCAGATTAACTGAACCTACCCAAACTCTTGTAGACGTGTTTAATCGTTGGGAAAATGACCCAACTTTAATCCCGATGACTCGCCCCAACCAAAACAAGTCAGAGTTGGAGCTCGAGAGGATAATTACCCTTGATAGCTTAACACAACGTTTGGAAAGCCATCACATTTACTTAATATATCTTGATGAACAATTGATCGGCGAAATGAACTATGTGGTCGATCCGAGCCATCTCTACAAAAAAGAGCAAGGGACCGCCTGGATAGGGATTACGATTGGTGAGTCCGAAGGTAGAGGCAAAAGGATTGGTTATGAGGCCATTCAATATTTAGAAGAACAGATTAAGAAGCAAGGTCTTAAACGCATTGAATTGGGCGTATTTGAGTTTAATATAAAGGCACAGAAGCTGTATCAGAAGCTGGACTACAAGGAAATTGGCAGAATAGAAGATTTCACCTATTGGCAAAGTAAATTGTGGTCTGATATCCGCATGGAGAAGTATTTAGGAGACAATTACAACTATATATAACAGAATCAATTAAATAATGTAGTGGGCAATTTCAATGCTAGATAATTAGTCAGCTCACTCTTCAATTATCGGGCGCGAACCTTTAACAAGGATCAGCGCTCTTTTTTTTATTTTGCCGCCAATTTACCTAAACTAACTTATTGTGGAAATAATGGAAATTTGAGATGATGTAGTAAAGATTGTTTTGAGTTCATTATGTAAAAAGGAGGTACGTTGTGGGAATACCTAAATATCCTGAAGTTCCTAAGCTTACAGATAAACAAATTGACGAGATAACAGAAATAGTGTTTTGGAAAGAGGTTGAGCCTATAAAATGCGATGCAATATTTGTGTTTGGAGGTTCACACCCTGGTAATTGGAAGAAACCTTTAGAAGCTTATCAAAAAGGTTTAGGGGACTGTATTATTGCAACTGGGGGAAGTAGTTCATCAAATCTGCGACATCCTGAATGGGGAAATATAGGTTTATCAGAAGCTGAGGTCATTGTTAAGAACTTACTTGAAAATGGTGTTCCTAAAGAAGTTATTAGTTATGAAACCACATCTATGCACTCCATTGCAAATGTAACGGAAGCCAAGAAAATATTTGATTTTACATCAATAAATAGCTTGTTATTTGTTTGTAAAAGTATCGCTACGGGTAGGCAGTACCGTACTTTATTAAAATATCTCCCGCCGAATATTAGATTTATATCGTATCCTTTTGATACAAGTTTTGATGGCCAAACGACTATAAAGAGAGATAACTGGATGCTAAATGAGAGGAATAAGTCCCTAGTGTTTGGCGAGTATTTAAGGAATATTATTTATGGAATGGAAGGGATGATAAATGCTCCTAGAAAACACGTTTCAGGACTGGAAGACATTGTTTTACAACACTATAAATCATTTGATTAATCTTGTCTCGTTAATCTAAATGAAACAAACTAAAGGCCGAATTCCAAACTTTGATCTTGAACAACTGTTCTTAATTTTGTAAATAAAGCTACGGGGCAGAAAATGAACAGGGTATTAATTGAGATTAAAGTTAATTCCAGCTGTTGTTTATAATAAGTTGTTCAGCTATCCGGTGCATTTCTTGTGAAAGAAATGCATTTTTTGTTCGATATGTTAACTTGGAGGTGGTTATATACTAATGAAAAGCGAAAGATCATGTGGTGTAATTATATATTTAGACAAACCAGACACTAGATATTTAGTTGTAAAAAGTAAAACTAATGGTCACTGGGGCTTTCCGAAAGGTCACTTAGAGGAAAATGAAACTGAGATTGATGCAGCAATAAAAGAAGTTAAGGAAGAGACTGGCTTAGAAGTTCTAATCCATGAAGATTTTAAGACAAGTGTGGAATATATGATTTCGGAAAGTGCAATTAGAAAAGAAGTAATCTTATTCTTAGGGACACCTATGAGTACCCCAGTAACCATTCAAGAAAGTGAAATTGCAATGTATAAATGGGCTACATTTACAGATACATTAAATTTGTTTGAGTATGAAAATCAAAAACAAAGCCTTAAACAAGCCCATGAATTTTTAAATAAGAAATTAGGTTAAGGAATTTTGGCTATTCCAGAATCGGGCGCAATCCATGAACAAGGATTAGCCCTTGTTTTATATTTACCAGGGTGAGAATATATTGTAGGGGTTTATAAATTATGAAATAATTGGTATTAAGACTCTGGTAGTTTAGTTAAGTAGGATAAAAAATATTAAGTTACGAGTTTTTGCTTAGATTATAACTAAGAGGTGGATGATTTGCCCAATATTGCTCTCTTAACAGTTACTCACGACCCTCAAGGGAAAAACATAAGATTATTTAAGGAACTTAAAAATGAGCTAGAGGATATTTATGAAGAATTGTTTTTGACGGTCAGTGAAGAATCCTCAATCGAGTTGATTAAGCAAATAGAAAACAGCAAATTTGCTATAAAGATCATACCCAAAAAAGGAGCAGCCGAGGCAAGGAGAGAAGTTGTGAATTTTGGACTGAATGGGGATAGTGTATTTTACCATTACTGCGACTTTGATAGGCTCTTAACTTGGGGTAAAAATCATTTGCAAGAATTAAAGAAGATTGTTTCAACTTTACCGAATCACGACTATCTTATTTTAGGTCGTACCGAAAGGGTTTTGAATACTCACCCACCTGAATGGATTGAAACTGAGAAAATCACCAACAAAGTTTGTTCCCTTGAACTGGGTTTAGATGTGGACATCACTGCTGGCGCATGTTCATTTTCAAGAAAAGCCGCTAATACATCAATAAATACTCGTTTGAAAGAATGACTGATTCTGAATGGGCAATGATAGCTCACAGAATGGCGAAATTGAAGGTAGATTATGCTCAGGTGGAAGGATTAGAATATCATGAAGAGACCAATGGATTAAATAGGGTTATTAGAGATTCTGAAAAATGGTTAGGAAGGTTAAAGCTGGCTTTGATAATAAGTGAAACTGCTATAAAGACTGGAAAATAACTAATATTCATAAATTTTTTCTTCAACTAAAGGGCGCCATTCTCGAAGAAGAAACGGTGCTCTTTTTGTATTATAGGGCCATTTTTTGGAATAAGACTTTAGATTAAAATTGGGATTTTTAGGTTATTATTGTAAGATTGTGAAGAAACGTAGCAGAATAGTTAAAAAAGTCGAGAATAGAACGATTGATATTTAAATAATATGCTGAGAGCTACACATATGTAAGATATTGCGCATTATAAATACCGTAAAATCCATTTCTGAATAATACGGTATTCTGGACACTTATTTGCTTTATATGATTGATACGTGAAATAAGAATATCAAAAATAACTCTTCTGCTTTATATAATGTACCATCTATTTTTTCAATATTTTAAGCTTTTTCATACCATATTTCAAAAACATAAGCAATTAAGGCTATTGTAAGAAAAATTAAAAATAAATTTAAACTACTTATTGTAAAGTGAGTAAATTTCCTTGTTTCAACAAATCTAAGTATCACCCAAGCACCAAACGCATCAATAACAATATTTGTTGCAAGGTATAACCAAAATTTTCTGAATGTAAAATAAAAAACCCATATTGTAGTTATGAAGAATGCGCCGTACGCAAAGCTCACATTTGTTATATATCCCCAGGGGACTATCGCTTCTTTGATTTGCCACAACTTATATGTATATCCTATTTCATAGACGATGGTTACTAATAATGCAGTAAATATTGTTACTGGCATGTACCTTTTGATACCCTCTTTTTTCATAAAAAATATTGTTAACCATGGAACAATTAATAGTAACCATAAAATCAGCTTATTGAACATTATATTCACACCACCTTATACTTCTAAATTGCATTATTAGCAAAATGTGGTGATATTATGTATTACACGTTTACTATCTAGTGACCATTAATTCTAATGAATTGTTATTACACAAGTTTTTTCTAATATGAAATTAAGTAGCACATTTATTTTTTCTTTATATTCCCCAACGAGCGCTTTAATGGCATAAGGATGGATCTCAGCAATGGTCAAACTTTTAAATCCAAAGCAACTGTAAAAGCCGATACTTCCTTAACGTAGGGAAAATCGGCTTTTTTTATTCCAAAATTCTCTTAGCGTATGTTTTCCGCGTTTTGTTGGTAGGACCACGAAATGACCCTGTATTTACAGTTTTGCATTCAGGTTATCCCTATATTGTAACGGCGTTACCCCCGTCCATTTCTTGAAGGCGTTACTGAATGCGCTCGGTTCCGAGAAATGGAGAGCATATGCAATTTCACCTATAGATATATGCAATTGTTCCAAATAACCGATGGACAATTGCTTTCGCACACAAATAGACAATTCGTTATAAGAAGTTTTCTCCTCTTTCAAACGAAGTTGTAAAGTTCGCACACTCATTTGAAAGTGTTCCGCAGTTTGCCGTACGGTCGGATAATGGGTCGGAAGACAGTGTTTCAACCATTGCAATACTTCATCCGAGAACGAACCTGTCACTTGTAACTTCTTAATGGCTTCTTTGGCAATCGTTTCGAATACGAATAACAATCTTGTATCGGAATACAGAACCGGATTCTCCAACAAGCACTTGCTCATACACAGCATTGTGGAATTGTCTCCAAATGTGGGAATCACTCCGAACACTGTTTCATATGGATGTATTCCTCCCAATGACTCATGCATAAACCTGACTTCATGCAACGGAACTGTTCGATTACACAGAATTCCGATCAGACGGTAGAGCGAAGAAGCCATACCCTCTGCACAATGGCGGGGAAAATTCCAGTTAGATTGGGTAAACATGCGTATTCTCACATCTTCATCTACGATCTCCCAATCCAGATTGAATCCGCTGCATAACACTTCATTGTAAGTCTGAAACGACTTAAGTGCAGCTTCTATGTTATTGTAATGCATCATGACGTATCCGAGCACGCCCAAATCAGCAAATTCCGTAAACGCCCCCATCTGCAATCCGAAATAATCATCCTGTGTATAGACCGCCGCCGCGTTTGTCACTCTCTCTAACTCCATTGTTGGGATACGCGCATCCTGTTGCTTCAAAACAGTGCTGTCAAACGATACATACCGGAAAAATGAATCTGTGTCCACGCCCTTATGGACAAGCGATTTCATGATTGGATACAGCATGGTAACAGAAACACCCGAATCGATCACCGAATTCTCCCCTTTGCGTGATTTATCAAGTATAAATACGTTGTTGATCATTTCATTCCGCCAGTTGCCGGTATATACTAGGGTTGCTTTTCTACTATTGTATCACAAGAAAATTACCGGGGAGGTAAAAGCAATGAAATCGAAAATGCTTGTCATTAACGGCCATCCGGATGCACAGAGCTACTGTGCATCCTTGGCCAAAGCATATACGGAAGGAGTTCAAAAGAATAGCAAAGCCCAAGTCCGAAATATCGACTTAAGCTCAATCTCCTTCGAATTGAATCTGCAACATGGATACGGTAAGCGGACAGAACTGGAAAAGGAACTTCTTGAAGCACAGGAGATGATCCGATGGGCGGATCACCTGATATTCGTTTATCCGATATGGTGGGGGAGCACTCCGGCTGTTCTAAAGGGCTTTATCGATCGGGTATTCTTGCCCGGGTTCGCATTCAAATATAGGCAGCATTCGCCGTTATGGGATAAGCTGCTATTGGGTAAATCTGCGCACCTGATTGTTACGTCCGACACCCCTGCCTGGTACAATCGACTCGTGTACCATCGGGCCGGACTGAATGTCATGAAGCGAAACGTACTTCATTTCTGCGGGATCAAACCAGTACGCATAACCGAGATTGGTCCTATCAGACCATCTACATCTGGCCAGCGGGATAAATGGATTGCTCACGTTCGAGAGCTTGGTGCCAAACTCTCCTGATTTTCATGTTGCTATTTAGCCTCGCAACAACCTCAGGAACTGCTAGGATAGCCTGCTTATCTTCACTCGTAGGAGTATACAACACAGTAATCTCGTGACTTTTAGTCATGAGATGTTCAATAAAAAATAAAGTATAATTAATTGGACGGAGGGCATTATGACTGTGAAAACAGGAAGCTTTATCTTTATAAGAGTTTTTTTGGGGTTGATGTATTTATGGGTAGTTGCTGACCGTTTAGGCATCTTGGGTCCAGTTGGAAATCTAGGTGTGGTTTGGGGAAACTTTGATCACTTTTTGGAGTATACAGCTACTTTGAACCCTTGGTTCCCAAGAGTAGTGTCTGATATCCTAGGTTATTTTGTAACCTTCTTAGAAGTTGTGCTTGGTGTTTTATTGGTGAGTGGTATTCGCTTAAAAGAGGCGGCTTTAGCTAGTCTTGCGCAGCTTTTGGTATTCCTATTGAGCATGACTTTCTCGATCGGTTTTAAGGAAGCTTTTGATTACATTGTTTTTACGGTAGTTGTTGCAGCGGCTTCGGCACTTGTTTACAAAGATGCAAAAAGGAGGAGGCCGGGGTTGGTTTAGCCTATTTCGTTTTGAATTGGATTCCACTTCGCTGAAAATTTTAAAATTTCAGATAGAATGACAATAGAGTTTTTCTAGAAAGGGCAGCTTTTATTGAATAAGGCCTATAATTCACTAATAAAAATACCGACATTTTGTAAAGTCGGTATTTTTGTGCGAATATCCATGTGAATTTTTAAGCGTCTTATTGGTGATAACATTATGAGGTTATACGTGATATTTGTCCTGTTTGCAACTCCCGTTACTAAAAAGCCTAGATTGTATCTCATATAAAAAATGCCCGTCTCTAAAGTAAATGATCAGACAGGCACTTTTACGTAATTCTTTTAGCTTTGTTTTACCGACTCACTAGGTAATAAGGGATTGGGTGTGCTTTTGAGTATTTTAACTGGTTTATCTTTTAGAACTGTAAATAAAAAGCAGCCTGCAATAACAATGCCACTGCCCACAGCTTGAATCAATGTCATTTTCTCTCCTAGAAAAGCAAAGGCTAGAACGGCTGTAAAAACGGGATTGAAATTTAAGAACAATCCTGAAGTATTTGGTCCCAGTTTATTCACTCCGATATTCCAAAGGACCATACACAGGACGGTTGAGACCAGGCCAGTATACAAAATGGATTGTACAAATGAAGTATCTATGTTCGTTACCTTGAAGCTTGAGATGTTAAAAGGAAGCAAGATAATAAGTCCGAATATTCCGGAGTAAAGAATCGACATCATCGGTGTGACAGTGGCCATCGCCCATTTGCTGCAGACCGAATAAATTCCCCACATGCCCACAGCTACCATCATGAAGAGGTCGCCGACATTAAATTTCATCGAAAATAACATTTCATGGTTCCCTTTTGAAAGGACAAGCAAAACTCCAAATAATGAAACGAACATGGAAAGGAACTGAAGTATATTCATTTTTTCTTTTAGAAAAAAGAAAGAGAAAGCAGCAATTGAAAACATATTTAAGGTAGAGATTAACCCAACATTCGTTGCAGATGTTTTTTCTAGGGCCATGAATTGCAGCGCCTGAAATAGGGCTACACCGGTGACGCCCATTAAAAACAGGGGCAGGAGAGCTTCTTTTGACGGGAACAGCTTTTTTTCTTTTTGCCAAACAAGCGGGACCAGGCAAATAATCGCAATCGCCCATCTTAATATGGTCAAGGTTCCAGGGGAAGCGTGATCCACAAGTGTTTTTCCCACTATAAAATTACCGCCCCAAAGAAAGCTGGTTAATAGCAATATAGAATAATATTTCAAATCATTTAGCCCCTTTTCTTTGATATAGGCTGTGTTAAAGCTTATTGGTTGTTAATGCACCCCTGTTCACTGGAGTGCAAAACAATAGACCAGCTTAACAGAGCTTCTTTATAGTAAGAAATAAGAGCCATTGTGCACAATGACAGTATCTATATGAAATATCTTATCATTTCCCTTCAATAACAAAAGAACATTTTGTATAATTAAATAAAATCAAAATAAATGTAAGAATAAAAGATTATTAGTTTAAATAATTCATTTCAAGATCGTAGTTTTGTGCGTTTTTGGAATAATTGAAAAGGTGGAATTGATTGTGGAATCGATTGTAAGCAAAGTTTTGGATAATGTGGATATTAAAATCTTGGATTTTCTGCAAAATGATGCTCAGCTAAGCAATTTGGAGCTTTCAAAACGGGTCAATTTATCGGCGCCAGCTGTTCATGCAAGAATCAAGCGGTTAGAGGCGGAAGGATATATTAAAAAACAGGTCGCCATTTTAAATCATGAAAAGCTGGGCTTTGATTTATTGTGCTTCGTTTTTATGAGCACCAATCTGCATCTGGCTGAAAAACTGGAATCCCTTGAGAAAACATTGGATTCAATGGAGGAAGTTCTGGAGTGCCATTGTTTAACAGGGGAGTACGATTATCTATTAAAAGTAGCCTGTAAGGATCGCAAGGGGTTAGAGATGTTCATTAGAAGGTTGAATGAATTGGGGATTACCAAAATACAGACAAGTCTGGCTTTACGCGAGATTAAGGATTCGACTGTGTTGCCGATACAGGGGGAGGGGCGTTTATAAAACGAGTGGGTTCCACAGAACACACCATTATTAATATCTTGAATTCTAGGAAATCCCTATTTATGTGATAACACTTGAAGATCATTTAAGAAATAGTTAAGAATTTTGTAAAACTCCTATAAACTTCATACGTTATAGTTTTCTTGAGTTATTTATTAAGGAGGAGTAAAGGATGACATGGAAAAGGATTATCTTATTTGTGGGAGTATTGGCCTGCCTTTCGATAGGCTGGTATTTGGTCTCGCCATTATTTATCAATCAAGTAGTAAATGAAGAGGTAATTCCTTTAAGTACAGCAACCTCTAAAGAAGAGCCTTCAGATTCTCCCTCTGATCAAGAAGTGCTAACAGAACAGGAACCAGAAGTAATGACTGCCGTTTTTCAAGGAGCAGACTCTCTTCATAACGTCAGTGGAACGCTTCTTTACTATAAAGAAACAGAGAAGCCTTATCTACGATTTGAAGATTTTGAATCGACGAACGGCCCGGACCTTTACGTCTATCTCGTGAAACAGGGTCAAGATACGAAAGACGGCCTATCTATAGGTGAACTGAAAGGGAATATCGGTAATCAAAATTATCCACTTCCAGAAGGTGTGACGCTGGAGGATGGGGATTCCATTGTCATCTGGTGCAAACAATTTGATGTAGATTTTGGCTTTGCAACAGTAGAAAAAGGAGAGTAAACATGAGTTATAAAGTGTTGTTAGTGGACGATGATGAGAACATTCTTGATGTATGTACGCGGTACCTCAAGCTAGAAGGATATGATATCACTATTGCCAAGAATGGGGAGGAAGCACTGAAGCTCTTTCATAAGGTAGCTCCCCATGTGGTGGTACTCGATGTCATGATGCCCATCAAAAATGGCTGGGATACCGGGGAAGCGATGCGTCAAGAACAAGACACACCGATTATCTATGTGACAGCACTTGGTCAGGAGCATGATCGTCTGTACGGTTTATCACTTGGCGCTGATGACTATATGGTAAAGCCGTTCAGCCCTAAAGAACTTGTTCTCCGGGTTCAAAATATTATTCGAAGAGTTTACGGAAAAAGCGATCGGAAGGAAGAGAAAGGAAGTCTATTGAAACATCACCATCTCACACTCGATTTAGAGAAAAGACAGGTCCATGTAGCCGGTAAGGAGGTAGAGCTAACGTTGAAGGAGTTTGAACTATTAGCTCTTTTCATGCAGCATCCACAAAAGGTGTTCTCCAAGTCACAGCTCCTCGAAAAGCTCTGGGGTTATGAATATATGGGAGATGCCAATACCATCAATGTCCATGTGAGACGCTTACGTGAAAAAATGGAAGAAAACCCATCCAAGCCAGCGTTTATCCATACTGTATGGGGCATTGGCTATAAATTTGAAGGAAACCGCCATGAAACTTAAAACCCTACTTGCCGTTACCAACGGTTTATCCATTTTATTGTTTTTACTCTTTTTAGTTATCAGCTATGTGCAAATGTTTCTTTCTAAGGAGGTCGTGCTCCTCCTCACCGTTATTACCCTGGTGGCCGGGGCTATATCCTTTCTCGCTTTTTATGTTCTTATCAACCCGCTTTTAAAGATTGTGAATCAGGTTTCGAAGGAAGCACAAAGCATGGCAAACGGAAACCTCGAAGTAAAGATGAAGGAAGCTGGCCCAAAAGAAATAAAACAAGTCGCAAAGAACTTTAATGAAATGGCGGTACAAATTAAAGAAAAAATGGAGGACATCGAACGTTCCGAGCAATTTAAGTCCGAGCTTATCGCCAATGTCTCCCATGATTTAAGGACACCGATCGCCTCTATCCGTTCTTTTACCGAAGCGTTGGAGGACAACATCTTACAGGATGAAGAAACGAAAAAAAGGTATTTATCCATCATTAAACAAGAGACCTTGCGTCTTGGAGATTTAATCGAGGAGTTACTTTATTTTTCAAAACTCGAACAGCGGAGTATACCATATACTCCAGTGCTAACACCAGTGGACGACCTCCTTTTACAATCCCTTGGGCCATTTGAGTCCATGCTTTCTGAGCAAGGAATAGAGGTGATAGTGGAGATGGATGAAGAAATTTCATCTGTATTGGTGATGCCGGAGAAAATCATCCGGGTTCTGAACAATCTGATCAAAAACGCCATCACCTATTCACCCAGCAATGCCACCATTTCTATAGTTGTCACCAACGAACAGGATTCCGTACGCTTTCAGATTATAGATGAGGGTCCAGGAATTGAACAAGAAGAGCAGGAACGAATTTTTGAACGCTTTTATCGAACGGAAAAATCCAGGAATAAAGCCTATGGTGGATCAGGGATTGGCCTTGCGATCGCCAAAGAATTGATTGAGTGGCATGGCGGAACCTTAGGCGTGGTTAGTAAATGGGGGAAAGGAAGTACCTTCTCGTTTACCATTCCGTATGAAAAGGAGAGAGGAAGAGATGAAGAAGATTACCCTGACCATTCTTAGTATCATCGTGGTCGCTTTGGCCATTATCATCCTACCGAAAGTTTATGAAAGCCAGACAGAAAAATCGCTTGGTAGTAAACTATATAAGGTTCATAACACTGGGGAGAAAGAGATTGCCATCTTTGCTGGTGGCTGCTTTTGGTGTATGGAACCACCGTTTGAAAAGATAGACGGTGTATACGAAGTTGTATCCGGCTATACAGGTGGGGATACGGAAAACCCAAGTTATGATGAGGTTTCAAGTGGCACAACTGGTCACATTGAAGCGGTAACAGTAGAATATGATCCTACGATGGTAACATACGAAGAATTGCTGCAGGTATTTTGGAGGCAGATTGACCCAACGGATGATGGAGGACAGTTTGTGGATCGGGGTGAGCAATACACGTCCGCCATCTTTTATCAAAACGAGGAAGAGAAGCTTCTTGCAGAAGAATCCCTTAAGGAGTTAGAGGAAACTGAGCGTTTTGATGAGCCCATTGTCACTCCCATCCGTCCGGCAGAAACTTTCTACGTTGCAGAGGAGTACCATCAAGATTACTACCAGAAAAACAGCTTTCGCTACGAATATTACCGCAGCCGTTCAGGAAGGGATGAATTCCTCGATAAAGCATGGGGAGCGGATCGAATATACAAAGTGAAGTCGAAAGCAAAGGCCGCCTCTACCTATCCAACATACACGGATGAAGAGCTACTTGAAATGCTCACACCGATTCAATATGAGGTGACACAGGAAGATGGTACAGAACCAGCTTATGATAATGAATATTGGGACCTGAAGGATGAAGGGATCTATGTGGATATCGTCTCTGGGGAACCTCTTTTTAGTTCAAACGACAAATATGATAGTGGAACAGGCTGGCCTAGCTTTACAAAGCCGCTTCTTCCTGAGAATATCGTCTTAAGTGAGGATAACAGCCTGTTTATGGTACGAACAGAGGTACGAAGCAAGCATGCCGATTCCCATCTTGGGCATGTGTTTGACGATGGACCTGAGCCGACAGGACTTCGATATTGCATGAACTCTGCAGCTCTCCGATTCATTCCTATAGAAAACATGGAGGCGGAAGGGTACGGAGAGTTTCTTTCTGAATTTGAATAAAGAAGATGGAATAGGGACATCGTGAAATGACGCTATCCCTTTGATAATGTCTTTTTGATCCATCCATCTTCCAAAGAGTGAAGGGTATCTCCTCTAATAGGACAGGGAGGGGATGAAAAGGGATTTTTTGCTGATTGCAAGGCTTCTTTAGCTCTTGTATAAAGGATACAGGAAAGATCTAGTAGCTCAATTGGGGAATAATCAACAGAAAAATTTGACCAGCCTTGTCCTTGCAAAAAACATATATCCCTTTGTATCCACTTGAATATGTATCTGACTGGATGGTATTTTTTTGATGTGTTTGTTTACAAGTACTTTTATTGACTGCCTTTAATTTTGGAACTCTTAAAGAAACGAAGACTTAAGATTTACAATAATTGTTTAAAGGAAGTTTATTGATGAAGGTATGTTGATTTTCAATGTCAAGAAAAATGAATAAAGGCTAAGAACGAGGAAACCTTGACAAATTTTCTCTCCAAAGATAAAATGAATGATATTCAGTCATTATGATTGGAGGAACTATGGTATTGGATAAAAGAGAAAGAATCGTACAAGCTTCCATTGAGATTTTTAAGGAAAAGGGCATAGAAAAAACCAAGATCTCAGATATTGTAAAGAGGGCAGAGATTGCTCAAGGAACGTTTTATTTATATTTTCCTTCTAAGCTCTCGGTTATGCCTGCCGTTGCGGAACAAATCGTTTTTAAATTTATGGAAAGAATCGAAGCGAGCGTATCGAGAGAGGCCTCATTAGAGGTGCATTTGAAACAATTGGTCGATGCTATTTTCCATGTAACAAATGAGTTTCGCGATGTTTCTGCAATTGTATATGCGGGAATATCCACCACGGAACATATCAGCAAGTGGGAATCTATATACACACCATTATATGAGCAAGTAGCTTCTATTTTGGAAGAAATCCAGAACCGAAAGCTGATAAGGGATACTATTGATCCAGTTCGGAGCTCCCAATTATTGCTTGGACTCATCGAATCTGCGGCAGAGCAAGTATTTTTATTTAATGAATATGAGGCTGTAAATGAGGCAAAACAGAAGGCAGAATTACTGACTTTCTTAGAGCATGCTTTACGTCCGTGAAGTATGTTTTATTTATGAAGTAAAAATGAATGAATGTCATTCATTTAACAAACTAGAGGTGAATCAACATGAACAAGTATTGGATTTATGTAGTAATTACCTGTGCACTGGAAATGGTTTGGGTCTTTGGTTTCAGCACAGCGCAGACCGTGTGGCAATGGGGACTCATCATCATGGTAATTGCCATTGATTTTTATTTTCTGGCAAAAGCGTGTGAAGGACTGCAGACTGGAACAGTATATGCATTATTCGCGGGAGTAGGTGCTATAGGAACAGTGTTAATGGATTATTTTCTTTTTCAAGGGAGTATTAATATCCTTAAATTATTTTTCATAGGTGTGCTGGTAACCGGTGTGATAGGCTTAAAACTTGCTGAAAATGAAACTCAAGAAAGGGTGCATTAAGATGGGATGGATATTTGTGACGTCTGCAGCAATAAGTGAAATAATTGGTGTCATTGGGCTGAAGCTATTCAGCACCAAAAAAAATCTTAGGACTGGCTCGCTTTTCCTAGGTGGATTTGGACTATCTTTCTTCCTTCTGTATCAGGCATTTGCCTATTTACATTTGAGTACCGCTTATGCAGTATGGATCGGGATGGGAACAGCCGGAGCTGTAATCATCAACATGATTTTCTTTGGGGAATCAAAAAGTGGTGCGCGTATTTTCAGTTTAATATTAATCGTTGTAGGTGTTACTGGATTGAAACTGGTTTCATAGAATCATATTAATTGGGGAAGATAGGGTTCCACTGAGTGTAATATAAAGTTTACATGGCCATGAAAAAAGCGAAACAACAAGAATATATGCTCAGCTTAGTGGGAAATTGAGAATAGATCTCTATAGCAAATACTTTTAAAAAATCACGGTCATATCTGAGCGCAATTTTTTATATTGAAGGAAAATAAAAGATTGAGTTTATTAATAGTTTTTGAAATAATTGGAATTAATCAAACGGGCAGTTTAATGGAAGAGAGGGAGGAATAAATGCTTAAAAGATTTTATTTCTGTATCTTGACTTTTTCAATCTTATTTCTTTCAGGTTGTAGCTCTAATACACAAGAAGAAACAGTTGTAAAACCAATACTTAATGAATTTGAAGAGGCAGGAGTTACATTAAAGGAGAGAGAAAAAAATTCAGATTTATTTACCTTTTCTGGTTCAGATGAAAAACAATATGGGGTAGAGGGCGGAAGTATCTATATCATTTATGGTTATTCTGATAAAGAAAAAATAATGGAAGAGCTAAGAAAGGTATTTGCAGAAACAGAATTTCAATATCCACCAAAGTCATTATATACAGATAAATTCTGTATTATATATATTAAAAAAAGTGAAAATGAAATGATTGACCAGAAAAGAAACTTTGTTTGAACATAATTTAAAAGGTATATAAAATAAGCCTTATTCAACAATCTAGGAGCATTTATGGAATAACGCATAATATAAAAGATGAGCTGCAATGTCGTTTGCAGTTCATCTTCTTTTATGATTTTTCATTCATTTTCCACTTCAAAACTGTATGCAAAAGACTTTGTTTTTTAACCTGTAAAAGCAATTGTAATTATTCAGTTTCTCCCTCTCGGGTTACTTTAACAAGGATATGGCGCTTATTTTCATTAATGGGCCATATCTTAAATAAGTGATGGGATTACTTGTTATCAAATCGAAGTAAATCAAGATGCTGTAATTTAGTTCATCATCCGAGGTGATTGTTTACAATGAGTATCGGAAATGATTGAGAAGGGGAAATGTATTAAATTTGCTGATTACAGGTTGAAATCGAGGGTTAGGTTTAAAAATAGTAAGAGTATTTCAAGGAAATGCACATTTAGTGTTCCCGCTTATTAAAAGGAATATTAAAAAAACAAAAAATTAAAATATTTAAAACTTTCTAATAAATTTGTTGTATAATATACACTACAAGACAACTTTGTTATACATCAGAGAATTAATTTGAAAGGAGGTAGCGTTGCAACGAACAACGATTGAGCGCTCGCTCACAATAAAATAGCTAGGAGGAATTATATGGGGGCTTATCAAAAAGAAGTATGGTTTACGATCGGAATGACTGCGCTATTTTTACTAGCTGGTAACATGGGACTTATCTTTACTATTTTCCCTGTTGAAGGTAATCTGTTTGGTTTCCCAATAATGTATATTGTTCCTGTTGTTGTAGGATGGTTTGGAGTCGTGCTTTTAACAATTGTTGCAGGTAAAATCGGCAATAAAATTGATGCGGCTATTGAAACAGAGGATAAGCAAAACCTGCAGCATAAAGCTAGTGTGGACAAGGAGGTTGGGTAAATGGACCAAACCTGGCAAATGGAAAATCCAATTATTGGGCTTATAGTTGTAGCACTTACCTTTATATTATTTTATGTAATTAGCTGGATTTCAAACAGGAGAAGTAAATCTGTTGAAGATTTATATGTGGCTGGGGGTGGAGTGGGAGCAATCACGAACGGCCTTGCAATGGCTGCTACATATATGAGTTTGGCAACTTTTCTAGGAGTTACCGGGCTAATTCTAAATTTAAAAATACCATTCATATTTTTATGGATTCAATTGATATTGGCAATCCCATTAATAACAATTATCTATGGTACAAGCCTGAGAAGAATGGGCGCTTTTTCACCTGCACACTTTGTTAAAGAAAGATATGGGAAATCCGCAGCTGTCATAGTTGCTCTATGGATGATTTTAATTTCCATCATGTATGCATTGGGGCAAATGATTGGAATAGCAAAAACATTTGAAATGCTATTTGGCATTCCTTATATGACAGGATTATTTGTCGGCGGGCTTTTGATTACAGGCTATGTAACTATCGGAGGAATGAGAGGGGCTACGAACAATGCCGCAGTCCAAATGGTCATTATTGCTCTCATGTTTGTCATACCGCTGGGTGCAATTATGAAGGCAATGGGCTCTTCTGGCTGGTTTTTCCCTCCGCTATTGTATGCAGATATGGTGCCTGCAATGTTGAAAGCGGTTCCAGACTTTTTTGATTATCAATTTGATGCGAAATGGTATTTTGCTCTCATTCCGGCAATGACTCTTGGTTCTTTAGGTTTACCTCATCTAGCCATGCGCATCTACACTGCTTCAAGCCTAAAAAGTGCTCGTCAGGCAATGGTTTGGTTTGCTTTAGTTCTTGGGTTTGTTTTCTCGGCAACTTATACAATGGGGTTTGCTGGTGTGTTCTATAATAGCTCCAACGGCAATTTGATTTCAGCTGCCGACGCTGACAAACTTACCATCATTTTAAATCTTGTTTATAATCCCGAATGGGTGACTGCTTTGGTGATTGCAGGTGCAATATCTGCCGGTGTTTCCACTTTAAGCGGTAACCTGTTAGCAATCGGAGCTCTTTTATCACAAGATATTTTTGCAACTTTATTACCGAATATTACTTCTAAAACGAAGGTGCGTTTGGGGTACGCAGCCATTGCTTTAGGAGGAATAATAAGCGTTATGCTTGCTGTAAAACCTCCTGCCTTTCTTGTAGTGAGTATTCTATGGGCTTTTGGCCTTGCAGCGGTTACGAATGCTCCGATAATTTTGATGGGAGTTTGGTGGAAGGGAGCCAATAAATATGGGGCCATTGCATCTGTAGTCATTTCAGGAGCCATTTATGTTATTGTTTCTCCTTTTGTATTTCCGAGTATTGTTGTGAGCGGCCATGGTCTGACAGACAGTTTAGGTGTATCGGGAGCTATGCTATGCGTGCCAATCGCTTTCATTATTTTAGTGGTAGTTTCCATGATTACAAACAAAATGCCTTCTCTGCAAAATAAATTAACCATACGAGAAGACCACAAATTGATTGAACGTATTCACGGGTGGAGCGATGTGAATCCAGCCAGATATAATAGCCTGACTGGTGCTATTATTGTGGTAATCGCTAGTGCATTGACCTTAATTTGGGCCTTGACACCTTGGCAATTCTAACATAAAGGAGAAGGATTTTTCATTCCTTCTCCTTTTCTGTCAAAGGAGGGAGATAAATGAATAAGCTATCACCTATTTTTCAAGCGATTTTTTTAGATAAGGAAGCGGCAGAAAAGCTCGCTTCCAGTGAAGCATATAACAAATGGGCATTTATTTTTACATTTGTCGTTGGCATCTGTTATGGATCGGTAATCTACTTGAGAGTGCCGGAAGAATATCTTACATTCGACTCTTCCATTTTGCAATCAGCTGTCTACCTATTCCTCCTCCTTTCAGGAACGGGGATGGTGTATCTCACAAGACTAGGCCTTACTCTTTTATTGTGGGCAGGAGGAAAAGCATTTGGCGGTCAGGGGTTTATGGGCATCATAAACCGGCTTACCGCGTTTGCCCTTGTTCCTTCAATTGTTGGCTTACCATCAATTGTTGCATTAAGCACAGGTGAAGAGTTATCAATTATATTGAAAATCCTTCTGGTAATCTCTTTATTATGGATGTACTTTGTTTCTGTGCGTTTTATACAAATATCCCAGAAACTAAATGCATGGCGGGCTTATGGGGCTGTTTTGATTGCCTTTTTATTCTTTTCAAGTGTTTATTATTTAATCCTGCCGCCTGCTGCCTAATAGGGAAATAATGTTTACATGGCCCTCACAAAATGTGGGGCTTTTTATAAAATAAATAAAAATAACCTGCTTTTCTAAATGTGCTTAAGAATCCAATAGCGAAAGGTCTTTTTCAAGTTCTGCGCGAACCCTGTAACAATAATAAGCGCCAGTTTTTCATTTTAGGGCAGATTGTAGGGAAAGAAACGAAATTAGATGGTTCATGTTGATTTGTAGGTCATGCAAAGAAGAGGATACCAATTAACCCCACCTTTATCGCTTTCGTACTTACATCTGGTAAACACATTGAATGGATATATAAGAAATGTAAACAAATGAAGTACATCATCTTTAATTATCGGGCGCTTTCCCAGAACAAGGATCAGCGCTCTTTTTATCTTGAACAAGATGAAGAATTGTATATTGTAGTAATTTGAAGATTATAAAATAATTGGTATTAAGCAATAGGGAAGTTTAATGGAAGATGTTTGGATATTACTTTTTAAAGGGAGAAGGAGATATTTCAATGAATGAGAGAAAGATGATGAAAGTTCTAGACTATAAATAATTTAATGGTCCTTTTTTTAGATTGAGTAATTCATTAAACGTTTCCTTAATGCATTAACGGGTGCTTTCTTCAATAAGACTTTAAATGATATTCAGCAATCTAGGGCGATTGCTGGATAAGTGATTGCATTTTACGTACTAAGTATCGCGCAGCAACTATTAGAGTGGACTATCACTTACACAATTATGGGAGGATACATGATGGAGTGGTTTAAAAACGAATTTATGATTAGTGACAATGAAGAGCTCATAGATTTTAATGTTGTAACACAGTTACTTTCGAATACATATTGGGCCTCTAATAGAACCAAGGAAACTATCGAAAAAAGTGTAAAAAATTCGCTTTGTTTTGGGTTGTACATAAGCGGCAGACAAATTGGGTTTGCCAGGGTTGCTACAGATAAAGCAGTATTCTCTTGGATTTTGGATGTAATTATTGCTGATAATTACAGGGGAAAAGGGTTGGGGCAATGGTTAATGAATTATATCTTTGAATATCCGGAAATAAAATATACGGCATTCGGATTGGCTACTGCTGATGCCCATAACTTTTACAAAAAGTTTGGTTTTAAAGACAACAACTGTATGACCAGAAGCATATTAACAACTAAGTATTAATACGTGTTTAATAACGCTTGTTACTTAATTATATATTCCACAATCTGGCGCGTTTATCTAAGAACGCGTCTATTAATCTTGGATTGTGGATAAGACGAGGACTTATTATGTTGATAATTGGCTTCTGAGCTTAGGGGAGATAAGATTGAAAATCTCACAAAACCGGAACAGATGGACAGAGATTTTATTAGAAAAGTGGAGGGGTAACTGTGGGAAGAAAAATGAATGTTGAAAAAATGAAAGTTTGGCAGCCTAGCCATCAAGCATGGAGGAATTATAGACACCGAGGGTCCTTGGTTTTATAAATTTTTAGACTCTAATTATATTGAATGGCATGACAAGTTGGGACATGTATCTAGTAAAGATGTGCCTGAATTAGTACATCATCTAATTCCTGTGGCTGATGGTATTTTAGAAGTTATAAGCGACTATGAATCTTTAGTTATAAGAGAAAAGCTTGATAGTGAAAAAAGCAATAACAAATGTTAATCTAGTTTTTAAGCTATAAAAAAGCCTATTCCTTTCGGATATCTTTTTTATAGCTTATTTTATTTACACTTGTATATAAGATCAATTTAGGAAGGTACAGCTGACGTAGCATTACCTTTAGATAAATCATATATTATAAGTTATCTCGAATTCGAGTCTTCAGCTATCGGACACATTCCATGAAAAGGATTAGCGCACATTTTTATTGGAACTGGATGAAGAATAGCTTATTGTAGGAATTTATATATTATGAAATAATTGGTATTTAGATAAAAGTCTGTTAGGGATAGGTCGAAAATAAAAATGGGGTGAAAAGTTGATAGAAAATGAAGAAGTCTGGAAACCTCTTTCTATTACTGAAATTCAAAATATTTTCTCCAGAATTCCTGTCCAATGGTGGATTGCTGGTGGGTGGGCTTTAGATATTTATTTACAGAAAATCACTAGGGCTCACGATGATATTGACATTGTTATGTTAAGACCAGACCACTTAATTTTACAAAGACATCTGGGTAGGGATTGGGAGATGTTTATAGCTTATAAAGGTCAGTTAATACCTTGGAACAAAAATCAATTGCTAGACTCTCATTTTGATAATATGTGGGTAAAGAACAAAGATGAATCAACATGGGCTTTCCAAATAATGTTATTGGATACAGAGGAGAAGGATTGGATATACAAACGAGACAACTCAATAAGAATGCCTATTGAAGATATTGGGTTAGAATCTTTATCGGGAATACCATTTTTAAAACCAGAAATACAACTTCTTTATAAAGGAGGAAGTTCTTTCATTAGAGAGAAAGATATTATAGATTTAAGAAATATATTACCTAAATTAAATACTAGCAACCGTGATTGGTTAAAAGAGTCCTTGAATATACAGTACCCTCAAGGACATAAATGGATTGAACTAATAGATTCTTATGCAAAAGTTTGAAACTAGGTAAGGTGAATATGCTTGAATAAAGTTATTGATAAACTTAAAGAAATAGATACCGGAGAAATAGGACTCATATTATTTTCCTGCAAAGAGCAAAGGTATGATACTGCTTTAAATAGTGAACTCTCAGTCCCCCTTGCTCCAGCAGCAAAAGTGGCTATAGGATTTTGTGTAGCAAAATGGGTAGATGAAAATACATATAATTGGGAAGACCTAGTTAATGAGATTTCATTTAATCCGGAAGAAGGTAGCAAGGAACTTTATCCTCATTTACAAAATAGAAAATCACTTCCTTTAAGGGAGGCGATTGAAGTTATGATTTCTTGTCATGATAGCTATGTAGCAAATTGTGTTGTAAATTATTGTGGTGGCTGGGAAAAGTTAAACAATTCTCTCCAATCTTATTTTCCGACAATAAATATTACTGAAAACTCGAGAGATATTGAAAACAGGGGTCAGCTAAACCAAATTCTTGAAATAATGATTCAAATCTTTCAAGGCTACAAAACAAAACCTCTCCTTTGGATACCTATTATTAATGGCCTAGTAAGATAAAAAGGAGAAATAAACCATATTCCAACACACCATCTAAATCATATGACAGGTGGCTTAGACAATGTGGTAATTGATATCGGTATGATAAAAAGATCCTTTTATTTATGCATTAGGCGCTATTAATTTACCAAATAGATTTACAAATCAGGCTGCTGACAACAAAGTTATGGAAGCTATGAGTTTGGTTTATGAAGAATATTTAAAGCAATCAACAGCAGTACTTAATGATAAAGAGAGCAACTTGTAACATGTTTAAGAATAAGGGCATGAATATTCAATAAGGAGTTATTAAGGTAGATAAGAAATTAACTTCTTTTTTGAGGAGAGGATGGGGTAATATGGATCTAAAAGAAAATTTAAAAGTTGTCATTGGTGCTGGTGAACACAATAACAATCCAGAGTGGCTTCAAACGCAAGAAAATGAACTAAATTTGTTAAGAAGAGTTGATTGGGAGAATAAGTTTTCACCTACTTCACTTGAAGCTGTCTTAGCAGAACATGTTTGGGAACATCTAACTTATGAAGAAGGTACCGAAGCTGCAAAGATTTGTTTTGACTTTTTAGAACCTGGTGGATATATACGTTGTGCCGTTCCTGATGGTTTTTTTCCAGATAAAGAATACCAAGAAGTGGTTCAAGTTGGAGGACCTGGACCTAAAGACCACCCTGCAGTAAGCCATAAAATTGTCCATAATTATAAGACAATTACCTCTATGTTTGAAGAAGCTGGTTTTAACGTTACTCTACTAGAATATTGTGATGGGGAAGGTAAATTTCATTACAATGATTGGGATGAAAAGGAAGGGTTTATCTACCGTTCAAAGCGTTTTGACCACCGAAACCAAAATGGCAACTTGGGTTTCGTTTCTCTCATAGTCGATGCTGTGAAACCATTATCAAAATGAGAAGTTTATTGAGAGTGTGAAATGATGTACAATGCAAAACAAAGTGGAAAATTGAGAATAGCCCTCTACAGTAAATATTTTTAGAACTCAGGTAAAAACCCAGACATATAATCTGGGTTTTTTACTGTTCATATATATCGTTGATTGCTTCTCCTACATTATCTAGAAGTCGGGAATAAACGTTGTACTACTTCCGTAAACTCATCAAAGATTCCAGCAACAGGTCTGCCTTCTCTAATATCATTCGTATAACCTTCCATACGATCGACAAACTCAGGATTTACAGAAACATATACATTTCGGATACTGCCATCAGATTTACGTACCTGATTTGCTATCTTTTCTTCCACATCTTTCGTTAATTCCTGCCTACCTTCACCTTCTAATACAGCTGCTACATAAGCATTTCGATTAGTTACGATAATACTGCAAGATTCCACTTCTTTAAGGTCAGTAATTTTCTTAGAAGCTTCATCCGCAACCTCAAGTCTTGGCTCATTTGTGTCATTAACTCTACGTGGGTTAATGTCGCCATTTCTTACATTCCTATTGTAACGCCCCATCTTATCGTAATTAACATTTAGAGCGTCATCAGGATTGTCATTTCTTGCCGTACCATAATCATCTACATTTCCACAACCAGTCATCACCATCGTCATGACAAGGCCAGTTACTAAAAATCCTTTAATGTTCAATTCTCTACACCTCTTTCATTATATTTACCTTTATGTTTCATCAAGAGGAGGGGAATTATTCGGATTTTTTATCTGAAATAAGGTAAGATAAGAATAACTAATCTTGTTCATAGGGCGAAGAGAGGTCAACTATGGTAACATATGACAAGCAGGAGTATTTAAACTTTTATGGTCTAAATAAATGGTGGTCCATACATACTAGTGAAATAATTACCCACCATCAACACGAAATTTTTATTCAAACATTTTTGCCAAAAAAAAATAAGGGCATAGTCACTATTGTTCACGGTTATCTGGACCACTCAGGAGCACTTTCCAAGATCATCGAAATGTTAGTTACAGATGGGTATGGTGTCATTACGTTTGACTTGCCAGGTCATGGTCACTCTAGCGGGGGAAGGGGAGATATTAAGGATTTCTCTGAATACGTCCAAGTTCTCCATGCGGTCCATTCTCACATGACCCAAAAAGGAATAACTCATAATAGTTGGTCAATAATGGGTCATAGTACAGGTGCCGCCATCATTTTAACTTACTTAAACAAATATAAAAGCTCATTTGATAAAGTAATTCTTGTTGCACCCTTAATTCAGCCATATTTGTGGTCATTTTCAAAATTTGGTGTTAAACTCATTGGGGAGAAAAATATTCACTTAAACAGGACATTTAGAAAGAACTCTTCAGACCCAGAGTATTTAGCACTTGTGAAGAAGGATCCTCTTCAATTCACCAGGTTACCTGTAAGATGGCTTCAATCTCTAGAGCAGTGGAACAGCAGTCTGTCGGAACAACTTTCTGGGAGTGAGAAAGCCCTTTTTATCATTCAGGGAAATAAAGATACGACAGTTGATTGGAGGTATAATTTAAATTTTATTTTTAAAAAATACCCAAATTCTAGATGTGTTCTTATTGATCGAGGTAACCATCAGCTTTTCAATGAAACGGCTATAATTAGGGATATAACTTTTACACATATTAAAAGATATTTATCAGCCATTGGGGATAATAAGGATAGAAGAGACTAAAGAAATAAAAAAAGGTGGAGTTAGAACATGGAAGAAACAAAAACAACAAACGTACAAGTAGGAGATACAATTCAAATTAACAAAGGTACAAAAAAAGGTAGTAAAGGCACGGTTATCGTTGTGAGAGACAGCTCGGTAATTGTTGAACTCGGTAAAAACCCAAACACCGGAGAACCAATCCGTACCGTTATCAATCATAAAAATTACAAATCACTATAAGCAAAAAGCACCGGACATTACGCCGGTGCTTTTTTGATCATATTATTGTGCAAATACGTGATTACCAATTGTCTTCGTTACTTTTCTAGTACGAATCCATTCATCACTTGTTTTGTCAGGGTTAAAGAAATAAAGGGAGTTGTTGCCATCTCCACGGAATGCAATGGCTTCTTCTACCGCTTTTAATGCTTCTTCATCTGCTGCTTTATTAATTTGACCGTTTCCAACAGGGGAAAATTGATAAATTCCACCTGGCGTCGTTTCATACACTACTTCTTTAATCGAGTCAGGAAATTGCTCATTGTCAACGCGATTTAAGACAACTGTTGCCACAGCAACTTTTCCTTCATACGGTTCACCTTTAGATTCGGCATGTACAAGGCGTGCCAATAATTCTTTATCTTTCTGTGATACTTTCTCTGGAAGCTGTAATGCTTCTCCAGGGAAAATAAGATGATTGTTTTTTTTATTTAGTTCCTTCATTTCCTTAACGGAAACTCCGTACGTTTTTCCTATATTCCAAAGCGTATCGCCAGATTTTACTTTATGTGTGCCAGCTGCTTGTGCATCAAATCCAGTTCCTGCAAATAATGCCACAGCTGCAGTAGAAATTGCAATAAGTTTTTTCATAAAAGATTCCTCCTTGTGTTGTGGGTAATCATCAACTCTCGGACGCTCTAGGAAATATCGTAACAAGTATATACAACTATTTCACTGTATAAATGTTGGCATGGGATGATATATATTGTAGATATTACCTACTTTTCACAATTAAGAGGATAATTATGGAACAAAGGTGGGAAAATAAGTTCATTGCACCAAGTATAACCTAATCCAAATTGATAGGAGATGTTGTATTGCACTATATAGCAAAATATCCAACAGCAGTCCATAGCTTTATTTTATCCTTGATGTTGATTCAAGGAACCTATCAAATGTTGCAAGCTCATTATGGAAGAGGAGTGGTACAGCTTTCCATAGGCATGATTATCTTGTTTTCTTATTTCATTCGATATGAAATAAAGTTGGATGAAACAAAAGTCCAGTATGAGATACTGTTTTTAGGTCATACGTTTTATTCGAAAAAAATAGCAGCGAGTGATATAAGAAAGATCGTCTTTAAACGAGTGGGTTGGTCGGCAAGAGGGGCATTTATTTATACAGACAAACTTTTCCCCATCCGATTAATAAATTTTAAACCAGATAATATGTATAATCAATTAGATCTGTTCGGGAAGAAAAACGGAATTTCCATCATATCTAGAAAAGACTTTATGGAACAAAGTCAAAGTATGACAAAAGAAAGCTGAAGCATACAAAAGTAGCTCCAGCTTTTTATCGTTGTGCTCGTATGATAGTTAATTCAACATGTTCCTGCGATTCATAGGTTAGCTTTTCATGGTCATGCATTACTTCAAAATATTTTTCTTCTATTTCTTCAGAAGGGTTGATCTCCGGTTCGGATGGTTCTAATTCTCCAAGTGATAGAGGAGTGATTTCTACCTTTGTAAACCCATGTTGTTCAAGAACGTCTTTCCAATCCTTTTTACTGAATATGTTCGGCATATTATAGAATTGTTTCATTCTGTCTTCCAACTCAAGGTGCATGGTATCTTTCTTTGTCATCTCAAACGCTAAAAGAACACCGTCCTCCTTCAGCAATCGAAACAACTCAGGGAGTGTTTTGTTTGTATCGGTAAAAGTAAGTACAGATTCAGAAAGGATAAAATCAAATGTCCTATCTTTAAACTCTGACTTTTCAATATCCACTTCTAGGGCAGTTATCCCTGCTTGATGTTGTGCAAATCGATGGTTAGCTTTTTCAATCATAATTGGATGATTGTCTATGGGGGTTATATTTACGTTCATTGCATGCAGGAACAAAGACGTTTGTCCTGTGCCACAACCAATTTCGAGTAGTTTCTTATCTTCAAGACTTTCTTTTAATAGGATAGTTTTTGTAAGCTCCAAACCTCCAGGATGAGCACCACCAATCCCAAGTAAAGCCAATAGATCCGTATATGCTTTATTGCTCATACATTTTTCACCTCACCTAATCATATGAGGAAACGGTTGTGTTTGTTCATTAATAAAAGATGAGGTAAAATAGTTAGAGATAAGTGTGGAGGTGCAAAGCAAATGATACATAATTCTTGGGATAAAAAAGAAACGGTACAGCTCGTAAAATGTGTACATACAGACGCAAAAAAATATCTAGTGAGCAATATGCTGACTGTCGGACAAACGTACGAAGTGAAAAATGAAACAGAAGAATTTATTTTCGTAAAAGACAACAGCGGCCATATTGGTGGATATTATAAAACTTATTTTGAAAAAGCATAAGCGTACAAAGAGACAAGGCGATTACCGTCTTGTTTTTTTTGTATTTTAATTCGTTTTTGGATTAGACTTGAAAGATGAGGGGAAAAGAGTAGAGGGGTGACTTTTTTGAAAAATTTCATGTTAATTATTACCTTGTGGTGCGTGTTTTTAACAGGTTGTACTCCTGTGGTGGAACCGGAAAATCAAAATAATAAAGAAGTTCAGGAAACTGCTACTTCACCTGACAAGAATGTAAAAAATCAACAATTTAGCGTTGGTAACAAAGAAGTAATAGCTACCAAGTTAAACGTACCTTGGTCTATCACTAAATCAGGAGATACATTCTTCATTACAGAAAGAACAGGGAAGATAGTTAAGATAAATAAAGAAGGTATGAAAAGGGAAGATATTAAATTGGAAAGACCATTATTGGTCTATGGAGAGGGCGGATTGTTAGGCACGGAGCTACACCCTAATTTTGAAGAGAACGGACTCGCGTTTGCCTATCATACATATGGGACAGAAGAGAAAGTGAAAAATAGGATTGTAACGTTGAAGTATGACGGAACAGAATGGAAGGAAACAGGAGTTCTCTTGGAAGATATTAATGGAGCAATTTATCACAATGGAGGACGGCTTAAAATCGGACCAGATAACACGTTATATGCAACAGTAGGAGATGCCAATAAACCTGAGTCGGCACAGAATAAAGAATTACTTACTGGCAGCATTCTCCGCATGAACCTGGATGGAACAGTTCCTGAAGATAATCCGTTTCCAGGATCTTATGTTTACAGTTACGGCCATCGAAATCCTCAAGGATTAGCATGGGATAAAGAAACAGGTGAAATGTATGCATCTGAGCATGGCCCTTCTGCATTCGATGAAATGAATATAATTAAAAAAGGCAAGAACTATGGATGGCCAACTTATACAGGAGACGACCATGGGGAAGGAGTAGAAGCGCCACTGTTTCATTCTGGGACTGATACTTGGGCTCCATCTGGCATTGTCGTCGAAAACGGAATTCTGTATGCAGCAAGCTTAAGAGGTGAAATGGTGAGAGCTTTTAACATTAGCTCCAAGCAACAATCTGTACTATGGAAAGATAATGGTCGAATTAGGGACGTGTGGAAGGAGGGGGATTTCTTTTATTTTATTACCAATAACACAGATGGGAGAGGAACCCCTGTCCCAGAAGATGACCAGTTGATTAAATTGGAGCTAAAGGATGAATAACTAAAAAATTCTAGCTGTTGATTGGAGCAAAAGGCGAAGACTCTAGAGGGGAGTAGCGACAATGTTGAGACCCCGCAGCGAATGCGAGGAGGCTCAAGGTCGCCCCGCGGAAAGCGAAGCCATTTGCGGAAATCAACAGCGGCTTTTACGAGAGTTAATTGGTCTTTCGCCAACCATTTAGGGGGAACAAGATGAAGAACTTTATAAAGAAAAATAAAATGCTGACTTTTATTCTTATACTTATTACAATTGTTATCATAACCAGTGTCTATCATAGTTATAAGCCTTTACCTGAAGGTGTATCTTTTGAAGGAGACGTTCACTATGTTTCAGAAGTAGATTTCCTCTACGATATCACTTATGGAGAGAAAGATAATCTTGAGAAGGAACACGAAATATTTGATCGAATCTATAAAGTGATTGAAGAAGCAGAAGAATTTATCGTAATAGACATGTTTTTATTCAATGGATATCATGATGGAGAAATGGATTATCCACCGTTAAGCTCAAATCTAATGGAAAGTCTAATTTCCAAAAAGAAAGAAAATCCGGCGTTAGACATTGTATTCATAACAGATGAAATCAATACGACTTATGGATCACATGAAGCGGAAGAGCTCTCAATCCTTGAGGATAATGGAATTAGAGTAATTGAGACAAATGTAAAAGTATTGCGAGATTCCAATCCGCTTTATTCAGGTGTCTGGCGAGTGTTTTTCCAATGGTTCGGTCAAGGTGGTTCAGGATGGATTAAAAACCCGATGGCCAAAGATGCACCTGAGACAACTGTGCGCTCCTATCTAAAACTCTTAAATATTAAAGCTAACCACCGAAAGGTAATTGCGACAGATAAAACTGCCATCATCTCGTCCGCAAACCCGCATGATGCGAGCGGACTTCATTCTAATACAGCTTTTGAAGTGTCTGGAGACATCATTGGTGATATCTTAAAAACGGAACAGGCAATCCTCGATTTTTCCGGGGGAGGCAATTTACCAAAGTATACTGGACAGGCAAAGAAAGGTGACATTGCAGTTCAGCTGTTAACGGAAAGGAAAATACTAGACCATGTTCTCAAAGAAATAAAAGAGTCCAAGGATAAGGAAGAAATCTGGGTAGGGATGTTCTATTTAGCCGAAAGAAAAATCATAGAGGAATTAATTGCCGCTGCAGATCGGGGAGTAACCGTTCATTTAATACTTGACCCTAATGAACATGCATTCGGCCAACAGAAAATCGGCCTTCCCAACCGGCCAGTTGCAGCAGAGATGATCGAAGAAGGAGAAGGGAATATTGAATTAAGATGGTACAATACACAAGGTGAGCAATATCACCCTAAAATGATTTACTTTAAACGGGCGGAGAAATCCACTATTATTGGTGGATCAGCAAACTTTACGAGAAGGAACCTCTATGATCTTAATTTAGAAACTGACATTAAGATAACTGCGAATAATAACGAGCAGGTTATCAAGGACATGAATGATTATTACTTGAGGTTATGGAGCAACGAGGAAGAGATGTACACACTACCATACGCAACCTATAAAGAAGATATGCCTATCGTAAAAAAAGCCATGTACCGACTACAAAAAATATTCCGATTTACAACCTACTAAAAAAAGCTGTCCAGTTCAGTCCTGGACAGCTTATTGTATAGGTAACACATATAATAAAACAAAAAAGAAATGGAGCACAGTCCCGCCTAACACAAAAATATGCCAAACCGCATGATGATATGGAAACGCCCGCCAAACATAAAAAACCGCTCCTATACTATAAACAACCCCACCAGCAACAAGAAAAGCAATACCGCCAGTACCGACCGTTGAAGTAATATCACCCCAACCAAATACTGCAAGCCAGCCCATCAAAACATAAAGAAGGGTAGAAGCCAAAATAAATCTTTTTACAAAAAACACTTTAAATACCGTTCCTGCTATTGCCAGACCCCATACTATACCAAAAAGTGTCCATCCTAAAGCACCATCCATAATGATAAGGGTAATCGGGGTGTAGCTTCCCGCAATAAAAAAGTATATGGAAGAATGATCCAGAATTTCAAAAACATTTTTAGCCTTACCCTTCGGCAATGCATGTAATAAGGTTGAGGCTGTGTAAAGCATGATCATCGTCACACCATAAACGATAAAAGTAGCCAGATGAAGAGGGGTTCCGTTGATTGCAGAAAACACAATCAATAAAACAAGCGCTGCTATACTCGTTAAAATTCCTATCCCGTGGGTAACTGTATTTGCAATTTCTTCTCCTTTTGAAAAGGTATGTGTTTGAGCCATGTTTATCATCTCACTTTTGTTGTTTAATGAACTAAACTGATTTGTTACATACCATCATAACAACTATAAGTACTTTTTTCCAATAAAAAAGCATGCCATGAAAGTGAAATTAACTTTTCATGCCATGCTTTTGGGATGGAAGAGAAGGTGCCGGTGTATTGGCGACCAATCTGTACAAAAACGGGAGAAAACACTCGTTTTAATGGGAGTCTTTAATCGTTCGGTCATTTCGAGCCTTGGTTCGGACAATTTTCTCGCTTTTTTAGAGGGGTTTGGACATTTGAAGGTGCATGTTCGGTCAACTTTCAACGACCTTCGGACACCTCAAAATTTCGTTCGGTCAACTTTTGGAAAACTTCGGTCAACTTTGCCAAAACTTCGGTCAAAATCGGAAAAACTTTGGTCAACTTTCGAAAAACTTCGGACAATTGCCGAGTGGACCCCCGGTTATGTGTCCCCATGACCCGCGTCAACCTCGGTAATCGTCCCCATGACCCACTAAAACACTATACGTATTTATAGAAGCGAATCTTCCGTTACTTTTACTTTTCTAAGTTTAATAAATCGTATGGTATGCAGTACAATTACTTTTGAAACTGCATAAGTTGGTACCGCAAGCAGTAGACCAAGCAAACCTGCAAATTTGCTTGCGACTAGTAAGAGTAGGATGATGGTCAATGGGTGAACATCCAATTTCTTGCCCATAACCTGTGGCGAGATCAAATTGCTCTCTATCTGCTGAACAATTACCACTACCAAGAGTACCCATAAGGCCATAATCGGTTCATCAAAAAAGGCTACGATGACACTTGGAATAGTCCCGATAAATGGTCCAATAAAGGGTATCACATTTGTAAACATGGCAATCAAAGCTAAGACTAGGGAATATTCAAGTCCAATAATTAAGAACCCAATATAAATTAAAACTCCAACAAATACACTGACAATAATTTGGCCTTGAATATAAGAACTTAAAGCAATATCCATATCTTTAAGTACACTTCTTCCTTCCCGTTCATGTTGGCGCGGTATTATTTTAATTACTTGATCGGGTAGTCTGTCGCCATCTTTTAGCATGTAAAATAGAACAAAAGGAATTATTACCAGTAAAATTAGAAAGCCCGTTATTGCGCTAATTACATTCACTACGTTTGATCCAAATGCAGTAACATAAGCATTAAGATTATCAGCAAGCTTTGCAGATATTTCTTCTAGAGAAAACATTTCATTTTGCTGAAACCTTGCAACATATTCATTTTCTTGCAATTCGATTGTGTAATCTCTAATATCATTAATAATTCCTGGAGTATTCTTTACAAGACTATTAACCTGTTGTTGTAAAGTTGGACCAATAAAGAACAATAACAAGGTAATTAGTCCAATAAACATAAGGTATATGCTCAAAATAGCTATCCCTCTTGGAACATAGCGAGCAGCAAGGTTTACAAGGGGTCTAAGTAAATAGTAAAGAACACCTGCAAGGATAATCGGAGCAAATAACGTGCTTATCATCACGGTGATAGGGGTGAAGATAAAATCTACCAGTGATGCTAAGAAAATAATTAACAGTATGACAATAATTCCATAGCCAACCTTAAACCACTTCGTTTGCGGCATGCCTACACCTCATTCATTCTAAGTTATTAACTTCATTATTATATAGGTAAAAAGCGAGTAATACTAATACGAAATAATGCCAAGAAAGGTTTCAAAATTCGAAAAAAGCCCTTTTATTCCAAAGGGCCTTTCACAATTTTAGGAATGAAGATCAGCTAACTGCTGCTGTACACTTGCATCCTCTAAATATTCATCATACGTCATTTGTTTATCAACCATACCTTTAGGTGTGATTTCGATGATTCTATTTGCAATCGTCTCGATGAACTGATGATCATGAGACGTGAAAATAATGGAACCTTTAAAATTAATTAATCCATTATTAAGAGCTGTAATAGACTCAAGATCCAAGTGGTTTGTAGGGTCATCAAGCAAAAGTACGTTTGAGCCAGAAAGCATCATTTTAGAAAGCATACAACGTACTTTTTCCCCTCCGGATAGAACACTTGCTTTTTTCATTACTTCTTCACCAGAGAATAACATTCTTCCAAGGAATCCGCGCAAGAAGCTCTCGGTTTGGTCATTAGGGGAGTATTGACGCAACCAATCCACAAGGTTCATGTCTACACCTTCGAAATACTTTGAGTTGTCTCTTGGGAAATATGCCTGGGTAGTCGTGATCCCCCATTTGAATGTTCCACTATCAGGTTCCATTTCACCAGAGATGATTTTTAAAAGAGTGGTATTAGCGATTTCATTTCCACCCACAAGGGCAATTTTATCATCCTTGTTCATAATGAAACTTACATTATCCAATACTTTCTCGCCATCGATGGTTTTAGTCAAACCTTCGACACGTAAAAGGTCATTTCCAATTTCTCGTTCCGGTGTGAAATTCACATAAGGGTAACGACGGGATGAAGGCTTTATATCATCCAAAGAAATCTTATCTAAAAGCTTCTTACGGGATGTAGCCTGTTTGGATTTAGATGCATTTGCACTAAATCGGGCAATAAAGGCTTGAAGCTCTTTAATTTTTTCTTCTTTTTTACGGTTCACATCAGATGCCATTCTAGCCGCAAGTTGACTGGACTCATACCAGAAGTCATAGTTACCAACATAGATTTGGATTTTTCCATAATCTAAGTCAGCGATATGCGTACAAACTTTGTTTAAGAAGTGACGGTCATGGGATACAACAATGACTGTATTCTCAAAATTGATAAGGAACTCTTCTAACCATTGAATGGCTTTAATGTCCAAGTGGTTGGTAGGCTCATCAAGTAATAGTACATCTGGCTTACCAAAAAGAGCTTGTGCCAAAAGTACTTTTACCTTTTCGCCACCCGTAATGTCGGCCATTTTCTTTGTATGAAGATCTTCAGAAATTCCTAAACCTTTTAAAAGGATTGCTGCTTCTGATTCTGCTTCCCAACCATTCAATTCAGCAAATTCGCCTTCAAGCTCTGCTGCTCTCATCCCATCTTCATCAGAAAAGTCTTCTTTCATATAAATAGCATCTTTTTCTTGCATCACTTCATAAAGGCGACTGTGCCCCATGATTACTACTTTAAGAACCTCGTGTTCCTCATATTCAAAGTGGTTCTGCTTCAGGATAGCCATACGCTCATCCTTATTCATGTGAACGTCACCAGTTTGAGCTTCTACTTCACCGGACAAGATTTTCAAGAAAGTAGATTTACCGGCACCATTAGCTCCAATTAACCCGTAACAGTTGCCAGGGGTGAATTTTATATTAACATCTTCAAATAACTTTCGATCGCCATAACGTAGACCAATATTCGTAACTGTAAGCATGTATTTAGTTTCCTCCAAAATTAATGTCGTTGAAATTATACCATTAAATGAGGACGTTGCAAAAGATTCATTTACTATAGAAGCAATAATTATGTAAATAAAAATGACCAGTCTTCATTTTGACCGGTCATTTGGTGAATTTAATAGACGTAGATATAAGCCACCATTGGAGGGCTATGATGTCCATTGTGATGAGAATGGGTTGAACAGATTAGTTTATATACACCTGCTTTATCAAATTTCACATCAATTAGAGTTTCCTCACCCTTTTTTATTACCCCGTTAATATCTGTTCCTTCAATTGAATATGGATGTTCACTGCCATTTACCCCAAAAATACTTAACGTTATTACTTTGCCTTTTGGTACGGTAATCGTACCAGGATCAAAACGGTATGCTTCTATTTCCGTACCATCATCCAATTTAGTCGTAAATTCAGAAGTAATCATATTATATACCAATTTTTCTTCTTCAGATGGTTTTCCTGTGGTGGGAACTACTCCTTTATTTACCACATACCATCCGCCTAACCCAGCGATAATACAAAGTACAATCGTAATAAGAAAGCTTTTCTTTATAACAAAAAACCTCATCAAAACCTCACCCTTTCTTTTGCTTGTCTTCTACTTAAATGTGTATGCAAAAGAGGGGAGAGGGTTGTCTACATTTTTACAAAAGTAATAATAATTTTAATAACATTCATTTTTGGAGGATATACTAAAAAAAATTTTCAAGGGAGGGGCAAGTCTGAATGGATAAGCAGTTGTCATCATCTGAAATAGGTAATTTGTGGATGACGTACCAACAGAAAACGATGCTGGCGAGGCTTTTAGAGCATTTTCTTGCGAACAAACAAAATGAAGAAGTACACAATTTAGTACAAACCTACTACGATTACGAAATAATTTTTATAAATGAACTAACAGAACTCTTTAAGCGAGAAAATATTGTGGTGCCTGTCGGGTATGTCGAAAGCGATGTAAAACTGCCTACGAAGCCATTGTATGACCAGTATTTCGATGCACTTTTCTTAAGAGTGATGATGAAAATAACAATTGGTTTAAATGCTTTAAGTGTCAGCATGTCTTATCGACAAGACATTACCGAGTTATATAAAAGATTTTTGGATGTATCGCACAATACATATAACGACACGACTCAATTCTTATTGAAAGATGGTGTTCTTACTCGTCCCCCAATGATCCCAATGCCTGAAAAAGTGGAGTTTGTAAAAGGTGAAGGCTATATGGCAGGCCTTAATATATTCAGTGAAAAGAGACCATTGAATGCAATTGAACTTTCTTTATTGTATCAAGGTATTGAAACCAATGTTCTTGGCTTTCAGTTGTTACGAGGGTTTGAACAGGTAACCAAGGACAAAGAAGTGAAGAAATACTTTGAAAAAGGAAAAGACTTGGCGAAGCAAATTATTGATACTTTCAGCGATATACTTCTAAAGAGCGATATACAGCCACCAATAGTTGCTTGGGGAAATCCAACCTTATCAACGGAATCGCCTTATTCAGAGAAGCTTATGATGTACCTGACGAACTTACTCAGCAGCTTCGGTCTTACAAGTAATGCCCTTGGTACATCATTCAGTCTTCGTTCGGATCTGCCTACTAAAATGACCTTGATTGCTAAAGATATTTTTGATTATGCAAAAGATGGTGGACAGTTAATGATTAAGAATGGTTGGATGGAAGAACCACCGCAATCATTAAAAAGCACAAAATAAGTAAAACCGGGCAACTGTTAATTTGCCCGGTTTTTTTAATGTTTAAGAAATTATAAATAAGCGAATTGTGGATAGTCTCAAAGTAATTCTTGATCGTCCGGATGAAGACTTCATTGACAAGAAATTAGAAGAAGAAATGGCATCATCGTTGTAATGAAGACCTCCGTGACAAGAAATCAGGAGGAGAGAAGCCCTCATCAACCGTATGAAGACCTCCGTGACAAGAAATCGGGAGGAGAGAAGTCCTCATCAACCGTATGAAGACCTCCGTGACAAGAAATCAGGAGGAGAGAAGTCCTCATCAACCGTATGAAGACCTCCGTGACAAGAAATCAGGAGGAGAGAAGTCCTCATCAACCGTATGAAGACCTCCGTGACAAGAAATCAGAAGGAAAGAGGTCCTCATCATCCCTATGAAGACCTCGGTAACAAGAAATTAGGAGGAGAGAAGTCCTCATCAACCGTATGAAGACCTTCGTGACAAGAAATCGGAAGGAGAGAAGTCCTCATCAACCGTATGAAGACCTCCGTGACAAGAAATCAGGAGGAGAGAAGTCCTCATCAACCGTATGAAGACCTCCGTGACAAGAAATCAGCAGGAGAAAGGTCCTCATCGCCCATATGAGGACCTTAGTTACGAGAAATCAGAAGGAAAAAAGAGGTCCTCAAAAATAGTTTCTTAGCCTTAAGATGAATGAAATCAACTGTATATCAATATTTCCATCACATATGTAAAAAGGCGTCCATATGCGGACGCCTTTCTTCATTTTGGGAACACTTTTGATCTCGTTAGGAAACGTACACCTTCTGGACCTTCTAAAGAGAACATGCCACCTCTACCAGGTACGACATCAATAATGAGCTGTGTATGCTTCCAGTACTCATACTGCTTTTTATTCATGTAGAAGGGAGCACCGCCTATTTCGCCAAGAAGGACATCTGAATCGCCAATCAAAAAGTCGTCAATAGGATAACACATAGGGGAACTGCCGTCGCAGCACCCACCAGATTGATGGAATAGTACAGGTCCATGTTTGCCTACAAGCTTTTCAATTAATTCAAGGGCAGCTTCGGTAGCCAGTACTTTTTCCATCTTAAAAGAATCCTAATTTTTTTGGACTATAGCTTACTAAAAGGTTCTTCGTTTGCTGGTAGTGGGATAGCATCATTTTATGGTTTTCACGCCCGATTCCACTCATTTTATATCCGCCAAATGCCGCATTGGCAGGGTATGCGTGGTAGCAGTTTGTCCATACGCGACCGGCTTCAATTTGGCGGCCGAAACGATATGCAGTATTTACGTCTCTAGTCCAAACTCCTGCACCAAGCCCGTAAAGGGTGTTATTTGCAATTTCCAATGCTTCTTCAGCTGTTTTAAAGGTGGTGACAGATACAACAGGTCCAAAGATTTCTTCCTGGAAAATTCTCATTTTGTTATCGCCTTTAAAAACGGTCGGTTTTACATAATATCCATTAGCTAGGTCACCTTCAAGCATATTTCGTTCTCCGCCTGCAAGTAGTTCGGCACCTTCCTCTTTCCCAATTTCAAGATAAGAGAGGATTTTTTCCAACTGCTCAGAAGAGGCCTGTGCTCCTATCATCGTTTCCGTATCAAGTGGATTTCCTTGTTTGATTTGAGAAACCCGTTCAAGTGCACGCTCCATAAACTTATCATAAATAGATTCATGTATGAGGGCACGGGAAGGACATGTACATACTTCTCCTTGGTTGAGTGCAAACATAACAAAGCCTTCCACTGCTTTATCAAAGAAATCATCATCATGAGCCAGCACGTCTTCAAAGAAGATATTCGGAGATTTTCCGCCAAGCTCAAGCGTTACCGGAATGATGTTTTGAGAAGCATATTGCATGATAAGACGTCCTGTTGTTGTTTCTCCTGTAAAAGCAATTTTAGCTATTCTATCACTAGAAGCTAATGGTTTCCCAGCTTCCACACCAAATCCATTTACGATATTTAACACACCAGGAGGTAGAAGGTCTGCTATTAACTCAGTTAAAACCATAATGGAAGCAGGTGTCTGCTCAGCAGGTTTTAAAACGACACAGTTCCCAGCTGCCAGAGCTGGAGCAAGCTTCCAAGTGGCCATTAGTAACGGGAAATTCCAAGGAATTATTTGTCCGACTACACCTAGTGGTTCATGGAAGTGGTAAGCAATGGTGTCGTTATCAATCTCTCCTAGCGATCCTTCCTGAGCTCTAATACAACCTGCAAAATATCTAAAGTGATCAACCGCAAGAGGGAGGTCTGCTGCCATCGTTTCACGAACTGGTTTTCCGTTCTCCCACGTTTCCGCAACTGCAAGCATCTCCAAGTTTTCTTCCAAACGGTCTGCAATTTTATTAAGAATGTTGGCTCTTTCAGCTACAGAGGTTTGACCCCAAGCTGATTTTGCTTTATGTGCGGCATCCAATGCCAATTCAATGTCTTCTGCAGTAGAACGGGCAACTTCACAAAAGACCTGACCTGTAACGGGAGTGACATTTTCAAAATATTCACCTTTTACCGGAGCGACCCATTCGCCACCAATATAGTTATCATACCGGTTTTTAAAAGAAACTTTTGAATCTTTTTCACCTGGATTAGCATAAATCATTTGAAAATTCCTCCTCATAATAGATTAATAGGTTGTGTAATAGACTTAAATATGTAAGCGCCTTCAAAATACTACAAAAAAATAGAGAGGTTAGACAACCTATTGTATAATGAATTTTAAACATTCTGATAATAAAATGCAAGGGAAAAGATTTTTGTAGCCTGCAATGAGGGTCAGGGGCTATTTCACTTTGGTTGCAGGTCATCCATCATTCAGTTAAAATGATATGGAAACTTAAAATACTCCTTCATTTACCTATCCCCAATTACCTGCTAAACCATTTCCCATCTATAAACGAGGTGTACTATGTACGAACAAGGAAAAATTATATTGAAAGAATACTACGGTTATGAAGATTTTAGGCCTGGCCAGAAAAAAATTATTGAAAGTATTTTAAACAAGTCCAACACATTAGGAGTGATGCCTACAGGTGGCGGGAAATCCATATGTTATCAGGTGCCTGCATTGTTGGAAAGTGGACTGACTATTGTCATCTCGCCCTTAATTTCTTTAATGAAAGATCAAGTGGATTCTTTGATAAATATTGGGGTAGCGGCAACCTATATTAATAGTTCATTAAACGCTGGAGAAATAAGAGAAAGAGTTCAACAGGTAGAACAAGGGAAAATTAAACTGTTATATCTTGCACCAGAAAGACTGGATTCTTATGATTTCCAATCTATTTTATCTGCTGTTGAGGTTTCAATTGTTGCAATTGATGAAGCACATTGTATGTCCCAATGGGGCCATGATTTTAGGCCAAGCTATCGTGAAGTGGGTACCTTTATTAGAAGGATACCAGGAAACCCAGTCATAACTGCGTTTACAGCAACTGCAACAGAGCAGGTTATAGAAGACATTCAAACGATGCTGGGAATAACACCAGAACATACATTCGTAACCGGTTTTTCACGAGACAACCTGACATTTTCCGTTTTGAGAGGACATAATAAGGACAATTTTTTGGAAAAATTTCTGAAAGCGAACAAGGGAGAATCGGGAATAATCTATGCAACTACCAGAAGAGAAGTAGATCAAATTTTTTCTTCATTCACCAAAAAGGGTTATAAAATTGGCAAGTATCATGCAGGGTTATCTGAAGAGGAAAGAAAGGATTATCAAGAAGACTTTCTCCATGATCGACTCAAGCTGATGGTTGCCACTAATGCGTTTGGGATGGGAATCGATAAGTCTAATGTTCGATTTGTCATCCATTACAACATGCCAAAGAATGTTGAATCTTACTATCAAGAAGCTGGAAGGGCAGGAAGGGATGGAGAGGAAAGTGAATGCATCCTCTTATTTAATGCGAGGGATGTACAAATTCAAAAGTTTCTGATTGAGGAAAGTCTCCGCTCACCAGAACGTAAAATGCAGGAATATAAGAAACTTCAGGCTATGATGGATTACTGTTATACACAACGCTGCCTGCAAGGTTATATCGTTCAATACTTCGGTGAAGACTCAGAACAAGTTTGCGGTAAATGCAGTAATTGTTCCACCGATTTTGTAGAGCAAGATATTACACTAGAGGCACAGAAGATATTTAGCTGTATTCATAGAATGAATGAAAGATTTGGTGCATTACTGGTAGCAAAAGTTTTGAAGGGCTCAAAAGATAAACGTATCCAGCAATTCCGTTTTGATAGCTTGCTAACTTATGGGTTAATGAGATCTTATACTGAAAAACAATTGGTAGACCTTATCAATATTCTGATTGCTGAAGGATATTTAATATTGACGGAGGGGCAATATCCAGTCGTAAGATTAGGTGCTCGCGCCGTTCCAGTTCTAAAAGGTCAGGAAAAAGTACTCTTTAAAGTGAAAGAGCAAGTGAGAGCTGTCGTTGAGGACAACGAATTGTTTGATAGGTTGAGAGAGTTACGTAGAAATTTATCAAAAGAAGAGGGAGTCCCGCCCTATGTTATTTTTTCCGATAGCACTTTAAGAGAAATGAGTGAGGTCCTTCCGAGAGATGAAACAGCCATGCTAGAAATCAAAGGGGTAGGATCGTTAAAGTTTGAGAAGTATGGGGCTTTATTTTTGAGTGAGATCGGTGAGTTTGTGGGTAGTGAAACCTCTGCTAAATTAAATACATCCACTAAAAAACCTTCTGTTAAGCCTAACAAGCCCTCCATTCCAATGAACCTTGGAGAATCCAGCCATATGTTTACTTATAGGCTACTGCAAGAAGGTTTGACTTTTAAAGAAATAGCCAAGGAACGGGGGATGAGTTTAATTACCGTTCAAAACCATCTTTTTAAATGTGCAAGTGATGAGGGTATGGAGGTTGATTGGGATTCTTTTATTCCAGAGGAGTTTGAGGAGGAAATAATTAGAGTTATTGAGGAAGTTGGAACGGATAAACTGAAGCCCATCAAGGAGAAATTACCTGATGCGGTTGATTATTTAGCAATAAAAGCGGTAATGGCCAAGCATGACATGATATAATGTTTAGTTTTTCTCTTGTCGGGAATATCATGGTTATAGATAAATCCATTAAACAGGAGGCGTTATATGATGAATGCTCGTGGACTGAAGAAACCTTTAATCGTAGCAGGAGCGGCAAGCCTCACCGGTGCAGGACTATTAGTATATAAACCGTATAGAGAGAAGTTTGTGCAATACTCTAAAAAAGTTAAAAATAAACTTGTACCTCTAAAATTCAGAAAGACCGATTTACCAATTGAAAAGGCAGGGAACCCAGATCCTGAAGATATTCAGGATAATAGCATGGTCAGTGAGGGAGCCCAATATTCCGTAGAGTATTATAATAAGAAAATGCAATAACAATAGGCGTTCGGTGCAATCCGAACGCCTTTTTATATACACTTTACACAAAGAAGATAGCGTAAGCTACACCAATTACACCTATAAACGCTAACGTATACACAGGTTTTATTGGCATTTCACCATTGTTCTCCATAGCTTTCCCGAACATGAAGAATACAAGTGGGTGAACTAGGAATGGCATAGAGAAGATGAAAGGAATTAAAGCGGCAGCATCAGCTCCAAACATCTCTCCTTGTATTGCGGCAAACAAGCCAAAATGGGAAATAGCAGAAGATTGTGCCATGGCAGCATAGTCAATAGACATGGTACTTAGGCTCAATAATGCCAATCCACCAAAAACCGCACACATTTGCCAGCCAAATGAGAACTGCATTAATGCCTTTACTTCTTTTTTGTCCTCTCCATTAGCCTTTCTTAAGTTAACCAATGCCAGAATGGTCAAACCTAGACCAAGAGCAACAATTACCATGGATGGTAATATCCAAAGGCTACCTCTCTCAGCACTTATGGCAAGTACGGAGAAAACAAATATATGACCGAAAAACGGGATGTTAATCATAATAGGAGCACGTTGTGCAGCAGTTTTCCCGAAATCTCCAGCTGTACATGCGCCAGTTAATCCTGAATGTGATAAAGAACCAGCCATACCAGGTGCCAGGTTTCTTGTGTTGGCATTCTTTGCAAAGAACATAATCAATGCAATTCCACCAAACATCCAGAACAATTGCCCAAAGAATCCATAGGCCAATACCGCATTCATGCCATCAATAGCAAAGGCGTCCCCGATTCGGGATCCACCTACTAAAAAGTTGGCAGCTAATACAACTGGAATACCTGCAACTAATAGTGCTCGAATGGTCGGTCCAAAACTCCAATTATAGAAAACAGCTCCTAAAGCAGCCGCAATCATCATCGCAAAGAAAATTTGAGGCAATGCAATTATTGGCTTAATCCACATGGCAATATGATAAGAAATTACAAGCAACAGGATAATTGCGACTATTTCTACGATCCCTTTTTTCATGTATTGTTTCTTATTGTGGATTTTTGCTTTGTTATCAATAAAAAGAATAGATCCGATAATTCCAATGTAAGCAATCAATGGATAAACATTATCAAAACTTTGAGTACCATCTGAAAGGATCATCCGCGTGATTCCTTCTAGCCCAAATAATAGGAAGAATGCACGGACGATAAAGAAAAACTGTGTTCTTGAAGTTCCAAGAAAAGATTCTTCATTAGAAGGTACAACACTGTCCTCCACATCCAAGTCTTTATTACCTAAAATTTTTCGTAGTTCCTGACCGCCTACAAAGAAGGATACGGTCAATGCAATAATAGTTGTTCTTGCCATAAGGTCAACAAAGGGGTACTCTGCTAATCCAGGTGTTGCAACCCCTGTATCTACTAGTAAGTAGCCCATACCCAGTCCAAGAATTACGATAATAAGGATTGGGGAAAATCTTGTTCCTGCTACAACCATCCTTGATACCAACACTATAGGTATAAGGAAGAAAAGTATCAGCCAAAACTGATTGATCAATTCTATATTTGAAAATTGTTCTACCATCTTTTTGATCAGACTCCTATCGTTCATGTATTCACAAAGAATTATCGTACAATACTCTATGAAAAGTGTAAATCATTGTAAACGCCATCATTAAAATGTTTAACTATTGAAATAATAAGGAGTAATTTATAATTTTATTATGTAAACAAATTCTTAGGTAGATGAGCGTTGTTATTGTAACTATAAGATAGTTAGTGTAAAATTCCATCAAACACATATAAAACAGGAGGATATAACATATGACAACGAACAAAACGGAACTAGCCACCTTTGCTGGAGGGTGCTTTTGGTGTATGGTAAAACCTTTTGATGAGTTACCTGGAATTGAGAACGTAATTTCCGGTTATACAGGCGGTAGCATCTCCAATCCTACATATGAAGAAATCAAAAAAGGAAATACAGGTCATTACGAAGCTGTCCAAATAGAATTTAATCCAGATATCTTTCCTTATGAAAAATTATTGGAATTGTATTGGCCACAAATAGACCCTACAGATGATGAAGGTCAATTTTTTGATAGAGGAAGTCAGTATCGTACAGCAATCTTTTATCATAATGAAGAACAGCTAAAACTTGCAGAGAAAACAAAAAAGGATCTAGAAGCAAGCGGAAGATATAAAAAGCCAATTGTAACTGAAATTAAACCAGCTACTCCATTCTATGAAGCAGAAGAATATCATCAGAAATTTTATAAGAAAAATCCTGAAAAATATAAACAAGAACGTCAAGAATCAGGTAGAGATGCTCATATAAAAGAGCATTGGGGTGAAGAATATACAAAGTAAGTGAGGGTGTGAAAGGCTTACCCATCAGAAAGAAGAAGGGGGACTACCATTGATTCATCTTTTTACACACAATGATTTAGACGGGGTAGGCTGCGGAATATTAGCCAAGCTTGCGTTTGATGAGAAGGTAAAGGTTCATTATAATTCAGTCGGCAGTTTAAATTATCAAGTTGCGGAATTTATGGAAGAAGCAACTCCGCGGCACCAAATATACATAACTGATTTATCGGTCAATGAAGAGAACGCCAAAAAGCTCGACCAGTTTGCAAAACAACTAAAAGGCTTTGTTCAATTTATTGATCATCATAAGACTGCCATGCATCTAAATGAATATAGCTGGGCTTCTGTTAAGGTCGAATATGAGGATGGCAGACTGACAAGTGCCACTTCTTTATTCTATGAGTATCTATTAGAAAAAGGTTTAATTGCCCAGTCTGAACCGTTAGATGAAGTAGTGGAATTAATTCGACAATATGATACATGGGAATGGGATCGAAATAAGAATACGAAGGCAAAAAGATTAAACGACCTTTTGTATATGATTTCTATTGATGACTTCGAAGAGAGAATGCTTCAGAAGTTAAAAAGTGAAGCCCAGTTTAATTTCGATGACTTTGAAACACAAATTCTAGATATGGAAGAACAAAAGCTAGAAAGATATTTGCGTAAAAAACGCAGAGAAATTGTTCAAAAGCCTGTAGATAACAAGTGGGTAGGAATCGTTCACGCTGAATCTTTTCTATCAGAACTTGGAAATGTTTTGGGGAAGGAAAACCCCCATTTAGACTATATAGCAATGATTAATATGGGGAGCAAACGGATTAGCTTGCGCACCATACATGATGATGTAGATGTTTCACAAGTTGCAGGTAAATTTGATGGAGGGGGCCATGCGAAGGCTTCTGGTTGCAGTTTGACTGAACAGGCGTACAAGCTTTTTGTAGCGGAGGCATTCCCATTAGATTCTCTCAAACAAGACGCTCGACACAATGTTTTCAATGTCAAAGAATCACCTAATGGCGTTTTGTACGACTCTAAGGAAAAAGGATCATTATTTCTATTACCGAAAGAGGACGGCACATGGAAGGTGGAAAACAAGGAAAAGTTTCTGGATACTTCCTTTTCTTCTTTCCAAGAAGCGGAAACGTTTATTAAAAGAAAGTATGCAGCATGGTTGGTTAAAGACGAGGAATATGTCAATTTCCTAGTTGAAAACATAAGAAGGTTAAAGGCAAACTAAAGGTAAGTTATGGGGAGAGATAGGTAATGGCAATTAAAAGATTAGAACATGTTGGAATAATGGTTAAAGATATTCAGGCATCCATAGAGTTTTATACAAACGTGGTCGGATTTTCTTTAAAGGGCCAGTTAGACCATCCAAATGGGGTGATAAAGCTTGCATTTCTAGGGTTTAATGAAAGTGAAGAAACGGAATTAGAGCTGATCCAGGGTTACAATGACAATCTTCCTGTAGAAGGTAAAGTTCACCATATAGCATTAACGGTTGATGATGTAGAGGTAGAGCATCAGAGGTTGAAAGGCTTGGATGTTACGTTTATCGAACAGGAGATCACGACGCTTCCAAATGGAGCTAGATATATCTTTTTTGCAGGGCCAGATGGTGAATGGATTGAACTTTTCGAAACTCCAGTAAAATAAGAAGAAGGCAGGGAGATATTCCCCGCCTTTTTTTAATGATGATCATTAGTCCAGTTGATTTCCGTTCCAGACGCTTCGCTTGCCTGCGGGCGGTCCGTGAGCCTCCTCAGGCTTCGCCTTTCCAGGGTCTCAACCTGTCCCTTCCTCCCGCGGGCGTCTGCACTCCTTCCACTCCAATCAACAAGATGGCTTCATTCAACATAGATTTTAATATATCTTCTAATTGAGTTATTTGAAAAAGCATTAACTTATCTTTACGCAATTTCTAGCTGTGAATTGGAGCAAATGGCGGAGACTCCAGCGGGGGAGTAACGGTAGATTGAGACCCCACAGCGCAGCGAGGAGGCTCAAGCACCGTCCCGCGGAAAGCGAAGCCAGTTGTGGAAAGTAACAGCGTCGACTACCCAAACAACTAAAGTTTTTTAGGTTTAAAAAAGAACATGTTGTTCTTTATTTCCTATCAATTGTTTTTCCTTTTTCGCGTGAACTTTTCAACATATGCTTATACGTGAAGCCTAGACAAATGATTCCGGTAATAGAACAAGCATACCGAATGATGGACATCCAATCCATGATGGTCACCCCTAAAAGGTATTTGTCCTTATTCTCTCAAATGCTTGATTAAATTATTCTTAGAAGAAAGGTCAAGAACTATACTTTTTATTTAATCGCTCTAATATCATCGTCAATTCACTTGGCTTTAACATTTCAACCGGTGACACATTCTTTTCAAATTGAAGAAAATCCCCTTCTAAAAGGACAACATAACGGTCATTAATTTTTGCTATATGGACATTTTCACCAAAGTCCGCTAACAAGCCCTTAACTGAGATATGATCGAGCTTGAATTTGAGTTCAATATCAGGTGTCTGTTCTATGATGGAGGAGGACGCTTCTATAACTTGTTCGTCGGACCAACGCTCCTGAAGTTCTCTTTTCGGTGAAGTAGCCCAGGCTTCCATTGCTTGCTCCACTTTTTCTTTTTCTTCGCTCTCTTCTTGATAGGTCTCGGAAATCTCTTGGTGCACCATCCCCATTACTTGGTTCTTGATGATTTCTGGCATCGACTCGCCGTATTCTACATACTTCAAGAAATCCTCGAAGTACCGGGAATGTGAGGACTGGTGGATCTTTAATTCTCCTTCTTCTACCATTCCATCCTCTACCATGAAGGGATATTGTATGGACTTCATGTTTTTTGTAGTGATGGCCATCTGGACGTTATGAATTAACGTCTGTTCATTTGTGATGGAAGCAACTTTTTGTTCAAAATCACATTTTAAGATAAAAACAAAGGGCTCATCAAAATATTTATTTAATTTAGCCCTGGTGACAATGAGTGCGCCACCTCTTACTGCTGTTGTATCTGTGTAGGTGGATGCCATTTCATCTGCAGCAGAAGAAAATGCTTCTAAGCTTTCGGCCTGTTTGATTCGATTGAAGTGGTTGAAGTTTGGGTTTGAGCCTAGGTCGTAGCCTGGTTCTACAATGAATCTCCCAATCTTTGTTGGTACTTGTTCATTTTTAGGATGTCGATCTACCTTTCTTTTAGTGATTTTCATCAGTTCCCCATCAAGAAAGGGTTTTAGAGCGCTATCTTCATATGTATCTTCATCTAATACTGCCATAGGTTTAAATTGTTTTTTAGCATTATCTCCACTTCCTTCTACTTCAATAAGGTAAAAGGCTAATGACTTTATATCAAAATCCATTTTTATCACCATTTTCGCTAGGTATCTTTAAGCACTTTAACAAGTATAGGCAAAAGAAAAGAAAGGGTCAACAGGAACCCTTTCCTTAAATCAGTTATGCATTTCTCTAACTTTTTGATCACTAGGCAGGAAGAAAGTCAACAAACCAATAAAAGGTAAACAAACAGTAAAGATGATGGTATTAGTTAATCCGACCCAATCTGCTAAAACACCGAGCGCAACCGATCCCACGGCCCCCATACCAAACGCCAATCCTACAATAAGCCCGGATACCAAGCCGATTCGACCAGGAACCAACTCCTGAGCGTACACTACCGTGACTGAAAAGCTAGAAAGGATAATGAATCCAATTATGGCAACGAGTAAGTAGGCAACTGTGGGGCCTACAAAAGGAAGTAACAATGCAAGTGGAGCGGACCCCAGCATGGAAAGGGAAATTACCAACCTTTTACCGAAACGGTCCGCCAACGGTCCTCCAAAGAATGTACCAACAGCACCGGCACCTAAGAATACGAAAATATATATTTGTGAGTCTGCAATAGGAATTCCATAGTTCTCAATGGCATAAAAAGCATAAAAGTTGGTGATACCTGCATGGAACCAGGAACGAGCAAATACTAGAAAAATTAGCAAACAGATGGAAAAGGTGATGATCCTTTTATTTCCGATAGATTTATCAGTTGATTTAATTTTGATACTTTTCTTCTTTTGTTTTAATGGCCTGTTCGTATGTGCTACTTGCTGTTTGTACCAGGCAGCGATGTATAAAAGTAATATCACAGCTGCTGCAGCAACAATGGTAAACCATAGGACGCCTTTTTGCCCGAGTGGCAACAGGATATAAGCTGCCATCAAAGGAGCCAAGGCCTGACCGGAGTTGCCTCCTACCTGGTAAATCGACTGTGCCAGCCCTCTGCGGTTTCCTGCAGCCATATAAGCTACACGGGAACCTTCAGGGTGGAAAGCAGCGGAACCAAGTCCAATGAACAACACCGAAATAATAATCACCCAAAAGCTTGGTGCCAATGCCAAACCAATTATTCCGAATAAAGAAAATGTAAGTCCGATTGGCAAGGCGTAAGGAGAAGGTCTTTTATCCGTTATGATGCCAACAACAGGTTGAATAAGCGAAGATGTTGCATTTAGCGCGAATGCAATGAGTCCCAATTGAGTAAAGGTCAGCCCCATGGAATTTTGCAACACGGGGAATAAGGCTGGTACCACAGATTGCAATGCATCATTCAGCAAGTGCACTAGACCTATGATAAAAAGAATTGGATAAACGGTAGAGCTTTCGGTAGTAGCGGTATCTAATCTGACTTTTTGTGCCTGCATAAATATTTATAACTCCTTCGAAAATAGTGGGTATTGTAAGCCAACATTTGTATGTAAAATATCATAGCACGTGAATGCGTATGGGTGGTGAATTATTTTACGGTATGCGAAATAAATAACATTCTGGTAAACTGTAAGAAAAAAGAGAAGGGGAAAGGCCATATGATGGATTTAAGAAGTGATACGGTAACAAAACCAACAGAGGAAATGAGAAAGGCTTCGTATGATGCAGTCGTTGGGGATGACGTATATGGGGAAGATCCTACTGTTACGTTGTTAGAAGAAAAAGCGGCGGAGATTCTTGGGAAAGAAGCAGCACTGTTTGTTACAAGCGGAACGCAAGGAAACCAAATTGCTGTATTGACGCATTGTCGACCGGGTAATGAGATATTACTAGAAGAAGAATCTCATATCTTTTATTACGAATCTGGTGCTGTTGCCGCATTGGCTGGAGTCCAAACAAGAACCATACCAGGCGTTAACGGGATGATGAATCCTCAAGAAATAGAGTCTGCAATTCGTGGGGAGGACCAACATTTTCCCGAAACGGGTCTAATCTGCATAGAAAACACACATAATCGCGCTGGTGGGGCAGTGGTGCCTGTATCAAACATGGCAGAAATCTATAAAGTGGCACAGAGATATTCTATACCTGTTCACGTGGATGGTGCGCGACTATTTAACGCCGCAGCAAGTTCGGGAATACCAATACAAGAGTTCACCAAACATTGCGATACGGTACAGATATGTTTGTCTAAAGGATTGGGTGCACCAGTTGGTTCTATCATTGCCGGTTCTAACGATTTCATTAAACGAGCGAGAAAATGGCGAAAGCGTCTTGGTGGGGGATTGAGGCAAGTTGGAATCATTGCGGCGCCAGGGTTAATAGCTTTAACAAAAATGACAGAAAGACTTTCAGAAGATCATGAAAATGCTATGTTTCTTTCTGAAGGATTAAAGGGAATTAGCTCTTTAAAAATAGTAAATTCAGTTGATACGAATATTGTGGTAGTGGATGTATCCGGGTTGGATATGATGGCAGATCACTTTGTACAAGCGTTAAAAGAGAAGGGTGTTTTGGCTGTTACGTTTGGACCTACGCTTGTTCGACTTACGACACATTTCGATGTGAGCAGAGGGGATATCGAGAGGGTTGTTAGTACGATTGATGAGATAGTCAAAACTAGATAAAAAAATGGTAAGGGGCACCATACCCCTTACCATATTACATTCTGACTAGTGTATTTACAGCATGTTCTCTGAGTTTGAATTTTTGAATTTTCCCCGATGCTGTCATTGGATACTCGTCTACGATCTCTACATAGTAAGGTATTTTATATTTTGATATTTTTCCAGTGCAGTAGTCTTTGACTTCTTGACTGTTTAGGCTTTCCCCCGGTTTGACTTTAATAAATGCTGCAACCTGCTCGCCGAACTTTTCATCTGGAACTCCTACAATTTGAACATCAAAAATTTTCGGATGGGAGTATAAAAATTCCTCAATCTCACGCGGATATATATTCTCTCCGCCTCGAATAATCATATCTTTTAGTCTACCTGTAATGACGACATACCCGTCATCATCCATTGTCGCGAGGTCCCCTGTATGAAGCCAGCCTTCGCTATCAATGGCATCTTTCGTTTGGTCCTTCATATTATAGTAGCCTTTCATAACAAGGTAACCTCTTGTACAAAGCTCGCCCTGGACTCCATTTGGCACAGATTCGCCAGTTGTAGGATCAATAATTTTCACTTCCACATTATCTAAAGCGCTTCCAACAGTGGATACGCGCCTCTCAATACTGTCGTATGGGCGTGTTTGTGTAATAACTGGGGAGGCTTCGGTTTGACCATATGCGATAGTGATTTCCTTAGCTCCCATATCATTTACAACTCTTTTCATAATTTCCGTTGGACAAGGTGATCCTGCCATAATACCAGTTCTTAAACTAGATAAATCGTATTTATTAAATTCCGGATGGTTTAGTTCCGCAATGAACATAGTTGGAACTCCGTAAAGCGCCGTACATTTTTCTTGCTCCACCGCTTTTAGAACTAATAGTGGATCAAACATAACAAGAGGAACCATCGTCGCTCCAGTTGCTACTGCAGCCAGAGTGCCCATTACACATCCAAAGCAGTGGAAAAAAGGAACAGGTATACAAATTCTATCTTCTACTGTAAGCTTTTGGCATTCCGCAACATTAATGGCATTGTTGATAATATTGGAGTGGGTAAGCATGACACCTTTTGGGAAGCCAGTTGTACCAGAAGTATATTGCATGTTGATCACTTCATCATAGTTTGTACTGTTTTGTCGGATCAGTAATTCTTCATCTGTAATGGTCATGGAATTTTTCAGTAGGTCATCCCATTGGAACATACCAGGGTGACTTTCGCTCCCCATAAAAATGACGTTCTTTAATTTAGGTAATCTACTAGATATAAGTTCGCCAGGTGCACAGTATGCGAGCTCTGGACATAATTCTTGAAGCATATCCAAATAGCTCACTCCTTTAAAATCATCCATAAGAAGAAGTGTAGTGGACTCTGATTGTTGCAATAGATACTCGAGTTCCTTAGATTGATAGCTAGTATTGACTGTTACTAAAACTGCGCCAATTTTTGCACTCGCGTACTGTGTAATTAACCACTCCGGTTTATTGGAAGCCCAAACCGCAATGTGATCTCCCTTTTGAATTCCTAGGCTTATTAATCCTTTTGCTACTTGGTTACAGACTTGCTGAAACTCTTTATAACTATAACGCAATCCTGTTTCCACATAGACTACAGCTTCTTTATCAGGGTAACGAGCTGTAGTTTCATCCAATAAACCACCAATTGTTTTATGTACTAACTCTGCCATCGTTCAAACCTCCATAATAGAAAAGTAAGTGCTAGTTAAATATTAGTATGAATGTTCAGAAAAATCAAACGAAAAAAAGAGCAGTCCGAAGACTACTCTTGCTTCACTTCTACTTTTTTTGCTTCATTGCTTTCTATCTCTAGGGGTGCTTTTTGAATAATTCTTTCTTTTAATCCAAACATACTTCCACTCAAGTAGTGAAGTGTTTGTTTATATTTACTATCAATGGATGTAATGGCGTTTTCCAATTTGTCCACTAGTGTTTGTCTCAAGGTGTTAAGCTGATCGGCAATTTTTTGGGAGGCAATATCTTGGCTGTCCATTCGCTCCATTAGCGACTTGTGAAACATTTCTTGAACTAGTAATTTATTGTTTATTTCTTGATAAAAATGTTCTTGATCATGTAACTTCAATTGAATATCTTCATACAATTCTTCATATTTTTCTAACTTCGTGTGTATACATCTTGTCAGGTCTTCTTGGAATGCCAACTGGTCTAATGTAGCTTGACTCAATAGTTTTTCTTCTTCCAAAGAAACTTCCAATTTATTCAGTCTTTGATCTACCTTCTTACTGCTTTCTACATGTGATGCGATATTTTCTTGGAGTTCTTCACTTAGTAATGACTGAACTTTTATCAATTCTAAGAGTTGAGCATAATTTCTATCCTGATCTTTTAATTTTAGTGTAAGATCTTCATGACTTTTTTCGTGTACTAGTACTTTTTCATATACCTGACGGACGTTTAAGTCTTGAGTAGTTATCATTTCGGATAATTCTTTTTGACCTTTTTCCTGGGAGTATAACTTATCCAGTAGAAGTTGATGATTATTTTCCTGTGTGGACATACTTTGATGTAAATTATTATTAATCTTGCTAACTGTTTTAGATATAGTCAAATTCGTTTTTTCTTGTTCCTTTAAAATATCTTCTAAATAGTTTTTTCGAAATTCCTGCTGGTTGGAAGAGATGGATTTCGTTTGATCGTACAATTTAGGAATAGGTAGCAGGTTGTTGTTTTTCACTCTCATAACTTAACTCCTTTGGGTTTAAATTAGGTTATTTAACTACACTATCTTATGAGAGAGCAATGGATTTGCGCGCGTTTTGGAGAAAACTAGGCAAAAGACTAGATTTATTACGAAAGCAAATAAAAGAAGACCAACTTGGTGGTCTTCTTATAACGAACTATTAGTAGGTGTGGTGTAAGATGGGTATAGCAAGGAGGCTATGATATGCTTTGGCAGGAATTGTAGGTGTTTTCCGGCACTTTAGATAAGAAGGAGTGTTACATGGCAGGTGATTTTTTTGAAAATGTTGGCTGAAGCGGGCAAGTCTTCAACAAAATTATAAGATGTCTACAGCTACAACAAGTGCGATCAATAGTTGAAGAAGTAGTTGGATGTTTAGTACTAGGTCAGTATCTGTTGTAGTTACTCTTACACCACGAGAATTAGAGATATACGTTTGTTGGCGATTTACTTGTTCAGATTTAGAACTTTGAAGCAACTCTTGGATTACTTGCTCTGCTTTGTTGCTATCAGCAATGCTTACGCTGATTACTAAAGCAATAGCTGCTTGAATTGCTGCTTGCAGGGATACTGCGATTTTTGTGTCAGTCGTTGTTACTTCAATATCGCAGGAATCTTTAATAACAATTTGCTCATATGATTTTTGAATCATTTTGTTTACTTGGGCAGCTTCTTGAGCTACACCATCATTGTCAAGCGGGTGTCTACTTCCTGCTGCTAAAGCATTCCATTCACCATTATTTCCACAGCCATGATCATAACCACAGCTTCTTCCACCGAATAACCAATCTTTACTCATTATTTAAATCCCCCAATTTAAAATTTTTATTTTTTTTCTTCTTTTTGAAGTTTTTCCATTTTCCCGAAAGAATCCTGGATGTCTGCAACCAATTTCTTCAGTTGCGCTTTTTGCTCTTTGGAGAAGTTATCTCCACTTAGTTTCACATTGTGTTTCTTTAAAACATTTTGAAGCATCATGTTTGTTGTTGCTTGGGTGAGTTTTGAAATCTCTCGTTGCATATCTTTGCTATCTGCCATTCTTACACCCCCTTTTTCTTATCTACCACATACTATGTATTTACTAGAGAAGAGAGTGGACGCCTGTCCTCTAGCAAACGTCCATTTTTGATAGATTTAGTAAAATAGGCGTAAAAACTATTAAAAAAACGATAGTTTTTGATTGGCCAGTGGGGCTGGAGGGGAAGACTTTCATAGGGGAGGTCTTCATAATGAGGACCTCTCTGGCACGAAAAAGGTATAAGGAAGGTCTTCATTCGAGTAATGAGGACCTCTCTGGCAGGAAAAAGGAATAGGGGAGGGCTTCATTCGAGTAATGAGGACCTCTCTAGCAGGAAAAAGGAATAGGGGAGGTCTTCATTCGTGAAATGAGGACCTCTCTGGCAGGAAAAAGGAATAGGGGAGGTCTTCATTCGAGTAATGAGGACCTCTCTGGCAGGAAAAAGGAATAGGGGAGGTCTTCATTCGAGTAATGAGGACCTCTCTGGCAGGAAAAAGGAATAGGGGAGGTCTTCATTCGAGTAATGAGGACCTCTCTAGCAGGAAAAAGGAATAGGGGAGGTCTTCATTCGTGAAATGAGGACCTCTCTGGCACGAAAAAGGAACGAGAGAAGTCTTCATCCGTGCGATGAAGACCTCTCTAGCATGAACAGGGAACGAGGGAGGTCTTCATCCGTGCGATGAGGACCTCTCTAGCACGAAAAAGGAACGAGAAAGGTCTTCATTCGTGCAATGAAGACTTCTCTTCCCTGTCTTTCGCTTCACTGAATTCTTCATCTTTTTATAAACTGGTGTTTTAGCACTTAAAAAAAGCGAAGATGGACTACTCTCCACCCTCGCTAACTATTCTAAAAACCTATTTTATTACCACACAAACTAACCAAGACTTACTTTCCATTATTTCGATCCAGCCTGTAAACAAAAATCTCCTCGTCAAATTCTTCATCCACTAATCCTGTATTATCAAATCCATGCCGTTCATAAAAGGCTTTTGCAAATGAGTTTTCTTTTATGATACTTAATACAATTTCATCGACCTCATGATGGTTGGCAATGAATTCAATTGTTAGTAAAAGAAATGCAGTTCCAAGGCCTCTTCCTTGAAACTTTGCATCCATCATAAAACGGTCCAGCCAAATGTAGCGATCTTCCTTATTTTCTGCACCAATCATGACAAATCCAACCGGTGTTTCATTTTCAAACAACCCGTAACATTTCCAATCGTGTTTTGTGTCATAAACAGATTCTAAAAGGGAAATCTCATTTTTTTCAATAAATCGTTGTTGGTTACCTTCAACTTGCAGTGAAATTATTTGTCGCCAATTTGAAGAATTGACTGGTTGTATTTTTAGTAAATCCATATTTAAACCTCCAGCTAGCAAGTAAGCTTAACAATAAAAATGCTTCTAGGTTCATTGTGTCAGCCCACATTCTCAAAACTCATAATAACTCCACTGATGTACACCTTTAGTGTTCAAGTGTTGTTGTAGCACTCGCCTGATCACCCGTTTTGCAAGTTTCCCACTACCCCAGTCAAAAATCGCATTTGTAGTTATTTTCATCTCAGGAAACAGCATAGCAAAATGTTGAACAATTCGTAGAATACGTTTTTCCATCGTTTCTTTTTTCGAGCACACCGAACAATAACAGTAAGATCCCTTAGTAGTAAATTCTAACGAGTCACAATACGAGCAAGGGATACCTTTTTGTAGCTCATCATATTGATAAGTGGGTGGAAAATAAAATGGAGCATTAGGGTTATGAAGGGACTTAAGTTTGTCTGCAAGTAGGTAGTGGTTATTATCAAGTCTTAAAGAGATAGGACTAATGCTTTTTAGGAATTTATTAATCTGACCTGGGTATACTATTTGCTTGATGATGGGTGCTTGATATAGCGTGAATTCGGGGTTAACGAACACTACGTATGATTGAATAGTCATATTACTACCGAGCTGTTGTAAAAGTTGTCGGAACAAAGACTCACTTCTATTTAGTTGAATAAGCGGATTGGTTATTTCAGAATGTGGCGGGATGCTTGTATAAAGGCGGTCTTTTTCAAAAAAATAATCCCCTTCGAAATTTTTCACTTCAACTATGTAAATGGTCTCTGGGACAATGATCAGTGAGTCAATTTGAAAAGTGTTTTTGTTGTGAGGAAGAAGTAAGTCGTTGAGGATGAGACATTCGGCTTTAGTAACTGAAGAAGTAACGTTATCAAAGAGCAATTCTCCTTCGTACCCTTTTTGAAGGGCATAAAGGTGCTTCCTTTCATTATCGAGTAGATTTTTGCGAGAATTAAGTAATTGATAAACTTCTAACTCGCGAGGTATAGTCCGAGCTTTATATATCATGGCACACTCCTTTATTCTTTGTACTCTTACTTTACCAATACTATAGTAGAAAAGGTAGGGTTTTTTTTAAAAAATTCATATTTTATCCATTTCGTATTGTTGTGGTAATTATGAAGACCTGTCTTGCTTCGATGCCGCTCCACTCAGTTCCTCATCAGCACTGTGAGGACTTCTCTTTCATGAAAAAAGAACGAGAGAAGTCTTCATCCGTACAATGAGGACCTTTCTAGCACGAAAAAGGAACGAGAGAGGTCTTCATCCGTGCAATGAGGACCTCTCTTTCATGAAAAAGGAACAGGAGAGGTCTTCATCCGTGCAATGAGGACCTCTCTTTCAAGAAAAAGGAACAGGAGAGGTCTTCATCCGTGCAATGAGGACCTTTCTAACACAAAAAAGGAACGAGAGAAGTCTTCATCCGTACAATGAGGACGTTTCTAGCACGAAAAAGGAACGAGAGAGGTCTTCATCCGTGCAATGAGGACCTTTCTTTCAAGAAAAAGGAACAGGAGAGGTCTTCATCCGTGCAATGAATACCTTTCTAACACGAAAAAGGAACGAGAGAGTTCTTCATCCGTGCAATGAGGACCTTTCTTTCAAGAAAAAGGAACGAGAGAAGTCTTCATCCGTACAATGAGGACCTCTCTTTCAAGAAAAAGGAACAGGAGAAGTCTTCATCCGTGAGATGAGGACCTCTCTTTCAAGAAAAAGGAACAGGTGAGGTCTTCATCCGTGCAATGAGGACCTCTCTAACACTAAAAAGCAACGAGAGAAGTCTTCACCCGTGCAATGAGGACCTTTCTAACACGAAAAAGCAACGAGAGAAGTCTTCATCCATGCAATGAAGACTTCTCTAACATGAAAAAGGAACGAAAGATGTCTTCATTGTTTGACCTTAAGTTAAATGGTAAATGAAGAAACTGAATAAAAAAGAACCGCCCGTGTGCAACAGGCGATTCTTTCAAGAGTATAAGTTATCTTTTGTCTGCCGGGTAAACAAGACCTATCTGAGCACGAGCTTCTTCTATTAGCTCCATCGTTTGCAAGGAAGCACTAAGCGAATTAATAGAAGATTCCTTTTCACCAGATTTAATTAGTTGAATAAATTCTTCCGCCTCATAAAACATCGATGTACCCTTTTGAGGGACCGTAATATCTTCCTCAGAACCATCTTTAAACCTAATCAATACCTTCTCAGGTGTATGAATGGTATCTAAAATGATCGTTCCTTCTTCTCCTTGTATTTCAGAAGGAAGGTAGGAATTTGCAATTTTTGAATAGGCGACAGAAGCATCCATTCCTTCATAATGGAACAAGATGCTCCCTTGCCCATCCACTCCAGAATCCAACATATGAGCCATCGCTTGCAAAGCTTTCGGTTTCCCAAACAATGAAACCATTGGATAGACGGTGTAGATACCAATGTCCATCAAGGCACCATTAGAAAATTCAGGCTTGAATGCATTAAGCACTGTACCTTCTTTGTACTTATCATAGCGGGAGGAGTACTGACAATAACTTGCGACATAACGCCTAATTTTTCCGATTTTATGTAAGTGTTCTTTAACTGCCAAGAAGTTCGGAAGCAGGGTGCTTTTCATTGCCTCCATCAGAACCACATTATTTCTTTTTGCCGCAGCTATCATTTCAGATAATTCAGCAGTATTTGATGCTATCGGTTTTTCGCATAGCACATGTTTTCCTTGATCCATACAGGCAATTGCTTGCATTGCATGTAGTGAGTTTGGGCTGGCTATATAAACGGCATCTATTTCGTTGCTTCTTGTAAACTCTTCCAATTCAGTATATGTAGTAGTGACATTAAATTTATTCCCGAACTCCCTTGCTGTTTCTTCTTTTCGGGAATAGACAGCCGTTAAACGGAAATCTTCTAATTCTAGAGCTGCATTAATAAAGGATTCTGTTATCCAGTTGGTTCCGATTACGCCAAAACGTATCAAAATAATACCTTCTTTCTCTAATAGATGTAGACAGTATAGCAGATATGGCGAAAAAGTAGCAAAAAAAAGAAGGCCACCTAAAAAGGTGCCTTCTCTGCGTATTGAGGCGAGGGACAGCATGACCACATTCATGCCTTGCTCATAGAGCGCGTCCGTCGACTTACACAATTCAGCTCATCGCCCACTAAATATAACATAGATTAGCCACAATGTATAATAGATAGTTTATTCAGATAAAAATTCTTTTTTGAAGTAATTAGGTTTGAATTCTTCAAATAGGTAGAATAAAGGAAATATAGGACTTAATAAGTAGAAAAGGTATAATGGTGAAGGAGAATAAATATATGTATATAAAAAGTGTATGCGTCTAAATGTCAGGAGAGAGTAAGATGAAAGAGTTTTTACAAATTAAACAATCTGAAATGCTAGAGTTGTTAGAAAGACTCGTCAATATTGATAGTGGCTCTACTTCAAAGGAGGGAATTGATCAAATTGGATCTATTTTATCAAAGGAGTATAGAGCTATCGGATTTTCAGTACAAGTGTTAGAAGAAGAAAAGTATGGAAATCATCTAGTCATCCAACACCCTTTAGCAAAAGAACCGAAAATAATTATAGTGGCACATATGGATACTGTTTTCCCTAACGGCACAGTACAATGTCGACCGTTTAAGGTAGAAGGGGAGAGGGCTTATGGACCGGGTGTCATTGATATGAAAGCTAGCCAGGTTTCCATACTCTACGCAATGAAAGCATTAATTCACTCCCATTCTAAAGCTTATCAGGATGTTGTTCTTGTATTGAACAGTGATGAGGAGATTGGATCCCCGTCTTCCAAATCGCTTATCGAGAGCAAAGCGAAAGATAAAAAATATGCGCTTATAATGGAACCCGCTAGAAAAGATGGTTCCCTTGTCACGGCAAGAAGAGGAAAAGGGAAATATACGATAAATGTACGTGGAAGGGCAGCGCATTCCGGAATTGAGCCAGAAAAAGGAAGAAGTGCGATAGAAGAGCTCGCTCATAAAGTGATTCAACTACATGCACTCAATGATCATTCTAAAGGAATTAGTGTGAATGTAGGATTGATAGAGGGGGGATCCTCTGTTAATACTATATCTGACAGTGCTGTGGCGCATGTAGACATCAGGATCACAGAACGAGAGCAAGCACTGCCAATAGAACGGAAATTGGAAAAGATTTGTGCATCTACTGATGTCAAAGGCACAGAGGTGGAGCTTGTAGGGGAAATGAACCGGCTACCTATGGAGAAAACGGCACGCACAGAATCTTTGCTACATGTCATTGAAAAAGTCGGCGAACAAATTGGAGTAGAGGTTAAGGACACAGCTACAGGCGGCGGGTCGGATGCCTCCTTTACTGCTGCAATGGGGATTGCCACCGTTGATGGAATGGGTCCGGTTGGTGGGAATGCCCATAGTGAAGAGGAATACCTGGAGATCCCTTCCTTGGTAGAAAGAACGGAACTTCTAGCCAGAACTATTGCGGCCCTGGGTGAGTAAAAATTTGAAGAAAATGACCTGGAGAAATCCACGGTCATTTTTTTTGATTTTTTTTAAATATTATATTGTATTTTTATGCATACGTAGTTATAATAATTCATATTATAAACGCATGGAGAGGATGAAGGACTTGAAGGTTGGAATTATCGGAGCGAACGGATATAGTGGGGCAGAACTTATAAGAATTTTAAAGCAACATCCGGAAGTGGAAGTAAGTTTCCTAGGTTCCCACTCTACAAGTGGAACCCTTATTACTGATCAGTACCCGCATTTACAAGGGATTGCTGAAATGAGGTTAGAGGAAATGAATGTTGACGATATTTTGGGAAGTGCCGATTTGTTCTTTTTTGCTACTCCATCTGGTGTCGCTAAAAACCATGTTCATAGATTTGTAGAAGAGGAGATTCCTTGCATCGATCTCTCTGGGGATCATCGGTTAAAAGATTCTCGATTATACGACAAATGGTATAAATATTCATCGGCGCCTACTAGTGTTTTACAAAAATCTACATACGGGTTGCCTGAACTTTTCAGAGAGGATATCAAAAATTCATCTTTGATTGCAAATCCAGGCTGTTATCCTACTGCAACATTAATTGGTCTTGCGCCTCTATTAAAAAGCAACCTGGTTCATTTAAACAGCATTATCATCGATGGAAAATCAGGAGTAACAGGCGCAGGTAGAAAAGCTTCTATGGGAACTCATTATTGCGAGGTTAATGAAAATGTAAAAGCTTATAAACTAGGAAACCATCAACACATACCGGAAATGGAACAAGTCATCCAGACATATACCAACTCTATTGCCACCATTACTTTCACTCCGCATCTTGTTCCAATGTCTAGAGGGATAATGTGCACGATCTATTGTGACCTGACCCAGTCTTTGTCAACAAAAGATGCTGTAGAACTATATCGTGAGTTTTATCAACAAGAGTATTTTGTTCGAATCAGACAGGAAAACCAATGGCCTGCCACTAAAGAAGTTTACAGTTCCAACTATTGTGACCTGGGAATAGCAGTGGACGAAAGGACCAACAGAATCACAATCGTCTCTGTAATTGACAATGTAATGAAAGGTGCATCAGGCCAAGCAGTTCAAAACATGAACATCATGAACGGCTGGAACGAGCAAACAGGACTCAAGATAACTCCAGTTTATCCATAAAATGAGGTGAGAACATGAAAGTGCAAGTAATACCGAAAAAAGAAAAATGGATTGCCGTGGAACAAGGAAATATATGTACTCCCAAAGGCTTTTCAGCCGGCGGCCTGCACTGCGGAATAAAACGCAAACGAAAAGACCTGGGTTGGATTTATAGCGAAGTTCCAGCAACAGCTGCAGCAGTTTACACCACCAATCAATTTCAGGCACCCCCGCTTAAAGTATCAAAAGAAAGCATCAACACAAACGGAGCTCTTCAAGGTGTTATTGTTAACTCGGGTAATGCTAACTCTTGTACAGGAAAACTAGGTTTACAAAACGCTTATAAAATGAGAGAAATATTTGCCGAGAAAGCCTGCCTGAAAGAGAATGATGTTGCAGTTATATCCACAGGAGTCATAGGGGAACAACTGCCGATCAACAAAATCGTAGCAGGAGTGGAATCGATATCAACGCTTGTAAATGATGCGATTTCTTTTGAAGAAGCCATTCTCACTACAGACACATTTACCAAACATATATGTCTGCAATTAGAAACAGAAAATAAAGTATACACGATAGCAGGTGCTGCAAAAGGCTCTGGAATGGTTCATCCTAAAATGGCAACCATGCTCGGATTTGTCACAACAGATATCAACATTCATCATGACATATTACAAAAAGCATTAAAGGAAGTAACCGAAGAGACATTTAATATGATTACCGTGGACGGAGATACAAGTACAAATGATATGGTGCTTGTATTGGCAAACGGGATGGCTGGTAATAAACAATGGACGCAAGATGACGATGAATATGCTCTGTTTAAAGAAGGACTTCATATTGTCTGTCAATCACTCTCTCAACAAATAGCACGAGACGGAGAAGGTGCCACAAAATTAATTGAAGTGCAGGTAAACGGTGCCGAAACGGTTCACGATGCACAAGTAATTGCAAAAACAATTGTCGGCTCAAGCTTGGTGAAAACAGCGGTTTTTGGTCAAGACCCAAACTGGGGCAGAATCGTGTCAGCATTAGGTTATAGCGGGATTACAATCAATACGGAAAAAATCAAATTGAAAATTGGACCTGTCTTAATTGTTGAAGATGGTATGCCTGTTTCCTTCTGTGAAGAAGAAGCCAAATCCTATTTAAAGAATGAAAAAATTGAAATTACTGTAGATCTACATGCCGGTAACGAAATTGCTACGGCATGGGGTTGTGATTTATCCTACGATTATGTACGAATCAATGCATCTTATCGCACTTAAAGGAGGCCAGATGATGAAGATACTCGTAATAAAATGTGGGGGCAGTACTATTGAGAAACTTTCCACCTCTTTTTTTACTGAATTAGTGGGGTTAAAAAACAAGCATCAAATTCAACCAATTGTAGTTCATGGTGGTGGGCCATCTATTTCTAGTATTCTTTCCTCTTTACATGTAAAAACCACTTTCGTTAACGGTTTAAGAAAAACAACGGAATCTGTATTGGAAGTAGTGGAAATGGTCTTGTCAGGTTCGACGAACAAACACCTTGTTCGCCAAATAATGAAAGCCGGCGGCAATGCGATGGGTTTAAGTGGAGTAGATGGGAAGTTTCTAATCGCAGAACCTATTGCAAATGCAGAGGAGCTAGGGTTAGTTGGTGAGATTGTGGATGTAAATAAAGAATTATTGCTCCCAATTATGCAACAAGGAATTATTCCAATCATCTCACCGGTTGCTGTTGATACTGACGGCCAGCACTACAACATTAATGCGGATATGGCAGCGGCTGCTGTTGCAACGGCATTCCGTGCGCCGCTATGCATGATAACAGATGTTGATGGAGTGCTTGTAGGAGACTCTGTCGCGTCTAAGTTATCAGATATAGAAGTTTATGGCTTGATAGATAGTAATCAAATTACCGGTGGGATGATTCCAAAAGTGGAGGCTGCGATTCAATGCTTATCAAAAGGGGTGAGTAAGATTGGGATAATTAATGGTACTACATGTGATGCCTTAACACATTTTGCATTGAACCATACATGTGCAGGTACATCATTCTATCTTAAGGAGGTTATGGAGAAAAGTGTCTAAATCTGCTACTGATTACTCACAAATAATGAATACATACAGCAGGCTGCCTTTATCTATCCAAAACGGTAAAGGGACATATGTCTGGTCTAATAATAATGAAAAGTATCTGGATTTCACTTCTGGCATCGCAACATGCAATCTAGGTCATTGTCCACCGGAAGTAGAGAAGGCTCTAAAAAAGCAACTTTCTGCACTTTGGCATACGTCCAACCTTTATCACGTTCCAAAACAGGAAGAACTTGCTCGCCTACTTGTTGATAAATCCTGTTTTGATCAGGTTTTTTTCTGTAATAGCGGTGCAGAGGCAAATGAGGCTGCTATTAAGCTTGTAAGGGCCATTGCCAATAATAGTCATAAAAAGCAAGCTAGCATTGTAACTTTTCAGCAAAGCTTTCACGGCAGAACTTTGGCTACAGTGGCTGCAACTGGTCAAGAGAAAATCAAGTCTGGATTTGAACCGATGCTAGAAGGGTTTATCCATCTGTCTTATAACGATTATCAATCTCTTCAGACTATAAGAGAACTGAAACCAACCGCTGTTATGTTAGAACTTCTTCAAGGCGAGGGTGGCGTGGTTCCGGCAGAACCTGAATGGGTAAAGGAACTTTCTTCTATATGTAAGGAGTATGGAATACTACTTGTAATTGATGAAGTGCAAACAGGAATGGGTCGAACTGGAAGCTTGTTTTTATATGAACAGTACGATGTGGAACCAGATATCATGACACTAGCCAAAGGGCTGGGCTCTGGTTTTCCGATTGGCGCGATGCTTGCTAAAGAAGAGGTCGCTCGTGCCTTTAAACCTGGAATGCATGGAAGTACCTTTGGCGGGAACCCGTTGGCATGTACAGCAGGAATAGAAACGTTAAAAATAATAAGTGAAGAAAATTTTTTGAAAAATATTACCGAACAGAGCCAGTTCTTGCATACACAGCTTGAAAGTGTACTGGATGACTTTTCCTTTATCAAGGAAAAAAGGGGAAAGGGCATGCTAATTGGTTTGGAGATTGATGGGAACGCGATTGATATGGTCAAAATGGCATTAGAAGAAAAACTATTATTATTAAGTGCCGGTCCAAACGTAGTAAGATTGCTTCCACCTCTCACAATCTCACAAGAAGAAGTGATCTCTTTTATTCAAACTTTCATCAAGGTACTACAGCAATACAGGGAGGAAGAACATGGATAATGGATATTTAGTTTTAGAGACAGGGGAAGTTTTTCCCGGTAGTTTAATAGGAAGTAAAAGGGATGCGATAGGGGAAGTGGTCTTTAACACCAGTATGACAGGTTATCAAGAAATCATGTCAGATCCCTCCTATGCAGGCCAAATTATTGTCTTTTGTTATCCGCTCATTGGAAACTACGGCATTAACCCACAAGATTTTGAAGCCGAAAATATTTATGCCAAAGGGGTAATCATGGGAGAGGCGTGTTATTTGCCTAATCATTACTCTTCTGAGGTGGCAGCACCTGATCTATTAAGCAAATTGGGAATCAGCGGACTTAGTAATGTGGATACAAGAGAGATTGTTAAAACCATTCGAAAACGGGGATCTGTGAAAGGGTTTATTACGGACTCCATAAAAGATTTCCCAGATGTTATAGTTCCAGAAAACTGGGTGGAATTGGTGTCCACTCCAAAAATAAAAAACTATCCTGGTGCAGGTCCTCATATTGTTCTGTTGGATTATGGATATAAAAAGTCAATATTAGAAGCTTTGCTTCATGCAAACTGTCAGGTAACGGTTGTACCTTATAACACAAGCTTAGAAGAAGTAGAGGCACTTCAACCTGATGGTGTGTTACTTAGTAATGGTCCAGGAAATCCAGAAGTATTAAAGAATCACTTGCCAAAAATAAAAAAGATTGCAGAACAATTTCCAACGCTTGGAATCTGCCTTGGCCATCAATTGTTAGCTATGGCATTTGGTGCAAGAACAGAAAAGTTGCTTTTTGGACATCGGGGTGGCAATCACCCTGTAAAAGATCTTGCAACAGGGAAAGTGTATATCACGTCTCAAAATCACAGCTATAACGTAAAAGAAGATTCTATTAATCTAGAAGTCTTTTCTATTACCTATAAAAATATAAACGATGGCACAGTGGAGGGTCTTCATCTTAAAAATTTTCCTGCATTAAGTGTCCAATTTCACCCGGAAGCACATCCTGGACCGCAGGATACCAATTATATATTTGAGAAATTTTTAACACTCATCCATGAGAAAACAGGAGTAATGTCATATGCCATTTAACAAAAACATAAAAAAAGTGTTGGTAATCGGGTCAGGTCCGATCGTCATCGGTCAAGCAGCTGAATTTGACTATGCTGGAACACAAGCTTGCCTTGCCCTTAAAGAAGAGGGGGTAGAAGTGGTCCTCGTAAACAACAATCCTGCGACTATCATGACTGATGTTGATATTGCAGATCATGTTTATATGGAACCTTTAACAGTGGAAAGTCTAGAGAAAATTATTGAGAAAGAGCAGCCTGATGGGATTATTGGAACGCTCGGCGGGCAGACGGCATTAAACCTGATAGTAGAGCTTTCGGACAAAGATATCTTGAAAAAACATAATGTTACAGTCCTTGGAACATCCGTTAACTCTATTCAACAGGGAGAGGACCGAGAACTGTTTCGAAAGCTGATGTTGGAGTTGAATGAACCCATTCCTGAATCTCAAATTGTCCACTCTTTAAAAGAAGGCCTTCAATTTGTAAAAGGAATCGGTTTCCCGCTTATCATCAGACCGGCATACACCTTAGGCGGAGAAGGTGGGGGTTTTGCATATAACGATAAAGAGTTTGAGTCCATACTAAAAAAAGGATTGAGCCTGAGTCCAATAGGTCAAGTATTAGTGGAAAGAAGCATAAAAGGCTGGAAAGAAGTGGAGTACGAGGTGATGCGTGATGATAACGATACTTGCATCATCGTCTGCAACATGGAAAATTTTGATCCAGTAGGCGTTCATACAGGAGACTCTATCGTAGTGGCCCCTTCCCAAACATTAACAGATAGACAATATCAACTACTAAGAAATGCAAGTCTTAACATTATCAGAAATTTAAAGATTGTCGGAGGCTGCAATATCCAATTTGCTATCGATCCACAGTCAGACGATTACTATATTATCGAGGTGAATCCTCGGGTAAGCCGTTCATCTGCTCTTGCATCAAAAGCAACCGGTTATCCGATTGCAAGAATGGCGGCCAAGTGTGCAGTAGGTTACCACTTGGACGAAATTAAAAATCCAATTACAGGCTCTACTTTTGCTTCCTTTGAACCTGCTCTTGATTATGTGGTAGTGAAGTTACCAAGGTTCCCATTTGATAAGTTTCCAGAAGCGGATTCAACCCTAAGCACACAAATGAAGGCAACCGGTGAGGTACTTGCGATTGACCGTACCTTTGAAGGAGCATTAAATAAAGGCCTACGTTCTTTGGAAATGAAAGTAAACGGGATTACACATCCTGCAATGGAGAATATGGAAGAGGATCAATGGTTGGGATTAGTCAAGGAACCAACGCATTTAAGACTTTTTGCCATTACCCATGCTTTTAGACAAGGTGTTTCATTAGAAACTATACATGAGACGACTTTTGTAGATAAATGGTTCCTTCATAAATTACAACAAATGGTATCGCTTGAACAAGACCTTTCCAACAACAGCTTGGATACATTGTCCCTTGAGACTTTAAAAATAGCAAAAAGTCAGAATATCAGTAATGAGAGACTGTGTGCCTTATTAGGTTGCAACGATGAAGAATTGGCTTCCCTCTTGAAAAATCACCATATCTTTCCGTCCTATAAATTGGTCGATACGTGTGCAGCTGAATTTGAGGCTATAACTCCATACTACTATTCCACCTATAATGGAGGGGATGAAGTAAAAGTCAGTCAAAACAACAAAGCACTAATAATAGGTTCAGGTCCTATCCGTATTGGTCAAGGAATTGAATTTGACTATTGCTCTGTTCATGCTGTAAAAGCCCTGAAGAAAGCAGGATTTGAAACTATCGTCGTAAACAACAATCCCGAAACCGTCAGTACAGACTTTTCGGTGGCTGATAAACTTTATTTTGAACCCATAACAGTGGAAGATATTTTACCAATCATTCAAAAGGAAAAAATTGATCTGGTCTTTATTCAGTTTGGTGGACAGACTGCCATCAACCTTGCAGAAGGTTTAAAAAGTAAGGGTGTCAACATTGCAGGAACGAGCATCGAATCGATTGATAAGCTTGAGGACAGATACCACTTTTATTCTTTACTGGAATCAGTTGGTATTCCCCATATTTATGGGATGATGGTGGATCACCACGACCAATTGCAGGCTGCAGCACATGCAATCGGTTATCCTGTATTGGTGCGTCCATCTTATGTGATAGGTGGGCAATCCATGTACACACTTTTTAATGAAAAAGAATTATATCAATTCAGCGAAACACAGCGGCATAATGACTCCATATGGCCTTTGTTGGTCGATCGTTATGTTCCGGGTCTTGAATGTGAACTGGATGTAATATCAGATGGAGAAAAAATATATATCCCTGCAATCTTTGAACATATCGAAAAGGCAGGAATTCATTCAGGTGACAGCCTTGCCGTTCTTCCATCGATTTCCCTGACAGAACAAGTGAAAGAACGATTAATCGAGTACACAAGAAAAATTTGTCATGCTGCGCAAATAATCGGTATTGCCAATATTCAATTTGTCATTTCCGGTGACAATATCTATTGTTTGGAAGTAAACCCGAGGGCATCCAGAACAGTCCCTATTGTTAGTAAAGTTACGAATGTACCATTGATAGAACTTGCAATTAAAGCTCAGTTGGGTGAGAAACTCAGTCAAAGTGGCCTAAAAGAGGATCCTGATTTTTGGACGGTCAAAGCACCTGTGTTTTCCGATGCTAAACTAAAAGACGTCGATCATGTTCTAGGACCTGAAATGAAGTCTACTGGAGAAATTATCGGACTTGGCATGACTTTAGAAGAGGCGATGAGTAAAGCATTGTTTCTAGGGAAAATAAGCCCATTCTCTCTCTTTAGTGAAGAAAAGAAGGTTTTTTGCTCTATTGCAGATCGTGAAAAAACAAATGCTCTTCCACTCATTAAAGATATTGTGAACAAAGGATTTTCTATCATTGCTACAAAAGGGACGGCTGATTTCTTAAAAGAAAACAACATAAAAGTGTGTACCATATTGCAAAAAGAAATAGACATCACATTAAAAATGGAGAAATTTGCTGCTGCAATCATCATCCCTACAATTGGAAGAGAAAAGTTGCGCAATGGAGCGATGTACAGAGCATTATGCACCATGAACGGAATAAGAACTTTTACTTGTATAGAAACCGCTCAACAAGCAATTATGCTGGAAGATAACATCCATCAAAATTATCAAACGATAAAAGATTATATAAAAAATAAAAAGAGAGAGGTTGAATATTTATGCAAAGTGTACTAAAATGGGAAACGAACAAGGAGACCTATCATGTTAGTCAATCTCATTTTTTGACACTTGGATCCTTTTCACAAGAAGACATTCATTTTTTATTAGAAGATGCTATTAAACTAAAAAAATATCAAAAAGAGGGCATACCTCACCCATTCTTACAAGGAAAAGTGCTTGCCATGCTCTTTGAAAAGGCTTCTACCAGAACAAGAGTATCGTTTGAAGTTGGCATGCTGCAACTTGGTGGTCATGCGATTTTCCTGAGCTCCAATGATATTCAATTAGGTCGAGGAGAGTCACCGGCGGATACAGCAAAAGTCTTGTCCCGTTATGTAGACGGATTGATGATTCGAACCTTTGACCATCAAATATTAGAAGAATTTGCACTGCATTCTGACGTACCAATTATAAATGGTCTTACTGATTCACATCACCCAGCTCAAGTATTAGCAGACCTTTTGACTATCAAAGAGCATAAAGGGAAATTAAAAGGCTTAAAGCTTTGTTACTTGGGCGATGCAAATAATAATATGTCTCATTCTTTGATAGAAGGTGCAGTAAAAGTAGGCATGGATATTTCCATTGCTTGTCCTGCTGGGTTTGAACCGGATCCCGCCATTCTAACTACCATGCAGAAGGAGGCACTATTAACAGGATCTACTATTGAGGTCGGAGAGTGCCCTGTTGAAATGATCAAAGATGCAGATGTAGTTGTAACAGATGTCTGGACCAGCATGGGGCAAGAAGCAGAAACAGAAGAAAGACTTAAGAAATTTGCGCCATATCAAGTAAACAAAGAGCTTTGCAAATATGCTAAGGCCGATTTCATCTTTTTGCACTGCCTCCCAGCACACCGTGGGGAAGAGGTAATTGCTGAAATAATTGATGGATCCCATTCTGTTGTATTTGATGAAGCTGAAAACCGACTTCATGCACAAAAAGCCATTCTGAAGGCTTTGTTAGGAAACTAAATTTTTTTACACTAAAATGCATAAAAATGCAACAAAGTAGATTTTTATACCATAGGAGGAGTTCATATGAAGAAAGAAAAAGTGGTATTGGCTTATTCAGGAGGGCTTGATACTTCCGTTTCCGTAAAATGGTTACAAGAGAAATATGGTTATGATGTCATTGCATTAGGTCTTGATGTCGGCGAGGGAAAGGACTTGGAATCAATCAGACAAAAGGCTCTCGATGTTGGTGCAATCAAAGCTATTATGGTTGATGCAAAAGAGATGCTTGCCAAAGATTATATTGTCCCTGCATTAAAATCAAATGCGATGTATGAAGGTAAATACCCGCTATCATCCGCGTTGTCTCGTCCCCTTATATCAAAGCTGCTTGTACAAGTCGCAGAGGAAGAGGGAGCGGTAGCAGTGGCACACGGTTGTACTGGGAAAGGGAATGATCAAGTCCGTTTTGAAGTTTCTATTCAAGCGCTAAACCCAAATCTGAAGGTCATTGCGCCCGTCCGTGAGTGGGGGATGACCAGAGATGAGGAAATTGAATATGCAGTAAAACATAATATTCCAATTCCGGTTAATTTGGATAACCCATTTTCTATAGATGCCAATATATGGGGCAGAGCATGTGAAGCAGGAGTGCTGGAGAACCCTTGGAATGAAGCACCAGAAGCTGCATTTGATTGGACTAATCCGATTGAACTGACGCCAGATCAACCGGAATACGTTGAAATAAGTTTTGATAAGGGCATACCGGTAGCGTTAAACGAAAAGCAAATGGGCCTTGTTGACCTTATTGAAGAACTGAATTTTCTTGGAGGAAAGCATGGGGTCGGAAGAATCGATCATATCGAAAATCGCTTGGTAGGAATCAAATCAAGAGAAGTATATGAAAACCCGGCAGCCCTTATACTTATCCAAGCCCATAAAGAACTCGAGTTCTTGACCCTTCCAAGAGAAGTTAGTCAGTTTAAATCTACCATTGATGAGCAAATGGCCAAGGTCATCTATGAAGGACTGTGGTATTCTCCATTAGTGAACGCACTCGGGGCATTTATTGAGGAGACGCAGAAAAATGTAACAGGTAAAATTCGCGTGAAGCTCCAAAAAGGCAATCATATAGTAGTTGGACGCCAATCGCGATACAGCCTTTACAATGAAGAGCTTGCAACCTATTCCAAGGGAGATATGTTTGACCATAACGCAGCAGTGGGCTTCATCAAACTCTGGGGCCTCCCTACAAAAGTATACGCCGAAATTCACAACAAACAAAAAGTGACACTGTAAAAGTTATGTATGTGTAACTTGTACTACGTTGATTGAAGTGGAAGGCGCGCAGACTCCTACGGGTGGAAGGGACAGGGGAGACCCCTGAAGCGTTGTGAGGAGGTTTCCGGACCGCCTGCAGGCAAACCAAGCCCTGGAACGGAAATCAACAGTTAATGTAGAAACTTACAGTAAGAGGAGGCAACAACATGACAAAGCTCTGGGGTGGGAGATTTACAAAAGAAACAAACAAATTAGTAGAAGAATTTACAGCATCCATTGAATTCGATAAAGAACTCGCACTAGAAGATATCCAAGGAAGCATGGCACACGTCCAAATGCTAAGTAACTGCGGCATCATTCCAAAAGAAGATGCAAAAACAATTCAACATGGACTCCAAGTGATCCAAAACAAAATAAATGCTGGTGAAGTCGAATTCTCCGTTGCACATGAAGATATTCATATGAACATTGAAAAGCTATTAATAGATGAAATTGGGCCGGTAGGAGGAAAACTTCACACTGGAAGAAGCCGGAACGACCAAGTGGCAACAGATATGCACTTATACCTAAAAAAACAAACGGAAAAAATCATATCATTACTAACGGATGTACAAAATTCCATCTTAATGAAGTCTAAGGAAAATGTGCATAACATTTTACCGGGCTACACGCATTTGCAACGTGCTCAACCTGTGTCATTTGCCCACCATCTGATGGCATATTTCTGGATGTTTGAGCGTGACAAGGAGCGTCTACAAGACAGCCTTAAGCGAATTAACTGGTCACCGCTTGGAGCAGGTGCATTGGCGGGCACTACCTTCCCGATAGATCGAGCACAGACTGCCTCGTTATTGAGATTTGATAAAATATATCCTAACAGCATGGATGCCGTCAGTGACCGTGATTTTATCGTCGAGTTTTTATCTCATGCATCCCTTATCATGACACACATCTCACGCTTATCAGAAGAAATGGTCATTTGGTCAAGTCAGGAATTTCAATTCATTGAACTAGACGACTCTTTCTGCACAGGTTCAAGTATTATGCCTCAAAAGAAAAACCCAGATGTACCGGAATTGCTTCGAGCCAAAACTGGCAGAGTTTATGGAAATCTCGTTGGACTTTTGACCGTACTAAAAGGTTTACCATTGGCTTATAACAAGGACATGCAGGAAGACAAGGAGGGGATGTTCGATACTGTCAAAACATTGGTTGGTTCTTTGAAACTTCTGGCACCAATGATCCAAACGATGACCGTAAACGAAAGTAAGATGTATGAAGCAGTATCACAAGACTTTTCAAATGCAACCGATATTGCCGATTATTTAGTAACAAAAGGTTTGCCATTTAGACAGGCTCACGAAATAATCGGTAAAATTGTACTTTATGCCATCAATCAGGATAAATACCTTTTAGGCCTAACACTAGATGAGTATAAGAAATTTTCCCCTTTATTTTCGGGGGATATTTTCGAGTTGCTTCAGCCAAAACACGTGGTTGGCGCAAGAAAAAGTGAAGGTGGGACATCCTTTGAACAAGTAGAAAGTCAGCTAGCATTAGCAGAGAAGTTAATATATGATTCACTACCTTCTTCATAATTTGCAAAACGCGATACCCTCGTTCACAATGGAGTTATATTACTGTGAAGGAGGGTGTTTTTATGAAATTACATAACAAAAAAATAATTCAATTGGTCAGTGACGATTTTGAGGATTTGGAGCTTTGGTATCCCGTTCTGCGTTTGCGTGAAGAGGGTGCAGAAGTGGTCATAGCGGGGGAAAAGGCTGGAACGACCTATATTGGAAAATATGGCGTACCAATTGAATCTGATATATCTTTTCACGATGCAAATCCTACAGATTATGATGCCATTTTGGTTCCTGGGGGATGGTCGCCAGATAAACTCCGCAGATATGAGGATATTCTAACGTTTATTCGAACGATGGATGAGCAAAAGAAACCAATCGGACAAATTTGTCATGCGGGGTGGGTACTAATTTCTGCAAAGATACTTGAAGGTAAAAAAGTAACCAGTACACCTGGAATTAAGGATGATATGATTAACGCCGGAGCAGAGTGGGTTGACGAAGCCGTAATTGTTGACGATAATATCATATCCAGCAGAAGACCACCAGACCTTCCAGACTACATGAGAGAATTCATCCAAGTGTTAGCAGACAAATAGATAGAAATTAACCGGTAAAGATATAACTTAGGGGGAGAAACATTGAAAAAAATATATAAAGTTGGAATAGTTGGGTTAGGGGTAGTCGGTCAGCGTCTCATTTCATCATTCCAAAATAACGACAATATTCAAATAGCAGCTGTGTGCGACAATAATGAAAATTTGGCAAAAGAAACAGCCATTAAATGTGGTAATATATCTTACTTTTCTGACTACAAAGAACTTATTCAATTGAAAGAGATTGATTTTGTTTATGTCGCGGTTCCACCAGCAGTGCATTATGACGTTGTAATGTTCGCTTTTCAACACAACAAACATGTTCTCTGTGAAAAGCCACTTGCCAATTCTGAGGAAGAAGCTGAAGCTATGGTACACGCTGCAGAAGAATCAGGGTTAGTACATGCTATGCATTTTCCTCTCGTCTATGAAAAAGCATTTGCCACGATAGAAGATCATATCCGCAAAGGCTCTTTTGGAAAAATAAAGCGCATTACATTAAAAATGCACTTTGATCAGTGGCCAAGACCTTGGCAACAAACAAATTGGATAGGTTCCAGAAAACAAGGAGGATTCATAAGAGAAATCTCCCCACATTACCTTCAAATGATTCTCCATTTTTTTGGTTCTGTTAAAGAAGTTAAAAGCTATGTCGATTACCCTTCCAATCCCGAATTAAGTGAGCAAGCTGTCATCGGCATGCTTGAACTTGAAAGTGGAGTGCGTGTTCTAATCGATGGACTAGCCGGGCAAGCGGAAAATGAAGAAATAGCCTTTATCATACATGGGGAAAAGCAAAGCCTTACTTTACTTAATTGGAGAGAGGTGAAATTGGCAAATAAAGGAGAAATATGGAAAGACATAAAAGACTCTGAGTTACTTAGTTCAAAGGGGAGCTTGGTCGAACATTTTGTAAGCAGGTTAAATAATGAACAAGCTTTTCTTGTCGGATTTAAAGAAGGTTTACAGGTTCAACGTGTGTTAGAGCAACTAATACGATAACACGGTTTCCAAATTTATCTCTTTTTTATCATTATTACCAATAATACTTTCAGGTGAAATTGCAAAACTAAAAAAGTATTAATGATGAAAAGGAGATGTACAAATGACGAAACTTTTGAAAGTAACAGTAATTACTGCTTTTGCATTATCATTAGTTGTCGGTTGTAACAACAATGCAACCAACAATAATGATAATATGGATAACAACAACACGGCTTTTCTTGATAATGATAACGACAATGGAATTACACATGTTAGAAATGATGCTCGTGGGAAGGGTCAAAGTGCAGATGTCCAAGAAATCAACAATGGATACTTAACAATTGATCAAAACTCTTTCAGTACATCCATTCCAAGTGAAAAGTTCCCGCATTTTGAGAAATTCAAGCAACAAGGACCTTTTGCTATTTACAAATTCCAGCAGGAAATACCTCAGGGACAACAAGGTCAGCCTGCACCACCGGCTCAGCCAGAACAAAGACAAGCTCCACAAGGTGGTCAAGCAGCACCACCTGAGAATCAACCTGCTGAAGAACCAGCAGAAGATCAACAACAAGCTGAAGAGTCAACAGAAGGAATTTCAGAAACAGAAATGAAAGTAATTGAATTAACAAATGCTGAGCGTCGTAAAAATGGATTATCAGACCTAAAGGCGGATGCTGCATTAAGTAACGTTGCTCGTGATAAGTCTAAAGACATGCAAGCCAATAATTACTTTTCTCATACAAGTCCAACTCACGGTTCACCATTCGATATGATGAGAGACTACGGTATTTCCTATAATACTGCCGGAGAAAATATTGCAATGGGCCAACGCTCTCCTGAAGAAGTAGTTCAAGCATGGATGAATAGTGAAGGTCACCGTAAAAACATTCTAACTCCAGATTTCACACACATCGGAGTAGGTTATGTAGAAGAAGGCAACTATTGGACACAAATGTTTATCGGTAAATAAGTAACATAATGAAAAGCAAATCTAGTCAGATGATTAGATTTGCTTTTTATTATTGGTTTATTTTGAGTTAAGTTAATTCTTGATCTGATTTACGGGATGTGAGTAGAGAGGTTTTCATGGGTGGGATGATGTGAAGACCTCAGTGACGAGAAAAAAGGAGTAAAGAGGTCCTCATAGAGGTGATGAAGACCTCGGTGACGAGAAAAAAGGAGTAAAGAGGTCCTCATAGAGGTGATGAAGACCTCCGTGACGTGGAAAAAAGAGTAGAGAGGTCCTCATAGAGATGATGAAGACCTCGGTGACGAGGAAAAAGGAGTAGAGAGGTCCTCATAGAGCTGATGAAGACCTCGGTGACGAGGGAATAGTAGTAAAGAGGTCCTCATAGAGATGATGAAGACCTCGGTGACGAGGAAAAAGGAGTAGAGAGGTCCTCATAGGGGAGATGAAGACCTCCGTGACGAGGAAAAAAGAGTAGAGAGGTCCTCATAGAGTTGATAAAGACCTCCGTGACGAGGAAAAAGGAGTAGAGAGGTCCTCATAGGGGWGATGAAGACCTCCGTGACGAGGAAAAAAGAGTAGAGAGGTCCTCATAGAGTTGATAAAGACCTGGGTGACGTGGAAAAAAGAGTAGAGAGGTCCACATAGGGGTGATGAAGACCTCCGTGACGAGGAAAAAGGAGTAGAGAGGTCCTCATAGAGGTGATGAACTGCCCCCCGTCAAGTAGACACTCGAAATAATAAAACAAGACTAAGCTGTCTTAGCCCTGTATTCTAAAGGGCTAAGGCCGTTTAATCGTTTTTGATAACGGTCATGATTATAAAAATGAATGTACTCATCAATCGCCTCTTTAAGGTCCTCAAACGTTTCATATTTCTCTAAATAATACTTCTCGCATTTCAATGTCCCCCAAAAAGACTCTATTGGTCCATTATCAATACATCGTCCCACTCGGGACATACTATGAGTCATCTTTGCTTTAT
>NZ_VTEV01000010.1 GCF_008180725.1 Sutcliffiella horikoshii | reverse complement strand
CAAAACCAGCTAATAGTTGTCAACAATTTTCATTAAAAAAATGAAAGATTAGATGATATACTAAAAATGGGTATGCCAAATAACCTTCCAGTTTTTTATTTTTGGAAGGTTTTGTTTTACATTGTTAAATATAGCTATTAAGCTAATTCTTGGAAGGTTGTTTTATTATTTAAAAGCGCATAAATCAGATGTAAAAGCTTATTAGCACATGCAATGATCGCTACTCTATATGGTTTACCTTCATCGCGTTTTTTATCGTAAAACTCTCTTAATTTCCTGTTTCGAGGTATAACAGTTTCGCTCGTCTTTTGTTTACGGGCATCTCGAATTCCACAATACACAGCCATATATAATGCTTGCCTTAACCTTCTAGATCCTCTCTTCGTTATGCGATTGTTGGTTGCTGTAAATCTTCCTGAAGAGTATACACTAGGATCTATTCCTGCAAAGGCAACTAACTTTTTAGGGTGATTAAACCGGTCTATCTCTCCAATTTCGGAAATGATTGTTGCCGCAATCTTTTCTCCGATACCAGGGATAGTCTGGATAATCTTATATTCTTCAATTTCACTAGCGAGTGCATCTATTTCTGCTTCTAGTTGTGATAGATGCTCTTGATATTGAAGAACGATGGTGATAAACATCTTTAGGTTAATAATATGGCTTTCATACATATTGTTTTGAAATGGATTTCGTAATGCAGCCTCCATAAGCTTTTGTGCTTTTTCTTTTGCCCACTTTTCTGAACGTCTGGTACATAACGATACAATCTCGTCAGTTAACACGGATTCGGTAGTATTTAGTACATGTTCAGAAGTAGGAAATAAGGAAAGAGTCTGCAAAGAGACTTTTGAATATAAATTACCGAAGACACCTCTGTATTCAGGAAATACTTGATCTAGCACGGTTAGAAGCTGTACCTTAGTTTGTGCAGAAATAGCTGAAATTGTCTCTTGTTGCCTTGTGAGATTACGAAGGTTTAAGAGTTGAATACCTCTTTTCTTATATGGCTCAACTTCTTCTTTGTAGTATAGTTCGCAAAGAAGATAGGCATCGACAGCGTCTGTTTTTACCTTTCTTAAACTTGCACTCCTTGCTCGATGAGAAATAAGGGGATTCACAATAATATAAACATATTGCTGTTCCTCCAAAAATTGAATAACAGGAGCGTGGTAATGTCCTGTTGATTCCAAGATAACCGAAGGTTGCTTACCATCAGCTACTCTTTCAATCTCTTTTAAAAACCCTATTAAATGCTCAAAGCCCTCCACTGTATGCTTTACACTAAAACTTTTACGAAAAGGTTGACCCTTATCCAAGAATGCTTGTACTTGGCTTTCCCCTTTAGAAACATCCAGACCTACCACTGGATTCATCATCATCTCCTCCTCTTAAATATAATTAGTCGGTTGTCCCTAGAGCTGCTTGTACTGTCATAGGTTCGCTTGTTAAACGGGATCTTTGTCCCAACCAGCCTGAAACATGCTTATACAAGTAGGGAGTGAACAGTTTTGCGGACGGGATCATGTCCCACGGGCGCTACGTTCTACTCCGACTACCGCAATAATAAAACCAAATAAAAAAAGTTCAACCAGTAAAAACTGGTTAAACTTATATTACGATCATCCAGACCTACCACTGGATTCATCATCATCTCCTCCTCTTAAATATAATTAGTCGGTTGTCCCTAGAGCTGCTTGTACTGTCATAGGTTCGCTTGTTAAACGGGATCTTTGTCCCAACCAGCCTGAAACATGCTTATACAAGTAGGGAGTGAACAGTTTTGCGGACGGGATCATGTCCCACGGGCGCTACGTTCTACTCCGACTACCGCAATAATAAAACCAAATAAAAAAAGTTCAACCAGTAAAAACTGGTTAAACTTATATTACGATCGGGCGCGATCCAGGAACAAGGATCAGCGCCATTTTTGTCGTGGCCAAAGAGAATTTCATATTGTAGGAATTTTTAAATTATGAAATAATTGGTATTAAGCAATAGGGCAGGTTGGTTGACTAGTTTTTATTAGCAAGGTTTTTCACAATCAGGTAATATTGTTTAATACTAAGGTTAGAATTTTTGGGGTAAAGAGGTAAAAAATGTATAGTCCTAAATGGAGCAAAGTAAAAAAGCAATTAAAAAGTTTTACCTGTGATTCATTAAAAGACCGTATTGATTTTCATATTATTAATTATCGTAAAGCCCATGACCAATTGGGTAGGGCAGTTATAACAGTCGATAAAAAAGAAATATTAAGTATGTGTACAATCACAGCTGAAAGAGCAATGTATAGAAAAGAATGGGATATTAGAGAAAAGAAAATTATTGAATACGATATCAATAATTATGAGCAAAACTTAGAAATTGGAGAACAAGCTCATGAAATGATTAAAACAGAGGGGATTTTGGCACAGTATGATTTTTTTGACTCAGTAGAAGAATACCTTAGCTCCCCCATAGAAAAGTCTTTAAAATCTTCTGATATTATAATAAAGTTCCTTTCCTTAATAGATAGGCGAGTAGGAAAAAGAACATTACAAAAACTCAATAAGTCTATTGAAACTGAACCTGAAAGTATTAGATATATTTTAAAATTGAGGTGTTATGCTGAAGGGATAGGGAAATAAATCTCGGTTATTGCATATAAGAGTGCTTTTAGTTAGGATTCGCTTTTGATATGCTCTTACTTAAAATTGTGAAGATTTTCACTTAAACTAAAGGGGGCGTTTGCTGAAGAAGCATCCGCCCTTTGTTCAAGAAAAGGGCAGCATTCCTGTAATGAAGAAAAATGAGGTTTGAACAAAAAAATAACCTCTTGGTATGATATGAGTGTCCTGAAGCTGGCCAGCGAAAAGGACAAAACATATTTACCAGGAGGCATTCAATATGAATTATAACCAAAATGAAAAGATTGCTCAAATTACTTCTGAAACACTGATTATAGGTGTGGATATTGCGAAGTTCAAGCATGTAGCTCGTGCTCAAGACTTTAGAGGACTAGAGTTTGGTGCACCTTGTCACTTTGAAAATACGAAACCACATTTTGATCTTTTTTTAAGCTGGATAAAGCAATTGATGGAACAACACGGCATGCGTAAGATAATTATAGGAATGGAGCCGACAGGGCATTATTGGCTCAACCTTGCTCATTTTCTTAAAGAAGAGGAGATTAAGTTTGTCGTTGTAAATCCTATGCATGTGAAGAAATCTAAAGAATTAGATGATAATTCTCCAACCAAAAATGACGTAAAGGACGCAAGAGTTATTGCACAGCTAGTCAAAGATGGAAGATATGCCGAACCTAATATTCCACAGGAGGTTTATGCAGAACTTCGTGTGGCAAGGAAAATACGTGATCTCCTATTTGTTGACTTACAAGCTGTGCAGGGACAGATTCATAATTGGTTAGATCGATATTTCCCAGAATTTCTTACAGTGTTTAAGGATTGGGAAGGAAAAGCAGCACTACAATTATTAAAGTTAAATGCATTACCACATGAGTTAGAGATCCTCTCGGAACAAGAGATCCTCATTCACCTCAGAAAAGCTGTAAAGCGTGCGGTTGGACTCAGTAAAGTTCAAGAACTTAAACGAGTAGCGAAAGACTCTATCGGTATTCGTGAAGGTTCAAGGATGGCTAAATTAGAGCTTCGCACTTTACTAGACAAGTATGAGTTGATATATAAGAAGTTCGAAGAACTAGAATCTGATATTGATGGACTCCTTGAACGAATACCAGGTGTTCAACAAATGTTAGCCATTACAGGAATCGGCAAGGACACTGTAGCTGGCTTCTTCTCAGAAGTAGGGAATTTAAGTTACTATTCTCACCCTCGACAAATCATCAAGTTAGCTGGGTTAAGCCTAAAGGAGAATACCTCTGGAAAGCACAAAGGGCAAACGAAGATTACAAAGCGGGGCAGGAAGACACTAAGGGCTCTCCTCTTCCGAGTAGCGATGCCTTTGGTTGCTAAGAACACTGCTTTTAAAGCTTTACATGAGTATTTTACAACACGTAAAAATAATCCTCTAAAGAAAATGCAATCGTTGATAGCCATATGTAATAAACTGATACGAATTCTTTTTACGATTGGGACAAAACAATGTGAATTTAGTGAAGATAGAATGTTGAAGGATATTCCTCATATGGCACTATTACAGAAAGTAGCTTAGGAATCATATAGTTTGTTTTTTATAAAGTTTTATTAGGAAAATTATTTAGACATTTGAAGCACGGATTAGTCAGTAAAACAACAATACTACGGACTTAGATCCTGTCGGGCAGCATCACTGACATCCACCTCATGGAAAGGTTGGACGAAGGAATTTTGGAGCATAGACTCTGTGAGACATGGGAGGGTTGACCTCCATGAGACATGTGGACATCCACCAGTGCAACCATACTTTTACTTAGCCACCATTTTTTTGGATAGGAGTGGTTAGGCGGTTAAGGACTTTTTTTCTCTAACGCACCAAAAATAACCATACTTTCAACTTACATCCATGACTTTGATGTCGAATTAATATAGATCCTAATGAAATCATAAGAAAAAGCTAGAAAGCCAGAGTTATTCCTTTCTTTATAGAGGGAGGTTAGTTGAACAAGGAATTTCTTTAATTGATAGCGAATTTAATTGTAAAGACAAGGATTGTAGAAGATTGTAAAAGGGGGGATAATTATGAGTAAAAAATATAGATACATAACTTTAGGAATTATTGCAATAATAGTCTTTTTTTCCTTAAAAACATTTAATGATTATAGGCAAAGGAGTTTAGATGATTTAATAAATTTTAATCAAAGAGATTTTTATTCATTGGGATTTATAAAGGATAGAGAATTGGTGCCTGATAATAGGGCTTATGAATGGATGACGGAAGAAAAGGAACCAGTAGTTGAGCTAATGGAATTCTTAAGTCAGTATCGTATAAAAAAGGTAAGCGAAGATACCTTTATTGAAAAAATAAATAGTGAGGAACGCTTTGAATTTACCATTAATCATTCAAAGGCAAATCCAGCAATTGTTTGGGTGCTTGAGAATCGTGTTCATATTCTTGTTGGAAATTACTATGAAGTTGTGAATGGACCAATCGATATGGAATGGATTAAAGAATATAACAATAAATACCGAGAAAAGTATGCAGAATAAATTGTAGTGTAAGTTTGTGAATAATTACACTTCAACTAACTAGGGCGATTGTAGCACAATGGCACGCTTTACACGTAATAGCTATATTGGTATGAAAAGTATGTCTACATAAACAGTTATACGATTTCGGGGAGGTATAGAATAATGAGAAAACAACTTGAAGAGAAGATATATGCACAGGGTTATCCAGATGCAAAAACTGCACCAATCGTAACGCTCGAAGATTTTTTTGAAGGGAACAACGATGAAAGCTCTATTGGTTGTAATTTAATGGATCATCCTGGAGTTGAAAAATTCTATGATGTATTACTTAGAATTAGAAACAAAGATAATGTACAAGATGTTCTTGTTGAAATTATGGAACTGGAAGATGATGAGGAGTATTGGGCTTTTTCAGAAAGGATTTATGTTATTACGAGTGTAAATGAGTCTTTATTAGGTTCTTGGGTTACAGACTTAGAACCATCCGAAATAGATGAGGGATATGCTTTTGGAGAGCCTCCTAATGCCCCTAGCCTGTTACCAGAGTACAAGGTTTATTCTATTTGGTGGGATTAAAAAAGTATTCCGCAATCTAGGGCGATTCTAGCATTGAGGGTCGCTTCCTACTTAAGCATTGGACATATTTTTAAACACAAGAGGTGGAGATTCCTTGCAAATAAGACTAAAAAATGAAAAATTACTTGAGGTTAGGAATTATAGAAAAGAAGACTTTGTACTATCAATAAACTAAATGCAGATGAAAAGTGGAATAACCTGGTTGAAAACAAGGAGAGTACTAAGGGAGCTTGGGATAATTCATTTTTATATTAGCAAAGATGTATAATGTATATAAAAATAAGATAATTAAAACGGAGTAAGGTGTATTTGTAAATGAAAAGTAAAATTAAAATTTATGAAACAGAATCTCAATATTTTAACCCCAATAAACACTTTATTTCACGTATTAAAGAAATGGAGAAAAAATCTGTACATGGGGCTAAGGTTGCCAAAAAGTGGACTGAAATTTTAAATCAATCTCTTAGTAGTGAAATTTACCCTGTTACTCATCCGATTGGGCAGGAAACCTTTTCATTATATCTAGAGTATCCAACTGGTGTATTTGAATATGCTTTAGACATTGAATGTGCTACTTCATTTATAAAAGAAGAGGGTATTAAGCCAGTACAGTTTGCTCCGTCAAACATAATTGATGCTGTTGATCAAGGTAACATAAATAAAGATTCAAATCTGATTAACCCCAATCATAAAAATCCTGTAATGGTTCTCCAGAGTCGATATTTAACGAATAACAAACCATATTGTATTAATGGAAACCATAGGATATTTGAAGCATATCGAAATAATGTTGAACAAATAGAAGTTTATGTTTTTAAAGAATTGGAGTTTGTTCCTTTCTTTTATGATGTTCTAAGTAGAGAAACATATTATTTGGAAATTGATTACCATAATGTAGTTAATGAAAAAAGATAACTATTGCATAGGGAAAATTGGTGCATTTGAAAATGAATTTATATAATATATTTATTCAACGGGTGCTTATCTGGGATAAAGGTAAGCTTCTTAATTATGTGAAATATCTATTGAGTAAATGTTCAATATTTGAAATAATAATTAAATATCAAGAAAACGTTTATATTTACAAAACAATAAAGAGACCTAATTGATTTAATATTCATATAAACATTTGATTATGAAGCTAAAAAATTTAGTAATAAATCTAGTCCCCCAGATTTATTCGTTAAGAGAAAGGAGCAATTAATAAATGAATAGTCCAAATTAAGTTTTCCCCATTAAAGATTTAACTTAAAAATTGGGGGATACAAAATGAAATTAAATAAGAACTTCTTACTATTACTATTGGGTAATTCGCTCGCTAATATTGGCGATGTATTATATATGATTAGCGTTATTAGTACTATATTCGTATTAACGGGGTCTGCAACTGCATCTTCATTTGTACCATTTACGATTACTACTTCTATGTTTTTATCTAGTATATTAACGCCTTTATTGATTGGAAAAGTAAATCTTAAGTGGTTAAATGCTGGCTCGCAAATTGGAAAAACGATTTCGCTTTTTATTTTAGGTTTTATGTTGATGGGAATAACAGCATCTAATTATTATTTAATATTCCTAATTATAGGGTTTATTGCTTTTCTTGATGGATGTGCCAATCCAATAAGACAAACAATGATTCCACACTATGTTGAACCTGAACATTTGATTCAAGCTAATGGAATTTCCAATACAGTTACTCAGGTCATACAAGCATCTATGTGGATTGTAGGAAGTATGTTTCTTATTGTTATGAGTTCTCAACAATTGGTATGGTTGGTCGGATTATTATTCGTGGTTGCAAGCATCATACTTTGCTTTTTAGAAGATGTAAGTCAAAATAGAACCGAACCCAAAGGTAAATTTGAACAGATAAAAGAAGGATGGGTAACTATAATAAACACTCCAGTATTAAAAAGAATCGCTTGGATCGATTTTTTTGAAACTATTGCTGGAACGGTGTGGATTGCTGCCATATTATATGTGTATGTCAGCGATGGTTTAAATGTTGATGAAAAATGGTGGGGCTTTATTAATGGTGCATTCTTTTTAGGGTTAATTCTAGGGAGTGTCTATTGTATTAAATTTTCCAATTTTATTGAAAAGAACCTAGGCACCTTTATTTTTCTTGGTTCACTCTTAAGCTTTGTAGTTACATTATTATTTAGCATAAATAGTATTCCTATCGTTGCATTAATATTATCCCTCTTTGTAGGGCTTTTTGCACAAATTAAGAGCATACCTCAACAATCGATTATACAAACTAGCGTTTCAAAAGAACATTTAACAACGGTTTATACCTCTTTAGGTGCTATCGGAACCGGAATGTTTGGAATTGGTTCTCTTGTTATGGGTCTACTAGCAGATTTTATGGGAATTAGATTCGTATTTATCATATCAGGGGTTTTACTTGCAATAGTAAGTGTAATCGTTCATCAAAACAAGCGATTGTTCGTTAGAAATGTGATGAAACAATAAATATATGAATGAAGGTTTTGGTTGCTGCAAAACCTTCATTTTTTATCTTTATCTTAAAGGATAAAGGAATGCTTTAAATAACGAATTGAACCGAGCAGAAAGATTTACTTGTTCTTAGGCAATCTAGGAACTTTAATTGAAGAACATATACAAGTTATCTCGAAATCGAGTCTTCGGCAATCGGGCGCCATTCTTGAAGAAGAATCGGTGCTCATTTTGTATTTTGGGCCAGATTGTTGAACAACCATTAAAGAGAATTGGATATATATGTTAGAATATAGTTAACAATGTGAAGTATTGTACTAAAGAGCATTATTGTTGAAAAAGGAAAAGATATGATTGGGTCAAATTTTTTATTAAATTCTTCATACCTATATGCTTTACTTCAAGTAGGAAGTAAAGCTTTTTTTATATTCAAGAGTGTAAAACTTAAATTTTTTTGTATACATAATCACATTTAATTCGTTTTAGTAGTTGTGAAAGGAGATGAAGAAATGAGTAAGCCCTCAAATGAAGAAATAACTAAATTAACTAACGATATATATCAAAAGCTTTGCTCAATGGGGGCTAATCCAGAAGATGCAAAAGAAATTGTTCAAGAATCCCTATATCGTGGATTTCTAAATATTAATGGTATTAATTCTAAGGCATTTAAGTCATGGCTTTACAAGGTTGCCCTCAATCAATATTATGATTTGTGTAGAAAAAATAACCGCCGTTCAATAATCGAGTTTGAGGATTATCATTTATTGGGATCGGGAGAAAATCAAGTGGAAGATAGGTTGATTAAACAAGAAACAAAAGATGAGTATGAACAGATATTACACAAGTTAAAACCTCTTGAACGTGACTTAATAAAATTGAAATATGAAGATGAATATTCATATAAAGAAATTTCTGAGCACCTTAATTTGAAAGAAAGTAATGTTAAGACCTATTTATACCGTGCTAGGAAGAAACTTACAATGATTTTTAGGAGGTATAATAATGAATAATGAACCATTTCAGTCTAATGATATTGAAGGAATAGTTAAAAAAGCAAAAAGAAAAAGTGTTATTCGTAATATTGTCATCTCAACAATAACATTACTCCTTGTAGGGGCATTATTTATAATTATTAATACTCAGATTGTAAATAAGGCTCATTATAAAGCAGTGGAGGCCAATAGGTTATTATTTAATATTTCGCAACCGAATATTCAAATTGGAGGAGGAGAGTTTGATTATGGGATTCTATCAGGAACCTACACCTACAATAAATATAAATTAATCGAAGATAGAGTAGTCCCTTGGGGTCAAGATATACGGAAATTTAATGCAATAGGACATAATGATAAAAATTCAGCATTATCGGTATACGATGAGGTTAGAGTAGGAGAAACCAAAGAAGAGTATCGACGTTATAACACTACAAACGGACAGAGAGAAATGCTATTTTATCATCCCTGGTTTGAATATACAGCTATTCATAATGATATAGACTTGATTCAAAATACTCCTAATGATGCGGTAATGGAAGTAGCCATCTCTTTTGACCAATCATATTCAGTTAATGAAGTACAGGAATTTTTAAATTTGAAAGATAATATAACTTGGTATCGGGTAAATGATTATAATCAAAGTGATAAAGAGCAATTGAAAGGACTTCATGAATCGGGAGACTCTACATCATTTGTATATGGCTTTAATGTTACTACACTTAAAGGGGAAGGAGACACTGTAACTCAGAATGAAGAGGATTTTCTTTCTATATTAGAAGAATTAAAAAGCACAGGGAATTATGACTTTATAATAGACCGTCTTCTAGAAAGTACGAACCAAAACATGAAAGAAGGGATAATCATTGGCGTTGTGGTAACTGGAACTAAAGAAGAGTTACTAAAACTAAAAGAAGAAAAACATATTAGAGCAATATCTTTAGGGGCTATTGCAAGAAAATATTAATATTTATTAAGATTTTTTATTAAAGCTAGCTAGTACAATAGTAAAAGAACATTGTTATTGTCTTTTAAGATTATCTTGAAATCGAGTCTTCTGTTAATGGGCAGCATTCCTGTAATAAGAAAGTGAAAAAATAATAGGGAAGGAAAGATGTTGAAATGGTTATACAATCGAATATGACACCAGCAGCAACTGTTGGTGTTTAGGAAGAAATGGAAAATGTTTTTATGAAATTTAAAATACCACTTACTAAACAATCATTAGAAACATTTGTTGAAAGTAAACATCTACCTTCGCTACTACAAGAATTGAATTCAGTTGTTGATAGTTCTACCGCTACTTGTATAGAAGGTGGCTGACTAATGCCAATTAATAAGGAGTAGGTTACTCCTAACATTACTAGAATGAAATAAGAAAGCACACATCACAGTGAGTGCTTTCGACTGTTTTATGTGCTTCTGCGGTTCGATTTAAATAACAAAAGCTGAGTTATGATAGCTAGAATAGGCAATTCCAATAAAGGACCTATCACTAGTGTTAAAGCGATTAAAGGTTGGTCTGGGAATGCAGTCATCGCAATCGCTAAAGCGATTGGAGAATTTCTTGCTAAGGTAGTTAAGCTAAAACTTGTTCTGTCGGATAAAGGAAACCGCATAAGCTGTCCAACCTTTTGAACAACAAAGAAATTTATAGTGAAAAACAAAAGAATAGGTAAGGTAATTTGCCACATTAAATCTAAATTATCAAGCAGCAATTGCCCTTGTGAAGCAAACATAGCAACGATTGCAAGGCTTAGAAAAATTATCGGTAACACACTGAAATTAGATATAAGATATTCTTTTAAATGTTGCCTGTTTCTCAAGAACATATTTGTTAAAAATGCTAAAACTAATGGTATGAATAAAACAATTAAGATACTTTCCACTAGAAACGAAAGCTCTATAACCCCTGTTTTTCCGCCAAAAATAAGAAGATAAACAGGCAACAAAATGACTTGAAGAATTAAGTTTAAAGGTAAGATTGCCGCTGATAACGCAACATTTCCTTTTGCTATCCCTGTAAAGATTAAGTACCAGTCAGTGCATGGTGTAACCATGAGCATGATAAATCCAATATACAACGCTGGATTATCCCCTAAAAATACCATTGCTAGCAACCATGCTAGGATAGGTGTCCAGACAAAGTTTATAGTTACTGAAGTATATGTAAATTTGATGTTTTTAAAAGCTTTCTTTATTTCTTCAATAGGAATTTGTAAGAAAGTAATGTAAAGCATCGCCACTAATAAAGGAACGATAAAGCTCTCAGCATTATTTCTTATTAGTTCTACTTGTCCTATACCTATTCCAATAATTACTGCAATGAAAATAATAAGAGTATAAAGTTTTTCAAATAAGTTCATTGTGTTGCAACCACCCTACAAAAAATAATATAATGCCCTATAATTGTACCATAGCTGACTATTTTGCTTATTGAAGTATACCCATTGTTCAATAAACAATCTTCAGCAATCTAGGAGCGATTGCGGCATAGTGGATTGCTCCTTACTTAAGAATTGGGCAGGATAGCAAAATAAGATATAACAAAAGAAAAGGATTTTGCAGTGATTTTTTATAACGGGGAATGATCTTAATTAAGATATGTTCCCTTTTTGGTGGTAGTGTCCCGAAATGTTGAAAGGGATTAGTTTTTTTATAGAAAACATAGTATTCTAAAGACTTTACTCATAAGTTTTAAAGAAAAAAAAGAAGACCTGCATTTTATACATGGTCTTCAAAATTTTTCTAACTTCTAAACTGATTTTTGAAGAATAACACTGGTTCCAATGCCTTTTCTCGATCTTTAAAGAGATCTAACTGTTTTCCTACTTAAATGGTCAATTCAACATATGCATTCCATACGTCAGTTATAAGATTTTCACATACTTGGTACTTGCTTGACTTTTATGTGCTGGATTAAAACTGGAAGTGAAATCAGAGATATAAATCTTTGAAAAAATGCAACAGACTTCTTAAGGGGATTTTTCACAATCGTTCAAGAAGCTCTTTCGTTGTTAAGACTATGGCAAATTCATTGTGAAGGGTAGCAAGAGAAATGTTATGGATGGTTTGGGCATCTATGTAAGTACCCTTATAATTAATGCCAAATGCGGCCGTAGCATCTTCTATAAGGTAAGTGTTAAATCCTAGATTTCCGCTCATCCTGGTGGTTGTTGAGATACAGTGGGGAGTAGTTAAGCCTGTAATCACCACTTCTTCAATATCTCTGTCATGTAAATATTTTTCAAGTGAGGTGCCGATAAAAGCACTGTTAACCTCTTTAGTTATCACTATTTCCTTTTCCAGAGGTTTCACAATTTCTTTGATAGCTGATCCTTTATGGGTTGGGTGGAAACCGGAGTTGCGATTCTTTGAAATATGCTTAATAAAAATGACTTCAGCATCCCTGTGCCTCCATTCATTTAATAGTAATTTGATATTTTCCTCTGCATCTGGGTTATTTCTCTCCCCCCATTTAGGATGATTAAACGCCTCTTGAACATCTACAATAAGCAGTGCACTTTTCATTGCCTTCCTCCTTTACAGAATTCGCTGACTTAATGGACAGGACGCAGCATGTTTTGGCCTTCTGACGAGTTCTCCATGAAAATTTGGGCAAGTGTTAGACATTTCATTAGTACATGTATAACAAAACGTACATTCGTGAACACAAATGTAAGCTACCTCTTGCACGTCCTTTGCCACTTTTCACATCTTGATTTCATTTCTAATCCCATAACAAATCCCCTTTCTCTAATTGACTTACCATAATCTTATTGAAAAAAAGACCCTGTTGAAATACTATTTTTCAGGGATTTTTACTGTTATTCTTAAATAGTTAAGGAAATGATTGGTGCTCACATTAAAAGTGAAGGTGGAGAATTGTGGAAAAAATAAATAGGAATATATTGGATATATTACAAGTCAATGGTAGGATATCGATGACTGAATTGGGAAAAGAAATTGCTCTTTCAGTTCCAGCAGTCACAGAGAGGGTAAGGAAGCTGGAAGAGCAAGGAGTTATTGTGGGATACAAAGCAATTATCAATCCTGAAAGAGTTAACAAACCTGTCAAAGCATTTATATTAGTGAAAACGCATCGGTGTAAAGCCTTCAGAGAATTTTGCAAAGAACACCCACACGTTGTAGAATGTCACAGATTGACTGGCGAATACAGTTATATGGTTAAGGTGGTAACCGAAAATAATGTATTATTAGAGGAGTTTATTGATTCATCTATGGAGTACGGAGAACCGTATACCATGATGAACCTCTCTTCACCTATTAGTGGGAAAATCATTTAGAACATTACATTTTTCATTGCATTTAAGGGGGCAAGAGTTGAAGATTGGGCAGCAGGTGTTCAGCTTTTTCTTTTTATTCCATTATCGGGCGCTTATCAGTAAAAAGATAAGTGCTTTTTAAGTAGAAAAAACATTGAATTTGTCTAATTGTTTTGAAATAGCTGGTACTAAACAATCGGTTAACTTTATAATAAAAAGGATATTTAGATAACCAAATAGAATATAGTGGAAAACTAATTTTAAAGATAAGTGGTGGTGTATTGAAAAAGATTCTACCTAATAGAATACATATTATAGGTTCAGTTGGAAGTGGAAAGACAACATTAGCAAGAGAATTATCTTCTCAATTTAATATTCCTTTTTATGAATTAGATAATGTTGTTTGGAAAAGGCATGGAGGGCATGGGGAAGTACGAAGAACTGAAAAAGAAAGAGAAGATTATTTAAATACCCTAATTGCTTCTGATAGTTGGATTGTAGAAGGCGTTCATAATGAGGAATGGGTGTCTAATAGTTTTCGAAATGCCGAAATAATAATTTTCTTAGATATAAATTATTCGGTTAGAACTTACCGAATTATAAAGAGATTTATTTTACAAAAACTTAGATTAGAAAAATCTAATTATAAACCATCATTAAAGATATTCTTCAAGATGTTTAAATGGAATAGATATTTTGAAGAGGTGGGTAAACCGAATTTCTACAATAAATTTGGGAAGTATGGTGATAAAATATTAGTTGTAACTAGTAAGAAAGAGATTGAAAGTTACTTCAACTAACGGGCGCGTTTATCTAACAACGCGTCTATTAATATTGGATAGTGTAGTAAGACGAGGACTTATTGTTTGATATAATGGGCTTCTAACATTAGGGGGGATAAAAATGAAAATCATACAAAAATCGGATAAGAAGGACAGAGATTATATTAGAAAAAAAGTAATTGAACATAACATGACTCAGCTTCCGGAGGAACTAAAAACTCCAAAAGAAGAAATATGTTTTTTCTTAGAGAGTGAAGAAGGGGAAATTTTAGGTGGAGTAACAGGAACTATGTACTGGCAACACTTACACATAGATTTTCTATGGGTAGATAAACAGTTACGTAATGAGGGTTATGGTAGCCATTTATTAAATCAAATAGAGGAAGTTGCAAGAGAAAGAAAGTGTAGACTCATTTTTCTTGATACTCTAAGCTTCCAAGCACCAGGATTTTATAAAAAGAATGGTTACAAAGTATTCGGTGTTATTGAAGATCACCCACAAGGATTCAATCAATATTTTTTAGAAAAAAGATTATGATTTAGCTTATCTCAAAACAACCTTTCATTTAATGAAGGCTTTTCTGCAATAAACCTTTTGCAGTACGGTCTGAAGACGATCTTCAAGAATCGGGCGCTATCCAGGAACAGGATTAGCGCTCATTTTTATTGGGACTGGATGAAGAATACCTTATTGTAGGAATTTATAGATTATGAAATAATTGGTATTAAGTTAAAAGTCTGTGATGGATTGTTAAATAAAAATGGGGTGAAAAATTGGGAGATAATGAAGAAGTCTGGAGACCTCTTTCTATTACTGAAATTCATAGTATCTTCAGCATAATTCCTATCAAATGGTGGATTGCTGGAGGGTGGGCTTTAGATATTTATTTACAGAAAATCACAAGGGCTCACGATGATATTGACATTGTTATAATAAGACCAGATCACTTAATTTTACAAAGATATCTGGGTAGGAATTGGGAGATGTTTATAGCATATAAAGGTCAGTTAACACCCTGGAACAAAAATCAATTGCTAGACTCTCATTTTGATAATATTTGGGTAAAGAAAAAAGATGAATCAACATGGGCTTTCCAAGTAATGTTATTGGATACAGAGGAGAAGGATTGGATTTACAAACGAGACAACACAATAAGAAAGCCTATTGAAGATATTGGGTTAGAATCATTATCTGGAATACCATTTTTAAAACCAGAAATACAACTTCTTTATAAAGGTGGAAGTTCTGTCATTAGAGAGAAAGATGTTATCGATTTAGGAAATATATTACCTAAATTAAATGCTAGCAACCGTGATTGGTTAAAAGAGTCCTTGAATATACAGTACCCTCAAGGGCATGAATGGATTGATCTAATAGATTCTTATGCAAAAGTTTGAAATTAGGTAAGGTGAATATGCTTGAATAAAGTTATAGATAAACTTAAAGAGATAGAATCCGGAGAAATAGGACTCATATTATTTTCCAGCAAAGAGCATAGGTATGATATTGCTTTAAATAGTGAACTCACAGTCCCCCTTGCATCAGCAGCAAAAGTGGCAATAGCATTTTGTGTAGCAAAATGGGTAGAGGAAAATACATATAATTGGGAAGACCTAGTTAATGAGATTTCATTTAATCCAGAAGAAGATAGCAAGGAACTTTATCCTCATTTACAAAATAGAAAATCACTTCCTTTAAGGGAGGCGGTTGAAGTCATGATTGCTTGTCATGATAGCTATGTTGCTAAATGTATTGTGAATTATTGTGGTGGCTGGGAAAAGTTAAACTATTCTATCCAATCTTATTTTCCAGCAATAAGGATTGCTGAAAACCCAAGGGATATTGAAAACAAGGGTCAACTAAATCAAATGCTTGAAATAATGATAAATATCTTTCAAGGCTACAAAACACAACCTCTCCTTTGGACACCAATCATTAATGGCCTGGTTAGACAAAAAGGAGATATAAACCACATTCCAACACATTATCTTAATCATATGACAGGTGGCCTAGACAATGTTGTGATTGATATTGGAATAATCGGTGACTTCAATGAAGATCCTTTTATTTTTGCAGTAGCAGCTATTAATTTACCTAATAGATTCACAAATCAGGCTGCTGACAACAAAATTATGGAAGCTATGAATTTGCTTTATGATGAATATTTAAAGAAATAGACAGCTGTGCATAATTATAAAGAGAAATAAGCTTTGTATGTTCAAGAATAGGGCAGTTTAACGGAATAACAGGTTACTTAAAAACTTTAAGGGGTGATAAGACTTGGACATTAGTACTTCGGTCTATATTATAGTTTTTTTAGCACATTTAGTCACAGCTTCTATAGCATTTGCTATATTTACATCAATATATCTTAAAAATAGGAGAAAAGGACTTGTGAGTCTTACTATAATTTTCTCTTTGCTAGGTAATTCACTTTATCACGGGTTTATTGCTTCTAATATTATGGGCATCGGTATGATGATAATTTTCGCTTGTTTATCAATATTCACTTATATTAACCTCCAGAAGAAAATTAAAAAGGAAGTTACTCAATAATCTAGGGCTTTAATGGAATAAGAACAGGAAAAAAACAACAATACTATTTAACAAACCCTTTGTAAAAAAAGCTGCTCAGCAGCCTGATAGTTATGATTTGAGTGCCAAGAGGTGATTTAATGAGCGTAAAAGAACAATATGACAGAGGAATGCAAGAGGTTAGGGCATTCCTTAAAACCGAAACAACGTGGCAAGACTTAACTATCGAAGAGTTCAGTGAGTATTCTAGTCTTTTTAAAAGTTTACTCTTATTATCTGAGCTTGTAATGCGGGAAGGTGTCTATCCAGAGGAGTATTTGAAGGAAGAACTACAATTAATTTATCGATCTATTAAGCGACTAGTGTTCTAATTATGAGCCGAAAAAAGAATGAAAAATAAATTGAAGTAGTGAATAATACAACGATACTGTTCAATAAAAAGGATCTTCAACAATCGGGCGCCATTCTTGAAGAAGAATAGGTGCTCATTTTGTATTTTGGGGCCATATAATTGAATAAGAGGATTGCTTAAAAATGAATATTTTGAAATAATTGGTATTGATAAATTTGTTGAGGAATTTGATGAAAAAATTAAATGACATGAACTCCAATTCAGAGCTACTGGGCTAGAACGAAGTAACTTTTATTCTATAAGGCTGGATGGATTCATTGTCGTAATCCACTCCCATTCACCATCATGGATGTATAGTTCTCTAGTGGAATCAAAGTGCGGCAGTAGAAACTTTAAAATATAAAGTCCTGATGGAGAACAAATAGTAAGAATGGGCAGTTAGTTACAGTAGATTAATAGTAGGAAAAGAAAAATATTGATAGAGTAAAACTGAAGAAACGAATTGATTCCACAGTAATGCAGAGACCCTATCAATTATGTACCAAACTTTAATAATAGAGGTGATGATATGGCGGAAATTCGATATGGTGGTAAATGGACAATAACTTCTGATAAAGAGAAAAATAAATATGATGGACAATTAACTGTAAATGATCAAGAGGGGTTAATACATCTAGAGTTATATCATTTTGACTCTAAGAGAGAGCATATGTTTGCAAATACCCTTATACCCAAAAAAATTGAATGTATTAACGGCGTACTTTCCAATGGCGCAATTATTACCTTAATGGATTGTACAGTTTATTCTCGAAAAGCAGAAGTATTTTCAAAAAACACAGTTATATTAACAGCAAAATATGCACTTAACGGAGTGAATATTGAGGCTGCTGACCAAGCTGTATTTAAAAGATTTTTATTTGATTTATCATATATCACAGATTGGGCGGATTTAAATAAATTTGAAACAAAGTATGATGAAGATAGTAATTACTCATTAGTTTATAGAGGAAAAAGTAATGTTACTTTGTTTGAAGATACAGGGAAAAAAATAACATTGAAACCCGATTACCACGTAGATCACGGGAAAGATGACAGGGGGAAAGTAACTTTAAGTAAAGCAGTAAAGGTTATCCTAGAATACGATACTCCATGTACCTATGAACAAGCTATTACTGAAGTACATAAAGTGATGAATCTAGTCAGTTTTGGAACAGGAAATAAAATCGATATTATTAAGGTCGAAGCATTCAATATATCACTCAATAATATTGACATAGGTGAAAAAACAATTGAACGGACTATTGAAATTTTCAATAGTTACACATACAGGGACTTATATCCTCAAGGACATCCTTATTTTTATTTATTCACATTAGGGGATCTAGTTACTGGAGACGACAATTATGCTATAAAATGGTTTAACAATTATGAGAAATTAGAACCTGTTATAGAATTGTATCTTGATTTATATCGATATAATATGACCCATGAGAGGGCATTTTTAAACGTTATACAAGCGCTTGAGACGTATCATACACGTATTAAAGCAAATTATAAAAAAGAATATGAAAAGAGATCTTATGAGGTCGTTTCCTCTTGTCCGCCTTACATTAAAGAACAGCATCTTGAATGTTTGTTTGGGGAAGACCAAAAGAGAACTAGACATGTATTGTTAAAAGGCAGGCTCTACGATTTGTTTTTAGCAGATTTCGAAATTATGTTTATGAGTGGATACAAAACTCAATATGACTTTATATTAAAGGCAGTAGCTACAAGACATTATTATACCCACTATGATGAAAAGAAGAAGGATAAAATTTTCACTAAAGATGAAATAGAGGAATCTATATATTGGTTAAAAACAGTGCTTGAGTATCATCTATTAAAAGGTCTTGGTTTCCCACAAGATTACCTTCAGAAAAAAGTAGTCCAACAAAGGCAATATATTGATAATAATTTTGGTCCATATTAATGGTAGTGAAGAGAGAAGCCCTGAACCTTATCTCCATTATACACTCTAATTATGTGTTACGATGAACCGTATCACAAGTAGAGAAGTTTTGTTGAACCACGGAGAAGGAGAGCTCATTACATTGTAAGAAGGCTCCAGATAAGCAAGGATCGGTGTATATTCAACGGGCGCTATTATTAAATACAAAGCTTGAAGTTAAGCTTATTGAAATAATTTGAAAAATGTGGTAATGTAAATGAAAATTAGAGGTGAGTTTAATGATACAGCTAACAAAAAACCTAAGCATGTCTAAACTACATCATCATATTTATTAGCCTTGCTATTAGATTTTTTAAAAATCTTACATAGGAAGGCTATTTCCAATTAAACCGTATTTGATTAAGTTTAAGACTTAAATCAAGTGCGGTTTTTTATTATATTGAAAAATGGAGGCAATGAAAATGAAGAAAATGGATTATCAAAATGTTAAGGGTACTCAAGATTATTTACCAAATGCTGAGGTGGTAAGAAGAGACATAAGGAGAAAATTAGAAGATGTATTTATCGGATATGGGTGTAAACCACTGGAAACGCCTATTTTAAATTACACAGAGTTAATGGCTTCTAAGTATGGAGGCGGAGCTGAAATATTAGAAGAAATGTACACATTATCTGATAGGGGGGAAAGAGAATTAGCTTTACGCTATGATCTCACTATTCCATTCGCAAAGGTTGTTGCGATGAACCCATCATTAAAGATGCCTTTTAAACGGTATGAAATTGGTAAAGTATTTAGGGATGGCCCAATTAAAACTGGTAGGTTTCGTAAATTACACAGAGTTAATGGCTTCTAAGTATGGAGGCGGAGCTGAAATATTAGAAGAAATGTACACATTATCTGATAGGGGGGAAAGAGAATTAGCTTTACGCTATGATCTCACTATTCCATTCGCAAAGGTTGTTGCGATGAACCCATCATTAAAGATGCCTTTTAAACGGTATGAAATTGGTAAAGTATTTAGGGATGGCCCAATTAAAACTGGTAGGTTTCGTGAATTCACGCAATGTGATGTTGATATAGTAGGTGTGGACTCACAAATCGCTGAAGCTGAATTAATGGTTATGGCATTGGATGCATTTAGAAAACTTGAGTTAAAGGTAATGATTCAATATAACAATCGAAAGTTATTAACTGGGATGCTTCATGTATTTGGTACAGAGGATGAAAAACTTAATAAAGTAGTGTTAATCCTAGATAAACTTGAAAAGGTAGGAATAGAATCTGTTACATCAGAGCTTAATGAACAAGGACTACCAAGTGCGACAATTACTTTAATTAAGCAATTTTTAATGGATAAGGGAAATTCCAGTTTTGGCTATTTTGAAGCATTTGCCGAAAAAAATGATGATGTGAAACAAGGTTTAAATGAATTAAAAGAATTAGAATCTTACCTTAAGTATCTTGGAGTAGAAAAACAGTGCGTATTTAGTCCATTTTTAGCAAGAGGTTTAGAGATATATACTGGTACTGTTTATGAAATATTCTTGGCTGATCTATCTATTAAATCCAGTATTGGGAGTGGAGGAAGATATGATAATGCAATCGGTGGGTTGATAGGTACAAACGAAGAGTATTCAACAGTGGGAATTTCCTTCGGCTTAGATGTCATCTATACTGCCGTGAACTCGACAGTAAAAGAATTAGAAGAAAATCCATATGTAGATTATTATATTGTCCCAATAGGCACTCAAAAAGAGTCTTTATTAGTAGCAAATAATTTAAGAAACAAAGGCTATAAAGTTGAATGTGAAATGAGTAATAAAAAAGTAGGAAAAGCTCTGGATAAAGCAAATAAAGAGAAAATCCGGAACGTTGTTATTATTGGGATAGATGAAGTTAGAAACAATCAATTCAAAATAAAAGATATGTTTTCAGGTGATGAAAGGACAGAAGTGTATTCATTTGATTGATTTAAATTTCATATTACATGAATTAGTGATATAAATAATAATTCTACCCCTTCTACTAGGTATTTGTTACCATTAGGTGGGGGTGTTTGTATGTTCCAAGACTTTCAGAATCAGGAATCAATGTTTATCAACTCAGTTACAAAAGCTTGCTATAAAAACGACAAATCATTTGTACACATCTTAGCAAAGCAGGGTAATGGAAAGCTTTATGCAATAATTCCAGCGGTAGCAGCCAACAAGACACCTAAGACAGTCGATAATTTAATCATATGTAGAATAGATTTGGAAACAATTGAAGAGTTAAACAATGAAGCAGGAAAGGAATATTGGAGTTTGGACTGGTTAAAGTATGTTATTAGGCAGATGATTGATGGAGAAAGTTATATGAGTTTGGAGAGGTTTAAGCGAAAGATAAATAGATGAATTGGGAGATGGTAGATTTGGAAAATTGGATAATAGCTATTTTTACAATGATATATGTAGTCTTGACTTACTTAATTTTAAAATCAAATAAAAAAATGATTGAGGAAAATGTTAAGGGGAGAGAGCGTGAATATAGACCAGAAGTTATTGGTTTCTTTAGAGAGGAAAGAGGATTCCTTTATTTCCAATTGAAAAACATAGGACGAAGGCTGGCTATAAACACTCAGATAGATTTTATACCCGATTTAAATATGTGGACTTATATGAATGATGTTGACTTTTTGAAAGGTAGAATAAAAACGATTGCTCCAAATCAATTTTATGATACGTATGTTGGGGTTCAACATGAAGTGAAGAAAGAGTATGAAGAATTGCTCTCCTTACATTCAGATAATAAAGGTTCTGGAGAAACCTTTATTAAGATAAAATACAATGACGAGGATGGGATAAATTACGAGTCTTATTATGAGGTATCTTTATTGGACTTTGATATGTATAAAGGAAGACGCACATACGATATGACCGATTTGGTAAAAGAGATTAAAGCATTGAATGAAAAAAACAATAAAGAAGGTTAGTGTATTTTTGTACACTTTTCACCAAAGCACAAATTACCGGATGAAATTATTTTTTAGCAATCGGACGCTACCCTGTGGAAAGGATTAGCTCGTATAAAGCATTTACAAGATGACCAAGGCAGGAAATAATCTGTACAATGCCCTGACATAAAGAAAATCAACCAACCTTCATAGGAAGGTGGTTGACGTGAAGTTGAAGTTGTAAGTGATTTTATTGGTATCTTACTTCAAACGTTAAAAATACATGCCGTTTAAAGTACTGATATAAATTAACTAAGATTATATTTTATATGGTTCCCAATATTATTTTCATGGGAATTACTGGTGGTTCCACACTTTCAATTTTTAGCTTTTACCACATGCATCCACACCACCAATAATATAAACCAAAATGGTTCCAGTGTTTTATTTCATTTGATAAAAGCACCTTTACTGTAAAAAAGTAAGGTGCTTTTTATATTATGAGAAAGGGAAAAAGCAGAGTCATTTGATTACTCTGCCCCTGAACTTTTAAGCCTCTTAGTTCTGTATCCCCAATCCAAAGTCAGTAATTGTGACCTGTACTTCATAATCGATAGGAGCCTGACTGAAGATAGAATCCCAGTCGCTTTGGTGCTCTTTCCAAAATTTTGGGTACTTAATTCTTACATAATCATGAAAGCCAATAACATCCACTTGTAAATCTTTTTGAATTCTTTCCAGGCTGGTCTGAATCTCTTCTTTTACTTTTTCAGCTATTTGCTCCTCTAGTTTTCTTCTTGATTTTTCTTTTGTAAAGTCATCGGTATAGGTTGCTACCTCAATGATTAGGCCTTCTGATTTAACTTTTACTTCAAACGAGATCTTGCCGTCCTTTAATGTGGGAATAACCTTACTTTTTAATATTTCTTGCTCGTAAATTATTGGTTTATCACTGCCTTCTTCCGTCACTTTTACAATAGCGCCTTTTGTTTGTGCAGTAATCCAGTTTATTCCTTTTAATTCTTCTTCCTTTAAGAAACCAATAAGCTTCAATGTACTTCCTTTTATTACAGCAGCACCGGACAGTTTAAGTTCACCATCAATTTGAACGACGTTTTGCAGTATAAAACTAGCTTGTGCTTCCATCAAAGCGTTTATTTTCGCAAGGGACTTTCGTTCAAGTAGCTTGTTCGATTTATCAAAGTTTTCAGTGATATCATATATATGCATAGATGGGATATCGTCTGTCTCCATATAACCTAATATGTCCTTTGCCAGCCCGTCTGTAATCATGACAAGCATACTCATTCGGGCCTCAGGTTCACGGATAAAAAAATCAAGGATTTCTCTTATACTTCGATTTTCTGCTACCTCTCTACTTATTATAACTAATCTTTGGTGTTGACCGTTCACTGTGTTTTTTCTTAACTGTATAACATCTCGAGCTGTTTCAATAATGGAGGCTCCGGTCTGTTCCACGTTGGTGTAGGGTTTTTCTGCTTGCTTTTTATCTTGACCTTGATTGCTTTTAATTTTTGCCATTTGATAGGTAACAGTTAGAAGGGAATCAGTCCCATAGTAAGAAGAAGTAATATTTTCTTCTTGAGCTGTATCCACTCCAACCCCAATCAAAAGATCCAATTTTTCAATATCCCTGGAACTCCAGCATCCGGTAAGTAGCGGAATAAATATAACCAGTCGGAAATAGCGTCTTAAGAGAATAAATAAATGCTTCAACGGTGCTTCCTCCTCAAAAAAGAGAGTACTAATAGCATAATGGGGATGATGCCAAATAAAACAATTGCTGCATTTCCCAGCATGTCACCTAGTGAAAAAGCTTGTTGCAGATTTTGGGGTAACATCGAAATAAAGAAAGCAACGGGGAGGAGCATGTACATAAAGGTTTTTATCTCTTTATTAAAAAGCTGAGATAGTCCCAAAGATGCTGCATATAACGTAATGGATATTGTCGCGAAAATTTGTAATATCCAAATCGTTAAAAAGAGGGAATCATATCTTTCAAAGAATATTCCCGGAAATTCAAAAGAGTGGATCAGTGTTATCGTAGGCCATGTTAAATTGCCTACTCCATCAAGCGATAAGGCTCCAATTACTATCACAATAGTAATAAGATAAAAAATAGTCGGCATTAATACTCCTATAAATACAACTTTCTTGCCTTTCTTGGGATCAGTTAAAAAGGCAGAGAGAATGATTAGTATTTCAATGCCGATATAAGACAAAGAAGTCGTTTTAATTCCTTTTAATACAGGGCCAATACCACCGCCAAGAACTGGCCTTAAGTTTTTCAATTCAAATAAACCTAAGCTCATTAACGCTAGTAGTATAAAAATAAAAACGGTAAGAGGAAATATGACCTGAAACATCCGTGCGATTGAATTAAGGCCATCTACATTCAAATAAAGGGTAAGCCATAAAAAAAGAATAACTAAGATTTGGATAGGAGTGTCTTCCAGTAAATAAGTTTCCGTAACCTCAGCTAAAATCCTTACTTCAAAACTTGTTAAGGTAATAAAATATGTGACCATCGATAGACAAATGATGGTGCTTAGTATTCTTCCTACAATTTTGGCACTGTATTGATAGAATGTTTTCTTAGGGTATCTATTATTAAGAATTAAAATAATGAAGCCTACTGCCAAAGGAAAGAAGCTGCTAATCAGGATGGTAATCCATATATCAGGAGTTCCGACTTCATCAGCAAGTGCTCTAGGTAAAGTAAGTATCCCTACACCTAGAATATAGTTGATGATGATGATAATCGCTTGAGCAGGCGAAATGAGATTTTCCTGTTGTGGGTTCATATTCAATAGATCCTTCCCTAATAAATAAATGAATTACCCTTTCCGGATAGTGTTTGTTGGCTTGAAAATCTTTGGTCTTTTTTTCATAGCTGATATAGGAAGTCGTATTAAAAAATCCTTCCAATCATTGGTCTGATAAGGTACTGCAGGGCTGAGGTAAGGAACTCCAAAGCTTCTTAAGCGTACAAGGTGTATGCTGAAAAATATAAAAAAGACTATAACCCCATACAATCCCAATGTTGCAGCAAGGAACATGGCAATGAATCTTAAAATCCTTAACGAAATGCTTATATTGTATTGTGGAAGAGAAAAGGAAGAAATCGCAGTAAGAGCTACGACAATAACAGTTACTGGGCTTACTATACCAGCTTGAACGGCTGCATCCCCAATTACCAAACCACCAACGATTCCAATCGTTTGGCCTATTGGTTTCGGTAGCCTTAAACCTGCTTCTCTCAGTATCTCAATAGATACCTCCATCAAAAGAGCTTCAATAAGGATTGGAAAGGGAACGCCTTCCCTGGAACTAATAATGGAAAGGGCGAGTTTTGTAGGTATTAACCCTTGATGAAACGATACGAAAGATATGTATAATGCAGGTGTGAAAACTGCTATAAAAGCAGCTACATACCTTAGGAATCTGACTAAACTGCCAGCAATCCAACGCTCATAGTAATCTTCCGGGGATTGCAAAAACATATTAATAGTAGCAGGTACAATTAATGCAAAAGGAGTCCCGTCTAATATAATGGCAACTCTTCCTTCAGTGAGGGCAGCGACAACCCGATCAGGACGTTCTGTACTCTGAACCTGTGGAAACAGAGAGAAATTATTCTCTTCAATTAATTCCTCTACATATCCTGATTCAGGTAAATTGTCGATATCGATAGATTCAATTTTTTGTTTCACATTTTCAATGATTTCAGGGTTTGCTATACCTTCAACATAGGTAATGACTAATTCTTTGTTGAATCGTTTACCTAATTGAAGGGTGATAAACCTTAGTTCTGTATTAACTCCCGCTTTCCGAAGCAGGGTCACATTATCTATCAAGTTTTCATTAAATCCTATTCGCGGTCCTCTAACCTGTAACTCAGATACAGGTTCTTCCAAGTTACGACCACTAGAATTGCTTGTTTTTAATATAAATGCATAATCGATATCTTGTATGAATAATACCGTTTGCCCTCTAAGAATATTTGTGTTGATAACTTTAATCCGGTTTTCTTCGGAAATTTCGCTAATTGGTAAAAGATTTTTTATTTGGATTGTCAAAGGATCAATATTGTTGGGAAAATTCACTAGCAATGGTTCCAGTATATTACTATTGATAATAGTTGTATCTACAAGACCTTTTGCAAAAATAATGGCAGCTCTAGTCTGTTCTTTCCCAAAGGTGAACTCTCTTGTAATGATGTCCTTGTTTGTCCCTAAATTTTTGTTAATTTCATAAACATTGGCAGATAGGTCACTCGAAAGTAAAGCAGGAACTTCCGTATCCTGTTGTTCAATGACTGGTTTTGTCTTATCACCATGAAAATAACCGCTAACCTTAGACAAGGCTAAAGGAACCAAAAGAGTAATGAGAGTATACACATAGATATTTGCTTCTGGCAGAAAGTTTTTTATAGATTCAATAATATGCACTGGGGGACCTCCTATAGCTAAAAGAGAGGGTACCTCAAATAACTTTTCATGGATATATTATCACTCATGAACTAAAAACTATGCGTTCCCTAATCTAAATACCGTTATAAAAGGAGAAGTGATCTTCCATGAGAGAGATGAAAGTAATTCTAGCTCATTGACAATAGGGATATAATTTATTATCTTAATAAAGAACTTAATAAAATGCTCAAATTCGTATAACTCCAATAATATGGTTTGGAGGTTTCTACCAGGTACCAATAATTCCTGATTACGAAGAAAATACAAGAATTTTCACTTGTGCTTTCTTCGTGATCAGGAATTTTTTTGTTAAAAAAGGAGGACAACAATGAATTTTTCTAAAATACCTAAAATTGAACTGCACTGCCATTTGGATGGGAGTGTTAGACCGGAGACCATCATTGACATTGCAAAGAAAGATGGCATCGATATACCTTCTTTTGATAAGGAAGAGATGAAAGAAGAACTAATTGCTCCACTTAACTGTGAATCCTTAGATGACTATCTTAAAAGATTCTCTATTCCTAATTTAGTAATGCAATCAAAAGAAAGTTTGAAAAGAATAACGTTTGAGCTTTTTGAAGATGCAGCAAATGAAAATGTAAAATATATGGAGGTTCGTTTTGCGCCATTACTTCATACAAAAAAGGGTTTATCTATAGAAGAAATTATCCTAAGTGTGATAGAGGGAATGAAAGAGGCAGAAGAGAAATTTGATATTCATGGAAATATCATTTTGTCATGTATGAGAACAATGCCGGTGGAAAGTGCTTTTGAAGTCGTTGAGAAGGGGCAGAAATTTTTAGGAAAAGGGGTTGTCGCAATTGATTTGTGTGCTTCTGAGGAGGAAGGTTTTTGCAGGGAATTTATTGAACCAATCAAATTGGCTAGAGAATATGGCTTTAGAGTCACGATTCACGCAGGTGAAACTGGAATCGGGAAAAATGTACTTGAAGCTGTAAAATGGTTAGGTGCTGAAAGAATTGGACACGGTGTGTTCATTCATGATTGTGAAGAAGCCTATAATATTGTAAAGCAAAGACAGATAGTACTTGAAATGTGTCCAACAAGTAATGTCCAAACCAAAGCAGTAAACCAAATCAGTGATCATCCAATCTATGAATTCCACAGGGACGGCATAAAAGTAACTGTTAATACAGACAACAGAACAGTTTCGAACACAACATTGGCAAAGGAATGTAATTTGGTCTGGAATGAGTTTTCCATGAGTGATGTAGAGTATAAACAGATTTACATGAATAGCGTGCAAGCTTCTTTTGCAAATGAAAAGGTAAAGGAAACTCTGAAGAAATATATACAGTACATTTAAAATTAATCAGTTATCTAATCCTAGTAAATGGCTAGATGAAAGTATTAGTGTTAAGCACCATTTTAGCCTATTATTTGGATTGTAAGCCGTGTTTTGAGCTTACTTTTAAATATTGCAGAAGACAGGAACCTTCTTATCCATGGAAGTTCCCTGTCTTCTTTTTTTAGGTTTAAAAATAATAAATTTCACCTTATTTCACACCATATTTCTTTAATCGATATTGTAAACTTTGTCGGCTCATTCCTAACGCTTTGGCAGTTTTTGAAATGTTGGAGTCATGTTGCTCCAAAGCTTTAAGTAAATATGCTTTTTCAGCTTTCTCCATATGTGATTCAAAGGATTGCATGCTGTCTTCCGGTTCCGGTTCAACTGGTTGATTCTTGGTAGAAGTAAAGCCGGTTTCTTTAAAATGTGTCTTTTTTCTAAAGGGAAGGGGCAGGTGGGAAAAAGTAATGGTATCCTCGTAATCTAATAGGTTCATTGCCCCTTCAACAATATGTTCAAGTTCCCTCACATTTCCAGGCCAATCATATTCAAAAAACAATTCAAGCACATCTTTGCTAATTCCTCTTACATTCATACTGAATAGATCATTGTACTTCTCAATAAATGAGTTAACTAGTAAAGGAATATCCTCTTTTCTTTCCCGAAGAGGAGGAATAAAAATCGAAACAACGCCTAATCGATAATAGAGGTCCTTTCGCAAATTGCCATTTGCAATCGCATCTATCGGATCTTCATTAATTGTGGCTATAATACGGACATCGATTTTTTTATCCTGGATATCTCCGACTCTACGAATCGATTTCTCTTGTATCACACGTAATAGCTTTGCTTGTAAGGCAGGGTTTAACGAGTTAATCTCATCTAGTAATAGTGTTCCACCCTGGGCTTGCTCGAATAAACCAGGTCGCTCAATCGAGCCAGTAAAAGCCCCTTTTTTTGTACCAAAGAGCAATCCTTCAATTAAATTGTCTGGAAGTGCTGCGCAGTTTTGGCTGATGAATGGTCTGGAAGATCGAAGACTACCGTTATGGATACTTTGGGCAAATAATTCTTTACCTGTTCCTGTTTCTCCAATTATCAAAACAGAGGAGGAGGTTCTTGTCGCTCGCTTACTATTTTCAATCACTTCAAACAGAGCTTCACTTTGACCAATTATGCTATCAAACGTGTACTTTGCATCTCCTTTTAGGAGGATGTTTTCACGAATAATCCGTTCAAGCTTTGTAACATCTTTCGCGATTTCGATTGCACCAATTACTTGATTTTCCTCATTGAAAATAGGATATGTGTCATTAATGGTTGTTATCTCTTGTCCTTTATTATTAAAATACGTTTGTTTCGTATTTTTTGTTATAGTACCATGGAGCAATGCTTGTAAGAGTGTGCTATCCTTCTCTTCTGGGAACCTAAAGACTTCCAGCAAAGACTTATTAATCACATCCTCCTCACACATTTCCTCAATTTCCGTCATTTTTCGATTATAAATTATGGTTTTTCCCTGTGTATCAATGGCATGTACTCCGACGTCCATCACATCTAATAATTTTTCTAACATCGATTTGTAATCCTGTTTCAACCTTTCATTTTGTTCCCACAATGTAAGCACCTCTAATCGAACAAGTTACCTTCTAGTTTAGGATATGGATGGATAAGGTGCAATGTATTTTTGCGGAATTGATATATTAAAGTAAGATACGTGCAAAAAAACATTGCTTTGCATGGCGTACATTCCCATAAACACACAGTTTAATAGTTGGCACGATTCTTGCTTATATAGTAGGTGTAAAGAATTTAAAAGGGGATGAGCGGTTTGGTCCAACCATATAAACATGAGCCATTTTGTGATTTTACAGATCAGAGGAATGTAAAAGAATTTGAAGCGGCTCTACAAAAAGTAGAATCTGAATTAGGGAAGCATTATCCCCTTATTATAGGCGGAGAAAGAATACTTACGGAAGAATCCATTGTATCTGTTAATCCTGCAAATAGGGACGAAGTGGTTGGCCGTGTTTCAAAAGCGACACAAGAGCTGGCTGAAAAAGCGATGAAAGAGGCAGATCGTACATTTCAAACTTGGAGAAAATCCAAGGTCGAAATGAGAGCGGATATTTTATTCAGAGCTTCAGCTATTGTACGCCGTCGAAAGCATGAATTCTCTGCTGTTCTTGTTAAAGAAGCAGGGAAACCTTGGAATGAAGCGGATGCGGATACGGCTGAAGCGATTGACTTCATGGAGTATTATGCTCGTCAAATGCTGAAATTAAAAGACGGGATTCCTGTTGAGAGTCGTTCAATGGAATACAATCGTTTTAATTATATCCCATTGGGAGTTGGCGTCATTATTTCTCCATGGAACTTTCCATTTGCTATCATGGCCGGAATGACGACTGCAGCATTAGTTACAGGGAATACAGTGCTACTTAAACCAGCGAGTACAACACCAGTGATTGCCGCAAAGTTTATAGAGGTTTTAGAAGAAGCAGGATTGCCTGCAGGAGTTGTGAACTATATCCCTGGAAGTGGTGTAGAGGTAGGGGACTACTTGGTCGACCATCCACGTACACGTTTTATCAGCTTTACTGGGTCTCGTGATGTTGGATTGCGAATTTATGAGCGGGCTTCTAAATTAAACCCTGGGCAAATTTGGTTAAAACGAGTGGTTGCTGAAATGGGTGGAAAGGACACAATCGTCGTGGACAAAGAAGCAGATCTAGAGTTAGCAGCGCAATCAATTGTTGCATCTGCCTTTGGTTTCTCAGGACAAAAATGCTCTGCCTGCTCAAGAGCGGTTATTCTAGAAGATGTTTATAATCAAGTGCTAGAGCGTGTTGTGGAGTTAACAAAAGAATTAACAGTAGGAGATCCTACACAACGATCGAATAAGATGGGTCCTGTAAATGACCAAGGTGCATTTGATAAAATCATGAGCTATATTGCGATTGGAAAAGAAGAAGGCAGGTTAATGTTCGGTGGGGAATGTGAAGATAAAAAAGGCTGGTTTATCCAACCAACCATTTTTGCTGACGTAGAGGAAAACGCACGAATAATGAAAGAAGAAATTTTTGGACCTGTTGTTGCGTTTTGTAAAGCAAAGGATTTTCACCATGCCATTGATATTGCAAACAACACAGAATATGGGTTAACCGGAGCGGTGATTACAAATAATCGCAAAAACATAGAGAAGGCACGTGAAGACTTCCACGTCGGTAACCTTTACTTTAACAGGGGCTGCACAGGAGCAATTGTAGGATATCAACCATTTGGCGGATTTAATATGTCTGGAACAGACTCTAAAGCCGGAGGACCGGACTACTTATTACTTCACTTACAAGGGAAAACAACGTCTGAAACGCTTTAAAGAAAAGCAATGTTAGATTTGCGTTGATTTCAGGCTAGCATAAAGAAAAAAATTAGGTGGGATATTAAATGCCAACATTGACAGAAGGTCTAATTGAGCAAACAGAAAAGTACGGTGCAAAGAATTATCATCCACTTCCAATAGTCATTTCAAAAGCTGAAGGTGTATGGGTGGAAGATCCTGAAGGAAACAAATACATGGATATGTTAAGTGCATATTCCGCAGTGAACCAAGGACATAGACATCCCAAGATCATCCAAGCGCTAAAAGGTCAAGCGGACCGAGTAACTCTTACATCAAGAGCATTTCATAACGATCAATTAGGACCGTGGTACGAAAAAATAGCAAAGATAACAAAAAAAGACATGGCGCTTCCGATGAACACTGGAGCAGAGGCGGTGGAAACAGCGATAAAAACGGTTAGACGCTGGGGCTACAATGTAAAGGGAATTGCTGAAAATCAAGCCGAAATAATCGCATGTACCGGAAACTTTCATGGCAGAACAATGTCAGCGGTATCACTTTCTTCAGAGTCTGAATATAAGAAAGGCTTTGGTCCGATGTTACCGGGAATTAAATTAATTCCCTATGGTGATTTAGAGGCACTGCGTGAGGCAATCACTCCTAATACTGCCGCATTTTTGCTAGAGCCTATTCAAGGTGAGGCAGGGATTGTTATTCCTCCCGCTGGATTTCTAAAGGAAGCCTACAACTTATGTAAAGAACAGAATGTATTGTTTGTCGCAGATGAGATCCAATCAGGGCTTGGACGATCAGGTAAAATGTTTGCTTGTGATTGGGAAAATGTCGTACCCGATATGTATATCTTAGGGAAAGCACTTGGCGGAGGCGTATTCCCAATATCATGTGTTGTTGCAGACAAAGAGATTTTAGGTGTATTTAATCCTGGGTCCCATGGCTCCACTTTTGGAGGAAACCCAATGGCATGTGCAGTTTCCATCGCATCTCTTGAAGTGCTTGAAGAAGAAAAACTTACAGAACGTTCCATGGACCTAGGAAACTACTTCATAAATCGTTTAAAAGAGATTAATAACCCAATGATCAAGGATATTCGCGGAAGAGGTTTATTTATTGGTGTCGAACTTCATGAAGAGGCGAGACCATACTGTGAAGCTTTGAAAGAAACCGGTCTTTTATGTAAAGAAACCCATGATACAGTCATTCGCTTTGCACCACCACTCATTATCACGATTGAGGAGCTAGATTGGGCGATTGAACGTATTCAACGCGTGTTAACTAAATAATGATCCAAGGGGGCCAACCATGAGTACTGTTGTTAAAAATGTCCAAGAAGAATCTTTAAATTTATTTACTTCCACTCAAGTTGTAATTAAAGAAGCATTAGAAAAACTAGGATATTCACATCAGCTATTTGAACTATTAAAAGAACCTCTTAGAATGTTGACAGTACGAATTCCTGTCAGAATGGATGATGGATCAACAAAAGTATTTACAGGATATCGTGCACAACATAATGACTCGGTTGGTCCAACAAAGGGGGGAATACGCTTCCATCCTGAGGTGGATGAGGAGGAAGTGAAGGCACTTTCCATGTGGATGAGCCTTAAATGTGGCATTGCTAATTTACCATATGGAGGAGGGAAAGGAGGAATCATTTGCGATCCAAGGAAGATGTCTGCTACGGAGTTAGAACGACTTAGTAGAGGTTATGTCAGGGCAATCAGTCAAATTGTCGGCCCTACCAAGGATATCCCTGCTCCTGACGTATATACCAATTCACAAATTATGGCTTGGATGATGGATGAATATAGTCGATTACGTGAATTTGATTCGCCCGGCTTTATAACGGGTAAGCCCCTCGTACTTGGTGGGTCGCATGGTAGAGAAAAAGCGACGGCACTTGGTGTCACCATCTGTATAGAGGAAGCTGCTGCCAAAAAGGGAATTCCATTGAAGGGTGCTCGCGTGGTCATTCAGGGATTTGGCAACGCTGGTAGTTTTTTAGCAAAATTTATGCATGATGCAGGAGCAAAAGTGATTGGGATATCTGATGCTTATGGTGCTTTGTATGATCCAGCAGGATTAGATATTGATTATTTACTTGATAAAAGAGATAGCTTTGGAACAGTAACGACTCTTTTTGAACATACGATATCAAATGAACAATTATTAGAACTTGAATGTGATATCTTAGTTCCTGCGGCAATCTCCAACCAAATTACCGCTCAAAATTGCCATAAAATTAAAGCGGCAATTGTCGTGGAAGCAGCCAATGGTCCAACCACTCTAGAAGCAACCAAGGTTTTAACAGAACGTGGCGTACTTCTGGTTCCAGATGTGCTTGCAAGTGCGGGTGGTGTCACCGTTTCTTATTTTGAGTGGGTGCAAAATAATCAAGGTTTCTATTGGCCTGAAGAAGAAGTTATTGAAAAACTTAATAAAGTTATCGTTGATTCATTTAATCAAGTTTTTCGTGTTTCTCAAGACAGAGATGTGAACATGCGTTTAGCTGCTTATATGGTTGGTGTTCGAAAAATGGCAGAAGCATCACAATTCCGAGGTTGGATTTAATTATAATCCACTGATTCAATGAATTTACAAGGAGTGAAGAATGTGATCCAACGATATCATTTAATTAAGTGTCCATATGATGGAATAATTGAAAAAATGTACGTTCGTGGAAATTGCCATGTATATGAGTGGGAAAATCTCTTCTTAATCAAAACAACAGAAGGGAAGATAGAGGGAATCTCAGTAGGTGCAAGTGGACACATCACCTCCCTCGTAGTAAATCAAGGGGATCAGGTAAGACGGAATATGCGATTAGCTTCTTTACAAGATGATTTCATTATTACAGGATCTGATTGATTTTATCTTTTTTATAGCGATTACAAGGTTTGGGATAACCCAAGCCTTTTTCTTATTTGAACACGTATCAATACGCTGTTGATTTCCACCAAAAGAGGCTGTCTAAAAATCAGCTTTTACTGATTTTTAGACAGCCATTTTTATATAAAAGTCTTTGTTAAAAGCGAAAGGCACAAGACTCCCGAGACCATCCACAACAGTATGTAAACAGTAACACAAATATACAGATTAGATTTAAAAAATAATGTGAGCCATTAAGACAATTATAGGTAGCGTAATAATCGTACGTTGAAGGAAAATGATGACCAATTCAAAAAAACGAACAGGTAACTTAGATCCCAATAACAGTCCACCTACTTCTGACATATAGATTAATTGTGTGACAGATACACAGCCAATGACAAAGCGGGTTAGTTCGCTTTCAATCGAACTGCCAATAATAGCTGGTAGAAACATATCTGCAAAACCTACAACCATTGTTTGAGAAGCAGCCGCTGCTTCCGGCACTTGCATGAGAGTGAGAAGCGGGATAAACGGAATTCCTAGATACTTAAAGACAGGGGTGTATTCGGCAATGATTAGTGCTGTCGTTCCAATTGCCATGACGATAGGAATAACGCCCATCCACATATCTAGTACGTTTTGGATTCCTCCCTTCAATACTGTAGCATAACTTTTATTTTTCTTCGCTTGTTGAATAGCTTGATTCAAGCCCCATGAAAAGTGTGTCATGTTTTTTGGTAGACGTTCATCTATCTTTTTTTCAGCTTGTTCATAGTAGGTATCTGGCTTTCTAGATAATGGTGGGATTCTAGGACATATAAATGCTGCTACAAGGCCCGCGATGACAATTGTAAGATAAAATGGTCCAAATACATGTTGAAGATTTAAGTACGAGATGACAACTATTGTAAACGTAATTGATACAACAGAAAAGGTTGTCCCTATAATAACAGCTTCTCTTTTTGTATAATATCCATCTTCATATTGTTTATTGGTTAATAGGACACCAATCGTACCGTCACCCAACCAAGATGCCAAACAGTCAATGGAAGAACGACCAGGCAGTTTAAAGAGTGGTCGCATGACTTTTGTTAATAAGGCACCACATAATTCAAGAAGACCAAAGTTCAGTAATAGCGGTAAAAATAACCCTGCGAAAAGGAAAACGGAAAACAGTACGGGAATTAAGTCGTAAAGTAACAACCCACCAGTATTTTCAGACCAAATCCAACTTGGACCAAACTGAAATAACGTCATAAGTGCAAAGATCATCCCTAATACTCTAGCAATAAGCCAGGTAGGAGAGACATCAAATAATTTGGAAAGAAACGGAGATCTTTCAATCAGAAACGGTTTAGATAACTTTACCAATATAGTGATTATTGTTGTCAGCACAATGACACCTGTCATAACAGAAGGTAGAATACTTGTAAAACTGTTCTGCACTAATTTAGCTAATATTGCAACAGGAATTGTAATTTCACCATTAAATGGAAAAGGGATAATAAATAGAACAATACCAATAAAACTAGGAAGGATAAACTGTAAATACTCTTGCATGCTATAAGATTTTTTGGGTATTGGTCGCCCAGTATCCTGAATCTTTTCTTGTTGAAGCTGATTGTCCAAAGAATTCACCTCAATTAATATATTTTTAGCATAACTAATTATTGAAAGCGCTTTCTGAAATTTGGGAACGCGTTATGTAAGCTCCTCTCTTTCATATTTTTAAATAGACTAATAATAGTGCATATTTCTTTTAATGCAATTTTTGTGCCAACAAAAAATGATAGAGTTTATGTATTATCACGCTAAATAGGAGTTTCTTTGCAAAGAGATTTTGCAGTACATGCAAAGAAATAAATCATATTTATGCAAGTTTACAAAGGAGATACCCCTGAGCAAAGAAGGAAAAGGACAAGGGATTTCAGAGGTAACATAAATCCGAGCGAACGTAACCAATATCGACTTATTTCAGAAAATAACCGTAATCCTAAACGTTGGAACACAACTGTATCCACCCATACCGAGTACCTCTGCTGGAACTGAACTACAACGTGAAAACAGACATGGAGAATGAGGTGCGGGCAAACAGAACCACCGAGCTAATTCTATCAGCCATTCATATTGAGGAAGCTGTGGGTGCCGGAAAAGTAGAAGGAGCCACGTTGGAAATCTCCTTTGATGAAGGTCAAACATGGAAACCGGTCAATTTGTCAGCTGACGGTTCACAGTGGAAAGCCAAAATTAAACATCCGAATAACCCTGGCGGATCTGTTTCCTTCCGTGCCAGTGCATGGGATGATGCCGGCAATACCATTAAGCAGGAAGTCATTAAAGCATACAGATTAAAGTAAGAGACAGCTAATTAACTAGAAAGATAGTAAGCTAGTGTATTAAATAATCATGAAGGCCATTAATCTTCATAGATAATACGAGAATATAAAATAGCAAAAGCTGGACCCCCCGGAGTGTTTATAGGTGAGGTTCAGCTTTCTTTAGTTTGTGACAGAGTAAGTATTGTTTACAGACAGCATTTGATGAAGCGAGGAGTAACAATGGGAGTAGTTTAAGAACTATGACAAAAAACTGTTTAGACATTACCTGTACACAGAAGAAAGTTAGTGAAAAGAAAAAATGGTGAAACCATTAAATCCACGGGTTGTTATTGTATAATTAGGTAAATGTTGCAGATTCGGATTTATGGAAAAAATTTTAAAGTTAGAACGGAGCAATTATAATGAAAATTAACGAACTAAGCAACAAGGATCCATTGCTTGACCAGGCAATCCGTGTGTTTTGGCAGCAATGGGGGAGTAAGGAGAACTTCAAATTTTATGAAGATGCGATTCTCCATTCTGCTACAACCTCTTCTGATATACCACGATTTTATGTGGCAGTGGAAGATGGTGAAATCATTGGTACGTATGCGATTTTACGAAATGATATAAATAGCCGTCAGGACTTGTGTCCGTGGTTGGCTTGCCTTTATGTGGCAGAGGAGCATAGAGGGAAGGGGATAGGTGCCAAGCTTTTGGAGCACGGGTTAAGCGTGGCTGCTGAAAAAGGCTATGAGAGTCTGTACTTAACGACAGATATAGAGCATTATTATGAGAGATATGGTTGGAAAAATAGCGGGATTGTTTATGGACCAGGCGGTGGTTCGATTAAACTGTATGCGAAAAGGACTGCACAAAAAAATCCGGGTGGAGGTTGACCTCTCCATCCGGATTTTATGTTTTATTTTTTCACTTTCACATCATAGCGATCTGCATCCATTACTTTCACCCATGCAGCCACAAAGTCATTTACAAACTTTTCTTGGCTGTCGTCTTGTGCGTACACTTCGACAAGGGCACGAAGAACGGAGTGGGAACCGAAGACAAGGTCTACTCTCGTACCAGTCCGCACAAGTTCACCTGTTTGGCGATCACGTGCTTCGTAGTAGCCTTCTCCTTCTACTGGCTTCCATTCCACACCCATATCAAGCAAGGTCACAAAGAAGTCATTGGTGAGCGTGCCTACTCGGTCCGTAAAGACACCGTGCTTCGTATCGCCGTGGTTGGCACCAAGGACACGCAAGCCTCCGAGAAGGACGGTCAATTCTTTTGCAGAAAGGTCCATGAGTTGAGCTTTGTCCACCATGAACTCTTCTGGTTTCAAGGAGTATTCCTTCTTATGGTAGTTGCGGAATGCATCCGATACAGGCTCCAGCACTTCGAAATTTTCCACGTCTGTTTGGTCCTGTGTGGCATCACCGCGACCTGGTGTGAATGGAACTTTTACATCAAAGCCGGCGTCCTTGGCAGCTTTTTCAACGGCTGCACTTCCGCCAAGCACGATTAAATCTGAAAGGCTGACTTTTTTATCTAGGCTACTTTGCAGGTCTTCTAACACATTTATAGCCTTTGCTAGCTGCTCTGGCTCGTTTGCTTCCCAGTCCTTTTGAGGGGAGAGGCGAACTCGGGCACCATTTGCTCCACCACGTCTGTCAGAATGACGGTATGTGCTGGCAGAAGCCCAAGCAGTTTTCACAAGCTCGCTGACAGAAAGTCCGCAATCTAATAGTTTTGCTTTAAGATCCTCAATCTCCGCATCTGTTAATGTGTAGTCCACTTTTGGAATTGGATCCTGCCAAATGAATTCTTCTTCTGGCACTTCAGGTCCTAAGTATCTGTCGCGAGGCCCCATGTCACGGTGAAGCAGCTTAAACCATGCGCGTGCAAAAGCATCGGCAAACTCATCCGGATTTGCATGGAAGCGGCGAGAGATTTTTTCATATTCTGGGTCCATGCGCATTGCCATGTCCGCAGTGGTCATCATTGTTTTTACTTTTTTGGAAGGATCGTGAGCGTCTGGAGCTAAATGCTCTTTATCTGGATCAATTGGTGCCCATTGGTAGGCCCCGGCTGGACTCTTTGTCAGCTCCCACTCATACCCAAACAGCAAATCAAAATAACTCATATCCCATTTCGTTGGAGTAGGCGTCCATGCACCTTCAATTCCACTTGTGATTGTGAATGCGCCATGTCCAGTTTCATGGCTGCTCTTCCAACCGAAACCTTGATGTTCAAGGCCAGCACCTTCTGGCTCTTCTGTCACATGAGATGGATCACCAGCACCGTGGGCTTTTCCAAATGTATGACCGCCGGCAGTCAATGCCACCGTTTCCTCGTCGTTCATTCCCATCCGTTTGAAGGTATCACGAATATCAAAGGCACTCTTCTTCGGATCTGGTTCGCCGTTTGGTCCTTCAGGATTTACATAAATCAATCCCATTTGCACGGCAGCAAGCGGGTTCTCCAGGTCGCGCTCACCGGAATAACGGTTGTCGCCAAGCCATTCCTTCTCCGGACCCCAGTTTACATCTTCCTCAGGCTGCCAAATATCTTCACGGCCGCCACCGAATCCAATCGTTTTTCCACCCATGGATTCAATTGCTACGTTTCCTGCAAAAACAAGCAAGTCTGCCCAAGAGAGCTTGTTGCCATATTTCTTTTTAATAGGCCAAAGCAGTCGGCGTGCCTTGTCCAAGTTTCCGTTATCAGGCCAACTGTTTAACGGAGCAAAGCGTTGCGAACCACTTCCGCCGCCTCCGCGTCCATCTGCTTGGCGATATGTACCTGCAGCATGCCAGGACATACGAATAAAGAAGGGCCCGTAATGTCCATAATCCGCTGGCCACCAGTCTTGGCTGTCTGTCATAAGATTATGTAAGTCCTCTTTTAGACTTGCATAATCAATTTTTTGAAATTCCTCTGCGTAGTTAAAATCTTCCCCTAGTGGGTTTGTCTTCGTGTCATGCTGGTGAAGCACATGTAAATCTAGTTGATTTGGCCACCAGTCCTTGTTTTTTGTTACTACAACAGGCTTTTCGGAACTTTCCCCAGTAAACGGGCACTTTCCAACGTTCTCATTGTCCATACATCTTTTCCCCTTTCTGTTTTGAGAGAAGTAAACAGCACACTAACTTGCCTTACAACGTACGAAACCACAAAATGAGACAACATCAATTCTTACATTGTAATTATAATAAATAATCTGGTAAATAAAAAGAAATATGCAGAAATTTCAATAACTTTTGCCAAGGTAAGGTATTTTTGCTTCTTTTTTACTAGTTTACGAAAAGATAGTATGAACATTTTTCCAATTATTTATCCGAGAAAGTGAGGAAATTGGAAGGATAAAACGCAAACAGCGCGAGGACCATGCTAGAAAGCTCGAATAGATAAAACAAACTCTACTCCAAGTGAACATCCTTTCTACTCTTTTCCGATTAAATCAAGGTAGGAAACCCAAATCATACCGGCTGAAAATAAACATAAAACACCAAATCTCAAGCCATATATGAAACTGCCTTCTAAAAAAAATTCGATAGAGGAAATCCCTGTTATCACACCAACGGCCAGAAATGCAACAATGGTGAATAGGGTAGAGGTGCCACCAAGTATTGATTCCAGACAGCCTCTTTTTTCTCTTTGCTTCACCTCTGCCAAATGAACCAACCCCTTCATACTTTGTCTCTTTTGGTTAAATACCTTATTTTGTAAAATGCTAAACTGTTTTGGAAATAGTATTATACTAGTACAGTGCATGGGGAAGTGTTTTTGTCGTGAATAAAAAAAGTCCTCCTACTAGTAGAGAGGACTGCAGACTGGCAGTGCATTTATTTTACCAATTGCTTTATTAATTTTTTGTTTCTGCTTTTAAAGATATCATTATGTGAGGATACCATGGCGTAACTGTTTGCCTGTGGTTGAATATATTGCTTTGCTTTGTTAACCGCATTTGCAGCATCCTGAAATGCACCTGCTATAAGATGCAACTTTCCATCATGCTTTAATATATCCCCTGCAGCATAAAGGCCAGGTACCGTCGTTTCGCTGTTGGCATTTCCACTAACATAATAGGTGTCCACCATTTCAATAGGCAGTTCACTGTTCTCTATCAATGTTCCGTCTCTTTCATACCCATGACTGACAATAATTTCATCAACGGCTAAGTAAGAAACTTCTCCTGTTTGATGATTGGTGAGCTCCACTCGTTCAATAACCTCATGGTTAGAGCTTGCGATTAACTTAGTAATCGAGGTTTGGAAAAAGCATTCCGCCGAACTGTTTAACAGCTGAGATACCTGGGCCTCGTGTGCGGATAATGCTTCCTTTCGATAGGTTACATACACCTGCTTGGCGATTGGCTCTAGCTCGTTTGCCCAATCAATCGCCGAATTCCCACCACCAGAAATGATGATCGTTTTATCTTTAAAATGCTTCAAGGATTTAACCGTATAGTTTAAATTTGTCACTTCAAACCGGTCCGCACCCTCAATATCTAGCTTTTGTGGGTGGAGAATACCTCCTCCTACCGCTACAATAACCGTTTTAGAAAAATGCCGTTCACCATGTGAATCCTCTAGAACAAAGAGTTCGTCCTCATTTCGTGTAATGGAAACTACCTTTCTATTTAAAACAACCTCCGGATCAAAGGTTAGCCCCTGCTCCACCAGCTGTTCCATTAACTTAGCACCTGGAACAGGCGTCAATCCGCCAACATCCCAAATCATTTTTTCCGGATATACATGAATTTTTCCACCTAATTGTGGCTGATACTCAATCAGTTTCGTTTTCATTTCTCTAAGACCGCTATAAAAAGCAGAATAAAGCCCAGCCGGACCTCCGCCAATAATTGTTACATCAAACACGTCTATGTTCAACCTCATCACTCCCAACTGAAAAATAAATAAAATTGATTATCATTCTCAATTAAGTATATAACTATTTTACTAGTTTATGCAATAAGGATGAGATGACAGAGCGGTTTATTCTAAATAGTAAATCCGGCCTTTGTTAGTGCCTTTTTGGGGGAGGTTTAGAGTAAAAAGGAATTTGGAAGCGATACTTATAGAAGGAATACAGACAAACTCTCTGAACTGTTTGTTTGTGATGGTGTTGCCAAGCCCAATCAAAGGATAGTCCTTGATTGTTCGCGAAACCGGATCCAACTCTGTATGCCCGCATGAAACACACGTCCATTTTTTATAGTATTTTTTCATGGGAGCATGTGAGCATTTTATACATATAACTCCTTTTATAAAGTCAGAAGGAGTGAGGCCGTAGTATACCATCAAGTTAAACGTTGAATCATCTTTGTGCCTGTTTAGTAACACTTTCACTAGCTTGTTAGTTTCCTTAGCTGAAAATCTAGTGGTTTTTTGTGTATGGTCGATAGCTTGTATTCTAGTGGGAAGATTTGTGTGAAAGACAATTTTATTAAGTAGTGTGGGGGATTTTTTAAATAAGGTGGCACTTTTGTGCGAGATGACTACTTGTGTTTCGATAGAAATGGAAGGTAATTTAAGTTTATCTATCAGGCCAGAAAGCTGTATTTTGTGTCGGGCAAGTTGTGCCAGGGGATCGCCAACCCTTTGATGGCTATCTTCATGGTGCCGTATAAGAATCCCGGTATCTTCATCGAATTCAAGTTTTCCTTTAATGTATTTTGAATCTAAGATGAGGCAGTGAGTTGGTGTGATCAGGAGTGAGTCCATCTGAAAGTAGCGGCCTTTTGTATCTGGGATTCTTAAACCATGGAGTATTTTATAGTTTTCATGGGGGAGGAAGGAGGAAAAGTAGTCCATTGCCTTTTCACCTAGATATCCATAGTGCAAACGAAAGTATTCTTTTTCGATTTCGGGGTATTTTGGGTGGTTTTTTGGAACTCGTCTGATGGCAGCTTCATGTGCGAGCAATTTGAATGGTTTCTCTCTTTCTTTTATTATCATAGTTTTCTCCTTTTCATTGAATTCTTCACTCTATTTCGCTACTGGATTGCGGAGTTCCTGCTGAATATGGAATTTATTTCATTTAAGTTTTTGGAATGGCAGGGTGGGGGAATTATATTGTCCACTTTTTGATTTTATTGTCCACTTTTTTGATATATTAGCCACTGTCTCCATTTATTGTCCAATTAAGGCATAAAGGCCATTCGACACCGAACGACACAATTCGCACCACCGGAACCACATCGAATCCCCCAAAAAATTCCCGATCAACAGTCTTATCTGCCACTTGCGAAGAATAAAATACTTACAAGCGCCTTAGAAAGGGGGACATTGAATGTTTTCCGTTAACGCCATGCAATCATTTGAATTGTTTTCTGTTGAACATATCCTTACCTTTTTCGTGTTTGTAGGCATTTGCTTTATGTTAGTTCATTTCAGGAAGGACCTAAAGCCGCATCAGACGAAAATTAAGTGGACATTATTCATTATCCTACTAGTATGCGAGATCTCACATCAGATCTGGGTGCTATCTACGAATCAATGGGGAGTGGAGGACCTGCCCATTCAGCTTTGCTCTGTTAGCACCTTTATTGCCATGTACCTTTTTCTAAAATCAAACGAAAAACTTTTCCACTTACTTTATTTCATTGGATTAATTCCGCCTATCTTAAGCATGGTCACTCCAGAGATGGTGTACCAGTTTCCACACTACCGCTTCCTTAAATATTTTCTACATCATTCCGCAATCCCATTGGCAGTGTTATATTTCATTATCTATGAAGGATACCGAGTCCCGAAGAAAGCCATCATCAGAAGCTTCGTTGCTTTAAACATCTTGGCGGCCCCAATCTTTTTCATCAATATGTTCCTAGGTACAAATTTCTTCTATTTAGCAAACCCAACGGAATCAAAAACCATCCTTTCCTTCTTCGGGTCAGGGGTCTGGTATTACATCAACTTGGAATTGGCGGCCCTTTTCATCTTCTTACTCACTTATATTCCGATGGCGAGGTTGATGCGTAGTGAGCGGAGGATTGCAGGGTGAGGTAACTTCGCTCAGCGGAGGTTCCGGTGGTTTGGATGGATGACAGTAAGCCCATTCTATTGAAAAAGTTGCCAAAATACGCTACTTTCATGATAGATAAAATTCTTTGAATGGAGAGAGCGGCCATGATGGTAGCATTAGGAATACTCAGCATCATTATTTTAGTTGGAGGACTGTTTGTGACGATCCAAGTAGCGGGAAGCGGGGATAAAAAATACCGTGAAGAAACAAAGGGGAATGTGAGACGGCTCAGCTTCATCTATGCAGCGCTGTTTGTTGTAATTATAGCTGGATTTTTCGTTTATCTAAGGTGGTTTGTTTAAAATAAGGTAATTATCCTCCCGTTTTGTAGGAACGTGGAGGTTTTTTTTGACTATGAGTTTTGGTTGGCCGCGGGGGGTGGGAGAATTATATTGTCCACTTTTTAATTTTATTATCCAGTTTTCGATTATATTGTCTACTTTTTAATTTTATTGTCCACTTTCTCAATATATTGTCCATTTACCTCAAAATAAAGGCCATTCGACACCGGCCGACACATTTCGCACCCCCAAGCCCAATTCCCCGTCACTCCCCTCCAATCAACCTAGGCTCTCCGCCCCACCCAACATCCCACCCCACACAAAAAACCCCCCGTTCAACCAAAACGGGGGGCCACTCCATCAAACCACTTATAATTTAAACGAACTCTTCAACGACACTATTTCATTAAACACAAGCTTATCTGCAGTCGTATGCTTTGGATCCACATTGAAGTAACCGTGGCGGAAGAATTGAAATTTCTCCTGCGGCGCCACACCCTTCATGTTTTCCTCCACAAAACCATTTAACACTTTCATAGAGTTCGGGTTCACGTGGTCAAGGAAGGATTTCTCCACTTCCACCGATTCCTCCTCTTCTGTGCCAGCAACATTTGCCACCTCAGTTTCGACTTCCTCTTCAGGCTCCTCATCCAATAACAAAGGTTCGAACAAACGGAACTCAGCTGGCACCGCTTGTGTTGCTTCCACCCAGTGCAGGGTCCCTTTTACTTTACGGCCTGTAAAGCCAGTGCCACTCTTCGTTTCTGGATCGTACGTACAATGGATCTCCACCACATTGCCATCCTCATCCTTAATAAAATCCTCACACTTAATGAAGTAAGCATGCTTCAGACGTACTTCGTTACCAGGGAAGAGGCGGAAGTATTTTTTCGGTGGATCTTCCATGAAATCTTCTTGCTCAATGTAAATCTCGCGGGAAAATGGGATCTGTCTTGTTCCCATTTCCGGATTTTCCGGGTTGATTTCCGCATCCAGCATTTCCACTTTTCCTTCAGGGTAGTTGGTGATGACCACTTTCAACGGACGTACCACACCCATCGTACGAGGGGACTTCAATTTCAGATCTTCACGCACAAAGTGATCGAGCATTTGCGAGTCAACAAATCCGGATCCTTTAGAGACACCTGTTTCACGAACGAATGAGCGGATTGCTTCCGGCGTGTACCCTTTACGGCGCAATCCGGAAATTGTAGGCATACGAGGGTCATCCCAGCCGTCTACAATGCCTTCTTCCACAAGCTTGCGTAGCTTACGTTTACTCATCACCGCATTGGTGATGTTCAAACGGCCAAACTCGATTTGCTGTGGCGTTCCCGCCATTTCTGTTTCTTCCACTACCCAGTTGTATAATGGACGTTGATCTTCAAACTCAATCGTACAAATAGAGTGTGTCACATCTTCAATCGCATCCTCAATCGGGTGTGCGAAGGCATACATTGGGTAGATGCACCATTTGTCTCCTGTATTGTGGTGCGTTGCATGAGAAATACGGTAGATAACCGGGTCGCGCAGGTTAATGTTAGGTGATTTCATGTCAATTTTTGCACGAAGCACTTTTTCTCCGTTACCGAATTCGCCTTTGCGCATGCGCTCGAACAGGTCAAGGTTCTCTTCCACAGAGCGGTCGCGGTACGGGCTGTCTTTTCCCGGTTCTTTCAACGTGCCGCGGTAAGCGCGGATCTCATCAGCAGAAAGGTCATCCACATATGCTTTGCCTTTTTTGATTAAAAGAACGGCGCGATTGTACATCTCTTCAAAATAATCAGACGCAAAGAAAAGTCCGTCCCAATCATAGCCAAGCCATTTTACGTCTTCTTTGATGGAGTTAACATATTCAACGTCTTCTTTTAAAGGGTTGGTGTCGTCGAAACGCAGATTCGTTTTTCCGTTAAACTCGTCAGCAAGGTCAAAGTTGATGACGATGGATTTTGCGTGTCCGATATGTAGGTAACCGTTTGGCTCTGGAGGGAAGCGGGTGATGACATGGTTGCGCTTGCCGGATTCCAGGTCCTCTTTTATGATATTTCGAATAAAATTCGAGTTTGCTGGGTTATGTTCCAAGTTTTTCAACCTTCCTTATATAAGAATGCCGGGGGATAGCGGGCCATTTCAGCAGTTTTCCCCACATTTATGATAGTCAATATTGTAACACAAGAAATGGCAAGCGCAAAAGCTTATAAGAGGGGGAGGGGACAAAAAGAAAGGGTGCAGAATTTTGGTTAGCTCGTGTGCTGTCAGAAAGGCCCTCATCCCCCGGATGAAGACCTTAGTCGAGCTTGATCCACATCAGCGAGGCCCTCATCGCCTGAATGAAGACCTTAGTCGAGCTTGATCCACATCAGCGAGGTCCTCATCGCCTGAATGAAGACCTTAGTCGAGCTTGATCCACATCAGCGAGGCCCTCATCGCCTGAATGAAGACCTTAGTCGAGCTTGATCCACATCAGCGAGGTCCTCATCACCCGAATGAAGACCTCCGTCCCGCCCAATCTGCATCACAGAGGTCTTCATCGTTATCCCCCAAATATAAAAAGCAGCGGGACCCCTTTCTCCCACTGCTCACTCCACCATTATCTATGCACCTTCATTGTAAAAGGTGAGGGGATTTAAAAGTGTGATAAATATTTAGAAGAAGAGGTGAACTTTTTGTTAACAAGTGAGCAAAGTGGGAAACAGGGTTTGACCTTGCAGGATTTTGATATAATAGTAGTAAGAAATATAAGGAGCCAGAGGAGGATGGAAGAGGGATGAATGCCGAAAAAACCATTATTGATAAATTGAATCTGCAAAAATATGAGAACCGTTTATTTTTGAATTTGCCTAAAGATGTAGCGGCAGAGTTTAATGGTATTGAATTTGATACTGCCATTGAAAAGGACAAGTATGACCTGATATTCTTGTTTATGTTCTCCATGGATGATTTCAATAAATACGTCCAAACTGTTAATGAAAAGCAGCTGCTTTCTGATAACGGCTACATGTATGTGGCCTATCCGAAAAAGGGTAACCCGGTTTATCCAGAATACATAGAGCGAGACAGCTTTTATGCAGACCTAAATCTAGATGAGGAAAAGTACTTGCCGAACAGTAATCTTAAATTTTCCAGAATGGTCAGCCTGAACGAGGTCTTTACGGTAGTGGGGTTGAAATCCACCCCTAAGAAAGCAACAAAGAAGACAAGTGCAAAGAGCCAATGTGTGGATGACTACATCGCACACATCGATGACATCAAGAGCTTCCTAAAAAACAATGAAGCGGTATTAGCGAAATATAACGATCTGACATATGGCTACCAAAAGGATTGGGCGCGTTATGTCTATAGTGCAAAAAGGGCAGAAACACAAGAAAAAAGACTGCACGAAATGGTGGCAGTTATTGACGAAGGTCATAAATCGATGGATCTATACAGGAGAAATAAGAAGTAATGGGAGTCCGTATTCTACATGTAGAATACGGTTTTTTTACTATTAGATTTGAATAATTAAAGTGTTTCCACTCATACTACTAAATACTAATATGCATTGGAAGAGAGGAAACAACATGACTTTTTCCCGTCTGCAACTATCATTTGTCTTTATTCTGTTTATCGGGATTTCTAATCATGTTCTTATGTTGCCTCATCTATTATTTGTAGCAAAGCGCGATGCTTGGGTTTGTGTGTTGGCGGGGTATGGTATCTTGCTGATTTGGGGGATGGTCCTTTTTTTCATCATGTCTCGAAACAAACAAAATATGAAGCTCTCTACCTGGATTACTAAACGCGCGGGAAGAGTTGTTTCCGCCAGTGTCATGTTCATCTATTTCTTTCATATTTCCATCATTGCTTTTATATCATTTTATGATTTTATTACATCCATTAAGATATATTTTCTTCCTCTCACTCCTCAATGGATCGTCGTCCTTCCTTTCCTCCTATTATGTGTATGGGGGGCTAGTTCAAATCTAAAGACTATTGTGTACAGTGCAACATTTTTATTGCCAATAGTATGGGTTCTTGGCTATTTTGTTGCATTTTCTACCATCTCTAATAAGGATTACTCTTATATGTTTCCAATCCTTGTGAATGGCAGTTCTCCAATCATTAGCGGTATTACGGTCGTGCTTGGAGGAAGTGTCGATATTCTGCTGATACTACTTTTGCAACATTATTTGAAGAAGGCGTTTGTGCTTTGGCAGCTTCTGTTATTGGTTACAATATTAATTGGACTTATTTTAGGACCGTTACTTGGGGCTATTGCTTCATTTGGACCAAATATTGCAGCGGTCTTGCGTTTTCCGGCATTAGAACAGTGGCGATTAGTAGAGCTTGGGGAGCATGTTTCCCATTTAGATTTTTTTGCAGTTTTTCAATTAATATCAGGTTCGGTGATCAGGGTTTCTTTATGTTTGTATTTCCTTAAGGATATCGCGTTTACATCCAATAAGGTGAAGTCTATCATATTCTGGACATCTTCCTCGTGTCTACTCTTTGTAGGCATTTTGCCAATTAGCGATCTTTGGATGCAAAATGCCATTGGTAATTATTTTTATCCTGGGTTACTGCTGATTGGAGTGATTCTTACCATAGGCTTGCTTGTAGTAAGTTTTATTCCTCAAAAGGTGAAAGGAACGGGTACTATATGAAGAATTCATCATCACCATTAAGACTGGAAACAATAGATACCCTTTTGAAGGAACACAACCTTCTAAATGATGAATTGGAAGCTTACTTTCAGAATTATGCCGATGTCCACTTTATATCAATGGAAGAGAAAAACAGGGAACTTTCCGCTTTTTATTGCATGGGAATGGTGGATATCAGCCAAGTAAATAAGTATTTTCATGCTATTGTCGAGTATGTTCAAATTCAAAAGGAAGTTATTGTGGATAGCGAATTGCCGCCGATGGAAAAAGTGAGTTCCATCAGTGGGTTAATCGATAAACTTTTTTCAGGGTATTTTATATTATTTCAACCACATAGGAATTATTTTCTGGCTTTTGAACTTGCTGATGTGCCAAAAAGGGAGCCCTCCGAATCCAATACAGAGGTTTCCATCAAAGGGCCCAAAGACGGATTTACTGAAGAGCTGAACGTCAACACAGCCCTTATCCGTAAAAGGTTGAAATCACCTTATTTATTTAATGAAAACTTTGAAATTGGAACGCTAAGTAAAACAGCAGTTTCCCTAATGTACCTGAATGATAGAGTAAATAAGGAGATGCTGAGCGAGGTAAGAAGTAGGCTCGAACAAATGGAAACAGAAAGCTTGGTAAGCAGTGGACAACTGGAGCAATGGTTATCAAACCGCACCTTTTCATTATTTCCGTTATTTGATTACATCGGGCGCCCTGACTTTGCGGTGGAGTGTATATTGAGGGGAAGGTTTATTGTCATTGTAGATGGTTCGCCGATGATATAGATTGGGCCTAATAATGTTTTTGTTTTGTTAAAATCACCCGAAGACATTCATTATCCTTATCATACTGTGGCCTTCCAAAGGATATTTCGAATTATTGGTTTTCTAATAGCGATTATGCTGCCAGGTTTTTGGATTGCCATATCTTCTGTAAACGTGGATCAGCTTCCTTTTCAACTCTTAAATACCGTATCCATATCCAGAGAAGGGTTGCCGATACCGTTAGGGTTGGAAGCGTTCTTTATACTTGGGTTGTTTGAACTGCTAAGAGAGGCCGGAATCAGGATGCCAAAAGCAGTGGGACAGACTGTTGCGATAGTAGGGGGATTAATTATTGGGGATGCTGCCATAAGGGCAGGGTTGGCATCTGCCACCATGATTGTGGTGGTTGCTTTGACGGCGGTAGCCACTTTCACTCTGGTAAACCAATCACTGACAGGGACCGTAAGTGTGTTACGAATTTATATAATGTTGTTAGGTGTGTTTATGGGTATCTATGGAGTGTTTTTAGGTTTATTTAGTATCTTATTTTACTTGGCACGACTGGAGTCCTTTAAGGTGGGGTATCTGGAACCTGTCTCCACATTAAATTTTAAGGATATTTTATCAGCTTTGCTTGTTAACCCTTTTAAAAACCGTCAGTTTAAATCACAAATGGTGCAACGGAAAGGGGGACAGGAAGAATGAGAGCGAATCTTCAAAGCATGCTGAAGGGATTACTGGTAATCCCTCTTTTGTTTCTAACAAGCTGCACAGATATCAAAGAGGTTCAAAACTTGAACTATGTTACCGCAATTGGAGTAGATTTCAAGGATGATGAATATATAGGGTATATTCAGTTAATCAGTTTCAATTCTCAAGGAACTAACGGCAGCAGTGGGGAACCATCTGTATGGGTTTCAGAAACTAAAGGAAAAACTTTCGATGAAGCCCTCTCCCAAGCATATAATACCTCACAAGAACGGCTGCTTTGGGCACACGTAAATACGATTCTCGTCAGTGAAACCGCATTGGAAGAGGGATTCCATCATATTTTTGATGTGCTGACAAGGTATTATGAGCTTCGTTTAACCACGTGGATTTTTGGAACAAAGGCCCCCATTAAGGAGGTCTTTTCTACGACAAGCTTCTTCAATCAATCAGCGTTAGCAACCATTATGCACCGTCCTATGGGTACTTTTGAACAAAGTTCTACAATCCGTCCAATAAAACTTCAAGAATTTGTAAGAGAACTATATGAACCGGCTCTCACCACCTACCTTCCATCGATCCATATAAACGAGAATCATTGGGTTCATAATAGGAAACCTGATCCGAAACTGGAAATAGATGGGGCTTTTTTCTTGAAAAATAAAGAATTTAAAGGGTTTTATACGCTCGAGGTCCTTAAAGGACTTCGCTGGATTGCCCCGGAGATGGAAAGAGCTGCAATACAAGTAATGGACAATAAGGGAGAGCCAGACTTTAATATTGTTTTTGAAAAAAATAAGGTGGATATAAAACCACTTGAAGGTGTTGGTTCGCCTCGATTCGATGTGAAGGTTTCTCTTGAGGGAGTCATAGCAAATAGAGATGCAAATAAAATTGTAAATTTAAAAGAAATGGAATCAAATTTGCGGGAAGAGATACAGAAGGAAATGAAGGATTTATACAAACCAGGTATACAGAATGATACGGATTTTTTCCGCTTAGAGCATATCCTGTACAGGTATAAGAATGAGTTATGGAAGTCAATTTTAGATGATGGAGAATTTATATTATCAGAGAATTTGTTGGAGGAAATTGATTTAAATGTTAAGGTCATTCATTCTGGAGCGCTCAAAAACCGTACCATTAATATGGAAGATATAGATTGATCCCAAAAAGCGCAGCTTCGTTCATGCAAACTGCGCTTTTCCTTATCATGAAAACCTCTCCTATTAAATAAGTTGTATTAAGAGGAGGGGACAGAATGAGCTATGAACCGATTACTCCGTGGGAAGAGCATGAATTCTGGCTTGGCATCTTAAAGGACCATGCCTATTTTATAAGAGATTATCTATCTCCTGAAGAAAAGAAATGGGTCAAGCAGGCGGAAACATTTATTGAAACTTTTGGAAAGGTGGAGCGGGAGCTGAAGAAGGTCCCGAGAGACGCGCCTGTGGATTCGGGACCCATGATCAGGCTTTCCGAAATGGCAAATGAGGTGGCTTACAAGTATTACTTGTTTGAGGGGAATTTATTAAACCTAAGACTTTTCAATAAGGTCAATTTGAATTTGACTCCAACCTATTTGAACGGAACGCTTTTGGAAAATAGGGAATATTTGAGGATACTAGAAAGCTATGTCCAGGGGGAAGATTATCCTGCTTTGACGCTAGTCGAACTGTTAAGCATGTGGCTGGATGATCAATTAGGGCACGCTTCCCTGTTATTGAGAATGTTAGACGGGGTAGAATTCGCATTGGTTGAAAGGGCCAATCAAGTGAGAGGAAGGTTCTCACAATTCATTGTGAAAAATGACATGATGGAAGGCTACCTCCATTTTGCAGAACCTGGCTTTCCGGCCCAGATGCGATTTGCGAAGGAAGTGTCGGTGGAGGTAGTGAAATTTAATAATTTGGTAGCTGAAGTACTGGAACTTTATCTAAACGACGAACTCATTAACCAAAGCACCCTTCGATTCCTCGAACATCATTTTCCAGAGTCGTGTTATTTTATGAGAAAGCTTTCTTATTACGCACCATCTATTAGCTATCCGGCTTGTAAGCTGACGAAGCCTACGGTGAGAGGTTGAGGATGAATTCTAACAAACACACCTACTAACTACCTGCAGGTGTGTTATTTTTTTATTAATACCATTTTTAGCATATTAAACTGTTTACATTTTCCTACAGGGGGAAATTTAAAAAGAGACCATGATTAAAGGAAGTGTTTGATATTGCACTCAACTATCACAACTTTCGTGTTTGATGTGTATGGGACGCTGTTCGATGTTCATTCTGTAAAAGAAAAAGCGGATGAATTATTTGACGGGAGAGGGACGGAGATCAGTGATATATGGAGGAGAAAACAATTGGAGTATTCCTTCCTTCGTCAAATGATGGGGAATTATGAAAAGTTCTCCGATGTAACAGAGGATTCTCTGAAATATGCTCTAAATCAACTGTCCATTTCTTATTCTAAAAAAGAAGTGGATTCTCTCTTAGAACAATATATTTCTCTGCGTGCCTATGAAGAAGTGCAGGATGTATTAAGCACCCTTAAGGAAAATGGGAAGGTTCTTGCGGTCTTTTCCAACGGGTCACGTGACATGCTGGAGCCTTTGGTTGAACAAGCAGGATTGAGCAACTATTTCGAACGCATCATCAGTGTGGATGACATCAAGCAGTATAAACCTACACCTGCTTCCTATACAAGTGTGTTGAAAGTGTTAGGTGTGAAAAGAGAAGAGGTCCTTTTCATGTCTTCAAATGGATGGGATATTAGCGGTGCCAAAAATTTTGGTTTTCATACTGCTTGGATTAACCGAAATCATTTGCCGCAAGAAGAATTGGGATTAGCCCCAGATTACACATTTGATTCACTAGATGCTATTTTGGATCTAAAATAAAAGGAGGAAACGAATATGGGATCTCTTAAATTAAAAGACAAAGCACCTGAATTTAAACTTACTCAAACAACAGGGGAGACTTTCTCGTTTGATGCTCACCAGAAGGAGCATGAGGCATGGCATTTGATCGTGTTTTTCCGCGGATCATGGTGTCCTGTCTGTCAAAATGAATTGAAGGAGTTAGAGGAAAGCAAAGGATATTTTGAGGATAAAAAGGTACATGTTCTGGCCATTTCTACAGAAGAAGTGGAAAAACTAAAGGAAATGGTATCGGAATATGATTTGACTATGCCTGTTCTTTCGGACCCGAAGCTTGAAGCTTTAGAGGCATATGGTGTTTATTATCATGGAGAAGATGCTCCATATGAAGACCATGGTGTTCATGGGGAACCAGCCTATTTCCTTGTAGATGAAAAAGGAAAACTCCTCTATCAACAAAGGCAGACAAGTCCATTTGGCAGACCGTCTGTATCTGAACTTAGAAAAATTGTGAAATACATTGGGAAGAATTTAAAATAATAAAGAAGAAAACCGGTTCAAGCTTGTGACTTGAGCCGGTTTTTCTTGTTGTTTAGGAAATTATAAAACAATCGAATTGTGGATAGTCTTCAGAGTAACTCTGGTTCGTCGGGATGAAGACCTCGGTGATGGGAAATTTGGAGGAGAGAGGTCCTCATTGCCGTTATGAAGACTTCAGTGGCGAGAAATCAGAAGGAGAGAGGTCCTCATTGCCGTTATAAAGACTTCAGTGGCGAGAAATCAGGAAGAGAAAGGTCCTCATCGGCGTTATGAAGACCTAAGTGAAGAAAAATAAAGCAGAGGGAGGTCCTCATCAGCGTTATGAAGCCCTTGGTGACAAGTAATTTTACTGAAATAGTCAAAGGTAGCGAAAAGAAAAGATCCTGCCAAGGCCAATATTTCAAAGCTATGCGCAAAGCAAGAAAACGTCCCAAGAGATTAAGGTCTTGGGACGTGGTTTTAGGTCTCGTTAGCGATTTTGTTCTTAATGAGGCATATTCCCCTGATTTGGAATCGTTCCATAACTTTGCAGCATGGCGTTCATATCTTGCATAGCAAGTTGTGGTACTTGATAGTAACCATGTTTATTTTGATAAAGGAAAATTTCATAACTCATTTCAATGAAGTTAGGAACACTGTCGGCAATAACACGGCGAAGGACAGGATTGGTCATTTCCAGTGCCGTCATGGCAAGCAATGTTGCAAGTCCTTTTGTTTGTCCTAACATGTATGCTGAAAGGCCTTTATCCGCAAGCTCACTAACGGATTGGTTTGGCTTTTTCGGTTGTGAAGGCGTGATGCCGTAAACTACGTCATGTGTTTGTGTCATCTTATAAACTTGAGTAGAGACGGATGGCTTCTGACCTGTTCGAAAACTTTCCACGATTGTGTTGTACATCTGGGTAGTAAATGTTGTCTGGCGTGTCACAATATCTTTTAGTACAGGATCCTGAATATGCTGCTCATACATTTGGTACTGGTCTAGCATACTGATGATGCCGGCAATTACTTCATGAGCATCATAAAGCTCGTGTCCACCGTGATTTGTGCTTGCCGTTTGTGAACCAGGCATATTCATATTCATGTTAGGCGGCATTTGATTTTGACCTTGCTGGTTTGGTTGGTTTTGGTTTTGCATGGTTTTCATCTCTCCTTAAAGTGGCATTCTTTTTTATAATGAGCAAAATTGGCCTAATCATGTATGAAAAGGATTGGGAGAAAATATACTTTCCATAGTGGACAGGAGTTTCATCTTAGGTGGTGAATAGTTATTGGTGGAGGGATAAAGATGATTGAAACTGTGAAGAAGGTGCTATTGCTGGTATCAGTATTGGGACAAGTGGTTGGATTGGCTCTGCTTGTCGTTAATATTTGGCTGGGGGTTTTATTTTACATATTCTACGTGCTTGCAATTATCGCACTCTTCATTGTGCTGATTGTGGAGCGGGCCAAGGAAAAAGAGGAGGATGACAAAAATGATTATAGTGACTACTGAGTCGGTACCTGGGAAAAAGATTGTGGATTTGAAGGGATTTGTTAAAGGAAGCACGGTGCAGTCCAAGCATATTGGGAAAGATCTATTGGCTGGATTAAAAACCATTGTCGGTGGGGAGATTAAGGAATACTCAGAAATGATGCAGGAAGCACGTCAAAAAGCAATCGGGCGGATGGTGGAGGATGCGAAAAGCAAAGGAGCGAACGCCATTATTTGTGTGCGCTTGGAGACCTCGAGCGTGATGACGAATGCGTCTGAAATAATTGCGTACGGAACGGCGGTAACGGTTGAATAAGATACAGTAAAAGTGCAAGCGCTTGGTTAGCCACATAGCTTACCCGGCGCTTGCTTCTGAGGTATCTTTATTTTACAACCTTCACAATCTTCGCATCCTTACTTTCCACTCCGGTATTGGAAACCGAAGTCACCCCATACGTGTAGCGCTTGCCTTCCTCGGTGGTGGTGTCCACATAAGTGGTAACACCTTCTGTTGCATATACCACATCCACGATATTGGCAGGATTGTTGTAATCTCCTTCTTGAAGCCCGTCAAAGCGATAGATGACATACTTTCTTGCATCGGAATGCTTTTTATCATCAATGGTAAGAGTGATGCTGCCGTCTTTTTTGTCTGCTTTTACCGTATTTGGTTTTTGTGGAAGCTGTTCGCCGTTCCAAGGAGTTGCAGGAACGAGTGCAGGCTCCGAATAAATTTCGTTTGTAAGGATGTCGGCATAGCCTAGGTTATTTTTTATAATTTGTCTAAGCGAGAAGTGCATTTGTCCCAATGCATTTTCATCTTGGCGGTTGTCTAGTATTTGTCCAGGTAGTTCGTACGGGTCATACCAGTTTTGGTCAAAGTTGTCTCCTACCTTGTAATCCGCTGTTCCGATATACAGGTTTACTGGATGGTTATTGGCATATTCTTCGACTTCGTTGCTCCACCAGTCAAGTAAAATGGAGTAGTCAGCTACTGCTAGACCGCGGGACCAGTAAATTTGCGGTGTCATATAGTCGATACTGCCGTCCTTGATCCATTGTCTTGTATCGGCATATAGGTCATCATAGTTAGTTTGGCCAGCTTGTGTATTGCTTCCTGTTGGATCCATCGCAATGTTTCTCCACACACCAAACGGAGAGATTCCAAACTGAACCCAGCTTTTTGTTTCTTTGATTGTGTCATTGATGGCAGATACTAGTTTGTTTACATTGTCGCGCCTCCAGTCCCCGATATTATCAAAACCGCGCGGATCTGCTTCAAATTGTGCTTGATCCGGGAATTCCTCTCCAGCTCTGCGATATGGATAGAAGTAGTCATCCATATGAACCGCTTCAATGTCATAGTTCGTCACAAGCTCCTCAACAGTAGAAAGCAGGTAATCCTGTACTCCCTGAATTCCAGGATTCAAGTAATATTGAAAACCGTATCTAACTACCCACTCTGGATGTTCCTTTGCGACATTGTCCTCAGATAGGCTTTCTAGAGTTTCAAAAGGCATCGTCACACGATACGGGTTCACCCATGCATGCACTTCAATACCGCGCGCATGAGATTCATCAATCATGATTTGGAGCGGATCATAGCCGGGGTCTGTTCCTTGTGCCCCACCAGTGACATATTTAGACCAAGGGTCAATTTCAGAAGGATAAAAAGCATCTGCGGTAGGTTTTACCTGATAAATGATGGTGTTAAAGTTTTTACTTTTTAGAAAATCAAGTGTCTGTTGTACCCATGCGGTATATTCTGCTTCGCTCATGCCTGCTTGCACATCGATGTTTTGAACGGTGGCAATCCAGGCTGCTCTCATCTCATGCTTGGGTTGCTGAATCATTTCTGCACTCCCTTTCCCTGTCAAAAGAGGGAGAGTGAAGGAAAATAATAATGCCGTAATCATTATGTACTTACATGCTTGTCCAAATTTCATTTGTAGCCCCTCGCTTTCTCATCTTTAATTTGTTAACGCTTACAATTGTTGAAATAATATTTCAACAATAAACAGAAAAATTGAAATATTATTTCTGTTTTTATTATAAAAGTAATGACAAATATGGGATATAAGACAAAAGAATTAAAATTTAGAATATTCTAAACTGTTTATTGGTACATTAGGCTTATTTTTTAATAAAACCTATTTACCTTTACGCTACGTCAAGGTGTACACTGAATTTGTCAGGAGGTGATCAGAGGTGGAATACACCGTACAGAAATTAGCAAAAATGGCTGGAGTGACAGGCAGGACGCTGCGCTATTATGATGAAATTGGAATTCTCAAGCCGGCGAGAATCAGTGCTTCAGGGTATCGAATTTACGGGCAGGCGGAAGTGGATAAGCTGCAGCAAATCCTCTTTTATCGGGAGCTCGAATTGGACCTTGAAAGTATCCAAAAAATCATCAATGCTCCAACTTTTAATGAAGTGGAAGCACTAAAAGAACACCGTGACAAACTTCTGACAAAGCAAAAACGGCTTGTGGGTCTCATTGAAAGTGTAGACCGGACACTCGCCGCGAAAGAAGGGAGCATTACCATGAGTGATAAAGAAAAGTTTGAAGCATTCAAGCAGAACATGATAGATGAAAATGAAGCGAAATATGGAAAAGAAATCAGAGGGAAATACGGCAATGAGACGATTGATCAATCAAATGCCAAGTTAAAAGGCATGTCAAAGAATCAGTACGAACAAGGAGAAAAGCTGGGAGAAGAAGTACTCCAAGTTTTAAACGAGGCATTCAAAACCGGAGACCCTGCTGGAGATCTTGCCCAAAAAGCGGCGGACTTGCACCGTCAGTGGTTAGGATTTTACTGGGATTCCTACTCCAAGGAAGCACATGCCGGCCTTGCACAGATGTATGTGGATGATGAGCGATTTACAGCATTCTATGATAAAAAGCAACCTGGTACAGCTGAGTTCCTGAGAGATGCCATCTATATCTATACGGGAATGCAAAAACAGTAACTTATACCCAGTCCCGACTCCTTTCAAAGGGAGTCGGGATTTTTCTACTAATCTACAAATATTGACTTTACAGTGAAACTATAATAGAATTTCTCTTGATAGTTTATGAGTTTAAACTATCGCTCTTAATATAAAGAGCTTATAATACTCCAAAGGGGAGTAGCTGACAGTTATGTCGTCATTCCGTGACAATAAAGTCACCGGCTTAACTGGCAACATGTTACATGTTGTTTGCGAGACCTTTGCCACTTAGGTATAGGTTCAATAACTTTACAAATAAACCTCTACCAGTTTTTGGTGGAGGCTTTTTTATATTCAGACAGGGGGAGAGTTCTAATCTAAAATTAGGTGGAATAGTTAAAGGTAAAGGTAGAAAAAATAAAAGTGGAAATTTTCGGAGGTGAATCCCTTTTTTTGAGGGAAACAATTGGATATTGACAGTATATTAATCATGAACTTACTTTTAGTGGCTTTGTTAATAGGTTTAACAGCGTTCTTCGTTGGATCGGAGTTTGCAGTGGTAAAGGTACGTATGTCCCGAGTGGATCAATTGATTGCAGAAGGCAACAAGACTGCGGTAGTGGCCAAAAAGCTTATTGCAGATCTGGATTATTACCTGTCCGCATGTCAACTCGGTATTACGGTGACAGCATTAGGTCTTGGTTGGTTAGGAAAACCGACTGTGGAAAGGCTTCTGTATCCTTTATTCGATAGCTTAGGAGTACCTGCGTCCGTTTCTACGGTTGTTTCGTTTGCTGTCGCTTTCTCGCTTGTAACGTTCTTACACGTAGTAGTCGGGGAGCTTGCACCGAAGACCCTTGCAATTCAGTTTGCGGAAAAGATGACATTGCTTATTGCGAGACCTTTATACTGGTTCGGTAAGCTGATGTACCCGTTAATCTGGACATTGAACGGTTCAGCGCGTGTGTTACTTCGCATGTTCGGGGTACAGCCTGCAAGTCATGAGCAGGCCCACTCGGAAGAAGAGCTTAAAATCATTATGACGCAAAGTTTTGAAAGTGGAGAAATTAATCAAACAGAACTATCCTACATGGAAAACATATTCACTTTTGACGAAAGAGTCGCAAGGGACATCATGATCCCGCGTGTGCAAATCGTCACTTTATCTAATAGCATGTCCAGAGAAGAAATTATCAGCGTATTGGATGAACACCAATACACTCGCTATCCTGTTACAGAGGATGGGGACAAAGATAATATTCTCGGGTTCGTGAACGTAAAGGAAATGCTCACAAACTTCGCTGCCGGTAGAGCAGGCGAGATGAAAGACTTCCTTCACGAGCTTCCACTAATTCATGAGGTGACCTCCCTGCAAGATGCCCTATTAAAGATGCAGGAAGAACAGGTTCATATCGCACTGGTCATTGACGAGTACGGTGGTACGGCCGGGATCATCACAATGGAAGATATCTTAGAAGAAATCGTCGGGGAAATCCGTGATGAATTTGATGCAGATGAAGTACCGGATATTCAAGAAATCGAAACAGACCTTTATCATATTAATGGCCTTGTCTTGTTGACAGATATTGAGCAACAATTCGGAGTAACTTTTGATGAGAAGGATGATATTGATACAATCGGTGGCTGGATGCAAGTAATGTTACAGGATCTTGAAGAAGAGGAAGAAGAACACATTAAGCATGGTGAGAACGTTTGGACAGTACTCGAAATGGACAATCACCAGGTAAAGCAAGTTGGTCTTCAGTTGAATGCATTATCCAACCAGCATCAATCTTAAATTTAGTAAAAAAGGTGCCGCACTCCGTGATGGAATGCGGCACCTTTTCCTGTTTCAATTCGCTTTTTTCTTTACTTTGACTTGCTTAATAACATTGTCCTCCATCTTCAATATATTAAAATGAAGATGATGATATTCAAGCGATTCGCCCTCTGTCGGAATATGGCCAAGCTCTTTGAAAAGAAACCCTGCAATCGTGTCCTCTTCTTCTGGGACTTTTGTTTTAAACACTTCATTAAAGCGTCTGATGGCAAGTTTACCATGACAGATGATCTGAGTGTCCGTTAATTCTTCAATAAGAATTTCACCGGATTCATCCGTCTCATCCTCTATCTCCTGACCGATCATGGCTTCAATGATATCCTCGTGGCTGATGATTCCTGTCGTCCCGCCGTACTCATCAATAACAATCGCCATATGTTTTTTCTCTTTGAGCATCATTTTAAATACTTTCTCAATGGAAGTGGACTCTGCTACAAACAGTGGACTTGTATCCATGAAGTCCTTGATTTCTAAGTCCGGATTTAATGACCAATTCAATAAAAATTTGGCATGAAACACCCCAATGATATTATCCATATTGTCTTTATAAACGGGATAACGGGTATAACTGCTTTCCATCACAAAGTTTCTTGCGTCTTCAAACGTTACATCACACGGCAGTCCGTGAATTTCAATCCTCGGAGTCTTCAATGCATCACGCACATCTTTCGTGTAAAAGTCGATGGCGCCAATGATATGCTGTGATTCCTCCTCGTAAAATGTACCCTCCGTCCGTCCGATATCTACCATCGTTTTAAGCTCTTCTTTAGAAAGGGTCGCTTCTTGGACCATTCCTCTTGATAGAAGGCGGATGATAAAATTAGTCAGGATGGAAAGTAAAAAAATCAGAGGCTTTAAAACAAAAAGAAGGATAGAAATGACAGGTGCTACAATGAAAGCCACTTTATTTGCGAAAGTAGCGGCAATGGATTTTGGCACCACCTCAGCGCAAATTATCAGCACTACAGTCAATACGGCTGTCGCAACTCCAACGTTCCAGTCGTAATTAATGGCAATAAGTGTCACAAGTGTCGGCAGCATGATATTGGCTATATTATTACCTATCAGAATAGCTGTAATAAACTGATCAGGGCGCTCAATCAGTTTCAACAGTTTTTGAGCAGCCAAATCACCGTTCTCTGCACGAATTTGGATTTTCATCCTGTTAACAGCTGTCAGTGCCGTTTCGCTACCCGACAAGAAAAAGGACATAAACAAGAAAAAAGCAATCGCAATAAACAAAGTATGTATTCCTCCTAAAATCAGTTAGTTCTAATTTCCCCTTTTTATATTTCCGCATGCATTATCCATAATTTTATGGATTGACCTTTATGTTTTTCTCTAATATGCTTTATAGGTTATTCTATTATTAAACATATCAATAATTTAAATAATAATATAAACAAGCTAAAAAGAAAAAGTTTAAGTAGAGATAGGAGAGAAAACAGTGGAAAAAGACTATAAACCTCAGTTGGATACCACGTTGATTTTTCTTATGGGGATTATGGTAGTAGCAAGTCTTTTTGCCTTGAAGAGCGTAGAACCTACATTACCGCCAGTGTTACAAAACATAAATTTTATGCAAAAGCAATTAATGTGGTTTGTAGTCGGAGCAATTGGGATTGGAGTATCGTTGTTAATCCATTTTGACTACTTGCGAAATCTGGCTTGGATTACATACGGCATAGGAGTTGTGCTGTTACTTGGGCTAGAGTTTAACGTCCCGTCTTCCCTTGTCAGCACCATCAAAGGGGCAACAAGCTGGTACACACTACCTGGCCTTGGCAATATCCAGCCATCCGAATTAATGAAAATATCGATCATTCTAGTCTTAAGTAAAATAATTGCCGACCATCGTGCACAATATGAAATAGCGACCTTGCGCGACAGTTATTTGCTACTTGGGAAAATAATCGCGGCCTCCAGTATTCCATTATTCCTTGTAGCAAAACAGCCGGATATGGGGACAACCCTAGTGTATTGTGCCATCATTGCAGCAATGATTCTTGTTTCAGGAATTAAATGGAGCATCATCCTCTCGCTTGTCGGCGCAGCGATAGCATTCATTGCAACATTTCTATATATTTTCATAGCACATCCAACGTTTTTCCATACGTACCTAATCCCTGAATATCAATTAGACCGTTTCTACGGCTGGTTGAATCCCTATGAATACCAGGACGTACAAGGATTCCAGCTCGTAAGGTCCCTGCTTGCCATCGGATCCGGGGAGTACACAGGTTCAGGTTACGGTCAGATGAATGTCTACCTGCCTGAAGCACACACTGACTTTATCTTTGCTGCCATCGCCAGCCAGTTCGGCTTTATGGGCGCGACGGTTGTCATCTCGTTATTCTTTTTCTTGATCTATAAAATCACCTTCATCGCCATGGAATGCCATGATACGTACGGTACTTACCTTTGCGCGGGAGTCATTGGCATGCTAACCTTCCAAGTGTTCCAAAACATTGGAATGACCATTGGACTGCTCCCAATTACAGGAATTCCACTGCCATTTTTCAGCTACGGAGGGAGTTCGCTTCTGACCTATATGATAGCAGTCGGGATTGTGTTGAATGTACAGATGAGGACTAGGAAGTATTTTTTTGAATGATTGATGGAAGACCCTTACTGCTTGGAGTGGTGAGGGTTTTTTGAACTCCATGAAAAAGTATGAATGATACGGGTTGTCTGATATATAATGAGAAGTAGAGAATAGAAACGGGGGTACAGAGATGTATATATTTGGGTTAGTTTTATTTGCAATTAGCTTTGGTCTAATTGGATTCGGTGTGTTCACTACACTAGTCAGATCGGAAAAGAAAAAAGGGCGCATCTCGCTTGTTGTTGGTACGTTATTTCTTATTACCACGTTTGTTATGTACACATATTTCCCTTCCGCATCCGGTGAGGATAAAATTACAGTGGATAGTGTGGCAGTGACGGAGGGTGAGGACGGCGCTTTTCGTTGTTCGGTTACCGAGACGGATTATAATGGGCTGACTTATCATTATGAAGCGGCGACGAAAGAGGATGCTGAAGCATTCTGTGGCCAGTTTAAGGAAGGAAAAGAGTATACAATTTCTTTTGAATATGATTTGGATACTGAGGAGTATACCTTGGTAGAGTTGGTAGGCCAGGAGTAATGATAAACACCTAAGGATGCGGTAGTTGCTGCACTTGGGTGTTTTTTTAAAAGTGGGTTTTGGAAACTAGGTTTTAAGGTTTATGGGTTTGAGGTTTGAATTGGCGGGGAGGACCAAATGTCCGAAGATTTCCGGATTTTAACCGAAGATTTTTCAAAGTTGACCGAAGTTTTAGCAAAAGTGACCGAAGATTTTGTGATTTTGACCGAACGAAATTTTGGGTTGTCCAAAGGTGTTCAAAAGTTGACCGAAGGGATACCCCCAATTGACCGAACCCCTTACAAATAAGGGAAGAAAGTGTCCGAACCGAGGGGAGAAATGACCGAACGCTTCTAAAGCTGCATCAAAACGTGTGATTCTGACTGTATAGAGCTTGAAAATTCTCTAAACACAAGCAAAACAAAATTTCTTATTGACTATGTGGTGCACCACACAGTTTAAACTGAACAAAGGAGGGCGAATATTGTACAAAGTAAGCGTGTTTTCCGAGATGACTGGCCTCAGCAAGGAAACTCTGCGCTATTATGCGGAAGTGAAGCTGATGGAGCCCGCCTACATCGATCCAAAGAATAACTACCGATATTACGATGATGGCAGTTATTTTCTGGCCATGCTTTTAATAAAACTTAGGAGCTTCGGGTTTACCATCCAAGAGATGATTTCGGTGATGGAAGATGAATCATTTGCCCACCTAGAGGACTTGCTAATACAAAAGAAAGAAACGATTCGCATCCAAATGGAAGAGCTGCAACAAAAAACAGAAGAAATCGATGCCTTTTTGGTGTCAGGAATGGAGGAAGAACAATGATTCAGTGGACAGAAGAACGAGTGATACCTGCCAATATCGAAAAAGTATGGGAGCTGTTCTTTGATAAAAATATCAAGAGATCCATGCCGAAAGTGGAGGAGCACAAGCTGATAGAAAAAACAGAAACCGAGGTCGGCGCGAAACACCAACAGAAATACCGTGAGGGCAAACGGGTAGAAACATATATCGTGGAGACCCTGGCTTATGAGGACAAGCCCGACAGGAAACATAAACAAATAGCGTTTGTACTTGGTAAGGCATTTGACATTAATTTGTCTTTTACGCTGGAAAAGGTAGATGAGACGCATACACGCTTTATTTATGCGGGACATAATAAAGGTGTCAATTTTGTAGGGCGGGCGATGTTGAAGCTTGGCAGCGAGAAGAGCAACAATAAGGTTGTGCAGGAGTACATGGACCGCGTAGAAGCGGAAGCGCTGAAATAGAAAGGGAGCTGACGCAAAATAAAATGCGCAGCTCCCTGGTTTTATTTTGGAGAGGTAGATGTCCTCTTAAGCTCGAAGAATAAATAAGCGCCGATTAATGCGTACATTATCAGACTGCTGATCCAAAGCTGATTTTCTACCGATAAGTCGGCAAAGCCCACCAAGTATTCCGGAACAATATAAAAAATAGGAAGCACAATGGAAACAATCGTTTTACTCCAAATAGAGATTCCAATTAGAAACGAAATGGCCATACTTGCGACAATGAGGTTACCGTAATAGCCTAGCATGATAATCGGTGAATCGATATAGTTTGGCAGAAACATTAATCCTAGGAACAATGATGTCGATAGAAAGCTCGCTAAACCAAAGAAAAAATACTCCTTTGACTTGGAAAAAGTATGGCTGGCAATTTGCCTGAATGTCCACATGTAGGAAAGTAACAGAATAATGCACACTAACGGATAACCAATCAGCTCGACCAACGAGTATTGAAACCCGCCAAAGACGATATCTTTCAAGACGATGCCGGAAAAAGCACCAAGTATGATGATAGGAACATATTTAGCCCAGCCTCGTACATCAAAGGACATTTCACTAGAGAGCTGCTCCATGTACTCTTTCGGAGAGCTTCCGATAATATGCTCCACATTTTTATTTTCTTTTTCCGCTTCGTATAAATGGACTTCTAACTCATCGGTTATCTCATCAATTTCATTTGTTTTTTTACCGCAGGAAAATAGGTAGATCCGTAGATTTTCTATGAATGTTTGGCTCTTTTTAGATAAAGGTAATTGGTTCATTTTGGGTTGCTCCTTTCTTTTAATGGGTGTTAAATTGGCGTTGTATAAACTTTCCTGTAAGGATCAAGACAAGGCCTACAATCATAGCAATCCACCATATGATTTGTACTCTCGGACCGAAGTCAGGAATTAACCATGCAATCAGTAAAATAACAGCGAAAGACCCGCCTCCATATAATCCTGCTTTCCAATAAGCCTTTTTGGAGCTTTTCTTTTCTTGAAATAATGTAGACCTTACCAAACTAAAGATTACTTTAATACCAAGAATGGTGGAAAAAAGGATGGGAAGAAATATGGTCAGCAAGCTGCTAAGTGAGATAGAATCTTTCACATCAACGAATTGGGAAAGGACTAAATAAACAAGGCCGACATTGATTGCTCCCCAGCCTAACAGGTTGCAAAGGATTGTCGTTATAAATGGAATGGCTTCTCGTTTCTTTTCGCTTGGCAAGCTTTCAATTATTTCATCTGCATATGCTTTAGGATCTTCCCCGAACAAATCTTTTGCTTGCCGCCCTTCATGTTGTGCTTCTAGCATATGATCAAGTAGTTCCATCAATAGTTCTTCGCCTTCACGCTCCGCCACTCGCAGGTCGGTGCGAATATAGACAAGAAAATCCTCATACAACCCCAAATTATCATCACTCAACAGCTTCCGTTTTTCATTGTTCTCTTCAATCAACTTCTTCGTTTCTCTCATCCGTTTTCCCCTCTTTGCAATAATTGACTTACAGGACCTGCAATCAGCATCCATTCGCTTGAGATCCGTTCAAGCTCTTCTTTTCCGGCATCGGTTAGATAATAATACTTTCGATTCGGACCGGATGCAGAAGGACGCATTTCCCCTATGATGAATCCGTTCTTTTGAAGTCGGAGCAGAACCGGATAGATAGTGCCTTCACTGATGTCCGGCAACCCGACTTTTTGCAGCTGCTGGGACAATTCGTACCCATAGACTGCTTTCTCCTCGACAATTGCCATCACGCAGGCGTCGAGGATTCCTTTTAATAGCTGGCTTCTTGCTGCCATGTGTTCACCTACTTTGGTTGTGGTAAAAGGTAATATATATAAGGTATCTTGTATAACAAGGTACTGAGTCGAAATGAGTAGCTATCTTGTATTACATGATACTCTCATTATATGCGTGGCTATCTTGTAATGCAAGGTATATATGGAAAAATTTTAAAGGACTCTTTGCTGTGTATGTAGAATTTCTAAAATATAAGGAGAGGATTACATTGACTACGCAAACTAGCACTATCCATACATATAAAGAAGCTGTTGCTGTGATTAAAGAAGTGGGATTGCTCCCGCTTGCGCCATTATTTGATGATTACCCATCGCTCGGAGGCATCACGCCGAAAGAGGCATGGCATTCCGACTCGGAGCAAGATCCGTGGATGTGGAGGACGCAGTTTGCTGCAGATGGGGTGGCGGCTTATGGAAAATTCATTAAGAAAAAAGCGGTGTTCATTTCGAAGGACTTACTTCCTCTGATGCTTGCTGCACTTGCAAGTCATGAAACCATGGAGAAGCGATACGAAAAAGGAGTAGTATCACGTGAGGCTTTAACCCTTTTCACTCTTATTTCTGAGAACCAAGGAATTGATACGAGAGTACTGCGGGCACAAGCTGGAATGAAGGAAAAAGAAAAGAAGAAAACTTTCGACCAGGCATTATTGGAGCTGCAAGGCAACTTAGATATTGTGGTATCGGGCACAAAAGAAAAGCAGGACGAAAATGGCGAGAAAAATGGGTGGAGCAGTACGTCCTATGAGACAATGAAGCATTGGTGTGACAGAAACCTAATTGAAACGTCGGAATGGAAGAGGGAAGAGGCAGCCGAAAAACTAATGAACCACTTTGAAAGCTTTACGTCAGAAGCGGCAATGAAAAAGTTAAAGAAGATTTTTTAGTCAAACGTTTGTTCAAAAGGAGAATTCATGGAACAACAAGAATTCACATAAAATAAAGGCGGGAATGTTTTATGGGTAACAAAATTAGTTTACTGTGGATCAAACTCTGCTTTGTGTGCACGATTCTCTTCATCCTGCCAATCTACTATTCGTTAACAGGCACGCTATTGGCTGCCTATCTTTTGGCGGCAGGAATGTATTTGGGGCTTTATTTTTCCATGCCGATTTGGAAGATAAAATGGATGGCGTATTTATTGGCAACTGGAACAGTGGTGTTGATACAACACTTTATCCTGACGCCATTTGATGTGTTGCCTTGGCTGTTGGTCTATGTTTTATTGCTGGAGGGAATGCAATCTTCCGCTACCAAGCAGGCAGTTCTCACGACAATGGCTGTTCTCTTGCCAGTTATGTTAACCGTTAGTGATCTAGCAATTTCTGATCTATTTTTCTATCATCTGTTTCTTTTCATCATGTTGATCGGTGTGGGGTCGCTTATTCATCGGTACTACCGTGATAATGAGAAGTTTGATAGAGAGTGGAAAAGTTTGTTGGTGGAGTATCGTGTGTTGAAAAGGCAGGTCCTTGAAAATGAGGAGGTCGCAAGGGTCGAGGAACGGAACCGAATTGCACGGGATATTCATGATTCTGTTGGGCACCAGCTTACGGCGCTGATGATGCAGCTGGCAGTGGCGGAGCAAGCAGCAGGAGAAGAGAAGGTTGCCTCCATTGTGAAGCAGTCCAAGCAACTGGCCCGGGAAAGCTTGGATGGGATGCGAAAAGCAGTGAAAGCTTTGCAGGGGGAAGAGGAACAGGGAATCGCATCTGTCATTCATTTGATCAGAAAGTTAGAAGCGGAAAGTCAGATGAGGGTACAGTTGACGACTAAAACGGGCGTTCTATCGCAGCCTTTAAGCAACGAGCAGAATATTGCCTTGTATCGGTTTGTCCAAGAGGGAATTACGAATGCGATGAGGCACGGTAGCTCCAAGGAAATTTCCATAACACTTGAGATCATCGGAGAACACAGCTTTCAGGTGAAAGTGGAAAATAAAGTGGAGGTTACAAGGTACGTAGAAGAAGGATTTGGACTGCAAAATATGCGAAAGCGCATGGAAGGTCTGAACGGTCGGATGGAGCGGGAAGTCACCGAGGGTTATTTTACAGTGAAGGGGATTTTCCCTTTGAAGGGAGTTACATATTAAGTGATTAATATTTTGCTAGCAGAGGATCAGGCGTTGGTCCGCCAAGGAATAAAAATGATGATTGAGCAGCATCCTTCATTTCGGGTTGTGGCTGAGGTCGCAAACGGGAAGGAAGCAGTGGAGGCATATGAGAAACATCTGGTGGACTTGGTGCTGATGGATGTTCGGATGCCCGTCATGACGGGGATTGAAGCGACAAAGATTATCAGGCAGCGTGATCCGGAAGCGAAAGTGCTGATACTCACGACGTTTGCTGATGAGGAATATGCATTGGAAGCGTTGAAGCTTGGGGCATTGGGCTATCTTTTGAAGGATGCGGATGCGGCTAGTCTTTTGTCTTCAATCGAAAGCTGCTTGAATGGAGGAATTTCCATCGATGCGTCTGTAGCGGGTAAGGTGGTGCCACGGTTGATTAATCGGATTTCTGAACCCTCTGGTGTGGAGATGGTTGAGTTGACCAGCCGGGAACGGTCCATTTTACAGCTTGTCGGGGACGGGAAAAATAATCAGGAAATTGCAGAAGCCTTGCATCTCTCTATTGGCACGGTGAAAAATCATGTGACGGTAATTTTACAAAAGCTTGGGTTGAGGGACCGAACACAACTTGCGATCTTTGCGATTCGGAATGGGGTTGTGTAGGCGGGGGATGAGAGTTCGGTCAAATAGAAGGGTTCTAAACGCCCGAAGCAGAAGTGAAACTAGAGTTCGGGTAAATAGAAGGGTTCTAAACGCCCGAAGCAGAAGTGAAACTGAGAGTTCGGTCAAATAGAAGGGTTCTATACGCCCGAAGCGGAAGTGAAACTGAGAGTTCGGGTAAATAGAAGGGTTCTAAACGCCCGAAGCAGAAGTGAAACTGAGAGTTCGGGTAAATAGAAGGGTTCTAAACGCCCGAAGCGGAAGTGAAACTGAGAGTTCGGGTAAATAGAAGGGTTCTAAACGCCCGAAGCAGAAGTGAAACTAGAGTTCGGGTAAATAGAAGGGTTCTAAACGCCCGAAGCAGAAGTAACACTGCACGTTCCGACTAATAGAGCGCTCCATTCAGCGTGAAACAAAAGCAATTTGCCCGCAGAAACACCTAAGGGCACCCCTAGCCTAATAGAAAGAGGACGATAAATGGATCCAAACCAATATGATTTGCATATGGAAACACGGTTTCAACGGATAAAGCAACGAGTCAGGGGTAAGAAGTCCGGAACCTATTCAAATGACGAATGGAGTGGATGGGTGCAACAAATAGAGAACGAGAGAGGGCTACGGATGATGAATGCCGTTCTTTTTCTCCTGCTGTCTGTATCCTTCTTTTTAGGATCTACTCCGTTATTTTTCCTTTTTTTCGCTATATTAGCTTATATGTGGGGGAACTTTTACTATCTCACCCATGTGGCCAAAAAGCTTGAGATTCACATACTGGAAGAGAAGTTGAAGCTGTTCACTGAAGATGAGGGGATGTTAAGACTTAGGATCACTCACAACAGTTTGCTTCCGATATTTTTCGGAAGGCTTAGATTGGGAACGGACAAAAACATACTTTTTCAACATGGGGAAGAGCAAATACATATGAACCAGTTACATTTTAACTTTCACCAGGTTGGGCGGAGTCAATGGGAGGTCGTACTTCCTTTCACGGCTGTGAAGAGAGGCGTGGCCCAGCTTCACCTGTTCGACATGGAAATCGATTCTTTCTTTGGTTGGGGAAAAGTATATCTTCAGACAAGAGATAAAATGCAGTTTGAGGTCATTGTTTATCCGAGAAGCGAGAAGGTAGCGGGGCTTGAAAAAATCTTTCCAAAGAAGCAAGGAGAGCAGCCGAGTAGAAGTTCCCTGTTTGAAGAGAAAAGTAGAGTGCTTGGCACAAGGGATTATGTGCCTGGTGATCCTTTCGGTAACATTCATTGGAAAGCCACGGCTAGAATGAATAGCCTGCAGTCCAAGGTGTACGACCGGACCACCCAGCTATCTTGGCTATTTGTCATTGATATCAGTACCAGCAGCTTTGAGGAAAAAATGCGGGGCATCGCGTTTCTTCTGCATTATGCCACGAAGCACAACATCTCTTTTTCCATTCTGGTGAATATTAAGAAACTCGGGAATCCATCGTATATTGTGATGAATTCAGGAGAGGGCAAGCAACAATTGTACGCAGGAATGATGCTTTTAGCTAGGATTAAGGTGGAGAACGTGATGATTCCTTCCATGACGTTCGGACAAATTATACACCAGCATGCAATAAGGCATCCTTATGTGATTGCATGTACCGAGCAAGCGGTGATGGAGACGTGGAATTTACCTACTTCCACGGAGGGATTTGCTTTGGAGACTGTGGGGGATGGTGTGAAGCTGGTGAAACTGCGGAAAGGCATGAAGCACCAGGGGATTTTTATGAAGCATGCTTAAAGCTCGAAAATCTATTCGGGCTTTTTGTCGTCTAGACTGTTTAAACGCCCGAAGACCAGAGGGAGCAGCGTGTTTTGTCTAATAGAAGGCGTCTAAACGCCCAAAGGCCAATTGAACCGGCATGTTCTGTCTAATAGAAGGCGTCTAAACGCCCGAAGTCCAAGTGAACCGGCATGTTCTGTCTAATAGAAGGCGTCTAAACGCCCGAAGATCAGAGGAAGCAGCGTGTTTTGTCTAATAGAAGGCGTCTAAACGCCCGAAAATCAGAGGAAGCAGCGTGTTTTGTCTAATAGAAGGCGTCTAAACGCCCGAAGATCAGAGGAAGCAGTGTGTTTTGTCTAATAGAAGTCGTCTAACCGCCCGAAAATCAGAGGAAGCAGCGTGTTTTGTCTAATAGAAGTCGTCTAAACGCCCGAAGACCAGAGGAAGCAGCGTGTTCTGTCTAATAGAAGGCGTCTAAACGCCCGAAGACCAGAGGAAGCAGCGTGTTTTGTCTAATAGAAGTCGTCTAAACACCCGAAGTCCAAGAGAATCCACCCGTTCTGTCTAATAGAACACCTAATAATCCCCCACCACAAAAGTGACCAAAGTCACCCCAACCCCCGCAAACTAATGACCTTCTTCAGGTTAATTTCCCCCAAGACGATAGTATAGTAAAAGTAACAAAGGGGGCCACGAACATGCTAGAAGCCATTCAACTAACAAAAATATTCAAAAACACGCAAGCCGTTAAAGGCGTCAACTTATACTTGGAGAAAGGGGAGACGGTGGGGCTGCTTGGGCCTAACGGAGCAGGCAAGTCCACCACTATCTCCATCCTTTCCTCCCTCGTCCAGCCGACAAGCGGGGACGTACTTCTCAAAGGAGAAAGTGTCAAAGAGCAACCGCAGCACCTAAGAGAAATTCTCGGTGTCGTTCCGCAAGAGATCGCAGTATTTCCGGAACTGACCGCCTATGAAAATATGAGCTTTTTCGGGAAGATTTACAAACTGCCAAAAAGCGAATTAAAGCAAAGAATAGAAGAAGTCCTGACGCTGGTCGGACTCGAGCAGCGTCAAAAAGAACCGGTAAAACAATTTTCCGGAGGGATGAAGCGCCGACTTAATATTGCAGTGGCACTGCTTCACAGACCGGAAATCCTAATTATGGATGAACCGACTGTCGGAATCGATCCCCAATCAAGAAATTACATCCTGGAAACGGTGAAGAAACTAAACGAAGAAAAAGGAATTACCGTTCTCTACACAAGCCACTACATGGAGGAAGTGGAGTTTCTTTGTCAGCGCCTCTACATTATGGACCGCGGTGAAGTGATAGCCTCTGGGACTAAGGACGAAGTGAAGAATATCCTTTCCTCTGAGCATACCATTGAGGTCGAAGTGGAAAAGGTCAATCCGACTTTTATCAAGAAGCTAGAGTCCATCCCGGCCATATCATCCGTAACCACCTTAGATAAGAAAATAATCTTATTGGCTCCGAAGAAAATCAACCTTTTAGAAGATGTCTTTGATGCCGCCAAACAAACAGACAGTCCGCTAAACGGAATACAAATTAAAGCGCCGACCCTTGAGGATGTCTTTTTGCATCTCACAGGTCGCAAGCTTCGAGATTAGGGGGGATCTAACGTGTTAAGTGCGTTTATTAAAAAAGACCTCCTTCACTTGCTGCGGGATAAAAAGGAAGTCTTGATTTTGCTTGCGATGCCGTTTGTGTTAATTACGATACTTGGGTTTGCATTAGGAGGAAACACTGACGAAGACATTACGCTCAATGCGCAGGTAGCGGTACTTGACGAAGGGAATCTTCAAGCAGAGTTAGAGGAGTTCAACGAATGGATGGTAGCAGAAAACATTCCTGATGAAGCCAGAACCGAGATCCTTGAAGCCGCCGAAAAGACCTCCTTGCCGGAGTTGCTCGTAGATACTGTGATGAAAGAGGAACTTCAAGATTTGCTGAACGTAAAAGAAGAAACAGACCTGGAAGAGGCTCTTGCCAATGATGAATACGCTGGTGTTCTGCAATTTTCAGAGGGACTTCGCTTGGAGACCTGGAAAGGGCAATTCTTCAACCAGGAAACAACAAAGGAATTGGAACTCTACTTAAATGAAGATAAGGGACTAGAAGCCAGTATCATTTCAGATGTGGTAGAGAATTTTACAAATCAAATGCGTTTGCAAACGGTGTTGACGCGGGAGGCACAACAAACCGAACAGGCTCCAGCTGAATTTGAGGAAGTAGTCCAGGTCACAGGTGAAACAGTAACAGTGAATGGAAAAGTGCCAGTAGATTCCTTTGGTTATTTTGCTGTGGGGATGAGTACGATGTTTGCTTTATATGTCGTGTCATTCGTAGCGGGTTATGCTTATTATGAAAAAGCCACATTTGTGTATGACAGAATTCTGCTCACCAATACAAACCCTTGGATGTACGCGTCAAGCAAGTGGTTTTCCGCTGTTTTGATATGCTTCTTTCAATTGTGTGCGTTATATGGTTTGGCGGCAATTATCTACCAAGTTATCTGGTCGGATATTCTTGCTTTCCTCGCGATCACACTATTTTTCAGCTTTGTGATAGGCTCGATGGCAGTGCTGATCACCGCCTTAAATTACCGTTTCGAAACACAGCGGGTATCCACGATGTTTTCTGGATTCCTAGTCAGTGTGTTTGCTTTCTTGGGTGGTAGCTTTGTCCCTTGGAATGAGGTGTCCGACACAATGTTTACGATTGCATCCTTCACACCAAACGGTGCCGCCCTGCAAGGCTATTTGAAAATATTAAGTGGCGGAGAGCTGTCGCAAGTGACCAGTAATCTTTTCCGCTTGGCAGTGGTAAGTATCGCCCTCCTCCTGATAGCCATTCCTATTTTTCCGAAAAGGAGGTTGATATAAATGAGGGCAATTCTAATCAACCATTTTCAATACTTGAGAAGACAGCCATTTGCTGTTATTGGCATGATCGTTCTAACATTTGTTTTCGCACTAGCACTTGGGCAGGTGAATCAAGCAGAACCAGTAGAGCTCCCGGTATTTTCAACCACCCTTTCTGAGGCGGAACAAGCAGAACTGATTCGGGCTCTTAATTCCAAAGCGGAGAATACCGTTTTTGTTTCCGAAAAAGAGTCTGCCGTGAAGGATAAACTCGAAAAAGGCACCATCGACATGGGGCTGCAATTGGAGCAGGGGAGCTACAAACTTTACCTTAGTGCCACCACTCCCAACACCACCTTAATAGAGGCTCATGTTGCCAACGTGTTGCAGTCAGAGCGTACGCTTTCTGACGCAGCTGAAAGACTCAATGCGTCAAAGGATGAATTGAGCGGAAAAGTAGAAGAAAGCAGTAGTTTGTTTGCTGTTTCAGAAAAATCATTCAAAGAAAGTGAATTCATCTATGATTCTTCTCTGCAGGCTTTGTTCGGATTCTCACTTTTCTTTGTCATCTTTACTGTTACTTATACGGTGAGTACTATTTTGGAGCAAAAGAGAAATGGAATGTGGAACCGTTTGATCTTGTCTCCATTGACAAAAGTACAGCTGTACTTGGGGCATGTAAGCTTCAGCTTTTTGCTTGGATACGCACAGCTGGCTCTGGTTTTCTCCTTTTTTCACTTCGTTTTAGGAGTGGATCTAAAAGGTGGATATCCGATGATTCTCCTTGTGATCATCCCATTTTTGTTTGCCATAGTGTCTCTTGGAATACTAATCAGTGCAATTGCCACCAATCCGAGGCAATTGGATGCGGTCATCCCGTTAATATCCGTGAGTATGGCTATGATCGGGGGTGCCTACTGGCCACTTGAAATCGTTCAATCAGAGGCTTTGCTCACTTTGTCCAAACTAATCCCGATGACTTATGGGATGGAAATGCTGAAGGGAGCAACGTTGTTGGATTGGTCCTTGTCGCAATTTTTGCTACCAGCTTCGGTACTATTTTGCATGGGTGTCCTCTTTATGGGGATAGGATTGAACCTGATGGAGCGGAAAGCAACGGTGTAAAAATTTTCAAGGAAGTATGTAAAGGTTTCTTTACATATTTCCTTTTTTTGTTTATAGTGTATGTAAAGATATCTTTACCTTTTATGGAGGGGACGCCCGTGGCAGTAATCAATCACATTAAAGAAATTCGGCAAAAGCGTGGAATCACCCAAATCAAGATGGCCGAAGACCTGCAAATCACCAGGCAAACGGTGAATGCCATTGAGAAAAATAAATACAACCCAAGCTTGGAATTGGCCCTCAAACTGATTGCCTACTTTGATGTGCCGATTGAGGAAATGTTTTATCTAGACGAGAAGAAAAAGGGGGAGTAGGGAAATGAAGTCTAATAAGAAGTGGTTTTGGTTGGCATTCGTAGTTATCTTAATTTGCATGCAGATTGGCGGAGCTTTGGGGATTTATATCATAGGCCGGGAAGAAGGGGTTTTTGATTATAGTCTTTTACTATCCATGTTTCAAGGTACCTTGGGAGGCCTTGTCTTGGTGCTATTAATTATGTATTTTCATAAAAAAAGAATGCCGAAATTACCGGAATTTGATGAGCGTAGTATGTTATTGATGAAACGCTATTTCTTGGGAGCTTTCTATGTGGTGTTCATAGGCAGCGGAGCGATTGTCGTGACCCTTGCACTTCTTGGCTTCCAAACGGTGGAAGTGGGAATGCTTGCTGTGTATCTGAGCATTTTGTTTATCGTCGTTGGAGCGGGAGCGCTTGTGACGGCGCGACTTTAATAGTGTTTTTTGAAAATACTGATTTCTCCTTTGTTTCTTAACATTTAACATCGTATGTCGATAAAATATTTATCCGTTAAAAACAAAGGAGTCATATATATGTTTACATCATTAAGAGGGAAACTGGTCTTTTCATTTTTGTTACTGATATTTTTAATCATTGCCAGTGTAGGTGCTATTACATATAGTCAAGCAAAGGAAAAAATAGAGCATGAAGTCGTTGCAAATGCGGAAGCTGCAATGGTAGACCTTGAAAAGACTATTCATATTTACCTAGACAACTATTCTAAAATACTTAGTTCCTATGGGAGCACCTCACTAGTGGATGATTTTCTTGTAGATGGATCTCCAGCCAATGAGGCGACAATGTTAGCTGGCTTCAGTAAAGTATTAGGGAATTACCCTGACATGCAGGTGCTGTACTTAGCAACCAAGGAAAAAGGTTTTTATTCGTCTCCGGACATGGAACTCCCATCTGACTTTGATCCGACTACGCGCACATGGTATGTGCAGGCCATGCAAAGTCCTGGTGAAGTGATCTATACCGATGTCTATACAGACTCAAGTACAGGTGAACCAATTATCACCTTGGCAAAAGCGGTAACGGGTGATGGAGTGGTGCAAGGAGTCCTTGCAACTGACATTAACATTACGGCTTTAGAAGAGCTAGTTGCACAGAAAGAATTAGGATATGGAGGATATAGCATCCTTTTGGACAATTATGGTGTGGCATTGGTGCATCCTACTTTGACTGGGGAGAACCTACTGGATCAGGACCTGCCGTTTGTAGATAACATGTACAAAGAAGAAGCAGAAGGAATCCAGCGATATACATATGATAACGCGAAAAGAGTAATGGCTTTTAATACGATAGATGAAACTGGCTGGAAAATAGGCGGGGTCTTCTTAGAAAAAGACATGCTTCAATTAGCAAACGGTATCTTAAGAACCATCTTTATTGTAGGGTTGCTTGCTTTGGTGGTGGCAAGTATTTCTACCATTCTACTAGCACGCTATATTACTAGGCCGATATTGAGGTTGAATTCTGAGGTTACCAAAGTTGCCAATGGAGATTTAACGGGGGATATTGAGGTTGGTTCCAAAGATGAAATTGGCGTGTTGGCAACGTCTTTTAAAACGATGCTTGTGAACATGCGCGAAATGATTGGAACGGTGGCAGATTCTTCTCAGAAAGTGAAGGCGTCTGTGGAAGAAATGAGTGCCGTGACAGAAGAAGTTTCCGCAACCAGCGAAGAGATGAACCGCGCGATTGAGGAACTTACAAAAGGTGCAGTCCAGCAGGCAACTGATTTAGAGGGAACAAGCTCCCGTACACAGAATCTCGCGGATAATATTGAGGATGTGTTAGCCAAGCAAGATGAACTTCAGGTGCTGTCTGGGCAGATTATTTCTGCAAACGAAACGGGTCTGGGGAAACTGGAAGTACTGCAGGGGCATACAAATGAATCATCGGAAATTGTGATGAGCTTAAATACGCTGATGACCCAGTTCACGGAGAAGATTAAAAGTATTGAAGAAATTACGTATACCATCAACGAAATTTCCAATCAAACAAACCTGTTGGCGTTGAATGCAAGCATCGAAGCGGCACGCGCCGGCGAACATGGGCGTGGATTTGCGGTAGTGGCAACGGAAGTAAGAAAGCTGGCAGAGCAAACAGCCGACTCGACCCAGCATATTAAAGAGACCATTTCGAGCATTCAAGAAGAGTCCATTGTAATTTTGGAAGAGATGGAGAGAACGAACAAAATCTCAAGCGAACAAAGCCTTGCTGTAACAGAAACCGGCGAGTCATTCGGAGAAATCGCGACCAATATCCGCTCCATTATTGGATTCATAGAGGACATCATGACCAACATGAATGCCATGAATGAATCAAAGGAAGAAGTGCTTGCTTCTGTTCAAAGCATCTCCGCCATTGCCGAGCAGTCTGCTGCGGGTACGGAAGAAATTGCGGCATCCACAGACGAGCAAGTGAAGGCAATCAGCAGTATTGCGTATTCAGCTGAGGAACTGCTTGCGATGAGTGAGAATTTGAGTGAACTGATAAAGAAATTTAAGTTGTAGGATTTTTTGTGGGACCCCGGCCGGGTGGATGATTGGATGGCCGGGGTTTTTGAGTTTTTGGGAGACACGCTCAGGTTTGGAAGATGGGGTGTTTGGGTGGCACTTACTAGCTGGTGGGCTTGGAGGCAGGGTTTTCTTGAAATAATGCTAGATTTCTTGATATAGCTTGAAAATTATTGATATGTAGGTGAGTTTTCTTGATATAATTCATTTTTTCTTGATATATCCTTAAATTTCTTGATATGTACATGGTTATGCCGGTATCTTAAGATTCCGAGTAACTATTTAGGCCACTTCGCTACCAAAACACCAAAACTTTCCCCTACCTGCATTCAATTCCCCTGGTTTGCATTGAACGTTGGCCCTTAAGCAGCCACTTTTTTGCTCCAATGGATATATCCACGTTTACAATGGATAAAACAATTTTACAATGGATATATTCCATTTGCAGTTGATATATTTGTATTACAATGGATAAATGATCCGTTTCAATGGATATCCAGTTTTATACCGCAAATTCACCTCTGTGACAATAGCCACAATCGAAAAACAATACAAACTACGTCCATTTGAGTAGATTTACTCAACAAAAACCCACTAAAATACAATAATTATTACTATTTTCCCTACTTTTCGCCCAACCCTAATAATTAGTCACCTCTTTACGAAATATCTCTGTGATTTCGACAAAATACTTCAAACAGAAGAATATATTGGTAGAAACCGAGGGGGATTATGGTGGAAAGTCAGAATGTTAGGTCTCGTAAAGAGAGAATTGAGACGCAGAAGAGGATCAACAAGGGGAAAAGAGATAAGAAAATTGTTAGTTATGTCCTAGCTGGAACGCTTGCGGTTAGTGCGTTTATCACAGTGAATGCTAGAGGTGAAGTGCTGGCAAATGAGGCGGTACACCAAGTAAAACCTGGAGATACGTTATTTTCACTAGCTCAAAAGTATGGGGTGTCCGTTAAGGAGTTAAAAGACTTGAATGGTCTAAAGTCTGACATCATAAAAGTGGGGCAAATCTTACAGTTGAGTGAATCTGGTACTAAAGAAGTGGAAGAAAACAAGAAATTAACACATGAAGTGTCATCTGGTGATACATTATTTTCAATAGCGAAGAAATATGGTCTTTCCATCACGGAACTTAAACAAGTAAATAACCTGAAAACGGACCTGATCAAAGTGGGACAGGTCCTGAAGGTTGGAACTAAAGCGACTTATTATAAAGTAATGGCTGGGGATACTCTCTTCTCGATTAGTGAAAAATTCAATGTAACGGTTGGTTCCATCCAAAAGGAGAATAACCTCACAACAGATACAATTCACATAGGGCAACAGTTAATCATCCCTGCTTCTAATCATGATGTGGTGGAAAAGTCACAGGAAAAAGTCACAAAGGCATTTTACACAGTAGCACCAGGGGAAACGTTGTGGGGCATAGCCAAAAAGTTTAATATGTCCGCCCATAAAATAAAGAAAGATAACCACATGTCGACGGACGTAGTGCTGATTGGTCAGGAATTGAAAATCCAGTCGGACGGCATGTTAAAAGCCAACGCTGTCATAACTGGAGTAGTAGATCAGAATTCAGTGGAGTTTCTGATAGAAGGAGAGAAGGAGCCGGTTGTACTGAGGGTTGCCTACGGGACGGCTCCAAATTATGATATTATCTCAGGAGCGGAGCTGACTATCATTTACAAAAAGGGAATCAGTCCTGTTTTAGTGGACCTTGTGTTTGCTAATGAGGAGTTTGGTTATTAATATTTAGGAGGAGAGGATCACTTATGGTGGTCCTTTTCTTATGCTGCAAACAAAGGTATTTACCTTTTTATCTAGAAATATTTACCTAAGAACGCAATAGAAAGCGGGTAATACCTAACATGTTAAAGAGTAAGCCAGCCTTATATGTTTCTGTATCAATGATTGTCATCGCAATGATTATGTCTTTTCCGTTTGAGCTAAACTCCCCTTATGGGCCAGAGCGGACCTCTGTCTTATCGATTCCTAAGAGAACAGTGGAAGGAACCGTGTATGTCGGAGTGATAACCGTTTCTATTTTACTATTGGGAATAGTCTTCTTGGTGATAGCTTTGAAAGAATACCGCGCACGCGCCGTCATAATGACAGTTCTCCTCTTTATGTTTGGTCCGTTAATGATTGCAGAAGCATACCAAACCACCTTTGCTACCGGCATTGATGCGATTTCCTATGACAAAGAAAGAAGTACATGCTCTTATGAGGCCAAAGATGAAACAACCATGACAGCTCAATGCGAATTATATCTTCAGAATCATAGTAAGGAAGATGTGTCTTTCAAACTCACTTTCTATGAAGAAGAGTTTTTAAAAGGGCCTCAATATATGAATAATGGAGGACCATTTGATATAATCGTCCCACCCAAAAATGAAAATCCAATTATCGTGAAGCGAGTGCTAAAACTGGAAAAGGAGCAGCCTTTTTCAGGATCTGATAGTCACTTCAATGTCATTTTGGAAGCCGAAGGAAAGAAACGAATTCTTTAGTCAAACGTTTGTTTAAAAAAGAATTCTCTAGCTATTAATAGAAACAAAATATATATCAAACGTTTGTTTAAATCGCCAACCCGTTGATACACCTGACCAAACGGCAGTTAATCAAATGTTTGTTTAAACTGAAATTCACGAACAATATCAGCACCTACCCAGCTTAATCAAACGTTCGTTCAATAAAAAAAACCCGCGCGACCACGCGGGGTTTCCTATCTACATCACATTAAAATACCTAGCCTCCGGATGCGCAAAAACAATCGCAGACACCGAGGCTTCCGGCTCCATCATGCAGCCATCCGTCAACTCCACACCAATATCCTCCGGCTGGATTAACTTGAACAGCTTTTGCTGATCATCCAAGTTCGGACATGCAGGATACCCAAACGAGAAACGTTGGCCTTGGTACTTAGCAGAAAATCGCTCCTTCATTGTAAAGCTGACAGAATCCGGAAACCCCCAACGGTCGCGCATTTGCTGATGGACCAACTCAGCCAATCCTTCTGCGGTCTCAAGCGCCAAAGCCTGCAGGGCATGGCTTTCCAAAAACCGGCCTTCCTTTTTATAGGTGGCACCCAATTCACGAATTCCGCGGCCGGCCGTTACGGCAAACAGTCCCACATAATCCATAACGCCACTTTCACGGGGCTTCACATAATCGGCCAAGCAAAGGTGAGGTGCTTTTGCCTGTCTTGGAAAATTGAACTGCTCAATTACTCTACTTGTGTCCTCCGGGTCATAGATGAACAGGGTATCGCCCTCAGACTGAGCCGGGAAGTATTGATACACGGCAGCTGGAGTAATAAGTTTATTCAGCTTAACTTCTGACAGGAGCTGATCTACCACACCTTTCACTTGCAGGGTGCGCTCATCCTTCTCAGCAATCAATCTCTCAATCTTTCCTTTTACCCCAAGATGGTGGCCAATCAACATTTGCATATTGATATACGGCTCCACATGGGAGACGGAAATGTTCCGCAGTAGGTGGCGTTTTGTATCACTTGGGATGAATACCCGTACATCCCGAGAGACATTGGAGCGCACCTTAACCGCCGTCGCAATAGCACTGCTGTCCTCAGTAGCACCAGGCGCGCTCTCTGCAGCTGCCTCCTCCTCCCGCAACCGCTTCTGTTTCTCCACCTGCTCATTCACCAACACTTCAAACTCCTCAGGTGAGCGCAACTGGTTAGCAAGCGCCAAGCCGTTCATCGCATCCTTCGCATACAAGACAAGCCCTTCGTATTCTTTGGAAATTTTGTTGTCTGTGAATTTACGAGACAACGCAGCCCCTCCTACTAAAATAGGAACCGAGATGTCGGATTGCTTCATATCCTGCGCCGTCAACACCATTTGTTGAGCGGATTTTACGAGTAGTCCGGATAGGCCTACGATATCCGGCTTTTCTTTTTTTATAGCCTGAATCAAGTCGGTGGAAGTCACTTTGATTCCGAGATCGACTACGTTGTATCCATTGTTGCTCAAGATGATGTCGACTAGATTTTTTCCGATGTCATGCACGTCGCCTTTCACAGTTGCGAGCAGAACTTTCCCTTTAGAAGAGGAGGTATCACTTGCCTCCATATGCGGCTCCAAGAAGGCAACAGACGCTTTCATAACTTCTGCGCTTTGCAGCACTTCCGCAACGATCAGCTGATTATCATTGAACAGACGGCCGACCTCCTTCATCCCGTTCATCAAAGGACCATTGATGATTTCCAGTGGTGTAGGGTAAGCGGCAAGCGCAAGCTCAAGGTCAGGGAGGAGCCCCTCTTTGGTCCCTTCCACCACATAGTAGGCTAGTCGCTCATCAAGCGGCAAATCCGGGATATTGGACTTCGCTTCTTTCTTTTTGCCACGGTAAAAGTCCGTAAACACTGCCAACGATTCATCGGTCGTTTCAAACAGCAATTTTTCTGCCATCTTGACCTCTTCGGCTGGGATGGATGCGAAACGCTCCAGCTTTTCTGTGTTCACGATTGCATAGTCTAGGCCTGCTTGTGTGCAGTGGTAGAGGTAAACAGCGTTGAGCACTTCACGTCCAACAGGTGGGAGTCCGAAAGATACGTTGCTGACACCAAGTATCGTCAGACAGGCAGGGAAGTGTTCTTTTATCAATCGAATTCCCTCAACCGTTGCATTCGCCGATCCAATATACTGCTCGTCACCTGTACCGACAGGGAAAACAAGCGGGTCAAATATGATGTCAGTAGGGGAGACCTTGTATTTGTTTACCAAAAGATCATAGGACCTCTGGGCAATCTCAAGTTTTCGTTCAGCGCTGACGCCCATTCCTTCTTCGTCAATGGTTCCGACGACAAGCGCGGCGCCATATTTATGAACCAATGGAATAATAGCTTCAAAGCGCTCCTCGCCATCCTCGAGGTTGATGGAGTTGATGATCGCTTTTCCCTGCGAGTATTTCAACGCCGCCTCAATGACCTGTTCGTCGGTGGAGTCGATGACAAGCGGGACCTTCACTTTTTTTACGACCTCTTGTACAAAAGCTTTCATGTCTTCTAGCTCATCGCGGTCCGGGTCGGCAAGGCAGATGTCGATGACGTGGGCGCCGCCTTTAACTTGGGCACGGGCCACTTCAGCTGCCTCTTCAAATTTTTTCTCCGCAATCAGTCTCTTAAACTTGCGGGATCCGATGACATTGGTGCGCTCCCCGACCATGATTGGACGGAGGGAAGGGTCGTCATAAATGAATGACTCAATTCCGGAAACGCTGTGATGCTCTGGAACAGAGGCAGAAGCACGAGGTTTGTAATCCTTCATCACTTCCGAAATCGCACGAATATGATCTGGCGTTGTACCGCAACAGCCTCCGACGATATTCAGCCAGCCTTGTTCTGCAAATCCGCCAAGCTTTGTGGCAAGGGACTGTGGTGTTTCATGATAATGGCCTTCTTCATCCGGGAGGCCTGCATTTGGATAGCAGCTGACCGCACTTTTGGACAAGTTGGAAAGTGTCCGGATATGGTCCTGCATGAATTCCGGACCGGTCGCACAGTTCAAACCGACTGCAAGGGGCTTCATGTGCTCTACAGAAACGTAGAAGGCATCGATTGCCTGACCTGCAAGGGTGGTTCCCATCGGTTCGATGGTTCCGGAGATGATGACAGGAACCGTGACACCCGTCTTTTCAAAAGCACGCTGGATTCCAAGGAAGGCACATTTTACGTTCAATAAGTCTTGGCTCGTCTCTACTAAAAGACAGTCAGAGCCGCCGTCCAGCAATCCGCGAGCCTGCTCTTCATAGGAATCTGTTAAAGCATCAAAGGTGGTCCCGCCTGTCACACTCAGTGTTTTCGTAGTCGGACCGATGGAGCCTGCAACAAAACGTGGCCACTCCGGGGTGGACACCTGAGCGGTCGCACGCTTGGCAATTTCCGCGCCGAGTCTATTAATCTCATAGGCCTTGAACCCAAGCTCATATTCATCAAGAACAAGGTCAGTCCCGCCGAACGTATTCGTCTCCACGATATCGGCACCGGCGTTCAAATATTCCACATGGATGTGCTCGATGACATCGGGTGCGGTGATGTTCAGGTTCTCGTTACAGCCGTCATACTCTTCGCCGCCAAAGTCATCTGGCGTGAGGTTTGCCTGCTGCAGCATCGTTCCCATTGCGCCGTCCATAATTAGAATCTTCTTTTGTAACTGCTGTTCTAGTAGTGTGATAGGTTTAGACATTTTGAACCCTCCTGGATGAATGGAACCGACCGTATTTTTTTGCATAGTTGGCAAGCTCGACTGTCAGTTCATAACGCATGAACGGGGTGATCAGGTAGATACCATTGAATAGTTCAAGTGCGGCATCCAGCAGCCCCTTGGCTATATTTAATCCCTCAAGACTTGCCTGCTGTGGATCATTTTGGTGACGATTCATCGCCTCAAGCACCTGTGGAGTCAGCTTGATCCCCGGAACCTCATGATGAAGGAAGTTTGCGTTTCTACTGCTTGTGAGTGGCATAATCCCAATATAGATAGGGGCATCAATATGTTTGGTAGCCTGATGGACTTCAAGTAGTTTTTCTTCGGAAAAAACAGGCTGACTGATGAAATAATCGGCGCCGGCTTCTATTTTTTTCTCCAACCGTTCAACTGCCTTATCAATGACGCGGACATTCGGATTAAAGGCAGCGCCGACAGAAAAGCTGGTATGCTCGCCAAGTTCTTTTCCGGTAAGGGAGACACCTTGGTTAAACTGTTTGATCATATTGATAAGACCAAACGAGGTGACGTCATAGACAGACGAGGCTCCCGGAAAATCACCAACTTTTGTTGGGTCGCCTGTTACTGCCAGTACGTCGTGAATGCCCAGCTGATGGAGTCCCATCAAATGTGACTGCAAGCCAATCAAATTTCGGTCGCGGCAGGTAATATGGATCAGCGGGCGCAATCCAATATCTGATTTCACGATGGATCCGAGTGCGGTGTTGCAGACCCGAGGAGAGGCAAGGGAATTGTCCGCTAACGTGAGCGCATCAATGCCTGCGTCCTTCAAAGCTTTAGCGCCGGCCATGAATTTATCTGTGTTCAGTTTGCGTGGAGGATCGAGCTCCACGATAATGGACCGTTCTTTTTTTGCTTTTTCGAAAAGAGGTGTTGGCACTTCCTTCTTTTTTGAAGGGATGATGATGGTTCGTTCTTTTCGTTTTACCTGTTTTTCTTTTACAGGGGCCACGTCTTGAAGTGCTCGGGAAAATGCCTGGATATGAGCAGGCGTTGTTCCGCAGCAGCCTCCCAATAATCTTACGCCTTGGTCTCGAAAAGCTAATGCGGTTTCTTTAAAATATTCCGCGTCGCTGTCATACTCTAGTTTTCCATCCACATAAGAGGGAAGACTTGCGTTCGGATAAGCCGAAAGATAAGCCTTCTTTGGAATCGACACCTCTTCCAGAGTGGAAATCATATGATATGGGCCAAGGCGGCAGTTTAGTCCGACAATATCAGCACCAAGTAATTCCAAGCGGTTTAAGGCATCCGTGATATGCACGCGGTTCTGCAAGTATCCAACCTCTTGAAGCGACACCTGTGCAATGATAGGCAGGTTCGTTTCTTTTCTAGCAATCTTTAGGACTGTCTCTAATTCTTCCAGATCATAGAAAGTTTCTAGTAAGATACCATCTACTCCTTCAAGCAACAGGCAGTAAAGCTGTTCACGGAAGGTGCGTTTGATTTCCTCGAGCGGAATGGCTTCCGGCTTGATGGCGCGGATTCCGCCGATTGTACCCACCACATGGGCATCAGGGTGATTCGCCACGGCCTTTTTCGCCAGCCTGACCGCCGCACTGTTTATTTCCTTCACCTGATCCTGCAGTCCATAGCGCTCGAGCTTGTGGTAGTTGGCCGCATACGAGTTAGTCTGGATAAGGTTAGCGCCGGCATTCAGATACGCCTTATGAATATTATAGATTTGGTTTGGTTGCGATAAATTTAATTCTTCAAAGCAACAATCAGAGCCGTAGGAATAGAGGAGGGTCCCCATCGCACCGTCTGCAATTAAAATGTTGTCTTGCGCTAAACTATCTAAGATTCCCATGGATTATCCTCCGTTGCTCTTGGTTTTCACTTGCTGCTGTACTGGTATGTTGAAATGCTTGTTCAAAGTCTTCTATAAGATCCTCCGCACATTCAAGTCCAACAGACAGGCGGAGTAGGGAGTTGGAGATGCCTCGTTTTAATCGTTCTGCTTCCGGCATTGCCGCATGAGACATTTTCGCCGGAAAGGAAAGGATGGATTCTACTGCCCCTAAACTGACAGCAAACACTGGGATCTCGACCTTGCCGACAAACTTTCTGAGGTCCTCCTCACTGTGAAGTTCAAAAGAAAGGACAGCTCCAGGTCCCTGCGCCTGTCTATGTTGGAGCGTGAAGCCAGGGTGTGTCGTCAATCCTGGAAAATAAACCTTTTTAACGGCAGGGTGTTTTTCTAGGTAACTTGCGATCTTGTAGGCTGATTTTTGGGACTGCTCCAGCCTTACATGTAGGGTTTTGAGCCCTCTTAAAACCAGCCATGCATCTTGGACACCAAGCACCGCGCCGAAGGAATTTTGCAAAAAGGCTAAACGGTCGGCAAGCACAGGATTCTTTGCCACCGCAAGGCCGGCCACGACATCGCTATGTCCAGAGAGAAACTTGGTTGCGCTGTGTAGGACAAGATCGGCACCAAGTTCCAGTGGCTTTTGCAAGGCTGGGGTCAAAAAAGTGTTGTCGACGAATGTGCATGCATCGATTGATTTGGCGAGTGTGGAAATAGCTGCGATGTCTGTTACTTTTAACAACGGATTGGATGGTGTTTCCACATAAAACAGTTTCGTGTTAGCTTGGATGGCTGCTTTCACTTTTTCTAAATTGGTCATGTCCACAAACGTATGCTCCACGCCGTAACGGGTAAGAACCTCTGAAACCATTCGGTAGGTTCCGCCGTAAACGTCTTCTGAGATTAGGACATGATCACCTTGTGAAAGAAGGAGAAAAGCAGTCGAAATCGCCGCCATCCCAGATGAAAAAGCAAAGCCTCTGGTTCCTTCTTCTAAGTGTGCGATTGTTTCTTCGAGTGCTTCCCGGGTCGGATTGGCGGACCGTCCATAGTCATATTTGCCAAAGGAATCGATATCAGGCTGATGAAAAGTGGATGCGTGTTGGATGGGCACACTGACTGCTCCATTGCTTTTATCAAACTTATGGCGGTTGTGTAACAGCTTCGTTTGAAAAGAATGGCTCATGATAGGACCTCCCTTTGGATGGAAGCAGCTTTCAGTGCCGCCTCTAAGTCTTGAATCAAGTCTTCTGCGTCTTCAATGCCGACTGAAAAGCGTAACAGTCTGTTGCAAACTCCGGTCTCCATGCGAATCTTTTCTGGAATGTCCGCATGCGTTTGGGTGGCGGGATAAGTAATGAAGCTTTCCACGCCCCCTAGGCTTTCGGCAAAAGTAATCAGCTTTAAGCTTTGAAGTAAGGGATTGACCCATGCTTCGTCTTGGATGCGAAAAGAGAGCATGCCGCCTCTTCCCGGATACAGGACGTCCGTGATGGAGTCATGCTGATTCAAATATTCCGCGATTATCTGCGCATTCTTTTCATGGCGTTCCATGCGAAGGGACAAGGTTTTCATGCCGCGGATCAACAGCCACGAGTCGAACGGACTGAGTACCGCACCTGCCGCGTTATGGTGAAGCGACAGTAATTCACAAAGTTCTGCGCCTTTTGCGACAAGGAGCCCTGCAAGCACATCATTATGCCCGCCAAGATATTTGGTCGCACTGTGAATGACGATGTCCGCGCCTAATTTTATGGGGTTTAATAGAACAGGAGTGTAAAACGTATTGTCACAGATTAATAGAAGTCCATGCGCTTTCGCTATCTCAGAGACTGCTTCTAAGTCTGTTTCTACCATCAGGGGATTGGTGGGAGTCTCCACAAAAATAGCCTTCGTCTGTGGAGTAATGGCTTTTTTAATCTCTGAAAGGTCGGTTGTGTCCACATAGCTACAACACAGTCCCCATTTTTTATAGCCTTCTTCAAAAAGGCGGTACGTACCGCCGTACAGGTCCTTACATACAATGAGGTGGTCACCCGACTTAAAAAGGGAAAGGATGGTCAAAATTGCCGCCATTCCGGAGCTGCAGGCAAATCCTTGATCGCCCCCCTCTAGATCCGCAATGGCTTTTTCCAACACATGGCGCGTGGGATTCCCTGTTCTTGTATAGTCATAGCCCGTCGATTGTCCGATGCCCTCATGGCGATAGGCGGTGGAAAAATAAACAGGTGGATTCACTGTTCCAGTGGCAGTTTCTGAACGATTTCCAATTTGCGCAAGCTTCGTTTCCGTTTTATACATGAAGTGGCCTCCTATATGGTAAGTGACAATTAATTTCCAGAGGGAGAGAGGCTTTAATGCTTTATTGGATAAAAAGAAAAAGCCTTCTATAAGAAGAAGACTTTTATCGAAAAGTACATTCTTCTCATCTCTGCAAGCATCACAGCTTGCTGGAATTAGCACCTTTTCAACGTCCTTTTAATAGGGCGTTGCTGGTTGCTGAGGTGTCTTCGGGCCATTCCCTCAACCTCTCTGGATAAGAAAGTTCACTATTTAATTATCAGAACAATTTAATTATTTTACTAATTTACAACAGCTCAAGGTGAAATGCAATGTTTTTTTCTGGATGAATTATTTTATGCGGTGAAGGAGTGGGGTAGAAGTGAAGAGTGCAAAGAATTTTTTTTGTCATAAAATGGTCAATCCCAAAAGAGGAAATTCCACCGAGCGTGTTATATAATGTTAACTATAAAGTATGTGAAACTTTTCACTAACTAACTATTTTAATCCGATTTTCATTAATAGAAAAGAGGGATTTAACTATATGACTGATCTAAAAACAATCGCAAAATCTCATAGAGGCACAAGGATGACGCTGATCTTAATTGCTATACTTACAGGGGCGACGGTCATCGGGCAGGCATATTTCTTTGTCACCATTGTGGACCGCGTGTTCCTAAGGGGCCACACTTTTCAAGAAATCCTGCCATTCCTGGGGGGACTTCTAGCAGTATTGGCTGCACGAGCGGCTTTAACCTATTGGAGCGGTTTGACAGGTGTGAAGCTTGCTGCCAAAGTAAAACGTGAATTCCGGATTGCGTTGCTACAGAAATTTTCCAACAGTCCTGTTCAAGCTTCCCTTAAGGGTCAGTCCGGCCAAAAGGTTAGCGTTATGATGGATGCGGTAGATGAAATAGATCCGTATTTCAGCAGATACGTGCCACAGGTCATCCAATCGAGCATCATTCCAATCATGATCTTGATCGCGGCATTCAGCCAGCATGTAAATACAGGTTTGATCATTCTGATTACGGCGCCGTTCATTCCCATTTTCATGATTGTGGTTGGCTTGAAAACAAAGAAAAAATCAGAAGAGCAGATGGATAAACTGAATGCTTTTTCGGGAACGTTTCTTGATACGTTGCAAGGGCTCACGACATTAAAGCTTTTCGGTCGCTCAGCCAAACAGCAGCAAACGATCGAAAACAGTAGCTTAAGCTTCCGTGATGCGACGATGGAAGTGTTGCGAATCGCATTTCTCTCGTCTTTAATGCTGGAATTCATTTCCATGCTTGCCATTGGATTGATTGCACTTGAAGTAGGCTTGCAGCTTGTTGTTTTTGAAAATGTTACGTTCTTCACTGCATTTTTTGTATTGGTATTGGCACCTGAGTTCTATCTATACCTGAAAGAGCTTGGAAGCGCCTTTCATACCGGGCGTGGAAGTATGGGAGCGGCAAAAAAGGTGACAGATGAGCTGGCAGAAGAGGAGAATCCTATTGAATGGGGAGGCTCAACATTTCAAGTGGAGCAGGGTCCTCCTGCAATACAACTGAAAAACCTTGGCTTCCGTTATGGAGATAAAGGCTTTGCCATAGAAAATATAACAGTGGATATTCCGCCATATACGCAGCTTGCTTTGATTGGACGAAGTGGTGCAGGAAAATCGACACTTCTCAATCTGATGGCAGGGTTGATTCGTCCTTCAGAAGGGGAAGTCTTGGTAGAAGGAAAGCCGTTATTTGAATATGTGGAAAAAGCGTGGTTTGACCGCGTCAGCTATATCTCCCAAAATCCATATCTTTTTTCCGGAACGATTGCCGATAACATTGCGATTGGCGGAAAGGCGGAAGCGACAAAAGAAGAAATAAGAGATGCTGCGGAGAAAGCAGGTATCCTTCCGTTGATTGAGTCGTTACCAGAAGGTTTTGAAACGAAAATAGGTGAAGTGGGGAGAGGTTTGTCTGGCGGTGAAAAGCAGCGGTTGGCATTGGCGCGGGCTTTTTTGAAAAAGCCATCAGTCATCCTGTTTGACGAACCGACTACAGGACTTGATCTGCAGACGGAGCGGATTTTGCAGGCTTCTATAAAGGAGCTGGCCAAGACGTCTACGGTTATAACGGTTGCGCATAGATTGCACACAATTAAACAGGCGGACTCGATTTTACTGCTTGAATCAGGCGCGTTGATTGCCCAAGGAACGCATGAGGAGCTGGTTGAAACGGTGCCGGCTTACAATGATATGGTTTCTGTCCAACAAGGAGGGAGTGCGGGATGAGAGAATTAGCACATGTAGTGAAACTAGTCATGCTGGAAAAGAAGGATATTCTCCTCTCCATTTTGCTTGGATTTTCAGCAGGGATTACGGCGGTTGGGCTGTTTGCCTCTAGTGGTTATCTTATCTCCAAAGCGGCCTTGGCTCCGCCGATTTATACCTTGACTGTAATGATTGCTGTGTTGAAGCTATTCGGCTTCGCGAGGGCATTTAGTAGATATGGCGAACGTTTGTATTCGCACAGGGCGACTTTTACGATATTAAGTAATTTGCGTGTTTCTTTTTATAAAAAAATCGAGCCGCTTGCGCCGCAGATTTTTCAAAAGTACCGCAGCGGTGATTTGCTTGCACGGATTGTGGGGGACGTGGAAAGCTTACAGAACTTCTTTCTACGCGTGTTTTACCCGCCGGTAGTGTTGGTACTAGTCTTTTTAAGCACAATATTTTTCATTTCCTTTTTCTCTATTTATCTGGCATTGGTGATGTTCATCGGATTGATTTTGACTGGATTTGTAGTGCCGGCTATCTTTGCAGTAGGACAACGCCGATTGCAAAGTCGTGTGAGAGAAGAAAGAGGGGCGCTATCGACAGAGGTGACGGAGCTTTTTTATGGATTCCGCGATTTGAAAATTTATCAGCAACTGAATGATAAGGAGAAGTTGCTGGGGGAAGCGGCGGCATCATATGTTGCAGAGCAGGAGCGAGAAGGGAAACAGGCGATGTTCAATCAATCAGTGAACACGTTTATTACGTTGCTTGTTTCGTGGACCTTGCTTGCACTCGGCGCGTATCTGACGGTGGAAGGACAGTTTGACGGACTGTTTCTGGCGATGCTTGTGATGATTTCCTTGACTGTGTTTGAAAATGCAGCACCGATGGCTGTTTTCCCGAATCATTATGAGGAGAGTAGAAGGGCTGCTGTTAGGTTGGATGATGTGGTGGACGTGGCGCAGGTTGTAGGTGCCGCGACTGCTGGGACAACTGTGAAACTACCTGAACAGCAGGCATTTTCTTTTAAAATGAAGGATGTTACCTTCCGCTATCCTGGAGAATCCCGTCCAACGCTGGACGAAGTGAGTGTTAGTTTGCCTGCTGGATCCAAAACGGCCATTGTCGGCCCAAGCGGTTCTGGGAAATCTACATTGTTGCAGTTGCTGTTGAAGATATATGAGGCAGAGGAAGGGATTGTCTCTTTGGGTGAGTGGGACTATGCTGCAGTGGAACAAGAGGACTTGTGGAGTAAGGCAAATGTCGTACTGCAGGAAAATCACTTTTTCTATGGCACTATTAGGGAGAATCTTGCGCTTGCCAAGGATGGATTGAGTGATGAAGAGATGTTGGAAGCATTAGGCGCGGTGAAGCTTGACGGCTTTTCCTTGGATGATGAGGTGTTGGAAAAAGGGGAGAACCTTTCCGGCGGGGAGAAACAGCGCCTTGCTATAGCACGTGCATTGTTGAAGGCGGAACGTTTGTGGCTCTTGGATGAGCCGACTTCCTCTGTGGATGCTGTTACAGAAGCGGCAATTTTTGAGAAGCTTTTTGACGCGGCCGCAGAGGATACAGTGGTGCTGGTCAGTCACCGCTTGACGGGCTTAGAGAAGATGGATCAGATCATTGTCATGGAGAATAGCCGTGTCGTAGAGGCAGGGACATTCGATGAGCTGATGAGGATGAAAGGGTATTTTTATGAGATGAAAGAGATTGAGAAGAGCGTTTTTATGTAAGTGAGGGGTTTTAGCTTTAGCTTGGTCGTCTAGGGGGAGTTTGTAGTCCCTTGGGCGGCTTTTTTGCTTTGATCAATAGAAGTGCTATGACAAATGTCCGAAGTTTTGGAAAAGTTGACCGAAGATTTCGCGAAGTTGTCCAAAGATTTTCCAAAGTTGACCGAAGTATTGAGGAATTTGACCGAACGAATTTTTCAAATGACCGAAGGCCCCAAATATTTGACCGAACATCCGCCTGTAAATGTCCGAACCCCCACCAAAATAGGTAATAAAATGTCTGAACCAAGGAGGATAGTTGTCCGAATGGTTTTTTACCACTCAAAAGTTGATCATTTTCCCTTCTTTTTACGCCAAAATCAATTAAAAACCAAAAATCCAAAATCTAATTTGCTAAAAACCTTCTTCACCTCCTGGAGTTGCCTCGTTCATCCCAAAGAGTTCCCTTCCCATCCTAAAAGTACACTTCTAACATAAATTACATTGACGTGCATCAGCAAATAATAGTATAGTAGAGTTTAAATGATAATGATTATCATTAGAGGGTCGAAATAAAAACAATCAGTATACATAACAATTGAAAAAGGGTGTGAAAGTATTGGTACGACGGTTTTTCTCGTATTATAAGCCATATAAATGGCTGTTTATTTTGGATTTTTCCTGCGCCGTTTTAGTAGGTTTGTTGGAACTGGCGTTTCCGGTTGCCGTAAACCAGGTGATTGATAAACTTTTGCCACAGGAAAATTGGACGCTTATCGTCTGGGCGTGCATCGGGCTGCTTGCCATTTATGCCATCAACACCGGACTCCATTATGTGGTTACCTATTGGGGCCATATGCTTGGGATTAATATTGAAACCGACATGCGCAGAAAGTTATTTCAGCACATGCAGAAGCTTTCATTCGGCTATTATGACAATAATAAAACAGGGCACTCTATCTCTAGGCTTACTAAGGACTTAGAGGAAATCGGAGAAGTTGCCCACCATGGACCTGAGGATGTGTTTGTGGCCTTGATGACGCTTATCGGGGCGTTTTTCATCATGCTCACCATCAACTGGAAGCTTGCCATTCTATCATTCTTAGTCATTCCGCTGTTAATGATTCTTGCCATCCATTTTAATAAAAAAATGACACGTACGTTTCGCAGAATGTTCAGTGACGTGGCAGAAATAAATGCAAGAGTGGAAGACAGCATCGGGGGAATCCGCGTGGTGCAGGCTTTTGCGAACGAAAAACACGAACAGAAGCAATTTGCGGTGAACAATGAAAGCTATCGTTCTACGAAACTGGCTTCTTATAAAATTATGGCTCAGAATGTCACGGCTAACTATATGCTAATGCGTCTTGTGACATTATTTACGCTGCTATTCGGAACCTTTTTCGTTATACGCGGGGAGCTTAGCTATGGGGAATTTGTTGCTTTCATCCTGCTCTCTAATATTTTACTAGGACCTATTCAGAAAATAAATGCAGTGATTGAGAGCTATCCAAAGGGAATTGCGGGGTTCAAACGGTATACAGAAATCATGGATACGGAACCGGATATTGCAGATGCACCTGATGCTGTCCATGCCGAATTAGAGGGAGAGATTCACTACCGAAATGTATCATTTGGTTATGAGGGTAACGAGCGAGTATTGAAAAACATCAACCTCACCGTCAGAGCGGGTGAAACAGTTGCGATTGTTGGTCCATCAGGTGCCGGGAAAACCACGCTGTGCAGTCTTTTGCCACGGTTCTATGAACTAGAAGAAGGCAGCATTCTCATTGACGGCTATGATACACGCGAACTCAAGCTTGAATCCTTGCGAAGCCAAATCGGAATCGTGCAGCAGGATGTGTTTTTATTTTCAGGAACGATCCGAGAAAATATTGCATACGGCAAACTTGATGCAACAGACGAAGAAATCATGGAGGCGGCAAGACGTTCTCAGCTGGATGAATTCATTTCCACACAGCCACAGGGACTTGATACCGTTATCGGTGAACGCGGGGTGAAACTGTCTGGCGGGCAGAAGCAGCGTCTTGCCATTTCAAGGATTTTCCTGAAAAACCCGCCAATCCTGATTTTAGATGAAGCGACCTCCGCACTTGATACGGAAACGGAACGCGCTATCCAAGGATCGTTAACGGAGCTTTCTAAAGACCGGACAACGCTGGTCATTGCACACCGCCTTGCCACCATCAAAAATGCAGACCGTATTATGGTCGTGACAAAAGATGGCATCGCAGAACAAGGCCGACATGAAGAGCTGATTGAAGCAGAAGGAATCTATAGCAGATTGCATCATGCCCAGTTTGGTTAAGTGTTAGGAAATTTTTGTAAGGGTGTTTCAACTGTTTCCAAGGGGGAATGTATAGAGAAAAGAGCTATTCTTTTTCCTAGGAGGAAACGATAATGAAAAAAACGATATTAGGTGTATATGATACAGAGAAAAAAGCCAGAAATGTAGTGGAAGGCTTGATTGTCCAGGGGTACCGGGCGGAAGAGATTGTCGTGGTTGCGCTTGGAGATGAAATTGGTTCCAACTATCCCACAGGCACGAGGGTAGAACACATTACATCTGAAGAAGACGATTCCATGGTCGACAAGCTTTTCTTGCCAGATGAGGCGCATGCACCAAGAGGAGTGGGCAACAAATTGCTTGAACTAGGCCTCTCAGACCGCGATGCGCCAATGTATGCAACTGATGTGGAGAACGGCAGGATATTGGTGCTGACAAATGAAAAAGAGAGCCAGGAAGTGCGGACCGTTGAGCCTTGTGTGGAAGAACGTGGTCAGTTAAGGATGACGGAAGACACGGCTGTTAGGCAACTAGATTAAATACAACAATTGGAAAACGTAAGGGCGTCTTCATTCAGTGGAGGCGTTCCTTTTTTCTGTATTTTTCATTAAAACCTTATAGAGAAACATTTCAAAAGGAATTTCATTTTGAATCAGAAGATATTTTAAGGTAATATACAAAGTGGAAGAGTTAGTAGAATTAGCTCGATAAAACATATACGCAAGGAGAGTACTCATGACAAAAGTTTTAGTACTAGGACATAAAAACCCAGATACAGATTCCATCTGCTCGGCAATCGCTTATGCAGATTTGAAAAAGCAATTAGGCATGGATGCAGAGCCTGTTCGCTTAGGTGAGTTAAACGGTGAAACAGAATATGCGTTAAAAGAATTCAATAGCGAAGTGCCTCGTTTAGTAGAAACTGTTGCAAATGAAGTCAAAGAAGTAATCTTAGTCGACCACAACGAGCGCCAACAAAGCGTAAGTGATATCGATCAAGTTCGCGTGCTGGAAGTAATTGATCACCACCGTATCGCAAACTTTGAAACAACTGATCCTTTATACTACCGTGCAGAGCCTGTTGGTTGCACTGCGACAATCTTAAACAAGCTATACAAGGAAAATGGTGTGGAAATCTCTAAGCCTGTTGCTGGTTTAATGCTTTCTGCTATCATTTCTGATTCTCTGTTGTTCAAATCCCCGACTTGCACAGAGCAAGATGTACAAGCTGCAAAAGAACTTGCGGAAATCGCGGGAGTGAATGCAGAAGAGTACGGCCTTGCCATGTTAAAAGCAGGAGCGGATCTGAGCGACAAAACAGTAGAACAACTGATTTCCTTAGATGCGAAAGAATTCCAAATGGGCAACTACAAAGTGGAAATCGCGCAAGTAAACACGGTTGATACAAACGACGTTCTTGCAAAACAGGAAGAGTTGGAAGCAGTGATCACAGCCAACGTTGCTGACAAGGATCTAGATTTATTCCTACTTGTCGTGACGGATATTTTAGAAAATGATTCTGTTGCACTTGCACTTGGTTCCCAAGCGCCAGTTGTGGAGAAAGCGTACAATGTAACTCTTGAAAACAACACAGCTTTATTGAAGGGTGTTGTATCCCGAAAGAAGCAAGTTGTTCCTGTGTTGACGGATGCTTTAACAAAATAATACGTATCTTCGGATAGATGGACGCATGGATTGATTCTTTTGGTGAGTTGGTCCATGCGTTTTTTAGTTTTTTGGGGAATATGAAAGTTTTTCAGATGATTTTTATGTGTTTTTAGATGCTTTTAAACCGTTCGGTCAATAAAGTGGATGCTTCGGACAATTTTAGCAGCTTTTTGGCTATGGCTCGGACAATTTCATAGTCGGGTTCGGTCAACATTTCGAGACGTTCGGTCATTTGAAAATTTCGTTCGGTCAAATTCGGAAAATCTTCGGCCACTTCTGTCAAAACTTCGGCCAAAAAACGAAAATCTTTGGACATTTTCCTAAAATGGAAGTAAGTTCATCCCGCTGGCCCCTCGTCCATCAGCCCTCCCACCTAAAAGTTACCCCAAAAGTGATCCAAATCTTCACCCGAAACGTTAGGTTCCTAAAGAACCTAAACCCACCACAAACATACCAACATTTTAAAGTACAAAAGGATAGTGTTATATATATAGATAGAGATTGATTCGATAAAGAGAGAAGAGGGACGCACATGATAAAGATAAGGTTACTGGCAGTATCATTAATAATCGTTCTATTAGTTGCCGCAGCTGGCTGCTCGAACACAAACTCAAACAACAGCGACACCGCAGGCGAAGAACTAAATGAAAAAGAGTGGAGCGACATCACCGACCTTGCAAACGGCTCCAAGGTCCGAATTTTCATGTGGGGCGGAGATGAAGGGATCAACCGCTATATGGATGAATGGGTCGCACCAAATTTAAAAGAAGCCCATAACATCGAACTAGAGCGAGTCCCGATGGATACCAATGAAATCCTCCAAAAATTGTCCACGGAAAAGCGTGCAAACAAAGAAGAAGGAACCATCGACATTGTCTGGATCAACGGGGAAAACTTCAAGAATGCTAAGGAGTTTGAGCTCCTCTACGGACCTTTCAGTGAAAAACTCCCGAACTACCAAAACTTTGTGGACACCGAAAGCCTCGACATTCAATATGACTTCGGTACAGAGGTAGATGGACTGGAGGCACCATGGGGCAAAGTGCAATTTGTTTTCCTTTATGACGAAGAACAAGTGCAGACCCCACCAGCAAACCTAGAAGAGCTAAAAGATTGGATAAAAGAAAATCCAGGAAGATTCACATATCCTGACGCCAATGATTTTACAGGCAACGCGTTCTTAAGGCATGTCCTGTATAATGCGGTCGGCGGACCGGAGAAATTATTAGAAGACGGCTACAGTGAAGAGATTTTAACAGAGAACCAAGAAGACATGTGGAACTACCTCCGTGACATCCAACCCTCCCTATGGAGAAAAGGGGAAACTTATCCAGCAACTCTCACGGATCTGGATCGCCTCTATAGCCAAGGGGAAGTGTGGATGACGATGGGGTATAACGAAGCGAGGGCCGAAAGTCTTATCAAGGACGGCGTATTCCCTGAAAGTACGAAATCCTTTGTGTTTGATTCAGGTTCCATCGGAAACACGCACTTTCTGGCTATCCCGTTTAACAGTCCAAATAAAGCAGGTGCGATGGCGGCCATTGATTTCTTGATGTCCCCTGATGCGCAGCTTGCCAAGTATGAATCCACCTATTGGGGAGAAAATATGGCACTGGATCCGACAAAGCTGCCAGAAGAGCAAAAAGAAAAGCTGGCTAACATGGATCGCGGAGCATCTGTCCTTCCACCTGAAAAGCTGAGTGAAAGCCTGTTACCGGAAGTGGATGCGGAATATGTGAACTGGTTGAAGGAGCATTGGGTCAATGAAGTGGTTCAAAAGCAATAGCTGGAGTCTTGCACTCCTTCCGGCTTTTCTTTTTACATTCTGCCTTGTCGTATATGGACTTTTTATGGCGGCACAGGAGAGTGTGACAACCTTGAACGGTTTTTCGCTGGATGCCTATAAAAAAATATTCGGTAACGAGGCATTCCTTGAATCGTTGAAATATAGTCTCAGGATTGCCTTCGTTTCCACAATGCTGTCTCTTTTATTGGGACTTTTTCTAACAAAATTTCTATTTGAAACCTTGAAAAACCAATTGGCACGAACCGTTGTTTGGCTGCCATTGTTATTTCCTCACTTTGTTTGGGGATATATGATGATCTTGCTTTTTTCTCAGACTGGCTGGTTTTCCACCCTGCTCCATGAACTGTCCATTATAAATAGTCCAGATCAGTTTCCAGTCCTGACAAATGACCGCTATGGGATCGGCATCATCATTACTTACACGCTAAAAGAGATTCCCTTTGTCGTCCTTATGCTTCTCCCTGTTTATGCACAGCTGAACCGCGATTTGCCGAATGTGGTAAAGACGCTTGGCGGCAACAAATGGCATGTGTTTAAAACAGTCGAATGGCCATGGTTGTTTCCAGTGCTGATGGAAGCGGGGCTCATTGTTTTTGCCTTTATTTTGGCGGCATTTGAGGTGCCTTATTTACTTGGCACGACCTATCCAAAAATGGTCTCTGTCCTTGCCTATGAGTGGTTTTACCAAGGAGATTGGACGAAAAGGCCTGAATCATTTGCTGTGATGATGACAGTGACTGCGATTATCTTTGGGATGCTTATCATCCTATTAAGTTTGGTTTCAAGATCAAGGTATCGGATGATGAAAGGAAACGGGATGTAAGATGAGTAGGAATAGAAACTGGAGCTTATGGTATATAATTTTTGCGTTCGTTCTCTTTCTACCTGTCCTGCTATTGCTGGTGAAAAGTGTATCCTACGGTTGGCGGTGGGGGGAAATCATCCCCACTTCTTTTTCTGGAAGAGGCTTCACCGTCCTGCTTAATGATGCGCGTTTTTACTCAGCGATTGGAATGACGCTTCTGATTGGAATGGTCGTTATTCTCCTCAACTTGGCCATTGCAGTACCAGCCGCAAGGGCACTTGCCTTTCACTCTTTCAGAGGAAAAGCGCTGGTTGAAGTGGTACTTCTCCTCCCAATCCTCATCCCGAGTCTAGCAGTGGCGATGGGGATTCATATAACCATGATACGATTGGGTTTGGCGGACCAGTGGCTTGGTGTTGTGTTCGTCCACCTCATTCCGACGGTACCATATTCAATAAAAATTTTAAGATCGGGCTTTGAAAGACTTGGACAGAAGTGGGAAGAACAAGCAAGCTCGCTCGGAGGCACAAAAGGCGCAATCCTCTACAGAATTTACTTGCCGCAATTATTGCCAAGCTTCCGTAGTATGGTGTTTTTAATTTTTGTTATTTCCTTAAGTCAATATGCGCTCACGTCCATCATCGGTGGCGGAAACGTATTGACGTTGGCTATGTTATACTTTCCGTTCCTGTCGTCAGTGGACGAAGCAGTCATTGCGAGCTTTTCCATCGTGTTTGCATTGCTTCCTATTTGTGTGATGATCGGGTTTGAACTAGTGTTTCGACTGGTGATTCCTTATCAGAAAAGGGTGTTTTTAGATTGAGTGAAAAAATAGTGATAGAAAACGTATCAAAAAAATATGGAGAGAAAAGCATCATCCGTCATATGAATTTGACCATCAATCAAGGTGAAATCATCAGTGTTGTCGGTCCTTCAGGAAGCGGAAAATCCACGTTATTGAAGTGTCTTGCTGGGCTGGAACCAGTTTCAGCTGGGACCATCAAAGTGGGGCAAAAGGATATCACCTCCATGCAGGCCAATCAGCGTCCGATTGTCATGATGTTTCAACAGCCCCTTTTGTTTCCACATATGACCGTTTTGGAAAATGTCATGATTGGTTTATCTTTTAAAAGAAAAGGGTCAAAGGCCAAGCGAAAAGAGTTGGCTACCAATTTCTTAATGAAAGTCGGACTTGATGGATACGGAAAAAATTATCCTTACGAGCTTTCTGGCGGACAACAGCAAAGGGTTGCGTTGGCTAGGGCACTAATCACTAATCCGCAACTATTGCTCTTAGATGAACCTTTTAGCAGTATCGATAATGAGAAAAGGGACGAATTACGGTTATGGGTGCGAAATTTATTGAAAGAAGAAGGTATTGCAAGCCTTTTTATCACTCATGATATAGAAGAAGCGATGTTGATGGGGGATCGGGTTGTAGTTTTTGCCGAACAGAAAATCCAACAGGTTGGCGCGCCGATGGATGTGTATGAGGAGCCGGCAACACCTTTTGTCGCAAAATTTTATTCTGATGGTCTTCTGATAGGTAAGCGTTCCTTTGTTCATTCAAAAAAGTTAAAAGTAACAAAAGAACACTCAGAGTCCAGCTACCAGTCATATAAAGGCTCAATAGTACAGAAAAAAGTAAAACATGGCAGTCTTTTTTATGATATTCAGATGGAAGAACTCAATCAAAAGCTCACCCTTCCTTCAACGGAAGATTTAAACCTATCCCAAAAAGTATGGGTAACGGTGCAAAAAGAACATGATCTTATTCATTTTAAGAATTGATTTAGAAAATACTCCCCCTATAAAGGAAGGTTTTTATGCTTGATACACATGCCCGAAAATATGTACAACCACTGATATCTAATACGGCGGAGCAATTGTTGAAGTTCGGATTGACACCAAATCAGGTCACGGTCATTTCATTTTGTATCGGCGTGTCATCTGGAGCATTTTTCTATTTTGGTCTGCCAATTATAGCAGTATTGGTTTTGTGGATTTCGGGCTTTCTTGATGCGGTAGATGGCACCATGGCCCGCAAAACCAAGTCTTCTCCATGGGGAACGGTGATGGATGTCACGTTTGACCGGCTGGTTGAGATTAGTGTCATCCTCGGCGTGGCCTTTGTCTACCCGGAAATACAGTGGGCGTTATTATTGTTAAGCGTGTCCATTATTTTTTCAATTACAGTCTTTTTAACTGTTGGAGCGGTTTCGGAAAAGCAGGGAATGAAGTCCTTTTACTATCAGGCCGGACTTGCGGAACGAACAGAAGGCTTTATCTTACTTACCCTCATGATATTGCTCCCTGCATTCGTCCTCTGGACCACCTTAATCTTCTTAGCAGTAGAAATAATAACCGGCCTTCAACGTTTCTTCGAAGCAAAAAGGATACTGAAGTAGCAAAGTTATCCTAGCTGTTGATTGTAGCAAAAGGCGAAGACTCCTGAGGGAGATAGCGCTAGGTGGAGACCCCACAGGGCGCAGCCCGAGGAGGCTCTCGTCAGCCCCTAGGAAAGCGAAGCCATTTGCGGAAATCAACAGCGGCTTCAAAGTAAGCTCTCCACAAAAAAAAGCTGGGAAGTTTCAGTGACAACACTGATTCTTTCCAGCTTTCTTCTTTATTTTCTATACCTAAGGCCTTCTGCGACCAGCAAATAGGTTAAAGACTAATGCGATTAGTGCTAACACAAGAATAATGTGAATGAGGTTCCCTGCGATATCAAAAGAGAATCCAAGTAACCAAAGAATAAGTAAGACTGCAAAGATTGTCCATAACATAGTGAAATGCCTCCTAAACATCTGACATAGTAGCTGTAAGTTTGGTATGCCCTTCAGCCACTCCTGGTATTCCTGCTAATGATTGGCTATTCGTTACCTGACGCCACGTCTTCTTCCGAAAAGGTTAAACACGATAGCCAGTACAGCCAGCACTAGAAGAATGTGAATAAGTCCTCCGCCAATTTCCATTGCGAAACCAAGTAACCATAGAACTAAAAGTACAACAAAGATTGTCCATAACATGTGATTTTCCTCCTCTATTGTTTTGGTATTTTTTTCAACGTCTACACAGAAGGTAATTCCCTAGCGTGAAAAATGTTAAACCAATAATTTTTTTAATTGTTTCTAAAGGTGTAGATTAGGACGAAAGTTGGAAAAAAAGTTTGTTCCAAAAATTAGGTTTTAAATTATGTAGAAAAGGAATGAAGTAACTAGTGACGAGCTATCAGATGTCACAAATTGAAGTGGGAGGTGATGTTGATTATGAATCAGACAACCATGAAAGGTAAGTGGAACCAGATGAAAGGTGACGCCAAGAAGAAATGGGGAAATCTCACGGATGATGATCTTCAACAAATTGAAGGAGATCGTGATAAGCTGGTAGGCAAAATTCAGGAACGCCACGGGAAGTCGAGGGAAGAGGCGGAACGTGAAGTAGACGGTTGGATGTAGGTCAGTACTTAAGCATCTTTTAAAAATTACTTAAAGGAGAGGATTTAAGATGGCTAACAACAACAATAACAACAATAACAATAATAACAGCAGCAACAACTCTAATAACTCAAACAACAGTAGCTCTAACAGCTCCACAATGACGTATGAGGAGCGCGGACGAATGGGTGGAGAGAAGACAAAACAGGAGCATGGTCAAGAGCATTTCGAGGAAATCGGCCAAAAAGGCGGTAACAAGACGCTGAACGAACATGGCAAGGAGCACTTCGAAGAGATCGGGCAAAAAGGCGGTAACAACTCGAACTCAAATTAACATGTGCCACAACCATAGATAAGAACCATAAGGGCAGCCGATTAAACAAAGGCTGCTCTTTATCATTTAGAAATAGATTCTCAGCTGTGGAGTGGAGCAAATGGCGAAGACTCCTGAGGGGGATAGCGCTAGGTGGAGACCCCACAGGCGAAGCCGAGGAGGCTCTCGTCAGCCCCTAGGAAAGCGAAGCCATTTGCGGAAATCAACAGCGTCGTTTATAAAACCCCAAAAAAAGGAGTGGGAAAAATGAGTGAAGAACGATTTTATACCGTACAAACAGAAGGCCAACCACCACAAGAACAAGGCAAACAACCTGGTGACGAAAACGAAATGATTCCAGAACCAATCTGCGACAATCCAAACTACAAGGGAAGCGGCAAACTAAAAGGTAAAAATGCCATCATCACTGGCGGGGACAGCGGGATTGGCAGGGCAGTCGCCATTGCCTATGCAAAAGAAGGAGCAAATGTCAGCATTGTCTACCTTGACGAACATGAGGATGCAAAAGAAACAAAACAAATGGTAGAGCAATATGGCGTCAAATGTCTGTTGTATTCTGGCGACATTGGTCAAAAGGATTTCTGCACAGATGTTGTGAAGCAGACAGCGGAAGAACTGGGAGGATTACATATTCTCGTGAACAATGCCGCTGAACAGCATGTGCAGGAGAAGATCGAGGATATTTCCGAAGAGCAATTGTTGCGTACGTTCCAGACTAATATCTTTTCCTATTTTTATTTTATCCAGGCGGCCATGCCTTATCTGGATAAAGGAAGTTCTATTATTAACACGGCTTCTGTGGTGGCCTATAAAGGAATGCCTGTATTAATGGACTATTCCGCAACCAAAGGAGCAATTGTAGCGTTAACGCGTTCCTTGTCAGAGAATATCGTTGGCAGCGGAATCAGGGTGAACGGTGTAGCTCCTGGTCCCATTTGGACTCCGCTTATTCCAGCATCCTTTGACGGAGAACAGGTGGAGGAGTTCGGTACCGATTCTCCGATGGGGCGTCCGGGCCAACCTGCTGAATTGGCTCCGGCCTATGTTTATTTGGCATCGGAGGATTCCTCTTATGTATCCGGACAAATGATGCACATTAACGGCGGAACGGTTGTGAACGGATAATACTACTTATTTTCAGGGACAGTGCGAACTGTCCCTTTTTTCGTTGTTTATGAAATTATAAAATAATGGAATGCTGGAATAGTCTTTAGATTCATTCGTGTTCGTTGGGATGAAGACCTGAGTGACGAGGAAAAAGGAGGAGAGAGGTCCTCATCGCCGGTATGAAGACCTGAGTGACAAGGAAAATGGAGGAGAGAGGTCCTCATCACCAATATGAAGTCCTTAATGTTTTTCTTCATTCTATAAAAGGATTTCCTCAGAATTTGTAGAAATTTAAGGGAAGGAAAGGAGTGGGGAAATCCATGAGCCTGCAAACGTATATTTATTTACTTAGGTTGCCTGAAAGATTATATGACCCGGAGCGGTGGACAGAGGAGGAAAAGACCATCGTATCTCGGCACTTCACCTACTTAAAAAAGAATGTAGAAAAGGGAGTAGTCGTCCTCGCGGGAAGAACCGAACAGACGGATGAAACCGGTTTTGGAATCGTTATATTTTTGGCTAGAAACGAAGCGGAAGCAGAAAGGTTTATGAATAACGACCCCGCTGTATTAAGCGAAATTATGACAGCGGAATTGTCTCCTTACCGCCTTGCGTTAATGAATGAAAAGTTTTCTATAGGTGTTTAATAAAAGGACAGTGGCTCGTAATGTACCACTGTCCATGATTATTATCTCCGCTTATACCCCTGCAAATTGCTGGCTTTCAGTTTCAAATGCATTTTCTTCAATTTCAAAACCAAGGTCCTGGATCATTTGGTAATCCTGGTTAGATGCTTGACCGCTAGTGGTCAGATAGTCCCCAACAAAGATGGAGTTTGCCATGTAAAGCCCCATACTTTGAAGTGTTCGAAGATTGTATTCACGGCCTCCGGAAATCCTGATTTCCTTTGTGGGATTCACAAATCGGAACATGGCTAGGATCTTCAAGCATTTTAATGGAGTTAAATCATCCATGCCGGCAAGCTTCGTTCCTTCTATTGGGTGAAGAAAGTTAACTGGAATGGAGTCGGCATCTAATTCTTTCAGCGAAAATGCCATTTCTACAATATCCTCAAGCGTTTCACCCATTCCACAAATCACACCAGAACAAGGGGAGATTCCTGCACTTTTCAATGTTTCGAGTGTGCGGATGCGATCCTCGTAATCGTGTGTCGTAGTGATTTCGCTATGGTGTCCTTTGCTTGTGTTGATATTATGGTTGAAACGGTCCACGCCGGCTTCCTTCAAGAGTTTCGCTTGTGCGTCGTTTACAAGACCCAGACAGGCGCAAATCTTCATATTTTCCACATCTTTTTTAATGTCCTGGACGGCCTGAACCACCGTGTCCACGTCTCGATTTGTCGGCTTGCGGCCACTCATGACGATACAGTAGGTACCAATTTTATTCTTCTTGGCTTCTTTGGCTCCGTCGACAATAATTTTTTTGCTGACAAGCGGGTAGCTGTCAATTTCGGTGTCGGCTTTCATGGATTGGGAGCAGTAGCCGCAATCTTCTGGGCATAAGCCGCTTTTGGCGTTGATGATCAGGTTCAGTTTTACTTTTTTTCCGTAGTAGTGTTTTCGGATCTGAAAGGCTGATTGGATGAGTTCTAATACGTTGTCGTCGTCTTCGTTTAAAATTTGTAAGGCTTCCTCTGGTGTTATGTGATAGCCCTCTACCACTTTTTCTGCAAGCTGTTTCCAAGTCAAAATAATCACTCCTACTGAGTTTTTGGATGAACTGTTGATTTCCGTTCCAGGCGCTTCGCTTTCCACGGGCGGTCCGGGAGCCTCCTCACTTCGTTGCGGGGTCTCCCCTGTCCCTTCCTCCCGTAGGAGTTTGCGCGCCTTCCACTACAATCAACAATGTTACTGTGTAATTTATATGTAAACTTACCAACAACAAAAGTTTACATATAAAAATAGAAACTGACAAGGAAAAGAGCTAAATCTGATGGAAAATTGCAAATTGTTTTGTAAGCGGTTATAATTGTTTTTCCGGCAAAAAGAACAGAAAACCGTTGCGTACTTTGAAAAGGTTCCTAAAGGGATAGTTACCATGAATGGAGAAAACTCTAGTTCATGGTTTTTTGCGTCTCTACATAAACCTCGGGAGTGTGAAGAGTTTGGCAGAAATGAAGAAAAGGCATCCTGATTTTGATCAGGAAGTGGAACGGCTTATCTTTACCAAAAAGTATATGGACATTGTCATCAAAGCAACAGAGTTGGATGAGGAATCGTTTAAATCCAGTTTTAAAGAGGCGTTGGATGGAACTGATTTTTCAGACAGTAGTTTAAGTTATTTAAACATGCTCACCAATGCGAACATGCTCCAGCGGACGAACGAAGAGATCCGCAGCCTCAAGAAAATCTACCATAAGCCCTACTTTGCCAGAATTGACTATAAGCGGGCAGGCAAAGAAGAAGAGGAGATCCTTTATTTTGGTAAAGCATCGCTTTTTGATAGGGAAACGCAAGACCCGATCATTGTCGATTGGCGCTCCCCAATAGCCAACCTCTACTATGACGGCAGACTTGGTGAAGTAGAGTACGAGGCGGAAGGGGAAACGTATGACGGCTACCTCTCTCTGAAACGGCAATATATTATGGAAGACGGCGAGCTCCAAGATATAAGGGATGTTGATTTGACGACGACGGACGAGCTGTTACAAGAATCACTTTCGGGCAGTTCCAGCAACCGCCTCACTGATATCGTCTCTACGATTCAGGAGGAGCAGAACCGAATCATCCGGGCTGACTTAAATAAACCGATTATTGTGCAAGGAGCGGCAGGAAGCGGAAAGACTACCATTGCGCTTCACCGAATTTCTTATTTTATTTATACCTACCAGGATCAATTCCGACCGGAACAACTGATGATCCTCGCACCGAACAATCTATTCATCGACTACATTTCTGAAGTGCTCCCAGAGCTTGGGGTGGACCGGATCTTACAGACGACCTTTATTGACTTTGTCTTAAGCTGCATCGGCAAAAAGGTGAAATTGCGACCTCCGTCGGAGAAATTGATGGGCTTCATTAACCATGAATATCAGGATCCTGAAATGGTCCAATGGCTGGCAAGCTTCAAAGGTTCGCTAGAATTCAAGGAAATCATGGACCGCTATTTATCTGACATCTTAGAAACACTCATTCCAACAGAAGATTTCTACCTGACTTCTAAATTCAAACTCTACACCGCTGAAAAAATGGAAAACCTGATTCGCAACGAATATACCTACCTCCCGTATTATCGCCGAGTAGAAAAGGTGAAAAGTGTACTGCAAAACTATGTGCGTACAGAGAAAAAAGTGATCTTGCATAAAGTGGAGAGATTCTACGACAACAAACTAGACAAAGCTCTATTCAACATGAACCTTGATCCTGCTAAACGAAAAAGTTATGTGACAAAAGCAATGGATAAAAAGGATGCGATGATAGAGGAGATAAAACGGGAATCCAGAACCGCCGTTAACGCCTTCATCCGCAAGCTTCCAAAGCACACTCTTTTTCACTATTTTAAAGAGCTAGTAACAGATCGGGCTACCTTTGCGAAGTATGCTAGTGATTATTTGGATGACTATCAGATTAAGTACTTTGTTGACTATCAAGTGAAATTGCATAGACAGAAGCAGTATGAGCTAGAAGACTTGGCGGGACTACTTTATCTGCAACATCATTTGTACGGAATAGATAAAGATCTGCGTGCTCGAAATGTGGTCATTGATGAAGCGCAGGATTATAGCTATTTTCAGCTGGCAGCTTTGAAAAGTGCGTTGGAAACTGATATGTTCACTATCGTGGGAGACCTGGCGCAAGGTATTCATTCATACCGTGGCATTCAGGATTGGAACAAGGTGAAGGAAGCAATTTTCCCAAGGGCTGCTTACACTACGTTGCAAAAAAGTTATCGTACAACAGTGGAAATTATGGAAACAGCCAATGACGTATTAAAGCTATTGCCTTTTGAACTGCCGAAAGTGGAGCCTGTGGTGAGACATGGTGCGAAACCAACCTTCCATAAATGGTCTACACTTGGTGGTGCAGCTGAAATGGCGAACATGCTAGAAGCAGAAATAGAGAAGTTATATAAAGATGGTCGAAAAACAATTGCGGTGATCGGCAAAACCGAGAAAGAGTGTAAGAAAATCGAGGGGATGCTCCGCAAGTATACAGACTTAAAGGTGCAATTGCTCTTGGAAAATGAAGAAATCAACCAAGAGGATGTCGTCATCGTTCATGCCCAGTTGGCAAAGGGACTGGAGTTTGACGCAGTGCTGTTGTGTACGCTAGATGAAGTTTTCACAGAAACCGAAATTGACGTAAAGCTGTTATATGTGGCGATGACACGGCCACTGCATCATTTAAGCTTTTACGGAAACGACATAGGAGATTTTTTGCTTGGGCATGTCTCAGGTGGGAAGTTTGTAATACAAGAATAAAAGAAATGAGACAGAGCCTTTTTAAAAGAGGCTCTGTTTTTATTAAGATAGGAAAACTTATAATCCGGTTGATTCCGTTCCAGGCGCTTCGCTTGCCTGCGGGCGGTCCGGAAGCCTCCTCGGGCATTCGCCCTGTGGGGTCTTCCCTGTCCCTTCCTCCCGCGGGCGTCTGCGCGCCTTCCACTCCAATCAACTGGGTGACTTCATTCACATTAGTCAAAAAAAGCTATCTAAATCGAGGTTACTGAAGTACCAGTAACGCTTCTTTAACATAGTTTCTAGCTGTGAATTGGAGCAAATGGCGAAGACTCCAGCGGGGGAGAAAGGAACAGCGTCGATTAACCAATTAAAATTGCCCTGCCTTTCGCTGCTACTTCTTCAATCGCCCACGTAATACAGCCACTACAACGCCAACCGCAACCAAAGCCAAGATGACCTTCCCAGCCGTATTCCACTGAAGTACCTGATACACAGAGAATGCTTCTAACATCAATGCTGGTATCTTTCCGACTGTACTTGCGACTGCAAACCCGACCAAGCTGATCCGGCTTGTTGCCCCAGCGAGCGTCACAAGTCCAGACGGCGCAAATGGGAATAACCGCAAAGCTAGAACCAGTAAAAAAGCTTCCCTGCCACCAGTCTCCTGCAATTTTATCAGCCATTTATTTTTCATCAACGCATCCGGGGCAAATTTCTTTATGCCTTTTCGGTACAACCAAAAACTTACGACTGCCCCAAACGACTCCCCTAAAAAAGAAATCAACGTTCCCCGCCAAAAGCCGAAGAATGCCAGGTTGGCAGCCGTAAGGAAAACGCTTGGCATAAAAGCTAGTATGCTTATGATGGTGTTGATTAAAATACTAAGTAGAATGGCAAACGGTCCCACTGCTGCAAACCATTCCAACACTTGATCCTTCCACATGAAAAAGTCCCTCTCGTAAATTATTTTAAAATTATAAATTCAGTTTCTTTACATACCGTATAGGGGTATGTTACTTTATAAGGGATAGGAGGTCAAGAACAATGGAAAACCTTCCAGTTGAAACAGTAAATGAAGCGTGTTGCCATACAGACAAGGGTGAACGGAAGAGTCACCATTCCGCAGAGCAAAAGAAGGCGTTGATCTCACGCTTGAACCGTATTGAAGGTCAGGTGCGAGGAGTAAAACGCTTGATTGAAGAGGACACTTATTGCGACGATGTGCTCACTCAAATCTCAGCAGTACAGTCTGCTCTAAATGGCCTTGGAAAAATGCTTTTAGAGGGACATATGAAATCCTGTATCGTGGAGAGAATTCAAGATGGCGATACAGAAGTGATAGATGAATTATTAGTAACAGTTAAAAGACTGATGAAATAAGGGGAGATTAAAATGGAACAAGTAACGTTAAAAGTAAATGGTATGAGTTGCGGTCATTGTGTAAAAGCAGTGGAAGGAAGCGTTGGAGAATTGGAAGGCGTGAATTCGGTTAAAGTGGATCTTGCATCTGGAACTGTTGCAGTAGAATACAAAAGCGAGCAAGTAACAGTGGATAAAATTAAGGAAACAATCGACGAAGAAGGTTATGAAGTAGCATAATTAACCAAAGTCAGATACGTGCTTTTCTTACGAGAACAGCACGTTTTATTTGAAAAATGACATACCCCCTATAGGTATAAAGGAGGTCAGCGTGATGAGTGATCAAAAGAAAAAAGAAACCAGGTTGCAGATAACGGGAATGACATGCGCGGCTTGTTCCACACGCGTGGAAAGAGGGCTGAACAAACTGGCTGGAGTCGAAAAGGCCAATGTGAACCTTGCCCTTGAAAATGCATCTGTCACCTATGACCCGGAACAAGTATCTGAAAAAGAAATAGAGAAAAAAATTCAGGATCTTGGCTATGATGTGGTAAAAGAAAAAGTAGAGTTTCTTATCACCGGCATGACGTGTGCCGCTTGTTCTAGTCGAATTGAAAAAGTACTCGGAAAAATGGAAGGCGTAAATTCAGCTAATGTGAACCTTGCCCTGGAAAGTGGAACAGTAGAATATAATCCCTCCAAGCTAAAGCCGTCTGACATCATTGCCCGCATTGAAAAAGCGGGTTACGGTGCTACGGAAAAAGTAGAGAAAAGTGAAAGTGCCGAGAGCTTCCGTCAAAAGGAATTGGAAAAGCAACAAGGGAAATTTGTTTTCTCGTTAATTCTCACAATCCCGCTGCTTTGGGCAATGGTGAGTCACTTTTCCTTTACATCCTTTATCTATCTGCCTGATATGCTGATGAATCCATGGGTGCAGCTCGCACTTGCGACCCCTGTGCAATTTTTCATCGGCTGGCAATTTTACACGGGTGCATATAAAGCGCTGAAAAATAAAAGCGCGAACATGGATGTATTGGTTGCACTTGGAACGACAGCCGCATATGTGTACAGCTTGTATTTATCGATTGAATCCATTGGCTCAGATGCCCATATGGTCGAGTTGTATTTTGAAGCGAGTGCAGTGATTATTACCCTTATTATTTTAGGAAAACTTTTTGAAGTGAGAGCGAAAGGGCGTTCATCAGAAGCAATTAAAAAATTGATGGGCCTGCAAGCGAAAACAGCCCTCGTTTTACGGGATGGAAAAGAGATAGAAATTCCATTAGAAGAAGTCCTTGTAGGAGATATTGTTTCCGTTAAGCCAGGGGAAAAAGTACCTGTGGATGGGGAAATTGTGGAGGGACAATCGGCTGTGGATGAGTCCATGCTGACTGGAGAGAGTATCCCTGTTGACAAAAAGAATGGGGACTCTGTCTATGGGTCTACTATTAACAAAAATGGCTTTTTAAAAGTGAAAGCGACAAAAGTCGGAAAAGAAACAGCTCTTGCACAAATCATTCGGATTGTAGAGCAGGCACAAGGTTCCAAAGCACCAATTCAGCGACTGGCAGATAAAATTTCGGGCATCTTCGTTCCAATCGTCGTCGGAATTGCAATCCTGACGTTTTTAGTTTGGTACTTTATCGTCGATCCTGGAAACTTCGCACAAGCGTTGGTGAACTTGATTGCAGTTCTGGTCATTGCTTGTCCGTGTGCGCTTGGCCTTGCAACGCCGACATCCATCATGGCGGGATCCGGTCGGGCAGCGGAACTTGGCATCCTTTTTAAAGGCGGAGAGCACTTAGAGCAGACACACCGCATTACCACTGTTGTGCTGGACAAAACAGGGACAGTGACAAATGGGGCGCCTGTTTTAACAGATGTACAACTGGAGCCTGGTGAGGATGAAGCAGCAATCCTTGCAATGGTGGGAGCGGCAGAGAAGCAATCCGAACATCCACTGGCGCAAGCGATTGTGGAAGGAATCCAAGCAAAAGGGGTCAAGTTTGGCACTGTGGATTCTTTTGAAGCGATACCTGGCTATGGGATCGAAGCGGTCGTAGGAGAAAACACAGTGGTGGTTGGTACACGTAAATTGATGAACAAGCACCATATAGCTGTCGAGCATGCAGAAGAAATGGTCCGTGAGCTTGAGACGAATGGTAAAACGGCAATGCTTATTGCAGTGAACGGAGAGTACAAAGGCATTATTGCGGTTGCAGATACCATAAAAGATACTTCCAAACAAGCCGTTAAACGACTGAAAGATATGGGTCTGGAAGTTGTCATGATGACAGGAGATAACAAACGCACAGCATATGCAATTGCCCAACATGCCGGAATTGATCAGGTCATTGCTGAAGTACTTCCAGAACAAAAAGCGGAAGAAGTAGCAAAGCTTCAAAAGCAAGGCAAGAAAGTCGCGATGGTCGGCGATGGCATAAATGACGCACCAGCATTGGTAACAGCAGATATCGGAATGGCAATTGGAACGGGAACAGATGTCGCGATGGAAGCAGCCGACATCACGTTGATGCGCGGAGACCTGAACAGCATTGCAGATGCCATTGTTATGAGCAAAAAAACAATTAAGAACATCAAGCAAAATCTGTTCTGGGCATTTGCTTATAACTCTATGGGAATACCGATTGCGGCATTAGGCTTCTTGGCCCCATGGGTAGCAGGAGCAGCGATGGCATTTAGCTCTGTATCGGTTGTATTGAATGCACTCAGATTGCAAAAAGTGAAATTTTAATAAGGTGGGAACACGATGAAAAAATGGATTGGATCTGCGCTTGTTTATCTGTTGTTGATTGTCGGAGGCTACACAGCGTATTCGTTTTATGCAGGTGAAGGTGTATCTCAAGGTGATGAAGGCAGTCATGAGGAGCATCAGGGTGAAGAGGCGCACGGTGAGGAAGTGGAACATGGTGAGCATGAAGGAGAAGGTCATGACGGTGGGCACGGCGACCACGAAGGCGAGTCTACTAGTGAAGTTCAAGTAGACGTTAAGCTGGATGGTAAAAAAATGACCATTACCCTGACAGACCTTGATGGCAATGCAATGGATAGCCTTGAAATGAATCATGAAAAATTGATGCATCTAATTGTAATCAGTGAAGACCTGGAACAGTTCCAACATTTACATCCAGAAAAGGTTTCTGAGGGTGTTTTCACAGCGAAGGCCGATTTGGAAGAAGGCATGTATCAGGCGTTTGTAGATATCAAGCCGAGTGAGCTGGAGTATGTAAATGAAGCCCACCCAGTGATGGTTGGAGAACATGACAGTCACGAGGATGCTCATGTCCATTTAGATCCAGAAACACAATGGACGAAGGTACAAGAGGGCTATTCCGTAACACTTGATGTGAACAATTTTTCCGTAAAAGAAAACGTGGTCCTTTCTTTTGATATTGAAGGAGCAGAGCCTGAAGATTATCTTGGTGCCTTAGGACATGTGGTTGTAGTGGATGAAGGGTTAGATGAATTTATCCACGTACATCCGCGCGAAGGAGAAGAACCTGTGTTTGAGGCCCACTTTAGCAAGCCTGGCATGTATAAACTGTGGGCAGAATTCAAACTGGACGGGAAAGTATATGCCTTCCCTTATGTGTTGGAAATTACGGAATAAAGGGGAATTGGTGATATGGGAGAAAAACTAATTAAGCTCGCGGTCAACGGTGGAATAAATTTTGGCGCCAAATTGAACGGCAAACAGCTATTGATGCTTGCGCGCTATATGGGAGACGACCAGGAGTTAGAAGTCACCACTTTTCAACAATTGTATGTGGATGTTCCAGAAGGGCAGCTAGAAGAAGCGAAGGCCGACTTTTTAAGCGTTGGTCTGAGCTGCTATCCGGTCGGCAATTATGTCAAAAGCCTTCGCACCTGCAACTTCTGTAAAGGGGAGCTGGAAGAAGGAATGCCTGTGGCTAAAGAAATCAACCGCCGCATTGCTGGAAGAGCGGTCCCTTTTACTTTGAAACCGGCCTATACAGGGTGTCCGGTTGGGTGCGGGGAGCCGTTGGTTAATGATATTGGCGTAATCAAGCAACACGGTGAACGATTCGATCTCTATGTGGGCGGCAAAGCAAAGGGGCTCGACGCCAGAACAGGAGTATTGTTTGCAAGTGGGTTGGAGGAAGGCGCACTGTATGTGTTGATTGATAGATTGATAGATATATATGCAGCAGAGGGCAAGAAGCGTGAGCAGTTTGCCAAGTTTGTCGGCCGTTACGGGCTTGATGAGTTGAAGGAGCAGATAATGGCATAGGGGTTTGGGAGATATGGGTGCCCTGGAAGCCAGCGGATGAGTTTGATAATCTGCTGGCTTTTTGTGCTTTTAAAATGGGTTGCTGGTTTGTTTTTGGTTGATTTTCGGTGCGGCAGTGAGAGGGGTTTGGGGGAGAAAGTCAAATGTCCGAAGATTTTCCGATAGTGACCGAAGTTTTGGGAAAGTTGGCCGAAGATTTTGTGTTTTTGACCGAAGTTTCCCCGAAAGTGACCGAACCAATTTTTAAAATGACCAAACCCATCGAATTGTTGTCCAAACGGAGTCTTAATTTGTCTGAACAAACCCTATCCAAATAAGGAAATTGGCCGAAGCAATTCTAAAAGTGTCCGAACCATTTTTTTTTGGCTCAAAAGGTAGGTATTTCACAAGCATTTTCACCTATTTTCTATAAAAACCCCCCATCACGTCACAGAGAAGCCTCAGTTGACCAACTCATAAACAATTCCCCCTCCTATGTAACCTTTTAACATCTCCCTCGTCTAACCGTATAAAAGGGGGCAGTTACATGAAAAAAAAGGTAATTATCTTTTCTTCTATTATAGTAGGCCTGGCCATCATCTTCGCGTTCATCTACCAATCAAGAGAACCTTTTGCGGTCAATGGCACCGGCAATCCCTACTCTGAAAAAGACACACAAACAGTACTGTCAGATAAAAAATGGTTACTGACTTTTACCAAAGAGTTTCAGCAGGACAGCATCAAAGAGAATGAGTCTATCTATGTTACGGATAAAGACGGTAATAAGGTAGAGACAGTGCTTGAGGTTTCCAAAGACTTTGTATCGCTTTCTCCTCCTGAGGGTGGCTATGATCCAAGCAAAGGGCCGTATGAGCTTCACATCAGCGGGGATATTGAATCGGTGGACGGCAAAACGCTCGGAAAACAAAAGAAAATTAAGTTCACAGCTATGAAACAATTGCCGACGGTTGCTTCCAATAAAGAACTAAATTCATTGTTCACCGCCCGTCTCAAACAAATGCAACAAGAGAGGGAAGAAAGTAAACAGCTGTTTAGCTTTGGTAGAGATGAATCGACTTCAGGCTCTGACGATAGTGATGGGGCTGCAAGTGCCGATATGGCAACTGAAAGTGAATCGAATGGTAGTGCAGGTGGCCATTCAGAAACAAACGTCCAGGTTCAAGGAGTAGATGAAGCGGACATTGTGAAAACAGATGGAAACTTCATTTACCAAGCAACCGACCAAAAGTTAAAAATCACTAAGGCAGAACCTGTAGAGGAAATGACCGTTGTGACAGAGATCCGTTATAAGGATTTTAATCCGTATCAACTGTTTTTGGATGGCAATCAACTAGTGGTCATCGGTTATTATTGGGATGAAAAGATGATGTATGGCGGGTATGGCGAAAATAAAAGTAGTGAAGGCGAAATGATCATGCCAATGCATGAAGCAACAAAAGCCATCATTTATGATATTACGGACCGATCCAACCCAACTGTCCAAAAAACAGTCACCTTAGAAGGGGGTTATGTTTCCAGTAGAAAGATTGATAACCGTGTTTATTTGATCACAAATAAGTACGCAGATTTTTGGATGCTTGAGGAACATCCTGAGGCAGACTTAAGACCGCGAGTATCCGATACACAAGGTGAGGAAGAAGGAGAATTGAAAGGAGTCCCGTATGAGGATATCCGTTATTTCCCTGACTCAACAGAAGATAATTTTATGACGATTGCCACAATCGACCTAAACCAACCTCAAGAAGATGCGTCTATTACCACGTATGTAGGTAGCGGAAACCAAATTTATATGTCAAAAGAAAATCTATATGTCGCGGTACCAAACTATGGGTATGGGCCACATTGGACAAATAATGAAAGTACAGAAGTTTATAAATTTGCTGTAGATGGCATGCGTGTCGAGTTTCGTGCAAATGGAGCAATCCCTGGTCATCTTTTAAATCAATTTTCCATGGATGAGTATAAGGGGCATTTCCGAGTGGCGGCAACCAAGGGGCATGCTTGGGATAAACACTCTCCGTCAAGCAACCACCTCTTTATTTTGGATGAAGGAATGAATGTAATCAGTAGTGTAGAAGACTTGGCAAGGGGCGAGCGCATCTATTCTGTCCGCTTCATGCAGGATAAAGCATATGTGGTCACGTTTAAGGAAGTAGATCCGCTTTTCGTCTTTGACCTGAGTAATCCAAATGAACCGAAAGTGCTTGGGGAATTAAAGATACCTGGCTTCAGTAATTACCTGCACCCGTATGATGAAAATCATCTTATTGGTTTTGGTTATGATACAAAAGTGGAAAAAGACCAATGGGGAACCAGAGTGACAACAAACGGTGTTAAAATATCCTTGTTTGATGTGAGTGACCCGACAAATCCGTTGGAAAAACACACGGAAATTATCGGCGGTCAGTCCACACACTCCCCATTAAATCACGATCATAAAGCCCTTCTTTTCTACAAGGATAAGGATGTTTTCGCATTCCCAATCACAAAGTACAATGAAAATCAAAAAGATGGAAGCTACCGTCTCGACTTTGAAGGTGCGATGGTTTATGGAATTGACCCGGAAAAAGGATTTACCTTGCACACTAAAATAACGCATCAGCAAGAAAACACTTTATATGAAGACTGGGAGAACATGGTCCAACGAATCCTGTATATCGATGACCACCTGTACACCGTTACACCAAAAGAAGTAAAGGCGACCAAAATTACATGGTAGGTAAGCTGCAAGAGAGCGAGTCATTCCGCTCTCTTTTTTTACGAAAATGCAGGAAATAATGACAACATTCGCCGGCATTTTATTTCCTAGGAAAAGAAACCTGTCGAAAATAATCTAGGCAATTAGGTTTGCGTTCTACACGCCTGTGGAATGACATTCATATATTAAGGAAAAAGATTTTATATTTTCCACCTACTTAAATGGACGAAGCAGTTTCGAATTCTTGTATGTAGGTGCTATAATGAAATAATTGAAGTAAGGACATTTAAACTAAAAATATAAAATAGATCATCTCTTTGAGGGGGAAGCAATATGAAAACAAAATTGCATTTATTGTACGGCGGGAAATCAGCAGAACATCAAGTTTCTTTACAAACAGCATTGGCTGTAACAAAGGCATTAGATACAGATAAATTTGAAGTATATCCGTTATACATAACGGAATCAGGGGAATGGAAACGCGGTGGCTTGTTAAATGGGCCGGCAGAAAGCGTACACCAATTGAAGCTTGAAGGTGGCGGTACAACAATCGCTCCCCTTGCATTGACTAATGAGGAAGAGTCGGAAGAAACGCCAACAGTTGTATTCCCTCTCTTACACGGTCCGAACGGGGAAGATGGAACAGTTCAAGGTATGTTGGAACTTTTAAACCTTCCGTATGTAGGGAACGGCGTTTTAGCATCATCTGCAGGGATGGATAAAGTTATTATGAAAAACCTTTTCGACCAAGCAGGGCTGCCACAAGTCGGCTATGCACACTTCCTGCGCTCTGAGTGGGAAAAGGCTGCAGATGCAACCTATGAAAAGGTAGAATCAGAGCTTGGGTATCCATGCTTTGTTAAGCCTGCAAACTTAGGATCAAGTGTCGGGATCAGTAAGGCAAAAAATCGTGAAGAATTGGAAGCGGCATTCCGCGAAGCATTCGACTATGATCGCAAAATCATTGTGGAACAAGGCTTGGAAGGTGCTCGTGAAATCGAAATTGGCGTACTTGGTAACGATGAGCCAGAATGTTCTGTTGTAGGAGAAATTGCTCCTAAGACAGAGTTCTATGACTACAAAGCAAAGTATGAAGATGGCGATACGGCCATGATTATCCCTGCGGAGATCAGTGATGACATCTATGAGCAAGTAAAAGAAATGGCAATCACTGCTTTTAAGGCTATTGATGGAGCAGGACTTGTGCGCGCAGACTTCTTCTTAACAAAAGAGGGTAAACTGTACATCAACGAAGTGAACACGATGCCAGGTTTCACTCCATTCAGCATGTTCCCACTATTATGGCAGCATACTGATGTTTCCTACCCAGAACTAATCGAAAAACTAGTAGGATACGCACAACAACGCCACGAAGAAAAACAAAAAATTAAGCATACATTCTAATGAAAAAGATTTCTCCTGTAGATTGGAGTGCAAGGTGTGAGACTCCAGCGGGGGAGTAACGGTAGGTTGAGACCCCGCAGGCGAAGCCGAGGAGGCTCAAGCACCGTCCCGCGAAAAGCGAACACCTGGAACGGAAATATACAGGAAGTTAAATCATACACACAAGGCAGGGGTTGGGTCATCACGAGAAAAGGTTAAACAAGTGATGTCAGCCCCTTCTCTGTGTAAAAAGAATAGGAGGGAAACCCAAAATGATTAAAAGAACACTTAAACAAATACAAGAAATGGCTAAAGGACAGCCGATCTCATCCGAATACAACGCCATCGTCGTGGAAGGCGTTTCAAAAGACACACGCGAGGATATGAGCGGAAAATTGTACATACCGATTATCGGGGAGAATTTTAACGGCCATGCATTTGTCCGTGATGCCATCGAGAAAAAAGGAGCAGTCGCATCCTTCTGGCAAAAAGATCAACCAGAACCACCGGCAGACTTGAACCTGATAATGGTGGACGACACCATCGAAGCATTGCAGCACCTGGCAAGCAGTTATCGAAAGGAAATCGGCATGAAAGTTGTGGGCATTACCGGAAGCAACGGGAAAACCACCACCAAAGATATGGTCACTTCTGTATTAGAGACCACCTTCCGCGTGCACAAAACAGCAGGAAACTACAACAATCATATTGGATTGCCGCTAACGATTCTTTCTATGAAAGAGGACACGGAGGTTGCTGTGTTGGAAATGGGGATGAGCGGTCGAGGCGAAATCGAGTTGCTTTCTAACATTGCCAAGCCCGATGCTGCCGTTATCACCAATATCGGGGAATCTCATATGCAGGACCTCGGTTCACGTGAAGGGATCGCGGAGGCTAAACTTGAAATTGCAGCTGGCCTGAAAGAAGACGGCAAGCTAATCATCAATGGAGATGAGCCGCTTTTAACTGATAGAGTTGGGGGGAATGCAAATGTCATTCCATTTGGGCTAAAATCTACCAACGACTATCAAGCAAGTGACATTACTTTAAAAGGCAGAGGCACTCATTTTATAATAGAAGAAACAGAGTATTTCATCCCGGTACTTGGTGCCCACAATGTGACCAATGCCCTTGCTGCCATCATTGTCGGGGAGTTATTCGGCGTGTCAGAAGAGAACCGAAAAAAAGGCTTGGAGCAACTTGTTATCACGGGCATGAGAAATGAAGTGGTGGAGACATCTGGTGGGTGGACAGTGATCAACGATGCCTATAACGCAAGCCCTACTTCCATGAGAGCAGCGTTGGATCTATTGGGCAGCCTGGATGGGTATGGGAAAAAGATTGCGGTGCTTGGTGATATGCTTGAGCTTGGTGACATGGAAAAGACTTTTCACCATGAAGTTGGTCAATATGTAAAAGGGAAAAATGTCGATTATGTATTTACATTTGGTGCCCTCGCTATGGAGATTGCTAAAGGGGCTCAAGAAGTAATGGATGCTTCTCATGTTAAACCGTTCATGAACAAGCAGGAGTTAACACGTGAATTGCTGCCTGTTTTAGAGTCCGGTGATGTGGTGATGGTAAAAGGTTCTCGTGGCATGAAACTAGAAGAGGTTATTGAAGCAATAAAATAAATATCCATTTTCAAAGGAATACAAAGTTCTTAAAATGAGAAAATTAGAAGTAAGCGTGCTGCATTTGCTAAGAATAGTACGGAGAGAAAAAAGTTTCGCCGATTTATTCGGCAGAGGAGCGCGATTGAAAGCGTAACCTCCTATAAGTTGGCATTAACCTTTATTGCTATTTAGCAACCGAAGTGTTATGATAACAGGTAATGTGTTTAATAATGTCTACTTATAAAGATTAGGCAAGCGCTCAGACGCGTGCCTAATTTATTAATTTGTATAGATAAAGGAGTAGGAATAATTTGGCGTTATTTAAAGAATTAGGTTTATCAGAAGATATAATGAAGTCTATTGACAGAATGGGGTTTGAAGAAGCTACCCCAATCCAATCGGAAACAATTCCTGTTGCGTTAACTGGTAAAGATGTTATCGGTCAAGCTCAAACAGGTACAGGTAAAACGATTGCATTCGGTCTTCCATTGCTTGAAAATGTAGATGTAACAAACGACTCTATCCAAGGTATCGTTATTGCACCGACTCGTGAATTAGCTATCCAGGTTGCTGAAGAAATTTATAAAGCTTCATATCATAAACGTGCTCGTGTTCTTTCCGTATTTGGAGGCCAGGACATTAGCAGACAGATCCGTTCATTGAAAAAGAACCCTCACATCGTTGTTGGTACGCCAGGTCGTTTACTTGACCATATCAACCGTAAGACTCTTCGTCTTCAAAATGTGAACACGGTTGTTCTTGATGAAGCAGATGAAATGCTAAACATGGGATTCATCGAGGATATTGAAAAGATCCTTGCTGAAACACCAGAACAAAAACAAACATTACTTTTCTCTGCTACAATGCCTGCACCTATCCGTGCGATCGCTGAGCGTTTCATGAGCGAGCCTGTAAGTGTAAAGGTAAAAGCGAAAGAAGTAACAGTTTCTAACATCCAACAATACTACGTGGAAGTTCCAGAAAAGAAGAAGTTCGACACATTGACTCGTCTTCTTGACATTCAATCTCCAGAACTTGCGATCATCTTCGGTCGTACAAAGCGTCGTGTGGATGAGCTTTCTGATGCATTGAACGTGCGCGGATATTCTGCAGAAGGAATCCACGGTGACCTTTCTCAAGCGAAGCGTATGAGCGTACTTCGCAAGTTTAAAGAAGGTTCCATCGATGTACTTGTTGCAACAGACGTAGCAGCTCGTGGACTTGACATCTCTGGTGTTACACATGTATACAACTTCGATATCCCACAAGACCCTGAAAGCTATGTTCACCGTATTGGACGTACAGGTCGTGCTGGTAAGAGCGGATTGGCGATCACATTCGTTAGCCCTCGTGAAGTTAGCTACTTGCACCATGTAGAACGTGTAACAAAACGTAAAATGGACAAAATGAAGGCACCAACTCTAGACGAAGCACTAGAAGGCCAACAAAAAATGTCTATGGAAAAATTAACGCAAGCTGTTGAAGCGAAAAACCTTGGTTTCTACCGCAATGCAGCAGAACAATTATTAGAAGAGCACGATGCAGTAACACTTGTATCTGCAGCGCTGAAATTGTTCACAAAAGAGCCGGATGAAACTCCAATCCGTCTTACTGAAGAAGCACCAATGCACTCAAGACGTGGCGGTGGTGGCGGTGGCCGTGGCGGCGACCGTAACCGTGGTGGCGGAAAGAGTCATGGCGGCGGCGGAAAAGGCGGCTGGAACAAACGCTCCGATAACCGTGGCGGCAAATCCGGTGGCGGATCTGGTTCAAGAGACGCAAACGCTAAGCGCCAAGGCTACAAACGCTCTTCTCGTAAAGAGCGCGTATAATTAACTTTCACTTGAGAATGCTCGAGAACTGACTGGGATAACTGGTTGGTTTTCGGGCTTTTTTTGTTGTGTGTGGGGGAGCTTGGGTTTAGGGGCTGGGTGGTTGGTGCTCTATAAGCCCGAACAGCTGYGGAAAAGTGGTGAATGTCTAATAGAACGGTTCTATAAGCCCGAACAGCTGCGGAAAAGTGGTGAARTGTCTAATAGAACGGTTCTATAAGCCCGAACAGCTGCGGAAAAGTGGTGAAATGTCTAATAGCCCGTCTCTATTAACCCGAACGACCACAGAGATCAAGGAAACTGAGCAATGGAATTCTAATATTTTCCATATACTCCATTTCACCCAACCAATCCCCAAAAAAGAACAAAACCCACCACACTTGGGCATACTACCTCTAACCAATTCTCAACCAAAAGGAGGTTCCCCCACCCATGACCATCGTCAAACTCGGCTACGTCGCCATGAGCGTGCAGCTCACCAATGCCTCCCCGTCCAAAACGATGACCTATGCCCAGTTCAGCAAGATCAAGGATCGGGAAGCGGCGATTGAAAAGCTTGAACGCATTTCAATCGAAAACCTAGAAAACTGTCTGCGTTTGCTTAAGCACAATGTCGCGAACGACATTCGGTTTTTCCGGTTCAGCTCCAAACTAATTCCACTCGCAAACCATGAAGAAGTGAAAGACTGGAAGTTCATGCGGCCGCTTAAAGAAATTCTGTCCGAAATAGGTGACTATATTGATGAAAACCCGATGCGGGTAGATTTTCATCCCGATCATTTTGTGCTGCTCAATTCTAAAAACAAAGATATCATCAACCAGACCATCAAGACGCTCAGTATGCACCGTTCTCTTTTAAAAGGAATGAGGGTACCCACTCAGCATCGTTGTGTCCTGCATATTGGAGGGGGCTATGATGATAGAGAGCTGGCGCTTGAGCAGTTCATTCATAATTTTGCGCTTGTCCCACAACCAATCCAGGAAATGCTGATTCTTGAAAATGATGATACAACATTTCACTTGCGGGATGCTTTATATGTTTGTGAAAAACTGAATGTACCGCTAGTTTTTGATTACCATCATCACCTTGCTCACTTTGAAGAGAAAGCAGAGGGGTGGGAGAATGAATGGGGGCGAGTGGTGCAGACTTGGGAGCATTCTCCGCTACCTGTGAAGATGCATATTTCAAGCCCGAGGGACGAAAAAAACTTCCGTGCTCATGCAGATTATGTGGATCCAAAAATGTTTATGGATTTTCTCCAGCCTATAAAAGGAAGTGTGCCGGAGATTCATTGCATGATTGAGGCGAAGAAAAAGGATGAAGCACTATTTCAGCTGATGGAAGAGATGAAAAATTATGCTGAAATAGAAATTATCGACGGAGCTTCCTTCAGAATTAAATAGAATTTTCCAACAGAGGACATCCATAGTATACTAGGAAAAGCGACAACTAGAACACGATGTGGAGGGAGAGCGAATGAGGCCGGAGCCTAAACAGATGATAGATAGAAAAGCTTTGTCGGTATGGAGGATCTCCGCAGCACTGAATTCCTTATTTTACGTCCTGCTTTTTGGGGGCTTTTGGTTTATACAACGTTCCTTTGAATTCCCTTGGTGGACACTGCTGATAGCGGGAGCGCTTGTTGTACTTATCTTCTTATTTACCGTCGTTATTTTCCCAACCATGCAGTGGAAGCGCTGGCGATTCGAAGTGCATGAACATGAGATTGATCTGCAACATGGCATTTTTATCAAAAAAAGAACCTTGGTGCCGATGGTTCGTGTGCAGCATGTAGATACGCGTCAGGGCCCAATTTTAAAAAAGTTTCACCTATCAACCGTTCTCATTTCAACAGCGGCGACCATTCATGAAATACCGGCTCTTGATGAAGAGCAGGCAGACCAGGTCAGGGATTACATATCAAGGCTTGCGAGGGTGACAGAAGATGATGTCTGAAAAAAAGAGGATGCATCCTGCGGCCATTGTTGTAGCTTTTTTCAAACAACTGCGTGAGCTATTGTTTCCAATTATTATTTTCGTATTTTTTGGAAGTAGTTCTGGGGAAGGTTTTTTTGGGATTATTTACATAGCTGTGATGGTTTTGTGGTTTGCAGGGTTAATCGCAATCGGCGTGGTTTCTTGGTATCGATTTTACTATTGGATAGAAGATGGAGAGCTCCGGATGGAATATGGAGTTTTTGTAAGAAAACGCCGTTTCATTCCGCAAGAGAGAATTCAGACTTTGGATACTTCGGAAGGGCTTGTGCAAAGGGTCTTCGGACTAGTAAAGGTGCAAATTGAAACAGCTGGTGGGGGAACAGAAGCGGAAGCAAGTTTGACGGCCGTGACAAAGGAAGAGGCAAGCAGACTGAGGGAAGCTTTATTGTATTACAAAAATAAAGAAGAAAACGCTGATGTATATGGATCGAAGCTGCGAGTTCAGCAAGAATCAAGCGTGGAACCTGTAGAAAAACCGACATATAAAGCATCCTGGAAAACACTCTTTATTGTGGGAACAACTTCAGGGGGGATTGGTGTTGTGCTGTCAGCAGTCATCGCGTTTACTTCCCAATTCGATCAGTTTGTCCCCTATGAGGATATTATCAACCGTTTCGGAATGGTCTTGCAAACGAGTGTGTACTTGATTGCTTCTATCGTTTTTGTGGTATTGTTCTTGTCTTGGCTAATTTCTATTGTCATGACCATGTTTAAATATGGTAACTTCACTGTTGTCAAAAATGACGATGAGCTATTGATCTCCAGGGGGATTATTGAAAAACGTCAATTAACGATATCTCTGAAAAGAATACAGGCGATAAGGATTTCACAAAACCCCTTAAGACAACCTTTCGGATACGCCACCGTTTTTGTGGAGAGTGCAGGGAGTTCGGGAGGAAAGGAATCTGATTTTTCCACGATTCTTTTTCCGTTGTTGAAGGTCTCTGATGTGGAAGCGCACTTGGGGGAGTTCGTCCCGTCGTACATGCTTACACAAAGTGTTCACGGTCTTCCGAAGAGGTCAATGATTCGCTATCTTGTCCGCCTGATGGTGCCGGCAGTACTGCTTTCTGTTCCGATTGCCTATTTTTTTCAGCCATATGGATATGTTGCCTTTCTTTCTGTAGCGATTGGCGGTTTATTAGGATACAGCCAATATAAAAATGCGGGTTGGGCTGTCGGCAAGGAGCAATTGCAACTTTCTTACCGCCATCTGAGTAAAAATACTGTCCTCGTCCGGAAAAAAAGGATACAGTCTTTTGAACTGAGGGAATCTTTCTTTCAGGGAAAAAGAAAGCTGTTTACAATCAAAGCTGCCATTAAAACTGGACTTGGAGGGAAGAACTTTCAAGTGGTGGATGTGGAGCAGGATGACGGGGAACAAATCTATGAGTGGTATTCTTATGAAAAAAAGCAAGGAGATGTCATGTGATATGACAACCCTTGCTTTTGTTTTTGAATATGGAATTACATAAACCTTGAAAGGATCCCGAACAGCACTAATACCACTATCACAATCCAAAAGATGTTTTGCTTCCCGCTCCTCGGTGCGCTCGGTCTGCCGATGTTAGGAAATATGGCGCGTAACGACCTTGGTGAGGTAGCATGCCCTCTTCCTAAGAAGAAAGGCGCTAAAACGGTACCGGCAAAGAATCCGAATAAGTGCGCAATCACATTGATATTGGAGTTCAGGAAGGTCATCACAAGCCCGACTCCCAAAATGGTTAAGATAACTTGGGAATTTGCTCGATCCAATAGGTCTGGTCGCAGGAACACCATATAAAAATAGAGGCCGAATATCGCAAAGATGGCACCAGAAGCTCCAAGATGACTGTAAATGTCAGGTTTTAAAAGTAGGGTGGCGACGTTTGCTAGAATTCCACCAAGTAAATAAAAAATGATAAATTTCACTTTCCCTAGCATCCGCTCCACGGCAGGTCCAAACAGGACGAGCGACAGGGAGTTAAATAAGAAGTGAGTCAGACTTGCGTGTAGGAAAATAGGAGTAACTAGCCGCCACCACTCTCCTTGCCATACAAGCAAATTGAACCCGATTGTGAGATTAAGAACGGTTGAAGAGAATTGGACAACCAGCCAAAGAATAAGATGGATGGCAACAATTGTGGTAATAATAGGATATAATCTTCTAAAAGCACGAAAGTTTTCCGTTCGGACGAACATCCGCTTCACCCCTTCTTCTTTAAATAGGCTCTTTTCAGATTACCATGTTGGCACCGAAAAGTCTTTTTAGGAGAATTAGAAAATATATCATTACTATATGAAAGAGGTTGGTCAAAGTATGATTATCGGAACTGGAGTAGACATTGTGGAGCTTGGCCGCATTGAGAAATTGATGAATCGCCAGCCCGGCTTTGTGAACCGTATCCTCACATCGCTAGAGAAAGAGAGGTTTTCTACGCTTAGTGAGAAACGAAAAGTGGAATTCCTTGCAGGTCGTTTTGCTGCAAAGGAGGCCTTTTCTAAAGCGAAAGGAACCGGGATTGGAAAAGAATTAAGTTTTCAGGACATGACGATAGTGTCAACAGAAAAAGGGAGGCCGTATTTTTCTGAGCCCCAAATGGCAGACAGGAATGTTCATCTGTCCATATCTCATAGTGAACAATACGCCATCGCGCAAGTAATTATCGAAAGCTTGTCAAGCTAGTCTGCATATTCCCCAAAGCTTGCTCATATACATAGTTCAGAAAGGAGACAAGGTGTACAAGTAGAGCTCCAGACAACCTGCGTACTACAGGATGGTCCGGTATCTCTGCACTCTCACTTTTCTCTAAGATAATCATGTAATGAAGGCAAAGGGGATGAATAATTTGAGAAAAGCATGGCTATTGGTAGTGGTTGGCCTTGTGAGTATCCTTGTTCTCGCAGGGTGCGGTACAAAATCGAAAGAAGATGTAACAGCTTCTCTTAGTGCGAAAGTAGAAGAGATGAAAGGGTATGAATCGAATGCGAAAATGACCCTTCAAACTGGCGCGGAACCACAAGTGTACGAGGTGCAAATTGGGCATAACAAACCGAACTACTACAAAGTGAATTTGAAAAATGCGGAAAAGGATCAAAGTCAAATCATTATCCGTAATGATGAGGGTGTATTCGTTTTGACGCCGGCGCTCAACAAAAGCTTCCGTTTCCACAGCGAATGGCCGCAAAACAGCAGCCAAGCCTATCTGTTTGAATCACTTGTGAATGACATCAAGAATGACCCGGAAGCAACGTTCACTGCAACAGAAGAACATTATGTATTTGAAACGAAAACGAATTATCAAAATAATAAGCTCCTTCCGACTCAGGAAATTACATTGAGCAAAAAAGATTTGTCACCTGTATCAGTAAAAGTGATGGATCCGGATAAAAAGCCGCTTGTCTTAGTAGAGTTCTCTGATTTCAAATTTGATGCAAGCTTTGATGCTGATGCATTTGATGTGAAAAAGAATATGACTGGTGCTCGTGCAAGCTTAGAGCTGCCTGCATCTGGACCTGTTACGGAAGAATCGGATGAATTTTCCGCCATGACACCGCTTGATACGCCTGCTGGTACGGACCTTAAGGAAGAAACCGTCGTGGAAACAGCGAACGGAAAACGTGTTGTGATGACATATGAAGGCACGAAGACCTTCACATTGATCCAAGAGAAAGCGCGTAACTCGGAAGTACCGACATCGCAGCTTGTCAATGGTAACCCAGCTGACCTAGGCTTCACAGTCGGCGCCATGACAGAAAACAGCCTAACCTGGACCTACCAAGGCGTCGACTTCACCCTTGCATCCAAAGACCTCTCCCAAGAAGAAATGCTCATGGTCGCCCGCTCCGTCCAAGGCGCAGCCATCAAATAACCAAATAACAACCTAGCAGGCCCGTTGCAGACGGGCCTGTATTTTTTGTGAAAAGGGGTCAGACCCCCAAAGGATTTTCGCTCTCCGTGTCGAAGGGGCCGTTCTTCACATGACTTTCGGGGATTTTTTCGTTATGATAGGAACATATTAATTTGAGGTTGTAGATTGGTAAAGGAAGTGCTTAGGTAGATGTCGAGCTTTCATAGGGATACGTGGGTTGAGGTAGATTTGGATTGTATTTATGAGAATGTGCAAGCGATACAGGAGCATGTGACAAAGGATGTCACGGTGATTGCGGTCGTCAAGGCGAATGCATATGGGCATGGAGATGCGCAAGTTGCCAATGTCGCTTTGGAAGCCGGTGCGAAGTATCTTGCTGTATCCTTTTTGGATGAGGCCATGTCTTTAAGGCAGCAAGGAATAACCGCACCGATCCTTGTGCTTGGTGCTTCAAGGGTTTCCGACCTGCCGCTTGCTGCTAAGGAAAACATTACGCTCACGGTTTTCCGTCAAGAATGGATAGAGGAAGCTAGTATTGCATATCACGGCATTGAAGTGGTGAAACTTCATCTGAAACTCGATACTGGCATGGGAAGAATCGGTGCGAGAACACAAGAAGAAGTAACGCAAATATTAGAGTTGATTGATAAAGCCCCTAACCTGCAAATGGAAGGGATATACACGCACTTTGCCACCGCGGATGAGTTGCAATCAGATTATGTGGAACGGCAGTTTGAGAGGTTTCACACTCTGTTAAATCAAATCACAAACAAATACAGAATCCCAATGATCCATTGCGGTAACAGTGCTACAACGCTAAGATTTCCAAAGAGGATCTTCAACGCGGTGCGTGTAGGAATTGCTATGTATGGATTAACACCATCACCGGAGATGGAACCAGAATTACCTTTTCCATTAAAAGAGGCCTTTTCCTTGCATACCAAACTCGTACATGTCAAAAAATTATCGATTGGCGAAAGTGTCAGCTATGGAGCTACCTACACAACAAAAGAAGAAGAGTGGATCGGAACGGTGCCTGTTGGCTATGCAGACGGTTGGATCAGAAAATTGCAAGGGATGAACATTCTTGTAGACGGGAAACTCGCTCCAATTGTTGGAAGAATTTGCATGGATCAATTTATGATTAAATTGCCTCATGAACTTCCAATCGGTACCAAAGTGACACTTATCGGCGAGCAGGACGGGAAGAAGATCAGCTCCAACGATGTAGCGGCAAAGCTAGATACCATTAACTACGAGGTGCCGTGTATGATCAGTTACCGTGTACCCCGCATGTTTTGGCGCAAAGGGAGTATAATGGAAGTGAGAAACTATTTGCAAGACAAACCATTAGAATAGTAAATGGTAATTTTCTGCATAAAAAAGGGATTATATAGTGATAATAGAGAAGAATTCGCTAAATGGACTTTGCAATTAACAGCAATGATGGTATTATGGAATATGGAATAGTATTATGTGTCTGTAGTTCTTGGAGGTGTATGCTGTGTCTGAATCCAGCGCAACAACTGAAATCTTGATTCGATTACCTCAAAACTTAGTGTCGGAATTAGATGGTTTGGTAAAACAAGAAAACGGCAATCGAAATGAATTAATCTTTCAAGCAACAAAGATGTACCTTCGCGAGCGCAAAAAGCGTCAGATTCGCGAGTCCATGAGACGTGGCTACATGGAAATGTCTAAAATTAATCTAAACATTGCATCTGAAGCTTTCTTGGCTGAATATGAGGCGGAGCATACGGTTGAACGCTTAGTTAGCGGGGGGTAATCATTTGATTGTCAAACGCGGTGACGTTTATTTTGCTGATTTATCCCCGGTTGTTGGGTCTGAGCAAGGAGGCGTTCGACCAGTACTTGTCATCCAAAATGATATCGGAAATCGATTTAGCCCGACCGTTATAGTAGCTGCCATTACTGCTCAAATCCAAAAAGCCAAACTTCCAACACATGTAGAAATCGATGCGAAGCGTTACGGTTTTGAACGTGACTCTGTTATTCTGCTCGAACAAATTCGAACAATTGATAAACAAAGATTAACGGACAAAATCACTCATCTTGACGAAGAGATGATGGACAAAGTGGATGAGGCGCTTCAAATAAGCTTAGGACTTATTGACTTTTAATATGTTGAATCCGTTTTATCGATAAGAAGCTATTCACAAGCGCGTGAGTAGCTTTTTTATTTTGCAGATGCGTTATATGTAGTATCCTTTCCTACAAAGGTACCACCAAAAATAGGTAAATAAACCACAATTATGGGTGAAATGGGATTAAACATATTTGACTTTTAAAATGATAAAATTTTATAGTGGTATTAGTATAGCTATAATTATTGTCAATTTTTAAAATATATCTATTACCGAATAAAGGAGCCGGGATAATGAATCAAGAGATAATTAATTACATTGAGGAAAATCGCGAAACAATCTTTAATCAGTGGATTGATGGGATGGACGAGATCGGCGAAAAGAAAGAGTTTAAAGCTATCTCTGATAAGGTCTATTTAAGTACAAGCCGTGAATACATCAATTTGCTTTTGAACAATATTAGCAAAAACTCCGACGACCTATCGAATGTGTTGACGGACTTTGCTGAGAAGATTGTTCGTTTTGGCTGGCCGCTTGTATATGTAACAGAAGGCTTATCGCTTTTTGGGAAAATCGTATATGAAGGGATGACAGATCAGGTCGAAGACAGCCGTAAAGTCTCTTTAATTTACGATTTTGATCAATGGCTTCGTCCGGTAGGTAATGAAATTTTAAAATCGTATACAGGTTCATGGGAGCACACGGTTTCCATGCAAAAAATTGCGTTGCAAGAATTAGCGGCGCCTCTTATCCCGGTATTTGACAAGATCTCTGTCATGCCGCTTGTAGGAACTATTGACACAGAACGTGCAAGACAAATCATGGAAAACCTCCTTCAAGGTGTGGTGAAACATCGTGCAGAAGTGGTTCTCATTGATATTACAGGTGTACCTGTTGTCGATACCATGGTAGCTCACCATATTATTCAGGCTGCAGAAGCGGTTCGACTTGTCGGTGCGAAATGCTTGTTGGTTGGCATTCGTCCTGAAATTGCCCAAACTATTGTCAATTTGGGAATTAATCTAGACCAAATTATTACGAAAAATTCCTTGAAAAAAGGGATTGAAACAGCGCTTGAAATGACAAACAGACAAATTGTGACTGTGGGGGATCAAGAGTGAGAATACCTATACTAAAGCTTCACAATTGCCTTTTAATATCTATCCAATGGGAACTAGATGATCAAACTGCGTTGCAATTTCAAGAAGATCTTCTAAATAGAATACATGAAACAGGTGCAAATGGAGTTGTCATTGACTTGACCTCCGTTGATATGATTGATTCATTTATTGCAAAAGTGCTTGGAGATGTCATCAGCATGTCAAAACTTATGGGAGCGCAAGTCGTTCTGACAGGTATTCAACCTGCTGTAGCCATCACTTTAGTTGAACTTGGAATCCAATTAGATGAAGTGTTCACGGCATTAGATTTAGAAAAGGGTCTAGAGAAATTACAACAGGAACTGGGGGAGTAAATGATGACTGTCCAATCCTGTGTAAAAATAAGAAACGAATGGGACATCGTAGCTGCCCGGCAAATGGGTAGGAATGTTGCCAAAGATCTGGGTTTCGGAACAGTAGACCAAGCGAGGATAACTACCGCTATTTCGGAGTTGGCTCGTAATATTTATTTGTATGCAGGTACAGGTCAAATTTGTGTAGAAGAAATGGATGATTACGGAAAAAGAGGGCTGAAAGTGATAGCTACAGATGATGGTCCTGGAATTTCCGACATCCGACAAGTGATGGAGGATGGTTATTCTACATCAGGAGGCCTTGGTGCCGGATTACCTGGAGTTAAGCGGTTAATGGACTCGTTTCAAATTGATTCGACTTCTGGGGAAGGAACGACAATCCATGCCGTAAAGTGGGTTCGCTAGAGGGGGGGATAACCCATGAATTACGATAAATTCGAATCAGAATATAAAGAAATACTCTCTGCCTATTTAAACCGTCAGTCCGAGGAAGCTCTCTATAAGGGGCAGGAGTTCAGTCGCAGATTGCTTGGGGAGAAAGTTTCTCCGGAAGAAATTATCAGTGTGCATAAATCCATGTTGCAAGATCTTTCTCCGGACATCCCGGACAATATATTGCATTCCTTGGACTTTCTACTTGAAGTGATGATTGGCTATGGGGTTGCTTACCGGGAACACCAAAGCCTGCGCCACCGACAACAGGAAATTCAGACGGAGATTGAAATTGCAGCAAATGTCCAACAAACGCTACTCGAAACAAAGATTCCTGAAACGGACTCAGTAGAGATTGGTGCGATCAGTGTACCTGCTAAACATATGAGCGGAGATTACTACCATTTTGTCCATAACGAGAAAGATTCGTTCAGTGTGGCTATTGCAGATGTTATCGGTAAAGGCATCCCGGCTGCGATGTGTATGAGTATGATCAAATATGCAATGGATAGTTTACCAGATACTAGAGTTGCTCCAAGCTATGTACTTGGGAACTTAAATAGAGTGGTGGAACAAAATGTGGATGCCAGCATGTTCATCACGATGTTCTACGGGATGTATGACCTTCACAAACACCTCTTCTCATTCTCTTCTGCGGGGCACGAACCACCGTTGTATTTCGATGCGAAGAGAAATGAATTTTATGAGCTGGATGCCAGAGGGCTTGTTCTTGGTATTGACAGACTTGCAACCTATCAACAGTATGAAAAAAGAATTGAAGTTGATGATATGGTGATTCTCTTCTCAGATGGAGTAACAGAATGCCGTACAGATGAAGGATTTATCGAGGTTGATAAAATAATAGATTTAATCCGGTCTTATATTGACTTACCCCCTCAGGCCATTGTTGAGCTTGTATACAGGGATCTGGAGAAAATTCAGGACTTTCAGCTCAGAGATGACTTTACCTTAATTATTTTAAAAAGAAAGGTTTAAATGTTTGAGAAGCGGGTATTTAGTATTGGGATGACCTAAAAGTGGAATTCTAATTCATGTTTGAGGTGACGAAAGAATGAATATGGACATTCAAATAAAAGAAGAGTTAAATCAGACGCTTGTCGTCCTGGAAGGGGAAATAGACGCCTATACTGCTCCGAAGGTAAAGGAAAAAGTCGCCCCTCTATTAGAAGGATTTACTGGGGAACTAGTATTTGATTTATCCAATGTTAATTATATGGACAGCACAGGCTTAGGGATGTTTGTAGGTTTCTTTAAAACCGTAAAAGCAAATAACGGTGTCTTTCGTCTGGTAGGTTTATCGGATCGATTAAAGAGATTGTTTGATATTACTGGTTTAGCAGGAATCATGGAAATTAAATAGGCTCTTTTAGCAGCCGTTAAATAAGTTCACTTAAAGGTGGGGGAACAATGAACCGGGCTTATGACTATATAGAAATGGCTTTTCCAGCAAAAGCGGAGTACGTAGGAGTTATCCGTCTTACTTTATCTGGAATTGCGAATCGAATGGGCTTCTCATACGATGAAATTGAAGATATTAAAATTGCATTAAGTGAAGCGTGTACCAATGCGGTAGAGCATGCTTATAAGCAAGACGAAAAAGGAAATATTCGAATCGGATTCGGTATTTATAAAGACCGACTCGAGTTAGTCGTAGCTGACAATGGACAAAGCTTTGATTTTGACAAAGTAAGGGAAGAACTGGGTCCATACACCGAGTCGCAACCAGTAGAAACTTTGCCAGAAGGAGGGCTAGGATTATTCTTAATCCAAACGCTGATGGATGATGTGAAGGTGCACAGCAATCAAGGCGTTACAGTCTTCATGACAAAGTATGTACAAGGAGAGCAGGTGGAAAGGGATGCAGAATCAATCTCCGTCCAGTAAGCTGGATGTTAATATGCTATTAGAGCGGTACCAACAAGATGGTTGTGAAGTATCGCAGTTGCAATTAGTAGAGCATTATACTGCACTTGTTGAATCCATCGCTCGTAAATATTCGAGAGGCAAAGCCTTTCACGAAGACCTTTCCCAAGTAGGGATGATCGGTTTGCTTGGAGCCATGAAGCGTTTTGATGCTAGTTTTGGCCGAAGCTTTGAAGCATTTGCTGTTCCGACAATTATCGGAGAAATTAAACGTTTCCTTCGGGATAAAACATGGAGCGTCCACGTTCCGCGTAGAATCAAGGAAATTGGACCGAAGATAAAATCTGCCGTAGAAGAACTGACAAATGAACTTCAACGTTCACCAAAAGTTTTTGAAATTGCTGATTACTTGGAAGTAACCGAAGAAGAAGTATTGGAAGCGATGGAGATGAGCCAAAACTATCAAGCTCTGTCTGTCGATAATGCAATCGAGGCTGACTCTGATGGAAGTACAGTAACCATCTTGGACATCGTAGGAAACCAGGATGCTGGATTCGATCAGGTGGATCAGCAGCTTCTACTACAAAAAATATTCCATGTGCTTTCAGAAAGAGAAAAACAGATTATCGATTGCACATTTTTTAAGAATATGAGTCAGAAAGAAACAGGGGAAAAATTGGGTATTTCGCAAATGCATGTCTCAAGGCTGCAACGTAAAGCGCTGACCAAGCTCAAACAAGCGTTTTTGGAAGATAATGCAAACACGGAGATTTTTTCATGATTGAACAGTTCAAACATGAAAGAGCGAACGTGAATGCCTACCAGAATGCGAAAAACGGAATGTATTTCTGTGGGGACAGCTACTATGTGAGTACAACAGATGACTACTTTTTATGTGTAGTAGCAGATGGTTTAGGTAGCGGAGAATATGCCCACGACGCATCTCAGGCAGTTATTTCCGCTGCCAAAGACCATGAAACAGAAGACGTTTCCGTGATCATGAAAGCTTGTAATGAAGCGATGAGAAATAAGCGTGGGGCAGCGGTATCTGTGTTGAAAGTCAACTATGACCAGCAAGAAGTTGTGTACAGCTGTGTTGGGAATATTCGATTTTTCCTATATCCTCCGACAGAAAAGCTAATTTACCCACTTCCAGTCAAAGGCTACTTATCTGGGAGACCTCAAACACTCAAAACCCATCGTTTTCCCTACAGTTCCAATATGAAGTTTTTCATCTACTCAGATGGATTAAATATACCGTCTGTAAAAAAATACATCAAAGACATCCCATCCGCTACATCCCTGCTAGAAATCGCAGCGATGTTCACAAGCAACGGCATGGACGACGTCACTATCATCTCAGGTGAAATCCACTAGGGAGAATTTTGCGGAAATTAACAGCGGTGTTTAAAAAAATTTTAAAATCAAAGATTTCTCAGTGGCCTCAGGCTTGCCGAGGAGGCTTCCGGACCGCCAGCGAAAAGCGAATTGCCTGGAACGAAGATCAACAAATTGATACAACTTTCAAATTCCAAGACTGACATTTCCATGTTAGTCTTTTTTCTTTGTCCGAATAATTTGCTAAAATAGAAGATGGGTTAATATGTTGGGAGGCTACAAAATTGGAATGGAACGATAAAAACGAGCAATTGGTCAACCTATTAGTGAAAGACGTAGAAGTGACAAAAGGACAAGCGAAAAAAGTAATTGCACTTTTAGAAGAAGGCAACACCGTTCCTTTTATCGCCAGATACCGAAAAGAACAAACAGGCTCACTAGACGAAGTACAAATTAGAGCCGTCATGGAAAAATGGCAATACATACAAAACCTTGAAAATAGAAAAGAAGAAGTTACCCGTCTGATAGAGGAACAAGGGAAACTTACACCAGAACTAAAAGCCAGCATCTTAAAATCAACCAAACTACAACAGGTAGAGGATCTCTACCGACCATACAAACAAAAGCGCCGCACGAAAGCGACAGTTGCAAAAGAAAAAGGATTGGAACCTTATGCCGAGTGGCTTCTCACGTTCCCGTCCATTCCTTCACTCGAGGAAAAAGCTGCAGATTTTCTCTCTGAGGAAAAGGAAGTGGCGACGGTTGAAGAGGTGTTAGAAGGAGCAAAGGATATTCTTGCAGAGACTTTTTCTGATGAACCAGCTTATCGCCAATATATTCGTGACGTTACCTTTAAGCAAGGCAAGGTTGTATCAGCGGTTAAGAAAGCGGAAAAAGACGAAAAAGAAGTCTTTGCTATGTATTATGAGTATGAAGAAGCGATCTCAAGAATTCTTCCACACCGAATCCTAGCAGTAAATCGAGGAGAAAAAGAAGAAGTCTTACGAATCTCCATCGCTGCTCCGACAGAAAGAATCGTTGAATATCTTAATAGACAAGTGATTAAACGAGAATCTTCCATTGCAACACCTCTTATAAAAGAAGCGGTGGAGGACGGATATAAGCGGTTGATTGAGCCTGCGATCGAGCGTGAAATTAGAAAAGAGCTTACAGAAAAAGCAGAAGAACAAGCAATTCATATTTTTTCAGAAAACCTAAGAAACCTCCTTCTTCAACCGCCTCTTAAAGGACGAGTGGTACTAGGAGTAGACCCTGCATATAGAACAGGCTGCAAACTTGCAGTTGTCGACGAAACAGGAAAAGTCCTTCATATAAGTGTTATCTATCCGCATACTTCAGGGGAGAAGAAACGAGAAGAGTCCATCCAAAAGCTATTGGGCGTACTATCTACATTTGAAATTGAAGTAGTGGCTATAGGAAACGGAACTGCATCTAGGGAGACGGAGCAATTACTCGCTGATGTCATTCAACAAAGTGGGAAGAGCATCTCTTACTTGATTGTTAATGAAGCAGGAGCAAGTGTGTACTCGGCCTCTGATTTGGCGAGAGAAGAATTCCCTGACCTACAAGTAGAAGAAAGAAGTGCCGTCTCTATTGCCAGAAGACTGCAAGACCCGTTGGCGGAGCTTGTGAAAATAGATCCAAAATCAGTCGGAGTCGGCCAATACCAACATGACGTGGCGCAAAAGCGCTTAGCGGAATCCTTGAATTTCGTTGTAGAAACAGTTGTAAACCAAGTAGGGGTGAATGTGAACACTGCATCTTCCTCTTTATTGCAATATGTAGCAGGGTTATCCAAGACGGTTGCTAGTAACATCGTAAAGAAACGTGAAGAAGAAGGGAAGTTCGCTAGCAGGTCTGACTTAAAGGGCATTCCAAGGCTTGGGGCAAAAACCTATGAACAATGTATCGGCTTCTTAAGAATCATTGACGGAAAACAACCATTAGACAGAACGGGCATCCACCCCGAAACGTATAGTGATGTGAAAAAGTTATTGAAGCAATTGGGGACATCTGAAAAAGAAATTGGAACCGAAAAGTTGCAGCAGGCTTTAAAAGGTGTAGATGTCGCAAAGCTTGCCGAGGATTTGAATATCGGTCCTATTACACTTCAGGACATCATCGATTCTCTCATCAGACCGGAAAGAGACCCTCGTGATGACATGCCTACCCCGCTTCTTAAGCAGGATGTATTGAAAATGGAAGATCTTCAAAAGGGAATGGAACTAGAAGGGACAGTCAGAAACGTTGTGGACTTTGGCGCATTTGTTGATATCGGAGTGAAGCAGGACGGCCTTGTCCATATCTCAAAACTCAGCGATCGTTTTGTGAAACATCCGCTTGACGTTGTCTCTGTCGGTGACATTGTCACAGTCTGGGTCGACGGAGTAGAAGTAAACAAAGGGCGCGTTTCCCTGACGATGCTACAACCACAAAAGCAAGAAGTATAAGAAGCTAAAATAGCCCCCGCACAGCTGGAAAAACTGTGTGGGGGTTTTCTACATTCAACTATTCTTTTTATGATAGAAAAACCAGCACTGATTCAACATTTTTATCTGATATCGATCTTTCTCCAGGTATGCGCGTTGCATCTGCTTCCTAAACCAAGTCGGCATCTTTTCACTACCCCCTTCAATCTTTTACTTGAAGGCTCATAATGTGGGGCTGTTTAACAAAAGATTGTTTAATGACCAATATAGTGAGAGTATGAGTGGATTGGAGCGGAAGGTACTCGACTCCGGCGGGAGAAAGCGGTAGGTTGAGACCCCACAGGCGAAGCCGAGGAGGCTCAAGCACCGCCCCGCGGAAAGAGAGTGCCTGCAGCGGAAAGGAACGGCAAAACTCCAAAGAGTAAACAACAATCTCTTAGAAAACAGCCAAACATAAATGACTTATTTTTTTCTATACTATGCAGTATAATGGGGAGGGTTCGAATGAAAGGTGGGGGACGAAAATGGACGACAAAGATCTACAGAAGTTAATAGAAGAAATCTCACTAAAGCATTTCAACAGACCGTTCCTTCACAAAGCATCATTCAATCACCGCCTGAAAACAACCGGAGGGAGATACCTCACTTCCACTAGCAACATTGAAATCAACAAGAAGTATTACGATGCACTAGGTATGGACGAACTAGTAGGTATCATCAAACACGAACTATGTCACTATCACCTGCACATTCAAGGTAAAGGATACAAACACAGAGATGCTGATTTCCGATTACTATTGAAAAAAGTGGGGGCTCCAAGATTTTGCACACCAATCCATACCCAAGAATCCAAGCAGAAAACTTTTCGTATATATGAATGTGTAGATTGTCACCTCCAATATAAAAGAGTAAGAAGGGTGAATACAAACAAGTATAGATGTGGAAAATGTAGAGGGAAGTTAAGAGAAATAGAAAAGCGTGTTGACACACAACTATAAAATATGATAAATTATTCTAGTCGCTGTTTTAAATAGCGGCTGGTTGGCAATTATGATAATATATCATTTTTGTTCCAAAAAAACTTGACTTTTAAGTACAAGCTTATTAAAATAAAAGCAGTCGGTTGCGACGAAAGACAACGTTATCCGACATACCGCAACATTATTCCACCATAGCTCAGCGGTAGAGCATTCGGCTGTTAACCGAAGGGTCGTAGGTTCGAATCCTACTGGTGGAGCCATATGGAGAAGTACTCAAGTGGCTGAAGAGGCGCCCCTGCTAAGGGTGTAGGTCGTGTAAGCGGCGCGAGGGTTCAAATCCCTCCTTCTCCGCCATATTATATGGCCCGTTGGTCAAGCGGTTAAGACACCGCCCTTTCACGGCGGTAACACGGGTTCGAATCCCGTACGGGTCACTACAAAGTGGGATGCAAAACATTCTTGTTTTGTTTCCCATTTCTATCTGGAGGATTAGCTCAGCTGGGAGAGCACCTGCCTTACAAGCAGGGGGTCGGCGGTTCGATCCCGTCATCCTCCACCAGAGGGAACTTATTATTTACACATCTTCGATGGGCTATAGCCAAGCGGTAAGGCATCGCACTTTGACTGCGACATGCGTTGGTTCGAATCCAGCTAGCCCAGCCAACTTTATAAAATGTATGCGGGTGTGGCGGAATTGGCAGACGCGCTAGACTTAGGATCTAGTGTCTTTGACGTGGGGGTTCGAGTCCCTTCACCCGCACCATACATTTACACTAGCCATTCATTTTCGCGGTCGTGGCGGAATGGCAGACGCGCTAGGTTGAGGGCCTAGTGGGGGCAACCCCGTGGAAGTTCGACTCTTCTCGGCCGCACCAAAAACACCGAAAAAATAATTTCGAAAAAGTGTTGACATGAAATACTAGATTTGATATTATAGTTAAGTCGCCTCTGAGAGGGACATCAAATAAACAACTTATACAAAGCGCCCGTAGCTCAATTGGATAGAGCGTTTGACTACGGATCAAAAGGCTAGGGGTTCGAGTCCTCTCGGGCGCGCCATTACTTTTAAAGTGAACGGGGAGTAGCTCAGCTTGGTAGAGCACTTGGTTTGGGACCAAGGGGTCGCAGGTTCAAATCCTGTCTTCCCGATATTGAATATTGCGGGTGTAGTTTAATGGTAAAACCTCAGCCTTCCAAGCTGATGTCGTGGGTTCGATTCCCATCACCCGCTCCATAATATTGAATGATCTTTGAAAACTAAACAAAACAACAGCGTCATAACGTCGGTTCTACGGAACACGACAAAATGATTTAAGTAACACAAGCTAGCAAATTTTGAGCAAAAGCTCAGACTCTTTATTGGAGAGTTTGATCCTGGCTCAGGACGAACGCTGGCGGCGTGCCTAATACATGCAAGTCGAGCGGACCTTTCAAAAGCTTGCTTTTGAAAGGTCAGCGGCGGACGGGTGAGTAACACGTGGGCAACCTGCCTGTAAGACTGGGATAACTTCGGGAAACCGGAGCTAATACCGGATAATATAAGGAACCTCCTGGTTCTTTATTGAAAGATGGTTTCGGCTATCACTTACAGATGGGCCCGCGGCGCATTAGCTAGTTGGTGAGGTAACGGCTCACCAAGGCGACGATGCGTAGCCGACCTGAGAGGGTGATCGGCCACACTGGGACTGAGACACGGCCCAGACTCCTACGG
>NZ_VTEV01000001.1 GCF_008180725.1 Sutcliffiella horikoshii | reverse complement strand
GCGAGGTTACTTAAATGACCCTGAACATACGGCTCAAGCGTTTCTTCCCAATCCTTTTAAGGATGGCATGGGGGACAGAATATATAAAACTGGTGATTTAGCACGCTTTACACTAGATGGAAGAATGATATTTGTATCTCGTTCGGATTTTCAAGTAAAGATACGGGGGTATCGTATTGAACTTGGTGAGATAGAAGCAGCTTTATTGAAACATGATGCAGTCAGTCAATGTTTGACTATAGCACGTGAAGATAAAAATGGGCAAAATCGTATAGTCAATGTTTGACTATAGCACGTGAAGATAAAAATGGGCAAAATCGTATTCTAGCTTATGTAGTACTCTATGAATCAGGAAATGTGGTAGAAATCCGACAATATTTACAGTCAAATCTACCAGAGTATATGGTGCCAGAACATATCATTGTGTTAGAAAAGATGCCTCTTAACAGAAATGGAAAGATTGATCGTAAAGCATTACCTGAACCAAATGAGTTAGAACGAATGAGCAGTGGTTACACTGGTCCAAGAAATGAGTTGGAACAAAGGTTAGTGGAAATTTGGGAAGAAGTGCTTGAAGTAAGTCCTATAGGTATCGATGATAATTTCTTTGACCTTGGAGGACATTCGTTAAAAACTATACAAATTCGTTCCCGAATCAAACGTATGCTTTCTATTGATATAGAGCTGAAGGATTTATTTGATTATCAATCTATTCGAGAACTTGTATTAGTTTTAAATGGAGAAGTGGATGGGGATTTAAAGAAGAAAGAGGGGAGTATAGAACCGATTGCTCATTCTGATTATTATCCAATGTCACATGCGCAAAGACGTCTATTCTTTCTCCATTCACTAGAACCAGATAATCTATCTTATAATATACCCGTTGCTATTGAACTTAAAGGTACTTTGAATTTAGAAGCTTTAGAACAAGCTTTACATCTACTAATAAATAGACATGAAGTACTTCGTACTACTTTTGACATATATAACGGACAGCCTGTACAACATATTTCAGACTATTTAATGAATCAATATTCATTTGTAGATTTGTCAGGTGAAGAAGAAATATTAAAGATGCAGATGATTAAAAAAATTAGAAAGGAAGAAGAAGAAACTTGTTTTGACTTAAGAAAAGGTCCCTTATTTCGAATACGTCTTATCAAGATTGCTAATGATTACTTTGAACTATGGATGAATATGCACCATATTATTGGTGACTACTGGTCATGGCAGATATTATTTAAAGATTTAGATAGTATTTATAAAGCATGTTGCGAGGAGCAAATACCATTATTAAAACCCTTAACCATTCAATATAAAGATTATGCAAACTGGCAAAATCAACGTCTAGAGAATGGACATCTACAAGAATCAGAGAACTATTGGTTAGAACAATTAAGTGGAGATTTACCAATTCTTGATCTTCCGGCCGATTTTACCCGTTCATCGTTACAGAATTATACTTCTGATAGTGAAATTATCAAGATAAATCAAAATAGTCTAAATATTTTAAGGGGAATAGCACAAGAACAGGGAGCAACACTTTATATCACACTTTTATCAACTGTTGGATTATTTTTATCTCGGATGAGTGGACAACAAGATATTGTAATTGGGACACCAGAGGCAGGACGAGATCATGTTGAATTAGAAAGGTTAGTTGGTTTCTTCGTAAATACGCTTCCTTTACGGTTGAAACTTAGTAATGACCAGACTTTTATTGATTTGGTTAAACACTGCAAAAAAATTGCGCTTGATGCATATGCACACCATGAGTATCCTTTTGATAAATTAGTCGAAAAAATTAAATTAGAACGCAATTTAAGTCAATCACCGATTTTTTCAGTAATGTTTCAATTGATTCACAAGGAAACACCAGAAGATATGTGTAATTTATCTGTTCGTCAATTGCCCAATGAAACAAAAATGACGAATTTTGATTTAATGATTATTTGTTCTGAAACCCAAGCAGGATTGGATATAAACTTTCAATATCGAACTGATCTTTATAAAAAAGAAACGATAAAACGCTGGATAAATCAATTTGATTTTATGTTAGATAGCATTCTGCAAGATGCAAGCCAAAGAGTTTCGGAAATTTGTATTATAGATGATTTTCAGCGGAGTGAGTTATTGGATAATTTTAATGAAACTGCAAAGGATTATTTCGATAAGGGGACACTTATAGATCAATTTGAGGAACAAGTAGAACGGACACCGGAATCGATAGCGGTCGTATATGAAGAACAGCGACTCACGTACCGAGAGTTAAAYGAGAAAGCCAATCAATTGGCTCATTATTTACAGAAACGAGGAATAGGACCAGAGTCGATGGTAGGGCTCGCTATCGAACGATCTCTGGAGATGATAATAGGTTTGTTTGGCATCATGAAAGCGGGAGGAGCGTATGTGCCACTTGATCCCTCCTATCCAGGGAAACGATTAAAATATCTTGTTGAAGATGCAGGGATACAAGTTCTTGTGACGAAAGAAGCGTTACAGCCGCTGTTCCCAGATGACATCGAAGTCGTTTGTCTTGATAGGAATCAAGGTGAAATATCCCAGGAAAGTAAGGAAACACCTAATAGCGGAGTGACTGAAGGGAATTTAGCTTATGTGATTTATACATCTGGTTCTACAGGGAATCCAAAGGGAGTGATGATAGAACATCGCAGTCTAATAAACTATTTAAAATGGGCTTTAGATGCTTACGAGGTAGAAAAAGGAATTGGAGCAATTGTCTCCTCATCATTAGCATTTGATGCAACAATTACTAGTTTATTTACTCCTTTATTAAWTGGTAGTAAAGTGATATTGCTTAAAGAAGGAAAAGAAATTGAGCAGTTAAATGAAGTGTTAAAAACATATAATAATTTGAGTTTGCTGAAGATTACACCCGCACATCTTCAAGTACTTAATCAGAAACTATTGTCTGTAGACTTAAAGAATAGGGTCCGAACAGTTGTAATTGGAGGAGAAACGCTCCTTGGTGAAAATATTTCATTTTGGAAGGAGGTTGCTCCTGAGACCAACATAATAAATGAATATGGACCTACGGAAACAGTAGTCGGTTGTTGTGTATATAATGTATCTGAAATTAGACAAGGTATTGTTCCGATTGGTCGTCCAATAAGTAATACTGAGTTATATGTGATGGATTCAGAGATGGAACTAGTACCAATTGGAGTGGTTGGTGAGCTATATATTGGCGGTGCAGGATTAGCCCGAGGATATTTAAACCGACCGGAATTAACTCAAGAACGTTTTGTTTCTCATCCATTCAAGGAAGGAGAACGTTTGTATCGAACCGGAGATCTGGTACGGTATCTTCCCGATGGGAATTTAGAATGTATCGGGCGAATTGATAACCAAGTGAAAATAAGAGGGTACCGAATAGAATTAGGAGAAATTGAAGCCACTTTATATGAACACCATTCTGTGAGAGAAGTAGTGGTGGTAGCTAGGGAAGATAACCCGGGAGATAAGCGACTTGTAGCTTATGTGGTTGGAGACGGAAGTGCAGAAGAATGGAGAGAACATCTGAAGAATCAGCTGCCAACACACATGATTCCAGCACATTTTGTGAACATGGAGGCGATGCCACTCACGCCAAATGGGAAAATCGATAAAAAACACCTAGAAGCGTTGGAAGTTTCATTCTGCAATAACAAAAAATACAATAAAGTACCAAGGAACCTTAATGAGTTAAAAATGGTTAGTATTTGGGAAGAATTGCTTGGTGTTGAGAATATAGGAGTTGATGATAATTTCTTTACCATTGGTGGTCATTCTCTAAAAGCACTACTCTTACAGAATACTATTAGCAAGGAATTTAATTTGGAAGTGCCATTAACTGCATTGTTTAAGAACCCTACAGTCGCTGAACTTTGTGCATATTTAGAAGAGGATACCGTGGAAAGTAAAGACCGTATGATTCAACTTCAGAAAGGTGATGCAAAACAGCCACCATTAATAATTATTCATCCACAAGGAGGCGGTGTACTGTCTTATATCCATCTGGTCAAAGCTTTAGGGTTTCATGAAACAGTATATGGAATACAGGCTGTTGGTTATGAAGCAGATGAACAACCATTGACTAGTATTAAAGATATGGTTGAATTATATGTTAAAGAAATTCGACGTGTTGTTCCTCAAGGACCTTATCGTTTGATGGGGTGGTCTTTCGGTGGAATAGTTGCTTATGAGATAGCAAGAGAATTGGAATATTTAGGAGAGAAAGTTGAATTTCTTGGTTTACTTGATGTTCAACCATTAGGCAACATTGTAGATTCAAATCATAAATATACAGAACGAGATGCATTGGAATATCTAGCTTCTTTGTTAGACATTGACTTTATTCAAATATTCGATTTAGATTTAGAAAAATCTGTTAATTTATTATTGGAAAATTCTAAGGAAAAAGATGTGAGAACACTAGGTATGACAGCTGATTCAATTCATCGAAAAATTAAGGTTATGGTTGCTTGCGGTAAGGCCATGTATAATTATCAATTCTCCCATTCTATTGAATCAGACCTTTATTTGTTTAATGTACAAGAAGTAAAACATTTTCATTCATTGGTTGACCCCAAGGAATGGTATAAACGTACTACTGGTATGGTTAATGTATTTAGTGTTCCTGGTGACCATAATAGTATGATTGAACCTCCACATGTGAGCGAGTTAGGTGAATTGATTTCGAGTTGTTTAATGGCAAGAGAGGTGTATGATGTTAAATCAGTTAAATAAATTTGTAATTAATCAAGTTGGTAAGGGAGCTTGCTTTGGAACGTTTGGAGAACTGTTACAGGGCGTTGATGCTAAGAGTGGTTTTGATTTTCTCGTGACCCTTCCAATAGATAAATACTCTTGGGCTGAATTCATACCCGATTTGTCAAATCAGTTGGAAGTAATCCCAGAATATAAACAAAAGTCAATTCTTCTTGCGACTAGGTTGCTAAAGTATTTCAATTTACCATTGAGCGGTAAATTGATTATTCAGAGTAACTTGCCAATGGGAAAAGGGTTGGCAAGTTCTTCGGCTGATTTAGTAGCTACTGCACGAGCAATACAATCAGCTTATGATTTTGAGCTCCCGATTAAATTATTACAGAAGTTTTTAAAAGAAATTGAGCCTACTGACGGTGTAATGTACTCTGGGATAGTATCTTTTTATCACAGAGAAGTACAAATAAAAGAGATGTTTGGATCCATACCACCTTTAACTATTGTTGCAATAGATGAAGGTGGAGAAGTAAACACTATTAATTATAATAATGAAAAAAAACCGATTAACTTTAAGGATAAATTAGAATATACACAATTAAACAATAAATTAAAGATAGCTATCCAGGAACAGGATGTCCGTGCCATTGGAAAAGTGGCAACACGAAGTGCGATAATGAATCAAAAAAGGCTTGAGAAACGATCTCTAAATCATTTTTTACAAATCTCGGAACAATTCAATACATTAGGTATTACGGTTGCACATAGTGGTACATTTATTGGATTGATGCTTTGGCAACAAGACAAAGATTATAACAATAAACTGAGGCAGGTAACCGAAAAATTGGAAAAGAAGTATGGTGAAGTACATGTATTTTCAACTCTATCAAATACTAAATCTTATACAGAAGAAATAATAAAAAGTTTACCTGGAGGTTGAGACGGGATGGACATGAAAATTCCTTGGTTAGGTTATGTTGTCTAAGTTTTAATTCTTTACCAAGTTAGAAGTTCTTGTCTTTTTAATTTATTCTAATGGAAATTTCATGATCAAAACTCTGCTTCAAAGAAGGCGACCAATGGAGCATAAAGTGTATGGATCTTTTAAGTACAGAGATCGGTAAATCTAATGAGTTAATTTTGGAATGATCTCACAAACGCTGTTCCATTTAAACGCATTTATATCAAACGAAATAAAAAGCACTTTGGTTTGATGTCTTTCAAATTCGGAGTGAGAATCGATTCTGAAATATTGGAAAATTAAAAAATTTACCCATAGCCTTTCTAAGCTGACCATTTAGAGACTGTTAAATTCTGCGAAGCACTCCTGTTAATAAGTAAGTAAAAGTTTAATAAAATCACTGAATATGTCTACCTGCAAGCAGTCGAAGGAAAAGAACCGGAAATCAATATTAAAAGAGTATTACTAATAATGTAATTTATTTTACATTTTTTGAAATAAATTACTTAGCATTGAGATCATTAATTGAACCTAACTTCCTTTTAAGTTTGACATATTAAGAGATGCTATTGGCTCTTAGAAATGAGTACACAGCAACGAACTAGGTTATATCAGCCAATGGACAGTAGATACTTTTATGTCTGTTTTAATTATCTCCACTTAACTAATTGTTAATTTATAAAAAAGGAGCGTACTAGTGGCAAAATAGTGATTACACCTTTTATCAATTGAATTAGGTATAAATAAAATGTTAAGAAAATTATAAATTAAAGACATTTGCGTTCAGAACTTATAATGAGCTCTATCTTCTCCCGACCTTAAATGAGAGGAAAGTGAATTATTTTAACCAAAGGAGGCAATATTTTAGTGGATTACTCTTATAAAGGAACAATTTTAGAGCAATTTGAGGAACAGGTAGAACGGACACCGGACTCAATAGCGGTCGTATATGAAGAACAGCTACTCACGTACCGAGAGTTAAACGAAAAGGCCAACCAATTGGCTCATTATTTACAGAAACGAGGAATAGGACCAGAGTCGATGGTAGGAATCGCTATCGAACGATCTCTGGATATGATTGTAGGTTTGTTTGGCATCATGAAGGCGGGGGGAGCGTATGTTCCACTGGACCCTACATATCCAGAAAATAGATTAAGATATATTGTAGAGGATACAGGGGTTCAAGTTCTTGTGACAAAAGAACGTTTACTAGGGTTGTTTGAAAAGAGTCTAGAAATGGTTTGTATAGACAAGGATAAGAACAAAATTTTTCAGGAAATTAGGACAACGCCTATCAGGAAAGTGACAGAAGAAAATCTAGCCTATGTAATATATACCTCTGGTTCAACGGGGAAACCAAAGGGGGTAATGGTGTCTCACGGATCTTTATTAAATTTTCTAACCGGTATGGCAGAAAGACCGGGCATATGTTCCGGGGACCGGTTACTTACAGTAACATCTTTATCCTTTGATCCATCTACTCTCGATATATTTTTACCACTAATTAGAGGAGCAATAAATATTATTGCCAGCTTCGAAGATTCTAAGGATGGCTTGCGTTTAGCAAAAGTTATAGAAAATAGTAAAGCGACTATTATGCAGGCAACTCCCTCAACTTGGCGTATGTTATTGCAATCTGGATGGAAGGGGAATTCCGGGTTAAAGATTCTCTGTGGTGGAGAGCTATGGACAAAAGAATTAGCAATGGAATTACAGAAATGTAGTAAAGAGCTATGGAATATGTATGGTCCAACGGAAACAACAGTCTGGTCGGTAATTCATCAAGTCACAGAAGAAGATTCAGTAAAAATTGGACGTCCTATAAAAAATGTAGAGTTATTTGTATTGGATACAGATATGGAACCAGTACCAATTGGAGTGGTTGGTGAGCTATATATTGGCGGTGCAGGATTAGCCCGAGGATATTTAAACCGACCGGAATTAACTCAAGAACGTTTTGTTTCTCATCCATTCAAGGAAGAAGAACGTTTGTATCGAACCGGAGATCTGGTACGGTATCTTCCCGATGGGAATTTAGAATGTATCGGGCGAATTGATAACCAAGTGAAAATAAGAGGGTACCGAATAGAATTAGGAGAAATTGAAGCCACTTTATATGAACACCATTCTGTGAGAGAAGTAGTGGTGGTAGCTAGGGAAGATAACCCGGGAGATAAGCGACTTGTAGCTTATGTGGTTGGAGACGGAAGTGCAGAAGAATGGAGAGAACATCTGAAGAATCAGCTGCCAACTCACATGATTCCAGGGCATTTTGTGAGCATGGAAGCGATGCCACTAACGCCAAACGGGAAAATCGATCGAAAAGCGTTGCCTATCCCAGATAAGGGATTCGTTGAGGAGAATATTCTATCACCGCGGAATCCCGCAGAGGAGATAATAGCTTCTATATGGAGTGAAGTTTTAGGCATCGCTCATATTGGGATTCGAGAGTCATTTTTTGAAATAGGCGGACATTCACTTTTAGCGACACAGGTAGTGTTCCGACTACAAAAAGCATTTAAAATAGACATTTCTGTACGGGAACTTTTTGAACATGTGACAATTGAGGCTTTAGCTAAACGAATGATTGAATTAGGACAAGGGGATCAAAAGCGTGACCTTCCACCAATAAAACGTGTGGAACGGAACACGTCCCTACCACTATCTTATGCTCAACAACGCATGTGGTTCTTATACACCCTTTATCCCCAAAGTACGGCCTATCATATACCAACGGTATTGCATGTGGAAGGGGAATTAAATGTTGAGGCTTTTAAGAAGAGCATTGTTGAAATAGTTAGGCGGCATGAGTCGTTTCGTACGAGAATTTATGGAGGAGAAAGGGGACCAATACAGAAAATTCAAGATGAAATACAGGTGGAGCTTCCAATAATTGAGTTGGAGCAAGCAGAACTAGAAGAGGTTATCCAGTTTGCGAAAAAAATGAATGAAAAACCTTTTGATTTATCGGAAGGTCCACTCTTTCGAGGGGCACTAATTAAGACTAGTCAGAATGATTACTACTTGATTTGGATAGTTCATCATATTATCTCAGACGGTTGGTCAGATGAAGTATTTAAAAAAGAATTAACAACGCTTTATAGGGTATATCACGCAAATAAACCTTCGTCTTTGGAAGAATTACCAATTCAGTATGTAGACTACACAGTGTGGCAAAAAGAATGGATACAAGGAGATATACTGACTCAACAGCTGGGATATTGGGAGCGTAGGTTAAGTGGGGAACTACCGGTTTTACAGCTACCAACAGATAGGCCACGTCCACCGGTTCAGAGCTTTCAAGGAGCTACTTATGACTTTATGATTTCACCAGATTTGTATAAACAAATCAAGGATTTGTCTTATAAATATAGTTTGACGCCATTTATGACTATGTTGTCTGCATTTAATACGTTACTTTACCGTTACAGCGGACAGGAGGATATATTAGTCGGTTCACCGATAGCGAATCGTAACAGGACTGAAATTGAAGAGTTAATTGGATTTTTTGTGAACACCTTAGTGTTGCGAAGTGACTTGTCCAATAACCCAAGATTCACTCAGCTAATGGATCAGGTTAGAAATGTTACCTTAGAGGCATATGCCCATCAAGACGTGCCATTTGACAAATTGGTGGAGGATTTACAGCCAGAGCGCAGCCAAAGTTATTCTCCGTTGTTTCAGGTAATGTTTGCGATGAATCATATGCCTGTTAAAGAAGAAAAAATACCAGGATTGAATATACATGAATATGGCATTGATTCAAAAACATCTAAATTTGATTTGACTCTGGAAGTGGAAGAATCAAGAGAAGGTTTACATGCTAATCTTGAATACAATACTGATTTATTTGATCAAGAAACAATAGCTCGTATGGCAAAGCATTTTTGTTGTCTTCTTGAAAGTATTGTTTTTGATCCAAGTCTAAGGTTAAGTGAACTTTCTTTATTGACAGAAGAAGAGAAAGAATGCTTGTTAACCAAGTGGAATCATACTGAAAAGGATTATTCCGATAAGGGGACACTTATAGATCAATTTGAGGAACAAGTAGAACGGACACCGGAATCGATAGCGGTCGTATATGAAGAACAGCGACTCACGTACCGAGAGTTAAAYGAGAAAGCCAATCAATTGGCTCATTATTTACAGAAACGAGGAATAGGACCAGAGTCGATGGTAGGRCTCGCTATCGAACRATCTCTGGAGATGATAATAGGTTTGTTTGGCATCATGAAAGCGGGAGGAGCGTATGTGCCACTAGATCCCTCCTATCCAGGGAAACGATTAAAATATCTTGTTGAAGATGCAGGGATACAAGTTCTTGTGACGAAAGAAGCGTTACAGCCGCTGTTCCCAGATGACATCGAAATCGTTTGTCTTGATAGGAATCAAGGTGAAATATCCCAGGAAAGTAAGGAAACACCTAATAGTGGAGTGACTGAAGGGAATTTAGCTTATGTGATTTATACATCTGGTTCTACAGGGAATCCAAAGGGAGTGATGATAGAACATCGCAATGTGGTTAACTTGGTAGAAGCATCTGTAGATCGGATATACTATAGAGTACTTCCAGAATCGAATATTGCTTTAATAGCTCCTCTAGTATTCGATGCTTCTGTTTCTGATATTTTCTGTACGTTATTGAAAGGACACTGTTTATTTGTCGTTAAAAGAGAAACAGCAAGAGATGGAAATCAGTTAATAAAGTACTTGAATGATAATGATATCAGCCTTATGAATATTACGCCGGCTCACCTTGATATTTTAAATCACAGTACGCAAAGTCAGTTAAATGCCTCCTATATTCTAGTGGGGGGAGATATCTTACTAACCGAAGTAGTGAAAAAGTTTTATCGTAAGTTTGGTACAAATAATGTCATTGTAAATACTTATGGACCTACAGAAAGTTGTGTTGATGCGGCATGGAGTTTTATTGAGCCATTTGAAGATAAAGAAGTTTATCAGCTTCCAATTGGTCAGACACTCAATAATATTCAATCATATGTATTAGATTCAGAGATGAAATTAGTACCAATTGGAGTGTTTGGCGAGCTATATATTGGCGGTGCAGGATTAGCCCGAGGATACTTAAACCGACCAGAATTAACTCAAGAACGTTTTGTTTCTCATCCATTCAAGGAAGGAGAACGTTTGTATCGAACCGGAGATCTGGTACGGTATCTTCCTAATGGGAATTTAGAATGTATCGGGCGAATTGATAATCAAGTGCAAATAAGAGGGTACCGAATAGAACTAGGAGAAATTGAAGCCACTTTATATGAACACCATTCTGTGAGAGAAGTAGTGGTGGTAGCTAGGGAAGATAATCCAGTAGACAAGCGACTTGTGGCTTATGTGGTTGGAGATGGAAGTCCAGAAGAATGGAGAGAACACGTAAAGAGTCAGTTACCGGCTCACATGATTCCAGCACATTTTGTGGAAATAGAGGCAATCCCCCTTACCACAAATGGGAAAATCGATCGAAAAGCGTTGCCTATCCCAGAAAAGGGGTTCGTTGAGGAGAATATTCTATCACCGCGGAATTCCACAGAGGAGATAATAGCTTCTATATGGAGTGAAGTTTTAGGGATCGCAGATCTTGGAATTCGAGAGTCATTCTTTGAATTAGGCGGACACTCTCTTTTAGCGATACAGGTGGTATACCGACTACAAAAGGTATTTCAACTAAACATTTCAGTACGGGATGTTTTTGAACATGTGACAATTGAGGCTTTAGCTAAACGCCTAATAGAGTTAGGGCAAGGAGATCAAAAGCGAGACCTTCCACCTTTGAAACGCGTGGAACGAGACACTCCACTTCCTCTTTCTTATGGACAACAGCGCTTGTGGTTTTTATACACCCTTGATCCCGAAAGTACGGCCTATCATATGCCAACGGTATTGCATGTGGAAGGGAAATTAAATGTTGAGGCTTTTAAGAAGAGTATTGTTGAAATAGTTAGGCGGCATGAGTCGTTTCGCACGAGAATTTATGGAGGAGAAATGGGGCCAATTCAAGAAGTCCAAGAGAAAATGCAGGTGGACATTCCAATCATTCAGTTGAATCAGGCAAAACTAGAAGAGGTTTTCCAGTTAGCGAAAAAAATGAATGAGAAGCCTTTTGATTTATCGGAAGGCCCACTTTTTCGAGGTGCACTAGTCCAATCTAGTCAGCAGGATAACTATTTGATTTGGATAGTACACCATATAGTCTCAGACGGCTGGTCAGAAGAAGTATTTAAGAAAGAATTAACAACGCTATATAAAGTATATCACTCAAATAAACCTTCGCCCTTGGAAGAGTTACCATTTCAGTATGTAGATTATGCAATGTGGCAACGAAAATGGTTAAAAGGAGATGTATTAAAGGATCAGCTGGATTTTTGGGCAAAATATCTAGCAGATGCACCATCTTTACTTAATTTACGAACAGATTTTCAACGCCCAAAGGTCCAGTCATATCGAGGGTCCTTGAAGACATTTGAATTATCTATAGAACTTAGTTCAGCCTTGAAAAAGTTTACTCAGGAATGTGGAATTTCCTTATTTATGACTTTATTGGCAGCATACAATACTTTTTTGTATCGTGAGACAGAACAGGAGGATATTTTGGTTGGTTTTCCTGTTGCTAATCGTAATCGTAGTGAGGTTGAAGGATTAATTGGTTTCTTTGTTAACACGTTAGTCCTTAGATCAGATCTTTCTGGAAATCCTTCATTTAAACAACTATTAAGACAAGTAAGGGAAAGTCTTTTAGGCGTGTATGCTAATCAAGATATTCCATTTGATAAATTAGTTGAAGAAATTCATCCAGAAAGAAGCCGGTCTCACAATCCGTTGTGTCAAGTATTGTTTGTGTTAGAGAACACAGCCTCTACTGATATAAAAGACGAAGAAAATATCCAACTATCATCCTATGATGTTGGTACTGAATCCTCAAAATTTGATTTGTCATTTTTTATGGTAGAAAGTGGTGAACAACTAATTGGCACAGTAGAATATAGTACGGACTTATTTTTAGAACAAACAATTGTCGAAATGATTTCAAAGTTTGAAAATGTGCTTAAGAATGTGGTTGAAAATCCAGAAAAACGTTTACGTGAGATTAAACTAGGTTCTGAAGAGGAATTAGAAGAATTGTTTAAATAATGAATTCTACCATTAAGGAAATAACAGTGTATATCTTATGAAAATTTATAAAAGAATCAGCCTTGTTTAATCTTAATAATGAAAATAGCTAATAATTGGATTAACAACGTTTATTTTGTTTGTGGTGCTGGTAATCAATGTATTAACTATTGATATAAGGGTTTATCAGCACCACGTAATTTAGATCTTCTTAGACAAAAGATGGTAAGGGAACTCTGGTTAATTACAATGAATTTTCGAACCATAATTGTAAAAAATTACTTTGGTACAGCAAACTCATTTTTCGAATAAAAGATAATAACGGAATAAATTTCATAAATCTGACCTAACGGGCTCAAGGAATTTAAAGTTGAGCTCAACTATACAGCTATTTTTTACACCTTAATAGCCAGAATTACAGAACGAATTCCCTTCATTAAAGATTTAGTAAAGCGACTAAAGAATGATATGTTCTTTCGTTTAGATTGTGGCTTTTTCTTCTCTGATTCTGTACTTTTTGAGGCTGCATACTCACATATGATTACAATCATTAGTGACTAAACCATTTTAGAAGAGGTCCGAGAAACCCTTCTTCATCAAGCAATTTATGAAGGCTTTATTACAGATGATAATGCTGCCATTGATGGGACACATTTTGAAGCACGTGATCAGAATCCATCAAAAGAAGAAAAATCAAAAGAAAAACCAAAGAAACGCGGTCTGAACGGGAACAATGGTTAGTTTAAAAAGGAGAACGTGAAGCTAATCTTCCTTTGTATCAAAAGAAAATCGAAGATCAGTTGGACGTTCCATAGACGAGCTTCGTGCGAAGATACCCCAAGAACCCCAGTGGTGGATCAAGAAAAATAGTGAAGGAAAAAACGTCTTTTGGTACGGTTATAAATGTCATTTAGCTGTTGAAACCACAAGCCATTTCATTCTTCAATCTCTTTTCTCTTCAGGCAACCTGAATGACGGAAAAGCAGCAATACCTTTATTAAAAGGGATTCATGAACGTGCACAGCTCCCCGCTCCTCGTTACAAAGTAAGGGACGCTGGATACGATTTTGAACCAATTTATACGCAGATTCATCAAATGGGGCATCAACCCGTTATTGCTTATAATAAACGGAATGAGCCTAAACCGATTGGCTATGATAAGCATTTTGCACCAACCTGTGTGCGTGAGCGTTCCTTTCGCTATGTTAGTTTTGACGTAAACTACGAAACTTTAAAAATACACGCGGCAAAAAAGAATGTAAGGAATGCCAACTAGCTAATGATGACTCTGCCAAAAGGTATACAAAGTAAAAACCACTAAAGATTTAAGAAAGTATACAGCACCAGCACGAGGGTCTAGGGCTTGGAACATCTAACAGCTCTAGAGCGAGTAAATGCCTACCTGAAGGAATTCTTTCAGTTGAACATTGTTCGGTATCGAATAGGAAAATGTGCTAAGGTTCATATTGACATAGTAACATTAGTTTATAATGCCTCAAAATAAGCAGCTGACCGAATGAATACCTTGTTAGCTCAACAAAAAGTAGCATAAATTTTAAAAAATTTAGTATTGAAATTCTGAAGGACTGTATTTCTTTGAAATAAGGAATTATGAAAAATGATTCAATGATGTAGTTATTAAAACTTATAGAGAGGTAGTTGCAAATATGATTGAATTAAGAAGTGATACCTTTACTTTACCAACCCGAGAAATGCTGGAGGCCATTATTCAAACACCACTTGGAGATGATATTTATCAGGAAGATTTAACAGTTAGGGAAATTGAAGGGTTAGTTGCGAATGTGTTTGGGAAAGAAGCGGCTATACTGATGCCTAGTGGAACTATGGCTAATTTGGCTTCTATAATGGCTCACTGTCCACGTGGTTCCAAAGTTTTAGTAGGAAATGAATCTGATATTTACATTTATGAGGCTGGTGGAGCATCTGTATGTGGAGGTATCATTTATGATCCTATACCTACACAATCTGATGGTCGACTATTAATTGAAGATTTAATGAGAGCATTTCCTGAAGATCAAGATGATCCGCAATTTGCATTACCTTCCCTTATTTGTATTGAGAACACTCACAATCGTATGGGCGGGAGAGTTTTACCATTATCATATCTTAATGAAGTACAAGTATTTGCTAGAAGGAGAGGTATCCCTGTGCATATGGATGGAGCTCGTATTTTTAACGCAGCTATTGCCATAGGGAAAAATGTTAGTGAAATTGCACAATATACAGATTCACTTCAATTTTGTTTATCTAAGGGCTTATCAGCTCCTGTTGGATCAATGGTTGTTGGGAATAAAGAATTTATAAAAAAAGTATATAGAATTAGAAAAATGTTAGGAGGTGGAATGAGACAGGCTGGTATAATAGCAGCCCCAGCTTTGATTGCTTTAAAACAGGTGGAAAGTCGCCTTAATAAAGATCATATTCACGCAAAACAATTGGCAAAAGGACTTTCACTAATTGCTGGTATTGAATGTGATGAAAGCACTGTCGATACAAATATTGTTTATTTTAGAGTTGTAGATAAACGTTATGATTGGAAAACATTTATAGAAAGAGCGAAAGAAAATGGTGTTAATATTGCTGAATTAGGACATGGGAGAATTCGTGCAGTAACACATTCAGGTATTACTTCCAAAGATATCAACTCAACGTTGGAAATTTTTAAAGGAATAATGCAAGAACATTAAAAGTTTGTAGATTGAAAAAACTTTTGCTTGGTCAACTCTTATTTAATAAATTTATCAAAATTGAATTCATGAAACCTTATTTAAATAGTCGAATATAATAGGTGTTAATATTTAGCTTCTTTATAATAAAAAAACGTTTTATTATTAAGCTACATGTTAACTTTATTAAAGGGGTTAATATAAATGTATCATCAGGTTTTGAATTGCAAAAAGTTGTTTATTGACAATGACAAAGTATGTGTTTATTTAATGAAATTACCTGATAAAAATGAATTAAGGAGTATTTTAAAGTATAAATTTGTGCTTGATAAAGAAGAAATGAATAAATTCCACTTATTTAAAATGGAGAATAAAAGACTTGAATTTCTTTTAGGAAGAATAGTAATGAAGGGAATATTAGCAAAGCTTTATAATAAATCAGTTAAAGAGATAGGTTTTCTAAAAGATAACTATGGAAAATTATTCTTAGATGAAAATATTTATAATCCATTTGTAAATTTTAATCTGTCTCATACAGAAGGAATGATAGTTTGTTGTATAGATCATCAAGGGAGTATAGGTATAGATATTGAAAAGACAGACAAAGACTACCTTGAAATGATGGATTTAGTATTCACTTCTGAAGAAATTACTCATGTAAAATTAAATCACACATATTTTGAAAAAAAGTCAGCATTTTATAAAATTTGGACAAGAAAAGAAGCATTTATGAAAATGATTGGTAAAGGTTTTTCTTTAGATCCACTAAAATTTGAGGTTCCATTAAAAAACAATTTATCTTTACAAGAAGGGATTCTATTCGACTCATTTAATCATGGGAATTTCATAATATCACTTGCTGTAAGATGTAATAAAGTTAAGGAAATTGAATATTTCGATATACCGTTTCAGGGTATAGACGAAATATTGTTATAAATTGATAAACACTATCTTTCCATAAAGGTAATATAAAGATAGTGTTGTTAACACCTAATACCTAAATTAGTTGGTAATATTCCCGATTTAGATTAAAAAGGTAAATACCCAATTAAAGATTGCTCCATCCATTACTTGCATAAACTCAAGTGGATGTAAAGTAAGGGTAAATTGAAGAATCCGGGTCATTAAAAAACAGTGATTCGAATAATAGATCCAAGTTGTTTCAATAAAATACTAGTTAAGGAACTTAGAGTTTGAAATAGAACAAGATTAGGATTTTAGACTAGAACTCTAGATATAAATGGTCATATTGAGTCTTGTTATAAATTTTAGAGGAGGGTTGTTATAAACGTTACCAGACTCTAAGCTACGAAGAAGGGGATTAAGTAGTTTCAGAGTTTATCAGTTTTATAATGAAATGCGCCTTCCATTCCAAAAATCTAGACCTTTCTACATAAAACTTTAAGATTTTATGAATGATGACGAAAGGTTAAGTAGAAAAGTGGTATCTAACATAACCAAGTTACCTTTAGTAAAAAACAAATCGTAAGCAGGAATATGAGAATTTCAAAAACTGGTAATATATTGACCAAAATATGGAGGATAATCCAGTAAGGTTTTTAGTACTATCTAATATAAATATTCAAAATGAACTCAATGCTAATATAAAGATAAAAATTAAAATGGGAGTGATATATGATGATGATAACAATGATGAAATCAAAAATTCATAGAGCAGTAGTAACAGAGTCTAACCTAAATTATGTTGGAAGTATAACTATTGATCAAGATATTTTAGATACTGTAGGTTTGATTGCAAACGAAAAGGTTCAAATTGTAAATAATAATAACGGAGTTCGATTTGAAACTTATATTATCTCTGGAGAAAGAGGTTCAAAAAGTATCTGCCTTAACGGTGCGGCTTCTAGATTAGTACAACCTGGTGATGTTGTGATTATCATTGGGTATGCTGAAATGACACCAGAAGAGGCCCAAACACACAAGCCTAAAGTAGCGATAATGAACGATGATAACTCTATTGCACAATTACTTCATAAAGAAGAAGCATTTACTATTGTATGAAAAGTGAGAACCTTAGGTTTGTCCTAAGGTTCTCCATGACAATCCCAGCGTGTGTGCATCAATAGGGAACAAGTCCCAAAATGTGTAGGCAGAAGTAGCAGTATCTTAACGCAAGGGTAACTGTGCGACGTAGATTCTGAAAGAGCGAACGGCAAACCACTGGTTTGAGGAAAGCAAACTTCATATATAACTAGTAGAATTTGTTTACTAATGTTGAATATACCTAATGAAGTATTTAAAGGGATTTAAGTAGTAAAAAAGGGGAAATTGAGCTACACAAATATAAAGTAAAGAGCTACCACAAGAATCTAAGGGTAGAAATGATATAAGCAAGGATATAAATACTAATGAAATTTTAAAACTGGAATATGCTATACCTTTATATTATGTACATAAAAAGTTAAAAGTAGTGGGCGAATTTGAGTACATAAGGAAGAATTAAAGGATTTGACTTTTTCAAAAATCTTAGATGAAATTAAGAGGAAATAGGCCTTCAAAAAAATGTGGAACAAGTTACCCTTTTAAAACAGCGGAGTTGTCTCTGGATGAATCCAAATAGGTAGTAACGCTGGTACCATTCTTTAGCCTAGCAACCACAAACATACTAGTGAAAAATACAATTTCTAGATTAGAAACTTTTGTGTAGATCAAGATGTAAAAATGCCACATGTTTTAGCTAAGGTTTTCACCTAGAAGCTAACATAACCGAAGAAATGTATATTGAACATGTGAAAACAATGGATGTTGCCATGCGATACAATTTCTTTATTTCACTTTGCGGATTTACAAAAATTCTAATATACAGCTGTTTTTTAATATGCAAAAATCTTACTACCATTTCATACTTTAATTAAATGTTATATACACAACACACTACATGGCTGAATAAATACTTCTTGCTGTATTACATGTAATTTCTAATCAGGAACATATCTTTATTATTTGCTATATAAGAACAATAGTTAAAACCAATAAGCGCTAATATGAGTTTATGGGAGAGGGTTGTTATTAATTCTAGGACAGAGAGTATTAATAGAAATTTATTAAATATAGTTAAAGATGACCTGAAATATCACAAAAGTATTCAAGAAAGTCTTTGGAATATATTTGAGAAAGGTTTGTTCGAAACACTGATTTATCAAGAGATAAAATCCATTCTTGCATTAATAGAAGATGCTGAAGAGACCATTCTTCAGATTAAAGGTATCTTAAACTATGAAAAAATAATAAGATACGAATGGATCTATGAAAGAGAATGGTTTATTAAAAAGGTAGTACGTAACTTATCTGAAGAAGACTATCCATTAACTTAAGAAAAACTCCATCCCTATACGCTGGCAAGTTGGGATGGAGTGATTGTTCACCCACAGTAGTTGAGCTCTACTGATTAATTCAATTTTATCTTTTTTAAATATGAATGGCAAATTAAGAATCCAATGTAAAATACAGTTTTAATAATAATTTCTATCGTAAGTAAGGTAATACATTGGGGAGAGTGCAATTTTTCTATGTGTCGTACACACCATGAATAGCATTAACTTGAAGTAAAACCTAATAATCCAAGTTCTAATATGGATATAGAGGAATTGAGTGGGAATAGGTATTACTGCTAATTTCTAAATGTGATCCTATCATTAGAAAAACAGTAGAAAAGCTGAACTACTTAGTGGAGATCCAGAGTTTGTTATGCTGTATTTAATATATAACAAGAATTAGTAAAATATACTGATACTTGTAAAAAGATATAATAGTTTTGTCAATTGGTTAAGTTACAATTTCTAGAATAGGACCGTTAATTATTTGGTTCTAGTGAAGAACAGTATCTTATACATTATGTCCTAATATTGAATTTGGAATGGAGCATTGATTAGTAAAAGAATTGTGCAAATTGAAGGAGACCTATTTATTTTTATAAGGAATGATGTATTGTACTATTTAAACTTCCCAAAAATTTTTTGAATGTAAAAAAATATTCATTGAAGTATAATTAGTACTTCAATGAATATATGCTTTTCTTATAGTTTTTTATTATTCGAATGGTGGTTTTTTCTTTCGGACTTTAACCAATCAAAAAAATCATTTCTAAATACTCTTTTACATTTTCCAATTTTAAGTAATGGGAAGTTTGACCTTGACATTATTTCATATGCTGTTGGTTTTGAAATTTTCAATATTTCACAAATTTCTTTCGCGGTAAGAATTAGCGGATAATCATTTTCACCTCCTGTGTTTTTCATTAACATCTCCAACTTTCATATTCGAATTACTTTTCTCCTTTAAAGTAAGATCTTTCAACCAAGCATCTAAAAGGTTTAATCCTCGATTTCTTGCATCAGCATTTGTCATATTCAATTGATTTTTCTTCATAAAAAATCCTCCTTTTAGTAAAGGAGGATAAACAAGTTAAGTGCATTAAATAGTAATGTACTTAAATAAGTGTTGTTTATAAAAAATTAAATTGTTGGAACTCTGTTGGATAAGAAAAATTAGTTGAAGTACTTTTTACAATGAACATTATATTAATTTGACTATTAATTACCGTTTGGCAATATCCTACTTCTATTGATCCAAAATGTTTTAAAAGGGATTTTAATTGCCAAAAACCTTGGAGTTGTTTTTGTTTATTAAAGATTTCAATTGCAAATCCTCCCTGTTCCCAGAAAAGTAGTCTAAGGTACAGTTTTTCAGATTCATTAAAGTGTAGTATTACGCCTCTAACATCATATACATACTGAAAATCAGGTCGAGAATGTAATTTAGTTTGACTGTATTGAAGCGCTTGTTCTTCCGTAATCTTTAATAAATCAATGAATTGATCTAGATTTAAATGCGCATCCGGTAAATAATAAAAATACTCTGTTGTCCATTTGTTCTCGGGCGTTTCTTCTAATAACCAAGTAATAGGGAGCCTAGAGAATAAAGCAATAGTGGCTAAAATTTCTATTCTGGGTGAACTTACTAAATTAATTTTTCTTATCTCTGGCATAGGGCTCGAGTTGGCGACAGGTTGTAGTCCCTTTAAAAAACGTAATGCGTCATTTGGGATACCATATTTAGTATAAAGACTTTTCTGTGGCATTCCTAATATTTCTTTGGTTAAAAGAATTTTAAATCGTCCTGCTAGAGATACGGATAATAAGAACTCTCTAAATAATATAGGTTGTTTTTTTAAAATTAACAGCTCAGGTAAATCAACTATTAATCTCCCAACACCATCAGATTTCTTAGAAAAAAACTCTTCCTCTGTGATAATGCCGTTTATAACTTCAATAATAGATTCTATTCCAGAACTTGGTTTTTTCAATTATATCACCAAGTTAATCGTAATATCATAAAATGTAAGTATCGATGATGAACTTATAAAAGTTCAACCATTTCTCTCCTACTTTTATTAGGTACTATAATAATAATTGATTTGGTCGAATGAAGAGGGAATAAAGTGATTTTTGTCTTTGTCAAACTAAAAAAATGTTTGAATAGAGTCATTTTCATACAACCACTCCTTTCAAAAAAATTAGTACCAATAATAAAAAAAGTGTAGACAAATATAATCATTGTAGTAAAATGATTATAATATTATTATAAATATTCTGATTAATAACTCTGATTTATACAGTCCTTGATTGCATAAGGATTTTCCTAAATTTGAAAGGAAGGAGAAAAAATACTTTAGTGAGATAAAGAAAAATCGCGTAGAATTGGGATTCCACGAATATAAATGGAAATGTCTGGTAACAATGTTACTAGGCATTTTTTTTATGCCTTTTATTATTAATACACACTCAATGTTTGGTAAGTATATTTTATCACTTTAAGTAGTAAGTGTATTAGAAAAAAATTTATGAAAGGTGAGAATAATAAATGGAACCCAATATTTCTAAAGTGAAAACAGGTGAAATTTCTGATTTTATTGCGCTTATTGAAAACTATTTAATGTTCTTAAATGTAAAAAAGGAAAAAGGCAAAAAAATGAGATTTAACATACTTATGGAATTCTTTCTTTTTCACGGAAAGGAAATAAGGGATCTAACTCCTTCAGACGGTCAGATATATTTGGATTATTTAAATAGAGTTCATGTTTTTCAAGGATTATCCAAAATAGCATTAAGGAATAAACAAGTTTTAATTAATAATTTTTTAATCTACATATTTCCGGACCAATTAGGAAAGGTAGAACCCATATTAAAAGGAATAGGAATAAAGAAAAAAGAAAAATCACTTAATAATAAAAATCAAATAATTATTCGAAAGGAGGAAGTGCTTCCTCAAAAGCAAATCCCAAAGATCGTTTCTGAATTTCTGAAGTTCCTTGAAAGTATTGATTCCGGAACTATGAGTACCTCTAAGAAAACGATTTTAATGTTTCACCGTTTTTTGGAAAGTCGCGGGATAGATATTAACCAATTTTTTGATGAAGAGAAAGCTAAACTTCTAATACAAGAAGTTAGAAGTTATGAAAAAATGTTGTCTGAAAGGATTCAAAAAGAAGAGATAAGTAAAGCCACAGCAACTGTATATCTTAGAACGATTCAGTTATTTTTTAGATTTTTATACAGTAGAAATATAGTGCAGCAAAAGTATAGTATACCTCTACATTTAAGAGGCAGGGGTAACCAAGCAAATGAATATGTATCTAAAGAAGAGATGATTGAAATGATGAATGCGATTTGTAAGTATTCGAAGCATGTAACCCGTGATTTAGCCATATTTTTAATAATTGTAGATACAGGTTGTAGACCAATTGAAGTTTCCAATTTAAAAACCACGGATATAAACCTTACGGAAAAAACAATGTTCTTTAGCTGTAAGAAAACAAACAAGAGAAAGCTAAAAATAAGTTATAAAGTAATGGGTGTAATAAAGGATTATCTGGATATTCGTAATGAGTATCAACCCAAAAATGATTCCCTTTTCCTTAACAGTAGTAGTGGTGCCATAACCAGTGGGTTTATAAATTTACTGTTTTATCGAGTAAACATAAAAGCCTTTGGTAAACAATTACACTCTCCTAAAGCTTTTAGGCATACTTACATTACAAATGCATTGGACGAGTATACCATTCGACGGGTGTCCAAAGTTATAGGTCATAAGGACTGGAGATCTACTTATTATTATCATCAAAAATCCAATAAGAGATTATTGAAGAACACTCTAGATAAAAGTCCACTAAAAAAGAAAGGGATATAGAAAATGCCTATTAAAATTCAATCTTCTGTCAATTATGAAGGATTGTGTAATGAATTAGGAATTACGGTCGATGAATTGCTAATGCTTGTTAAAAATAAGGATAAACAACAACTTAATCAACCAAAGGTAACTGCCATACAAGTGATTGATGAATACCATCAAAACTTGAATGAATTACACGATTTAAATCGAAGAAGTGCAGAAACAATAAAAACCTATGAAAATTTTTTAAAGAGACTTAAAACATTTTTAAGCAATTCCTATCCCAATTTAATCATAACAGAGCTAAGAGAAAACATCGTATATGAACTATTAAAAAATAGTAAGGCAAGAAAAACTGAACGGTTAGCGACAAATACAGTTAACAAGTATTTAGCAATTATAAGAAGTATTCTAGGTTTTGCTCATACTAAAGGATATACGGATAAAGATTTAAGAGGAAAATTTCCTATCCAGAGTATAGATACATTACCAAGATATATTAACGATACTCATACTGAGAAAGTCCTAAAGGCTGCACTTCAAAAAACGTATGGTTATCGAAAGAGAGCAATGTTGATTTTCCTATTAGGAACAGGATGTCGTGTGAGTGAGTTAACCAATATGAAAGTATGTGATTTTGATATCAATGAGAATTTAATTTTTGTTCGAAAAGGAAAACGGAATAAAGAAAGGTATATCCCGATGTTCGAGGAAGTAAAGATTAAAATCTTACACTATTTAAAGCTTAGTGGGGTAGATGAATGGAAATCAGATATTAGAGGGTATTTATTTTCGAGTGATGAAGGTCTAATCAGGGAAAAGAAAATTTTAGATAGAAGCGTGCAGTACTTAGTAAGAGGAATATTTGATGATATAGGGCTAGACAATAATTTTACCGTGCACTCTCTTCGTCATACTTTTGCAGTAAACTGTTTAAAATCAGGGATTATTGAACCGTATTTAATGCAAATGCTGGGTCATGAAGATCCTAAAACTACGGCGGTTTATACTAAATTAGTTCCAAAGGACTTAAGAGAACAAGTAATGAAAAATTACCCATTTCCTTTTGAACAATTATTAAATGAACTGATATAGGGAGGTAAGTTATGAAGAGTTTATTAGAAGAAATTATATTATACGATAATAGTAGTACTTATTGCATTAATTTGAAAAGAGATAATAAAAAGAGACTGGAGGAATTTTTGGAATATTTATCTAAAGTGACTGACACACCCGAAGAAGACATACATTTGGAAAAAATATATGAAACTATAGATTACAATGGAAAAACTCTATTTTTCTCCCCATTGGATGTCAAATTGGTTGAGGAATACCTCAAAAGTCACTTATATAAAAGCTATAATTGGTTACATCAGACCCGGAGGGCGTTACAAAGCTTTTTCCATAGTCTCAATAGAAAGTACGACTTTCCATTGTTAATTGATGAAATGACCTTCGTCATTGAAGAACATAAGTGTAAACCAGAAAAAAAAGAAAAATATGTTTTATCAAGACATGATTTATTAAAGTTTCTTCAAAGTTTACTAAAAAATAGTATGAATTTAGAAAGGGACGCCATCTATTTTTTATTGTTAATAACTACAGGTAGTCGTCCCTCTGAAATCTTAAACGTTAAGGTTAGAGATATAGACTTAATAAATGAAACAATTTACCTAGAAAAGACTAAGAATAACTCAAGTAAATTTATTGTTTTAAGAGATGGCTTTGGCATTATATTAAAGAGGTATATAGAAAAACATAGACTAAATGTTGAGGATTATTTGGTAAATAATAGTGGAGAAAAAATTCTGTTGGCAGATGTTCAGTATTTATTTGATCACTATTTAGATTGTGCAAAGTTACCTCGCACGACGCTCCACAAACTGAGACATTCTTTTGCGACATTTATGGCTGAAAATGATACAGATGTATTGATAATCCAACAGCTTCTTGGTCATAAAAAACTCCATTCAACTCATTCGTACATAAATCCAAATATGATAAGAAATTTAGGTATGGAACTGAAAGTAAATAATGAAGTATATGAGCATATAAAAAAATTAGATAATTTTGGATAAATTACTTAACTATTTATTGATTACTCAATACATAAAGAGTAAAATTATCAATTCTTAATTATTAATTTCCAATTTTATAAATTTTTTTGAATTATATTCAATTTAATTTGAGAGAAGTTGTGGTGTTTGAGAAATACTAACCCTCCTCCTACTTTACTGGGTAAACATCATTTTACCTCCACCTCAACACTGCCAGTAGCAAACTACGTTAGGGCTTTTACGAAATCTAAGGAAGAAACAAAATAAAATGAAATTTAATAACGGTGCCGTTAGCTATCGCAAACATAGAAAATGCAACTTAAATTGCCTATCAAATTGTATTCTAATTCGATAGGCAATTTTGTTTATATCATATACGGTCAAATAATAGGGTGATTTAAATGAGATTTTTTATTATATTTGCAACATAACAATAGGCATTTTCAGACGCTAAATACATCTGCAAAATACAATAGGTAGTAAATTCTAATAGAATAAATTATTTAAGTAAAATGACAAACCAATCTTGCTGAAGGGTTAGTGAGCATTATATAAAATAAAACAAGAGTTATCTCTTTCTTTATAGAGGGAGGATTGTGGAATAAACCAATTAGGTGGATATACAAAAATGTACCTAACCTTTTCTGGTTTGGCATTTTTTTATTTTTTCTGAAAAAATCTTTACAATAGTATTTATTACCATTAATCTAATATATTAAATATATCTAATTTTTTGAAAGAAGAATTAAATTAGTTAAAGGATGAGTGAAAATTTGATAATAATTAAGTTCCGCTAAAAATTTCTGTTGAGCAATCGAAATTGCTGGGAAATGCGTTACGAATTAAGATCATTAGTTTACTTTTAGATATACCTAAAACAGCCAAAGCAAGTCTCTGACATGTTAGGTAATTCTCCAGGTAGTGTGCACTATCATATTAAGAAATTAAATTATGGTGGTTTGATCGAAATTGTTAAAACAAAAGAAGTAGGTGGAATTATTGAAAAGTATTACAAAGCTAAGTCAAAATGGTTTAGTGCAAACAGTACAGACATTATTGATTCAGCTCTAAATGAAGATTTTAATTCAACAGATTCTTCTAATTTAAGTCCTAGATTATTTCTTAAAGAAGAAGAAAAAGAAGAATTAATAGAAGATGTTAAAATATTGCTTGAAAAGTGGTTGAATCAATCAAACCCCAGTGAGTTAAATAAGATTTAAGAATATGCTGTTGATTTTAAATTAGTTTCTACTGAAAAGAAAGAGATAGATTAAATGGGAAAAGAGGTGTTTTATTATGGATATATTTAAAAATAAGAATTTTACTTGGATGTTCTTAGGAAGAATTCTTACTAATGTTGGAGATAGTTTATATGCTGTTGCTGCGATGTGGTTAGTCTATGATTTGGGAGGTTCAACCTTTTATACAGGATTGGCTGGATTCTTATCAATTATCCCACGGCTAATTCAATTTTTTTCTGGTCCTTTAGTTGATCGCTTACCGATACGTCCAATCTTAATTTACACACAGCTCCTTCAAGCAATTTTACTTCTTATTGTCCCTTTGGCTTCTTATTTAAATTTTTTATCCATTTCCCTCGTATTAATAATTACCCCAATATTAACGAGTTTAAATATGTTTGTATATCCTGCTCAAATGGCTGCTTTACCAAAGTTTTTGAAGGAAAAGGACTTAACTAAAGGAAATTCTTTATTCACCATCGCATATCAAGGTATAGAAATAACGTCAAACGCAATTTCAGGTATATTAATCGTCTTAATAGGGGCGATATCAATATATGTTGTCGATGCAGTTGCATTTTTACTTGGTGCTTACATTTTTTCCTTAATTCGAATGCCTATTGAAAAGAATGTAAATCCCCAAAAAAGTATCAGATTAGAACAAAGTATAGTATCAAAGTATATATCTGAATTATTGGATGGGTTGAAAATAATTATTTTTACACCCCTTTCAAGACTGTTATATGGAGTAATAATAATTAATTTAGCTATGGGGGCTACATTTGTTGTACTCCCTGCCTTTGGATCAGATAAAGGTGGACCTGAAATCTATGGTTTGCTGTTGATGGCTCAAGCACTAGGAAGTCTATTAGGTGCTTTAATAACTCCTTATTTAAAACTAGATAACATTCCAATTGGATTATTATATGCGAATGCGTTTACTCTCAGTGGTCTAGCGTGGGGTTTATCTATTTTTGCACCTTGGAATTGGTTAACAATTGTTATTTATGGACTTGCTTGGATTCCAGGAGGTGTAACAAATATTGTAATAAACACCGTCATACAAAAGGGTATTCCTGAAAAATTATTGGGTAGAGTGTTTTCTGCTACAATAAGTATAAGTGGAATTGCTTCCCCTCTTGGTGGTCTAGTAGGAGGCATTTTTGGTGTATTAGTTGGAAGTGGATATATCATTCTCTTTAGCGGTTTGATGGTTCTTTTAGTAGGGGTAATTTGGTTTTTAGATTCAGTTACAAGAAATCTTCCTTCTGCAATAGAAATAGATCATTCAACTTTCGGTACTTCTAGTATATCAGGATATAGTAAATCACTTTAAGATTAAAGCAAATTTTGGTGTTTATTATTACGCTTCTGACCTATAATTGTTTCTTTATTATTCAATTAAATTGGAGCTTTTCTAGAAGACCTGTGCAGCCTTTGCTTTAATTAACAATCTTCAGCAATCGGGTGTATATCAGGATTAAAAAATGTGCACTTTTTTGTGACTATGGCTATCATATGGAGAATATTTTTTATGATATAAAAGCTGATGAAGAAGATTTAGTTGATATTTTAGACCCAGAAACAAGAGGTAACTGTTTGTTTGCAGTTTTGAAAGAGGAAGAAATTATTGGTTTCTTCAGTGTTAGCAATGCAGCTGCTAATTTTTATGATGTAGATTTAGGAATGATACCAGATTTGACTGGCGATGACTCTTCTATATAATTTTATCGCTCTTTGATTAAAAGTTGCCACTGATAAAGTAATTTTATCTGCTCTAAGGTAATAATGAACCGTGTAGAAGCAATAAATAAAGGGTTTAAATAATTGAGATAACTGAACAGATACTGAAAAACTATTAAGGAATTCTAAGTTCGGTTCAAAAAGCACAATTATGCGAAGAGTTGTTCAATTTAGGATTTAGAATAGTTCATACATCTGTTCTAGAACTAAAACAAAACCAAGAACAATTAATTAATTTTATTTCTTCTCATGTCAGTGAAAGGGAACAAAAAGGTGATTCCAAGCAAAATGAAAGATTCGCAAAGCATTTATTGTTTAGAATGGCTGGCTTTATTATATATAAGACCATGATAAAAATAGGGTTAGAATCATTAATCACAGCACCTTACTTATATAGGAATAAAGCTCGATTATTATGATCAATTCCCTTTAAGCGATGTAGCTTTTTTATTTAAAGAAGTTAGAGATAACCCAATGGCTAGGTCTTTACTACAAGAACAGGTACGTAGGTACTTAGATATGTTTCCAACAAATTTTTCAGACAAGCACAAGTTTTGCTATTCTGTAAATATTAAATTCTCTCCAGCCGAACAAATCAAGTTAAGTAAATTATAAAAATAATCTAGAACTTATTAAGTGAAAAATTGGTTAATTACTCATTTAACGGTGCTTTTCTTGGATATCTGTGTAGAATAGAAATTCAAGAACGTTTTTCCATTAAATAGGATCTATTATTTGATAATCGGTTTAATATAATTTATGGTTTATAAATCGTTTTTTTTTAACTGGGTTATTTTTTATATACAAAAGAAGTGCAATTTTACAGCATATTAACTTGCATTTAGTGACGCAAAAAGAGTTTTTGTTATAGGTAACGGAGCCGGTTAGAAATTAAACCCTATTTTTTCAGGTATTTAGAATACTGTATTGTGTCCTCCAGATTGGTTGCATTAGCGCAACTTACTTGATTACAAACTACCTTTAAATTTTCTCTTTCTTTTCTGTTTTTTGGACGGGGATCTACCTCGATACAAACTATTATTTTCTATATGTTATTCCTCAGTTAACTTGGGTTGATCAATGAATTCGTGTATTGCTGAAATTAAACACAATTATACAATATAAATAAAATGATTTTAGATTATCACATTTAGAAATCTCAGCAAAAAGTGATTTTAAATTACATATATATGATTTATCACTTTTCATTCAGCTCTTATTTTCTGAAACAACCATATACATACATCTTTAATATTACAAATTGCACATGAAATTGCACATTTTTATTTATCTTGGTTTATCTAAGTTAATTAAGATGAACTTAAATCAACCAGATCGCTTCATATATCTATATTTATTTAACACTATTTATTTAATTAATTTAAATTAACGTGTGAGATGATTTTGACAGGGTAGGGGTCGGGGGTTCGAATCCCTCTCAGATCATCTAAAAAGCTCCATCCTTTTTTATCAGAGGGTGGTGCTTTTTTTTAGGTTAAAAAATGGGCTTTTTTCTGCAATCAGAATAGTTGACAATTATACCTACAGGGGTATAACATATAAGGAAAATGAATCGTATTGGAGGAGATGGTCGTTGGTCATTTCTGTTGCTTTATTAAGCATGATAGTTTCTATTTACGTTTACAATAGATATGTTCCTGTCTTAGGTGTTCCTTGTGTAAAGGATCTTGAAAGTACTTTGGCTGTAAAAACTATTGATGTAAGAGATTATAACTACGTAGATGAGCCCGTTCAGGCTGCATTCAATATCCCTGTTGCTTATCTGCAACGTAACTACCAACAATTTCAAGGTGATAAAGTAGTTGTTTTTGCTTCTAGTCATATGGAAAAAAACATTAGTGTTCGTTACTTAAAGAAAAAAGGAATTGAAGTGATTGGATATAGAGTCATTGGTAATAGCTGTAAGTGCCCAAAGTTAAAAATGGTATAAGACGATTTAACAACTCGGAAAATAATTTCCGGGTTTTTTTATACTTTAAAAAGGCAGCCGACTCTACTACCTGTCTATTTTTTCGTGGTTGAGGAAATGACACAGTCACTTTCTAGTAAAATGAATATACTTTTAATAGATTACTAGAGGAGGTGAGAGTCATGGGGGTTGTGTATGTAGAATGCAAAGTGTGTTGCGAAATAAAGTGTAAATGCTTTATTTGCCCTAGAAGACGTGAAATGGACGACGAAATGGAAAACGCGGTTTCACCGATGGAAGATTCAGCACGACGCAAGAAGAGTTGTGGTTGTAGTGATGGTGCATCTCGCTTTTACAGGTACAATGATTAATTGCTAATGGGAGAATAGACGTGCGCTAAATGCGTTCGTCTATTTTTTTGTTTTGGTAGAAACGTACAAGCGGAATCTAGCAACCAACATACTATATAGTAGCTCAAGTAATAGGAGGTGATAATAGTGGGAATAGTTTACGTGGAATGTTGTGAGAGAAAACGTTGTTGTTGCTGTTGTGATGATGATTGGGATAGATGTCCTAATCCGGTTAGGAGGAATGAGCCGGCGTCATGTGAAGTGTCAAGAATAGCTCGTTCAAATGAACCTTTTGTAGCTGCTGGATTAGAAGTGTTGTTTTTAAATCAATTAGTAAAATACAACTCTCAATTCTGTGCAGGTTTAGGTTTAGGATATCGAACCCCGACGTATGAAGAATTAGAAAGTATTGTAGGTGACTTAATTACCCCTAATACTAATACACCATTATGTCCAATGCTGGTTTGGGCAACACGGTTTGGAAAGCCTGTCCTAGCGGAAGTTGATCCTGCAAATGACTCAGTACGTTTAGTTAGAACTCCTTCTAAACGCTGTAGGGCATATCCAATATGTGTTAGACCGGATTGAGTTGATTTGTGGAGGCTTCCCAAAATGGAAAGCCTCTACTTTTCAAAATATAGATGATAATGGAGCTGGCAGCCTGGGTTAAAGGAAGCCTTACAAGTCGGACAAATCGATGGACTGTTTAAATACTTGTTAATGGTCAGTTCGTTTTTACAGTTTCCGCACAAAATTGCTTTTGTATGAAATTCATGTTTAGGCCAGACACTAGCGGGGTGATCTGCATGTTCTTCGTGACATTGATAGCAAGGGTAGTACTCCCCGCAACAATGAAACTTTATGGCAATGATATCTTTTTCTGTATGATAATGAGTGCAACGTGTAAAACTATCAACTGTGGAACCGAGTACTTTAACAGTCATTCCATCTATCTCCTTATTTGTGAAATTAATTAGGTTGCCAAACTATTTCACCAGACATATTTTCTTCATCTATTTCCACTTGAAAATCATGTTTTTCGTAGAAATGAACTAAACGATCTACATGATCCCAATCACGCTTTGCGATGTCACCAGTGATACAATGGATATTTTGATCTTTGGCGACTTCTTTAAGGTAATTCATGCAGATTGAACCATAACCCTTATTTTCAGGGCCCTTGATATCTCCGATGAAAATGGTGTCATCCTCTTTGTATGTTGCTTGAATTGAAAAATCCCACTGGCCACGAAAAGCGGATTCGCAATCGCTAAGCATGATTTTACATGAGTGATGGTCGTTGTTTGTGTAAACAACCACCCAGTTATCGTCTTTCGTTTGATCAATGCCGATCACTTGCCATTTTTTAGCGATTTCTTTCATGTTTTCTTTCATGCGGAACATTTGAATTTCCAAATCATCTAGTTCCTGTTTGATTTCTTCTTTATCTCTTGTCTCTTCTTCGGCCATGAATAAGCTTGTGAAAGACATCCAATTCCCCCATTATTTTTTTATTTAATATCTACAAATATAGTTATTTTCCGAGCAAAATTGACAATCAGCATATAATTATACAGGTGTTTTACATATCTTTCAAACAACAAGCAAAAAATAAAAGCAAGTCATCGCTAAGGATAACTTGCTTTTATCTTTTTTTATTCGAATAAAGGCGCTAATTAATTGATGAATAGCGCAATTAGTAACTTGCTTCATCACAAGCATTATAAGCTGTCCTGCTACATGGACATGATTTATAAATGACATAAAAGTATTATATTCGTTTGCCGCGGTATAATTCCATGGTAGTTTCCCTTACTTAAACAACGTAAGCCCTACCTCTCATACGTCCTTACGGCTCCTAGGCCGTGCCAGATCGATTAAGCCTTTGTGAAAAAACTATATGGAACGCCAGTGCATCCTTGTGACACGTTGGTATTGCTTAAGAATGTCATAACGTTCTTCCTTTCTATATCAAGTTACTAATGTGTTGGGTGTATACCCAAACTATTATTATACAACATATGTGATGAATGTCAAGAAGATAAAATAAAACTCGATTTTTGTAGGAAAAAATCTTTACAGAATTCTTTTGAAATTTGGTAAAATAGAAAAAAGATATAGAGAAGTAGTTGAACAATTAATAGGGAGACTAGATATGTTAAGTCAAAACTTACAAGATTTGAAGCAGTCAGCAAGCAGTGCAGAAGAATTCCTGAGAAATAATGAATTGGCTAATCTCATTCAAAAACAAATTTTTGCATCCATACTGAAAAAGAAGCTGGATTTGTCTGAAAATGAGATGAGAATTTGGATTGCAGGATGCTCCACTGGGCAGGAAGTCTACTCTTTAGCAATTCTGTTAAAAGAGACGATAGGATCCATGCATAATGTTAATGAAATGGAATTTAAGATTTACGCTACAGATTTGGATTATGATTCTGTAAAGATTGCTGGGGCGGGAGTTTATCCTGAAACGGCGTTTGAAAATGTACCATCTGACATTCTGGATAAGTATTTTGATAAGAAGCAGGATTTTTATGTGGTGAAAAAATCGATAAGGGAGAATATCATATTCGCCCCTCACAACATTGCAAAAGATCCTGGGTTTCAACATCTGGACTTTATCAGTTGCAGAAATGTACTGCATTATTTTCAGCCGACACAGCAACAGCGAATTATTTCTTCTTTCCACCATTCACTAAATGAAAGCGGATATTTGTTTCTGGGACAATCGGGTTCTATAGGAGAAAGCAAAGCGCTATTTCAAGCAATCAATAAAAAGTGGAAGATATATATAAAGCAAGAGGTGGAAGACCGTAACCGGAGTGAAGACGCGGGCCTTCATGCTATACAGGAAAAAAGTCAGGAAGAGAAAGAGTTCCAGTTATTAAATGAAGAATTGATCCAAGCAAAGGAGCGCATTGCTAATTTACAAGGGAAGCTTGAGGACATTCACCTGAAATATGAGGATAAGTACGAAACGCTTAAAATCGATTCGTACCATCCCATACTCTTTGTTAAGGGACTTCTCCAAATAATTAAAAAGCAGGAGTTCTACAAAGAAGAATATGCTGCTGCTATGCTTCAAGAGATGAACAAGCTCGAATTGGCCATTGAAAGTTTTCTTTTGGATAACCAATAGGCTCAAGAAAACCCCCGTCAGGTAAACGGCGGGGGTTAAATTATTTTATTTAGAACGGAGAAGTTCTTTAATATCTTTTAGTTCCGACTGAATTAATTTAATATATTCCAATTTTCCAACCTCTGATAAGTCATCTTGTATAATTCCAAGTAAATCATTGATAGTGGTAATCTTTCTTTCAGCTTGCTTTTTATAGAATTCAAATGAAGTATCAGGTTCTAGGTTTGTTGTAACAACTTCGTTCCATTCATTATTCTCAAGCTGCTTTCGCCATTGCTGAAATTCCAATTGCACGTGCTGAAAGGCAGACGTTTCATTCATACAAACTAAATGAATAAGCTTCTCTTTTTGCTGATAATGGAAATAGACAGTGAACAATGTAGTAGGCGAATCTGTTGTTTTTAGGTTAAGCTCCATCACTCCCGGTGAAGGAGTTGTTTTTATTTGTTTTAACTTTGCTCTACTATCCAAGTCCACCAAGTCTAGAAATGAAGTAACTGGATAGAAGATGTGTGTTACTGACTGGGATACATTAATAATTTTGAAGTCCTCAGTCAATTTTAAATATGGGACGGGAATCCGGTACATTAAAGAAGCACTCCTTTATTGATAGTTCCGGCTTCCTTTCTATAATTTTCCAACCATTGGAAAAGGAAGGATGTATCCTTAGCAATGAGAGTTTCCGCAGGACAGCATGACTGAAAGGCAGATTCCGCATGCAAGCGGCTTCCAACTATGAAAGTGGTGCCAGTGTTAATAGTTTGCAGTCTTTCCATTGTTTCTTTAAGTTTAGGAAGGTGATGTCTAATGGATACAGATATACATACAACATCCGGCTTCCACTTTTTTATGCTATATTCTGCATAGTCCAATGGCAGGTTGGAACCAAGGTCATACACATCCCAACCAAATTCTTCAAAGAGGGAAGAGGCCATTTTCAATCCTAAATCATGTTCTTCCCCTTCTACACAAAAAAACATGGCGCGCGGGGAAGGGGAGTGCTCATCTATAATTCTATCATTTATTTTTTCTAAATGATATTTTGTCAAAATCATCTCACATGTACCTGTCGCCAAATGCTCATGTGCAACAGAAATTTTATTTTCCTCCCACATTTCTCCAATACGATACATGGCGTCACGAAGGATAAAATCATAAACAAACGAACTATTGTAGCCTTGATCTATCGTATCTTTTACACAAGACCAACCGGAGGCCACGTTTTTGTCGAGAAGGAATTGTGATAGTTTCTTGGAGATTTCATTCATTTGACCCCTCCTATTCCAACATAGTAATAATAAACAGTATACTATATTTTCCGTAAAATCAAATGCTTCTTCTATGAAATGCTCGTTTATGTTTGTCAGCTGCCCAGTTATGGGATTAAAAATACCTTGACACTGGGCTATACAAGACAAAGATTTTCTCTTATGCTTAATAGAGGTAAATATTAGTAGCAAAGGAAGTGTCTCAATGACTTATCAACCAAATGTACAAGAAACCTTTTCATTAATCAAAGAACTTGTTTCTATCCCAAGCCCTTCAGGTAATACGGAGAAGGTAATAGGTTTTGTTGAAAGGTACTTAAGCGAATGTGGAGTAGAAACAGTACGAAACCGTAAGGGAGGCTTAATTGCTTCCATTAAAGGAAGCAATGATAAAGAACATCGCATGCTAACAGCCCACGTCGACACATTGGGAGCTATGGTAAAAGAAGTAAAATCAAATGGTAGATTAAAACTCACCACAGTCGGAGGGTTTCGCTGGAATTCCGTCGAAGGGGAATATTGCCAAATCGAAACATCTTCCGGAAAAACTTACACGGGAACCATTCTCATGCATCAAACTTCTGTTCATGTATATAAAAATGCCGGAGATGCACCAAGAAACGATGAAAATATAGAAGTTCGCATTGATGAAAAAGTCACCAACGCAGATGAAGTAAGAGCTCTAGGAATTGAAGTGGGAGACTTTGTATCTTTCGATCCTAGGGTACAAATCACAGATAGTGGCTACATAAAATCTAGGCACCTCGATGATAAAGCGAGTGTAGCAATTTTACTAAAACTTATTAAATTTATTCAGTCCGAGAAAATTACGCTTCCTTATACTACACACTTCTTAATTTCTAATAATGAAGAAATAGGATATGGGGGGAACTCCAATATTACCCCGGAGACCGTGGAATACCTTGCGGTGGATATGGGTGCTCTTGGAGACGGACAATCATCAGATGAATACACAGTATCTATCTGTGTAAAAGATTCCAGCGGACCTTACCATTACGGATTAAGAAAGCACCTTGTTGATCTCGCAAAGAAAAACGAAGTGGATTACAAAGTGGATATTTATCCATACTACGGCTCAGACGCATCTGCTGCCATCCGTTCTGGCCACGATATCATCCATGGTTTAATTGGCCCTGGAATAGAATCTTCCCATGCCTTCGAACGCACACACGCAAGTTCCATTGAAAATACGGAGAAGTTGATTTACCATTACTTGTTGTCTGGTATGGTGAAGTACTAATTCATATCCAAATAAAACCACCTGCAGACCTTTAAAGGAACCGTAGGTGGTTTTTATTATTTTCACTTATTATAGAGATGAAAAAATCTTTTCTATCTTTAGGTATTACGATTCTCTTGCCTTCATGAAGATTGAATTGATCAATCGATCCACAAGGCATTTCTAATACATAATAGCTATTTTTAACAATTGGCGATACTCTCCAAGGCTTTAACTCTTTTATGCATAAAATAATTTTCCCAACTTGATCGACGAAAACGACATCGATAGGAAACCGCATAAAAAACATGTGAACACTGTTACAGGGGGAAAGCAGTAGGCCGCTATTATGTATGGAAGGTTTGAACATAAGTCCGATAAACCGTTTTGTAAAGGTGTCGGCACTTTTAATATGAAGCGAGTGATAGTTTTCCATTATATCCTCCTTCTTTTAGTTAGCTTTTGTTCATTATATAGAATATTAAATTCTTTTTAAAAAACGAAATACTGAGAAAAATGAAGGAAACAAGCTAAATAGATAGAAATTCTCAAGTAAATGGTCAAAAATGCCTTTTTTTTAGTGTTTTCATTCTTTCTAGTTCGTTATAATATTGAATCAAGTTCTAAATAAAGAACAAACGACTGGAGGAATTTATCATGAAAGATTTGATGATCCGCGTGTTTAAAGAAGAAGAAGGTCAAGGGTTAACGGAGTATGGATTGTTGGTTGGTTTGATTGCATTAGGTGTTGTTGCTGCAGTTACGGCATTAGGTGGACAAATTTCAGCTGTGTTTGGTACTCTAACAGACAAATTAAAAAGTATAAAATAATTTGATGTACAAAGCTCTGCTTCAACAAAGCAGAGCTATTTTTAAACAAAGGAGGACGCCAGATGCTCATCAACGTCGTTCTGTTTATCGTATTAGGAATTTCCGTAGTAACGGATCTTCGAAAAAGAATAATATTTAATATAATCACCTTACCTGCCATTCTGTTCGGTTTAATCTACAATACATATCAAGCAGGTCTAGAAGGGCTGTATTTTAGCTCTATTGGACTATTGATAGGTTTTTTTCTATTGTTCATTCCTTTTGTGCTTGGTGGAATGGGAGCTGGGGATGTAAAATTATTAGCTGCAATAGGTTCAATGATAGGCGGAGAGCTAGTGTTTCAATCTTTCCTTTACACGGCATTGATTGGAGGGGTTTTTGCAATGGTCATCCTTCTTAAAAATAATAGACTATTGTTCTTTATTAAGAATTTGATATTCTCTGTACTTTATAAGCAGTCAATGAATATGGAACTAGAAGTGAAAAGAAAATATACAATTCCGTACGGAGTTCCAATTGCTCTTGGAGTGGTAAGTCTTTATTGTTTCGGAGGCCTGGTATGAAGTCACAAAATGGACAATCGCTAGTTGAATTTGCACTAATTGTACCTTTAATATTACTTCTATTATTCGGGATGTTTGATATTGGAAGAGTTCTATTCTCGGCTGTGGCATTGGAGCATGCAGCAAGGGAAGGTGCGAGAGTGGCAAGTGTTGGAAAAACCAATGCTGAAGTGATTGCATCAATAAATAATGCAACAACAGGCCTTGATACGAATCAAGTCTCTGTATCCATTTCAACTGAAGCAAGGAACTCCGGTGAAAACATAGAAATATATCTTAGCTATCCGGTAAATATGATTAACCCTTTGTTGAGATCATTCCAACATTCCTTTACGATCTCTTCAAAATCTGTGATGAGGGTGGAGTGAAATGCTAAAAAGTAATGATGGTAACGCATTGGTCATGATGGCATTTATTCTTTCCTTGCTTGTTGCGCTAACAGGACTGGTTGTCGACGGTGGACGTTTATATTTGCAAAAAGGTGAAATGCAAAAAGCGATTGATTCGGCAGCATTAGCTGGTGTACAACAGGTTAAAAACGGTCAGATTAAAGTTGTTAATGCAGCAATTGAATTAGCCGCAGCCAATGGAACAGAGTTGAATTCCAGTAAAATCACTGTGGGTTCAGACTCAGTCGAGATACATAATGAGGTCCCGGTAGAAATGACTTTTGCCAAAGTACTGGGCTTCGCTTCTGTAGATGTTTCTGCAACTTCTAAGGCAGTTTTAGACACTACAAGAGGAATAATTAAGCATTCTAACGTCATACCAGTCGGGATTCCAAAGGATAAATTGGTAAAAGGGCAATCACATACTCTGCATTTTACACCAGGTGGGGGAAGCAATGGTCCACAACAAGGAAATTTCGGGTTTCTAGCTATTGGCGGAAGAGGTGCCGCAAACCTTGAAGACAATATTGCTAACGGAATCGAAGTGGAAATTACACCTGGTAGTTACGTATTGACTGAACCTGGTTTGAAATGGGGGAAGGTTCGCAGTGGTTTTCAAGAAAGAATAAGTAAAGACGCAACAAAAACTTACTGTAATCAATTTAGCACTGCAACAAGCGGTTGTGCGAGGGTTGCTATTTTACCGATTGTAAATGACCTTGGTTCTGTTAATGGTAGAGGGAAGGTCGAGATTATCGGATTTGCTGCGTTCTGGATTGAAAAGGTGGAACCAAACGGTGGGAATAAATCAGTAAGCGGGTACTTCATTGATGTTGTTACCTCTGGTGAATTTAGCGAAGACGTCGAAAATTTTGGAATAAGCACAATTAAACTAGTAAATTAGACTGGAGGATGAAGCATGACACTAAAGAAAGTATGGCTACTGTCAATTATGTTCGGAGTTGTCAGTACAATATGTTTTTATCTTTTTTATCTCCCAGGGGGCCCCAACCAGAAAAAAGTACCTACTAATAATGTTGTTCTAGCGGCAGAAGAGGAAAAGGAAGAAGAAGTGGTAGTTACAGAATTTGAAATTGAAAATGGAAAAAGAGCTATGTCCATTGCAGTTAACGACGTACAAGGTGTATCCGGACATTTGGAGCCAGGGGCGATGGTGGACATTTTTGTAAATATTGAAACCACAAAAGAGGACAATGAAGAAGTTGTCCCGTCACAAGTGGGAACATTTGTGTTGCAAAATGTGAAAGTCTTGGCTGTGGGGCATTTCATGGACGAACCTGAAACAGGGGCAAGATATCAAATGATTACGGTGGAAGCCACGCCAGAACAAGGTGCAAGTTTAGGTTTTGCCTCCCAGCATTCCATCTATCTCATGTTAAGACCTGAGGGAGATAACTCAACTCTAAACGAAAATATCTTAATGGATGAAAAGCAGCTGATCAAGAAAGGGGGGCAATGATAGATGATAAAATGGTACGGTTTTTTAAATGAAAATGAACAGAAAATCAGTGAGATGATTCTTTGGTTAAGAACACATGAAAATTACAAGGGGTTAACGACCATTGATGAGCTGTTAAATGAATTGGATGCTCCAGAAAAACGAATTATTTTTATCGATAAATCTATTTCTCCTAATTTCTATTCCTTGACCATGCAGTTAAAGAAGCTAGACCCAAATAATTTTGTCATCATGGTGGGAAAAGACCTTAAAGAAGCCGACATCCGGTTGGCTATGAGAGCAGGGATGATGGATTGCATCAACTTGCAGGATGATATCGAATTGATTAAAAATGGACTGATCGAATCAAAAAGGCATATTGAATATTTGAAGAAACAGGAAGCTCATGCACCAAGTTTCGCACAGAAAGAAGGAAGAATTATCACCTCCTCAAGTACAAAGGGAGGTGTAGGGAAAACGACATTTGCAGTAAATCTGGCGTACTCCCTTCAGAAAAAAAATCAATCAGTGATTTTAGTTGATTTGCACCTTCAATTTGGAGATGTTGCGATGTTCTGTGATGTCAAGCCAAAAAAGACCATTTATGAATGGGTGAAGGAAGACTTTGATCGTAAAAATAGGAACGTGCAGGCCTATTTGACCAAAACATATCTTGAAAATGTTTCAATTCTTGCTGCGCCACTTCGCCCTGAATTCTCGGAGATAATAAAACCTGAGCATATCAGGGAATTATTTTTAGAATTAAAGAAGTGGTATGACATCATCATTGTAGATACACATTCACATGTAGATGACCTGTTGCTGGAGACACTGGAGTTATCTGATGAGATATACTTGCTGACAAATGGTAACCTTCCAGCAGTTAGAAATACAAAGCTATTTATGGATACTCTTCAATCACTTCAGCTAAAGGCAAAACCTCAGCTAGTAGTAAATGCTGTAAAAAAGGATGATCCGTTGAAATTAGAAAATATGAAAAAGATTCTCGGTGTAAAAATCCTGACAGTCCTTCCTTCCGAAGAAAAGATAGTTAAAAAATCAGTGGCAACAGGTATTCCATTTGTAGCAGATTCTCCAAAGAAAGGCTTATCTAAACGATTTACTAAAATGGCAGATGCATGTCTTGAGAGGCATGCCTCATTGATGAGTAATGACGTTCTAATTGGTGCGGGGGGGAGAAAATAGTGTCTCTTATGCGAAGGCTCGGTGTCGAGACAGAAGTAGTGGAGGGTTCAAAAGGGTTGAAAGAATCCACTATTACGCTTACCAATACGAAAACGGTCTATCTCCCTCAGTTCAAAGAGATTGAAATGCAACTTCATAACTACTTAGTAGATAAATTAAAACAGCAATCTTTAGAGGATAGGGAAGTGGAGGGGAAAGTAGCTGAATTGAGTGATGATTTTTTCGTCAATCGTGATGACATTCTTAATTATGAGGAAAAGCAAGCAGTCATTCAAAATGTCATTTATGAGCTAACAGGGTATGGGCCAATCACCCCGCTTCTTAATGATTCGACAGTTACGGAAGTAATGGTTAACGGTCCAACTAAAATTTACATGGAAAAACAGGGGAAAATAATTAAGACTCCTTTTACATTCAGAGACAATTCCCATGTATTAAAAGTAATGGAGCGGATTGTAGCCCCAATTGGAAGGCGGATAGATGAAAGTGTCCCTATGGTAGATGCCCGTTTACCTGATGGTTCACGTGTTCATGCCATAATCCCTCCGTTGGCTATGAATGGTCCTACTCTAACCATACGTAAATTCCCTGATAATCCATTAACAATCCATGACCTCCTCCGAAATGAAGGGCTTTCCTATGAAATGGCGGATTTTCTAAAATCTTGTGTAGAAGCAAAATTGAATATGATGATTAGTGGAGGAACTGGTTCAGGAAAGACAACTTGTTTGAATGTTTTATCTTCCTTCATAACAGAGGATGAGCGAATTGTTACTATTGAAGATTCCGCGGAACTCAGGCTTTCACAAGAGCATGTTGTCACTCTTGAAGCGAGACTTGCAAATGTGGAAGGGAAGGGGGAGGTTACCATCCGGGACCTGGTTAAGAACGCCTTGCGTATGAGGCCTGATAGGATTATCGTCGGAGAGGTAAGAAGTGCTGAAGCTCTGGATATGTTACAAGCAATGAATACTGGACATGATGGCAGCCTTGGAACTGGACATGCGAATTCCCCTAGAGACCTAATTTCACGACTTGAAGTGATGGTGATGATGGCAGGTTTTGACCTTCCAGTACGGGCGATCAGAGAGCAGATTGCGGGAGCGTTAGATTTAATAGTCCATCAAGTACGTCTCAAGGATGGTAGTAGAAAAATAACCCATATTACCGAGGTGTTAGGGGTAATGAATGAGACCATTGTGCTGCAAGACCTTTTCAAATTTGAAGAGCTTGGGAAAAGTGATAACGGGAGAGTGAAAGGACGATTCTCATCAACGGGAATACGCCCTAGTTTCTTTGAAAAGTTTGAGGCACAAGGTATTAAAATTCAGCCATCATGGTTTAGTGAGGAGTGATGAAACCTGAATATATTAATTACATTAATTATATCTACGCTGTTCTTCCTTCTCCTATTTCTACTAGTCATGAGACTTACCAATAGACAAACAAAGGAAATGAAGAGGCTTAATAAATACTTGCTTCTTTCCAATTCGTTAACTATAGCTGATGAGAAAGAAAAAAAGAAAAAGTTAGCGGAAAAAAGTAAAGTCATTCTAGGAATGGGGAATCTACTAGAAGGGAACTTCCAATTCAAAAATTTGCGACAGCAATTAATTTATGCTGGATATGAAATAGGTCCAGGAGAATATCTCGTAAGAACCATTCTTTTAGCCGGTATTTTAAGTGGAATAATATACTTGATCATGTCTTCTCTATTAATAAGTGCTTTTTCTTTTTTTCTTGGGTTTGTAATACGTTCATTTTTATTAAAGCGAGCAATTAGAATACGGAATCAGTTAGCAACCCAACAACTCATTCAAGCGCTAGGGATCATGGCAAATAGTTTACGGGCAGGCTATAGCTTCTTGCAAGTAATCAAGTTAATTTCAGAAGAGTCACCAAAACCATTAGGCAAAGAATTCGGAAAAGTCATTCAGAATGTTAATCTTGGACTATCCTTAGAAGAATCCTTTGAACAGCTGAAAACTAGCTTTAATAATCCCGATTTAGAAATGGTGTTAACCTCTATTCTCATTCAAAGGGAGAGTGGAGGAGACCTTTCTCGTCTTTTAGAAAGTATCCAGGAGACAATGATTGGTAGGATGAGAGTAAAAGATGAAGTCAGAACACTTACTGCACAAGGAAGGTTATCTATGTGGGTAATCATGTTTGTTCCTGTGGGAATTGCTCTTTATCTTCAAGTGGTCAATCCAGATTATTTTCATTTAATGTTTCAGCACATACTTGGATGGGTCATGATTTTCATGGCTATATCCGGTGTATTACTTGGCTGGTTTATCATTAATAAAATTGTTAGCATTGAGGTGTAGAGATGGGACATTTTCTTTTTATAGTATTATCCTTTACAACCATGACGCTGATTTGTGTAGCAATAACCATGACAGTCTTTCGCTCCTCTTTAGCACTAGAACGCAGAATTGAAAACTTTTTTCCTAGTTCCGCCTCCTTAAATGGTGGGAAGGTGAAGAAAGGAGATATACGTGAGAGTGCAAAGGGAAAAGCAAGGGGAATTGTACAAAAGATGATGAAAGAATCATCAAGAGTCTACCTTGAAAAACGACTTGATGAAGCAGGAAGACCAAATGGATGGACCTCTGTTGATTTCAGATTAATTCAAGCGACGTTGACTTTGATCTTGTTCTTTAGTTCAGTGGTCCTTTTGTCACCGGGAGCAGAGTCTATTTCATCGCTCCTTTTCTTAGTAGGTGTCATAAGCTTATTTGGCCTGTACATTCCTAATTTCATGTTAAGTGTAAAAATCAAAAAACGTTTAAAGCTTATGGAAAGAATGATGCCAGACTTCTTTGATCTGCTGAACCTATCCATGGAGGCAGGGATGGGACTGGATGCTTCCTTTCGAAAAGTGTCTAAAACGCTTAAAGGACCACTATCAGATGAATTTATGAAGATGATGGATGATATGAAACTTGGTAAATCACACAAAGAAGCTTATATGCTTTTGAGGGAAAGAGTGAAGATTGCTTCTTTTCAACAGGCAATCACATCCCTAATTCAGGCGGATCAGATGGGGATGGGCTTATCTAAAACTGTCAACCTACTTACAACTAGAATTAGGGAACAACGAGTTTTCACCGCGAGAGAGCATGCCATGAAAGCTCCTGTCAAAATGGTATTTCCCTTAATGTTTCTGGTGTTTCCAGCCATTTTCATTGTATTACTTGGACCGATGGTGATTTATATAATACAGAGTGGATTATGAAAAAAACAGCACCCCCATATAAGGAGGGGATGCTGTTTTTGAGGGTTTATAGCATTATGTGAAATACTCAATCCGCGCCTGAGGAAAATAAGAATGAATATATTCAGATAATGTCTCTTTTATCTCGGTCGCTTCGTCCTTCGTATATACATACTTCCCGATCCCATATCGTCCCCATTTATACTGACGCTTTGCTTCGTCTAGCTCAAGCTTTGTCATCGGATAGTTTTGTTGAATGACCCTTTTTGCAGGTTTGGTAAATCGGTGTTGAATTAATTCAAATGTAAGGTCCTCAGTGGCATGTGCAGGAAGCTTATCATATAGCTTTTGGAATAAAGTTTTATATCCCTCTTCCCAGCCTTCGTGCAAGTAAATTGGTGCAACGATAAAACCAAGAGGATAGTTTGCACCTGCAACTTTTGCAGCAGCTTCAATTCTCAAATCTAGAGAAGATGTTCCGGGTTCAAAGTTCTTTATTACATAATCGGCATTCACACTGAAACGAAACCTTGTTTTCCCGCGATGGTCTGCATCAAGCAAGTGATCGACATGGTGAAACTTTGTCACAAACCGAAGAAGACCATGTTCAGATTTACCAAAGTACTCAATCGCTTTTTTCAAAGAATGAGTAAGATGATCAATACCCACGATATCCGATGTACAAGACGCTTCAAACCTGGTGATTTCGGGAGCTCGTTCTTGCATATATTTATCGGCTGCGTCAAAGATTTCATCCAGGTTCACATAAGTCCTGATATAAGGCTTGCTTCCCATAGTTGTCTGCAAATAACAATAATGACAATGGCCCATACAACCTGTCGCAAAAGGGATGGCATACTCAGCAGAGGGTTTGGATGAATCAAACTTCAGCGTTTTTCTAACCCCGACAACTAAAGTTGATTTAGCAGTCCTGTATTTTTGAAAATCATTATCTCCAGGTAAATTTCTTATCTGATTATGGGAAGTAGTTTCCCGTATTTCAAGTCCCATCGATTCAAATTTCTCTTTTAGCTCTACTCCTAATGGATAGTCAAGTGCTTTAGGTTCAATATATACAAGTTGTGGAACAAACGGTTTCATGTACTGCCCCCCTTTTTATTCGTATGTTGGTCCAAAATATTCATTATATAATGCTTCTGCTTCTTCTAATGAAGTGAAAAAAACGAACTCATCCGATAATGGATAATACGTATCATAGAGAAAGATGGAAAGCTGCCCTTCCTCGTAAGGATTTGCCATTATACTTGCCTGTTGGATGGATGCCACATTCTGTGTGTGCGGATTTCGATAAAATAAGTACACTACATCTCCTTCTTGTAGAGAGGAAGACGGAGCTTGTTGGTATATGTCCATGTTAGTCACCTGCTTTTAATTGTTTCATCTCATCAAAGTCAATAGGAATGTAATTTTAGTGTTAAATGAATCGGGAATAATATCCTTGAGAAATATTGTAAAACTAATCAATTTTATATAGAGTAATTTTTATGAATATTTTGAAACTTTTTACAAGCGTTGTTCGTCTATTGGGGGGAAAATTGGAGGTGGTCTCGCGATGAATCACGTAGATTTACGACCAAAAAAAAGATCAAAACTTCGCATTTGGCTTGGAACCCAGTTCTACATAGCCAAGAGATGGGTAGAGTGGAAGACAGGTAAGAAAATCTATGCAGTAGAAATGACAGAGGAATTATTGCCGTATCAAGTTTTTTTACATAAAACTCCTACGCTTAGAAAGTTAAAGAACGTAGATATGTGGTACCAGAAAAATAAGGTAATTAATTTGAAAATCGCCCTACAGAAGTTAAATGGTGTAGTTATTCGACCAGGCGAAACTTTCTCTTATTGGAAGTTGATTGGAAAGCCGACGAAGAGCAAAGGATATGTAGATGGAATGGTTCTTTTTTATGGCATGTTTAAGCCAGGCCTTGGAGGAGGCTTGTGTCAGATGTCAAATCTTATTTATTGGATGACATTGCACACGCCGCTGACTGTAACAGAACGATACCGCCACAGTTTTGATGTTTTTCCTGATTCTAAGAGAACCCAGCCTTTTGGCAGTGGTGCAACCTGTTCCTATAATTACCTGGATCTACAGATTAGAAATGATACAGAACAAGCCTTTCAGTTAAAGGTAAGAATGGAAGGAGACTTCTTGGTTGGAGAATGGAGGTCCGCAAATCCTCCAATCGTAAAGTATAAGGTGTATGAAAAAGACCATAGCATCACATCCGCTTATTGGGGAGGCTATTTACGTCATAATGTTATTCATCGCAAGGTGATGAACCTTCAGGGAATGGAAATCGATGACCAATATGTAACCGAAAATCATGCTATTATGATGTATGAGCCGTTATTGGAAGCAACCGAACAAAACGGCTAAATGACGTTATTAAGGGTGTGTTGAAGATGATTTCTATTCCTAAAGAAATGAAAGATCAAATGATTGGCAGAATCCAGTCATATTTCGAAGAAGAACGAGACGAAGAGATTGGCGAGTTAGGTGCCGATTTGTTGCTGGACATCTTTATGAAAGAACTCGGACCGTACTACTATAACCAAGGGATTGCCGATGCGAAGGCTTTGGTGGAAGAACGTTGGGGATCTGTTGAAGAGGATATTGAAGCTTTGAAACGCTCTACTGGGGGCGGAAGGTACAGGTAAGTTGATTGACGAGTTTCTATTTATATTTATTACGCTAGTTTAGAGAAACAACTTTTTTGGCTTTTTTTAAAGCCAAAAAAGTTGTTTTTTGATTTTGAGTTTGAATTTCTAAAAATGTGTGCGATTTGGCGTATTATACAATTAAAGGGAATCGCCCGTATTTTTCTATTTTCGCCTATAAATCCGAAAAATCGCCCGTAAACTCAAATTATCGCCCGAAAGTGGCCCCAAATCGCCTGTAAATCTCAAAAGTCGCCCAATTCCGTTTTCTATGCATTTCTTGCCGCCGCCAAGCTGCTAAAGTTGTCCTTCTAGCTGGCCCTAGAGCGGGGCTGACTTCGACATCGGTCTCAAAAATCCTTCAGGGGTCTGACCCCTGAAGGATTTTTTTCTCCACAGTCCTTCGTCCAGAGAGTTTCTAAGTTTTGCTTTGTTGGTTTAGTGGAATGAAATGAGTATAGGTGGTGATGGTGTTGAAGGCGAATGTGTTGGTGATTGGGGGCGGTGTTGGCGGTTTGACGGTTGCGCTTAAGCTTGCGAAGTGTGGTGTTGGTGTGACGGTTGTAGAACAGGTTAAAGGGAGCCCACACATGTACAAGGGAGAATTAGTGCAGCCGAAGACGCTACAAATTTTCGAGAAAAATGGCATTCTTCCTAAGGTGTTGGAATTTGGACATAAAATTAACTGCATTGAGTTAATAGAGAAGAAGAAGCAGAAGAAATCAAACAAAAAACCGATTCAATCTATGAGTTATAACATACTTCCGGACCCTTATAACTATGCATTGATGATTCCCCATGAAACATTAAAAACTATTCTACTTGAGGAAGCAAAAAAATATCCTTCCTTCAAATATATTCAACCTGGACGGTTCGTAGGTTTCGATGGCAACAAGGCAAAGGTGAGAATGGACAAGGAAGAGGTACTACTAGAAGCAGATTATTATGTTAGTGCAGAGGGGCGTAAGTCTAAGGTTCGTGAAACGATGGATGTGCCGAAAAAAGAAAAGAAATATGATCATGATTTTCTGACTGTTACGTTTCCAAGGCCTGCAAGCATGATAGAAGGAAAGATCATTTCTACAGATGATACCTTTCTTGGGCTTTTCCCTTTGCCTGACAATCTTGTAAGGAGTGTATATTTAATTCCAAAAGGCTCTTATAAACAGATGATTGAAGAAGGGCTTGAATCCTTTTATCAAAAATATTTAGAACTCTGCCCAGAGCTGGATGGATATGTTCAGAAGATAGATTCTTGGAAAAAAATCCAGCTCATGATTCCCGTGCATTATCATGTTTCTAACTATGTGAAAGGAAACATAGCATTGCTTGGGGATGCGGCTCATAGCGTCCATCCGATGGCAGGCGAGGGAATGAACTTGGCGATTCAGGACGGAGATGTCCTTGGAGAATTACTATGTTGGATGTATGACAAAGAAAGACATTCCCCAGAATATCTTTCTTTTTATGAAGAAGTAAGAAAACCTAGGGTTCGCCATGTATTGAAATTGAGTCACCTGTCCGCTTTGGCCTATTCGCGTCCTCTCAAATCTTTTGTGACGTGGAGAAGCAAAGTGATCGATCAGCTCACAAACGATCCTGTTCTTCATATTAAACATATGTTGAATATTTCTGGTTTGGGCATTTGGAAGGAATCCCTAATGGATAGGGTCATTCAGTCTGGAGTTGCTCCAAAGAGGAAAGAACGGGATAAGCAGATCATTGACCGCAGGCATTTTTTTACAGAAGAAGAAGATTACCCATGGAGAAATAAGGAGGAAGCATAGGTATGATAAGTGAATATGTGAGGCTTTTTAAAGCGCGAGGGTATATGAAGAGAAACTTGCCCTTCCTATATAGTTGGCATGCCTATGTTGGGTATGAGCTCGATTTGTTTGAAGCTTTTAAAAAGCCTAAAACAATTATGGAAGTAGCAAAAGAACATGATTTAAAGGAAGATCTATTGAAAAGATGGGTTGAAGTAGGCGGTGTCATTGGATACTTGAAAAAGAAATCGAAGGAACGCTACCAAACCGTGAAAAAGTTCATGGTACCTTCAAGTAAACATAACCCTCGTTCTACCGGGGTGCTTTTAAAAGAGATGATGGAACTGCATATACCTACTCTAATAAAGTATCCAAAAATGATGAAGACGGAAAAGAAAGAGCTTTTTAATCAAAAAGAACATGGAATGGTTGTCGCGCAAACCTCCTCACTTTTAGAACAACTGGCTATTCCAAGAGTGATGAAGGTGATGAAAAAAGCTAAACCTAATACTGTGATAGATGTCGGGTGTGGAAGCGGTGGTTATTTACTAAAGCTTTCTCAAAAGTTTCCGAAAGCGAGGATGCTTGGTATCGAGCTCAATGAGGATGTGGCTGAAGAAGCGAGTAAAAACTGTCAAAAACAAAGTCAGGTGGAAATTGTTTGTGAAGATGTTCATAAGTGGTCACCGGAGGAAAAAGTAGATTTTGTTATGTTAAATAACATTCTACATTATATCTCTCCGGAAGACCGGACGGATCTATTTAAAAAAATAAGTGAATGGTTGCCTCCTAAAGGAACATTATCAGTGGTTTCACCAATACACAACTCTAAACATGGTGGTCAGTTCTCCAGTGTGTTCAACAGTTTTTTTACCGCATTTGATAACTTGTACCCTCTTCCTTCCGAAGATGATCTCAAGAATCTGGCGAATGCGGCAGAGTTGAAAGTGGAAAAAATGCAGCCGGTCATCAAAGAAGGCGGCTGGTATCAAATTACTTTTACTAAATTAAATTAATTGTGATTGAAGAGCTCACCTTTGGAGAATCTCCAAGCTGAGCTCTATTTTGTGGTGTAATAATCCTCTATTTGAATAGTTTTCCTTATCCTACTAATATAAGGAAATGTCGTAATAATCCCTTAATATACCCGTTATTTACGTAACCTAAATGTTATTCTGCTGTTCTTTTAAACTACTAGAACCATGTTATTATTAGAACACTGAGTCAAATACATAGGAGGTATTTAGTATGAAAAAGAGCATGGTTTCTTTAGTAACGGCAGCGGCCCTTGCAGGTACGTTTAGTTTAGGTGCAAATGCCTCTGCTGCAGAAGTTACGGTAAAGAAAGGCGACACGCTTTGGGACATTGCTAAAGCGAACAATATATCAGTAGATGAAATTAAAGAGTGGAACAGTCTATCAAGTGACGTAATCCACCCACAAGATCAATTGAAAGTGGCGTTGTCTGAACGCTACAAAATTGAAAAAGGTGACACGTTATGGGGGATTTCTCAAAACTATGAAGGTGTCTCTTATCAGAAATTAGCAGAATGGAATTCCATTTCAAATCCTGATTTAATTTATGCAGGGGACGAGCTGGTAATCTATGTGGATGGAAATCCAGTTGCTGTAGAAGCTCCTGTAAAGAAAGAAGCACCAGCTGAAGAACCTGTGACAGAAGAGCCAGCAGAAGAAGCACCGGCTGAGGAGCCTGTAACAGAAGAGCCAGCAGAAGAAGCACCGGCTGAGGAGCCTGTAACAGAAGAGCCAGCAGAAGAAGCACCGGCTGAAGAGCCTGTAACAGAGGAAGCAGCGGAAGAAGCACCAGCTGAGGAGCCTGTAACAGAGGAAGCAGCGGAAGAAGCACCAGCTGAAGAGCCTGCAGAGGAAGAAACTGCAGCTGACCAAGAGGTAGCGCAAGAGTTAACGATGACAGCTACTGCTTATACAGCAAGTTGTGAAGGATGCTCTGGTATCACTGCAACAGGAATCAACCTGTTGGAAAACCCAGATATGAAAGTTATCTCTGTTGACCCTGATGTTATTCCTTTGGGATCAAAAGTATGGGTTGAAGGCTATGGCGAGGCAATTGCTGGAGATACTGGTGGAGCAATCAAAGGAAACAAAATTGATATCTTCATTCCGGACAAGCAAGATGCTATTAACTTTGGTGTACAAGAAGTTCAAGTAAAAGTTTATAAGTAATAAAAAGATAGGGGCTGCTCGATGTCATCGGGTGGCCTCTTTTTCTATGTCTAAGTAATGATTTGTGGAATAATCATTAGGATAATTCTTGATCGTGATGAATACCTTAGAGACGAGAAAAAAGGAGTAGAGAAGTCTTCATGCGGGTGATGAAGACCTCAGTGAGGAAAAGAAAGGAGTAGAGAAGTCTTCATAACGGTGATGAAGACCTCAGTGACGAGAAAAAAGGAGTGGAGAGGTCTTCATAGTGGAGATGAAGACTTCAGTGACGAGAAAAAAGGAGTAGAGAGGTCTTCATAATGATGAAGACCTCAGTGACGAGAAAAAAGGAGTAGAGAAGTCTTCATAACGGTGATGAAGACCTCAGTGACGAGAAAAAAGGAGTAGAGAAGTCTTCATAACGGTGTTGAAGACCTCGGTGACGAGAAAAAAGGAGTAGAGAGGTCTTCATAGAGGAGATGAAGACCTCAGTGACGAGAAAAAAAGGAGTAGAGAGGTCTCTTCCGCCGATATGAAGACCTTGATTCCATTTTGGCAGTTACCCGAAGCAAAGAGTTTTTTTAATGGAGGTTGATTTCCGTTCCCGGCGCCGGAGCTTCACTTGCCTGCGGGCGGTCCGGGAGCTCCCTCACAACGCTTCAGGGGTGTCACCTGTCCCTTCCTCCCGCGGCCGTATCGCACCTTCCACTCTAATTAACTGGTATTTTACTCAAAAAAATCTTCCCTCTTAATAGATTTTTAGGTAAAATGTGAGAATATTTTTAAATATTAAACGGAGAGGGTAGGGGTTATGATTAGGAGATTGACAGAAATGGACCATGAAATATGTTTTGACTTTTTAAGTGAACAACCTGCAGAAAATCTCTTTATTATTGGAGATATCGAGGCTTATGGGTATGAAAAAGACTTTCAGAAACTGTGGGGAGAATTTAATGAGAAAAACGAACTTATAGCGGTTCTTCTAAAATATGAAGAAAACTTTATCCCATATGCAAAAGGAGTCTTTGATGCAGAAGGATTTGCAAACATCATGTTAAATGATCCGAATTTTAGTATGATGTCAGGTTTAAAGGAAGTGACAGCAAGAGTTGAACCGTTTGTCATGCACCGGCTAAAAAGGAAAAGACAGACCTATTATGCGAAATGTACGGTCTTATCACATGAACTAGAGGCCAATGTTGATACCTCAAATGTTCTTCAGGCCGCTCCACAGGATGCTGAGAGACTTGTCAGATTACTAAATTCAATTCCTGAATTCACTGATTCTATCATAACCGTGGAAAGAAAGAAACGTGTGCTCGAGGAAGGTGTTTCGCGCTCCTTCTTTATGGAAGAAGATGGTGAAATGGTTTCCACTGCCTCTACTACGGCAGAAAACACGGTATCAGCAATGGTTGTAGGTGTAGCAACCCTTGAGAATTTTAAAAAGAAAGGCTATGCCACACAATGCATGGTCAAATTGTGCAATCAACTTCTTCAAGAAGGAAAAGAGCTGTGTTTATTTTATGACAACCCAAGTGCAGGAGTAATCTATAAGCGGATAGGTTTTCAAGATATTGGTTTTTGGATGATGTATTCCTTTCATAGACAACAGCAAGAGTAGGAACTCTAAACTTTTATTTAACGTTTTACCCAGTCGCTGAAGTGGAATAAGGTAATAGGTACTTATCACATAAAAGAGGCGATTGGATGAATTTAAAAGAGGAAGCACGCTATTGGAAGGAACAGATTAATATAAGGAAAATATGGGCGCCTAGTTTGCTTATTCTTGCAGGGATAGCTCTCATGATTTCCGCCACGGCTTTGTTCCTTGAATTGGCAGAGGATGTATGGGAGCAGGAGAAGTTTACATTTGACCGTGTTATCATGGATTATTTCCAATCGATAGAAAACGGAACATTGACTAACATGCTAAGATTGATAACGGAAACCGGTTCTGTCTGGTGGATAACCTCTGCGAGCATGCTTACGGTGTTATTTCTTTGGTTGAAAAAAAGAGATGTACTTGGCGTTGTGTTTTTCATTCTTGCCATAGCTGGTGGAGGATTGTTTATCTTTGTCTTAAAGTACTTTTTCCAACGCGACCGGCCTACATTGGCTCCCGAATTCGACGGGAGTGGATATAGTTTTCCGAGCGGGCATGCGTTGGGAAGTTTCATCTTATATGGTTTTATCATCTATCTGATTGGCAGAGAAAAACGTTTCTTTAAAACGAGATTGCTAGGAACCGGACTTTTGGCCACACTTATCATTCTTGTAGGTGTTAGCAGGGTCTATCTCCAAGTGCATTATCCAAGTGACATTTTGGCAGGCTATGCTGTTGGAATGATCTGGCTTATATGCTGCATATTTTCCATGGAAATGATGAAGGTGTATCGGGACAAGGATAAGCGGGCCCATCTCACTAATCTTATCTATCACCGAAAATGAAATAGAACGACCCTAAACGGGCCGTTCTATTTCATTTGTTCCTCTACTTCTTTATTAAGTTCGTTTCTTACTTCATCAACATCAGCTGTATCATATTTTTCGTGTAACAGAGGTTGGAGTTTTTCCATTACCATTGTTTGCTCATATAAGTCTCTATCATAATTATGGTTTAATTCTTTTATGGTCAAACTTAAAGCTTCGGCATAGGCTTTGTGCTGAGGAATGTCGCTCTGATCCGGCCCTTCGGATATCCACGTATCTAGTTCTTCTTCCGTAACGCTTACATTGTATTTATTTTCGGCTATACTCATAAATGTTTCGTAATACTTCTGGTTATACTCTGCTTCCTCCAAGGCTTCCTCTTTGGTGAGGTCTCTTTTATTCATTAGCCTCTCATCACCAATAGCACGAATCACCCATTTTTCCAACTCCTTGTTTTCTATTTCCATTTCTTTTGCGCGGTCTACGATATATTCCATAATGAATTTATATTCTTCATAGGAAAGCTCACTCCCAGCAAACAACCCGTCTAGAGGGCCTGCTTCATTTGTCTCCTTTTGTTCCTGACATGCTGTTAACAATGTTAGAGAACAGACGATAATAAAGATAATTATATTTTTTTTCATCATTTCTCACCTATGGCTTTTTTCTTTTATCCTACCAATAAACGATGAAGAGGGCAAAGCAAAGGGTAAGAGAGCGAGACAAATCGGGAGTGAGGACTTTGTTAAAATTTATCTCTACTTTTATGCTGGTGGCCATTATCGGGGTCATTGGTTATCATTATTATGATTATGTGGATGGGGGCTCTTTATTTTCTTCTACTACACTTGCAAGTGTGCAAGAAATAGAGCATCAAGAATTTGAAGAAGCGGTTTTATATCAGGAAAACAGGGAAGTTAGCACTTTAGAAGTCTTAGCAGAGCAACATAAATATTTGAATAATGTAACAGGGTGGGGAGGGGCAGACACAGTCAATCTTCGCAATTTAAAAACATCTGACGAATGGAAAGAACTAAAAGCTGCTGTCAGTTGGATGAAATCGGAAGGGTTTGCTCCATCCAAAGTGTGGAATGACATGGAAAATGCAAATGGACTTATTATTCTGGTCGAACGAAACGATGACAGAATGGCACTGAAGTACTTACACCGAATCTTTCATGATTTGGACGTAACCCTAAATGAAGTAACAAAAGAAGAAGGCGAAACAAACATTTGGGGAGTAACCCATGCACTGGGAAACAATCGAGAAATTAGAAGAGTCAACAACTACCTTAAAAAGAATTTTTAAGCGAAGCGCCGGAAACGTAAATCAACAAGTAAAAGTTAACCTGAAGCGGATACGACAACCGCTTCTTCTTTTTTGCGAAAAATTCAAATAATTTGCTGAAACTTAAAGGGAATTTGTCCTTATCTGTAGAAATAGTTAGTGTTATGAAAGGAGAGAAGGAGGAATCCGTCGTGAAAATTACAGAATTTATGGGTAATAAAGTATGCACACTGATGATGGAATCAGAAGGACATAAAGTGAAGATTGAATTTATGTATTCCGAAATGCATCCAGAAATTCTTGACTATAGTTTCCGAATCAATGGTAATCCTTCCTTGCAAACTAGAAATATCGTGAATGATCTTGCTGAAAAGAAAATGCAGGATTTATTCTATCAATTAACTCAAAATGTCCTTTAGGTGAGACTCTTTTAATAGAGTCTCTTTTTTTCTTGTCCCACTTAACAGAATAATGAGATAATGTAGTTGAAGTGCAAAGGGGGAAGACAGATGAGTATTACGATGGAAATGATTTATAAATGGGATGAAGAGGATTGTTTAAAGAAGTATCGTGAAGAATTTTACATAAAAGAAGGTTCTATTTATATGGATGGGAATTCACTTGGGCTTCTATCAAAAAGGGCAGAATCAGCACTTCTGAGCCTCTTGGATTCATGGAAACATCATGGTATCGATGGTTGGACGAGCGGGGAGGAGCCCTGGTTTTATTTTGCTGAAAAGCTTGGCGAATTAAGTGCGCCGCTTGTAGGTGCGAAAGAGGAAGAAGTGATGGTTACAGGTTCTACCACAAGTAATCTACATCAATTGCTAGCGACTTTCTACCATCCAAAAGGGAAGCGAACGAAAATTGTAGCAGATGAGTTGAATTTTCCTTCCGATATTTATGCGATTCAAAGTATTCTAAAATTAAAAGGATTAAATCCAAAAGAGCATCTAATTAGAGTGAAGAGCAGGGATGGGCATACCATATGTGAAGAGGATATCATCCGACAGCTGAATGAAGAGGTTGCCATTCTTATTCTACCTACAGTTTTATATCGAAGTGGTCAGCTGTTTGACATAAAGAAAATTACAAAAGCAGCGCATGAAAAGGGCGTTATTGTCGGTTGGGATGGATGCCATTCCGTTGGTGCCATTCCGCATGAATTTCACCTTTGGGATGTTGATTTTGCTTATTGGTGCAATTATAAGTATTTAAACTCCGGTCCAGGAGGGGTTGGGGCATTGTTTGTCCATGAAAAACATTTTGATAAAACACCTGGGTTAACAGGCTGGTTTGGTTCGGATAAGCAAAAACAATTTGATATGGAGCATTCATTTACACCTGCTGCTACAAGTGGTGCGTATCAGATTGGAACACCTCATATTTTCAGCATGGCTCCGTTGTTAGGCTCTTTACAAATGTTTGAAGAAATTGGGATGAAGAGAATCAGGCATAAATCACTCCGTCAAACGAGATTGATGATGGAACTAATTGATCAAGAGCTTTCGGAATATGGATTCAAAGTGACCAATCCAATGGATGATGTTTGTCGTGGAGGGCATGTGAGTCTAGAACATCCAGAAGCTGCTCGCATATGCAAAGCATTGAAGGAGCTAGGAGTGGTGCCAGATTTCCGAAAGCCGAATATCATCCGGTTAGCTCCAGTTGCTCTATACTCCACATATAAAGACGTTTATGAAACGGTGCAGATTCTGCGAACTATTATGAATGAAAAACATTATGAAAAATACTCCAACGAACGGGAAGTAGTTGCTTAAGGAGGAAAGATGATGAGAATGTATGATATATCGAGGCCACTTAGTGAGAACACTCCAACTTGGCCAGGAGACACTCCGTTTCACTATCATGTAAACTGGTCGAAGCAGCATACAGGGTCTGTTAATGTTGGTAGTATAAAAATGAGTGTCCATAACGCAACTCATGTGGATGCCCCATTTCATTTTGATGATAAGGGAAAGCGGATGGATGAGTTGAATCCTTCAATTTTTAAAGGACCGGCCGTCGTTATAGATGTGAGAGGGCATCGTATAATTGAACGAAAGCATGTAGAAGAAGCTATTAACCAGTACCATGCAAAACGAATCCTCTTTAGAACGGATGCATGGGATAACGAAGAAGAGTTTCCTGAACAAATCCCAACACTATCTTTAGAAGTGGTAGAAATGTTGAAGGCAATGGAAGTACCTTTAATTGGTGTAGACCTTCCTAGTGTAGATGTGTTGGATAGTAAAGATCTACCCATCCATCATAGCTTGCATCAAGCCAACATTTGTATACTTGAAGGAATTGATTTACGTGAAATAAAAGAAGGAGAGTATGAGTTGATTGCCCTGCCTTTGAAAATAAAGGGTGCAGATGGAAGCCCAGTGAGAGCTGTACTCATAGAAAATTAGTAGTAGAATTTGCTTTCCCTTCATTGTTTTCATAAAATAGACAGTAATCTATAATGGTGAGGTACAAAGATGAAAAAATGGCAAAAAATCAGTTTAGTTACCTTAGGAATTGTTGTGGGTGTAGCGGCTGCAGCATGTCTATTTTTGATTGCAACACCTTATAAATCAATAAATGATGGCAGCTTGGATTCAACAGACAAAGTCACAATAAAAGAAAACAATAGTTGGATTTCTTTCTTCCCAACAGAAGAAAATGATGAAGCTGGCATTATCTTTTATCCTGGTGGTAGGGTGGAAGCTGCCGCTTATGCTCCATTGGCTAGGATGGTAGCAGAGCAGGGGGTTCCCTTTATCATAGCAAAGATGCCTTTGCACCTTGCTGTATTCAATTCAGATAAAGCGGACAAGATTATTGACGAGTATGAAGATCGGGAGTGGGTTGTGGCAGGTCATTCTCTGGGCGGTGCAATGGCAGCAAAATATGTGGCGAACAATCCTGATAAGGTTACAGGTTTAATCTTAATGGCAGCATATCCTTCAGAAGATGACGATTTATCTTCATTTAAAGGAGAGGTCATCACTTTTGAAGCCCAACTTGATGGTGTTATTGATGATGAAAGATTAACAAAAGCTGATTCAAGGCTTCCATCACAGACTTATACATTTATCATTCAAGGCGGCAATCATTCTCAGTTCGGAGATTATGGCCTTCAAAAAGGGGATAATGAAGCAAGCATCCCAAAAGAGGAACAATGGAAACGAATCGTACAAGGAATCGTGAGGAGCTTTTAACGCTCCTCCTTTTTAATAGTCGGTTGATTTTCGTTCCAACTGGGCGGCTTTGTCCGGTTTTTCTTATCCTCTAATTGATAATTCCCGTTCCTGTTATTTCCACAGTCACATTCGGGACGATTTCAATGGTCGGATACACTTCCCGCCACTTAATATCTTTCCATGTTTTATTGTGATGAACCCTTATATGTTGTCCGATTCTTAATATATCACTATTGGCATCTTGAATGATTTTTATCACTTCTTCAGACTTAGCAAGAAAATGCTGGGTCGCTTTTTCTTCGAGCTCCTTGACCTTCTTTTTATCCACCAAATGATTTTTCGGGTACTCCGCAATAGCACCAGTGATTTTTAAATCTATCGTCACTTTAATATCGGTTGGTGAGTGGACAGTTGCTTTTACATGACTCTTGGCTTTCGAGACACTTAATGTCATGTAACGATTTTGTAGATTTTCCTCTTCTGGATGAACAAACATATTTACTTGTGCTACTTTGTCTTTTTCATTAGCAAGCAAAAGTAAGATAGTAGATTGTTTGTCGTCAAGAGTTATGCCGGTATAGGATCTATCGCTGATCAAGCCCATTCCAATTACTTCAATATCACTCGTTTCAATTTTTTTTAATACAGGAAGGGAAAAGTCTGCGCTTGGATCAAACATTGTTGGACAGACGGTCTGAACGGTTTCATTTTTAATGATGGTATTTTTCTCTGAATTCACCAATAGTTGAGAAACAGCTTCCGTTAATAGGGTTTCTTTAATTGATTTCATTTGAAGGATATCTGCTGCTTTTCCTTCTATTATGGCAAGCTTTGCACCGAGAGGAGCTTTTGGATCACGATATAATATATCAAGAATAGAATAGATATCTTTTTTTGCTAGTTCTTCTCCCATTAGGTACACCCTCATTTTACTTGGTGAGAATTCTCCAGGTATTCGCTTATCCAGGCTTAATCGAGTGTCTCTTAAAGTGAGTCCCTTACCCTCCACCACCGCAACAGTAGCCTGGCTGGGTTGACCACCGACGCTTAATTTTTCAGATTCACGAATAGCAATATGAGAAACAATTTCATCATTTTCTCCCAAGTCGAAAGCAACGGTAAAGGCTAATCTCAAATCTTTTAAAAGCCTCTGATCCCAGCACCCTGTCATAAGAAGTACCGATAATATCAAGCAAACCATCATGTGAAAGTTACGACGACTCATAATTTTTCCTCCTGTGCATTTTCTTTTTCAGTAAGGCAATCAGTAAGAAAAGAAGGGGTAAGATAAAGGCAAAAACAAAAATAATGTATTGAAAAATTTTATTTATATCCTCAATAATAAATTTATTTTGTAGAAAGAAACCTGAAATGAATATCGGTAAGACAATTATAGGAACAAAAGGTGCATGGGATTGTGTATGAAATAATTCCTTTAGGCCTTTGCTTGCTTGATACAAGTAAATGATGAAAGAGTTCGTCATGGGAATCACCCATATAGATAAGAATATAAGGTCAAGCCTTTCAATAACTTCAAAGGATATAGCCTTTAACATATATAATACAGGCTCTGGAACGAGTGTTATTTCTTCTGGGCTGAAGATAATCAAGCTTGTAAATACAAGGAAACCATAAATGACTACAGTTGTTATATTGGCATAGGTGAGCGTTTTTGCTGTTTTTTGTTTGTTTTTTATCATAGGGTAAATTAATAGGATGAGTTCAAAGCCTGTCAAAGCAATTAACACATCCTTGATTGCCAGAATAATATTTTTTATTCCACTCTGACCCACAGGTAAAATGTATGCGATGTTTGCATCCCGATAAACGGTTGCAATAAGTAGAATGAAAAACACAATGATGCCAGTAGTTAATCCGAAAAATCTTGCGATGACTAATATATTGTCCGTTGCTAAATAAACAGCAATGATAATAATCAGTAAATAAAGTACCCAAAATGGCGTCAGGGGAAGTATCCATTTGTTGATTAGTCCGGTTTGTAATACAGCTACAAGGCCTGCAACGGCTGTGAAATAAAGGATATAGGAAACGATGAGAAAACTTCCGAATATCTTGCCAAAAATATGCCGTAAAATTTGAAAGAAATTTTTTTCGGGAAAGCATCTGGATAGGGTTAAAGAAATCATCATCCAAAGTTGAATCACAAAACCCGCCAAAAGCGTGGATATCCATCCATCTCCTTTGGCGGTACTGTGTACAGCGAATGGTAAGGAAAGGATACCAACACCTATTTGGGCCTGAATAATAAGGAAAAACAACTGCCCTTGACTGATGTTTACTTTACTGCCCTTTTGCATAGAAAAACTCCTTATTATACCTTCTTATTTTTCTTTTGTGGCATCGTATCACTAGGTCTCTTTTTAAAGAGGGGCAATGGGATTCTGACTAAAGTGTCTTTCATCTCTGACAATCTTAATGTGGAAAATGGTGCGAAATAAGGTGTTCCAAAGGACTCGAGTTTACATAAGTGGATAAGTAAAAACATAAAAAAGAAGCTCATCCCGATTAATCCAAACATAGCTGCCATGAGCATAAACGGGAAGCCTAACAATCTTATGGCGGAGCCCATCTCTGTAATCGGTACGATAAAAGAAGAAATTGCAGTAATGGCAACCACAATAATCATTGTATTAGATACAAGATTGGCCTCTACCACAGCAGTCCCAATAACCAATCCCCCTACAACCCCAATGGTTTGCGCGATTCTGCTCGGCAGCCTGATAGAAGCTTCTCTCAAAATCTCTAAGGTAATCTGCATGCCCAAAGCCTCGATCAGTGGTGGATATGGGACGTTCTCTAAGGAAGATTTAATAGAGAACACAATTTCTGTCGGTAGAACTTCAAAATGAAACGACACGATGGCTATATATAATGCAGGAAGAGCAATAGAAATCAGGAATCCCATAATCCTAATAAAACGAATAAATGAACCAAAATACCACCTGCTGTTGTAATCATCAGGTGATTGATAAAAAGTGAAGAAAGTGGTTGGAGCAATTAACGCACCAGGGCTGCTATCGGACATAATGGCAACTCTTCCGTCCAATAAATTAGCAACTATGCGATCAGGTCTTTCGGTGCTGAGCATGGTTGGAAAAATAGATGTGTTGTCACTGACAAATTCTTCAATGTAGCCTGGTGCCAAGACAATATCTATATTGATCTCAGACAATTTTTGCTCTATAAGGGAAACGGTTTTTTTATTTGCTATATGGTCAAGGTACAATAATCCAACTTTTGTATGAGAATCATTACCTAGGGAAAAGTACTTTACTTTCAGTTTTGGATTATGTATGCGTTTTCTAATCAGTGAAATATTGATAGACAGAGATTCAACAAGTCCGTCATGTGCACCTCGGATAATTCCTTCTGTCTCGGGTTCCTTGATTTTTCTATCATTGGAAACGGGGACCTCAAAAATATAAGCGAGGTCTGAATTCTGGCTAAGTACAATGCAACAGCCTTCAAGTAGGCGTTGAGTTATCTCTTTAAGACTATTTGTTTCTTTAACTAATGAAAGAGGTTGTTTTACGTCGTTATTACTGATTCTACGTTGCTTAAGGGGTTCTAAAATTCTTTCTTGAACAAGCTGTTTGTCTATAATTGTTTCAATATAAATTAAATAGGCTTCCTCCTCTTGTAGGTGGAGATATTCCATGATGAAATCCTCTGAATGGACAAACCTTTCTCTTAAGTGAAGAAGGTTTTCTTCGAGTTTTGTCGTCAATATGAGAGAATCATTTTCCGTCATGGCATTCTTCACCACCTTCAAAGCTTAATACGTTCGACTTACTTTATTTTCCTATGTCAAGGTGGTTATTATGCATAGAAGAAGAAGTTCTTTTGTTATACTTAAAGAAAATGAGATCTCAGGGGTTATTTGATGAAGAAATTGTCCGTATCAGTTAGAAAACTTGTTGAATTCGTCATGATGGGTGGAAGCATAGATTCGAGATTTGCAGGCTCCAATGTTATGCAAGAGGGCACGCGGACCCACCAAAGACTGCAAGCTGAGAGAGGAGATAATTATGAAAAGGAAGTGTATCTCTCCATCCAAATGCAAATAGAAGATTATGAACTGCATGTAGAAGGAAGATGTGATGGAATCTATCGCAATGAAAATCAAGTTATCATAGAAGAAATTAAAACAACTGCAAGAGATTTAAACACTGTAACAGAACAAGATTATAAAGCATATTGGGCACAGCTGAAAATGTATGCGTATATATATTGTTTAAAAAATGAACTAGATAACATAACAGTCCACATGGTATATGCCAAAAGGGAAAACAAGGACGAAAAGACTTTTGAAAAACAGTTTGAATTGAAGGAACTACAAGTATTTGTTGAGGAACTAACAAAAGAGTACCTTAGTTTTCAAAAACAATTATGGAAGATTAGACAAGCTAGAACGGAGAGTATTTCAACACTTAAATTTCCGTATGAATCATATCGAACAGGACAAAGAGATTTGGCAAAAGCAGTTTATAAAACAATACGCGAAGAAAAAAGGTTGTTTGCAAAAGCGGCTACTGGAATCGGGAAAACTATTGCCACCATTTTTCCTGCGGTACTCTCCCTTCAGGAGGGGAAGCAAGAAAAAATAATGTATCTTACTGCCAAAACAGTCACAAAAATGGTGGCAGAAGAGGCATTTAGGCTGCTTATTAAAAATGGATTGAACATGAAAACAATTACAATCACCGCGAAAGACAAAATTTGTTTTCAAGAAGAAACTATCTGTCAAAAGGAATTTTGCCCTTTTGCAGATGGTTACTATGACCGTCTGAAGGAAGGTATTAAAGATATTCTAGAAAATGAGTATTTGATGGATAGGAGAACAATTGAGATATATGCAAAAAGGCATCAGCTCTGTCCATTTGAGTTTTCGCTTGACCTTGCGATGTTTGCTGATGTGGTAATTTGTGATTATAATTACTTTTTTGATCCTAAGGTGCGGTTGCAACGGTGGGGAGATTTCCATAAGGAGACGATCCTGTTAATTGATGAAGCACATAATCTTGTGGACAGATCACGCGAGATGCTCTCTGCTTCTTTGGCAAAGTCAGTTTTTTTACAGGCTGCAAAACAAGTAAAGGGGACAGATGAAGAGTTGTACATGAAGATCAAAGCAGTCAATGATTCTTTGTTGAAGTGGAAAAAGGAACTCCTCATCACCAACGAGTTTGTATTTGATGATAAGCCGTCACTAATTATTGAAGTGGTGGTGTCAGCAGTGGAAGCTTGTGAACAATGGTTGATTCGAAATCCTTCAGGGATGGCTCTTAGAGTGATATTGGAAGCCTACTTTGAAGGTCAGGATTTCCTAAGAATTGCAAAAGTCTATAACGAGCGATATAAAACCATTGTGACGATTTATAAGAGTGAAGTGTTGGTTAAGCTTGCTTGTATGGACTCTTCTGCAGCTATCAAAGAGTCGACAAGTAAGGCAGTTGCAACGGTGTTCTTCTCTGCTACCCTTCATCCGCTTGGTTACTTTCAAACCGTTTTGGGAGGGGAGGAGCACGATTATCATCTATCGATTAATACACCATTTCACCCCGAACAAATGAAGATTTATGCCAAAAACATTTCAACCAGATACCAAGATAGAGAAAAATCCATTTTACCTATTGCAGAGACGATTAGGGATGTGTTTCATTTAGAAAAAGGGAATTTTCTCGTCTTCTTTCCTTCTTATGAATATTTATCTTTGGTCTTTGAAGCATATGAGAAGATCGCGTTGGAAGACTCCATTGAAACACTTGTACAGCAACCTGTCATGACAGAAAAGGAAAGAGAAATGTTTCTAGAGTCCTTCAACCCTGCAAGGGAAGGAACTTTTATAGCGTTTGCGGTGCTGGGGGGGATTTTTTCTGAAGGAATCGACCTAAAAGGGGACCGCTTGAAGGGTGTTGGAATTGTTGGGGTGGGCTTACCGAGAATCTCTTTGGAAAGGAACGTCATGAAGGAGCATTTTCAACAGCAAGGTCAGAACGGTTTTGATTTTGCCTATGTTTATCCTGGTATGAATAAGGTGCAGCAAGCAGGAGGACGGTTAATTCGAAGTGAAGAAGACACTGGGTTCATTCTGTTTATAGATGATCGTTACTTCCACACGAAATATAGGAGTCTTCTTCCGCCGGAGTGGCAAAATTTCATTAGGAAATAAAATTTAAAAATAATTTACAATAGCTTTATCCTGTATCAATATTTTTTGGGTATATTCTAAGTAATTAGGATTGTAGACCGAAACCTTACCTTTTTAAATGTAGCCTATGAAAGGGAAGTGAATGATAATGAGCAGGAAGCTCCAACAGGCGTTAGAGCAGCAACGTGAGTATTATATAAATAAGCTTCTTTTAATCGGGGTGTATGACTCGCTGGTGTTGGATGGGATGACAACGTCTGAGTTGAAGACGGAGTACAATTATTTCTTTTATGATGTACCGAGTAAGAAGGTCAGTCCAATAAAGAAGGCATAACCTTAATTGCTAAGGTTATGCCTTCTTGTACATTTAGAGTAACACATTAATTTGTTTCACTCCGTTGCAGGCGCTTCGCTTTTCGCGGGCGGTCCGGGAGCCTCCTCGGCAAGCCTGCGGGGTCTCCCCTGTCCCTTCCTCCCTCAGGAGTCTACGCGCCTTCCACTTCGTTCAACTTTTGTTACATGGTTATGCCTTTTCGCCTCTTAGGCTGTATTGTTTTGGTTTTTCTTTTTCTTCTTGTGGGCTTTCGATATGGAGTGTTCTGGTTGGGAAGGCAACGACTACGTCTTCTTCCTCAAGGATCTCCATAATTCTAAAATTGATATCCTCTTTTACTTCTAGATATTCGCCCCACATGACAGATTTCGTAAAAAAATAGAGGAATATATCTAAGCTGCTAGCTCCAAAACTATCGAAGCGAACAAGAATCGTTTCTTGATCAATCGCCTCATGGTTACGAAGCATATTCTCAATTCTTCGCACGACTCTTTCTAAACTAGTTCGGGTTGTGTCATACTGTACTCCAAGCTTAAAGGTTATTTGTCGTTTACCCATTTTCGACCAGTTTGTAATCGGTTCATTCGATAATGTTGCATTGGGAACGGTAACCACAGCTTGAGCAAAAGTCCTTACTTGTGTACTGCGGAAAGAGATATCCTCTACAACACCTTCAACACTTGGAGTCTTAATCCAATCCCCCATCGTAAAAGGCTTTTCCGTTACAATGATAAAACCACCTAATAAGTTCTTCAGAGATTCTTGTGCGGCCAAGGCAAAAGCCAGTCCACCCAGACCTAATCCTGCTACGATTGCGCCGACATCATATTCCCACACTTCCAATACAATACTGAACGCAAGAGCTATTAGGATAAATCGCAACACTTTTGTAACAAACGGCATGACAATTTTGTCTACTTCAAATTCTAATCTAGTGGAAAGGTTGGTAAATAGATTGGAAGAATAAGGGATGAAATTGAATATTCCCCAAGCAAACAGTACAATAATGGAAGATCGCATCAGTTTGGATAATGTTTGAACCTCCATTAAAGAGAATGGTGCTGTTTTTAATGCGAAAAATACCCCAAGTATCACAAAGAACATTCTAACTGGTTTGTTGAAGGCAAGCACGATATAAGTAAATAAATCAGTGGGTGTCTTTTGGGAAATGGCCAAAAGACCTTTAAAGAAGTACTTTGTAAACAATTTTCTCCATAAAAGGAACAACAGGAGTATGAGTAGAGAAACCCCCATATCAATCCAGAAATTCATATCCGTCCAATAGTCCGCAGTCCAGATACTGTTGAACCAATCAATTGTTTTATTCACAGGCACAAACCTCCTTAGGGTGGGTGCATTTAATATTGTTTTTTGGCAAGTGAATTTTTATCAAATCTATCATAAATCACTATATTACTACGAAGTTTTAAAGATTTCAACGGATAGTATAGAGGTTGAATGGTCAGAATTATTAATTTTTTAATGGAATTACAGAGCGATTAGTGGTAGTATTTTACTATATTGAAAGTGTTTCGGATTTCGTGGGATTATGGGGGGAAGTCATGGGGGTACTATGGAAAATAACAAAGTCCTTTCTGTTCTTTTTGTTTATTGCTGTGTTACTTATATTGGCAGTCTTGTTTCCAAGACAGCCTGACATAGCTGTTCATGGAAGGGCTCAAACGCTTGAGTATGGGTATGATTTTTCGTGGACAGCATATCAACACAATATTTCTATTTTTTTTAATGATGTAAAAGAAAATAATACACTAGGTATGACAAGGTATAATAAACCGGCAGAAGAGGAACTCTGGCCTCATTTAGGAAGAAGCCTGAAAGTAATAGTGGCAGCATGTGCTATCACTATAATCTTTGGAATACTAAAGGGGATTTTCGACTTTTATGACCGGAATAATGGATGGAATGTGTTTGGAAAAGGGTTGACGTGGCTCATCCAATCAATTCCGGATTTCTTTTTAATTCTCTGCCTGCAATGGGTAATTATTTTTCATTTCCCATTTATTAAATTGTTTGGCTATACTCATTGGTTTAGTTTCTTGATAGCGGGTTTATTGGTGTCATTGTATCCGATGCTCTATGTTGCGAGGATCACCTCCGCAACGCTTGGGAACGAAAAAGGGAAACCGTATATTCAAGTTGCCCGATCCAAAGGGTTGTCAAAAGAAAAAGTGTTATGGAAGCACATGCTAAAAAACAGCCTTTATCCAATCATGTCCAATCTTCCAGCTGTCATGCTCTATTTATTATCCAATCTTCTTATAGTGGAATGGTTTCTGGATTACAGGGGAGCAGCCTATAGAATGTTTCAGGCACTCGATGTTAAAAGCTCTTTATCAGGAAGTATGCGTTATGTGAATGAGTCGGGACTTATTATCGGGTTCGGTTTAAGTTTTATGGTTATTGTATTTATCTCGCAAGTCATTTCCATTCTATTTATGAAGAAACTTGAACCAAGGTAGGTGAACGGAAACGATGAAACGTAATTGGACGTTAATCTTAGGATGTAGCTTTCTTCTTTTCTTAGTACTAATAACCTTAATAGGACCATACCTGCCTTTTATAGACAATGTATTAGAATCCAAACGCATTATTTTCACGGACTCCGGTGTGGAAACGGCACCTTTTAAGCCTTCAGCTGATTTTTTATTAGGTTCTGATAAAGAGGGAAGGGATCTATTAAGCATCATAGTGGTCGGGGCAAGGGAAACTCTTGGATTAATCTTGACCGTTGCTGCCTTACGCTATGGAATAGCGATAACATTAGCAGTCCTGTCAGTAAATAAAAAGGGTCCATTTCATTGGATTCTTCAAGGGTGGAATCAAGTGTTTTCTGCCTTACCGGTCATTTTTTCAGCAATCATTCTTTTGAGCTTACCTATCATCTTTTTCCATGAACACCGCTTCTTCTGGGCGATCGTCATTTTGGCAGCAATCGAAGTAGGAAGGGTGGGTACAGTCTTGCAAAGTCAGTTCCATATGATAAAAAAGACACCTTATGTAGAAGCGGGTATCACTGTCGGCGTATCTCCGCTCACTCTTTTTACAACGTATTATTTGCCGAATGCCTTGCCGGATTTGGTCGTTCAGTTTTTCCTTGATATGGGAAGGATTGCGTTGCTGATTGGACAGCTTGGTATTTTTAGTATTTTTATTACTCAGCAGTTTGTCCAGTTAAGCTATGGATCAGGAATTATTGAGAATACAAGTTTAAATTGGGCGACAATGCTAGGTCAAGCGAGAGGGGATTTGTTGCGTGCTTTTTGGATCCCGTTTTTCCCTGCACTAGCGTTAGCATTTACCGTTTTAACCTTTAATGTCTTGGGAGAAGGCCTTCGCAAACACTTCCACCGGTTAGAAGCATAATAATGAATCTTCTAGCTGTTGATTGGAGCAAAAGGCGGAGACTCCTGAGAGAGATAGCGCTAGGTGGAGACCCCGCAGGCGTAGCAAGGCCACTGAAAAACTGATAACGAAAATTTTTTATAATTCATAGCTGTTGATTGGAGCAAAAGGCGGAGACTCCTGAGGGAGATAGTGCTAGGTGGAGACCCCGCAGGCGTAGCCGAGGAGGCTCCAGCAGCGCCCCTAGGAAAGCGAAGCCATTTGCGGAAATCAACAGCGGAGTCTAAAAAACTTAAAAAAAAAAGAATTTTTCAGTGGCCTCGGCGTAGCCGGGGAGGCTCTCGTTAGCCCCTAGGAAAGCGAAGCCTTTTGCGGAAATCAATTTTATAATAATGTTTTGCTTGTCGAAAGTTCTCGACAGGCTTTTTTATATTCTTTAAAATAGGAGAAGTGTGCATTTACAATTGTTAGGGGTTAGGATATGAATAAAACAAGCATTAACAAAATGATTCCAGGAATATTACTCATCCTAGTGATCTCACTAATGGCCAAACTACTAGGTGGATTTTTCCCGTCAATTGGTGGAGTACTATTCGCTCTATTAATTGGAATCATTATCCGTAACAGTGTTGAACTAAATGAAAAATATAATATAGGAATATCAACTGTCGTGAAAAAATGGCTCAAGGTAGCGATTGTCCTTTTAGGTGCGACTTTAAGCTTTAACAGTATCCTTGATATTGGGGCTCAATCCATTCTGGTTATCATACTAGTTGTTTCCGGAGGGATAGCAGTAACATTATTGGTAGGTAAACTGATGAAAATAGACAAAATGTTAGCCTTGTTGATTGGAGTCGGGACCAGCATTTGTGGAGCAACAGCCATTTCCGTCTTCAAAGGAGTAGTACAGGCAAAGGAAGCCATCGTTGCTTATGCGATATCCACCATCTTCTTCTTTAACATTTTGGCAACATTTCTTTATCCTGTTCTTGGACAATGGCTTCAGTTATCTATTATTCAAATGGGGATTTGGGCAGGTACATCCATTCATGATACTTCATCTGTTGTGGCGGTAGGATATTTACTTGGAGATGAGGTAGGGGAAGTTGCTACAACCGTTAAACTTGTTCGTACCTTGTTCATCCTTCCTCTCGTTCTCGCCATCTCATTTATAATGGTTCGCAGAAATGACAATACACAAAGTTTGAAAGGAGCCTTTCCAGTTTTTATCTTAGGCTTTTTATTCATGAGTGGATTGTATTCAACCGGACTCATCACGGAAGCAGTCAGTAGATATGTGGGATCTATTGCGAAATTCCTGATTATCATGGTGATGGCTGGGGTCGGCCTTCAAGTAAGGTGGAAGAACATTCGCAGTTTAGGACTTAAACCTTTTGTAGTTGGTTTTATAGCTTCAGTTTTTGTTGGTGTCACGAGTTTACTGTTCGTCCTATATTTATTGTGACAACTATTAAGAAATAGCATCCTTTTTATCCAGATAGTCTGCGGTTTGTTCCAACAGTTTCGTTCTTAGTGATGCCAAGTAAAAGGGAGAAATCATGGATGTAATATCCTGCCAGGACTCCAGTGTTGGACGAAAAACAATCAGCTTAGACACTTGCATGGTTCTTCTTCCTAAAAACAGCCGGTACTTGCGGCTATCCCTAGGTTCTGTTTCATCTAAAAATTCAATAATGATACTGTCATCTAATTCAATAATGGGATGGACCACGGCAAAGGCTTGCACGACAATCACCTTTTCCTTTTTAGTGTCCATCCTTTCCAATATTACTTTCTGCTATACATAGTGCAGTCACTGCTACCTCTCTATTGACGTAAATCTTTTAGAGAGGATAGCACGTCTTGGAATGCTTGTGTCGTTTTACTTGCGGCGAAATCTTGAAAAGGGTCGCCAAGTTTCTTCAACCTTTCTTGTACAGTGAATAACGTGAATTCTTCTGGTCTCAAGCTTTCTTTTACTTCTCTCCAATGCAAGGGTGTCGCAACTGTTGGCAAGTCATTCCCTCTTAGCGAATAAGGGGCAATGATTGTTTTGCCCTCAGCGTGCTGCACATAATCCACATATACTCTATTTCCTCTATGTTTTTTCAAACGTTCCACAGTAAAGAGAGTAGGTTCTTTGGAAACTAAGTAATTTGCAATAAACTCAGTGAATTGTCTGGTTTCTTGGTAGGTGAATTGTCCATCCGGTAAGGGGATGTATACTTGGAGCCCTTTCCTTCCTGATGTTTTTATGAAAGAGTGCAACCTGAGTTGATCGAAAACTTCCTTCATCATCATAGCTCCTGTTACTGCGATGGAAAAATGCTCTTTAGAGGGAGGGTCCAAGTCAAAGACAATCTCACTAGGCTCACTTGTAAGAACGGTTTGAAAGGGCACGTGAAATTCAATTGCAAGCTGATTGCCAAGCCAAATCAAGGTTTCCATATTGTTGCATAAAATAAAATTAATATCTTGATCACCATGAGTTTCTACAAATGAAGGGGCATATTCAGGGCAATTCTTCTGATAAAAACTTTCTCCGAACATACCATGTGGAAAGCGAATGACAGTCATAGCTCTGTCTTTTAGAAATGGAAGCATGTAAGGAGAGCAATGAGAAAGAAAATCGATAAAGGCCTGTTTAGTCACCAACGGCTCTTCCCAAAGTGGCTTATCTGGGTTCGTGATGGTAACAGAAGCAGGAAGTGTTGGGTTGAATAATGTTTCAGTGGAACACCCCTTCACCTCGACATCAAAGCGAAAACGACTAAATTCAGGGTGTCTTAATTGATTCTGATAAACTTCGAGATAAAATATTTCTACGCAAATACCTGGCTTTACATATACATACTGATCATCCTCTTTGTAACTGTTTTGCTTGATGACTTCAATCAGTGCAGACCTCTCCTCAGATGTTAGTCCATGTGAAAAAAGACCAATACTTTCCACTTCATCCCCTTTAAAAACACCTACATGAAAGTAACCATTTTCCTTTTGATAAGCAGTGATGAAACATGTTACGGTTTTATAATTTTTTACTTTAATCCAATCTGTTGTTCGTTTTCCTAAGGTGTAAGTACTGTTAATTTTTTTGGCAATTAGTCCTTCACCATGCTCGAGTTTAATTTGCTCCCATAACTCCTGTGAGTTGTTGCAAAATGGAACATACTGAAGTCTTGAAACGCTATTCACAACAGGTGAAAGGGGTAACCCAGTCTGTTCAAAGAGGTGTAAAAGTGTTTTCTTTCGTTCTGAAAATTTTTTCAGGATTTGAGTATCTCCATTTAGTTCAAGTAAATCAAAGGCTAAAAGTGTGGCTGGATGTTCGTTGGATAGATTCCTGATATTTTCCTTTGTTTTCGTTCTTCCTCGTTTTTGTATGATCTGAAAATTTGCCTTTCGTGGGGAAGTTAACACAACAAGTTCACAGTCTATTGTGATGGGAAGCACTTTTTTCCACTCTTTTGTATCGGTTAAGTCTTTTAGAAAATGGACGATGTCTGGAAAGGAAGGAGAAAGTTCCGTTCCGCCTCTGCTTTGGAGGCTAACGTTATTAGTGTCTAAGGAAGCGATACATCGATATCCATCATACTTGACTTCATATACCCAGTCCTTCCCTTGCGGAGGGTTTTGATGAAGTGTCGGTAGCATCGGTTTTATCATCAGAATAACTCCTTTCCTATTAAGTCGCTGTTCAAAAGAAAACATCTAACTTATTAGCTAGATGCTTTCTTTTTTCTGGTTGTCCTCTTTTTGGGTTGGGAACTCGATGTTTTCTTTTCTGGAGTTTCAGCCTTTGTTTCTGTCTTTTTCTTTACGGGTTTCTCGCCTTGGTCTTTCGTTCTTTCGATACTTGCTTGTAATGCACTCATTAAGTCCACCACATTAGATTTGTCTGAATCAGTAGGAGTGGTTGTTCCTTCTTCCTTATTTATTTTTTCTTGTACCAGTCTGAGTACTGCTTCTCTATAATCATCATGGTACTTTTCTGGGTCAAATTCAGTGGTTAACTGATCAATTAACGTAATGGCAGTATCTAGCTCTTTTTTATCCACATCCTTTCTTTCAGGTACACTAGGCACATCTGCCACATTCCGAACCTCATCGGGATAATGGACCGTTTCCATAACAAGACAATCCTTATAGACACGGACAATCGCAAGTTGTTGCTTGGAACGAATGGTAATTTCGGCAACTCCAATTTTCTTGGAATCCTCCAACGCTTCTCTTAATAATGAATAGGCCTTACTGCCGTTCTCCCCAGGTCCTAAGAAGTATGAGCGGTTGAAGTAGATCGGGTCGATGTCTTCAAGCTTAACAAAATCAATGATTTTTACACTTTTATCTTCATGTTCTTCTTTTAATTGTTTCAGCTCTTCATCAGATAAAATGACATATTTCCCTTTCACATACTCATAGCCTTTAACTAAGTCGTCTTGTTCCACTTCTTTTTCGCAGTTTGGACAGACTTTCTCGTATTTAATGGGGCTGTGGCATTCCTTATGCAATGTTCTTAGTTTTATGTCTTTGTCTTCGGTGGCAGAATACATTTTTATCGGTATGTTGACCAATCCGAAGCTAATAGAACCTTTCCACATTGTGTGCATGCTTTATCACCTAAGTTATCTTAATATTTTGACAAAAGCACTATTCAGGTGCTCCATTGTAGTTTATCCTTAATGTAAAAGATGAATATGAAAATTATTGGAAAGGGTGTTTTGATATGAGTGGCTACTTCTTTACTGGATTCCCAGGATTTATTTGCCAAGAATTGGTTCGTGAATTGTTATTAACAAAACAGAATGTCACCAATATTTTTTTATTAGTATTGCCAACCCAAAAAAGCATGTCTGTGCCTATCATCCACACTTATCAACAGCAATTCCCTGAGACAACGTTCCATCTTATGGAAGGGGATATTACACAACCAGATTTAAATATGAATACGGAAGACCAACAACTAGTACAAGAACAAACAAACTATGTTTATCATCTTGCAGCGATCTATGATTTAGCAGTTAAAAAAGAAATCGCCTATCAAGTAAATGTCACCGGAACAAAGCAAGTGCTTAAATGGGTAAAGAAACTGACGAATCTTGAAAGGTTTATCTATTTCAGTACCGCCTATGTGGCTGGAAAAAGGGAAGGAAAGATACGGGAAAAGGAATTAATACATGAGGCTTCGTTTAAAAATCACTATGAGGAAACAAAATATTTAGCGGAAATATTAGTGGATAGGGAAAAAGAACAGCTTCCAATCACCATCATTCGTCCAGGAATAGTAAAAGGGCATAGTCAAACCGGTGAAACAACCAAGTTCGATGGTCCTTATCTTATGTTAAATTTTCTACATTCCCTTCGGTTTTTACCACTAATCCCCCATTTGGGAAAAGGAGAGGCGGAGTTTAACGTTGTCCCAATTGATTATATTGTAAAAAGTACATGCTATCTGACCCATTCAAAGCGTGCTCAAGGTAAGACCCTACACTTGACCAACCCCGAGCCAATTTCAATTAGAGAAGCCTATACCGTTCTAATGGAGAAGTTCTTAAAAAAGGCACCAACTGGATCTATACCACTCCCATTGGCAAGAACATTCCTGCGCGTTCCAACAGCAAGAAAATGGCTGAAGGTGGAACGAGAGGCCCTCGATTATTTCACATGGAAAGGAAGCTTTGATTGTAGTGAAGCAAGGATGTTACTTGATGACGCTGATATTAACTGCCCATCATTCCATGTAACAGCTGATATGATGGTTAAGTACTATAACGAACATAAATATGACCAAATGAAACACATCCATATATCATAGATGAGAAAGCATAAATCACGGCTGATTTCCGTTCCATGCGCTTCGCTTGCCTGCGGGCGGTCCGTGAGCCTCCAACAGTGCCCCTAGGAAAGCGAAGCCATTTGAGGAAAGGAACAACGGGATAAACCAATCATCTAAAGTCTAAAAGGATTTAGTAGTTTTTTTTAAGAAACGAAAGAACTATTCGAAGAAGAATAGTAGGTATTTCGAAGTATTCTAAAATTATTTTTTGTCTCTCCCCCGAAAAAATTGAAACATTCACGTAACATTTAAGTGACTAGTCAATGATAATTGGCCAATGCGGTAAAGGAGGACAAAGAATAACGCTAAAAAACGACTGAATCGACAAGGAAAACACTTATTTTTTTGGAAGAAAAAAACCTCTGAATATTCGGATGATGGAATAATGTTACTTATATTAACTTATTATTACAACCAGTCCCGGCTTAACAGGTTTTTACATTGACATTTTATAGATAAAAGTACACCTTATATATAGGACAGGTGACTTTTTCTATAGATGAAAAAGCCTCCTTCTTAATACATGCTTATGAAATCATTTATTTATATAATATGTTAAACGATAAGCAGGAGGAGAGGTGAAGCCGGTGCTGAGCCTACTTTTTAAATTCGGCAAACGACGCACAAAGACTCTTGAAGATGAAGTGCTGGAAATACAAGCTGGCAATATTCAACTACAAAACAATTTGATTGATAAATATAAACCTTTTATCGCTAAAGCAGTGTCATCCGTGTGTAAAAGGTATATTAGTGAAACGGATGACGAATTCAGTATCGGATTGATAGCCTTTAATGAAGCGATAGAGAAATACTCCAAAGATAAAGGCAGCTCCTTGATTTCTTTTGCAGACCTCATCATTAAACGAAGGGTAATTGACTATATAAGAAAAGAGAGCAAAAACTTTACCGTTACAATGTCCGAGCAGGAAGTAGATCAAGACGATTATGCTTCTAACAAAATAGAAGCTACTTTATCTGTAGAAGAATTCAATAAACAGATTGATCAAGAACATCGAAGAGAAGAGATAAAGTATTATCAAACGGTGTTAAATGATTTTGGCCTTAGCTTTGCAGATCTTTTGGAATGCTCTCCTAAGCATTCGGATGCAAGACAAAATGCCATTGAGGTTGCACATACACTTGTACAAAACCAAGACTTGAAAAACCATCTGTTTGAAAAGAAAATGCTGCCAATGAAGCAGTTGGAAGGCTTGGTGGATGTGAGTAGGAAAACAATAGAACGCAACCGAAAATACATCATTGCCGTTTCCATTATATTATCGGGGGATTATATATATTTGAAAGATTATTTAAAAGGGGCGATTACGAGTGAAAAAAGGGATTGTGCTCGAAGTTCATGATGAACATGTCACCATTCTGACCCCTGAGGGTGAGTTTTTAAAGTCAAGAAAACAAAAGGGGCAAGTAGATTTAGGAGAGGAAATCGTTTTTTTTCCTTTGCATAGGACAGAGACCGCGAAAAAAGGGAAATTAACCTTGGGCTTACGCGGAAAATGGGTTTTAATCAGTGTTATGACTGCTATTATTTTAGCTTTTTCTTTGTATCCTAAATATGCAAGTAACCAAGTGTATGCGTACGTCTCCGTTGACGTTAATCCAAGTATTGAACTAGGTATAAATAAAGATATGAAGGTTATCTCCATGGAAGCATATAATAAAGAAGGCGAAGACATTATCAACCAATTGGAAAATTGGGAGAAACAGGATATCGCAAGCGTGTCATCACAAATTTTTGATGCTTTTCGACAAAAGGGCTTTTTAACTGAAAACAGTGAAGTACTTATAGCATCTGTTCTATCTCATGAAACTAATTCTGACTGGAAAACGTTGATGCAGAATAAGATAACGACCATTTCTGAAAAAGTTCAAGAAGATAAGGTTAGTATTACAACATTGGAAACTACGATTGAAGAACGTTCGGATGCATTAAAAGAAGGTATTTCTCCGGGAAAATACATTCAAAAAGAACAAAAAACAGAATTGGTCGATAACGAAGATACGTCCAAGTCAGAACCTGTACCGACTATGCCACTGAACCAAAAACCACTTGAAATCAAGCATACCAATGCAAAAGAAGAGAAAAGTGGTCCGCCAAGTTTTGTAGAAATAAAGAAGAGCGAAAAAGAAGCGGTTAAAAAAGAGCGTGAAGAATGGCAGGAACAGAAAAAAGATCGACAAGAGGATCGGAAGAAGGAACAAGAGGACCGGAAAATAGAGAGAGAACAAAAGCAAGAAGATAGGAAAGAAAAAAGGAAAGAAGAGCGAGAAGTTAGAAAAGAAAAACAAGAAGAACGCAAAGAAAAAAGAGAAGAAGAGCGAGAAGTTAGAAAAGAAAAGCAAGAAGATAGAAAAGAAAAAAGGGAAGAAGAGCGAGAAGATAGAAAAGAAAAGCAAGAAGATAGAAAAAACAAAAGCGAAGAAAAGCAATCAGACAGGAAAGATGAAAAAAAGGGGAAAGACAACCGGAACGATAGGTAACGTTTTTCACCCATATTAAATAACAGCTAGCATCTACATAAGTGGAACCCAGAGTAACTTACTCTGGGTTCTATCCATTCTTATTAAATTATTTTCCGTTAATTTGAGATTGTGCTTGTGCTACTAGGCGTTTAGTGATTTCTCCACCAACAGATCCATTGGAGCGTGCAGCAGTGTCAGAACCAAGAGATACACCAAATTCTTGAGCAATCTCATATTTAATTTGGTCAAGAGCTTGCTCGATTCCAGGTACGAGTAATTTATTGCTACGTGCCATTTTTATCACTCCTTTTATGTTCAGCTTCCTATATGAAAGCTGTAAAATTAGTATGAGATATTCTTTCTAATCAATACTGGAATGTATTAGACAAATACTGTAATATAAGTGGGGATTAGTTAACACGATTAAGATTTATTGTTATGTGAAAGGGCAATTATGACTACATTAAAAAATTCAGTAAGCAAAAAAGTAAATAATTTATCGCCTGCACAACTCATTGTTAGTTTTTACTTTATTGCTGTCGTTATTGCAGTAAGTCTTCTTAGTCTTCCTGTTGCAAGGTACGAGGGAGTCGATTGGAGCTTTATCAATGCGCTCTTTACTGCAGTTAGCGCAGTTAGCGTAACTGGCTTGACAGTATTAAATACAGTAGAGACGTTTACAGTGCCGGGAATCTTTATTTTGGCGTTTGTTCTGCAATTCGGCGGTGTGGGGGTTATGGCAGTTGGTACCTTTATCTGGCTTATCTTAGGACGTAAAATAGGTCTAAAAGAGAGAAGGCTGATGATGATTGACCAAAACCAGTCAAATCTGTCAGGTATCGTAAAGCTGATAAAGCAGATTCTTTTTTTGATTCTCACTATTGAATTGCTGGGAGCACTTATTTTAGGTACCTATTTCTTATCCCATTTTGATTCATGGCAGGAAGCGTATTTTCATGGCTTCTTTGCATCTGTAAGTGCGACGACTAATGGAGGATTTGACATTACCGGCCAATCACTTATTCCTTTTGCAAATGATTATTTCGTCCAATTCATTGTGATGATCTTAATTACTGCTGGTGCTATCGGTTTTCCTGTGTTAGTGGAAGTAAAAGAATTCATCATGCATAAAAATGGAAGGTTCCGCTTTTCTTTATTCACGAAAATTACATGCATAACGTTTGCTTGTTTAATTACTTTGGGTGCACTTGTTATCATCATACTGGAATCAAACGCTTATTTTAAAGGGATGAGCTGGCATGAATCTTTATTTTATGCGTTATTCCAATCGGTTACTACAAGAAGTGGTGGCCTGGCGACTATGGATGTCAGCGAATTTGGCCTTTCCACTCTTTTAGTAATGTGTGGGCTTATGTTCATTGGTGCATCGCCTAGTTCCGTTGGCGGTGGTATTAGAACGACCACATTTGCTTTAAATATATTATTTTTATTTCACTTTGCAAGAGGGAATAAAAACATAAAAATTTTTGGAAGAGAAATACATGAGGAGGATATTATTAAGTCGCTGGTCGTACTTTTGCTAGCCATTTTAATATGTTCATCAGCTATCATCATTCTTAGTGTCACTGAAGAGTTTGCGTTGATTCAAATCATATTTGAAGTCTGTTCAGCGTTCGGAACAACTGGACTTTCAATGGGAATCACCCCAGATTTATCTACTTTAGGCAAGTTTATCATTATCTGTTTAATGTTTATTGGAAGAGTGGGATTGCTAACATTCCTGTTCATTCTTGAAAGCAAACAAAAACCACCGAACTATCATTATCCGGTAGAGCGAGTTATTATTGGATGATCATAAATGATTCCTATAGAGGCCATTAGATGGTCTCTTTTTTTATAAATTTTTTAAAAAACTATTGCAATCGCTTTCAGAAACGTGTTACGATTCAAGTAACAAATTATCCGAAACGTTTTGGGAGGAAGACCATGACGACTATAAAAGATATTGCAAAAGTAGCTGGTGTTTCTGTCACAACTGTTTCCAGAGCTTTAAATGGTTATAGTGATGTGAGCAAAAAGACAAGACAAAGAATCGAGGAAGTAGCTAAGGAATTAAACTACAGTCCAAATTCAGTTGCCAGAAGTCTTGTGATGAAAAAGTCAAAAACAATTGGACTCCTTGTTTCTGATATGAATAGAGAAGGAGTCAAGGATAATTTCACATTTGAAGTTCTTTGTGGAATTAATGAAGCATCTGCTAACTCTGATTATGATCTTGTACTTTTTAGTACTACATCATCAAAACAAAGCCAAAAGACCTATACTCAGCTTTGCAGAGAACGTAGAGTAGATGGCGTGATATTGCAAGGTATAAAAACAGATGATCCATATCTGCAAGAGGTTGTTGAAAGTGACATCCCTTGCGTTCTAGTGGATATCCCAAAGGAATCAGCAACAGTAGGCTATGTTACGACGGACAATGTAGAAGGTGCAAAAAAAGCAGTTGCCCATTTGATTGAACAAGGCCATAAAAATATTGCCATGATAAACGGACATGAAAAGGCAGATGTAAGTATCCGACGATTAAAAGGGTATATGGAAATGTTGGCTAATGAGCAACTGACATATAGACCAGAATGGATTAAAAATGGAGATTTTAAAGAGAAAGTAGCAGAAGAAGTTGCAGTGGAACTTTTGACGGAACATCCTGAGATTACAGCAGTATTTTGCGCAAGTGATTTAATGGGGCTAGGTGTACTAAAGGCAGTAAAAAAAATAGGGAAGAAAGTACCGGACGACATCGCGGTTATTGGCTATGATGATATTATGCTTGCCTCCTATTCTAATCCAAGTTTATCAACAATACGACAAGATAAGTTCAAATTAGGATTTGAAGCAGCAATCCTCCTTTTAGATATGCTGGAGGGAAAAGAACAGTCTCATGCAAAGTTAATTGATACAAAGCTCATTATTAGAGAATCAACAAAATAAGGCACTGCAAGTGCTTTTTTACAAGCAGAAAATCCGAAACGTTTTGGGAGAATATGCGGTTTTATTTTTACCTAAAAACCAAAACGTTTCGGATGCTCATTAGCACCTAGGAGGTAGGACGATGGATTATAGAGTAATAAAAGAAAATGACTTGTTTTTACTTACAGACACAAATGGAAATATTCCTGAGCAGCACCCTTACGGACTGGGGTTGTATACAAAAGATACACGGTTTTTGAGCAAGTTGGATCTAAAGATTAATGGCGAAGAACCTATTCTGCTACACTCTGATGCAGCAGAAAATTATAAGGCGACAATTCTTATGACCAATCCACATATGGAGAGGGATAGCAAACTTATATTATGGAGAGAGTCCGTTGAGATTAAACGTACCCGTTTTATCTATAATGATGTATTCTACGAATCTCTGACATTGAAAAACTATTACCCTAAGCGTGTAAATTTTGATTTGAGCGTTCATATGGACGTGGACTTCGCTGATATGTTCATTGTTCGAGGGTTTCAAAATGGAGAAACTGGAAAAAGAACTGGACAAACAGTGGATGGAGAAACGATGACCTTTCACTATGAAGGTGCAGACAATCTTTCAAGGCGGACATATATTGAATGGGACAAGGATGCGCACTGCATTGATGGAGAAAAAGGAGAAGTTTTCTTTCAGTTTAAGTTAAACCATGAAGAAGAACAGACTGTCACTTTCAAGATACAACCGCAACATGGTGAAGAAAAGTCAGATGATATTCTTTCGGCTACTATTGCTTTAGAGAAGTTGAAAGAATCCTATATTAACTGGAATACCAACGTCACAAAGGTGAAAACGGATTGGCTTCCATTACAACGTCTCATAGATCGTGGTCTCGGGGATTTGAGAGTATTATTGACAGACCTTGGATATGGCAAGTTTCCTGTTGCAGGGCTACCTTGGTTTGGGGTTCCTTTTGGAAGGGACAGTCTAATCGCAGCTCTCCAAATGCTTGCTTTCCAACCGGAAGTGGCAAAAGGTACCCTCTATACAATGGCTAGTAAACAGGGGTCAAAAGTAGACCCTTGGAGGGATGAACAACCGGGAAAAATCATGCATGAGATTCGTTACGGGGAGCTTGCAACTACGGAGCAGATACCCTTTACTCCATATTACGGAACTATTGATGCAACACCATTATTCTTAATTCTTCTGACTGAGTACGTTAAATGGACAGGGGACTTTAAAGTTGTTGAGGACCTAAGAGAAAATATTGAAGCTGCATTGACTTGGATTGACCAGTATGGTGACCGCGACGGTGATTTGTTTGTTGAATATCATCAAGAAGCCAGTAAAGGGATTGCCAATCAGGGATGGAAGGATTCTGGAGATTCAATTGTTCACCGAAACGGAGATTACGCTGCTACGCCTATAGCACTATCGGAAGTTCAGGGATATGTATATCAAGCAAAGATGGGTATAGCATCGATTTATGACAAGCTTGGGGATTCCAATAGGGCAGCATTATTAAGGGGAGAAAGCCAGAAGCTGAAAAAGAAGTTTGATGAAGAATTCTGGATGGATGATGTCAATTTCTATGCGATCGCTTTGGATAAAAATAAACAACAAGTTGGAACGATTACTTCAAACCCAGGACATATTTTATTCTCTGAAATGCTCGATGAGGATAAGGCTACTGCTGTCATTGAGACGCTGGTCTCCCCCAAAATGTTCTCAGGTTTCGGAATTCGTACTATGGGCTCAGGGGAAGCGGGTTATAACCCAATGAGTTACCATGACGGGAGTATTTGGCCGCATGATAATAGCATGGTGTTATTAGGAATGTCTAAAGTACAGAGGCAGGAAGCTGCCAACTTAGTGATTGAAGGGCTTATCGAAGCTGCTTTCCATTTCGAATATGACCGTCTTCCAGAATTATTCTGTGGATATGATAAATCTGTTGGCAAAGCGGTTAAATATCCAGTTGCTTGTTCGCCGCAAGCATGGGCTGCGGGAACACCACTTGTATTTGTTCAAACAATCTTAGGTCTTTTCCCTGATGCTTTGGAAAAGAAAATCTCTATATCTCCATTACTTCCAAACGGAATGAATGAACTTGATGTAGAGAAGGTTAAAATTGGTGAAGGTTTTCTGTCCCTTTTAGCTAAAAAGAGTGCTGAAGGAAATGTAGAACTAACAATTGTTGAAAATACTACAGGTTTTGAAATCGTTCAAAATTAGGTTTTACAGAGGAAATATTCCTCTTGAAAAATGGCTGTTTCCCAGCAGTTGCTGTGAACCAGGTCCAAATAAATACTCAAAACAGGAAGAGGGGTTTTAAGATGAAAGCAAAAAAATGGTTGGCTTCAGTAGGTGTTACTACGATGCTTATTGGTGGGGTATTGTCAGGTTGTAGCGGAGACAGCAGTGGTTCTTCAGAAAGCTCCGGAGACAATGTAGAAATTACATTAGCCGGATGGGGTGGGAACCCATCTGAAACACGATTGCTGAAAGAGGCCTTGGATTCATTTGAAGAAAAACACCCCAATATCAAAGTTAAACATGAAGTTATTTCCGACCAGTATATGGATGTAATGAAGACACGGTTAATTGGCGGAGAAGCACCCGATGTATTCTATTTAGATGCTTTTGAAGCTCCTGCTCTAATTGAAACTGGAGTACTTGAACCTCTTGATGATTATGTAACAGATGAGTTTGATGTGGAAGATTTTGAACAGCCGCTACTAGAAGCTTTCCAAAAGGATGGTGTAACTTACGGATTCCCTAAAGATTATTCCACTCTCGCCTTATTTTACAATAAGAAAATGTTTGAAGCAGCTGGGGTAGAGGTGCCAACTACATGGGATGAGCTTCGAGAAGTATCAAAGCAGCTGACAAAGGATGGTGTTGTAGGCCTTGGTGTAGCTCCTGAGCTTGCAAGAATGTATTATATAGCTGAATCTCTAGGTGGCCAAGTGGTCAAGGACAATAAAGCAAACTTTGGAGATGAGAAGGTTATTGAAGCATTACAACCAATCATCGACCAACGAAATGAAGATAAAACTGCAGCACAAGCTTCAGATGTAGGAGCAAACTGGGGCGGTGAAATGTTTGGACAGGAAAAAGCGGCGATGGTAATTGAAGGTAACTGGGCAATTCCCTTTCTTGAGGATACATTCCCTAATGTTGAGTATGGTACAGCGGAAGTTCCTACAGTGAATGGTGAAAAATCGACTATGGCATATACCGTTTCCTATGTAATGAATGCAGCGTCCGAGAAAAAAGAAGCCTCTTGGAAACTGATCGAATTTTTAACAGGTCCGGAAGGCATGGAAATCTGGACTTCAAAAGGATATGCCTTGCCAACTAGAAAGTCTGTTGCCGAGAAGCTTGGCTTTAATCAGGATGAGAAGCGAGCAGCACTGGTTGCAGGTGCATCATATGCTACTGTTTGGGCAAATGGAGTAAATCTGCCTACCATCATGAACAATTTTAATAACCAATTCGTTTCCGCATTTCTTGGGCAGCGACCGCTCGATGAAGCATTGAAAGAAGCCGAGGATCAAGCGAACAAAGAAATTGGAGAGTAATACTCCTTAATTGATGAAGGTTTGGACGTTAAAGGAGCCTGTCTGAGGGAGGACTAATGACGGGCACCTGGACGTTCCTACTGACTTCTTTGTGAAGAAGAGTGTCTAGTTTCTTCTTCTTTAGAAAGAGTTCATGTAGAAAAAGAGGGACTCTTTGAAGGGAAAAGGAGTGAATTTTATGAAGAAAAAGCGCACCTACTCAAAACGGTCGCTAAGAGAAGCATCACAAGGCTATTCTTTTATGGCACCAACAATATTCGTAATGGCATTATTCATTATCGGTCCTATTTTATATGCATTTTTCTTATCTTTTCATAAGGTTCAGTTGTTAGGTACTGCTACGTATGAGTTTGTTGGGTTGAGTAATTTTACAAACATAACAGATGATGGTAGAGCGTTACGTGCACTTTGGAATACTTTTAAATACGTTATTATCGTGGTTCCGATTCAAACGTTGCTAGCACTTATTTTAGCAGCAACATTAAATGCAGGATTAAAAGGACAAAGTATATTTAGAATTGTGTATTTCCTGCCGACCTTAACATCTTCAGCTGTATTGACCTTAATCTTCATGTGGATGTACAACCAAAATGGATTGGTAAATGAAATCCTGTCTATATTAGGCCTTCCAACCTATAACTGGATGGGTGATCCTAGTGTAGCTTTAATTGCAATCATGATAATGAACATTTGGGCAACAGCCCCGTTTTTTATGGTCATCTATCTTGCTGCCTTGCAGGATATCCCAGATTCCTTATATGAAGCGGCGGAACTGGACGGCGCCAATGCTTTTAAGAAATTCTTATATATAACAGTTCCGAATTTGCGGCCAGTTACTTCTTTTGTTGTCATTATGGGCTTGATCGGTACATTTCAGCTGTTTGACCAATCTTTCATATTCTCTGGAGGATCGGGTGGTCCCGATAATTCAACATTAACTGTCGTTTTATTAATTTACCAATATGCGTTCAAAAGTCTCGGTACAATGGGATATGCTGCTGCTATTGCAGTTATGCTTTCTATCGTGATTTTAGTGGCAACATTATTGCAACGGAAATTTTCAAAAGAAGAATCTCTTTATTAAGGAGGCTGCTATATGAAGAAGGTTAGCGCTGGAAAAGCATTATTGTATGGAATTCTCGTTTTATATGCAGTCATCACACTGGTGCCCTTTATTTGGGCAGTCTCTTCATCCTTTAAAACTCTAGAAGAAATCGTAAGTGGGACAATTAATTTCATTCCAAAAGATTTTACATTTGATAATTATAAGCAGATTTTCTTGGAGCAGGAGTTATTCCCCCGTTGGCTGTTAAACAGTTTAATAATTGGGGTTGCCGGCACTTCACTCAACCTGCTATTTAATTCGATGGCTGGGTATGCGTTGGCACGTTTGAGTTTCCCAGGGCGTAAGACATTGTTCATTATTATACTGGCAGTCCTAATGATTCCAGCTCAAGTAACAATGATTCCAAACTATTTAATTTTACGTGAGTTGGGTTGGTTGAACTCTTATCAGGGTATGATTGTACCAGCTATGATTAACGCCACTTTCATCTTTATGATGAGACAGTTTTTCATCAATTTCCCTAAAGAGTTGGAAGAAGCGGCAGAAATGGACGGGCTAAGCCGATTTGGAACATTCTTCAAGATAGTGCTTCCATTGGCAAAACCTGCACTTGCTGCACAAGCTATTTTCGTATTCATGGGATTTTGGAACGACTTTATGCGACCGTTAATTATATTGTCAGATCCTTCTATGTTCACTTTGCCGCTTGGATTGAATACCTTCAAAGGACAATATATCAGTTATTGGAACTATATAATGGCAGCATCAATGGTCTTTACATTGCCAGTCCTGCTCATTTACGGTTTCTTTAACCGCTACTTCATCAAAGGAATTTCTTTTACAGGCGGAAAATAAAACGAATCAAATTAACCCAAAGAAAAAGCAGAAGGGAAGGAGTACATTTCCTTCTGCTTTTTTTGGTGCGCTTCGACATTGGTGTTAAAATTCCTTTGGGGGTCTGACCCCTTTCAGTAATTTTTTTCTTCAGCAGATTTAATCCCTATCATAACTAACATCTTTATCTGGGTGTGTAAAAGGGAAACCTTGTGGTTTTTTTGATTTTTCAACAAGCTCGCGGTTTTCTGCTGAGTTCCACCCGATATCGTTTGTTGGATGTACCCATTGGTCACCGGCCATAATGGCAGGGTCCACTTCGTCGCTCCAGTTATTTAATGGAGATTCTTCTGAATTATATTTGCTGTCACCGATAACTACGCCGTGTTCGTTAACAAATGGCGGTTGCATTTTTATATTAGAGCCTTTGAAAGAAGGGGAGTTGATCTGATGCGGCATTGTTTCTTCCATGTATGGGACATCCACTTCCAATGACTTATCTTGATCAGGCATTGACTTCACCTCCGAATGTATAGTTTTAGCATTTCATTAAAATAAATAAGTATGTACGAAGAAAAGTAGGAGGGAACGAATATGACAAAAAAGTTTGAAATTGCAAACCTTTCACAGGATAAACTTGATCGCATTGCAGAATATGAGCAAAAGCTTCGGGAAGAAATGGGAGAGGAAATAGTTTTGATTGCATATGAAGAATGTGAAAAATAACAAAGGGGCAATCTATAAGTACGGGGGTGATTGCATTGGCAAAGAGGAAAGTTGCTCATGATGCAGCGAAAAATAATAACAAAACTCCAAAGGAAAGCTTACCAGATACGGAATTCTCTGCTGCATATGATAAAGAGGATATGATCCGTGGAGCAAACCGTAATTCTCAACACGGCAGACAAGGTAAATAAGGGGCTGAAACGAATGGATGCAAAAAAGAAAAAACAAAAGCAGGCCCATAGTTCGGAGCATGCTATTTCTCAAGACAGTTTAAACGAAGAATTTGGTCCGGAATTTGGTGATCCAAATGCTGCGAAAGCATTTGAGAATGCAATAGAGTCTAATAATAAAAAGAAAAACAAGAAAAACTGTTAGCTGAATTCAGCTAGCAGTTTTTCTTGTTTTAGATGATAAAGGATAAATTTCTGCTTTGTTAGTATTTTGATTGAAATAAACTATTGCATAGCTTTGATCTTCAACGATTTCACCATGATCTAGGTAGTGTTCGAGATCAAACTGAAGGCTTTCAATCATCGTATGTTTATATAGTTCTTTTTCGTTCAATTTATGTGCTGCAAATTGGTCACCTAATAACGCAGGGTTATCAATGACTTGTTTATAAATATTGGTTCTATCTTCTTTTTCGAGACGATCCTGCCACCAAGGTTTACGGGGCTTGAATTTTTGATGACGTAAATAGTCGTATTTCATCAACGTTTCCATTACGAATAAAGCATTTGGTCTTTCTTCCTGTAAAAAGGAATACAGACGCTTGTAAAGATCTTCTAGTTGATGCCCAATTCTTGCCCAACCTTGTTTATCCCAGTAGGCACCGAATTCTTGGAAGAAGTCAAAAGGTGTTTCAAACACTTGGGTAACCAAATGTTCCACAGTCGCATCCATCCGGTGGTCGTTCCAGAACTTTTCAAGTACGTCTTCCACTTGCTTGATTCGAATGATATCATCGAAGCTAAGAATGCTATTCCCAAGGATTTCATAAGGAGCCTGATCCATATAAATATATCCATGATCGTTTGAGCGAATCCTTAACCCAGTTCCACGCAACATTTTCAAGAAACCAAGTTGCAGCTCTTCAGGACGTAAGGCAAAAACATCATTGAACGTTTTCTTGAATGAGTGGTAATCTTCTTCAGGCAAACCGGCAATTAAATCTAAGTGTTGATCTATCTTTCCGCCTTCTTTAACCATCGTCACCGTACGAGATAATTTGGCGAAATTCTGTTTGCGCATCACAAGTTCATTTGTAGCATCATTGGTCGACTGTACACCAATTTCAAATCTGAACAATCCAGCAGGTGCTTCTTGGTTCAAAAATTCAATAACTTCCGGTCGCATAATGTCTGCTGTGATTTCAAATTGGAAAACAGTTCCCGGGAGATGCTCGTCAATTAAGAAGCGAAACATTTCCATGGCATAACTTCGACTAATATTAAAAGTGCGGTCCACAAATTTAATCGTTTTCGCACCATTATTCATCAGGAAACGAATATCTTCTTTTACTTTTTCCCGGTCAAAATAGCGGACTCCCACTTCAATGGAAGATAAACAGAACTGACAGCTAAAAGGACAGCCTCTGCTTGTCTCAAAGTATGTCACTCTTTTACCAAGTTGTGATAGGTCCTCCTCAAATCTGTATGGCGATGGAAGTTCTTTTAAATCTACTTTATTTCGTTGAGGAGATATTTTTTTGTCCTCTCCGTCCCGATAAGCTAAGCCACTGATGGACTCGAAGTTTCTTTCACCTTGAATTTCATGAAGCAATTGCTTAAAAGTGATTTCACCTTCTCCGAGAACGATGAAATCAACATCGGTTAATCGGTCAAGCCATTCCGACACATCATAAGTTACTTCAGGCCCACCGAGAACGAGGATAAGCTCTGGATTAATTTTCTTCAACATACTCATGACTTTGATTGTTTCTTCTATGTTCCATATATAACAGCTAAAGCCGATAACATCCGGTTTTCTTTGGATAAGGTCAGACACAATATTCATCACGGGATCTTTAATCGTGTATTCAACCAAATCTACTGTATATTCCGGCTCTGCATAAGCTTTTAAATAGCGAATGGCAAGATTGGTATGGATATATTTCGCGTTTAATGTAGTGGCAATTATCTTCATTATAAATCCATCAAACTCCTATTGAAAAATTCTATAACTAATATAGTTTATCACAATTAAATATGGTGAGTAATAAATTCCTGTCTTTTTTCTAGGGCTAGTAAATCTTTCCTCTCTTCCATTATCAACAGGAAATCTGGAATTATTACAAAATGATTTCTGAAATGACTTTTTTATTGCGTTAAATGTAGAACAAAGGAATTTAGATAAGTTATGTAGAAGAATAAAGAGTGGTTGAATAAAAAGTTTTTTTACTAATAAGTCACTTGACCGTTGTCAATTATGATAATCTTTGAGAAAAGAATGTAAATATATGATAAGTGGGGGAAGGTCATGATCCAACACATGGTGAAGGAAGAAACCAGGAAGTTGGAGGCAGAAATAGAAACGCTAACTGCCAAGCTTCAAAAGCTGGAAAAAGAAAACAGGTTTTTGCAACTTACATTTGAACATGCCAATGATGCCATAATCTTATTCAATGAAAAGGTTGAATTCTTTCAAGTGAACTCAAAAGCTTGCGAACTCTTTGAAATGCCAAGAGAGGAATTATTAAGTCGGAAACTACATGATTTTCTGGAGCTAATGCCAAAAGAGGAAGTGGAATACCAGGAAGCACAATTAACAGAATTGGGAGAGTTGAAAAATGAGTTAATTGTGCGGTTAGATAACGGCACAATCAAATTTGTGGAATATTCAGCTGTTCGGAATCCCGATGAAAGTGGACTGGATATATGCATTATTCGTGACATTACGGCCAAGAAACAACTAGAAAAGGAATCAAGCAAAAGTAAACAAATGTATCATGATGTGATAAATAGAGCGGTGGACGGGATTGTCGTATTTGATAGAAATGGCTTATTTATCGATGTTAACCCTGCATTCTGTTCTAATTTTGCTATGACCAAATTAGATCTTCTGCAATCAAAGTTAGATGATTTTTTGGAAGATGGTTTCCAATATAAGATGACAAAAATTTGGAATCTTCTAGATAGTCATGGAAGGGTTAGGGGAGAATTGCCGGTAGTTCTTCACACAGGTGAACGTAAAACATTCGAAGTCACCATCACTGCCAATATTTATGACGATTACTATTTAGCTATAATGAGAGACGTAACAGAAAAACGCAATATGGAGTTGCAACTGAAAAAAAGCGAAGAGCGTTTTAGAGAGATGTTTCAACATGCTTTAGATGCAATCGTGTTGGTGGATAATAACGGGAATATAAAACGAGCTAACCCTGCGGCAAGCAGAGCCTTTGAATTGCCACTTGATGATTTGGTATGCTCAAAGCTCCATGAATTTGTTCCAAAGAAAGATAAAAGAGTGTTCTCCATCGTAAAACAGTTTGGTGCAAAGGGAGAAATTCGAGAAGAACTCGAGTTTCATATGCCGAATGGACAGAAAAAACTACTTGAATTCACAGCAAACAAAGGAATTATTGATGGATATAATATGATAATATTCCGAAATGTGAGCGAAAGAAGGAAGATGGAGAAAGACTTAAGAGAAAGCGAACAAAAATTTAGAAAGATATTCAATAATGCCATGGACGGTATACTTCTATGGGATGATAGATGTGATGTAATAGATGCCAATCCTAATGCAAGCAAGATATTGGGCCTCTCTAAAGAAGAATTGATGAATAATCAACTTCACTGGTATATTCCAAAAGAACAGCTCAAGGAACTCCAGGCACAGTGGAGAGAGTGTCCAGAAAGCGAAGAGTTAAGTGGAGAATTATGTATTGAAGGGGATGGTGGAGTACAGATCATTGAATACTCTGCCAAGAAGCATGTTATTGAAGGATTGCACATGACGATTTTTAGAAACATAACAGAAAAAAGGGAAATGGAAGAACAGCTAAGAAAGTCAGATACCCTGACGGTTGTGGGAGAATTGGCTGCTGGGATCGCACATGAGATAAGAAATCCAATGACAGCTCTAAAAGGATTTATTCAACTTTTACAAAATAGCATGAATCAAGACCAATATGTCATGTACTTTGATGTCATCACCTCTGAATTAAAGAGAATTGAATCCATCATAACCGAATTTCTAGTATTGGCTAAGCCACAAGCCATATCTTATCAAAGAAAAAATATATCAGTTATTATGAAAGAAACCCTCGATTTGTTAAGCGCACAAGCATCCCTTGAGAATGTGCAGTTTATTAGTTCCATTGAAGAAGGCTTACCGGATATATATTGTGAACCAAATCAATTAAAACAAGTTTTTATCAATATTTTAAAAAATGCGATTGAAGTGATGCCTAGCGGTGGAACTGTATCTGTGGATTTAATAAAGATAGATGGTGAACAGGTTCTGATTTCGTTTAAGGATGAAGGAATTGGTATCCCGGAAGATAAATTGAAAAAACTTGGAGAGCCTTTTTATACGACAAAGGAACGTGGAACAGGGTTGGGGCTTATGGTAAGCTATAAAATTGTAGAAGAACATAATGGTACCATCGAAGTCAGCAGTGAGGTTGGCAAAGGGACTACCTTCCATATAAAATTACCAATAGGGTCTCCGACTGAGCATTGAATCGGATGAAAAGAAAGAGGGTATCTAGACATGTATGAGTACAGTAGCACACCAACTCCAATAGGTACTATTTACGTAATATGTCGCAAAGATCATTTAGTTAGAATAGAGTTTGATTCAGAATTCCTTCAGGAGGACAAGGAAGGCCTTTACAAGTTTGCCCCTGAAGATCCATTATGTCAGATGGTTACATCCCAACTTCAAGAATACTTTACGGGCAAACGTTCCACATTTGAAGTACCTTATAATTTGGAGGGTACCCCTTTTCAGGAGGAAGTATGGAACGCGTTGTGTAACATTCCTTATGGTGAAGTGAGATGTTATCAGGATATTGCCAAAGAAATCAACAGACCATTAGCAGTCAGGGCAATCGGACAAGCGAACCGAAGAAATCCGCTGCCGATTGTCATACCTTGCCACCGTGTCATTGGTAAGAATAAAGAGCTGGTAGGTTACGCAGGTGATAAAATCGGAATGAAAGAAGAGCTGTTAAGATTAGAAGGCGTATTGGCATAGTAGTGAAATGAATTAAGCAATAACTCAGTACGATAGTATTTATGCTATCGTACTTTTTTTATCTAAAAGTTGCATGCGTGTATCATTTTTTCTATTCCTTCATATAATTTACTAAGACTAAAAAAGTTGCTCAAGGGCAAAAATGGAGATGATAAAAATGGGGAAAAATAACAAACTCATTTTTTATACGGAAGTATTAGCCAAACTCAATATCATTAGTGTGGAAGAAAAAGGATCTATTTTAAAGAAAAATGAGAAAAGAGGTTGATTTTATCTAGTTGTTAGATTAACATCTAATTAGATGGATATCTAATATAAGGTGAAGGAGTGAATTATTCTGCAACTGGATAAACTCGTCAACTATTATAAAGTAATGGGAGATACGACTAGAATTAAATTGCTTGTCTTGTTATCTACTGAAGAACCACTAAGTGGACAAGAATTAGCAGAAAGATTAGGGGTAAAGCCCCCGACGATTTCCCATCATATTTCTAAGCTAAAAGAAATAAGTGCTGTGTACGAAAGAAGAGAAAAAAACACGGTCTATTATTATTTAAACTCAAAGGTTTTAAGACAACATAGTGAAGGTCTTTTTATCGTGTTAGAAAGAAGCGGAAAAGGGGAGAGGACGATGGAAGAGCAAAAAGAGAGGGAGCAGATCTTGCAAAATTTCCTTGCCAAAGATGGAAAACTGAAAACCATCCCTGCGCAAAGAAAGAAGAAATTAATTATATTTGAACATATCCTAAAAGACTTGGAAATGGGTAAAAAGTACAGTGAAAAGGAAATTAATGAGCACATCAAACAATTCCATGAGGACTATGCAACGATCCGCAGGGAATTCATTATCAATCATTACATGTACCGAGAAGCAGGAATATACGAACTAAACCCAACAGAAATGTGGGCGAAATAATACTGAGAACCCTAAGCTGATAGAACTTAGGGTTCTTGAATATCAATCTTCAAAAAGTGTAGGAATCACTTTGGTATAGTCGCCTTTGATGATACCTTTTTCCGTAATGATGGCGGTAATCAGCTCATTTGGAGTCACATCAAATGCAGGGTTAAATACGGAAATGCCATCTGGTGCTATCTGGTTTCCTCCCAGATGGGTGATTTCCTCAGAACTCCTTTCTTCAATTTCTATTTCCTCTCCAGTTTCCCTAGATAAATCAAACGTCGATAAAGGGGCAGCTACATAAAATGGAATACCAAAAGCTTTAGCAAGTATAGCAAGGCCATAGGTCCCAATTTTATTTGCAGTGTCTCCGTTGGAAGTGATTCTGTCAGCTCCGACAATAACAGCAGAAATCTCTTTGGTTTTAATGGTATGTGCAGCCATGTTATCAGTGATTAATGTTACATCCACTCCTGATTGTTTCAACTCCCAAGCGGTTAGTCGGGAGCCCTGTAGAACTGGTCTTGTTTCGCATGCGAAAACACTTAAGGGGAATTCTTTTTCTATTGCCAAATGAAATGGAGCTAATGCGGTACCGTACCGTGCAGTTGCAATTGATCCTGCATTACATATAGTCAGTAGCTTATCATTCTTTTGGAACAAGGAAAGGGCATGTTCTCCGATAAGCCTGCATGTCGCTTCATCCTCTAGTTGAATTTGAATCGCTTCATGAACAAGATTTGTTTTTGCCTCGTTTACAGAAGAAGCCTGCAAAGATACTTGTATCAGACGGTCAATTGCCCAAAAAAGATTTACAGCCGTTGGACGAGAAGTCGCCAAATAGTCCCGGTCCTTTTTTAACTGGTTTTGAAATTCAGGTAGACTAGCTGAGGTATATGAATTTGCAGCAAGGACAAGGCCGTATGCAGCTGTTATTCCAATTGCAGGCGCACCCCTTACTTTTAGAGTGACTATGGCATCATAGACATCATGAATGGTTTGCAAATCAATGAATACAGTCTCTTGAGGCAATTTCTGTTGATCTAATAAACGAATATAAGAGTCTTTCCATTCTACCGATAATGGTAGATTAGTCGTGATTGTCATAATTTTATCCATTCCCTTTTATCACATTTTCGAATAGTGCTTCTACATCTTGTATATTTCGTATAGTTGGAGCATTTTTAACCAATGCTTGCCCTAATAACAAAGCTTGTTGCTTTACTGTAATTCTACGTTCGTAAGGCTTAAGCGTATCAAGGTCTGCTACATGAGCCAGCCCAATCGTCCGACGGATAACTTCACATCCGGCAAAGCCAATTGCATCAGTAAAGACTTTTTTCAGGAAGAAATCCAAATAGCCTGGTGTTTGTGAGTAATATTCCACACTTTTTGTCTTCCATAAATCTGAGAAAGTGGAAGTGAATCCCTCCCAAACTTGATACAGATGGGAAGTGATGTTAGACCTTTCACTAACATCCCTAGTGATTGCTTGTAAAAGGATATTGGCAAAGAACTGCCCAACATCGAAGCCAATCGGTCCAAAAAATGCAAATTCTGGGTCAATAACTTTAGTATCAATATCATTTGCAAAAATGCTTCCTGTGTGGAGGTCTCCGTGTAGAAGTGCTTCTCCGTTTGTCAAAAATGTGTATTTCAGCTTTGCCACTTCAAGCTTTAAATCCTCATCCTTCCAAATTTCCTCAATCGAACCAAGCAGTTCTGGCTCATAGTCATTAGTCTCACTATCAAAGAACGGATCCGTAAAAATAAGATCTTCCGTAATCTTGCAAAGCTCTGGATTTGAGAATGATTGCTGCAGCTTTTTCTTTTCTTGCTGATTCAAACCAAAATCAGAAGTGTAAAATAGTGTTTTTGCCAAATATTCCCCAATATGCTTTGACAAAAGAGGGAAGTTTTTGCCATTAAGAAAACCATTTCTAACAATCTCCAAATGGGAGAGGTCCTCCATGATGGTTATCGCTAAAGCTTCGTTCGTATAATAGACTTTTGGAACTAGATTAGGGACCAATGTAGCGGCATTTTTCAGGTAATTACCTTCTATTGTTGCCCTATGTAAGGTCAGTGGCCAGCTTTCCCCGACAACTTTAGCATAAGGCAAAGCCTGCTTAATGATAATCCCTGTATTATTTTCGTCTCTTATGTGAAAGACAAGGTTTAAATTTCCATCCCCAATTTCTCGGCAGTGCAAGAGTGCACCCTCTTTAAAAAAATTAAGGTCTTTGGCTAGAGAGATAGCAGTTGGTTCTGTTAACGGCTCATATTCTGTAGTAGCTGTTATTGTCATATTTATTACCCCCGTGTCAAAATAATAATGAGCGGGGCGATTATTAATTCAAAAAGCTCTGTTGCTTTATAGTGGTCCCTAGCTTTTGATTGGAGCAAAGGACGAAGGGAGGTAGTGCATTGCTGAGACCCGCAGGCAAAGCCGAGGAGGCTCAGCAAGCGCCCTTAGGATAAGCGAAGCCTGGTGCGCAAATCAACAGCGGTGTTTCAACAGAGCCTTTCAAAAATAAAAGCCCCTTTCCATAAGAAAGAGGCTTGAAGAGTAGACTTCTCCCCTCTTATCTGCCAGAAATAATTTCTGCTGGAATTAGCACCGTGCCTTATGAACAAATACGTTCGGCGTCCACAAATGTGTAACGCCCTGTCTCACAACAGTATTACGGTCGGTTGCTGGGTTTCATAGGGCCAAATCCCTCCACCTGCTCTTGATAAGAGATCGCAATCATTTAATTGCGAATGTATAAAATTGTGTGAAAATTATTGCTTGATGAAAATAATACCAAGATGCCGGGAAAATTGTCAATAAGTTTTCGAAAAAACTTTTTTAAAAGCCAATATCTGATTTTTTAGAAGAATTAAATGGAATTGTATGAATTGTTTGGTTAAAACCTTGAAAAAATGATAGGCACCTGTTATTATTAAACTATTATTTTTGTTCGTGAATATGGAAAGTCAGAAACACGTTTTCGTCTTGAAATGTTTGAAAGAGCAAGAATAGTAATATTTACGTGGTTTAGCCACAAGGAGGAACAAACATGTTACAAGGTAAAGTAAAATGGTTCAACGCAGAAAAAGGTTTTGGATTCATCGAAGTTGAAGGTCAAGACGACGTATTCGTACACTTCTCCGCAATCCAAGGCGAAGGTTTCAAAACTTTAGAAGAAGGTCAAGAAGTATCTTTCGAAATCGTTGAAGGTGCTCGTGGACCTCAAGCTGCTAACGTTACAAAATAATGCTAGCCAAATAGAAAAGGACTCCATCGCGGAGTCCTTTTTGTTTTGAAAGAGTAAGAGAAGATATAATACCTGACATTATATAGTGCTTTAGAATTTATAGCTGTGGATTGGAGCAAAAGGCGGGGAGATAGCGCTAGGTGGAGACCCCGCAGGCTTGCCGAGGAGGTTCCAGCAGAGCCCCTAGGAAAGCGAAGCCATTTGCGGAAATCCACAGCGGTGTAAGTTAACAAACCTAGATTAATAGTATTGTGGTCTTCTATCTTCAAAGATCGGGATTCTTTTTCGTACTTCTTCCACCTTCGCCAAATCTATCTCTGCTGTAATGATTTCCTCCGCTTCTCCAGCTTCCGCCACAATATCTCCCCAAGGATCAATAATCATCGAGTGTCCAGCGAAAGCATTCTTCGGATCAGCACCTGAACGGTTACATGCAATTACATAACATTGGTTTTCAATGGCACGCGCGATAAGAAGGCTACGCCAATGGTCAACTCTTGCCAAAGGCCACTCCGCAACAACAAAGATCGCTTTTGCATCCTTGGTGGTATGTGCACGAATCCATTCCGGAAAACGAATATCATAGCAAATGAAACCTGCACAAGTTTGCCCGTCCAGCTCGAACATTCCATCTGTTTTTCCGGGCTGAAGGAAATGATGCTCGTCCATTAACCGGAAAAGGTGCAATTTACTGTATTCTCCTGCAACATCTCCGTCTTTATTGACAGTAATCATCGTGTTATAAATTCCTTTGTTCGTCTTTTTTGCGACAGAACCGCCGACAATATGAGTTTTTAGCTCTTTTGCAGCCGATTTTAGGAATTTGGTCGTAACAAAACCGCCGGAATCTGCTATTTTATCAAGACGACCTAGATCATAACCAGTGGACCAGAGTTCAGGAAGAACGATGATATCTGGGCGATCTTTGCCTGCTACAGTCAAAAGTTCACATACCTTTTCTATATTTGCTTCGGGATCTCCGAAGGCTACATCAAATTGAATACAAGCAATTTTCCATTTCATTAGTTAATCCCCCCGTTGAAAAAATACTTTACAAGTTGAATCTAACAATATATGATTTGTGACTAGGATTTCAAGAATTTTTTGAGTAGGTGAAAAAGATGAAAAACTTTCAACAATCTGAATTATTAAATACACTGCCTAAACAGTTCTTTGCTTCGTTGGTTGAAAAAGTGGGTAAGGTTGTGGAACAAGGACACGATGTGATTAATCTAGGCCAAGGAAACCCGGACCAGCCAACTCCTGAACACATTGTAAGATCGTTACAGGAAGCGGTAGAAAAACCGAATCATCATAAGTACTCCCCATTTCAAGGGCACCAATTTTTTAAAGAAGCTATAGCAACCTTTTATAAACGAGAATACGATGTTCAAATAAATCCAGATACAGAAGTAGCCATTCTCTTTGGTGGGAAAGCGGGACTAGTGGAAATTCCCCAATGCTTATTAAATGAAGGGGATACCGTACTTGTCCCAGACCCGGGCTATCCGGATTATTGGTCTGGTGTCGCATTGGCCAAAGCAAAAATGGAATACATGCCTTTAAAAGAAGTATATCATTTTTTACCAAACTATGAAGACGTCAATCCACAAGTCTTAAAAGCTGCTAAGCTCATGTTCCTCAATTATCCCAATAATCCGACAGGAGCTGTGGCGAATTCTGCATTTTTTAATGAAACGGTAAAACTTGCAACGGAACACGATATTTGTGTGGTGCACGATTTTGCCTATGGTGCTATTGGGTTTGATGGTCAAAAACCGCTAAGTTATCTGCAGACGCCTGGTGCAAAAGATGTCGGTATTGAAATATATACATTGTCGAAAACTTTTAATATGGCAGGATGGCGTGTGGGATTTGCAGTTGGTAATGAAAGTGTGATTAAAGCTATAAATCTTTTGCAGGACCATATGTATGTAAGTATTTTTGGAGCAATTCAAGAGGCGGCTGCGACTGCATTATTAGATAAACAAACATGTGTAGAAGAACTGGTAGATTTGTATGAGGAAAGAAGAGATGTCCTTATTAGGGGATTGCAGGAAATTGGTTGGGAAGTGCAAGCACCAAAAGGATCCTTCTTTGCATGGTTAAAAGTTCCGGAAGGATATACTTCTGAGGAGTTTGCAGACAAGCTGCTTGAAGAGGCACATGTAGTTGTAGCTCCCGGTATTGGCTTTGGTTCCTTTGGAGAAGGCTATGTACGTGTCGGCTTATTAACTAGTACAGAAAGATTACAAGAAGCTGTTCAACGAATCAGAGAGTTAAAGATTTTCTGAATAGTCTGTTGACATAAGCTCAAAATGATGGCATAATCTCAACTAGAATTTAGTATTTAGATAATTTGAACTTTATAATAATCCAATCTTATCAAGAGCAGGTGGAGGGACTGGCCCGATGAAACCCGGCAACCGACTTATTCAATTAAGCACGGTGCTAAATCTTGCAGCATAAAGCTGATAGATAAGAGGACGTTAGATAGACTAACCTCTTCTTATGGAAGGGGTTTTTTGCATTTTATCATCGGAAGAAAGGGTGTACATAATGTCAGAAATTCTAGCAACCTATCTGGTTCATGATCATAAAGGAAATCTCGAAAAAAAAGCGGAAGGTATCGCGCTCGGACTTACAATCGGATCCTGGACTGACCTCCCGCAGCTTGAACAGGAACAGCTAAAAAAGCACAAAGGCAGAGTAGTTAGCGTGAAAAAACTCTCCTCTAGTGACAAGTTGGATGCATACTTTGGAAAAGCGGTAACACGCGGAATCATCCAAATAGCATACCCAAGTTTTAACTTCAGCAATGACCTCCCAGCCATATTAACCACGGTATTTGGCAAGCTATCACTGGACGGGGAGATAAAATTGATTGATCTCGAGTTCAGTGAAGACTTGAAGCTAGCTTATCCGGGACCAAAATTTGGAATAAAAGGGCTTCGCTCCATTACTGGCGTTCATCATAGACCATTTGTCATGAGTATCTTTAAAGGGGTGATCGGCAGGGACCTTGCTTATCACACAGAACAGTTGAAGGAACAGGCACTTGGAGGAGTGGATTTCATCAAAGATGACGAAATATTGTTTGAAAACAAACTAACCCCTTTTGAAAAAAGGATATTCGAAGGCAGAAGAATCTTAGAGGAAGTGAAAGAGGAGACAGGTCATCGTGCAAGATATGCGGTAAACCTAACAGGCCGTACGTTGGATCTTAAAGATAAAGCGAAAAGAGCTGTAGAATTAGGGGCTGATATTCTATTATTCAATGTTTTTGCTTATGGTCTTGATACACTGCAAAGTCTGGCTGAAGACAAGGAAGTATCCATTCCAATCATGGCGCATCCGGCGGTTAGCGGAGCCATCACCCCATCAGAATTTTATGGCATCTCGAATGAATTGTTGTTAGGAAAACTTTTACGATATGCAGGAGCCGACTTTTCTTTATTCCCATCTCCTTACGGAAGTGTTGCGTTGCCAAAGGAACAAGCGCTCGGAATCCGTGATGCATTAACCGTAACAGATAATCAGTTAAAAGAAACCTTACCTGTGCCATCAGCTGGGATACACCCTGGACTTGTACCGCTACTTTATCAAGATTTCGGAAATGACGCGGTCATTAATGCAGGTGGAGGGGTCCACGGTCATAAGCTTGGCGGAGCAGCAGGGGCAAAAGCTTTCCGTCAAGCGGTAGATGCGGTAAAAGCAGGGGAATCACTGGCAAGTTACGCACAGAAGTATCCTGAGCTGGAGGTTGCCATTAAGCAGTGGGGAAGTGTGGAGGTTACAACATGACAATCAAAAAGCAGATGATTTTTTGTGACTTTGATGGGACCATCACCAATAGTGACAATATCATTGCCATCATGAAGAAATTCGCTCCTGAAGAATGGGAAGACATTAAAAATAAAGTATTATCCCAGGAGATCTCCATCAAGGAAGGGGTAGGAAAGATGTTTGCCCTTCTTCCTACTGAACAAAAAGAGGTTATTAAGGAATTTATAGTCGCTAATGCCGAAATACGCGATGGCTTCAAGGAGTTTGTTGCTTACACAAAAGAAGAGGGAATTCCACTTTATATTGTATCTGGCGGTATTGATTTTTTTGTGGAACCACTTTTAGCAGGCTTGATAGAAGAAACAAACATCTATTGCAATCAGTCCGATTTTTCTGGAGAAAAAATAAATATCTTATGGCCGCATGCATGTGATGAAAAATGTAACAATGATTGTGGCTGCTGTAAACCATCTATTATCAGAAAGCTTGCCGATACAGACACCTATAAAATTGTAATTGGAGATTCCATTACAGATTTAGAGGCAGCAAAGCTTGCTGATCAAGTAATTGCGAGAGACTTTCTAATTAAAAAGTGTGAGGAGCAGTCCATTGCTTTTTCCCCATTCGAAACCTTTTATAATGTGATGGATATTTTGAAAAAACGGGAGGTGACTGCATGAGCCAATTTTTGAAGAAATGGACAGAGCTTTCTGAGGTTAAGGAAGAGTTGGCCTTGCGTGATTGGTTCTTTGGTACAAGTGGAAACCTTTCTATTAAAGTAACAGATACCCCACTGCAATTTTTGGTTTCCTCAAGTGGCAAGGATAAAAGGAGGATAACCTCAGAAGATTTTCTACTTGTGGATGAATCAGGAAAAGCTGTTGAAAATACCGACTTGAAGCCTTCAGCAGAAACATTACTGCATCTCGAAGTATACCAGAAAACCAAAGCCGGTTGCTCCTTGCATGTCCATACGATAGACAATAATGTCATATCTGAGCTATACGGTGACCAAGGGGAAATTAGATTCAAAGGGCAGGAAATCATTAAAGCATTCGGTATTTGGGAGGAAGATGCGGAAGTAAGCATCCCAATCATTAGAAATCATGCTGATATTCCAGCACTAGCAGATGAATTTTCTTCATTTATTGAAGAAGATGCTGGCGCTGTTCTCATCAGAAATCACGGAATTACCGTCTGGGGCAGAACTGCCTTTGAAGCAAAAAAACACCTTGAGGCCTGGGAGTTTCTATTCTCCTATCATCTAAAATTACTAAGTGTGAAAAACCTGGTTCGCCCAAAAGTATCTATTTAACCTAAGGAGGAATGTAACATGGCACTAATCAGATTGCATGAAACAAATGAAAGAATTGTAGGGGAAGAACATGTAGAAAGCTTCTTAATTGATAATGAAGTAATCTACGAAAACTGGGACATTGCAAAACTACCTCAACACTTACAGGGAAATTTTTCTTTGACAGATGAAAACAAGGAAGAAATTCTTACAGTTTTCAATGATGAAATTTCTGCAATATCCTTAAAAAGAGGGTACAAGGCACAAGACGTTATCTCATTATCTGAGACAACACCTAACCTGGAGCAACTTCTTCAGAACTTCAATAAAGAGCATCATCATACAGATGATGAAGTCCGTTTCATTGTCAGTGGACATGGTATTTTCGTCATTCAAGGAAAGGATGGTTCTTTCTTTGATGTTGAATTAGACCCTGGTGATTTAATCTCTGTCCCTCCAAATGTCAGACATTATTTCACCTTAATGGAGGATCGTAAAGTAGTCGCTGTTCGAATCTTCGTTACTACAGAAGGTTGGGTACCAATTTATGAAAAAGAGGAAGTAAATAACTAATATAAAACAGATGACCTTGCCTTGGCAGGGTCATTTGTTTTTCATTAATCTAAGAAATTGAAAATCCATCTAACCGAGTTAACCGAAAAAGCATTAACGTTCCTTTTTCGTAATTTTTAGCTGTGGATTGGAGCAAAAGGCGAAGACTCCTGAGGGAAATAGAGGTAGGTGGAGACCCCGCAGGCGAAGCCGAGGAGGCTCACGTCAGCCCCTAGGATAGCGAAGCCATTTGCGGAAAGGAACAGCGGTGACTACCCAACCAACTAAATTTTTTTCTTTATGTTACATGACTACTTTATCTGCCATGAGGGAATATAATGGTATGAAAACAGAGATAGATTTAGGAGGAAAAGGTTATGGAACATGTGGTAATTATTGGGGGTATTGCAGGGGGCATGAGTGCTGCCTCCAAGTTAAGAAGATTAGACGAAACAGTAAAAATCAGCGTATTTGAAAAAGATGAATATGTTTCTTACGGGGCGTGTGGATTGCCGTATTACATATCTGGTGTGACAGAATCTCATGAAGACCTGCTGGCAAGAACGGTAGAAGATTTTGAAGAACGAGACATTGCCGTCCATATTCATCATGAGGTAACAAACGTTGATCACTCCAACAAAAAGGTGATGGTGAAAAACCTCCAATCAGGCGAAGAAACATTCGTCCACTATGATAAACTACTGATTGCAACAGGAGCCAAACCAATTGTTCCACCTTTTATTCCCAAAGAAGCAAGCAATGTTCATACATTAAAGACACTGAATGATGGGATAGAAATGCGTAAGTACTACCAAAATGACAATATCAAAAGGGTAGGCATCATAGGTGGCGGATATATCGGAATGGAGCTTGTCGAAACAATGGTAGAGCTTGGCAAAGAGGTGTTTGTCATTGAGCTTCAAAATCAAATTTTACCAAATTACGATGAGGAAATGGCAAATATCATTTCTGATTCCCTGCAAGATAGAGTTGGAATCCGAACAGGAGAAGAAGTAAAGGAACTAAAAATGTCAGAGGGGAAAGTTACAAGCATTGAGACGGACAAAAATTCATACGAAGTCGATGCGGTTATTGTAAATATAGGAATAAAACCAAACACGGATTTTATTAAAGAACTAGGCTTAGAAATGCTCGAAAACGGCGCGATCATTGTTAATTCCCATCAGGAAACGAGCATCAAGTCTATATATGCTGCGGGAGATTGTGCAACAAGCAATCACCTTTTATTAAATAAACCAGTAAACATTGCGCTTGGTACGACGGCCAATAAACATGGAAGGGTGGCCGCCGACAATATTGCAGGCATCCCTTCTACATTTGATGGAATTCTCGGAACAAATGTGGTAAAAATTCTAGAATGGACGGCAGCTATGACCGGTATTACTGAAAAACAAGCAAAGCAGGAAAACTTAGATGTTGAAAAAATAGTAATTAAAACAAATAATCATGCCTCTTATTATCCTGGGGCAGAAAAGATTCATATCAAGCTGGTATATCAAAAAGAATCACGAAAGCTTTTGGGAGCACAACTTATTGGTCAGGATGAATCCATCGCTAAGAGACTTGATGTTTATGCGACAGCCATTACATGCGGTTTGACCACCAAGCAAATTGGTATGTTGGATTTGTGTTATGCTCCTCCATATGCTACCGTATGGGATGCTGTACAAGTTGCAGCAAATGCAGCTAAATAATTTAATAAAATGTAAAGAAGTTGCGTTAATATTATGAATTTTCTTTACCTTAGAAGACGATTATGCTACTGTTATAATAGTTTTATAACATACATATTCTAGAGAGAACTTGCCTAAGGAGTGAGAGATATGAAGGTTCGTTACAATTTTGTGCCAAAGCATGATGTAGAGTTCTGTGAACCAACTTACACAATTAAACAAGCTTATGAAAAAATCAAGGATACAGGCTACAGATGTATACCTATTCTTTCTAATGATGGGAATACATTTTTAGGGCTAGTCTACAAAGTGCACTTACTGGATTATCTATACGAACAAAAAGGTAGCCCCGATGATTCAGTAGAAGTACTGATCAAAAACCAAGATGCTTTTATTTTTGAGGAAGATTCATTCTTCAAAGCATTTTTCACGATTAAGCGACTGCCTTTTATCGCAGTGCTAAATGAGGAAAATGAGTTTCTTGGGATACTGACGCATGCCAACGTCATGGATGTCCTAGCTGATTCATTTGGAATGAAAACAGGTGGCTACACGCTTACTATCGCTACGATTGAACATAAAGGGGCAATCAAGGACCTTGTTTCCATGTTAAAGGACATTAATATCGACGGAATGCTCACACTAGACAATGGAGAAAAATATTTACGTAGGATCATTGTCAATTTACCAGCTGAATTGCCGCAAGAAAAGGTAAACAAATTAGTGAAGAAACTCGGAGAAAAAGAATTCCGAGTAACACATGTCGATCAAATTGATGTGCAAAAATAAAGATGAGAGCAGCCCCAAAATTCGGAGGCTGCTCTTTGTTCGTTGATTTCTTTTAATGCATTAAGATTTCTTTATCAACTAGGATGTTTGACAATGTCACAATTTCCGCTTTTTCTTGCAGTTTAGGGATATATTGTTTTAGGACACTTGCTGTCTTTTCCCCTACAATTCCAACATGGCCAATGGCTATGATCGAATCATCCACTTCCGTTTTTTTAATGAGCTGATTCGTTTGTTTGACAATATGGGTAGTGGTGTAGACTTCGTCAAAGAATAATTCATTCTCTAAAAAAGGAACCCCCAACTCTGTTGCTAATTCTGACACCACACTCTTTTTGGTTGTTTTACTATCTAAATAGTATAGATTTCGTTCTTTACAGATCCCTAGAATAATTTTCATAATTCGCTTATCGGCAGTGATTTTAGATCCCATATGGTTATTAATTCCTACCGCGTAAGGAACAGAATCAATGGCGTCATTTACTCTTTTATAAATTTCTTCATCAGATAGATTGGAGGTAATGGCACCTGGTCCTAGCCAGCTTCTCTTGCCTTTCAATGGTTCCATGGGAAGGTGAAGGATCACTTCGTGGCCTAATTGATGGGCCAGTTCAGCGTCTTCTTTGGTGGTAGAAAGAAAAGGCATGACTGCTACAGTCAACGGTACTGGTAAATGGAGGATTTCCTCGGTACCTTTCATGTTATTGCCAAAATCATCAATAACAATGGCCACTTTATTGCTAGGGAGTTCTTCGGCAGAAGGATTAATAGAAGGGAAACTAAAGATAAACATACTACTCAACATGATAACTACTATCACTTTCATTTTTGCACCTGCTTGTCTAATTATGTATTTTTTTGATTCGACAAAATTTGCATAGGTAAATGGAAAGAAGTGAATCAAACGCTACTCTCTCTAGTTACTTTGTCCTATTTTTTACATATGATTAAAAATAAATTCTATGAAAAAAATGTCTAACTTTGCGATTCTATTTACAATTATAGAAATTATTGTAATAATTTCTAATGTGGAATTTGATGGAGAAGGGGCGAGTCGCATGTCTTATGAAGGGTATGTAGATCAACTGTTATTACTTATTAAAGAAAAAAGAGATACGATGATAGCAGTGGCCAACAAGACTGGTTATATAAGTGAGCAAACGGTCAAATGTAGCCAGGATTTAGATAAGTTGATTTACAAATACCAAGAAATAATATATGAGAAAAAATAATGTTGCATAGAAAAAACCGTCCTAAAGGGACGGCTAGAATATCTGTGTTAGAAAAATCATGAATAGTAATCCAATGATGAAAGAATAGGTGGATGTTGTTTCATTCCCATCACCATGACTTTCAGGAATCAATTCTTTATAGATGATATAAAGCATCGCTCCTGCTGCAAAAGCAAGTCCATATGGGACAAGGGAGGATACAACTGAAGTGAGATAGAATCCTAATAAAGCCATTGGTATCTCGACAGCCCCGGTTAGAGTTGCAACCATAAAAGCTTTCAGTTTTGTTATCCTCTGATTTATTAAGAATAAAGCCACCAAAAAACCTTCTGGTGCATTTTGTAACCCAATCGCAAATGCAATTAAATTTCCGGTGTCTGCTGCATCTGATGCATAGCTTACCCCAACAGAAAGTCCCTCTGGTATATTGTGCAGCGTTATCGCTGCTACAATCAGCATTGCTTTTTGATCAAAAGCGATTCCCTTTCGATTATGCTCCAAATCTATATGAGGAATAGACCTTTCTAAAAGAGTCAACGTAATGACACCTAAAAGCAACCCAATTCCTAATGGAACAAAACCACCATATGAAAGAGCCTCCGGTATTAAACTCATCGTCGCTGCAGCCATCATGATTCCAGCTGTAAATGCAAGAAGGTTATCTCTCCATCTGTGAGTCAATGTGTTATTCAAAAATAAAATTGGCAAGGCACCTAAGCCTGTGGACATAGCAGCCAATACACTTCCTATTATTACATCTGACATCATATATTTCCTTTCCAGTCTTTATCAGGAAGTTCTCTAATGGAGAACTTTCCTTTTTTATGTACTAAGCATATTGTACCAATAATTTTTTTATATACAAAGTAAGGCGATTTAAACAAATCACACTATAGACCTGACAGGACGTCTCTCATCTATCATCAGACAACTATATCTAATTTTTTATAAAAAATGAGAAAAATTTATCGATTATAATAGTTTATTGTAAATTTTATATGAAGAAAACGTTGTTTGAACACGAATAATGCAATAAAAAGTAAATATTTTTAACATTTTGTAAAAAAACTGAAAAAATTGTAGCCCTATCCAACTTTAGTTCGTTATACTTTTAAATGTGAGAGAAACACAATCATAATTTCTTAGGGGGAAAAAGAAACATGAAGAAGTTTTTATCAATCTTTTTGGTTGCTATTCTTGCAATCAGCCTGGCTGCATGTGGCAGTAACAACTCTAGTGGAGAAAACACAAACTCTAACTCAGACTCTGCAACTGGTGGAGAGCAAATCACACCTGAAAAAATTGTTATGGGATTTGTACCATCTCAAGAATCAGACACTATTGCTGACACGGTAGCGCCATTGGCAGATCGTATAGGAGAAGAGCTTGGTATTGAAGTGGAAGGTCGAGTTATGACTGACTATACTGCTCTAATTGAAGCAATGGGATCAAATGAAGTACATGTTGGATTTATTCCTGCGTTCGGTTATGTATTGGCTAATGAGCAATATGGTGCAGAAGTAATCTTAAAGTCTATCAGATATGGTAGTGGTACATACAAAGCTCAGTACATCGTTAGAGCGGATTCTGGTATTGAATCACTTGCTGACCTTGAGGGCAAAATTTGGGCATACCCTGATGCAGCTTCTACATCTGGATTCCTATTCCCTGCATCTCAATTGATGGACGAGTTTGACATTGCTAGTGCACAAGATTTACAAACTACTTTTTTCAGTGACACTGTACAATCAGGTGCACATGACACAGCTGCAATCGCTGTATACGAAGGTGATGCTGATGTTGCAACAACTTTCGAAGATGTTCGTACTGGATTAGAAGAAGAATATCCAGACATTATGGAAAAAACAAAAGTTATTGGTTACACAGAGGAAATTCCTAACGATACAATTTCTGTAACAAAAGAACTAGATGATGAATTAGTACAAAAGATTAAAGATACATTCCTATCTTTCAATGAAGATGAAGACATGATCAAAATCATGAACGAAGTATACAGCTGGGATGAAATCAGTGAAGCTACTGATGAAGAGTATAAAGTTGTAAAGGAAACTTATGAGAAATTCAAGGATTCCATTTCTTTCTAATTTTATATGATTTGCAATCTAGGGGGAGGTTGCTTCCCCTATTTTGTTGTGTATGTTATGAATTGAGGGGGTTTCAACATGATACAGTTCAAAGATGTTTCCTTGGTTTATCCAAATGGAACACAAGGGTTGAAGAACATAAATGTAACCATTAATGAGGGCGAATTTGTCGTTATTGTAGGTTTGTCTGGTGCCGGGAAATCTACTTTTATAAGAAGCATTAACAGACTGGTTACTCCAACAGATGGAGAGCTAAATGTAGACAATGAAAATATTTTGACTTATCGAAACAATGACTTGAGAAAATTACGAACTAAGGTGGGGATGATTTTTCAGAACTACAATCTTGTAAAAAGATCGAATGTTTTGAAAAATGTACTTGCCGGTCGCTTAGGATATACAGGAACACTCCGTTCCACCTTTAATTTATTCAAAAAAGAAGATCTTGCACTAGCTTATGAAAGCCTAAAGCGAGTAAATATAGAAGAAAAACTATATAACCGTGCCGATGAACTAAGTGGGGGTCAACAGCAACGTGTAAGCATTGCACGCGTGTTGACACAAAAGCCTAGATACATTTTAGCTGATGAGCCAGTTGCTTCCTTAGACCCACCAACATCTCATCAGGTTATGACATACTTAAAGAAGATCAATAAAGAAGATAAGATCACCACTATTGTGAACCTTCACTTTATTGATATGGCGATGGAGTATGCAGATCGGATAATTGGAATGAGAGCAGGCGAGGTAGTATTCGACGGCCCAGTATCGGAAGTGTCCGAGAAAACGTTCGAACAAATCTATGGGCGTGCAATTCGTGAAGACGATTTGCGCGGAGGTGTCGAACAGTGAAGTTAGAGGAACAAGTGAAGTTAGAGGACAAAAAATACGCACCATCCCTTCTACCTGCCAAAACGAAAGCCAGAATTTCCATAATTTTTGCTGCTGTAATAGGATTCTATATACTTAGCACTGTTAAAACGGGTGCAACAATAGGGGACTTGCTCGACGGAATACCCAATATGGGTCGAGTAGTCGTAAAGTTTTTCCCACCAAATTTCAATGTTTTTATCCATATTATCGAGCCATTGGCAGTAACCATTCAGATGGCCATCATTGCAACAACAGTTGCAGCCTTTCTTTGCATTCCAATGAGTTTATTAGCGGCACAAAATGTAACATCCAATAAATTTGTTTATACGTTTGTTCGCTCCATCTTAAATATTTTGCGTACAATTCCAGACTTGGTTCTTGCTGTTATTTTCGTTGGTTTATTTGGAATCGGTGTTTTACCTGGTATTTTAGCACTTATTATTTTTTCATTAGGAATTTTAGCAAAGTTAATCAGTGAAACAATCGAGTCAGTTGATATGAACCCAATGGAAGCAATGAGTGCATCTGGAGCAAACACATTGCAAAAAATCTCTTTTGCACTTATCCCGCAAGTGTTGCCTCAATTTGTTTCTTTTGTACTGTATGTATTTGAAATCAATATTCGTGCCTCTGTTGTCCTAGGTTTAGTAGGAGCAGGGGGAATTGGTATAGTGTTGAGTCAACAGCTTAAGTTTTACAATTATCCAAACGCAATGTTAATCATTCTTGTGATTTTCGTTCTTGTCGTAGCTATTGAATACATCTCAACTAAAATCAGGGAGGCGATTGTTTAATGGAACTTGTATTACCTCCCAAAAAGAAAAAATCTGGTTGGAAGACGGTTAAGAATTGGGGAATATTCCTTTTTCTTACCGTTATGTACATTTGGACCTTTACAGGAATAGATATTGACTGGGGACGAGCTTTTGACAGAATGGTGAATAACTTCCAACGTGTTATTCCTAAATTGTTCAATCCAGAATGGACTTCCTTAGGGAAAGTTTGGACAGCGATGGTAGAAACTTTATACATTGCCTTTGCCGGTTCTTTAATGGCAGCTATCATTGCTATTCCATTAGGATTTTTGGCAGCTCAGAATATGACAAAAAGTAAAGTGTTGACCACATTTGGGAAATGGATCCTTAGTGGAATTCGAGCATTTCCAGATCTAATACTGGCCATTTTGTTTGTTGTAGCAGTAGGGCCGAATCCTTTTGCCGGGGTATTGGCGATTGCGATTGGGTCTACAGGAATGCTGGGAAAATTGTATTCGGAAGTATTGGAATCGATTGATATGAACATTGTGGAAGCAATGGAAGCAAGCGGGGCAAATAAAGTCCAAATATTGTTCCATGGTGTGATACCGCAAATCATTCCAGAATTCTTATCCTATGCCATTTACCGATTTGAAATTGATGTTCGTGCTTCTACGATACTTGGTATCGTAGGTGCTGGAGGTATCGGGACACTCATCCAGTTCGCACAAATGAATCGGAATTGGGAAGAGATGGGACTGATTCTTTTGGTCATCATCGTGGTGGTTACCATCATAGACTTTCTATCTGCATCCATTCGTAAAAGAATCGTATAATCTCAATTACTTAGGGTTGATCATATATTGATCGACCCTATCTTTCATTTTTTAAAAAATGAGGTAAAGGAGGCATCTTTTTTGAAGCTTAAATTGACCATACTAGAAACAAGTGACATCCATGGCTCCATCATGCCTTTAAGTTATGGAAATAATAAATATGCACCACTTGGTTTGGCAAAGGTTTCTACCATCTTAAAAGAAGAACGAACTAGGGAACAACATGTATTAGTTATAGACAATGGAGACCTGATTCAAGGTACGCCATTGACTTATCACTATGTAAAAAAACAATCTTATGAAGAAAATCCGATGATTCGTGTGTTGAATCACCTTAATTATGACGCTGCAGTAGTTGGGAACCATGAGTTTAATTATGGAATGGATGTGTTGAAGCATGCTGTCAAAACTTCAAGATTTCCTTGGTTAAGTGCAAATATTTTAGATGAGCAAAGTGGGAAACCGTTTTTAGGAAAGCCTTATACTATTAAACAATATGATTCTGCAAAAGTGGCTGTCTTGGGGGTGACCACACAATACATCCCTAATTGGGAAAATCCTGCCAATATAGAGGGCTTAACGTTTGAAGATGTATTGAAATCCACTCAAAAATGGGTTTCTTATATTAAGGAAAAAGAAAAGCCTGATCTGCTCATTGTCAGCTACCACGGTGGCTTTGAAAAAGATCCTACTTCTGGTGAAATAACGGAAAACCTGACAGGAGAAAATCAAGGCTATGAAATTTGCCTAAATATAGCCGGTATTGATGTCCTTCTTACAGGTCATCAGCACCGTACAATTGCAACAAATATTAATAATGTTCTTGTCCTTCAACCTGGCGTCAATGGCCAGATGATTGGTAAAGCAACTATTGTGTTTGAAAAAGAAGCAGGTATGTGGAAGATTGTTGATAAGAAAGCGGAGCTAAGATCTATAGAACAAGTGGAAGCAGATCAGGATGTTATCGAATTAATACAAGACTATGAAACAGCCACCCAACAATGGCTTGATACACCGATGGGGAAAATCAATGGTGATATGATGGTCGAAGATGCACATCAACTACGCTTAGGCGATAACGCACTAATTGAATTCATCAATAAGGTACAAACAAAAGTATCCGGTGTGGAGATTTCTAATACGGCACTTTTTCATAATAACTCTCCAGGATTTCCTGCCAATGTAACCATGAGAGATATTGTTTCTAATTATATCTATCCCAATACTTTGAAGGTTATTCAAATTACAGGTCAAGATATAAAGGATGCGCTTGAACGATCCGCTTCTTATTTTATGATTGGTGAAGGTGGAGAGTTAGAAGTGAACCCTTCCTTTACCACACCAAAACCACAACACTACAATTACGACATGTGGGAAGGTATTGAATATATTTTGGACATAAGGAGGCCAATTGGGGAGAGAGTAGTGAAATTAGAAAGAAATAGGAAGGAAATGGACTTAAATCAAGAATTTGAAGTGGTAATGAACAACTACCGTGCTGGTGGTGGCGGTGACTATACTATGTATCGAGACAAGCGAGTAGTAAAAGATATACCTATGGATATGTCCGAACTGATTGCTAACTTTATTCTTGAAGAAAAGGTGATTGATGCCACAATCAATCGTAATTGGAAGGTTATCTGGAAAGAAGATGACGAAGGTGACAAATGATACTTGAATGGTGTGGGATTTTACATTTTCTTGAATTGTAATTGACGAATGACGTCAATTACTATACCATTAGTTTTAATTCAAGATATTTTATAAAAAGGAATGACTTTTATGGCAGAAAGACACGAGCTCGATACTTCATTGAAATTATTTATCGTTCTATCCAGAGCATTTCGTGCACTGAATGACAAAGCGAACCAATCTATCCAAAGCTTTAATCTGAATCCAACCGAATTCGCAGTGCTAGAACTTCTCTACCACAAAGGAGAACAACCCTTACAGCAAATCGGCGGAAAGATTTTATTGGCAAGTGGCAGCATCACGTATGTAGTCGATAAATTGGAAAACAAAGGACTCTTAGCCCGCAAAGCATGTCCTAAAGACAGAAGGGTAACTTATGCCCAAATAACGGATGAGGGAAAACAACTACTGAATGAAATATTCCCAAAACACGAACAACACATCCACACCCTAGTCGACGGCCTTAACCAACAAGAAAAAGAACAAGCCATCCAACTCATCAAAAAACTTGGCCTAAACGCCCAACAAAAAGACTGACCTTTAAAAGGTTGGTTTTTTTTTGTTGCAAAAAAATTTCCTTGTGGGGTCAGACCCCACAAGGAATTTCTTGATTCATGTCGAATATTAAGTAAGGTGAAGTCTGTTTGTAAAGGGGATAGTACATATGAGATTTGAAGAGTTTGGTTATTCTCGTCCTAATATGGATGAGGTGGAGAAGAGGTTTATGGCTGCTGTTGAGAGATTTGAGGCGGCAGAATCTGTTGCAATGCAGGAGGAAGCGATTCGGGAAATCAATGATGTTCGAAATCAATTAAGTACAGATTTCAACCTAGTTTATATTCGTCATTCCATTGACACGAACGACGAGTTTTACAAAGAAGAACAGGATTTCCTTGATGAGATCGAACCGCTGACGAAATCATTGGAAACAAAATTTTATAAAGCACTGATTAAATCACCATTCAGAAACGAGCTTGAAGAAAAATGGGGAACACAGCTATTTGCTCTGGCAGAATGTGAATTGAAAACATTTGATGATGCGATTATCGAAGACCTCCAGCTTGAAAATAAACTTACAACTAAATACTCTAAGTTGGTTGCTTCCGCAAAAATTAATTTTAACGGAGAAGAACTTACGCTTGCTCAATTAGATCCCTATACAGAGTCCGAGGACCGTGACGTTCGTAAGCAAGCAAGTGAAGCTAAGTTTGGTTTCTTCCAAGAGAACCAAGAAGAGTTTGATGAGATCTTTGATCAACTTGTCAAAATTCGTACGAAAATGGCAAAGAAGCTTGGCTATGATAGTTTTGTGGAGCTGGGATATGCCCGTATGACCCGTACAGATTATAATGCGGAGATGGTTGCTAAATTCCGAAATCAAGTTAAAGATTCCATCGTTCCATTGGTAGAAACGCTATCTAAAAGGCAGCAGGAGCGAATCGGTGTAGACTCCATGAAGTATTTTGACGAAGGATTTAAATTTAGAACGGGTAACGCAAAGCCAAAAGGAACACCTGAGTGGATCATTGAAAATGGGAAACAAATGTATGAAGAGTTATCGGTAGAGACAAAAGAGTTCTTCCAATTTATGATTGATAAGAACTTGATGGACCTTGTTGCAAAAAAAGGGAAAGAAGCTGGAGGATATTGCACATATATCCCGACTTATAAGGCACCATATATCTTCTCGAATTTTAATGGAACGAGCGGAGATATTGACGTTTTAACACATGAAGCTGGACATGCATTCCAAGTTTATATGAGCCGTGATTTTGATGTGCCTGAGTATAACTGGCCAACATATGAGGCTTGTGAAATCCATTCTATGAGCATGGAATTCTTTACTTGGCCGTGGATGAACCTGTTCTTCAAAGAGGATACAGAAAAGTATAAGTTCTCTCACTTAAGTGGAGCGATCTCCTTCTTGCCATATGGTGTAGCGGTTGATGAATTCCAACATTATGTTTACCAAAACCCAGATGCTTCGCCAGCTGAAAGAAATCAAGCCTGGAGGGAAATTGAAAAGAAATACTTGCCGGGCCGTGATTACGATGGGAATACCTATTTAGAAGCAGGTGGTTTCTGGCAACGTCAAGGCCACATTTATCGTACACCTTTCTATTATATTGATTACACTTTGGCTCAAATTTGTGCCCTGCAATATTGGAAACTTTCACAAGAAAATCCTGAATCTGCATGGAACTCTTATTTGGAACTATGCAAACAAGGTGGAAGCAAATCATTTGTCGACCTAGTGAAATTCGCTGGACTTCGCTCTCCATTTGAAGATGGTTGCGTAGAGTCCGTTGTCGGAGAGATTGAAAGCTATTTAAATGAAGTGAATGATAAAGCGTTATAAGAGAAAAAGCTGTCGTATCCTTCGACAGCTTTTTCTTTCACTTTTACCGCAAATTTTGTAGAATAAAGGGTATACTTTAACCAAAATAGATTTAAAATCCGAAAAAAATCGGTAAGGTACATAAGATACTATCATTAATTTTTTTAGTATCAGAAAAGGAAGTGACTGTTATGAAAACAAATGTATTATTTTCCAATGTTTCAACCTTAAAAGTATACGGTGATTTCCCTTTGTCCGTTTCTAATATTTTTTCTGATTCTAGACAAGTTACAACAGACTCAGTATTTGTTTGTATAAAAGGCTATACAGTGGATGGGCACCGCTATATACCATCAGCAATCGAAAAAGGCGCAAATGTGATTGTGGTACAGGACCTGCCGGAACAATTGGATGAGAGAATTTGCTATGTGCACGTAAGAGACACTGAGCGCGCTTTGGGTCAGTTAGCCAATGTATTCTTCGACTATCCATCCACCAAACTTCGAATTGTTGGGGTTACAGGAACCAATGGTAAAACGACCGTATCAAGTGTCATTAATAATGTAATGAGAAAAGAAGGATATAAAACCGGATTAAGCGGTACCATTGAAATCGATATAGACGGAGAAAAGTATGAAAGTAAAAATACGACAAGTGACGTATTAACTATGCAACGAATGCTAAAAGATATGGTAGAAGCCGGTGTAACGGATGTCGTAATGGAAGTATCCTCACATGGTCTAGTTCTCGGCCGTCTTGCCGGAGTGGAATTCCAAAACGGTGTATTCACTAACCTAACACAAGACCACCTCGATTTTCATGGGACGATGGAGAATTATAAAAACGCCAAAGGTCTACTTTTTGCTCAATTAGGACAGGACCTCCGTAAAGACAAAGCAGCAATCTTGAACGTGGATGATGCAGCAACCGAAGATTATATACAAATGACAGGTGCTAGAATTATCACTTACGGAATTAAAAACGATGCGGATTTCAAAGCGCGTGACATTAAGTTCTTTGAAAATAAGACAAGCTTCATCCTTGAAACTAATTTTGGCGAATATGAGTTAGAAATTCCATTCGTTGGGGAGTTTAACGTCTATAATATTTTATCCGTCATTTGCGTCCTTTGGGATAAGGGGATGCCGTTTGAACGTATCTTGAATCACTTAAGAGAGACTAACCCTCCGAGTGGACGCATGCAAACTCTTCAGACTGGTGATAAACGCAATGTTATCATTGATTATGCTCATACTGAAGATGCAATCGGCAAAGCGTTGGACAGCATACGCATGTTCTCTAAGCAAAAAATTATTTCCATTATCGGCACAGGTGGAGGAAGAGACAAAGATAAACGCCCTAAAATGGGTAGAATTGCAACCGAAAAATCAGAATATGTCATCTTTACTACGGATAATCCACTTGATGAGCCTGGAGAAGAAATTGTCCAGGGGATGGCTGCTGGAGCCACTCATGAAAACTTTGAGTGTATACCTGATCGGGAACAAGCAATCATCCGAGCTGTTGAAATTGCTGGTGAAGGGGATGTTATCCTTATTGCCGGTAAGGGTCATGAAAATTATCAATTGATTGGGAATGAATCCGTTCCATTTGATGAAAAAGAAATTACGCTCAAAGCAATACAGGCCTTTCCACTTACAGAAACCATACCTACAACATAGAGAAATGGATATAGGCTGACTAGTTGATTGGCTCACTTATATTATAGTGAGTCAATTAACTAGTCATCTTTTTTTGGATTTTATGTTTGGAAGAAAAAGTCGAAATGCACAGGGGATGGAAGGAAAATGGGAAAAAGGTCTGTGGTATTTATGTTTATGCTGATCATAACAATGGGATGTTCATCGTTCACAAATACGAATGTAACAGAACATAAAGTTAAGGAAATTAACGAGGCTCCAGAACAAAGGAATGTTCCTACAGAGGAAAAAAATAAAAATCCAGACAGTGAAAACATAGAGAAAGACCCAAGAAAACAGGAGCTGGAGGATCTCGCATTAGAAGTAAATGCACAAGTCTATAGCGATTCGTCGCAATTTTCAGAGTATGTAGCAGGGGTCAAAACTCGCTTAAAAACAGAGGAGAAGGTGATTGCCCTTACGTTGGATGCATGTGGTGGTGAAAATGGAAGCGGATATGATGAAGACCTAATTTCTTTTCTAGTAGAAAACAAAATAAAAGCAGATCTCTTTGTCAATGCGAGGTGGATTGATGAACAATATGAGGCATTTGTAGAACTTGCAGCAAATCCACTTTTCACGATTCAAAACCATGGGACTGAACATAAGCCGCTTTCGGTTACTCCAAGAAGTGCTTGGGGAATTTCTAGTACTTCTTCCCAAGATGAAATAGTGGCAGAGATAATGGAAAACCAAATAAAAATATTTGAGATAACAGGAGAGATACCACAATATTTTCGCTCGGGTACCGCATTTTATGATGATACAGCTGTTCAAATTGCGGAAGACTTAGGTGTACAAGTGGTCAACTTTGATGTCATAGGTGATGGTGGCGCAACTTTTACGAAGGAGGAAGTATCGCAGGAAATGTTAAAAGCAAATCCAGGCTCCATCATCATTTTGCATATGAATCAACCTCAAAGTGATACAGCAGAAGGAGTAAAAGATGCTGTAATGGCCTTATTGGAACAAGGTTTTAGCTTTGTTCATTTACATGAGTATGATTTAGAGTAGATTACAGTTTTGTAACAAATGATGGGAAATCACATAATGATGGAGCTTAGGGTCACGATAAGAGTGGGAGGTTGGTATCGTGGCTTGTATGTTTCATGTAGTATTTTCTATTGTGTTGCTTTTTAATGTTTCGGCGTGTCAATCGAAAACTAAAGTGGAGAACGCCAATTCCATCATGAATGAAAAAATCATCCAGCAGGAGATAGTGGATGTCATTATAGATCCGGACAATGATATCAGGGAACCGCTTCGTTCATTGACCCTTCAAGGTTTCACACGATACAATTTAATATTTATCGGCAACCTTGGTAACTCCAAGATGAAATTTTATATACCAGAATTTAAAAGTCGGGGATTCCGCTTCTACAGAAGAGGACTGGGACTGGATCTAAACGGTGATTTGGATATATAGGTATCAAATATAAGGTATAAAACATTTTTTAATGGCTAATCGCCGCTGTTCCTTTCCGCAAATGGCTTCGCTTTCCTAGGGGCTGACGAGAGCCTCCTCGGCTACGACTGCGGGGTCTCCACCTAGCGCTATCTATCCCTCAGGAGTCTTCGCCATTTGCTCCATTCCACAGCTGAAAATCACTTGAAAAGAAAAGGGTTTTTTTCAAACTCAATTTAGACCGGACTTTTTATCTTTTCAGGTGATTGAGATTCCCTAGTTGATTGGAGTGGAAGGCGCGCAGACGCCCGCGGGAGGAAGGGACAGGGGAGACCCCGCAGGCGCAAGCCGAGGAGGCTCCCGGACGGACCGCCCGCAGGCAAGCGAAGTGCCTGGAACGGAAATAAACAGTTTTTCATACTTTCTTATCAAAAAAAAAAAGACTGCCCGATTTGGACAGTCTTTACTATATTATTTTCCGTTTACTTCGATTTCATTATTCGTAACATCCACATGTATCTTCTCAAGAGTATCTCCATCCAACAGTAAGTCAGTAATTGGATCTTCCACATGTTCTTGGATAACGCGGCGCAATGGTCTTGCACCGTAAGCAGGATTGTACCCAAGCTCAATCAGTCTTTCCTTTGCAGCATCTGAAATTGTTAGTTCACACTGACGTTCTTGTCTCAACATCTCAGTCAATTCACCGAGCATAATATCGACAATGGATAATAAGTGTTCTTTTTGCAGTTGTGAAAACTCGATGATGCCATCAAAACGGTTTAGGAACTCCGGTTTGAAATAGTTAGATAAGCCTTCGATAACGGAACTCGTTCCAGGAGACTCCTGCTTTTCAAAGCCAACGGTTATTTTCTTATCCGTTACTCCTGCATTACTTGTCATAATGATAACTGTATCCTTAAAGCTTACCGTTCTTCCTTGACTGTCGGTTAAACGGCCATCTTCCATTACCTGCAAGAACAGGTGCAGAACGTCGGGATGAGCTTTTTCCATTTCATCAAGCAAAATGATGCTGTAAGGATTGCGGCGAACTTTTTCTGTCAGCTGTCCTGCTTCCTCGTGACCAACATAGCCGGGAGGGGAGCCAATGAGTTTGGAAACAGCATGCTTCTCCATGTACTCACTCATATCAAAGCGAATATAGGAATTTTTCGTTCCAAAGAGCTCTTCGGCCAGTGACTTAGTCAATTCTGTTTTCCCTACACCTGTAGGTCCTACGAATAAGAAGGTCCCGATTGGACGTTCTTTCCTTTTTAAGCCAGCACGGCTTCTGCGGATGGCTTTGGTTATCTTATTAACTGCTTGTTCTTGTCCTATTACTTTTTTGTTGAGGTTTGTTGCAAGGTTTTTTAATTTTACTTGTTCATCAACTTGCAATTTACCTATTGGGATCCCTGACATTTCTTCCATGATGAGTTGGATATCTTCTAGGGTTACTTTACCGCGCTCAGATTCTACATCATTGTTAGAGTTTCTTTTTTCTTCTAACTTTTCTTCTTCATCCCGTAATTTGGCTGCAGTTTCGTAATCTTCTTTAGATAACGCGGCCTTTTTTTCTTTTTCGATTTTACTTAGACGAGCATCAATTTGTTCCAAATCAATCGTATTTAGAGTCAGATTTTTTCTTGAACCTGCTTCATCTAAAAGATCTATCGCTTTGTCTGGTAAGAAACGGTCTTGAATATAACGATGTGATAACTCTACACACGCTTTAATGGCATCTTCAGTATAGGAAACCTGATGGTAATCTTCATATTTTGACTGAATGCCTTTGATTATTTTTAATGCCTCTTCTGTAGACGGTTCTTTCACAGTTACCGGTTGGAAGCGGCGTTCAAGTGCGGCATCTTTTTCAATTTGACGGTATTCTTTTAAAGTCGTTGCCCCTACCAATTGAAGTTCACCCCTTGCCAATGCAGGTTTTAGGATGTTTCCTGCATCCATAGAGCCATCAGCTGAGCCTGCGCCTACAATTAGGTGTAGTTCATCCACAAATAAAATGACATTCTTTTTATTTTGTAGTTCTGCAATCACTTGTTTAAGGCGTTCTTCAAATTGACCTCTAATTCCCGTGTTTGCAACAAGGGAAGCTACATCCAACAAGTAAATTTCCTTGTTTTTTAATTTTGAAGGAACGTCACCCTCTACAATTTTCAGGGCTAATCCTTCTACTATGGCAGTTTTACCTACACCTGGCTCTCCAATTAAGACAGGGTTATTTTTAGTTCTTCTATTCAGTATTTCAATAACACGTTTAATTTCTTTATCACGGCCAATGACAGGATCAATAAGACCTGTTTTGGCAATATTGGTTATATTTTTCCCTAGCTCATCAAGTATGCTTCCACCTTTGTTGCTTCCTGATGGTGGGTGTTGAGTTGCGCCGTTCCATCCGTCTTTCTCATTGGACGAGCCGCTCATAAAAGGCAAGTCAGAGAAAAAATCATGTGGGGTTGGAGATTTCAATTGTGCTCTTACTTCTTCAAAGCAGGAAGAGCATAAGACTAGTTGTGCTTGCTCGTTTTTAGAGCGAAATTTAAATTGAATGGTTGCGTTATTCACTTCACACTTTTGACATTTCATCTACATGCTACCTCCTCATATTGTTGTGCAATGCTACCATCATTCTGATAGGTAAGCATTTCACCTTGGATAAAAGTTTGACTTATTTTGACCTTTAAAGGTTGTATGGTTATTATACTTTGACCTTTTTTGACTTTCAAGTAGTTTGCTTTTAGGAAATTAGTGGAAGAGTGAGTTGTGTTTAAAATTTCAGAATATTTTATTGACTTTAGTGGTTTACAGGTGCTATGATTGCAAAAAGTTTTAGTAATAATTATGTCTCCTTAGAATAACGTAGATTATAAACTATTATGTTTTAACGTATTAACCAACTAAATAACTCTTATCCAGAGTGACTGAGGGATCAGGCCCGATGAAGTCCGGCAACCTTCAAGAATTAAATTTCTTGAGTTGGTGCTAATTCCTGCAGGCGAAGTAGCCTGAGAGATAAGAGGAGGAATTATAACCTCTTCTTAGGAAGGGGTTTTTATTTTGTTAAAAATAGAATATTGGAGGAATGTAGGATGACAAAACCAAACTATGATGTGGAAACTGTATTATTGCACGGAGGACAAACGCCCGATCCGACGACAGGTTCACGGGCAGTACCTATTTATCAAACAACTTCCTATGTTTTCGACAACACGGACCATGCTCAAAATCTATTCGCGTTAAATGAATTTGGCAATATATACACAAGAATCATGAATCCAACGGTAGATGTACTTGAAAAAAGGCTTGCTCTCCTAGAAGGAGGGGCAGCAGCTGTTGCTACTAGCTCTGGGATGTCAGCCATTGCCTTTGCGATTTTGAACATTGCCCATGCTGGAGATGAAATTGTAGCTGCAGAAAATTTATATGGCGGAACCTATAATCTCTTTGCTGTAACACTTCCTAAGTACGGTATTAAGGTAAAGTTTGTAGATGCAACAGATCCGGAGAATTTCCGAAATGCCATTACACCGAAAACGAAGGGGATATTTGGAGAGATTATTGGAAATCCAAGCTTGCGTGTACTGGATGTGGAAGCAGTAGCAAAGGTAGCCCATGATAACTCTATACCACTAATCATTGACAATACTTTTGCTTCCCCTTACCTTTGCAACCCTATCAAGTGGGGAGCAGATATTGTTGTTCACTCTGCAACTAAATGGATTGGGGGCCATGGAACAACCATTGGCGGAATAGTAGTGGATGGCGGTAATTTTAACTGGGACCATCCAAACTTCCCTGGATTCACGGAGCCGGATGAAAGTTATAACGGAATTAAGTATGCACAAACTTTTGGGAATCTTGCATTCGCAGTGAAGCTAAGAGTTCAACTTTTAAGAGATTTTGGAGCATGCTTAAGTCCTCAAAATGCTTTTTTACTTTTACAGGGGCTTGAAACCTTACATTTACGAGTAGAAAAGCATAATGAGAATGCGTTGGAATTAGCGAAATACTTACAGGATCACCCTGCAGTAGAGTGGGTTTCTTATCCTGGACTACCAAATCATCCAGCGCATTCACTTGCCAGAAAGTATTTGGGTAAGGGAAATGGTTCCATTGTAAACTTTGGAATTAAAGGCGGAAGGGATGCAGGGAGAAAGGCTATTGATAGCATTAATCTTTGGTCTCATGTGGCAAATGTCGGAGATGCCAAATCTTTAATCATTCACCCAGCTTCCACAACACATCAACAGCTAACAGGTGACGACTTAATTAAATCGGGAGTTACAGAAGATCTAATTCGATTATCTGTTGGAATTGAGTCGCTAAAGGATTTGCAAAATGATTTAGATCAAGCACTATTTGTAGCTACCGGAAAGTCCAAACATGCTGCAGTCAGTCAAAACATATAGAAATGAGTGGGATTTGTGAGCTGTCAAACGGAACATACCAAAAAGGTATCGATCGGAACGCTGCTTTTAGAAAATGGGAAAAAGCTATCTAATGTGGAGATAGCATATGAGAGGGTAGGAAATCCAGATGGTGAGGTAATTGTTGTTTGCCATGCTTTATCCGGAAACCAAGGTACTGTAGGGACTCAAAATTACCCTGGTTGGTGGAGTGAGTTTATTGGTCCTGATCTATATGTTGACACGAACAGGTACCAAGTAATAACGATGAATGTTCTTGGCGGTTGTGGTGGCAGTACAGGGCCAAAGAGCATAAACCCTGAAACGAAAAGGAAGTACGGCTCTTCCTTTCCTGCCGTAACGATTAGGGACATGGTGCATTCACAGCATCAAGCTTTGCAATACTTAGGCATTAATCGTGTAAAGGCGATTTTGGGAGGATCCCTTGGTGGAATGCAGGTGCTTGAATGGGGGCTTTTGTATCCTCAATTCTCAGAAATACTCATTCCAATGGCAGTGACACCATATTTTACAGACTATGCTCTAGCATACAATTCAATTGGCAGGCATGCGATAAAATCAGATCCTCTGTGGGATAACGGAAACTACTCGGAAGGTACTATCATTAAAGGGATGGAGATAGCAAGAATGGTAGGGTTGGTTACCTACCGATCAGAAAGCTTATTTAATGAACGGTTTAACAGGGAAAAGAAAGATGGAGTGGGTATAGAATATCAGGTTGACTCCTATTTAAAATATCAGGGGCAGAAATTTTCTAATCGTTTTGATGCAAACAGCTATCTAATTCTACTTCAGGCAATGGATCAATATGATCTCGGGTTTAAAAGAGGAGGGTGGCAAAAGGCGCTAGAGAAAGTGGAGGCAAAAGTTTATATGCTCAGTTTTTCTGGCGATCTTCTTTACCCACCATTTTTAGCAGAAGCATTCGTCGAGGAATTAAAGAAACGAAATAAAAATGCGGCCTATATCCATGTGGAAACAAGATTCGGGCATGACGGATTTCTTGTTGAATTCGAAAAATGGGGACATCATGTCAAAAACGAATTAGAAAGAAAGGAAGTGACAGAATGTCTCACTTAAATATTGCGATACTAGGATTCGGCACAGTAGGCAAAGGGGTTCATCATTCCATTAAATCTCACCAAACTAGGTTAGAACAGGTATTGGGGAAAAGTGTGAGAGTAGTTGCCATCCTTGTGAAGAATATAGAAAAACATGAACAATCCCGTGAGGATGGAGTTCTCCTTACGACAAACTACGAAGAAATTATAAATATTGGAAAACTGGATGTTATAGTAGATGCCATTGTTGGCTGTGAGCCCGGACGCACCTATTTAACTCAAGCTTTGGAAAAAGGTATTCACGTGGTGACCGCGAATAAGGAAATGTTTGCTCATCATGCCGAGGAGCTTCTTGCCTTGGCCAAAAAGAATAATGTTACGGTAGGGTTTGAGGCAACGGTAGCGGGTGGTATTCCAGTTATTCAGACTTTGAAGCAACTTCTGCAAGTGAATCGAATTCAAAAAGTGGAAGGAATATTAAATGGAACGTCTAACTTTATCTTATCCAGCATGAGAAAAGATGGCCATTCTTTTGAAGCAACGTTACTGGCAGCACAAGAAAAGGGATATGCAGAAGCTGATCCTTCCAATGATATTAAGGGGTATGATGCATTTTATAAAGCGGTGGTTTTGAGTCAGTTGATCTATGGTGAAAAACCTGATGAGCAGTCAACCATCCGAAAAGGTATTACAGAAATTACTGCAGATTATGTGGAAAGTGCTGATGAGCTCGGATTGCGCTTTCGGCATATTGTCACATTATTTAAAGGGGGAACAGGGATTCAGTGTAAGGTGGAGCCGGTGTTGATTTCTACCGACCACCCATTTTATCAAGTCGAGGGGGTGCAAAACGCAGTTTCCATCGAGACTGATCTTGTTGGAAATGTTCAGCTGCAAGGACCAGGAGCAGGTATGTATCCTACAGCAAGTGCTATCTTGGAAGACATCATCCAGATTAGCCGTCCTGTTTATTCAGAACCAGCTTACCTGGAGAATGACGAAACTGATGCGGATTCATCTAAATGGGTGCTTTTTAGTAAGAATGGTGAAATAGAGATTCCTTTTGACATCAAAGTTTTAGCTCGTCTATCTACTAAAGTGGCTGTCGTGGAAACCGAAGAAGTGGAAAGGATTCTTTTAAATAATCCATTTCTTGCGATCTTTGAACTTAAAGGTAATTATCAACATAGAGTGGAAAAAGTAAACGTATAATCTAGGAGCTCGTACAATTCTCTCTTCTTTCTTGCCAGCTTGTCTCATATATATGTGACAAGCTGGTTTTATTTTGGTGGTATGTATATGGGAGAAGAGGGTGTGGCAATCGTGAAACGCAGCTGGCTTAGTGCTTGTCAGATAGGGGCAGTGTATGTAGGCACCATTGTAGGTGCGGGTTTTGCTACAGGTAAAGAAATTGTTCAGTTTTTTACGCAATATGGGTGGATAGGATTTATTACGATACTGATGAGTGGCTTTTTGTTTATTTGGCTTGGCACGAAAATGATGCTCATTTCCAAAAGAATCAAAGCAAATTCTTATAAAGAGTTTAATGAATATTTATTTGGTATGTCTGCGGGGACGGTAGTCAATCTCTTTATGTTGGTCATTTTGATTTGTGTGGGGGCCGTGATGCTATCTGGATCAGGTGCTGTATTTGAGGAACAACTCGGCTGGTCCTTTCAGCTTGGGTTGCTCATTACGGTTGTGCTCTCAGTAGGTGTTGTCCTTTTTGGTGTAAAAGGGTTGGTTGGGGTAAATGTTATTGTAGTTCCTGTGATGATTATTTTCAGTTTTATTATTGCAGGAAATTCGATTGCCGAGAATGGGTTATCTTTTTTAAGTCTTGCTCCTGTACAGAATAGTTTAAAGGGATGGTTGGCACCTTTTATGTATGTGTCATTCAATCTTGCAATGGCACAGCCGGTTCTTGTCCCGTTGGCAACGGAAGCGAAGGATGATTGGATAATTAAGCGTGGCGGGTTCATTGGTGGATTGGTTTTATGTTTTATTTTATTAACCTGTCATATATCAATTGCTTCTCTTCCTAATTTCCATACGTTTGAAATACCGATGGCAGAAGTCGTGAAGTTGAGTATGCTTTCGTTTTTTGGTATTTATGTTTTCGTGATTTATGGAGAGATCTTTACTTCGGTTGTGAGTGATATTTTTGGATTGCAACGACAGTTGGAAAGTATGTTGAGGGTGTCGAGGTATGTGGTGACGATTGTGTTGGTGAGCATTATTTATATGATTAGTCAGATTGGGTACGGGAGTTTAATTGAGCATTTGTATCCGTTTTTTGGGTATGTGAGTATGGCGTTTTTGGTGTTGTTGGTGGTGAGGAAGTGAGGGGGGTATGGGTAAACTCCCTGTTGATTTCCGCAAATGGCTTCGCTTTCCGGGGGCGACCTTGAGCCTCCTCACAACGCTTCAGGGGTCTCAACATTGCCGCTACTCCCCCGCAGGAGTCTACGCCATTTGCTCCAATCAACAGGGTGAAACGGTCTCTTCACTATTCATCTTACTAACTCCCTGTCTCCTTGCGTTCCAGGTGTGCGCTTTCCGCGGGACGGTGCTTGAGCCTCCTCGGCTTCGCCTGTGGGGTCTCAAGCTACCGTTATCCCCTGCAGGAATCTCACACCTTGCACTTCAGTCAACAGGGTGGATAGTAATCTTCAACGTATATCTCCCTAGTCTCTTTCCAATAAAACATGGGATCTTATCGTACAAATGAAGCAACGATTGCAACGAGTGGGATGGCAGTCATTAGGACATTACCTAAAAACTTCCAATTGGGGTATCAAAAGTTAAGTGGGAAAATGATGAGTAACCATATATCAAATACAAGATGGGAGATGATGACAAGAGCAAGAGAGTTTTTCCATACATATAATGCTCCCCATACAACACCTGCCGTCGCTGCGGCGGCAACCAACATCGGATTACCTGTCCAAATGTGAGCTAAGGCGTACAGACATGCCCCTGCTACAACCCCAAATAACTCGCCGTATCTTTCTACTAACTTGGATTGAAGATACCATCTCCAGAAAATTTCCTCTCCTGGAATAATGATAAGAACCAATGCTAAGTAATGCCACCAACTACTTGGCCCTACAATTAGATATAATTCTTCTACAAAAATTATGAGCGGTAAGGGAAGTGCTTTTAGAATGAAATAGGTGACTAAAAATATTGCATATAATATGGATCCTGTTAAGATACCATAGGAGATGTCAGGAAAGTTAAAAAATCGCACAAAAGGGCGTTCAAATTTCTTTTCATTCATGCTAATTACAATAAGGATGAATAACGAAACAGGAAAGAGCGTCCAAAAATAATTAGTTAGCAGAAAGCTACTAGCAAGTAAAAAGTTTGCTAATACCAAAAACATATAAGTCTTTTTCATCATAATTTTCTCCTAGTTTTGGGGTTGCCCTTATTTTAACAGGAAAGCTCAATCAAAGAAACGAACATACTATTGGGGTAAATACTTAATAAATGTAAGGAGATGGAAAGATGACTCAATCAAAAAGCCAGCAGGAAAGACAAAGAAAAGTGAGAAAGCAGTCGCAAAATGAACATGGAAAAGTAAAGAGTTTTGAACAGCTTGCAGATGAAGCGGGAAAAAATAAATAATTCACAACCAATGGTCATTCCGAATCTTGGGATGACCTCTTTTTTACGTGAGCTCAGTGTATATTGAGGGAGGTATAAATGCATACTATTGGAAGATATTACAGAAATGAGGCTTAGAGTATGGGGTATCAACATGATAAAAAGAGGTATGTTGGGATCTTTAGCCCATATACTACAAGTCTTATACATTATCGCAAACCTCTTGTTGTGGCATGGTGGGGGGCTGCATTTCCAGGATTCGGGCATTTTATGTTATCGAAATACCTGACAGCTTTCATATTAATTACTTGGGAAGTAGTAATAAATACATTATCACACTTAAATGAAGCAATCTTCTTTTCCATGACAGGACGATTTGAAGAGGCGATTGCGGTATTGGATCTACATTGGATCATATTATATATCTGCATGTATGTGTTCTCGATATGGGACAGTTACCGTCTTACTATCGAATTGAATAAGCATTATACCTTAGCATACCATGAAGACTTTCCACTAATGATTAATAATACATCTTATATAGAAATAAATGTTCTTGACAAAAAGAATCCTTTGCTTGCAATTATTTGGTCTTTATTAACTCCTGGGTTAGGTAATCTCTATGTAACAAGAATCTTGTCAGTTATCTTCTTCTTAACATGGTGGGTAATTATTACATATGAAGCAAATGTCTTTCCAGCCATTCACATGACATTGGTTGGCAATTTCCAAGGGGCTACGGATATTTTGGTGCCGCAATGGCTTTTATTTGTCCCTTCTATTTATTGTTTTGCAGTGTATGATTCCTATGTGAGTGCAGTGGAACTCAATAAATTTATTGATAAGTATTTATCTAGAGAATTGAAAGATAAATACCAGGATATTCAGTTTAAAATGCCGATATAGAAAAGAGCTGGAAAGTAATGTACATTTTCGCCACATTTAAATACAACATGGAAATGGAACTTACATTACGTGAATTAGAAGAGCTTGGCCTAACGAAAGAGCAAATCTTAGTAGTACCACTGGATAAGATTAAATACCAAACAAAAGCGATTGACTCCATGCATCGATCTGATGGGAGAAGTCTAGTCGACTTAGCTGCTATTTTCGGTATCATTTTTATGCTGTTGGGAGTCATTTACGGATACATCTTTTACTTGGGTCCAATTCTCTGGGGGCTTTTTGGGCTAGTGTTTGGAGGTATCTTCGGTTTTTTGATTGATTATTATTTTACTAAAAAAAGCGAGAAATCATTTAGTAAACGTGGATCAGATGCTGATATGGTGCTCATGATTCAATGCCCTAAAGAAAAGCAGGAAAAAGTGGAGGATGTCCTGTGGAACAACATGGTCCTGGGTGTGGGGATATTAAATAGGTGATACATTTAATAATAAAAGGGCTTTTCCTGATAATAGGAAAGGCCCTTTATTTCAACTTCAATCTTTCAATATCTTTACCGTATCCAAGTGAATAACATAAATCCTTAATGTTTGTATTTAATCTCTCTCTTTCCAGCTGGAGATACTTTTCTTCCTTTATTGATTCAATAGTATGTAATGTATACTTCCAAATAGCTTCTTTTCGGAAAGGGGGAGAGTGATCGGAAATCAACTTCAAAACATCAAGTACAGAATGGATAACATCAAAATCCATTTTTCCATAACGGATAATGGGAGAAAAAGCGATATCAAGATAACTAAAAAAATCGGGAGTTTTCACAATTACCCGCAAGTTCCTATTGGTATCATTGAAAAATGGTTTAATGCCTTTCATGGAAGTAAGTTTAGATAGAAGAGTGCCTAATTGTTCAATACAATGCACTGCTGTGCTTGGATCATTTATCCCTGGTGAAAGTGCCCTTACTCCAATTTCTGTTACCTTCCTAATTCCAAATTCTACATCTTCAAGAGGTGCTCTTGCTATGGAAACAGTAATCAACGATCGAAAGGATTCTTTTTCGATTTTTTCACCTGAACCCCAAATGGAAAGCATAGGTGTATGCTCATTTATATAATCACCTTGTTGTCTCTCCACACGAACAATGCAATCCGTTTCATATGCAATTTTTACTAGTGCGTCTATATCAATATATTGTACATAGCCAGGTTTGTCCGACATGATGGTTATAGGTTCTTTGGTGGTGATTTCTTTACTCTCCCAATCATCCCAAGGAGCATCGTGGGTGGAGTTGTCACTATCATTAAACAACTCTTCCATACATTCCAATGTTTCTACGGTTATGTTGTGTAATAAATTGCTTACTTGAATCCATGTTGTTACATGCTGAATGAAAAAAACGAATACTATAAGACAAAGAATGGCTATAGCGACAGCAAAGAAAGGGACAAGAAAAAGCTGTTCCTCTTTCGTTTCTTTAAGAAATAACAGCAGAATAATGGAATAGATAAAACCTGCTGTAAAGATACCAAGGACTCTTTGTGTAGCATGGTCCGTTATGAAATTTTGCAAGGCTCTTGGAGAAAACTGCGACAGGTAAGTGGTCAACACAACAAGGATGGTCGAAAATGTAATGGTTGTCATCGTTAAGAGAGAAGAAGCAATCGAGCTTAATATTGTTTGTGCAAGATCAATGTCTGATAAGAAGATGGAGGGAATTAGGGTCTCGACTTTCCGTGACATAATATAATGATCTAAGAGAAGCGTTCCTATTGCTAAAAGAAGTGCCACCCCTCCATAAAAAACGGGCAGAAACCAAAAATTGGTCCTTAAACGCAACATATTCACAGACCGTGCCATTCCTTCACTCCTTTTATTTTATAAACTGGAATAAATACAAATTCTTCGCATAAGAAAAAGTAGAATATTTTCTCTTAATATGTTATAGTAACAAAGTTAAATTGAATAAAGTCTTACGCCCATACTGGCGTCAGGAGAGGTTCTAGCTAATACCCTCTATAAAAAACTAAGGACAGATACCAAACTATATTCCTTAGGATATAGTTTTTTTATTTTTTCTGATGTTATGCGCTAGCCTCCATTATTTTTGGTTAGCGTTTTTTGTATGACTATAGATTGATATGATTAAAGGAGTGTAGACACGATGAAGCAACAGGAAAAAGCGATGGTCGTGTTCAGTGGCGGGCAGGACAGCACTACTTGCCTGTTTTGGGCAATGAAGGAATTTGATGAAGTGGAAGCAGTCACGTTCCATTACGGACAACGACATGAACTAGAAATTGATTGTGCGAAAAATATTGCAAAAGAACTGGGTGTAAAACACCGAATACTTGATATGTCCCTACTAGGACAATTAACACCAAATGCTCTTACAAGAGACGATATTGAAATTGAAGAAAAAGAAGGGGAACTTCCAAGTACCTTTGTAGACGGAAGAAACCTTTTATTCCTATCCTTTGCAGCAGTTGCAGCTAAACAGATAGGTGCCAGACATATAGTAACAGGAGTATGTGAAACAGACTTCAGCGGTTATCCTGACTGCCGTGATGTTTTCATCAAATCCATGAATGTGACGTTAAATCTTTCTATGGATTATCCGTTTGTCATTCACACTCCATTGATGTGGCTAAACAAGGAAGAAACATGGAAACTGGCAGACAATCTAAATTTCTTGGACTTTGTAAGGACAAAGACTTTGACTTGCTATAATGGCGTTATCGCGGACGGTTGTGGAGAGTGCCCTGCATGTAAACTAAGAAAACGTGGGTTGGATGACTATCTTGCTAAAAAAGATAAAGGAGTTGTGTCCTCATGATGCAACAAATCTATCCACAAATACAACATGATTATTGCTATGAGTTAAACAAAGATATGCAAATAGCAGCGGCACATTTTGTTCCGACAGATTCTGCAGGGAAATGCAAACAACTACATGGGCATACCTACTTCGTCAATGTAACAGTTGCAGGAGACGGACTGGATGATGCTGGTTTTCTTGTTAATTTTCAAGTGTTAAAAAAGCTTTTGCACGATAAATTTGATCATACCGTTCTTAATGACCATAAAGATGTCTTCAATGACCAGGACCCGAATTTTTTCCCGACAACGGAAGTGGTGGCAAGAGTCATGTGGGAAACGATAGAAAGTCATTTGGAGACTTTGCCATCCAAACCAACCTGTCTTCAAGTATATGTAAGAGAAACACCTACAAGTTATTGTATGTACCGACCGAAGAAGGGGAAAAAGCAATGAGCAGCCTGATACCAGTTTTAGAAATATTCGGCCCTACGATCCAAGGGGAAGGAATGGTCATTGGGCAGAAAACGATGTTCGTGCGGACTGCTGGGTGTGATTACCGCTGCTCTTGGTGTGATTCTGCCTTTACGTGGGACGGGAGTGCAAAGGACGATATTGTGATGATGTCTCCTGAAGAAATCTATAGTCAATTGTGTGAGATTGGTGGGAAAGCCTTTAATCACGTCACTATTTCTGGAGGGAATCCAGCTCTTCTAAAAAATATAGGGGATCTTGTAAAACTCCTCCATCAGAACGAGATAAAGGTGGCGCTTGAAACACAAGGAAGCAAGTGGCAGGATTGGCTAATGGAAATAGATGACTTAACCATCTCGCCTAAACCACCAAGCTCCGGAATGGACACCAACTTTTCGATACTGGGTGACCTACTTGAAAAAGTTAATATAAGTAGTGTATCTCTAAAAGTAGTGGTGTTTGATGAGGCCGATTTGGCTTATGCAAAAAAAGTTCACAAAGAGTATCCGGATGTAGCTTTTTATGTACAAGTTGGAAATGATGATACCATCACAGAGGATGATGAAAAATTAGTCAACAATTTGTTGGCTAAATATGAGTGGTTGATCGACCAAGTAATGAAAGATGATGAAATGAATAACGTTCGTGTTTTGCCACAACTGCACACGCTAGTATGGGGTAACAAACGAGGAGTTTAAGAAAAGGAGAGAGTGAAAATGTCAGGAAGAAAAGATTCAGAATTAGAAGGTGTAACATTGTTAGGGAATCAAGGGACCAATTACTTGTTCAACTATTCCCCGGATGTATTGGAAACCTTTGAAAACAAGCATCCTAACAGAGATTACTTTGTAAAATTCAATTGCCCGGAATTCACAAGCCTTTGTCCAAAAACAAATCAGCCGGATTTCGCAACCATTTATATCAGCTATATCCCTGGTGAATTAATGGTAGAAAGTAAATCATTAAAGTTGTACCTCTTCAGCTTCCGTAACCACGGAGATTTCCACGAGGATTGCATGAATATTATCATGAACGATTTGATTGAACTGATGGACCCTCGCTATATCGAAGTATGGGGCAAATTCACCCCGCGTGGTGGCATCAGCATCGATCCATACACTAACTACGGAAAACCGGGAACAAAATATGAGGAAATGGCACAATACCGCCTAATGAACCACGACTTATACCCAGAAAAAATCGATAACAGATAACTCACTAAAGAAAACACAGCTCCGGTTGTGTTTTCTTTTTTTTGAGGTAAGTATATATATAGTTGATTTTAGTTTTAGGGACTTAGCTTGCTTGCGGGCGGTCCGTGATGCGCCTCACTCCGGTGAGGGGCCAATGAAAAAGTCTTTGATTTTTGATGTTGTAAAAGACACCGCTGTTGATTTCCGCAAATGGCTTCGCTTTCCTAGGGGCCCTGCTGGAGCCTCCACAAAGTTACTTCATTCACCCAAGGTTAATGAAAGACCATCTAAAAGAGTTATCTGAAAAAGCATGAACGTTTCTTTATGTAATTTCTAGCTGTGAGTTGTAGCAAAAGGCGGAGACTCCAGCGGGGGAGTAACGGTAGATTGAGACCCCACAACGAAGTGAGGAGGCTCAAGCACCGTCCCGCGGAAAGCGAAGCCATTTTGCGGAAAGGAACAGCGGGCGATTAACAAACAACTAAAATTTTTAGATTTAAAAGAGTCAGAACTTATACTAAAACCTCTCCAAATTGAAAATAATAACAGTAAAATAGGAGGGGACAAACATGACAAACCATACAACAGAATGGTCCTGTGCAGAAACCAGCACACTGTGGACACTATATTTAAACAACTCCATGTCAGCATGCGTCTTAAGATACTTTCTCGAAACTGTAGAAGACCAGCAAATCCGAGAGATAATTGCAAAAGCATACGACATAGCATCTACAAATGAAAACGAACTAAAGGCTGTTTTCTGGAAAGGAAAGTATCCTCTTCCAATGGCGTTCTCCGAAAATGACATAAACCTTAAAGCACCGAGACTATTTTCAGACACGTTTCAACTTTCTTACGTACTCCAAATGGCCAAAATAGGGATGGTTACATACAGTGCAAGTTTAAGTGCGGTATCCAAAAAAGATATCAGAACACTTTATAACACTTTTCTTCAGCGAACGATTGAAATTTTCGACTTAACAACTGACCTTCTATTAGAAAAAGGTTTATATATAAAGAAGCCAATTACGGTTATCCCTGATAGAGCATATTTAGTGGAAGAAAAAAAATATTTTAGCGGCTTGAATCCTTTAATAAATAAACGGACATTAAATACTATTGAAGTCACGCATCTAAGTATGAATATTGAAACTAACCAGATAGGGATGCTTCTTTGTACTGCATTTTCCCAGACCGCTGTCAGCAGTGAAGTTCGTGAGTTTATGGTAAAGGCGAAGCAGCTGGCTCATTCTCATATAAAAGCTTTTGTAGATCTATTGCTGAAGGATGATATTCAAGCGCCTATGGCAGCCGACTATTCCGTAACTGCTTCTCACATTCCACCATTTTCAGATAAGTTGATGATGTTTCATACCAGCTTGATGGTTGCTGCCGGAATTGGAAATTATGCAACGGCATCCTCAGCAAGTCAAAGAACAGATCTTGCGTTGAAATATGAGAAGCTATCTTCAGAGTCAGCATTACTTGCAAAGTCTGGAGCTGACATTATGGTTAAAAACCGCTGGATGGAAAAACCACCTTCAACTGCTGACAGAGAGGAATTATCCCAAGAGCGTGAATAGTTGTAGGAAAGCGCTAATTCTGTTATAAAGTAAGTAACAAAGGTAGAGGAGAACCATATATGAACTCCAATAGAAGCGCTCTTTTAATTGGTGCAACCGGTTTGATAGGAACATATGTACAGAAAGAGATTTTGCAAAATTCTGATTACGGGAACCTTACCACGTTCGTAAGAAATCAAACGACTGAGACTCATTCTAAGTTAAATGAGGTGATAATCGACTTTGATAAAATGCCTGACTATAAGGAACTTTTTAAGGTCGATGATCTTTTCGTTTGTTTAGGAACAACTAAGAAAAAAGCAGGCACACAAGAAAACTTTCGAAAAGTGGACTTTGATTATGTAGTAGAAGCAGCCCGTCTTGCTAAAGAAAATGGGGTAACCAGAATTGCTGTAGTATCAGCTATTGGAGCCGATGAACATTCTAGATTTTTCTACAATCAGGTAAAAGGTGAGATGGAAAAAGCCGTTTCATCCATTGGGATTTCGTCTACCTATTTCTTTAGGCCTTCCTTACTTCTCGGCGATCGAGACGAGTTTAGACTAGGGGAAAGAATCGGGGAAGTTTTAGGAACTGTCATTCAGCCTGTATTGCGTGGGAAGTGGAAAAAATATCGTTCTGTTCATGGACAAACAGTTGCAAAGGCAATGTTAAGGTTTTTAAAAGATGGCAGAAACGGTGTTCATTTTGTGGAATCAGATCTTATTGCAAAAATAGGTGACCTTTGCCCCTAATTATATCTTAGTTGGCAAAGTTCGTTTTCATTTCAGCATAGCAGGGAATAAGAAATAAAAAATAGGAGTGTCCATTATGAGCCAAACGAAAGAGCTAAGGAGAATTCGTAAATCTGGCCATTTAACCATTCCCAAGTCAATAAGAGAACAACTTGATATTTCCGATGGCGATGTATTGATGATTATGGAGCAACCTTTAGGGTTACTCATGAAACCGATTAATGAAGAGCACATTTTTAATGAATCCATTGTTTCCAATAACGGAAAGGTTAACATTCCTATTGAGATTAGGCGCAACTTAAATATTAATGAAGAAACACATTTTTCTGTTCGCCTTGATAAAGAAAGATCAGCCGTCGTGTTGGAAATTTTAGAAGAGGAAACTGGCTAGCGTAAAAAGACTTCCCCTTGTATTTTGGGAAGTCTTTTTTGGCTTTATTCTATACGGATTTTACAATTTTATAGTTTTTATGATTAACCACGGTTCGTTGTTCCAATTCTAAATCACGATAATTGTTCATATAGGTTAGGTCGACTATGACGGAGTTTTCATTTACTTTCTCTACCACTCCTTGAAGACCTTCACGAAATTCTATGATGTTTCCCACTTCTGCTTTTTTCAACGATATCTCCCCCTAAATAGTGTTCACCGACAACAACTTACTCTGTCTGGCTTTTTATTTTTGTGAAATAGTGGATTTAAAAGTATTACATACAGTTTGCATTATTTTTGCAGAAACGTAAATAGTTTCATGCTATTTTTTCTAAATTTTCTTTTAATTTAATTAGTTTTACTTGGTGACCGTTAATTGATGAATAGCATATATAATAATAGGGCTACCTAATTGCCCCATTCATTTTATTCCTTATCCCCCATGGAATCCCTTCTTTAGAAGGGGTTTTTTTACTGATTATTTTCATATCAGATCAACAGTGATAAAATATATAGTAGTATGTTGGAAAGATGGAGTGATGATTGTGAACGATAATTTAGCAACAGAAATATTGGACAAGCTAAAAAATGGAGAGCTTCATGAATTTAGAATTCAAAAAGAGGATTTCATGATTTTTCGTAAAGTGCTGGTTGCCCGTGAAGACTTTAAACACTATAGAGGCATTGCCAAGCACAATGGTGAGGTAGTCTATCAATATATGCAAGAAGCAAGAAGCTAAAAAAGAAGCGGATCGGAGCCAGCTTTTTATTGGGCCACTGAGAAATTGATAACGTAAAGTTTTTAATGATTCCTAGCTGGTGATTGGAGCAAAAGGCGAAGACTCCTTAGGGAGATAGCGCTAGGTGGAGACCCCACAGGCGAAGCCGAGGAGGCTCCAGCAGCGCCCCTAGGAAAGCGAAGCCATTTGCGGAAATCAACAGCGGTGTCTAAACAACATCTAAATTCAAAGAGTTTTTCAGTGGCCCCCTTAATGAGTTTCTTATTGTTACTTTGAAATTTCCATCCGAAGCTTCTTCAGCGCCTCTGCCCGCCAAGACTTAACCGCACTTACCGTAACCCCTTCCTGTACAGCAACTTCCTCCAACTTCTTCCCTTTAATAATGCATTCAACGACCCACTTCTTCTGCTTTTCCGTTAAATAGCAAGTGTATTCCTCCAAATTACCCACTGATGGATTAAAAAAATCAGTTGAAGTTTCCGGCATCTCATCTACAAACATGTGTGTATTTTCCCACCGCACTTCTTTTTTTAAATGATTAAGCAATTTTCCCCTCATGGATGAATAAGCATAAGAAGTAAATGACCCCTTTGAGCAGTCTTTTGAACAAAAAGCTTCCCACAAAGCAATTGTTGCTTCATGAACGTATCGATCTTTATCCTTGTAAATATTCAAAGTATTAATAATATGGTGTATCATAGGAGTGTACTCATCTAATACACTTTCAAAAGGTGGTTTCATTAGGAGATCCTAACGAAAAGCTAGCTTTTCTTTATTCCCGGTACATCCACTATAGTGCACGGTTATTTGGTTGACATGTCAGGATATCAGGAATAAACTGTGTAGTAGCTATGGCATATGGCTTGTACAGTTATATGTTATGTTATGTATGGAGGTTACCTGTAAGAGCGTATCCACGATATTGTAAGAAAAGGGGTAATTGCCATGGAACATAAAAAAGAAGATAAACTAGCGAATCAATCCATGTATTTATGGAAAAATGACGCTGACCGGACAGTACAAGGATTTCTGTTGTACCCAGAAAATATTCCGGATATTCAATATATAAAGAAGTTATTACGTCATATGTATATGGCAAAGGAAGTTTTCAAGATGTCGATCTGGTTCGAAGGAGATGTCATCCAAATTACTGGTCGTATACAATCTTTCCGGTATAAAGCGAACAAACTTACAATCAAAGATGTGGATAAGAACATTTATCATATTCGTATTTTTGATGTGGTTGAGATTATTAGACGTCCACAAAAATAGTCAGCACTTCAGAGTCCAAATAGGGCTCTTTTTTTTTGCCTGATTATTTGCCCATTTAACAGTTGGTATATTACATAACTTTATAGGAAAAATAAGAGAAGAATTGTGACGACCAATACCCAAAGAGAGGGGGGAGTTCAATGAAAAACCTACTTAAAAAACTGTTTTCACCTAGAAGCGATCAAACATCTAGCAAGGTAGAAGACATGTCTGTAACACAATTATTATTACAAATGGAAAAGTCTGTAGATTTTTTGAGATTTACAAATCAGACCAATGACGGAAGTAGGAAAGTGTGGGTTAACTATTACTATACATTAGTAGATACTGATTTCCTGCATCGTGACATATTACATAGCATTTCCACTAGGCCGTGGAGCAATTTGCAAGATTTAAAAAATATTTTACCGATCGAAGTAGTGACCATTAGCTCCGACCCGAAGGAAGTAAGAGAAAAACTGTTATCAGGATTTATTTTTGTACAGATTGGGGAGAAGGACAAAAAAGGGTTGTTAGTGCGGTCTGAATTTGTACAGACACGTGCTGTTTCTCTTCCAGAAGTAGAGTTCAGCGTTATTGGACCAAAAGAATCCTTTGTGGAAAATATTGATTCTAATATAAACCTTATAAGAAGACGTTTAAGTACTCCGATGTTAACAGTAGAGCAAAAAATGTTAGGTACAATCTCAAGGACACGAGTATCTGTCATGTATTTGGATGGAATTGTAAATAAGGAAAATGTGCAGACTGTCACGCAACGACTTGAAGACGTAGAATTCGATCATATCAATGACAGTTCTTATATCACACAATTAATATCGGATAATGGTAACACGATCTTTCCGCTCCTTCTAGACACAGAGAGGCCAGACCGTATTGTGTCAGCATTGACTGAAGGAAAAGTAGTAATCATGGTGGACGGGTCTCCCCATGGACTCATTGGCCCGACTACTCTGGTTGAATTCTTCTCTTCCTTTGAAGATTATTATTTAAGTTATTGGCTTTCTTCATTTTTTCGTCTAATAAGACTGTTTGGTGTTGCTTTTTCCATCTTGGTAACCCCTGTCTATGTAGCAGTATTAAGTTATCACTATGAATTGATCCCAAAAGATCTACTTAGCACATTGATTTCTTCAAGACGTGAGGTTCCTTTGCCACCTATCCTAGAAGCGATTTTTCTTGAACTGACCATTGAATTACTGCGGGAAGCTGGAGCAAGACTTCCTACAAAGGTAGGTCAGACAATTGGTATCGTGGGTGGAATTGTAATTGGGACTGCGTCTGTTGAAGCTGGTTTGACGAGTAACGTCCTGTTAATTATCGTAGCACTTGCTGCGCTGGCATCTTTTACGACCCCAGTTTATAAAATGGGCAATACCATCCGACTCCTGAGGTTCCCATTCCTATTATTTGCTGAATTATGGGGATTGCTTGGCATTGTTTTTTGTTTCTGTATATTGGCGGCCCATCTGCTGAGATTGACTTCCCTGGGTAGGCCTTATTTGGAACCTATTTATCCACCTAGAGTTAAAGACATGAAGGATGCTTTGCTAAGACTGCCTTTCTCCATGCAAACAGAAAGACCTGGTCAATTGAGGACCAATAAACCGCAAAGAACGACCAAGACACAGACCAAGCCCAAAAAAGATATTGATGAATGATGATATAGAAGGGAGGTATGACATTGCAAAAAGTTTCTAAGAATTTTCAAGTATCACCATTTTTAGTGTTTTATTTAATTCATAGCACGCAGTTCGGAGTTGGGGCACTTGGCTATCAGCGAATCATTGCAATGTCTGCCGGCTATGATGCGTGGATAGGAATTATTCTTTTTGGTTTCTTTACTCATATCATCATTTATATGATTTATAAAATATGTGAAAAAAGTGACGGCGATTTGGCGAGTGCACACCGGATTGCTTTTGGAAAATGGATAGGTAATTTTTTAAATCTACTTTTTGTTGTTTATTTCATCATGACCGTTGTTACAGTACTAAGAACATATATAGAGGTAATTCAAGTTTGGCTGTTTCCTGATTTAAGTACATGGTTTTTCTCGTTGTTATTTTTAATACTTGTTTTTTATATTATTACTGGTGGCTTCAGGGTTATTACAGGAGTAGCATTTTTGGGTGTCATGCTACCCGCATATTTAATTTTAACCATTGTGCTTCCATTGGAATATGCAAATTTTCGAAACCTGTTACCGATTTTTGATCACTCTTTCAAGGATATATTCCTCTCCGGTAAGGATATGACTTTAAGTATGCTTGGTTTTGAGACATTATTAATATTTTATCCATTCATTAGCAAACCTCAGCAATCAAAAAAATGGGCTCATCTAGGTGTGTTTGTCACCTCCTTCATTTACCTGATATTTGCCCTGATTACGTTTGCCTACTTTAGTGAAGATAAGCTACAGAAGAATATTTGGGCAACACTTTCCATTTGGAAAATCATTGAGCTTCCATTCGTTGAGCGTGTAGAATACATCGGAATTGCTAACTGGTGTCTAATTATCCTCCCAAATGTATGCCTGTTTTTATGGTGTGCTAGTAGGCTTGCGAAAAGAATGACCAAGCTAAAGCACAGAACCTCATTAATAATCATTACAATTGTGGTTTTTATTCTCATGAATCAATTTGAAGACAGGAAATTAATCAATGATTTGAACTCTTACCTTGGACAAGTCGGATTTTATATGGCTTATATCTATATTCCTTTATTATTCCTGATCATTACCCTTGTACATTGGAGAAAGGGGAAAAAAGAAGATGCGCCGTCATAATATCATTTGGGTTATTACAATCTGTCTGCTTCTCACAGGATGTCTGGAAAAGGAAATTGTCGATGATATCAATATTGAACAAGTAGAAGGCTTTGATTTAATTGGAGAAAATGAAGTGGAGGGTACTTTCGTTGTCCCTGTTTATAAAGCAGATCAATCTATAGAAAATGAAATATTTACTGCAATCTCGTTATTAAATAAAGATATATTAAGGAATGCACAGAAAGAATCGTCTGCACCAATTGTTAACGGAAGCTTAGAGTTGGTTTTATTCAACAAAGCATTGGCGGAAAAAGGTGTCATTCAAGTTGTTGATGGTTTACAGCGAGATGCAAGCATTGGTACAGGATTATATTTGGCGATTGTTGAAGGGGACACAAAAGACCTCCTACAGCAAAATCTTGGCACAAGAGGCACAGGAGATCACTTATATAATCTTTTAAAACATAATATTAACCGAAGAGATGTGCCAAAGACAAACTTGCATATATTTTTGTCTGATTATTACCAAAAAGGGAAAGATCCAAACTTACCAATTTTGAAGAAGACAGAGAAAAGTGCAGAGATTGTTGGCGCGGCAGTAATGAAAGAAGATAAATTTGAAATGACAATTCCTAATGAGAAATTGTTTTATTTCAAAACACTCGTTGACAAGCATGCGGATGGTACCGTTTCATTGAAAGTAAAAGATAAGGAAGAATTTGTTTCAATTAGAAGTATAAAGACAGACAGAAAGTTCAGGGTGAAATGGAAAGACGATATCCCATCAATTAGGGTGATTGTAAGTGTGGATGGAGCAGTGAGAGAATTTACAGGAAATAAAGTGACTCCTAAGGAGTTAAAGGAGTTTCAAAAGGTGTTTGAAGAGAAAATCATTAAAGAATCAGAGTCAATGATAAAGGAATTTCAGGAAAAAGGCGTAGACCCGATTGGCTTGGGATATCAAGCCAAGTCTCGAAAAAGAGGATTTGACTATAAAAAATGGAAAGATGCGACATATCCAACATTAACAGTACAGGTGGAGGCAAAAGTAAGACTTATCAGCACTGGGATTACTGAATAGGTCAGTTTCACAATCGAGATGAATATAATGGGATAACACCCAATAAAGGGGGAGAATGATGCCTCAAAAAATTCTTTTGTATTGTGATCCAGGTATTGATGATTCCCTAGCCATCATTTATGCATTACTTAACCCGGAAATAGAATTGGTTGGTATTGTGACAAGCTATGGCAACGTCAATCAAGAACAAGCCACGCAAAATGTGGCATATCTTCTGGAACTCGGAGGAAAGGAGGATATAGTATTAATTGGTGGAGCAAAGACACCTCTGTCTGGTGAGTTTACACCTTATTATCCAGAGATACATGGAGAAGAGGGATTAGGACCTATTAAACCGCCGGCCACGATCAAAGGAGAGTTACTGAATTTTGATGCAGTCTTTAAATTGATTGAGGAGTATGGAGATGAATTGATCATTGTAGATGTTGGAAGATCAACTTCCCTTGCCATCTCCTTTAACCTAGCTGGTGCAGAAACGATGAATTCTGTAAAAGGATTTTATATAATGGGAGGCGCCTTCCTCACACCAGGAAATGTCACCGCAGGAGCGGAAGCAAATTTCTATGGCGATCCAATTGCAGCAGGTATTGTAATGGAAAAAGCGAAAAATAGTGTCCTCTATCCATTGAATGTCACGAAAGAAGCCATCATTACCCCAACGATGATAGAAGAAATAGTTAAGGAAGATAACAACCCATATCAAAATCTTATCAAAGAGATATTTGATTATTATTTTAAAGCTTACCAAAAACTAATACCGGGTATAGAAGGAAGCCCTTTGCATGATGTCATGACATTGTTTGCTGTAACAACGCCTCAAGCTTTCAAATATGTTGAGAAAGTTGTGACAGTGGGGTTAGATGAAGGAAACCTTAGAGGGGTTAGTATAGCAGACTTTCGTCCAAAACCAGATGAAAAAGGAAATAAATTGACTATAGCATTAGAAGTGAATACAGATACTTTTGCTGAAAACTTTGTAAAAACCATGTCTTCTCCTATTTCAAACAACCATTAATAATTGTAATATTTGGAATTTGCCAGTTCTATAGTCTCATAACTGTACGTACGATAGTAATGAGTGAACGTATAGAATTGGAGGGATGGCGATGGGAGTTAGATTGATTAAGATTTCTGTTAATTATTTTTTGATAGGTGTGGGGATTGGTTATTATATGTCAACGGCACATGCATACAATTTGACACCTGTACACGTTCATATTAACCTTCTTGGTTGGACCGCTTTGACACTTGCTGGTATCATTTATATTTTATTTCCTGCAGCGGGAAAAACAAGGCTTGCTACATGGCATTTTTGGTTACACAATATAGGCTTGCCTTTAATGATGGTTGGTTTAGCTTTTGTGGTACATGGTAATGAATCGTTATTAATTTTGACGGTTGTCGGAGCAAATTTAACAACTCTAGGTGTGTTATTATTTGTGATTAATATATTAAAAAATGTGAAGCAGCCTTTAAATGGTAAATGATATATTGCGATAATCCAGTGCACTAATTTATTTGTGTGCTGGATCTTTTTTTGTATTTTGCAACTATTCCTTTAAAGATGCTTTTGATATTATGAAATATAAGAGTATTTATTAAGAAGGGATCGATTAAATGTCATTTCACCAGTGTCCTAACTGTCAAGAAGTAATAAAATATAAAACCAAGTTAACCTCAGTGTTTTTTGGCTATCGACCTATTAAATGTGAGAGTTGTGGTACCGTATATGAAGTAGATGAAAAATTCCGTTTCATTCTATCTCTTTATACAGTCCTAATCCCAATTCTCATTGCCTATATGTTAAGTGCGATGATGGGAGTCTTGCATACAAGGTGGAGTCAAGTGCTAATTGTTTTGGTTTTTGGATCAGCAGGTGTGTTTTATGCAGCAACCAAAGTGCGATATAGAAAATCTCTACAACAGCCAATGGAGGAAAAGGATGAGAAAAAAGCCAAATAAAAAACGAGAAGGATTTTGATTCCTTCTCGTTTTTTATTTTGTTTTTACACCTGATCCAATACCCAAATCAGGAAAGCAGCCACAATGACCAGTGAGACAGCATGAAGTATAAAAGAACCGATAAAATCCTTTAACACAATTAAATAATGGAATTGGCTTTTCTTATTATTACGTACAATTCTTCTAGCTCTCGTATCCATCACTTCACTCCTACACACATGAAGAAATTTGTAAGTATATTATACAAAATATTCTAACAAATAATAAGTAATTAAGTAGAATTTTGTAAAAAAAACTAAATTTATGTACACCAGTGTCATTTTACCACACTTATATAAAAGAGGTATTTATTTTATCGGTATAATGATTAGAATGTTTAGCATGAATTTCGGGAATCTAATTCTTGTAAAATTTTTTTATGTAGCGAAATTTTAAAAGGTAGAAACTTTTTAGCACATAAAAACGTAGTACTAGTTAGAGCATTGATTTGGAAAAAACAGAAGTTTAAAAGGAGCTATGTTCATGAATGATGCAGCAGTAAAGCTGACAAATGTTTGCAAGGACATCGGAAGCAAGGAGATCATCAAGGATGTTTCATTCGAGGTGTATAAAGGAGAAGTATTCGGTTTTCTTGGACCAAACGGTGCGGGAAAAACGACAACCATTCGAATGATGGTAGGATTGATGAGTATTACTTCAGGTGATATTCATATCGACGGAGCAAGTATCAAGACTGATTATGAGCAGGCTGTCCGCCAAGTTGGCGCTATCGTCGAAAACCCGGAAATGTATAAGTTTCTCACGGGATATCAGAACTTGAAACAATATGCCAGGATGATGCCCGGGATAACTCCGGAACGACTGGATGAAGTAATAGAATTGGTTGGACTGACCGGTCGGATTAAGGAAAAAGTGAAGACATATTCTTTGGGGATGAGGCAGCGTTTGGGAATAGCGCAGGCACTATTACATAAACCAAAAGTGTTAATACTTGACGAGCCGACAAATGGACTGGATCCTGCAGGTATCAGGGAAATACGAGATTACTTAAGGAGTCTTGCTAGAGAAGAAGGAATGGCGATTGTTGTTTCAAGCCATCTTTTATCTGAAATGGAATTGATGTGTGATAGGGTCGGCATTATCCAAAAGGGTGAGTTAATTGATATTCAAAGTATCAGGGACTTCATCAACGACGGCGGTAAAACATTGTATCAGCTGGAATGTGAGCCGGTGGAAGAGGCGATGTCATTAATGCGTGAAATGGAAATGCCGCATAATCTTGCAGAGGGCAAACTGCAAGCGGAGATGGACCGTACAGCTGTTCCAATGTTTATCAAAAGTTTAGTAGATAGAGAGATTGCTGTTTTTGAAGTGAAAGAAGTAACGAAAACTCTCGAAGATAAGTTCTTAGAAAAAACGTCACAAGAGCGAGGTGTCTAACAATGAAAAATTTAATTCAAAATGAACTAATTAAATGGTTTAGAAGGCCAAGCTTTTATGTGATGAGTGCGATATTGGTGATATTATCAGCCGTTGGAGTCATTTTTACCATCATGATGGGGTCGATGCTTGACGATGCAAGAAATGAAGGTGGTGCTAATGGCCAAGAACTTAGCTGGCAGGAATCATTGGAGCAGGAAAATCAGTACCTGGAAATGACGATTATAGAGTCAGAAGAAGGGGATAGAGGCCCTCTTGAGCGACAGTTGGCAATTAATGAGCACCGATTGGAAAATGAGATGGAACCAGCAACTGGAAATACAGTTTGGACTTATATGGATGAAAATCTTGGATTAACAAGTCTAGTCACCTTATTCGTTGTCATCATCGCTGCTGGTATGATAGCTAGTGAGTTTACTTGGGGGACCATTAAGCTCTTAATGATCAGACCGATAAGCAGAAGTAAGATATTGTTGGCAAAATACATTAGCGTACTTGTGTTTACGATTATTTTTTACTCCATTCTTTTTATGAGTTCTTTTGTAACGGGTGCTATTGCCTTTGGTTTTGATAATACTCCATCCCTATTGTATGCTGGTGGAGAAGTGCTTGAGGTTCATCCATTCTTATACTTACTATTGAAACTGGCGTTGAGTAGCTTGGGAGTAATCATGTTTGCTACCATTGCCTTCATGATATCGAGTGTTTTCCGAAATAACTCGCTTGCAATCGGGATTTCATTATTTCTTTTATTTACAGGAACCCAGATTACATCGCTTATTGCCATGAAGTTTGAATGGGCCAAGTATTCTCCTTTTGCCAACATTCACTTTGAAGCATTGCTTGAAGGCGTGCAAATTGTCACAGGAGTTAGTTTTGGCTTTTCTACTGTCATGTTTTTAATCTACTTTGTGTTGTTACATGTAGTTAGTTTCTGGACATTTGTGAAACGTGATATTGCTGCTTAATTTTTAGTTTGTGGAACGGAACTGGATAACATAGTGTAGCTAACAGTTAAAATGGTGTATTTAACGTATATACGTGGTATTAAAACTATAAGCCCCTTTGCCTGTAATTTCGACCTATCCTTAAAACAAGTAGGTGATGTTGATGGAACTGGTGAATATTTCGTATATGAAAAAAGGGCAGATACAAGGTTTTTTTGATAAGTTTCCGCATTCCAAGGTGCTCTTTTCTCCCATCCGGAAGTATTATTTTGTCTCTTACGTGTATTGGGATGAACGGGACCCGGTTGTGTTAGAGGAAGATCTGGAGAAAATGGAACTGCTTTTTAACAGTTATATGGGAAGAGAAGCATTCTATCGGAGAAGGAAAAGAGCGGATACTGGAGTGGGAGGTGCCTAAAATTATAGGTGCCTCTTTTTTTGTGAGTGGTCTTTGAGAGGTCCGGTGGGAAAATCGTAGGAACGAATGAGAAATACTCCACTTTTCTAAATTCAGCCTCTATTTAGGGGCTTTTTAGACATGAATATATGGTTCGGACACTTTCCTACATTCTTTGGACAAAAAGAAGATGAAATTACGATAGGTTCGGTCATATTATTTGAGGGTTCGGTCAATTTTTAGGGGTGTTTGGACAAGTGATTTTTAGGTTTGGTCAACTTCCGTAAAACTTCGGCCAACTATTGCAATTTTTCGGACAACTTTTCAAAATCTTCGGTCAAAAACTAAAAATCTTCGGACATTTATAACTGAACATGGATCTCCAACCATTACCCAACTACAATTCAACTCAAAACCTGCATCACCACCAACCTGCAAAAGAAGTCCGCTTAATCAATATAGGCCAACACCTCCGCCTAATAAAGCCCAAAACACACAGTTGCAAAGGAGATGACCTATAGATTAAGTTGGTTTGATGATCATCAGGATAAAGATGAGAAATCCAAGAATACAGGTAAGCGAGTAGAGATTGCTGATTTTGTGGAGAGCAGCGTCCTGTTGGGGTGGCAGTTGAGTAGAGGCTCTGTTCTCAGGATGCAGCAACCAACGCTGAAGTTCATTAAGGGCAGGTGAGATAAATCCAATCACAATGACTTGGATGCAAAGGTAGATGACAAGGGAAGCTAAAAGCCAAACTTGGAGAATAGAACCATAGTTACCAAAGAGAACAAGTAGTATACCTGTTATAACAGCAAGTGTTCCGCCAATCTTAGGGAAGTAGTCAAGTTTATGTTGTAATAGGACATTGTGTCGTAGATCTGAGATGGTCTGGTGCTTTCTTAGGAGTATAATTCCGAAAAATGTGGGACCAATTCCGACGACGGCAACTATCACATGAAACAGTATCAGCCATTTCATAGGCATCCCCCCAATACTATTAATACTTTAATATATGAGGGGGATGATGGATTCATGTTCGTTATACCAATATCTGTTACATTTCTTGTGGTGCCTGAATACCCAGTAAGCGCAAAGACTCTTTTATTACAATGGCGGTAGCGGATACCAAAGCAAGTCTAGCACCTGTTTCTGCGTCCTCCTGCAGGAATTTAATATTGCCATACCAACTATTGAATGCCTGGCACACATTTACAATATGCTTGGCAATGAGGGAGGGATCGTATCCTTTATTTGCCTTTGCGATAACTTCTGGGAATTCTTGCAGGAGTTTTGTCACTTCCCAAGAGTAGCTATCTTCTAACCCTTTCTGCATTTCTTCGCTTTTCCAATTCCCTTTTTTCAATATGGAGTTAGCTCGTGCGTAAGTATATTGAACATAAGGTCCTGTTTCCCCTTCAAATTTCAACATATCTTCTAGGGAAAATTCAAAAGAGTTTACTCGGTAGTTTTTTAAATCATGGAAAATGACCGCACCGACACCAACCTGACGTGCTACTTCTTTTTTATCAGGAAGAGCCGGGTTTTTGGATTCTATATTTCTTTCTGCAAGTTGAATGGCTTCCTGCAACACCTCTTCTAGTAAAACAACTTTACCTTTACGGGTGGACATTTTCTTCCCGTCTTTCAAAAGAAGTCCGAATGTAATATGATGCATTTCTGCCGCCCAGTCAAAACCAGCTTTTTTCAATACTTCTTTCACTTGCTGAAAGTGAATGGTTTGCTCTTGACCCACGACATATAGTGCTTTTGAGAATTGATAGACCTTTTTACGATAAAGAGCGGCTGCGAGATCACGAGTTGCATACAGGGTGGCACCATCCGACTTTTTTATTAAACAAGGGGGAAGTGTTGGTTCATCAAGTTCCACTACTTGTGCACCATCCGACTCTTTCAACAAGTTTTGTTCTTCTAGCATTTGAACGACTTGTTCCATTTTATCGTTATAAAACGCTTCTCCTTGATAGGAATCAAACGTAACGCCGAGGAGATGATAAATTTTATGGAATTCCTTCAAGGACTCTTCTCTAAACCATTTCCATAGGGAAACAGCTTGCTCATTTCCTTCTTCAAGCTGCTTGAACCAACGGCGTCCTTCGTCATTTAAAGCTGTTCGAACAGATGCCTCTGCATGAAATTTTACATAAAGTTTTAGCAGTTCCGGGATCGGATTATTGCGGATTTTTTCTTCCTCTCCCCATTTTAGATAGGCGGCAATCAATTTACCGAATTGGGTGCCCCAGTCTCCTAAATAATTTATTCGTACTGTCTCATACCCTGATTTTTCTAGGATGTTGGCGATGGCGTTTCCAATCACTGTAGAACGTAAATGCCCCATGGAAAAGGGCTTTGCAATATTTGGAGAGGACAGATCTAGGACGATGGTTTCATCGTTACCAATATCAAGTGTGCCGTACTGTTCTTTTTCTTGTTGAATTTTGTGAACGATTTTTTGTTGGATCATATCCTTCTTAAAAAAGATATTTACATATGGACCGACTGCTTCTGTATTGTCAATAAAAGAGCTAGTTAATTTTGTAGCTTTTCTAAAAGTGCGGTTATTTTACTTAATGGGATTTCAGGTATCACATTATGCAGTGCTTGTGCTGCAAGGTCAGTTAATTTCATCTAGAACAACTCCTTAAAGATAAATATAAAAAGCCCGCCTCTTCAACTAAATGAAGAGACGAGCTTAGTGTCATATGCCCGCGGTACCACTCTAATTGCTTTTCTAATATTCATACGAAAAGCCGCTTATCATCCGTTATAGGGGATGTGCCCGTTCCATTTCAAAAGTGCGCTTCGTACGATAGACTTCCACCAGGCTTCCACCGTCCCTGATTCGCTTTGATTGCCATCTAAAGACTACTCTCTTTATCATCAATGATAAATTTATATAAGTTAGATGTAATTATACATATTTTTATTAGTAATGTAACTATTTTTTCTTTATTTGAGAATGATTTATATGTTTTTCTTCAAAGTGTGGAGGAATAAAGACATTTAGCATTTCATCTAGCTCTTGACTTAGCTTGACAGTTTCTACTGAAGTCAATCCCGTTTTAAACGCAGTTTGCATCATTTGGCTTCGTTTTTTTTCAACGGCAAGTTCTACGAGTTTCATCTTTATCACTCCCTCTTCACAATTTCCTATATTATAGTTGAAAAAACTTTGTAAGAAAATAGGTTAGGTGTAAAAAGTAGGTATTATTATGAAAAACTTCGAATTTTGAAAAGGTACATTAATTTTATTTCTTTTATGTTGAGATTGTAGAAGGTATGACGGGAGTGGAATTGGATTGTAAGGGGAAGGCGAGGGTCGAAATTTATGTTGGTGTGGCTTGTTTTGTCGATAAGAAGGATTTGTGCAAATATCATAGAATAGTATAGGCGAAAGGCATATGGAAAGTATTAAGGCATGCTTTATGGCTACCTCTCATATCTTAGAAAAAAACTTTTAGGAGGAGTGCGTCATGAATACGAAGGTAGAAGCTGTGGAAAAAATGAATGTCTATGCAAATGAGTTGGTGAAAATGATAGTGAAAGACGGAAAGTCGCTCCAAGACGAAAAGCTTCGTATTGCTTTTGAAAATGTTGTGCGGGCAATGGTAGATATGACCAACATTCAATTGGACAAAGAAAAGGACGCAAATGATACACTAAAGACCACTTTAAGCCGTATGAAAATCGCTCATAATTGCATGCAGCCAAACTCTGCTATTCCTGTTAAAAGTAATAGGCCATTTACAATCAAATAATTCGATTAGGGAGTTGAGTGACTCCCTTTTGTTTTGGTATCCATCTTTTGGTTTTGAATAAATTGTTTAGTAATTGCATTAAGAATAGTGGAGTGTTTAGTTGGAATTTGGTGTCTGGCACCACTGACATAAATAACCTTGGTATCGCGATGCCGTTTCATAAACTTGTACTGATAATGATGAACATAGTAGTCCTTTTGACCATATATGAGAAGAATGGGGCATGAAATAGAAGGCAGTTTCTTAGTGCAATTATAGAATAGCCCTTCTAGATACATCTGATAAAGTATGTCTGCATCTGTTCGCAAAAAATAGTCCGACATTTCCTTTCCGAACGCTTTGGAGTAGGAGTGTGCATTTGAAATAACATTTGCTAAGAGCTGCATCATCTTCATCTTTGATGCCGTAATACCTAAAAGGAATTCCCCTCCTAATAATAACGAGTCGACCTCAGAAAATGCCCCTATTAACAATAGTCCCTCCACTAGATTCGGATATCTTATTGCAGTTTCCATAGCAATGGAAGCTCCATTTGAATAACCACATATAAACACTTTATCGATATCTAACTGCTGACATACATCATAAAGATCCCTGGCAAGAAGGGGGAATTTGATTGATACACTTCCACTGTCGCTGTTCCCGTTGCCACGTAAGTCTACGTATAAGAGACGAAAATCTTTGGATAAGGGAAGCTGCTGCTTGAACGTAATATGGCCCATTCCAGGTGGATGAACAAATAAAATGGTAGTAGGTCCTGTACCAATTAAACGGTAGAAAATCTTTACATCATCTCTTGTATACACATACCTCATCCCATTACCCTCCATTAACTTTCCTTGAAGTGAAAAACATTAATATTGCACGTACAAGAAAACCAGCAGCTACACCAGGAATTACAAAAGTCATTGGCATCCAGACAGGGCCAACAATTACGCCAAACAACTTTATTTTGCCCGATAGCATTAGACCGACTGTTACAAAATAAGCACAACTGACGAAAGGTAGGAAGATATAAGGTGATTTTCCTCCTCCTGCATCTTTAAAAGCGTCCCACATCGCAAAAAAATATAAACAAGGATAAAACATAAGCCATAAATAATTCGCATCGGTTATAGCCCTGTCAATTTCTCCAATAAAGCTATACAAGATAATAGAATTGAAGTTGGCTTGTACATTTATCAAGAATTCTAAAAAAATGAAGGTTAATCCTTTAATATATTTCTTGTTGAGTAATTGGCCAAATCCAGGAAGCGCAATGCTCCATAGTAATCGTTCAAGTGGCTTGTTCATATGAGGGCCCTGTATAAGTATGTATGTCCATATGTTGATAGCTTTTTTCTTGCATATAGATTCCTCCAGCCATTACTCTCTTTTTAGCTTGACCTAACACATCTGAATTATGTTTATTTAACTTATTTTCCTCATATAAAAAACGCAGGGAGTTTGCAACCTGCGTTTTGGTGTAGGTTTAATATAAGTAAGCCGATCCAATGATGATAAGAAGAATAAATAAGATGATGAAAAGTGTGAAGCCTGCTCCACAGCCTGCGTCCTTGCCCATTTATACATCTCTCCTTTTGACGTTGATACCATACCTTATGTTACAAACACCCAAAGTGTATAGGCGAATGTCCCGTATCTATGATAAAAGCCTCCTGTTGGTTATAGGACAATTCCCAAATATCATAAAAGTAAATAGAGCCTTTTTGATTGTTTAGAGGAGGGTAAAAGAAGATGTTCTCTCGTACAAATCGCTTATTGATCCCGTTGCCTAAACCGAAAAACCCTGATCCAAATGGAGCTGCGGCTGTTCAAGAACTGCTTGGAGGAAAATTTGGTGAAATGTCCACACTCAATAACTATATGTTTCAATCCATTAACTTTCGCAATAAAAAGAAGTTGAAGCCGTTTTTTGATCTGGTGGCAAGTATTACAGCAGAGGAGCTAGGTCATGTAGAACTGGTAACCACTACTATTAACCTGATGCTAGAGGGTGTTACATATCCTGCACCACCGGATGCAACGCCGCTACGAGATACGAAAGATTTTCGTAATACTTATCAATATATAGCAACTGCTCAGACAGCTCTCCCTGGAGATTCCATGGGCAGGGCGTGGACCGGTGATAATGTTTTCAACAGTGGTAATTTAGTGTTGGATTTACTGCATAACTTTTTTCTGGAATGTGGTGCCAGAACCCACAAAATGAGGGTATATCAGATGACAGATAACCCGGTAGCCAGAGAAATGATCGGATACCTCCTCGTTCGGGGAGGGGTGCATGTTGTGGCATATGCAAAAGCCCTCGAGATTGCGACTGGAGTAGACATTACCAAGCTTGTACCTATACCAAGCTTGGAAAACAAGGCATTTGAAACGACGAGGAAATTTGAAGCCGAAGGAGCCCACCGTAAGTTATACACCTTCAGTCCGAGTGATTATAAGGATGTATCCATGATCTGGAAGGGAAGTCACCCAGTAGATGGAGGGAAGCTTGAAGTTATCCAAGGATCTCCACCTGGAGGCCCGATGCCTGACTTGCAAAGCGTCCCTGAAGAATTTGCACCAGGAATCTCCCAAGAAGACTTCATGGAAATCGCCAAAAGACTCCAAAGATCCGCGGGGATATAAAGGTTATTTTTTAGGTGCAACCGTAAACCAAGTTGATTGCAGTGGAAGGAGCTTAGACTCCTGCGGGAGGAAAGGGACAGGGAAGACCCCGCAGGCTTGCCGAGGCCACTGAAAAACTGATATCAGAAAGTTTTTAATGATTCCTAGCAGGGGATTGGAGCAAAAGGCGAAGACTCCTGAGGGAGATAGCGTTAGCTGGAGACCCCGCAGGCGTAGCCGAGGAGGCTCCAGCAACGCCCCTAGGAAAGCGAAGCCATTTGCGGAAATCAACAGCGATGTCTAAACACAGTCTTCATTCAATGATTTTTTCATTGGCCTCCAGGCTTGCCGAGGGAGGCTTCCGGACCGCCCTCGGAAAGCGAAGCGCCTGGAACGGAAATCAACAAGTAAATGAAGAATAAAAAATCTAGTTGTATCCCATTAAGCGCTTGTAGAGAAATAGTTCTACAAGCTTTTTGTCGTTTCTAACATAAATTTGAAGAAAATTCTATATTCTTGTTGAAAAATTCATGCTACTATACAACTATACAAAGAAAAAAAGTGACCGAAGAGGAGAATGGAACAATCATGAAAAAGAAAGTAATGGCAGGTGCTCTCGTAACTTCCATCATGTTTTCTGGACAAGCTTATGCTTCCGACTACGTTGTTAAATCTGGTGATTCCTTATGGAAGATAGCTAATAATAATCAGGTTTCCGTAAGTAATATAAAGTCATGGAATAACCTTAACAGTGATCTGATTTTTCCAGGGCAAAAACTGGTCTTAAAAGCAGGCGGGTCTGCTGTCCAAACAGCCCCAGCCCCTACTCCCAGCCAACCAACTTCAATTACGTACACGATTAAATCTGGTGATTCTTTATCTATGATAGCTAAGAACCACCAAACAAATATAGCGAACCTATTAAAGCTAAATCCATCGATTACAGACGTTAATAAGATTTATGTAGGGCAAAAAATAAACGTAGCTGCACCAAGCAGCCAAACACCGGGCCAACCTGTCACGCCTACTCCTAGTCCAAGCCAACCGGAGCAGCCTAAAACGAATACATATACCATAAAAAGCGGGGACAACCTTTCATCTGTTGCCAGTAGACATGGAGTAACCCTAAATGCCTTGTTGTCTGCCAACCCATCGATTAAGGATGCAAACCGTATTTCTATTGGCCAAGTAATCAATATCCCAGGAAATGCTGCTAGCAATCCAGGTGCTGACTCCGCTTGGGATTCTAAAGCAGATGCAATCATTGAAACAGGAAAAAAATACCTGGGTGCTAAATACTTGTATGGTGCATCAACCAACAGAACCGATGCATTCGACTGTTCCTCCTTTACGGTAAGAGTCTTTGCTGAAAACGGAATCAACCTTCCAAGAACATCAGCGCAACAAGGGAATGTAGGAAAGGAAATACCATTAAGTGAGATCCGCAAAGGGGATTTAGTATTTTTTGATACAGAAGGTGATGGTGTGATCAATCATGTTTCTATCGTAACGGATCCAAACACACTTCTTCATGCAGCTACAAGTACAGGCGTTGCTTTCTCTTCGTATAATACGTACTGGAAACCAAGAGCGGTAAAAGCGGTTCGTGTTCTATAAGGTATAGTTGTTTTACAAAATGTTAATATTATCATCAAACCAATTTAACAATTGGGAAATATAATGATCATTGTAAGGTTGTTTCAACACTTTTAACCGTAACAAAGCTGTTGTTTTGTCTAACATGTCATGAATTACTCCCCTTTTTCATAATGAATAGATACAACGGAACAACCTTAACCCTTTATCATGAAAAATAGGCTACTTTCCCAAACTTGATGCCTGGCAAAAAAAGAGATGATTCGGATGCATCTCTTTTTTTATGGGCATTTTTTCATCTCCTCCTCAAGACTTAGTATCTTTCAGTATAAAGCTGGAAATGACTGTAGGTAAAAGAATGAAAGAAAACCATTCTGCAGTATGTTATCGAAAACAGCGTAAAAATCTATACTAAGAGTGAGAACAAAACAAAGGAATGATGGAGGATGAAAACAATGTTAACACTACTATTTGGAAGAAAAAATGAGGATTTGGCGAAAAAGCATGAAGCATCAATGGATGAAAAAAGATTAGAGATATACCTTAAAAGTGATATTGTTCGAAGATTCTAGTGGAGCTGCTGAAAATTGGTGGCTTCTTTTTTTTATGAATGATTTACTTTGAGAATACATTCATTTTTCTGAAAATAATCCTTGTAAATGGTATAATAGTAGGAATAAGACAAAAGATTCATAAAAAGGGTGAAATAGGATTTGAATGAGAGTCTTGAAATCAAAGAGATAGTAGCAGGTAACAAAGATACATACCATCAGATCATAAATCGCTATAAGGATAAGCTGTTTGCAATTGCCTATCATATGTCTGCAAGTGAAGCAGAAGCAGAAAAACTGATAGAAGAAGGCTTTATTAAAGTTTATCAAGACTTGGAAATATACGATGATTCCATATTTTTTGCTGACTGGCTTTACGAACGGTTTATTTCCATAATAGGTGTGAAGAAAGACACTACACAACAGGCTAAACTGCCTTTTCATAATCCTCATTATGTTGAGATGGAAGAAGCGCTTCATTCCTTGGCTCCAGAAGCAAAGTTTCAATTCCTTCTAGTTAAGCTTTTGGGTTTTACATCAGATAAACTCACCGGGTTAATTGGCACAAGCAAGAAGGAAGTAGAAGAGAATTATTTAAACTCCTTAAAACAAATTCGACTTTCCACTTTATCAGATGATATTCAACATGCAGGTGCAGAGTGCTATGGGGTGGAGGAGCTTTCTCAACATTTTGATGGAAAGTTAAACGAGGAAAAAGAACAGAGCGTGAAGGATCATTTAGAATTCTGTCCCGATTGTAGAGAAGTCTTACAATTGCTTAAACAAGAAGAATCTACATTGGAGAGGGTTTTGGAATACCCAAAGCTTAACGAATCATTTAACGATAAAGTGTTGAGTAGGCTTACCCCCTACGTTCCTCCAAAACCAAAGCACCGCACATGGAAATATCAATTTAGTGTAGTAGGAATAGTAGGTGCAATCTTCCTATTCAGTGTAATTATATTACCAACCCTGAAGCCGCTTGCCTCGATGGTATCCACTTATATGGAGCACGGAACCATCTATAATGTCTGGACGGAAGGTACATACGCAGTAACCGACAAAGAAATTACTCTTGAAGTCACAAAAGTGGAAATCGATTCTCTTTACATGGCTATTTATTATGAAATCAGTAGAGAAGGAGAAGAACCACCTAAGACTTATCCTTTTGAAGATGTGGATTTTTATAGTTACAATCCCTTTCAATTTGTTGATGAATTTGGGAAGCAGTATCCCTTTGAGGCAACGATTCCTGAACATATTCGTTATGCCAGGAGAGTGGAAGATAAAAATGGGGAAGAAAAAGAAAGGCCATATTATCTAATAAAGATGCCGGAAAAGCTGCCTGACGAGTTTAGCTTGAAAGTTAACTTTTCTAGGCTACAAGGGGAATATGGTAAGTGGAACCTTGAAATTCCAATAAGGTTTGACAAAATTGAAGACACAGCCGTAACTATACAATTGGATAAAGAAATGACCATCGCCGATAAAATTGTTGTGGAGCTTCTTGATGCTACCTATAGTAAAAACGGAAGTAGAATAAGGTATACCATTGACTACACACAAGAAGAGGAAGCTAGATTAAGGGAGCTTTTAAAAGAACATGATCAAGAATATAGAATGCAGGAAATAATTCAAGGGCGTCATGTAGGACTAAATGTAACAACAGAGGATGAAAAATTTGTGTTGCCAAACTTCTTTATGTCCCACATGATGAACTCTGGTCAAAATGAACCGGTGGAATTATATCACTCACATTATTATATGGATACGCAGCATCACCAATTAGGAGGGAAACTGGAAAATCCAATGGAAGAACTATATATACAAATGATGGGGGTTTCTTACCAAGAGCCGGCATTTTTCTCGATGGAAATTCCCCTTAAAGAAACAGAAGCTACACCCTTAGAGGGTAAAATCCATAGTTATAAATTATTGGATTACAGTCTTACCCCTGTTAAGGACCATACGGGGGATGTCAGCAAGTATACCTTAATAATTAATGGAGAAAGTCAACAAAGCGGTGTGAACGGAGATATTGGTTGGAATCTAACTGATAAATCTGGCAATTACATTCATACAGAGGGTTGGTATCATCACGAAGACATGCACAAAGAAGGTCCAAAAAGACTACTCCATGTTGATATTGTTCCAGATTACGAGCAAGGTGAATTTCCTGGAAATATTGTGATAAATGCAGACTACATTTACACTCATTACAATGACATAGAAGGTCAAAAGTTCCCTTTGTTTAACGAAGTGGAAATGCAAGATGGTGAGACAGACTGATGGATGAATTAGCCTATGTTAAGAAAGTACGAGCAGGTGAATTGCAAGCTTTTGAACCAATCATTGAGAAATATAAAAACAGCATATATAGGCTGGCATGTTGGTGGACAGGTAGTCAAGAACTTGCAGAAAGAGTAACAAACGACTGCTTTTTGAAAGTATATAATCTTCTATCAACCTATCAGGAAAAAGAACTGTTCTCGTTTTGGCTGTATCAGGAGGTATTACCACTCCTGAAAGAATTACCTGTATTAGAGGATGGAGAGACCGTTGGAAACTTTCTATCTCACAATCCGCATGATATACAATTGCATGAAGAGGTCTTATCTTTACGTAAGGAGTGTAGAGTTCCCTTACTATTATCCTATTTACTTATAGAATTAAATGATGAACAGAAAGCATTTCTTTCTGAAAATAGTCTAATAGATTACAATGGGTTTTTATTAGAAGCGAAAATAAAAATTCGTCACAACTCTGTTACTCTAAGTGAGAAGTCTACAGAAGCATGCTTGGAGAAGGAAGAACTAATGCATTATCAGGTCGAAAATCTAGGGAGTTTGGAAAAGAACCGAATGGACGATCATCTGGAATTCTGCCCGGAATGCAGGGATTTGCTTCAGTTTCTAATGCGAGAAGAAAGTATGTTGCAACATGTCCTACAAGCGCCATCATTGGATGGGGATTTTAATGTAAGGGTATTAAAACAGTTGACACCATATACATCCAAGACACCTAAACAAAGGACATGGGCGTATCAGTTCGGTGTTATTGGTGTGATGATTGCTGTATTTGTAGGTGGGTTTGTTGTTCTGCCCACAATTATACCTTGGACAAAGATGGTAAGTAATTATTTAAACTATGGCAGTTTTTATAACGTGTGGGCAGAGGGAACTTACACGGCCACAGACAATGATATTACAGTTGAAATAACCGCCATAGAAGTAGACCCATTGCATATGGTGGTCAACTATGAAGTGTCAAGTGAAGACAAGGCATGGGGTGCTGGTGGAGTTGACAGATTTACCGTTCATGCAGTAGATGAAGAGGGTAAAACCTATCCTATGGAGGCGGCCTCGCCCAAAGATAGTCTTATGGAAATGAATAGACCATTCCAGGAAAGTTTACCTGACTCTATGTTTTATGTGAGAGCACTAAATGAAAAAGCACTCCCGGAAAAATTTACACTTTTTATTAAATATCATCTGTTAAACGGATGGGGTGGAGATTGGGAGATTGAGGTTCCAATAGAATATGATAAAGCCATGGAAGAAGTAGAAGTGCTGGAATTGAATAAAATACTCATTGTTGACGAGAAAATAGAGGTAGAAGTGCTTACTTTGGAAAAAGGGAAGTATGGGAGCAGATTGAAATATGATGTAAGGCTGAAAGAAGAAGAAATAAAGCGGATTGAAACCAATCTCAAAAGGACGAACCAGAAATATGATCAGCACTATTTTATGAGTTATCACGACGTGTTTGCCTCGGTACTACTCGTCAATAATGAAGATAAGTATCTTGTTCCAATTGGCTATCCTTCTTTTAACAATGAGAGCGCTCCTTTTCAGCTTGAATTTTCAAATCTATACGCTGATAGGGACTTTATGGAACTTAAGGGGGAAGCAGATGTAGGGGAGAAGTTATCTGCAGAGATTAGGGCCATTTACTATCATGAACCAGGCTTTTATTCTCTTACCGTTCCATTAGAAGAAACAACGAAGCAACCATTGAATATAGATTTAGACGGATACACAATGGACGAGCTTTCTGTGAAAAGGCAGGAAGGAGGACCGACCAATGTACTTCTTTCAGGTGAACGAACACAACATGATAAAATTCGTTCTTTCCACTGGGAGTTCTTTGATGAGAATGGTCAAAGTTTGAGTGTATACAATACCGCTGAATATGGCTGGTATGATCGTGAAAACATGGTAAGCAGAATAGAATTGATAAACGTGGATGTTGATGCTGAAGAATCACAATTACTGATACAAGCTACTCAAATATCAAACGATTATCTTTTTAAAGAAAAGGAACATAGAATCCCACTAGATTGATTATTATCATTGAATTGTTGGTGTTTGTTTGTCCCAATTGCTCTGGTTTCTTGGTATAATGGGGTAAAGATGAAGTGGACGATGAAGGAGTATTTTATATGAATGAAAAAGCAATTCAAACATTTCGAGATTGTATCCCGCTATTCCAAGTACTTGCGGACGAAGCACGACAGGACATTATTTTACTGTTGGCAGAAAAAGAATCATTGACTGTTACAGAAATTGCAGAAGCATCCAGACTTTCCAGGCCTGCAATTTCTCATCATTTGAAAATATTACGTGATAATAAGCTTGTTGAGATTGAGCAAAAAGGAACGCAACGGATTTATTCTTTGAGTTTGGAAACATCTGTTGCAATGCTTAAAGATCTGATTGAAATTGTTGAGAGTGAATGTCTATAGTAATAAAAACAACAGCCATTTGATGTGGCTGTTTTTCTTTAGGGTTATATTCGTTACAACGCAGTTTGAAAACGTTATAATAATAGTATTATGAAAGGAAGGGCGTGTTGTAGGTTGGAAATGAATCTTAAGGGAAAAACGGCATTGGTTTTGGCTTCTAGCCAAGGTCTTGGAAAGGCGATTGCCGCATCTCTCATTGATGAAGGTGTCAATGTTGTTCTAGCAAGCAGAAACGAGGAAAAGTTAGCTTATGTTCAACGTGAACTAGTAGATAAAGAAGGTGGCAAGGTATCTTATATCCAAACGGATATTACAGACCCTACTCAAATTAAACGTGCCGTTCAACATGCGGTAGATACATATGGACGACTTGATATTTTGGTAAATAACGCTGGCGGTCCCCCTGCCGGTTCATTTGAACAGATCACAGATGAGCAGTGGCAGCAGGCTTTTGAATTGAATCTATTAAGCTATATCCGAACCATTCGGGAAGCACTTCCCCACCTCAAGAAAAAAGGAGGGAAAATCATCAACATCGCTTCTTCCTCCATCAAGGAACCAATTCCCGGTCTATTGTTATCCAATACATTCCGAACAGGCATCGTTGGATTGACTAAGACTTTAGCTGGTGAGCTTGCGGGAGATAACATTTTGATCAATACTGTCGCCCCGGGTAGAATTGCTACAGACAGAGTAGCGTTTTTGGATGAAGTGAATGCAGAGAAACTGGGTATTACGAAAACGGAGATGGAAGAGAAAGTCAAGGCGGGAATACCGCTTGGTCGTTACGGTGAGCCGGAGGAGTTTGCCAAAGTGGTAACATTTCTTGTGTCAGATGCAAACAGCTATATGACTGGAAGCTCGTTCTTGGTGGATGGCGGAATGGTCAAATCTATATAGAATAATGTTTATTGTTAGTGAGAAAGGAAGCTAGGGAGTTATGAAGAATTTATTGTTGTTAATACTGGGAGGCTTTGCAATAGGCATTATCTTGGGCGTTCTGAATGTCCAATTTAACTTCTGGATTTTTGTTGTCCTCCTGGTTTTAGCTTTTATCGCCTTATCCTACAGGGATGTTAAATACATGTTTTTGTCCCGGGATGTGGAGAAAATAGAGAAATATTTAGAAAAAAAGCGTCAGGAACCTTATTATGGGTTTGTTTTAGAGTTGGCAAACGGTAATTTGACGGGTGCCAAGAAAGAGTTGGAGGAGCTTGAACGAAAGTGGAAAGGGAAAAAGACTGCAGTCTTTTGGGCTCAGTATTACTTAAGGCTCGGCAACTATTCAAAGGCGAAAGAGCAAGTCGCAAAAGTCGACCAGGCTGAGATTAAGACGTATATCACAGCAGGAATTGCAGTGGCTGAAAAAGATTACAAGATGGCAGAAGAGCTAAAAGAGGAATTACGAAAAGATTGGATGAAATTTGCCATCGACACGGAACTTGCTCTAAGCCGTAAAAACTATACACTTGCTAAAGAAAAGAAGGAACAGGCCATAGCGGCCACAAAAGGCTTGCAATATTATATGATGTTCAAGGAGTTTCAAGAAATATAAACAGAGAAACTCCTTGACAGGAAGGCACGGACAAATTTACACTTGAAGTAGACATTAGTTATTAGAAAATTTTCAGTATTGAGGTAATGCATATGGTACTAGCGATAGATCGACGAATTGGCAAGTATGCAATACTTCTTGCGATGAACGGAGACCAGGAGGAATTGCCGGTAGCAACACCGCAACATTGGAAAAGATGTATGGGGAAAGTCGGTTCCATGGATTCGCAAAAAGTGGTAGCAGCCATTGAAACTGCTGCCAAGCGGGAAGGTATTATCAAATCCGATGGATACCGGGAAACACATGCACTTTATCATGCCATCATGGATGCTCTCAGTGGAGTGACACGCGGTCAAGTCCAGCTTGGTTCTGTCATGAGGACTGTAGGCTTGCGTTTTGCCGTCGTAAGGGGAAATCCTTATGAAGATCTAGAGGAAGGCGACTGGATTGCAGTTGCGCTGTATGGGACGATTGGTGCTCCTGTCAGGGGATCGGAGCATGAAACCATCGGTCTCGGAATCAATCACATTTAAATATTTTTGCCCATAGTTGCTGATAAATAGGGGGCTGTACTTTGAACATATTATATGGTCGAAGTATGGCCTCTTTTTGTGTGGGAAAAGGGGGAAGTTGTCTATGGAGAAACAGCGGGAAAAGGGGAGAGTCGCAATGATTACATTAAATGGGGAATCGTTGACGCTTGAAAAGTTGAATAGGATTTTATTTGAAAATGATCAGGTGGAACCATGTCAGGACGCAATGGTAAAGGTTGTTGCTAGTCGGGCAGCGGTGGAAAACATTGTGCAAAAAGGGGAAGTGGTGTATGGAATCACAACTGGCTTTGGTAAATTCAGCGATGTTTTGATTCCATTTGAAGAAACGGCAGACTTGCAACGGAATCTCATTCACTCCCACGCTTGCGGGGTAGGGGAAGCATTTGATGAGGTGATCGGCCGTGCGATGTTAGTATTACGCGCCAATGCCCTTTTAAAAGGGTATTCCGGTGTCCGTCCGATTGTCATTGAACGTCTTTTACAATATGTGAATGAAGGAATACATCCTGTGGTTCCGCAGCAAGGGTCGCTTGGGGCAAGTGGAGATCTTGCACCATTGTCCCATCTGGTATTGACCTTGCTTGGCGAGGGGGAAGTGTTTTATGAAGGAAAAAGAAGAGATACTGCAAGTGTTTTGGCTGAAAAAGGGATTACCCCAATCGAATTGAAGGCAAAAGAAGGTCTTGCTTTAATTAACGGGACGCAGGCAATGACGGCTGTAGGGGTTGTCGCTTACTTAGAAGCGGAGAAATTAGCTTTTCAAGCAGAGTCAATTGCAGCAATGACTTTTGAGGGACTTGAGGGAATTGTGGATGCCTTGGATCATGATGTTCATAGAGTCCGCGGTTATAAGGAGCAAGTGGATGTAGCGGAGCGGTTCCGGAAGTTGTTAGATGGAAGCAAACTTGTGACAAGGCAGGGAGAGAAGCGTGTGCAGGATGCCTATTCATTGAGGTGTATTCCACAAGTGCATGGAGCATCCTGGCAGGTTCTGGGTTATGTGAAGGAGAAACTGGAGGTAGAAATCAATGCAGCAACGGATAACCCATTGATTTTCGATGATGGAGGCAAGGTGATTTCAGGAGGAAATTTTCACGGGCAACCAATTGCCTTTGCGATGGATTTTCTGAAGCTTGGCGTAGCGGAACTTGCAAATATTTCTGAACGCAGGATCGAACGTTTGGTTAACCCACAGTTGAATGACTTGCCGCCATTCTTAAGTCCAAAGCCAGGACTTCAGTCAGGTGCCATGATCATGCAATATTGTGCAGCTTCGCTAGTTTCAGAGAATAAGACATTGGCTCACCCGGCAAGTGTGGATTCCATCCCGTCCTCTGCCAACCAAGAAGATCATGTAAGCATGGGGACGATTGGAGCAAGGCATGCCTATCAAATAGTAGCCAATGTGCGAAGAGTACTTGCCATCGAATGGATGTGTGCCATGCAAGCCCTTGAATTCCGAGGAGTCTTCCTATCCGCACCACTCATGCAAAAATGGTACCAAGAAGGGCGTACCATCGTCCCAAGCATCACCGAAGACCGCATCTTCTCCAAAGACATCGAAGCACTCGCCGCGTGGATGAAGGATGAGGGAAGCGTTCTATGTAGAGCGTGAAATTCCTAGGGGGGTCTGACCCCCCTCAGAAATTTAATACTCCCGCAACAATTCTGTAACATTATCAAAAACCAAAATGAATAATTCAATCAAAAGGGGATGAACTGAAATGGAAAAGGAAATGGTGAAGGTTATTCGTGCTCCTAGGGGCAGTGAGTTAAATACGAAAGGGTGGGTGCAGGAGGCTGCATTGCGTATGTTGATGAACAACTTAGACCCGGAAGTGGCAGAAATCCCGGAAGAGTTAGTGGTGTACGGTGGAATCGGGAAAGCGGCAAGAAACTGGGAAAGTTTTGACGCCATTGTGGAATCGCTTAAAAACTTGGAAGAAGATGAAACCTTATTAGTTCAGTCAGGTAAGCCGGTTGCTGTGTTCCGCAGTCATGCAGATGCGCCACGTGTTTTATTGGCAAACTCCAACCTTGTGCCAAAGTGGGCAAATTGGGACCACTTCCATGAGCTAGATCAAAAAGGGCTGATGATGTACGGCCAAATGACAGCCGGCTCTTGGATATATATCGGTACTCAAGGGATCCTACAAGGAACCTATGAAACTTTCGCTGAAGCGGCCAAGCAATTTTTTAACAATACTCTAAAAGGCACGATCACTGTTACAGCTGGACTTGGAGGGATGGGTGGTGCACAGCCGCTTGCCGTTACCATGAACGATGGGGTGTGTATCGCCATTGAAGTGGATGAACATCGTATTGACCGTCGCATTGAGACGAGATATTGCGACGTAAAGGTCCATACAATAGATGAAGCCATTCAAAAAGCGGAAGAATATAAAAAGCTAGGAAAACCATTGTCTATTGGACTACTAGGCAATGCAGCAGAAATACTTCCACAATTAGTGGAAAGAGGATTTACACCAGATCTTTTGACAGACCAAACTTCTGCCCATGACCCATTAAATGGCTATCTTCCGGTTGGAATGACTTTAGAAGAGGCAGCAGAACTAAGAAAAGAAGAACCAGCACAGTATGTGAAACTGGCAAAAGAGAGTATGGCAGTGCATGTGAAAGCAATGCTTGACCTTCAACAAAAAGGCGCCATCACATTTGATTATGGCAACAATATCCGCCAGGTTGCTCTGGACGAGGGAGTGGAAAATGCCTTTGATTTCCCTGGCTTTGTTCCGGCATTTATCCGCCCTCAATTTTGCGAAGGGAAAGGACCTTTCCGTTGGGTGGCATTGTCTGGGGATCCGGAAGATATTTATAAAACAGATGAAGTTATTTTAAGAGAGTTTGCCGATAACAAGCATCTTTGCAATTGGATCAAGATGGCAAGAGAAAAAGTGGCATTCCAAGGGTTGCCTTCAAGAATTTGCTGGCTTGGTTATGGTGAACGTGCCCGTTTTGGAAAAATCATTAACGAAATGGTAGCAAGCGGCGAGCTTTCTGCACCGATTGTAATCGGTCGCGATCATTTGGACTGCGGCTCTGTGGCATCTCCTAATCGTGAAACAGAAGCAATGCTTGATGGAAGTGACGCGGTAGCGGATTGGCCGATATTGAATGCGCTCATTAATGGTGTAAATGGTGCGAGTTGGGTTTCCGTTCATCACGGTGGTGGAGTGGGAATGGGGTATTCTCTTCACGCAGGAATGGTCATTGTGGCCGATGGAACGGAAGCAGCAGGAAAGCGCTTAGAGCGAGTGTTGACTTCAGACCCTGGTATGGGTGTTGTGAGGCATGCGGATGCAGGGTATGATCTTGCGAAAAAAGTGGCCAAAGAAAAAGGCGTGCACATTCCTTTGCTAAAGGAGAGTGAGTAATAGATGATATTGGATACACTACTGATCAATTGCGGTCAACTGCTTACAATGGATCATGAATCGGATATGGTAAAAGGAGAACAGATGAAGGTTCTTCCGCATATTAAAGATGGAGCCATTGGCTGGAAGGATGGAGTAATATCTTTCATTGGTACCACTGATGAGGCGAAAGATTTGCAATCTTATAACGTGATAGATTGCAAAGGGAAGCTTGTGACACCTGGACTCGTAGACCCACATACCCACCTTGTATTCGGTGGGTCAAGAGAGCACGAAATTGCATTAAAGCAACAAGGTGTTCCATATCTAGAAATTTTAAAGCAAGGTGGAGGCATTCATTCTACTGTTAAGGCAACACAAGAGGCAAGTTTTGAAGAGCTGTTGGAGAAAGCGGAATTTCACCTGAAACGAATTCTTAGTTATGGTGTAACGGCAGTTGAAGCCAAAAGTGGCTATGGACTAAACGCGGAAACAGAGCTTAAACAATTAAAGGTGGCAAAAGAGCTTCAAAAAAAGTATTCCCTGACTATGGCATCGACTTTCTTGGGGGCCCATGCCATTCCAAAGGAACGTAAAGAGAATCCAGAGGGTTTCTTAGAAGAAATGGCACAATTATTTGCCACGCTAAAAGAAGAAGAACTTGCTGAGTTTGTGGACATTTTTTGTGAAGAAGGTGTCTTTACCATTGATCAATCAATGGAATATTTAACTAAAGCAAAAGAAGCAGGTTTTGCTGTGAAAATCCATGCAGATGAAATTGTATCACTAGGCGGAACGGAGCTTGCCATTACAATCGGAGCAGCTTCTGCCGATCATTTGATTGCAGCTTCAGATGAAGCAGTCAGCATGTTCGGTTCTTCCGATACCGTTGCGGTACTTTTGCCAGGTACGACCTTTTATTTAAATAAAGACAGCTATGCAAATGCCCGTGGGATGATCGATGGAGGTGGAGCTGTTGCATTGGCTACCGATTTTAATCCGGGAAGTTCTCCGACCGAAAACATCCAGTTTATTATGAACCTTGCGATGTTGAAGCTGAAAATGACATGTGAAGAGATATGGAACGCGGTCACGGTCAATTCTGCAAAAGCTATCCATAAGGAGGCTGTTGCAGGCAGACTTCAAAAGGGTCGTCAAGCAGATGTGGTCATCTGGAATGCTCCCAATTATCAGTACGTCCCTTATCATTATGGCGTAAACCATGTACACAGCGTATTTTTAAAAGGGGAGAAAGTCGCAAAAGGAGGAGCTTTTCTTGAGTAGGCCATCCTATTTGCAAACCACAGGTGCTCCTCCATTTATAGATAGACATTTTCCTAAGGCAACCGAGCTGATGCAAACATGGGACGGCGAGAGTATGCTTCATGGAACGACAATTATCGGCGTCCCTCTTTCCAAACCTTCAATTAGTCATTCAGGAGCGAGTTTTACACCTGGTGTTATCAGGAAATTAATGCAATCCTATTCCACCTATGCTGTGGAAGGGGAAGTGGATCTTAGGGATTGGTCGGTGCTAATAGACGCTGGGGATATTCATATGCACGCAACGGATATTAAGGAATCTTATCGCAGGATTGAAGAGACGGTAACATCTGTCTTAAGGGGAAATAAAGATTGCATCCCGCTTTTTATCGGTGGCGATCATTCTATCTCTTTTTCTACACTTAAAGGATTGTCTGCGGTCAAAACGGGTACTATTGGAGTCATTCAATTTGATGCGCATCATGACTTAAGGAACACCGAAGATGGTGGTCCAACGAATGGGACTCCATTCAGGAGGCTTCTTGAGGCAGGTGTGTTAAAAGGTGATCACCTTGTTCAAGTAGGTATTAGAAACTACTCGAACAGTTCCTATTATCATAATTATGCAATTAAAAAAGGTATAAAAGTTTATACGATGGATGATGTAAAGAAGAATGGAATCGTGAAGGTAATCAGTGAAACAGTACAATACCTTAAAGATAAGGTGGAGCACATTTACCTCTCCATCGATATGGACGTACTTGATCAAGCATTTGCACCAGGCTGTCCTGCTATTGGTCCAGGTGGAATGACAAGTGAGCAGCTCCTTGAAGCTATTTTTCTTTTGGGAAAAGAGAGAATGGTATGCGGTTTGGACATCGTAGAAATAGACCCAACGATTGATTTCCGTGACATGACTAGTAGAGTGGCAGTCCACTGTTTGTTGGAATTTTTAAGGGGTAGAAGTTTGTTGCAAAGATAAAAGTAAAGGCGACTGCAGGTTGAATGCAGTCGCCTTTACCATCTAACTATTTTTTTGGAATAGCTTATAAAGTGCTTGAGTTCCACTATTTTCTTCGCCAATTGCAGAAAGTTTTACATACATTTCACGGGCTAAGGAAAGGCCTGGGACATCAAGCCCCATTTTATCGGCTTCATCAAGGGCGATTTCCATATCTTTGATGAAGTGTTTGACGAAAAAGCCTGGTTCATAGTTTCCTGCGATAATACGAGGGGCAAGATTAGACAAGGACCAGCTTCCGGCCGCACCGCTAGAAATACTCTTTAGGACATTTTCAGGATCAAGTCCCGCTGTCTCTGCGTAAGCCAAAGCTTCACAAACACCAATCATGTTCGTGGCAATGGCAATCTGGTTGCACATTTTAGTGTGCTGCCCTGCTCCAGCCTCACCTTGGTGAATGATGTTTGCTCCTAATGCTTGGAAGATGGGGCGACATGCCTCAAAAGCTGCCTTTTCCCCACCGACCATTATCGTTAGACGAGCTTCCTTAGCACCAATATCGCCACCTGAGACAGGAGCATCCAGGCTATGTAATCCTTTTTCTTTCGCTTGCTCGTAAATCTGTTTAGCAAGTGTCGGAGTGGAGGTGGTCATATCAATTAGATATGCACCTTGTTCGGCATTAGGTAAGATGCCGTTATCTCCGAAATAAATTTCTTTCACATCTTTAGGGTAGCCAACCATTGTAATTACAACATCAGCACCCTGTGCAGCCTCCCCCGCACTACCCTTCCACACCGCGCCGCGCGAAACCAAATCCTCCGCCTTCTCCCGCGTCCGCGTAAACACACTAACCTCAAACCCTTGGTCCAACAAATGCCCCGCCATACTACTGCCCATCACACCCGTACCAACAAAAGCAACCTTATGTAATTCTCTGTTCATGTGAAAATACCTCCTGGGGTCTGACCCCTTTTTTTCTTTTTTTTCTCATTATACAGCTTTCCCAAGTGTTCTGGTAGATTGCTAGGTGGATAGGGAAATCTTTTATTTTGGGAGGAAAGAACTAGGAGTATTAGTTATAATATTTAGAAAAATAAAGAAATTTGTAGTATAATAGGGGATATTGGAAGTTAAGGACGATATAGTTTTACAAATGTTTTTGGGCGGCAAAAGATTTAAGGATAGTTTACGAAGGGAGGAACGTGTAATGAGTACCCCTGATTCTTTATTAAAGAAGGAGAACACACCATCTGTTGAATCTATTACTAAGGTCCAGCTAATCATTGTAATCTCAGAGATAGGAGATATTCAGTATGTTTCTTCCACATGTGTAGCATTATTAGGGCATGCGAGGAAGGATCTGATAGATACAAGATTAGAGAATTGGATCAACTCAGAAGATCTATATTTAATAGAGAGCTTAATCTACCAGCCCTCCCATCAAACTCACTGTTATTTTCGCATGAAAAAAAAGGATGGGGACCTTGTTTGGATGGAAGCCGTACTTTCTGAAGTCAAATCATCTATAGGGGAAGAGAAGGAAATCGTTATGATGCTTTCCCGAACATCGGATTATCAGAATACCACGGAGTCAGATAGAAAAACGACAATTACGATGCCTACTAGTCAAAGGAAAATAAATGGAAACGGTGTAAGTGAAGAACCTCAAATAGACGAGGATTATTCTGCCTATGACCTTATCGAATACCTTCCAAACGGTGTGTTCATTTTTGTTGATGGAATCATCAAGTATGTAAATGAAGCAGGTACATCCATGCTTGGGGCTTGCCATAAGGAGCAGATTCTCGAGACCTCGGTTTATGAATACATAGAAGAAAATTACCATGAAATTGTGGGAAAAAGAATTAAGTCTGTGCAACAAGGGTACCGAGTGGGGCAGATGGAGCAACGCTGGAAGCGGTTTGATGGAAGAGCAATCGATGTGGAAATCACTTCAAATTACACTACTTTCAAGGGAAAGCCAGCTTCTTTCGTTATGCTGGTGGATATTTCACACCGGAAGAGCTTTCATAAAATTTTACAAAACAGTCGCGAACGCTTTCGAAAGCTCGTACAAAATTCGATTGATACAATTGGAGTGATTTGTGAAGAAAAATGGACGTTTATTAATGAGTCCGGACTAAAGATGCTTGAAGTAGATAACTATGGAGAAATCTTTGGTAAAAGCATTTATGATAATCTCCCAAAAGAAGATTTTGAGAAGATATGGAAAGAAGTGCTTGAGCAACATAATGGAACGAAATTGCCGACATTTGAACAAGAATGGAAGACAATGAAAGGAAATGCCATTCATACAGAGCTTGTGGGAATACCTACCACCTATCTAGGAAAAGATGCCATGCAAGTCATTATCAGGGACATAACAGAACGTAAACAAGCAGAAGCGTTGATGCTGCAATCGGAAAAGCTTACGGTCGCAGGTCAATTGGCAGCTGGCATTGCACATGAAATTCGTAATCCGCTAACAGCTATCAAAGGCTTTTTCAAACTCTTGGAACGGGAGATGGAAGAAAAGAAGGGGTATTTCGATATAATTGAGTCAGAGTTAAGTAGGATCGAACTAATACTAAGTGAATTACTTTTACTTGCCAAACCTCATCAAGTATTCGTTCATCCGGTTTCAGTTCATTCCCTGCTTAAAGATGTAACGACACTTTTAGAAACACAGGCGATTATGAATAATGTGTGGTTTGATTTGAAATTAAAGGCGAAGTTCCCTACCTTAAAATGTGATGAAAACCAGATGAAACAGGTGTTTATCAACCTGATCAAAAATGGAATTGAAGCGATGCCCAAAGGAGGCACCATTTATATTGATACGAAAATTGAGGGTAAGGATTTAGTCATTACCTTGCGTGATGAAGGAACCGGAATTCCAGAAGATATTATATCAAGACTGGGCGAACCTTTTTTTACTACTAAGACGACTGGGACCGGATTAGGGCTAATGATAACGTTTAATATCATCAAAAACCACCATGGTACAGTCCATTTTTTCAGCGGAAAGAATGAAGGAACTACTATAGAAGTTCGTTTTAAACAGATAGACTGTGAAAAATAATACTTTTGTATTAGTTGTATATTTCTTTTACCTAATAGTAACAGTTATGTAAATCGCTTATGATAAAGGAGTACTTTATTATTAGAGTACATTAGAACTTCAGTTGGTAAGTGTTTATCATTATGCCAGCTGAAGTTCTATTTATATTCCTCAATATAAGCTACAACTTTTTACGACTACAAAATGATCAGGATGGTTGATAAGATGCAGATGCACTGGAAGGGTTATCACGTCTCTCAATTATATATGGGATTCATTTCACTAATTGGTCTTGCATTGTTCGGTTATCATTTAGTGGTACACCAAAGTGTCACTGTTTCTTTGACGTTCGTATTGTTAATTGTATTCCTTTTTATCTGTGAGTACTATCCAATGCCTATGCCAAGAGGTCAAACTACTTTAACGTTTCCCATCATTTATATGATCTATGTGGTTTTTGGTATAGATATAGTCATTCTTACATATGGGCTGACGGTCCTTGCCATTAACTTCATTCACCGGAGGCCTTTGCGGATCCTGTTATTTAATCCTGCGCAATTAATAATCAGCTTTTATCTTGCGCATATCATACACCGTTCTATATTAGAAAACATTGTGGTCTCGCAATACTCACCTCTAACAATTGAGATATTAGGTTTTTTTCTCATCATTTCATTTTTTTATCTCATCAATAATTTTATTGTAGACATTGTGTTATGGTTACGCCCTGAAAAATACCCTCTACGTTTTTGGATAGGGAAAAATCAAGGGGAAATAATCAGTTATGTCATTGCCTTTGTTTACGGTTGTTTGATTCACTATCTTGGAAGTCAAAACCGTGGGGAAGTGGACAGTTTTTCTTTTTTCTTCTTTTTCTCCCCACTTGTTGGATTGTCATTGCTCAGCTCCATCATTGCGAGGTTAAAGGTGGAGAAGAACCGTATCAAGGCATTGTTCGACTTTTCTTCTGAGTTAAACAAATCGCTTACCTCTCAAACTTGGGAGGGCCTAATTAAGAAATTGATTGGTGATATAATGATACATGAGGACTGCGTACTGTTTCTTAGAACTCAAGAAGGAAAATGGGAACTCACCATGTTAAATGGCAAGTTGACGTCACAAGTGATGGAAAATGAAGTATTCTTTCGCATGGAGAGCTTGGAGAGTCTTATGGTCTATGATAGAAAAGATTCAGATATGGGACCATTGACTTCTTATATTCGTCCGCAATTAAGATCAGTGCTATATGCTCCCTTATTAGTTGAGAACGAAGTAATTGGTTGTTTTGTAGTAACCAAAGCTCGTACAAAAAGCTTCACGATAGAGGACACGAGGGCAGTTGCAACGATCGCAAATCAATTGGCTGGATTTTTCAAAAAGAAGCAGCTTCTCAAAGAGCAAGAGCAAAGAGTAATTCTCGAAGAACGAAACAGGATTGCTCATGATATCCATGATGGCATAGCACAATCACTTGCCGGTGCGGTCATGAAACTTGACACGTCCATAAGGAAAATAAATACGGATCCTATTGAAGCAAAACAATTAATATCGGACAGTAATAAACAGTTAAGGGACAGTTTGAAAGATGTAAGAGATTCCATTTACGCTTTAAAACCTTACCCAACAGAGAAGTTGGGATTTCATACTGCTATTGAAAGGAAAATACAAGAATTAAAGAAAGATCAAACTCTGACTCTAAAAATCGAACTGGAAATTAGAGGAGAAAGAGGTCCTATAAGTCCCATGACAGAAAAGGTAATGTTTGATGTGTTTCAAGAAAGTGTTCAAAATTGTATCAAACATGCGAAAGCAACAAATTTGCACATTTTAGTAAGCTACAAAAAGGATCATATATTATTAAAAATGACGGATAATGGAATCGGATTTTCGTTATACCATGCGATGATCAAAGCGATGAATCAGCCGCATTATGGAATAATTCAAATGAATGAAGCAGCCGAAAAAATTGGCGCTGCCCTTCAGATTGAGAGTAAACCGAATGAGGGGACAGAGATAATTCTGATAGTACCAAAACTTGGATTGGAGGGGACGAATAAAAATGATTAACGTCATGCTAGTAGATGATCATGCTATTTTACGAGACGGATTGAAAACTATCATTTCCTTGGAAAGTGATATGAAAGTGATTGGGGAAGCAACAGGAGAAAAAGAAATGGTTGCGCTCATGCAAAGACAGCGTCCTCATGTCATTGTCATGGATATTAATATGCCTGAAAAGGATGGCATTGAACTCACAAAAAAAGTGAAAAAAGAATATCCGGAGATCAAAGTGTTAATCCTGACAATGTATAAACATGATGAGTATTTTTTGTCTGCCATCAAAGAAGGGGCAGATGGATATCTTTTAAAAGATTCACATTCTGATCAAGTTATAGATGCAATTAGAACGGTCTATAGAGGGGAATCCATCATTCACCCTGCTATGACGAAGAAGTTGATCAACTATCACCAACAAGGGAGTCAACAAACAGAGGACACAAACCTTACGGAAAGAGAACAAGAAGTGCTTGTGTGTCTTGTAGAGGGGCTATCCAATAAAGAGATTGCGGAACGTTTATATATAAGCGATAAAACGGTTAAAATACATGTAAGTAAAATATTTAAAAAGCTAAATGTGAAGAGCCGATCTCAAGTAGTTATCTATGCAGTGCAACATAAACTGGTGTCCCTTCCATAAATAGCTTTTTATAGCTTTATAAAGCTTTCTCCAGACTTTACAGAAAATTCCCTATACATTTTCGTTAAAGGATAGTATCATAATAGACTAATCATTTAAATAGGAGTAATAAACTATGAAACAACATGAGCAATGGACATCAAAACTTGGTTTTATCTTAGCAGCAGCTGGTTCCGCAATAGGTCTAGGGGCCATATGGAAATTTCCATATATGGCAGGTTCAAATGGAGGAGGTATATTTTTTCTTTTATTTATCCTTTTCACCCTTCTTATAGGTGCGCCGATGCTATTGGCGGAATTTATCGTGGGAAGATCTACCCAAAAGGACGCCATAACAGCATATAAAATTCTAGCCCCTAAAAAGAAATGGTATTTCATCGGTGTGCTCGGAGTAACGGCATCCTTTATTCTATTATCCTTTTACAGTGTGGTAGGAGGATGGATTGTCACTTATTTGTGGAAAAGCATGACAGGCGGTTTAGCTCAATTTTCATTAGAGGAATACGGAGCATTATTTGAACAGACGATTTCCAATCCGGTTCAAGTTTTACTTGCACAATTCATTTTCTTAGCCATAACTATTTGGGTTGTCCAGGCTGGGGTACAGAGTGGAATTGAAAAAGCCAGCAAGATTTTAATGCCATTACTATTCATTATTTTTATCGTATTGTTGGTAAGATCACTCACTTTGGAAGGTGCTTCGGAAGGAATCTTATATTTTTTACAGCCTGATCTATCCTTAATTACACCAAATACATTTCTAATGGCACTTGGACAGGCTCTATTTTCTCTTAGTGTAGGTATTTCTATTATGGTAACCTACAGCTCTTACTTGGAGAAAGGGGAGAACCTAGTACGATCGGCTGGTTCTGTTGTTGGATTAAACGTCATCATTTCCCTTCTTTCTGGGTTAGTAATTTTCCCTGCTGTCTTTGCGTTAGGATTGCAGCCGGATGAAGGTCCTGGTCTTGTATTTGTGGTTTTACCAGCAGTGTTTGATCAACTGCCGCTTGGTGGGTTATTCTTGACGATGTTTCTAATACTGCTATTATTTGCAACCTTGACTTCGGCTTTTTCAATTTTAGAGATTATTGTTGCAGTCATTGTAAAAGATAATCAAGAAAAAAGAAGAAGAATAGCAGTAATTACTGGTTTAGTCATTTTTGTGATTGGAATTCCTTCAGCACTATCCTTTGGAGTACTAGCTGACATAAATATTCTAGGACTACTATTTTTTGATGCTGCTGATTTCCTAGTAAGTAATATAGGACTTCCACTGGGTGCATTTTTAATCTCCTACTTTGTAGGGCATCGAATTCCTAGAAACTTATTGGAGGATGAATTCTTCCAAGGTTCGACCGTTAAAAAAGGATTGTTCCAGATATGGTATTTCCTCATCAGATATGTGATTCCTGTTTCTATCTTACTTGTTTTCCTTCAGTCCTTAGGTGTTTTTTAAGAAAATGGATTGATGAGCGCTGGGCGTAAAGCCCAGCGTTTTTTTTGTGTCTAAAAGTGGTCACTTACAACTAAAGTAGTAATCAAAATAGTACAGAAACTCTGTTTTTTTACAACGTATGCCTAATAGAAAGTCATATAAGTATGTGAAAGAATGGGTATATAATCTAATAATTAATAAAATTCAGAAAGGGGTTAAGTGATGAAAGGAAAATTTACTGTTCTTACTATTGGAATTCTTGTACTGGGTTTGATAATGAATTCTATATGGTTCCAAGGTTCGCAGCTTGTTAAGGCCAATCCTGTTGGGGTTGAGAAACTTGATGAGAAGTTAAAGCATATTTTCGCAACACAGGAAGGGCCAGTGGAGGTAATTATTACGTTTGACAGCCCTGATGGAATAACCTCTTCCATTACTGGCCTTCTTGAAGACATTGGAATTAACCAAGCTGTTACATTTAATAGCTTACCTTTTGTAGGTGCTATAGCCACGAAGGAGCAAGTTGATCATATAGTGACATGGGATAATGTGGTCTCTGTTTATTACAATCAAACGCTTCAATATGAAAACGATGTTGCTACTACATACACGGGCGTGGATAAAGTTCGTACAGACCATGATATCCGAAAAAAAAATAATGGGTTGCCTGTAAGTGGAAAAGGTATTGGCATAGTTGTTAACGATAGTGGTGTTGATGGAACGCACAATGATATAAAGTTCGGTAGAAACCTAGTACAAAATGTTCTAGGTAGCACGAATCTCAATGGAGTTACAGGGATTCTCCCAATATCGTATGTGGAAAATGTACCAAATACTGATTCAAGTTCGGGGCATGGAACACATGTAGCTGGTACCGTTGGTGGAACAGGAGCTATGTCCGGAGGAAAATACGAGGGAGTGGCACCTGGAGCTAATTTGATTGGTTATGGTTCCGGAGCAGTTGTTGCGATGCTGGATACGCTGGGTGGATTTGACTATGCGATCACTCATCAGCAGGAATACAACATACGAATCATTACAAATTCTTGGGGGGCAACAAGTGATGCGGGTACCAGTTTTGATCCCGGCAATCCAATAAATATTGCCACTAAAAAGTTATTCGACCGAGGAATCATTACGGTATTCTCTGCAGGGAACTCAGGGCCAAATGAAGCAACGATTTCTGGAAATTACAAAAAAGCTCCTTGGGTTATCACAGTAGCAGCGGGTGATATGGATGGGAAGCTTGCTAATTTTTCATCACGAGGGAAGGAAGGAATGGGAGGCTCTGTTGTAATAGATGGGACGGAGTATAAATGGGAAGACCGCCCTACAGTTACTGCACCGGGTGTAGACATTGTCTCTACAAGAGTATTCACACCCCTTTCTGCACTCAGCGCACAGAAAGATCTGGAATATATTTCACCAGCACATTTGCCTTACTACACAACGTTCAGTGGGACATCTATGGCTGCTCCTCATGTCGCAGGAATCATTGCATTATTGTTAGAAGTGAATCCAGAATTAGATGTAATGGAGATCAGAGGAATTCTGGAAGAGACAGCGACACCGATGCAAGGGTATGAAAAATGGGAAACGGGTGCGGGTTATGTGGATGCCTACAAAGCTGTCTTAAAGGCTATGCAATAAACTATTCGTAGGAAAAGAGGGAAAATTATGAAAAGATGGTTTGCAGTTGTATGTGCGTTTTTGTTAATGATGAGTTCATTTTCTAGTGTAAGTGCCCAAGGAGAAGCTCCTTCCTCCATAGTGGATGAAAAAGTATGGTCTGTTTTTAATGATGCTACAAGTACAGCTCAAATTATAATTACCTTTAATGGAGACCAGAAACCAACAGCAGCTCAGGTGGATTTGTTGAATGAGCTTGGGATTACTAAAGCAGTCACCATGAACGAATTACCTATTGCAGGGGCTATGGCAACAAAGGCGCAGGTCGAAGCTTTGGCACAATCTTCTGAAGTAAGATCCATCTATCTTAATGAAAAGGTAAAGTACTATAACGCAGAATCAACAGATATTACTGGTGTGAACAAAGTCAGAACCGACAAGGAAATGACCAAGGGGAACGGCGGAATGCCTATCTCGGGTAAAGGGATAGGGGTGGTCGTGAATGATAGTGGAGTGGATGGAACGCATAAAGATCATGAGTTTGGCCGCAACCTTGTCCAGAATGTCCTTGGTTCCACCAATCTGCAGGGAATAACCGGAATCCTGCCAATCTCTTATACGGAAAATGTACCGAACACGGATACAAACTCTGGTCACGGCACACATGTTGCCGGAACTGTTGGCGGAACAGGTGCGATGTCTGGAGGGAAATACGAGGGAGCCGCTCCAGGTGCTGATTTGATTGGATACGGTTCTGGTGGCGCGTTGTTCATACTTGACGGAATTGGGGGCTTTGACTACGCCATTACTCATCAACAGGAATATGGAATTAGAGTCATCACAAATTCATGGGGATCCAGTGGTGATTTTGATCCAAATCACCCGATAAATATAGCGAGTAAAAAAGCCTATGATAGAGGGATCGTTGTGTTGTTTGCTGCAGGCAATGAAGGACCTGCTGAGAATACTCACAATCCTTATGCAAAAGCACCTTGGGTCATTTCAGTTGCAGCCGGAGTGAAGGACGGCACGTTGGCTGATTTCTCTTCCCGTGGAACGAATGGTGTTGGAGGGACTTTCAGCATGGACGGTGAGGAATGGACATGGGATGATAGGCCAACCATCACTGCTCCAGGAGTGGATATCGTTTCTACAAGGGTAGTGGCCCCGCTTTCGGCATTGGCTGCAGAAAAAGATGCGGAATTAATTGAACCTCAACATCTTCCATACTATACGAGTATGAGCGGGACATCGATGGCTACACCACATGTGGCAGGAGTTGTGGCTTTGATGCTGGAAGCTGATGCAACTTTATCTCCAGGAGAGGTAAAAGAAATAATTCAACAAACAGCTACTAATATACCAGGATATGAAGATTGGGAAGTCGGTGCAGGTTATGTGAACGCTTTTGCTGCGGTAGATGCCTCTCTTTCTAAAAATAAAGCATATGGATCCACATTGAAATGGAATCAAACCTTCCACTCCAATGTGGAAACGTCAACAACCAAGGAAGACTTACAAATAGAATACTCCACAATTACGGGAGGCTCCTATGAATTTTCGGTGGATGAAGGATTGACCAGCCTTCTTGCACGAGTGGATGGAAAAGGTGTGATGGAGGCTACAGGAAATCCTGTTAACCTTGTCTTAACTGCTCCAGATGGAACAGAGTACAGTTCTGGGGTCAGCTTGTTATTTCCATTGTATTCTGATCGTGTAGTACTTGTTGATTCCCCGCAATCAGGTACATGGAAAGCTGAGATCAGAGGACTTCGAGGTGCCGAGCTTAATCCTATCGGAATAGCATTACCTGAAACTGTAGAAGGATCTTTAACTTTTACGAAAATTGAAGGATTTTCAGGCTTAAATGATATAAGCGGTCACCCTGCAGAAGAAGCTATTAAGCAGGGAGTAAATGAAAGACTATTCGATGGGAACAAAAATGGCTATTTTAAACCTGATGCGAAACTGACTAGATTAGATCTTGCGAAATACTTAGTGATGGGAGCGGAAATTAGGCAGTCTTTACCGAACGTCCCGAGCTTTGCAGATATTTCAAATGCAGATTTGGCTTTTGCTGAAGCAGTAATGGCAAAAGGAGCAGCTTTTAGAGATCAAGCACAGAAGAATAACGGAGTAATGTTACCAAAGGAAGATGGAAAATTCGTGCCTAAAGGTACATTAACCAAAGCGGAATTGGCATACTCTCTTGTCCAAAGCTTAGGGCTAGGAGAAGAGGCGTTAGCCCATTCTGGCGACATTAAAGTAACATATAAGAATGAACAAGTAGTGTTAAAGGATCAAGCAGATATTCCTGAGAATTTAAAAGGGTATGTACAATTGGCTCTAAACCTTAATATATTGAACGCTAAATTCTCTGTAACACAGGGGAGATATGATCTTGAACCCAAGATTGAGGCTACATTCAACGGAAAGGAAGAAGTGACTAGAGGAGACTTCGCTGTGGCATTTACTAGATATTATAATGTGTTCTTTAATTAACGATTTTACATTACTTAAGTCAAATCCATAATTTTATATACAGGTTAGCAGAGAGAAGCTGATGTCATGGGCTTCTCTCTATTTATTAGGATATAAAAGAGAGATATTAATTTTTTCTATTGGGAAAATAGGTACTTTTTTTCTTTAATAAGTACCCGTTCCACCTCTCGTTTTCCCAATATAAAATTAGGCTGACAGATGGTAAACTGACTATAACGATTCTTAATAGTTGGAATTGTTAAAAAATTTTAAGGAGTGAATTTATTGAAAAAGTGGACGAAAGGTTTATCGGTCATACTTATTGCAATACTTGCTTTCTCTTTAGCTTTTGGGTCTGCACAAACAGAAGCTGCGGGTCCTAGTGCTAATGCCAAGAAAGAATACTTAGTGGGATTTGCAAAAGGAAATAAAGCAAAGGCACAGTCTTCCAAAAATCTAATTACAGCAGCTGGTGGCGATATCCAACATACATTCCAATTCATGGATGTCGTGGAAGTGAGCTTACCTGAAAAAGCGGCAGAAGCATTAAAGAAAAATCCTAACATTGCATTTGTAGAAGAAAATGCACAAGTGTTTGCAACAGCACAAACAACGCCTTGGGGAATTCCTCATATTAAAGCAGACAAGGCACACGCTTCAGGAGTGACAGGAAGTGGAGTAAAAGTCGCCGTCCTTGATACAGGGATTGATGCAAATCATGCTGACCTTAATGTTAAAGGCGGAGCGAGCTTCGTTTCTGGTGAACCGAATGCCCTGCAAGACGGTAATGGTCATGGAACGCATGTAGCTGGAACCGTTGCTGCTCTTAATAATACGACAGGAGTGCTTGGTGTAGCTTACAATGCTGATCTTTATGCTGTTAAAGTTTTGAGCGCATCTGGTAGTGGAACTTTAAGTGGGATTGCACAAGGAATTGAGTGGTCCATCGCTAATGACATGGATGTTATTAATATGAGTCTTGGTGGAAGTACAGGATCCACAGCTCTTCAGCAAGCGTGTGACAATGCATACGCAAGTGGAATTGTAGTAATTGCAGCTGCTGGAAATTCTGGTTCAAAAGGCAAGAGAAATACAATTGGTTACCCTGCTAAGTACAGCTCTGTAATTGCAGTTGGTGCCGTCGATAGCAACAATAACCGTGCATCTTTTTCAAGTGTTGGAAGTGAGCTTGAAGTTATGGCTCCAGGTGTAAGTATCCTTAGCACGACTCCTGGAAACAACTACTCTTCCTTCAATGGAACGTCAATGGCTTCTCCGCATGTAGCAGGAGCGGCTGCATTAATCAAAGCCAAATATCCTAATATGACAAATGTGCAAATTCGTGAAAAACTAATAAATACTGCCACTGATCTTGGTGACCCGTTCTATTACGGGCAGGGTGTTATTAACGTTGAAAGTGCTTTGCAGTAATAGATAACTAGATTATCCCCCAATTTGAATAGAAGCACCAGATCGACTCTTTAAATAGGAGATGACACTGGTGCTTTATCAATTACATTTATTATAAAGATTAAAGGAGTGTGGGTTTAATGAACAAGTCTTTTAGAAAATTAGCTACCTTATTTTTAGCAGTAATGATGGTTCTATCCTTCTCATTCACACCAGCAGATGCAAGTGCAAAAGGCAAGCCGGTGATGAAGGAGTATTTGATCGGCTTAAAATCTGGTCCTTCCATTGCTAAGGCGGATACATTAGTGACTACTCTCGGTGGGTCGGTCGAGCATCAATTTAAGCATATGAAAGTGTTACATATTACATTGCCGGAAGTGGCAGCAGCTGCACTGGCGAAAAATCCGTTAGTAGAATATGTAGAAGAAAATGTAGAAATGCATACGACAGCACAAACAGTTCCTTATGGATTACCTCATATCAAAGCAGATGTGGCTCATGCTCAAGGCATTACAGGTGCTGGTGTAAAAGTAGCTGTGCTAGATACAGGGATTGATGCGAGCCATGAAGATTTGAACGTAGTAGGGGGAGCAAGTTTTGTTCCTGAAGAACCAGATGCCCTGACAGATGGCAACGGCCATGGGACACATGTAGCTGGGACTATCGCAGCAGTAAATAACAATACTGGAGTACTCGGTGTCTCTTATGATGTTGATCTTTATGCAGTAAAAGTATTAAGTTCTGGTGGAAGCGGTACGCTAGCAGGAATTGCACAAGGAATTGAATGGGCGATTGATAATGATATGGACGTTATTAATATGAGTTTAGGTGGCAGCACAGGCTCAAGTACGTTAAAGCAGGCAAGCGACAATGCTTATAACAGTGGAATTGTTGTAGTGGCAGCAGCTGGAAACAGCGGTTCCTTCTTTGGATTAGTTAACACAATTGGGTATCCGGCAAGGTATGATTCTGTAATCGCGGTAGGAGCGGTTGATTCGAACAATAACCGTGCTTCGTTCTCAAGTGTTGGTTCCCAGCTAGAAGTGATGGCTCCTGGAGTTTCCATCAACAGTACACTGCCAGGCAACCAATATGGGGAATTGAATGGAACATCCATGGCGTCTCCTCATGTCGCTGGTGCTGCAGCATTATTGTTAGCGCAGAATCCAAATATGACAAATGTAGAAGTTCGCGAGAGATTACGCAGTACGGCAACCAATTTAGGATCTTCCTTCAACTACGGCTACGGTGTCATTAACCTAGAAGCAGCACTGCAATAACCTAGCAAACAATTAAGCTACAATATTGCCTGTCCCTTTTTGGGATAGGTTTTTCTTTTTTTTGGACGAGAAAACATGTAATACAGTAGATTTCCGTTCCAGGCGCTTCGCTTGCCTGCGGGCGGTCCGTGAGCCTCCTCAGGCTTCGCCTTCCGGGGTCTCACCTGTCCCTTCCTCACGCGGGGGTCTGCGCGCCTTCCACTCCAATCAACAAGGTGACTTCATTCACCGAAGGGTTCAATCCCCACAGTTGATGATGAAGGAAGGCTTTCGCCATGAATACATCAGTGAGTGGATTGCATTAGAACTGTTTTTAGGTGAGCCTTTAGACAAAGTTTCAGATTTGGCAAGAGAACATCCAGAGCAGGGTATCTATGATGTGAGGATTGATTGGGGAATGTTGATAAAAAATCTCCAGACCGAAGAGGAACAGTTTGATGGATATATAAGAGAGGTCCAAGAAGTGATGGGTTGGGTCATACAAGAAGATAATAAAAGATTGGAAGAATGGTTGACTCACACAAGTAAGGTTGAATTGAAAAGACTTGTGAAAGAGTTGAGGAAATAGAATTGGAAAAAGGAACGACTTTGGTGAGGAGAGTAGTTCCTTTTCCATTTGTTTCTTATAAGTCATTCAAAAAACGTTCTATACGGTCCATGGCTTTTTCAAGCGTTGGCATGTCATACGCGTAGGAAAGCCTTACATATCCTTCTCCTAGTTCGGAAAATGCACTACCTGGTACAAGAGCAACTCCAGCTTCTTCTACAAGTTTCAACGCAAAGTCAAATGACTTCATATTATATTTTTGAATAGAGGGGAAAAGATAAAACGCGCCAGCAGGCTTTACAACTTCAAGCCCCATGTTCAATAGGCGATCATAGACATAGTTCATTCTCTCTTGATACTGTACTTTCATACTCTCTGCATCATTAATCCCTGCTGTTAATGCTTGCAATGCGGCGTATTGGGAGATGGAGCTTGCGCATGAAACATTGTACTGATGTACTTTTAACATCTGTTTCATTACATATTCAGGTCCAAAAACGAGCCCTATTCTCCAACCTGTCATAGAGTGGGATTTTGATACACCATTAATGACGATGGTTTTTTCTCTCATGCCAGGCAGAGTGGCAATGGAGTGGTGATTACCCTCAAAAACAAGTTCACTATATATTTCATCGGACAAAATGAAGATATTTTTTTCTTGCAATAGCGATACAATTTTTTGCAATTCCACTTGGGGTATTGCTGCTCCTGTTGGGTTTGATGGATAAGGGAGAATAATACAACGCGTTTTTTTCGTTAAATTTATTTCTATCAGCTCTGCAGTTAATTGAAAACCAGTTTCTCTGGTGTCAATATGTACAGGGGTTGCACCGCATAATTTGATGAGTGGCTCGTAGCCCGGATAGACTGGTCCAGGGAGGATAACCTCTGTGCCTGGTTCTAATATCGTACGAAAAGCAATATCAATTCCTTGGCTTGCACCTATTGTAACAATCACTTCAGTATCAGGGTCATATTCCATATTATATTTCTTGTTAACAAAATCAGCTGCAGCCTTTCTGAGTTCAGGAATGCCAGCGTTCGGTGTGTAGACGGTTTTATTGAGTTCAATGGCAGCTTTCCCAGCTTCTTTTACATGTGTGGGAGTAGGAAAGTCAGGTTGCCCAATAGTAAGAGAAAGTACATCATCATATTTTGCTACAAGGTTGAAAAACTTGCGGATGCCTGAAATCTCAATATCCCGGACATGTGAGTTAATAAGATGTTCCATATAAATTTCCCCTTTATGTTATCAAGCTTTTAAGTTAGTGTAACCGACTTTTTCCCCCTTGTCCAAGAGATTCTTGTGGGGTAAAACAATAGGTATGAAGAGGGATTCCTTGATACCTAGAGAGAGAAGGGAAACGTTTGTTTGGTCACTGGTGTACGAGGGAAGTCCTATAAAAATAAGAAGCTAGTAGGATAGGAAAAAACTTACATAAGGTTTATAATAATTATAAACACAGAATATTCACATAATTTTAACTACTGCCTCCATTGCCTTCAGTTGCACTCCTTTCACCTTTGATCTACTGGGATTTGGTGTCTGTTGGATTCCGTCTGAAAGGGGATCGTGTAATGGATATTGTGTTACAGATTTGGTTAACGTTGTTGGAGAAGTATGCAGAGGAATTGTTTTTTCAGGATTCAACATCAGGGGTCTTTTCGTTTATGATTATTGGGGTGCTCGCTTACTTGTACAAGCAGGAAAAGGAGACAAAGAAAAAGTGTTCCTGCTGCCAACATGAAGCGAAAACAGAAGAGAAAAAGCTCCCCGAAAAGCAAGAAGAAGCGGAATGACTTTCCGCTTCTTTTTTCAATCTTTTACTGTAAGTGTGAGAATTGATTTAATAAGGCATTATATTCGTTGGATAAGGTTTGGAATTTTTGACGGTTACCTGCACCTAGCGCTCGATCTATTTCGTTCATCAGCCTGTTTTTATGAAATTGAAAGACAGAAGAGTCGACAATGATTTGAGCGACTTTCTCCTCTCTGGTCATATCAAAGCTTTTGAAATTGGAAACAGATTGTTCAGGTTGAAAAGAAAAATGCTTATTCATAATTTCTACCCCCTGTGCGGAATTTTGGAATACGTAGTTACGGGTTAATCATGAAAAGGATGTGTTTGTGAGATGCTTCATCCTTTTTCCTATTATCTGATATTTTGTCCTGTTTGTGAAGTGTAATTTTTAGAAAATTTAGATATATCAGAAAAAATAGTGGAAACTTTGTAAATGAGTGACAAATGATTTATTTAAGTTTGGTTACTTATTTTTGAATATACCCAAATTTGTAATGGTGAAAACAAGTGGAGAGTATTTACCTAAAAAGTCGGATAAAGGGAAGCTAATTTGTAAAGATAGTTGTGATTCGGAAAAATAATTATTAAATGGACATGAATTTTCGATTTTCTCTTGAATTATCAATAGAAAACGAATATTATTAGTAAGGTTTCAATAATACATTCGTTTTTGGGGGATTTTCAAGTTGGAAAACTATTTTGATTTTAAGAAGTTTAATACATCGATTAAACAAGAGGTAATAGCAGGAATTACTACTTTCCTTACTATGGTTTATATAATTTTTGTCAACCCTGCCATTCTATCAGCCGCAGGTATTCCGTTTGATCAAGTGTTTATGGCAACGATTATCGCTGCTATGATCGGGACATTAACAATGGGACTGTTTGCAAAGTATCCAATTGCGGTTGCGCCAGGCATGGGCCTTAATGCATATTTCACAAGTGTTGTAGCTACCCAGGGGCTTACTTATCAAGCTGTGTTGGGAACTGTGTTTTTAGCTGGGCTTGTTATCATTGTTTTGAGTTTGACTAATTTAAGAAAAGCACTAATTGAAGCAATTCCTGCGCCGTTGAAATATGGAATTACAGCGGGAATAGGCTTATTCATTGCATTTCTTGGTTTGAAAATGGCAGGTATTGTAGTGCCGAGTGAAGCAACGATGATTACACTTGGAGATCTAACAAGTCCGATTACGGCGCTTTCTATCGGTGGGCTGTTCATCACACTCATCCTTATGGCCAAGAGGGTATCTGGAGCCCTGTTTTATGGAATGGTTTTGACGGCAGTTGCAGGCTATTTCTTTAATATGCTTTCCTTTACTGGCATTGTGGATATGCCTCCTGCGCCTCAATTTATTCATATTGGAGATGCACTTAGTGGAGTAGTGACAAACGGATTATATACGGTGGTGTTTGCATTCATTCTGGTTACTATTTTTGATTCTACTGGTACGCTTGTGGGAGTTTCAGAACAGGCTGGATTTATGAAGGATGGCAAATTGGCAAGAACGAAGCCTGCAACACTATCTGATGCAATAGCAACGACAGCTGGTGCTGCTCTTGGAACAAGTCCGTCATGTGCTTATATCGAATCTTCTGCAGGGGTTGCCGCAGGCGGTAGAACAGGTATGACTTCTGTTGTGGTAGCTGGTTTGTTTCTTTTATCCATGTTCTTTTCCCCGGCAATTTCGGCAATTTCAAGTTTACCGGCTATTACTGCACCGATATTAATTATTGTCGGATGCTTCATGATGGAAGGGCTGGCAAAAATACAATGGGGCAATTTTGATGAAGCGTTCCCAGCTTTCGCCATCATCTTAACGATGCCATTGACTTCAAGCATCGCAACAGGTATTGCGGTTGGTTTTATTACGTATCCAATCATGAAAGTTGTTAATGGAAAGTGGAAAGATGTTCATCCGCTCATTTACGTGTTTGCAGTTATCTTCTTAATCCAAATGATCTTTTTTCCGGCACATTAAAGGATATAAAAACGACGCGCCCTTCTTATTTCATGCGGGTGCGTCGTTTTTTATTTTTCTCCTTGAGTAAATAATCCTTCTTCAGCATCTTTCTGCAATCCTTGTAGCCATTTTAATTCAACTTGACAGAGTTCATGGGCGTTTTCCATGATAGCTTGTGACCCTTTAGGGGCGTGTACACCAAATTGTTTATACACTCTTTCAAGCATTTCAAGTTGCATTTTGGTATGAGAAATCCTCTCTGAAAGTGCTTCGCTAATCAGGCTTGCATCTCCAAGATGAATAAATGCTAGTGCGGTGTACATCGGATGATAGTGCGTACTTTCCGCTTGTAGTTGTTTTTTCAGTAACTGTTGAAAAGCTTCTTTTCCAGCAGGGGTAATGCTATATATGGTCTTATCAGGACGTGTCTGATCTGTTACCACTTGTTTTACTTTAATTAGCTTTTTGTTGAGCAACTGCTCCACAGCATAATAAAGGGAGCCCTTTGCCATTTTGATATATTGTTCCATATTACGTTCATGCATCACTTGTTGGATTTCATAGGGATGCTTGTCTCCTTCCATAAGAAGACCCAGTATTACAAGTTTTATTGCCAAAATTCGTTCACACCTTTGTCAGGAAAGAGTGGTTTGTTTTTATTATAAAGCAAAGAAGGGATAGCGGGTACTAATAATGGGTTTTGCATAGTAATCAATGTTCTTAAAATCCGACTATTCAGGTGAGTATTTAGAAAAAAGTCATGTGCTTCTAGACGAACTCTATCAAGAAGCCTATAATGTATGGGGTGTAGAAATATAAAATTTAACACTTTACCCATTAAATTAAGTAGTTTGGGTAATGTAAGTAATGTTGTTATTAATTGGAGGATTTGTTGTGAATGATTTATCTAATTAAACCGTTAATTGTTAATATTACCATCATTTTTTCTCTGATGTTCAATGCAAATCTATTTTTTCCCTTCAGTAAGAGAAAACCCCTTAATTTTAATAAGAAAACTATACTAGGTCTGTTCAGTGCATTTTCTGCAACGCTTTGTATGCTATATCCCATTGAAACACTTGAAGATACCAATTTTGACTTTAGGATGATACCTATCCTTATTGTAACGTTGTATGGGGGCTGGTATCCAGGTCTAATTTGTACGGCTATCGTGGTCATGCTCAGATACTTAATTGGCGGAGAATATGTATACATTGGGATCGCGGTTTCCATTCTGGCGTTTGGAGTGGGGATAATGTTCCGGTCGGGCTTTCTTGGAAGTAAAAATAAGGTATTGTATGGGGTATTTGCTATATCATTTTATTATTTGGTATATATTTTCATCCTGTTTAGTACGGTATCTTTTTTGGATATTAGTTTTTACTTTGTTTATTTTTTGGCTTTCGGTCTTTCTTTTACAGCTTTAATCTATACAATAGAGAAGTTAATCATTGCTAATCAGCAGTTTGATGAGACATTGTATCTTGACAAGCTTTCAACTGTCAGTCAAATGGCAGCAGCATTTGCCCATGAAATTAGAAACCCCATCACAACGGTTAGAGGATTTATTCAGTTTATCAACTCCGACACGAAAGATGAAAATCTAAAGCAATTTGCTCCACTGATACTTGATGAATTGGACCGGACTAATAAGATCATTACAAATTATTTGACTGTAGCACGTCCAACAAACTTTACATTGACTTACATCGATGTAAACAAAGCTCTTCAAGATTCAGTTGAATTGCTTAGACCGTTCGGATCATACCGGAATGTTTCCATAGATCTTAAATTAGAAGGAGAACATTATATTTATAGTGATGAACAACATTTAAAACAGGCGTTAATGAACATCATTAAAAACGGCATCGAGGCAGTGGAAGAAGAGCAAGGCGGCTATGTTAGAATATTGAAAAAGCCTGCAGATGAAAAAGGGCAAGTTGAAATTACATTTATTGATAATGGAATAGGGATGAACGAGGAGCAGTTAGGGAAACTCGGATTACCCTATTATACGACTAAAACAAAAGGTACAGGGTTAGGCAGCATGATAACCAACAGGTTGATTCATGAAATGAAAGGGAAAATTCATTACGAAAGCAAGGTTCATAGCGGAACAACTGTCACTGTGCTACTGCCGACTGTAAGAAAAAAATAAGATAGGCTGAGGTTGATGGTAATAAATCAACTCCAGCCTCTTTTTTATTTTTTCCAAAGAGATACTTCACCAGTTGATCGATGGACCTTGTACCATCCACGTGATAATTTCTCAGGCTGGTTATTAAAATATACAAGATCAGATGCATGAAATAAATAATAATCCCCGTTGGTACCTTCATAAGTAATATTTGTACTATCATGCCTAGTGAGCTCCAAATACTCGATTACACTTGATTTTGCTTCTTGTTTAGAGATATTTACCTCATTATTACTTTCTCCATTGTCTAAATTTATTAATACCTCATTACGTGAATCTCTGATTAACTGATCGTTGGACATCAAACCAGGTTGTTTTCTTTCTTCTGTTATTGTTGGACCTTTTGCGTTTTCTTTTTCGTTTTGATTCGTACAAGCGCATAAGAGTACGATTACTAATGCAATAAACATCGTTTTTAATTTCATGCTTGTCACCTTCCTTATATTCTCCATGTTGATTACTGATAGTATGAAGTAGGAAGAAAGATTTCATGCAAGTTAGCTCTTTTGGTGAGGGTAATTAGCATATGATTGTTATAAGAGGTGTGGTGTAAATATTACGTAAAAAATAAAGAAGAAAGCAGGAGTGTAGGGTTTATTAGAGAATAGTCTTCCTATAACATTAAAGATGGAGGAAAGATCAATGGCAAATATGGAACCAAAAGTGGAAAATGGAAGCATACAAGAAAAACCAAGATCTCCCTGGGCTTTATATTTTTCATTACCTATAATTTCATGGGCTCTTTATGACTTTGCAAATACTATTTTTTCATCCAATATCATCACGATTTTTTTTCCTTTTTATCTTCAGGAAGTGATCGGGACAAATGAAAGAATGGATCAAATTGCAAGTACATTTCTTTCGTACGCAAATGCAACTGCCAGCTTTTTCCTGGTTTTGTTTTCACCGTTATTCGGTGTAATGATTGACCGAACAGGCAAAAGAAAAAAGTTTATCATTCCTTTTACTTTAATCGCCGTTTTTTCTACCATCTTCATGGGAGTCTTTGCATCCCTTCAAACTTCCCAGACTTTATTCGGATTGCCAATCAGTTTTGTTTTGGTGCTTTTGCTATTTGTGGTAGCTAAATTTTTCTTCCACTCCTCGCTCATTTTTTATGACACGATGCTTCCAGACCTGGGAACTAAAAAAGAACTGCCGTTAATATCAGGGTTTGGAATTGCCGTTGGGTATTTGGGAACATTACTTGGGCTTACTGTATACCTATACGTAGGGGATAGTGATTTTCATCGTGCTTTCATCCCGACCGGAATATTATTTCTTTTATTCTCCTTGCCTTTGTTTTTTATTTTTAAAGAAAAACCGAAAGAAGTGCAAGAGAAAAAATCATTTTTCAGCGGCTATAAAGAAATATATCAGACATTTAAAGAAATGCGCCTGTATCGTCCTGTATTTCTCTTTATGATTGCTTATTTCTTCATCAATGACGCAATTGCAACAGCGATTGCGATGATGGCTATTTATGCTAGGGCTATCGGAGGCTTCTCGGCAACTGAATTTATATTGCTTTATCTGGTCTCGACTGTTTCAAGTATAATTGGGTCGTTTATCTATGGATATATCTCAAGAAATATTGGCTCTAAGCTTGCCGTAGCATCTGTAGCGGGACTCTTAATCGCGGCATTATGTTTTGCTGTATTCGCTATTGCTCCTTGGATGCTTTGGCTTGCAGGAAGTTTGTTTGGAGTAGCACTCGGTGCAACATGGGTGACTTCCAGAACGTTTATCATTGAGTTGACACCAGAAGGAAAAAGAGGGCAGTTCTTCGGCCTTTTCGCCTTTTCCGGAAAAGTATCTTCCATTGTTGGACCTCTCCTGTACGGTACGATTACACTGATACTTGCTGGCTACGGAAACCTAGCAAGCCGAACAGCCCTTGGCTCTCTAATCATCCTAGCCTTTATCGGCCTAATCATCACCCTTAAAGTACCTTATAAAAAAGAAGCGTAAGACAGCTTCTTTAAAGAACAAGAAAGTGTAAAATCCGGTTGATTTCCGTTCCGGGCGCTTCGCTTGCCTGCGGGCGTCTACGCGGCTTCCACTCCAATCAACAAAGTGGCTTCATTAACCTGAAGATTAATAAAACGGTATTTACACGGGTCAACTGAAAAAGCATAAACTTTTCATTCTCTTAGTTTACAGCTGTTGATTGGGCAACTAAAAAACCGGGCATTTCTGCTCGGTTTTTTGTTTTTAAGCATTTTATTTTTATTATCTATTAATAATTAGTATAATCTGGTTGACAACAAATAATGATATGAATATAATATAAAACGTATTAAATAATAATGATTATAAAAAGATAACGCGTATAAAAAAGGAGAGGGAAGAATGAAACTAAGAGAGCAAATGCCTGAACTAACAGGAGCAACAGAATGGATCAACGAAGAAGTTTCGATGGACGAGCTTAAAGGAAAAGCAACCCTTATCCACTTCTGGTCAGTTAGTTGTCATTTATGTAAAGAAGCAATGCCGGAAATTAATGAACTGCGTGACGATTATGACGACGACTTGAATGTAATTGCAGTACACATGCCACGTTCTGAAGATGACCTTGATATCGGCGTGATACGTTCCATGGCAATGGGCCATGACATTACACAACCGATTTTTGTCGATAGTGAACACAAACTTACAGAAGCCTTCGAAAATAAATACGTACCAGCTTACTACGTATTTGATGAAGAAGGAAAACTTCGTCATTTCCAAGCAGGTGGAGGCGGGATGAAAATGCTAAAAAAACGCATTAACCGCGTTTTAGGTATAGAAGAAAAATAATATTGAGCAATCAACAGGGGAAGGGGAACCAGAAACATGGTTTCTCTTTTTTGTCCGAATAAAAGCATGAATGTCCCACATATACATAGTTAAAGAACACTAACGAGAATTCTGTTGGGGAGGAGGCTGATGAAAAAGAAGCATACAAACCCATGGGAAACAATGAACGATAAAATTGATGAGGTATTAGGAGATAAGTTTTGGAAAGACATGCTACCGGTTATCCCAAAGCGAGTTCCTCTTATCGATATAATGGAAACAGAAGACAAAGGACTAATAATCATGGAACTTCCCGGGTTGAAATCCACGGAAGACATTCAAATCTCCGTTAAAAACAATCAGCTATTTATTAAAGGAAGCATTCCATATCCTTACCCAGTAGAAAGAGAAAACTTACTCCAAGGGGAAAGATTTTTTGGTGACTTTCAGCGTGTAGTAGCAATTCCCTTTTCGTTTATGCCAGAAAAACTGACTGCACAATATAAGCAAGGATTATTGACACTCATATTTCAAAAGAATGCACAAGATGTTTCAGTTGAAATAGATTTTATAGAATAACAATACAGAGAGAGGTGGGGGCAGGTTGAAATTCGAGGTGAAGGATTTAAAAGTGGACATTATGATGAATTCATCGTCTTTAAATAAAGGAAAAAACGTCAGTTGGAATACCAAGTCAACCCAGAACGAAAACCAAGGCTTCGGAATAATATCAGGCGAGAGAAACTCAATCAGGCAATCAAGTAATTCAGTAAAAAGCCAAAGTGGCGGCAACGAACTTACATCTTCCTAAAATGGTTGTGATGATCCATGTCTAAAAACGATGAGTTGGAAAAAAGAGTTGAAGACTTAGAAAAGAGAATAGAGCAGCTTACCACTCTTTTTCATAAGAAAGGTGATGCAAGGCGACAGGATGTCCACTATCATATTCACACGCTGAAGATAGGGAGCGCGCAGATAGAAAAGCTTGACTATCATCTCGATAGCATTGCGATAGAACAGCTTAGCGGCACCCTTAATATTGGGAATAATTTTGACGCAAAAGAAGTAAATTCCCATCAGAAACCAACTTTTATTGAAAAAAAGGAAGAACAAAAGAAAGTAGTCCCAACTTATCGCCCTTTAAGAAAAAAGGATAAACAAACGGAAGACCAGCGCATAAGTGTTATAAGTAGAAAAAGTGGATTTTCTGTAAAAATTAATGGGAAGGAGGAGAGTTAATGTATGTCAGATTATTCCCCTAATTTCTTTATAGGAAGCATTAGGATTGGTGTGGTGGAAAGTGCCTCATGCATCAATATGGGCAACAATTATCCTTCTCAGTTTCAAAGTCATAAAAAGCATAACCAAGGGGTAGGAAACATAAGTGGCGATGAAAATGATATTCATGGAACAAAGAGCCAGGTTAGTGACTCTTCTTTTATCGATTTGTTTGAGCAATCAGATTCGCAGGAACTTCCTCAATGGCTCCAGAATGTGATAAAAGAAAAAGAGGAAATACAAGATGGAGAAGAAGATGACTAATTATTTAGAACTATCCTGTATTGGCATATCCACTATATCAGGATCGTGGACAATGTTTATGTTGGACTCAGAATGATTATCTACCCCCGCTATTAAACCAAACCCCATATTTGCTTTTTGGTAGGATCTCCAGTTAGCCTGCATGTTTTCCCCTGTGAAAATACCGGAACAACTCATAATGGACATGACTTCTATTTTATCGAGTAGAATATGAATATGCGACGAATGCTTTCTTTTCAAAAAAAGCCCTCCTTTAGAATTGTGCGGTCGGTTGTGGATTGTTGATTTCCGGATTGGCAATAGAAGTGTCTACACCGTCTGCATCAAATACTACGTTACAAAGGTTTGTAACTGCTACCGCTCCTATTTCAATTCCATTCCCCATGTTTATTTTTCCTTGTGTGCTCCAGTCAGGTTGGTTGTTCTGACCTGTGGCAACGGCAGAACTTTGACTGATGCTATTAACATTAATTTGATTGAAAATGATGGAAACTGGCAAAATGAACCCTCCGATCCATGGCCTCTTCGGACTTCTTTTATGTAGCGTATTCCTGTAAAATGCAGAACGTGAAGAAAGTGTTTAATTAACAGAAAATAAAAAATGTTTGTTGAAATAAAAAAGGATTATGGTAATATGTAATTACGGCACAATTAAGGAATGTTTCCTTTAATCATTAATCATTAATCAGAGAACGCCAAACATAGAAGACACAACTTGAAAGGAAGTGCTGCATAGGTGTCTCATACATTACCAGCAGTAAATGAAACATTGCTTAAGCAGTTAATTGAATTTAGGAGAGACCTTCACCAATTTCCTGAAGTTAGTGGTGAAGAGTACGAAACCTCTCAAAAAATTCAGGCGGAGTTGAGTAAACATGGCATCTTTTTTAGAACAGGGTTTGCCAAGACAGGTGTGCTTGGAGTAATAAGAGGTGCAAAGCCTGGTCCTACCGTTGCATTAAGAGCGGATATTGACGCGCTACCGATTACAGAGAAAACAGATTTGCCATTTGCCTCTCAAAAAGCAGGAAGTATGCATGCCTGTGGACATGATGCCCATACAACTATGCTTTTAGGAGCTGGAATTTTATTAAATGAATATAAAAATGAGTTATCTGGAACGGTTCTATTAGTCTTTCAACCTGCTGAAGAAGCCTCACCAAATGGTGGTGCTAAACCAATGATGGACGATGGAGTGTTTGATGAATATGTGCCTGACGTGATTTTTGGCCAACATGTATGGCCGGATCTCCCTGTAGGCCAAATAGGGATCCGGTCTAAAGAAATGATGGGGGCAACCGACCGCTTCAAAGTTGTCATTAACGGTTCAGGCGGTCATGCTAGCATGCCACATCAAACAAATGATGCCATCATAGCTGCTAACCACGTGGTGACCATGTTACAAACCATCGTTAGCAGGAATGTGAATCCTATCGATGCAGCCGTGGTAACAGTCGGCAGAATAGAAGGTGGATACAGATATAATGTGATTGCCGATACTGTAACGCTAGAAGGTTCCATTCGCACCTATAAAGAAGAAACAAAAGCAAGAGTGAAAAAAAGATTCCATGAAGTAGTGGACCATGCTGCAAAAGCAATGGGGACAACTGCAGAAATTGACTATATTGATGGATATGAAGCGACCATCAATACACCTGAGTGGGCTGAGGTTGTTAAAGAAACAGCTATGGATGTAATGGGTTCTGAGGAGGCAACACCAACAGTGGACCCTTCGCTTGGAGGGGAGGACTTTTCAAGATTCTTAAACCAGTATCCAGGGGCTTTCTTCTGGCTGGGCTCCGCCATAGAAGGCAGAGAAGTTCAAAAACCTCTCCATGACCCTAAATTCGAATTCAATGAAAAAGCTCTACCAATAGGTGTGAACATGCTCGTTAGGGTCACAATGAACGCTTTGGAAAAACTGCACCATAAGAAATAGGAGGAGGAGTAGATGGCTATAGAGCTTTCTGATTTTATTATAAAAATGTCAAATTCCTTGATTTTCTGGCGCAGACATTTTCACAAGTTTCCCGAACTGGGTTGGACTGAATACGAGACAACCTACTTTATTGCACAGGAACTCGATAAGCTTGGGTTTACTCTATACACGGGTAAGGATGCCTTAGTGTCGGAAGAAAGAATGGGTGTTCCAACTCCTGATGACCTTCGTTCTGCTGAAAATAGAGCCCTTAAAAACGGGGTTCCTACAGAATGGATATCTAAAATGGAAGATGGCCATACTGGGCTAGTTGCAACGCTTGATACAGGAAAACCAGGTAAGCATACCGCGCTTCGTTTTGATATTGATGCCCTTCCTATATCGGAAAATAAATTGTCATTAAAAAACCATTTTCCAACTTCTCAGCAATTTACCTCTTTATATTCAAACGTAATGCACGCATGTGGCCATGATGGACATGCAGCAATTGGACTTGGTGTAGCGACTTTTCTTGCAACCTATCAAGAAAAGTTATCAGGAACCTATACCCTGCTTTTTCAACCGGCAGAAGAGGGAAGTAGAGGGGCAAAATCAATGGTGGCAAAAGGTTGGTTGGATAATGTGGATGTATTTTTAAGTGGGCATATAGGCATTACTCCGATGCAGATTGGAGAAGTTGTGGCATCTGCACATGGATTTCTAGCTACATCCAAACTCGATGTTTCATTTATCGGGAAGTCAGCACATGCAGGTGTAGAACCCCAAGAAGGAAGGAACGCCTTGCTTGCTGCTGCCTCCACATCCTTACACCTTCACGGTATACCAAGGCACTCAGACGGTGAAACGAGAATAAACGTTGGCACGCTTGAAGCAGGTAGCGGTAGAAATGTCATCCCCGATCATGCGGCCATGTCATTGGAAACGCGTGGGGAATCAAGTCACCTCAATCAATATATGGAGGACGAAGCCACTAATATCATTCAACATTCCGCTGCTATTTATGGTGTAGATTGTGACATACGTCTAGTGGGTAAAGGGGTTGAAGCATCTTCAGAAAAAGGATGGAAAGAGTTCTTAGAAGACGCAACCAAGAGCAGCCAGCGTGTGAACAAGATAATGGAGACGATGCCACTTAAGGCATCAGAGGATGCAGCATATATGCTCAACCATGTTAGAGACCGAGGAGGAAAAGCCACTTATTTTATCTTCGGTACCCCGCTTGCAGCCGGCCATCATCATCCACAATTTGATTATGAAGAGAAGGTTCTTGAAGTGGCACTTGACGTATATATCTCCTCTATTCTATCTTTATCCTAGAATAGAAAAGTGTGGTATTCCCGCTTTATATGAGGTGAAAAAGTGAAAGTTAAAATAGGTATTATCGGTCCAAGCGATTCGATTGAGAGAATTATGTTAGTCGGAAAAGAATTTAGGAATGTAGAAATTTTTTCTTTTCCTTATACAGCTTTAGATGAAATTAGATTAATAATCCATAATAACAAAGGGTCAGTCGACCAATGGATGTTTTCTGGCCAAGTGCCTTTCACGTATGCAATGTCACAGAACCTCCTTGAAAAAAATGAGGGTGGATTCGCCGAACTGTATGGTTCTAGCTTTCTAGGGACCTTATTGGAGGCGCAGATAAAAGAGAAGAAGATTCTTAAGACTTTGAGCCTTGACACAATCAGACAAGATAGAATTGATATGAATAGAAACTTTTTCTCCCTTCAAGCAATCAACTTTCATTCCTATTCTTATGAAGGCATTGTCCCTGTGGAAGACTTAGTTTCTTTTCATCAAGAGCTATATGAAAATAAGAAAATCGAAGTAGCATTTACTTGTATCCAAGCAGTTTATAGAAAACTGAAGAAACTAAACATCCCATGTTATCGGGTTATTCCTTCTGATCTTGCGATATTGTCTACATTAGAAATACTGATAGAACGCGCGCATTCATTGCGATACCGAAAATCTCAAATTGCCATTCTTGGTATCGAAGTCATTCATACTAAAGCCTCCCTAGAAGAAATGCACTACTCTCATAAAATGAAAATCAAGGAGCTGGAATTAAAAAGATTAATGCTCCGATTTGCAGAAGAGGTGAATGGTTCATTTGTTCAATTTGGAGACGGGCTCTTTTTTCTCTTCACTACAAGAGGGCAGCTTGAGTGGCATATTGAAGGAGATTCGCTGCTACAATTGGTAGAAGATATCAATGTACAAAGTGGTCTGAAGGTAAGGTTAGGACTCGGGTTTGGAGAGACGGTACTTGCTGCAGAAGAAAATGTACGCCAAGCCTTTCACCATGCACGAGAAGAAGGGTCATCCACACTTGTTTGTGTTAATGAGGATAGGGAAGTTACTGAATTCTTTGGGCCTACAGAAAAACTTTCCTTTCAATCTCGCTCTCTAGGGGTTGAGTGGGAAGAGAAGCTGAAAGATCTTGCTATTAGCCCAACCATCGTTTCAAGAATAAAGTCATTGGCACACTATTATCAAAAAGATGTCGTAACATCTCAAGATTTGGCGACTTGGCTGAAAAGTACAGAAAGAAATGCACGGCGAATACTTACTGAAATGGAACGGTCGGGGCTGATAAAAGTTTCCGGGGAAGAACAATCAGGACACCGTGGAAGACCAAGAAAGATATACAAGCTATCGTTTCTGTGAATAGGTGGGAAATCTTAGTTAGATTTCCCAGTTCTCAAAAACGGGTGAAATGACTGAATTTTTATTTTATTATAAATGTAACGAAAGTTGTGAGTGAAAAATACCCAAGAATTAAAATGATTTTCGGAACAAAAAAGGAACTATACCTAAAAGGAGTGAGGAAAATGAGTCAATTACAAACACAGCAAGAGAAATCCACCTCGATGCTTGATAGATTTTTAGGAGGTGTCGAGCGGCTAGGGAATAAACTACCAGATCCTTTTATGCTATTTGTCTATTTATCTCTTTTTATCATTGGAGTCTCCTTTGCAGTCAACCAATTTGGAGTAACAGTTGAACATCCCGGAACTGGAGAAGAACTAGCCATTAAAAGTTTATTGTCGGGGGAAGGAATTGAATTCATCCTAACTTCCATGCTAACAAACTTCACAGGATTTGCTCCTTTAGGTCTAGTCTTGGCAATGATGCTCGGAATAGGCCTTGCCGATAAGGTCGGGTTAATTGAAGCTGGTATCAAGAAAACCATCTTAAATGCACCAAGAGCTTTAATCACCTATGCTGTGGTTGGTACTGGTATTTTAGGGAATCTTGCGTCTGATGCCGCATTTGTGATTGTACCGCCACTTGCTGCGATGATCTTTTATACAGTAGGCAGGCATCCACTTGCAGGGCTTGCAGCAGGTTTCGCTGGTGTTGGTGCGGGGTTTACAGCCAATGTTATAGTTGCTGGAACCGATGCATTATTGTCAGGGATTGCGACAGAAGCTATTAAACCTTTTGACGAGTCGTTAATTGTCACACCTGTGGATAATTATTATTTTATGGTGGTTTCTGTATTTATCCTGGCAATAGTAGGTGCTTTAATTACAGAAAAAATTATTGAGCCGCGTCTTGGAACATATACAGGAAAAGTCGACAAGGAACTAGAAGAACCCAATCCTCTTGAAAGCAAAGGGTTAAGAAATGCGGTCTTTGCAGGAGTCGCATATTTAGTACTTTTGGCAATTGGAGTATTATGGCCTGATTCCATTTTAAGAAATGGAGACGGTGGATTGGTTCCTTCTCTGTTCCTGACAGCGATTGTACCAATTACCTTATTCTTTTTTATCGTAGTAGGCGTTGCATATGGAATAACCGTTGGGAAAATAAAAAAAACTGCTGATGTGCCAAAATTGATGACAGAATCCATGAAAGATATGGCAGGTTATATCGTTCTTATATTCGCTGCGGCGCAATTCATCGCATACTTTAACTGGTCTAACCTTGGAATTTGGATTGCTGTTAACGGAGCTGGATTTCTAGAAAGCATGAACCTGACAGGGATTCCCGGAATCATTGGATTTGTCCTTCTTGCAGCAGTATTGAACTTGATTATTTTCAGTGGATCTGCGCAATGGGCACTAATGGCTCCAATCTTTATCCCTATGTTTTGGATGCTAGATTATCATCCGGCATTCATTCAGGCGGCTTTCCGTATCGCCGATTCTTCCACTAACATCATTACCCCATTGAATCCCTATATTATCGTCGTCTTAGCGTTTATGAAAGATTATGATAAAAAAGCAGGTCTTGGAACATTAATCGCTTTGATGTTGCCATACAGCCTAATATTCTTAGGTGTCTGGATTATCTTACTTGTTATTTTTGCGCTAGGTGGCATCCCAATTGGACCTGGTGTAGAGATGATGATTAAATAAGATTCGTTTTAGGCAAAAGTACTATTTTACGAAAATTATTCATGAAGTCATTCACCCTCACATACCATATATAAATTTGGTAATGTGGGGGATTTTATATGGTATCGAAGCAAATAACAGTCGCACTTGAAAACGGACTTCACTCAAAACCAGCTCACTACTTTGTGGAGAGAGCAAGTAGTTTCGTTTCAGAAATACGTGTAGTAAGGCATAACAAGGTCATTGATGCTAAGAGTTTACTCGGGTTATTGTCACTCGGAATCTCCAATGGAAGTGTTGTGACAGTAAAAGCGGAAGGATCGGATGAAAAGGAAGCAGTAGAGTGGCTCACTAGGTTTTTAAAAGGGGATGAAGTGTTGTAAGTGTTGTATTAATAAAACAGGTGGATGAAGGGATCCATCTGTTTTTTTGGGTGGTGTGAAAGGAAATTTTTACATTCCTCCAACGGACAAGTTCATGTTATACTCTTCGAATGATTATATGTCTATGTTTATGTGGTGCATAAATGTGGGTAAATACCTTCGTATAACTGGAAATGGAGGAGAACACCATGAAAACTCGCGATTCCTTCTTTGATAATGCGAAGTTTATCTTAATTTTTCTTGTTGTATTTGGACATATCATTTCGCCGTATCGAGCAAATGATGAGTGGCTTGTGTCTATATACCATTTTATCTTTATTTTTCATATGCCGGCCTTTATCCTATTAGCAGGTCATTTCAGTACCAACTTTCATAAAAAAGGCTATTACGTAAAAATTATCACGAGATTATTAGTACCGTATTTAATTTTGCAGACTATCTATACGTTGTTTTACAGTCAGCTCTATGCTGATCCATCTATGACTTTGGAATACTTCACTCCAAGATGGGCAATGTGGTTCTTATTGAGTATGATTGCCTGGAAGCTAATGTTGCCCCTGTTTGGAAGATTACAGGCGAGATATAGTATTCCATTGGCGATACTACTTGGTGTTGTAATCGGCTTTGTAGATATCCCAGAAAGATTCTTAAGCTTGGATCGTACGTTTTATTTCTTCCCATTCTTTTTGATAGGGTATTATCTAACAAGAACAGACCTATTTGAAAAATTGAAAAATGGTGCATACCGTGCTCATGCTTCCGCGTTTCTTGTCGTGTTGTTTGCTGGTATTTACGTTTGGTTAGGCGGAATTGATGGGGCGAGTATCCTTTATGGAACTTACACTTTCTCCTCAGTGACCGATATGTTAATGCGTATTGGCATATATGCAGGCAGCATGCTTGTAACCATTGCATTTTTCGCATTGGTGCCTAAAGGTAAATTTATCTTTACCGGCATTGGACGTAGATCGTTTTATGTGTATATCCTACATGGCTTTATCATTAAGTGGTTCTTTGAAACGAGCTTTGGCCAAGCGGTCAACTCACCTGCAGGGTATATGTTGCTTCTGTTGTTGAGTATCCTGGTGACAGTGGTAACAGGAAATAAATATGTAGTTAAAGCTATTCAGACGCCTTTTGGGTATCTGAGAGAAAGTTTGTCGTTAAAGAATGGATAATGATTGAAGCCGCTCCTGTAACCTTTATGGTTGTTGGGGCGGCTTTTTAGGAAGTGGTCTTAGCGGGAGGTGCTGTTTTTTTAACAGAAATATTCTCATTAGGGCGTGCAGGGTCCAGTTTGTAAGTTTTAAGAAAAATAGATGCTTTATAGGTGTGAAAAAATGGTTCGGTCAAAATTCCTTGCTTCGGACATTTAAACCTTGAAAAACAGGTAGGTTCGGTCAAATCGCTGTGGTGTTCGGTCAACTTTTACCGGGTGTTCGGTCATTTAGATTTTTGGTTCGGCCAACTATCGAAAAACTTCGGTCAACTTTTCAAAAACTTCGGTCAATTCTGCGAAATATTCGGTCAACTTTCAAAAATCTTCGGACATTTGCTATGGACAGCCTCCAAAATAACAACCAAATACCTCAGAATCCTGTTCTGCCCATTAGAAATAAGCCCTTATTACTGAAAAGTCTTTTCCCACTCGCTCAAATGTAAGACACCTAATTCTGGTTTGGGTTCCTGGTCAAGTAGAGCGAGATACTCCAAGCTATTGCCGTCCGAATCTGTGAAGTAATAGCATGCAGCAGGCATCCATGCGTGGACAACGGGTTCGCTTGCATCCAACCCAAAGCTCGGGGAGAGTGCAATTCCTTTTGCATGTAAAAATTTCGGGACATTTCGCAATTGTTCAAGCGTCACCTTGAAAGCAAAGTGTGAGCGAACAAAATCATGTTCTTTTACCTCCCAAACTCCAAGCATCTGCTGTTTCTTTTCTGCATCACCTAAATAGAAAAATGCCACTCTCCGGTCCTCTAAAAAGTAAGCAAGTTCTAAACCCAGCCTTTTGTAGAATGTTACCGCCGTATCCAAATCAACCGTTTTTACATGCGTTTCATATAATTCTGTGTTTTTCATTGAAAGTAACCTCCTGATAATTAAGAACTACTATTATTGTATTAGGAGTCTTTCAACCTGACCTCCGGAATAAGTGCGAACCGCCCATACAACTTTAGATGGAAAAAACACACAACCTTATGTGGTTATGTGCTTGGGTTACACTATTTTATGGAGTTTGTTTATTTAATTCTTTTGCCGCCATTTTGACAGTACGATAGTTGTTCACAACCCATATCCCTAAAAGCGAGAGAACGGTAGACATCGTAATGATAGCGGGCAACAGGTCGGTAATTCTTGCAATCAGACTATAAAAGATCCCAAAACTGACCATTGTTAGGATGACACTGACGAAATGAACATTTTTGTTCAGGTAGGCCATTAAACTGCCACCAGAAAAAACAAGCATACCTAACAAGAATAGCGCAATCATTGGAAAAAGATATTCCATGTCTTGCATAACCTCCGTTATGATGGTTTCTGTTTCTTTAGGTATAGTATATCATAAAAATGAGAAAAGATTCAGATAATGGAGAAGAGGGATGCTTATGAAGGTTAGACAAGCGGTCGGTGCAATTGTAACAATAGGCAACGAATACATATTAATACTAAAAACTAAAGTAAATACGACAGAAGGCAAACAAGAAATCGAAAGTGAATGGGATTTTATCAAGGGAGGGGTAGAGAAAACGGATTCCTCTCTTTGTGAGGCTGTTCTAAGAGAACTGAAGGAAGAAACAGGTAAGGACACCTTTTATGTAATAAAAGAATATGAAGAAAAAATAAGCTTTATATTTCCTCAAGGTTTCGCAGAAAAGGTCGGATATCATTCGCAAGAAACAAACATGTTTCTCGTTGAATATAAAGGGTGTAACAAAGATTGGCTGCCACAAGATGACGAGATCAGTGAGATTGGTATTTTCAAAAAAGAAGAGGTGCTTAGAAAGCTTGCCCATGAGGAAACAAGGAAATATTTCATAAAACATTGCTTATAATTACGATTGACAATTTTGAAAAGGGAAAATATACTAATAATGCAACACTATACGAGAAAAGGAAGGTACAAGGTGCGATGTGGAATTAATCTATTTCTTAGGAGTGAACTCATGTGATTGATAATATGAGAAACCTGGAGAATTGGATTAGTCTGCCCATTTTTACCTGCCATAAGTATCTGTGTATAGTTGTTTCGCTATCCATAAATGGATTAGTGTTATTTTGTGATACTTACTTGTAGAATAGGCGTTGTTTGCATTTGCAATCGACTTATCTTTAAAACCTCTCCAGGATTCTGGGGAGGTTTTTTGTGATGATTGATACGATGGCTGCTCATTTAAAATCAAAAAATTAATAATGAGGTGCATATGTATGACAATGATACTACAAGTGAAACAAGTGAATAAAAGTTTTGGCGAACGGGATATATTGAAGGAGATTTCCTTTGACATAAGCAATGGTGAAAAGATAGGGTTGGTCGGTTGGAATGGTGCAGGGAAGACTACGTTGATGAAGATAATGATGGGTTCAATCGAACCGGATTCAGGGAGTATAACTAAATTTCCAGCTTCATTAAAGATCGGATATCTTCCTCAAACTACCGATTATACTCTTAATAAAGATGAAGAGCTGATGGAGGGATCTAAAGATCTCTTACGTGCGGCAAGTGAGTTGGGCCTGGCAAAATTCATTACCAGAGAGGAAGTCTCCAACGATTCTTTAAGCGGTGGCGAGAGACTGAAACTGGCTTTGGCAAAAATCTGGACGCAATCTCCGCAGCTGCTTTGCCTGGATGAACCGACTAACCACATGGACATGAAAGGTGTGAACTGGCTAGTTTCAGAACTAAGTAAGTTTGCTGGTGCAGCGATCATCATCTCTCATGATAGATATTTCTTGGATAAAACGGTTTCTAAGATTTACGAAATAGAAGATTGTAAGTTAGTGGAGTATGAAGGGAATTACACAGCGTATCGCCAAGAGAAACAACGTCGTCACGATCAGCAAACCCGTGACTATGGAAAGCAACAGCGAAAAATAAAATTGATTGAAGATCAAGTTGCCAACTTGAAGCAGTGGTCTGAAAAGGCGCATAGAGAAGCAGGGAAGAGGGATAACCCTGGTGAGCGTAAACAGATGGGCTTAAAAGAATTTGAACGGGTAAAAGCAAAGAAAAAGGATAATCAAATAAAATCAAAGACAAAAAGGCTGGAGCTTGAACTGTCCAAACATAAAGTGGAAAAGCCGAAGGAAGAAGTCCAGGTCAAATTTGAATTTGAAACGGACGGAAAAAGAGGTAAAAGAATTTTGGAGGCGAAAGGGCTAACCAAGCAATTTGGTGAAAGACTTTTATTCGAAAAAAGTCATTTTTATGTGAAGCATGGCGAGAGAATAGGGTTGATAGGTAAAAATGGTGCAGGTAAAACCACATTTATAAAAATGCTATTGGAACAGGAATCTACTTCAAAAGGTTCCCTGTGGAAAAGTGCTTCGTTGAAAATTGCCTATCTGAGCCAGGAAGTCAGTGATATGCCATCCAATAAAACTGCAATGGAATATTTAGAACTTATTGGCTGGGAACGTGTTTCCAAAGCTCGAACCATTTTCGCAAATATGGGGATGCAGGAAGAAAAGCTGACGAAACCTCTTGAAACCCTCAGCCTTGGAGAAAAGACAAGGGTTAAATTGGTTCACATGATCATGCAGGAATATGATGTCTTAATACTAGACGAACCGACCAATCATCTGGATTTACCAAGCAGGGAACAAATGGAGGCTACCTTGTCTACTTTCAAAGGTACACTCATCGTTATTTCCCATGACCGCTATTTTATAGAGAAGTTATGCGACAGGCTGCTGGTGATTGAAAATAAAAGAATCAAACGGGTGGAAACCGGCTTACAGGAATATGAGGAGAGTAAGAAGAAAGGTGCTTCATCTACTGTGACAGAAACCAGAGAGAAGATTGCAGTATTAGAGGCAAGAATTACGGAATTGCTAGGGAAAATCAGTATGGTGGATAGGGATAGTGATGAATATTTCACCATGGATGAAGAGTTGTTGAAATTGATGCGATTGAAGAAGGAATTAGCATAAATTAATGAAAGAAGAGGCTGACATTAGGTTTGACAATTACCTTAATGTCAGCCTTTTTCTTCATTAACTTAATTTAGTCTCAATTTCTGCCCTGAATAAATGGTGTTGGAAGTAAGCTTATTAAGTTCTTTTAAGGAAGAAACGGTTACTCCGTATTTCTTAGATAAGGAATACAAGGTGTCCCCTTTTTTTACTGTAATGGTGAAGCTCTCAGGAGATGGGGAGAGGTAGAGTTGTTGGCCGATCTTTATGGTATCGGAAGTTAGGTTGTTCCAGTCCTTTAGTTGTTTTACCGATGTATTGGCCGCTTTGGATAAGGAGTACAATGTATCCCCTTTTTCCACTTCCATAATGACAGGAGCTTTAACTAGCAGTTTTTGACTGGTATAAATATTGTCGTAGATTAACAGATTCCATTCTTTTAGTTTCTTTACGGTAGTTCCGTGAGTTTTTGCAAGTGAGTAAAGTGTGTCGCCCTTTTTCACAACTATGTCTGTTAATTCTTTAATGATGAGCTTTTCTCCAGCAATGATTTTAGAACTTGTTAAATCATTCATTTTTTTGAGCTCATCAATGGTGACATTGTACTTTTTAGAAAGGCTGTACAGCGTATCCCCTTTTTTGATGGTAATTACCTCATTTGTATTTGTCGCAAATGCTGGTTCATAGGATGAGAAACCAAGTGCACCCGAAAGTCCAAGTGTAATAGCTAATGCTAGCAAGGCTCTTTGATGTTTTTTCATGTTGAACACTCCAGTTTAGAAAATTTGATTACACTTACTTTGACGTTGTTGGTTGAAATTTGTCGCTTGTACATGAAAAATAGTTAAGCCCATTTTTAATAAAAGGCCAGTGGAAAATAAAAAACCCACGATGATAATCGCAGGCTTTTCTACACTTGATTTATGCTCTCGTTTTCCAAGCATTCAACACATTCTGTTCTTTTTCTCTATGAATGCCAGCTTTTCGTTCTTCATCCCCTTTAGATTTCATCCAAGCTCGGATATCTTTTACTGTTTCTTCTACAGAACGCACTTCCAATCTGTGTTGCAGAGCTTTTTCTATACTTATGGAACTTGCCCCGCTCCAAGGCTCACCGCCCTCTACAAGTGGATGCTCTTCAGGAATCCAAAGTGGCATTTCTGTCCATGGTGCAACTTGTTGTTCTAATAAGAAGCTTTCGTCTGCCCAGACAAATTCTGCATCAGAACCTGATACTCGTTTACATGTGGCCAGGAGATCCTCCATTGTGAGTGGAGTTGTCGGTCCTGTTACGTTAAAAGTACCGGTTATTTGTTCATCTGCCATTTTCAAGATCCACAGTGCCATGTCTCTAGCGTCAATAAATTGGATTTCTCTTTCTTTTCTGCCCGGTGCCAACACTTCGCCACCTTCAGCTATTCGATTAACCCAGTAGGAAAATCGATCTGAATAATCATGTGGACCAACCAGTAGCCCAGAACGGACATGCAACACTTTATTAGGCATATTTTCTTCTGCTGCGCGTTCACTCTCTGCTTTCAACGCTCCATAATGCGCATTAATCTGCTCTTGAGTTCCAAAGCCTATTTCTTCTATTTCTTTTTTAGTTAAGGATTGTACGGGATAATCCTCCTTAATATTAGGGGGAATCCAATCTTTGTAAACCGAAATGCTCGAAATAAAGGTATAATGGTCGACTTTATCCGCAAGCACCCTCGTGGATTCAGCTAAAGCTTTCGGGGTATATCCGCAAGTATCAATGGCCACATCCCATTTTCCAGCTTCAAGAAGGGAGAGGTCTTTGTTGCGATCTCCTACAATGCATTCAACCTGAGGAAATAAATCTACATGATTGCCACGATTAAACATCGTCACTTCATGACCTTGCTTTAACGCTTCTTCTACGACAAATCTTCCCAAAAACCGCGTGCCGCCAATCACTAAAATTTTCATATGTAGACCTCCATTAATAGGTTATAGTAAGCTATTTCTCTATAACAGACAGATAATCCTCTTTTCTGCACTTTAAGCTATCTTTTCTTTTTGCATTTTCCTAAAATACCATTTAAGAAGGGGAGGTACGACGATAATAATGAATAAGAGCCGTATTAATTGCAGAGAGCTGACAACAGCAGGATCTCCTCCTACAGTCGTTGCCGTCAATACCATTTCAATTAGCCCGCCGGGTGCAACACTCAAAATGGCAGTCGGCAAATCCAAACTGGTTATCGCTGCAAGAATCGTTCCTAGTCCAAAAGAGACCAAAATTAACGTTACCGTTAAACCAAAATAAACAATGCAATATTTGCCCCCAAGCTTCAAATCAGCAAATGCTATTCCTTTTCCCATACCGATTCCTACAGTTATCTGTGCGAGTATCAATAATAATGGGGGAAGTGTGGCCATTTCTATCAGTGTAATATTAATTAGGGCAGTCAAGGCAAGTGGAATGATAACAATACCTGCTGGAATTTTATTTTTGAGGAGTACCCCACCAACTACTGCGGGGAGGAACCAAAGATAATGCCATCCTCCGAATTCATAGGTACGTCCAATTGCGGCAGTAACATCTTGACCAATTACGTTAGATGAAAAAGCATGGACGACAATAAAAGGAACCATGAACAACACTGTAAGCAACCGTACTGTTTGGAAAATGACTACCAAGGAACTTTTAGCATTCAGGGATTCACTTGCAATCACCATTTCGGAAAGCCCCCCAGGAATCGAACTGAATACACTAGTAATTTTATCAACAGAGATATACTTCGTTACGAGAACACTGTTTAGAATACTCACAGCAACAAGAGCAATGGTGGACAAGACATATGGAAGAATGTACGGAGCTACTGTCGCTAAGGTGTCTTGTGTAAAGTAAAGGCCGAAAAACAATCCGAGAACCAAAAATCCACTTTGTTTTAAAGGATCCGGACAGTACACCTTCCGCTTAGAAAAACCTTGGAAAAGCATGACGGAAGACAATGCTCCGAGAACCCAAGGCAGAGGCAGGTTAGCAAGATAAAAAATATACCCTCCGAGACCACCTATTGTATATGCTTCTATTAATCTTAAGTTAGGCATATTTCGCATATCTAAATACTCCTTTATTTGGTTAAAGTAATTGTATCATATTTAAGGGGGATTGCTTACGACGTGGAAATTTCTCAATCGCCCGATAATTCGAATTATCGTCCGTAAACTAGAAAAAATTGCCCGATAATGAAAATTTTCGCCCGATTATGCTTCCGAATCGCCCGTAGTTTTCAATTTTCGCCCGATACTTTACAAAAACGCCCGATACACATTTTGTTGTAAATCAAATCTGAGAAGCATCTTCCATTGACACCGGGCTCTAAAAGTCATAAAATACTAAAGTTGATTTAGTAAGAGGCACGAAATAAATAAGAGGAAGAAGTGACAAAATGGCACCTGAACAACGGAAGAAAATGATTATTTTAATGATAAATATGTTTATTGCAGTAGGTAGTTTCGGAATAATTATCCCTATTCTTCCAGCATACCTTGATTCCATCGGGCAAGGCGGATTGGCTGCTGGACTCATGATTGCCATATTTGCCGGTGCACAGTTCGTCATGTCACCACTGGCTGGGAAATGGGCCGATCAATACGGACGACGAATTATGATTATTCTCGGATTGGCAGGATTGACTTTATCCATGTTCGTTTTTTATGGATTTGATTCTGTTTGGATGCTTTACTTTTCACGTGTCATAGGAGGGATAGGAGCAGCCCTTTTAATTCCTGCCCTATTTGCTTATGTAGCGGATATAACCACGATGGAACAACGCGCGAAGGGCAACAGTTACATTTCCGCTGCCATGTCATTAGGTATCGTAATTGGACCTGGGATTGGCGGATTTTTAGCTGACTTTGGATTAAAAACTCCTTTGTTGGTATCCGCATTGATTTCGCTCGTGGCAACTGTTTTCTCCATTCTTGTGTTAAAAGAAAGCAGAGAAAAGGAAACGATATTGGCTCAAGAGGAAAATCCAGAGCCGATGATCAAAAAGCTGGCTTTATCGGTGAACAAACCGTATTTTATCCCACTTATCATTACGCTCGTGATGAGTTTTGGATTAATGGCTTATGAGTCTGTCCTTGGATTATTCATCGATAATCAATTTGGCGCAACTCCACAGGAGATTGCGGTAATGATTACTGCTACAGGAATAATCAGTGTAATTGTTCAGCTTTTTGTCGTAGATCGAATTGTCCGTGCTATTGGAGAAGGCAATGTCTTAAACATCTTTTTATGTGTAGCGGCAATTGGTTTCTTGGTATCATTATTTGCATCGAGCTATGGCGTATTCTTTGGGGTCACCTTAATTATATTCTTGGCAACTTCTATCTTAAGACCTGTCATCAATACATTGATATCGAAGTTGGCGGGCAATGAACAGGGATTTGCGATGGGAATGAACAATGCGTATATGAGTATTGGAAACGTCTTGGGGCCAACACTTGCGGGAATACTTTATGATATTAATATTATCTACCCGTTCATACTAGGATTATTAGTTCTGAGTATAACAATCTTTGTTTCTGTAACATGGCAATCGAAGCAGAAAAAGAGATTGGCTCAAGTGGAAGCAAATTAAATACTTCTTTTAAGAAAATTCAGAGAGCCTATTTACTTTTAGATAAAAATACCATATGATAAATATTGTAATGAAAATAAACGGAAGCGAGGGATGTTTTATGAAAAAGTTAATTGTAGTGAATCTAACTCAACTAAATAATGAAGCACAGCCCTTGCATGGAAACCGTTAAATTAATCTGTTCCTTTACCGATGAGATTGTAGATTTCCATGGGGCTGTGACATAACGTCTCATGGTTTATAAATGTTATTGCAAAAGACCGTGCGAGCGGTCTTTTTGTTTTGCCAAAAAAATATCTACTTTCCATTAGGAGGAAAACACATTGAAAAGAAATCAATTAGGTTGGAATGAATTTTTAAATAATACTTTTATTAAATATGAAGAGCAAGGATTTACAGTGGGCAGAGTGATGCTCGAGCACAAAAGGTTGTACAGAGTAGAAACGGACCTAGGTGAGTGTTTAGCGGAAGTATCAGGGAAATACCGGTTTGAAGCTGTAACTCGGGAGGATTACCCGGCTGTTGGCGATTGGGTTGTATTAAGTGAACGTCAGGAGGAAGGCAAAGCAACGATCCATGCTTTGTTACCGAGGTTCAGTAAATTTTCAAGAAAAGCTGCTGGTTTAACCACTGAAGAACAGATTGTCGCCGCAAATGTGGATACCGTTTTTTTAGTGCAGTCCTTAAACTATGATTTTAATCCAAGACGATTGGAGAGATATCTGGTTATGGCGTGGGAAAGTGGGTCAAACCCAGTGGTGGTCTTAACTAAGTCTGATTTGTGTGAAGATATTGCCGGGAAAATTGCCGAGGTGGAAGCAGTTGCCTTTGGCGTGCCGATTCATGCAGTAAGTGTAAAAGAAGAAACGGGATTAGAGGAACTGGAACCATATTTTGCTGAGGGAAAAACAGTCGCATTGTTAGGTTCATCAGGAGCTGGGAAATCCACGTTGACGAATTTTCTTCTTGGAGAAGAGAAACAACTTATTCAAGAGGTACGTAGTGATGATGACAAGGGGAAACATACGACAACATACCGAGAGTTGTATATGTTGCCTACTGGTGGTCTTGTATTGGATACCCCTGGGATGAGGGAGCTTCAATTATGGGAAGCGGATGGCGCGATCAGTCACAGTTTCCAAGATATCGAAGACCTGGCAGATCAGTGTTATTTCCGGGATTGTAAGCATGCTAATGAGCCAAAATGTGCTGTTCAAGGTGCGATTGAAGAAGGTACTTTGGATGCTGGCAGATATCAAAGCTATGTAAAGTTGCAGCGTGAACTTGCATTCTTGGAGAGGAAAAATGATAAACGTGCTCAACTTGCGGAAAAAGAAAGGTGGAAGAAAATCACCTCTGGAGTTCGCGGTGGGAAAAAGAAATAAAGAAGAGAAGCCACAAGGTGCGAGTTTGGTGCCTTGTGGTTTTTTGTTTATTTAACATAAAAAACTGGAGAGTAGTCTCTTCCAGTTTTTTATGCGGTAATTCTAATTTTATCCACGCGTTTCATAAAAGAAACGGCAAGATCATTAAATTTATCGCTTTCTTCAATATTACATACATGCCCACATTTCTGAATAACTTCTAATGTGGAGTTTTCTTCCTGCTTAACATATTCTCTTGTATTGCTTAAAAACATATGATCTTCAGAACCGGAAATATATAGCTTTGGAATCGTATTCTTTTTTGTTTTTAACCGATCGTATGTTGTGTAACCGTTCAGACCAGAAAGGACCCATCCTAAATAGGTTGCTTTGGAAAGTTTATAAGCCTCTTTAATGAAGGCTTTTCTTGAATCTGAGTGATTCTTCTTTGGTAGAAGTACCCGTGCAAAGATTCGATAAGGTACCATATGTGGCAGTATTTTTCTCAGAGGATAGAATACGGACAGTCGGCAAAGAAATTCTCCCCATTTTTTAAGCTTAGGTGTTGCGCCGCCAAGTACCATAGACTTAATGATAGATGGTTTGCGGAGCGCAATTTCCTGCATGATAATGGTTCCAAGAGAAATGCCAACAAAGTGAGCGGATTCAATTTTTAGTTTATTCATAATGCCAATCGTCTGTTCAGAGGAATACTCAAAAAGATCTACACCATTCGGATATGGAGACTTTCCATGACCAGGCAAATCTAATAATAGAATATTATATTCAGCGCGGAAAGCTTTCAGCTGCTTATAAAAAATCGAAGAATTTCCACCAAACCCATGAAACAGCACAATCCACTCTTTCGACGAAGAATGAGTAAGCGTTTTATAATACATAATAGTCCTCACTTATTTTGCATATTTCAAATCAACAATCAATACCCAAAAAACCAAATAAAAAAACTTGTAATACCAAGTATACACATACCACACACCGTTTCTCAACCTGCAAATTCTTACTATTTTGTGAAGAATGAAAAAAGGGGTCTGACCCCTTTTATTCATTTTCTGCATAAATATTCTTATTCTAGTAAAGTTTTTATTTTTCTTGTGGTTTTTTGGAAAGTTATAGAAGTTTTGTGGGGTTGTTTGGTAGAATAGTAGGTAAATGGTTTTTGATGGAGGTTGGGGTAATGATGGTACCAGAAAGGCTTAAAAAGGGGGATGAAGTGAGGGTTATTGCACCTTCTACTTCTCATTCTATCCTGTCAAAGGAAAATATTGAGTTGTCGACCTACAGGCTAGAACAATTGGGACTAAAAGTGACCTTTGGGAAGCATATTAATGAATCTAACAGTTTATTTACGTCCTCTATTGAATCTCGAATTGCAGATCTACATGACGCATTCAGTGATAAAAATGTAAAGGCCATACTCACCACTATAGGGGGATACCAGGCAAATCAACTATTATCCTATATTGATTATAATCTTATTAGGGAAAATCCAAAAATCTTTTGCGGTTACTCAGATATCACTGCGTTAGGTAACGCCATTTATGCAAAAACTGGGCTTGTCAATTATTCAGGTATTCATTTTTCTTCTTTTGGTATGATTAGAGGATTCGAATATTCTTTAGAATACTTCAAGAAGATGTTTCTTGATGATACAACATCGGTAGAAATAGCTCCTTCTAGAGAATGGAGTAATGATGCGTGGTATATAGATCAGGAGAATAGAAATTTTTATCCAAATGAAGACTATTTAATTATTAATGAAGGTGAATGTGAGGGCATAGCAGTTGGGGGGAACCTTTGTACCTTGAATCTTCTGCAGGGAACCGAATATATGCCTAGTTTGAAAGATTCTGTATTATTTATAGAAGATGACAAATTGACGTGCCCGAAAACCTTTGATCGTGACTTGCAATCTCTCATTCACCAACCAGGCTTTAACGGCGTAAAAGGAATTATAATAGGTCGATTTGAAAAAGTGTCCAACGTTTCAAACGAGCTGATTCAGACAATCATTCAAACCAAAAGGGAGCTTTCCGATATTCCAGTAGTGGCGAATGCGGATTTTGGCCATACAAGTCCGATGTTCACTTTTCCAATAGGAGGGAAAGTAAATTTAGAGGTAAAGCAAAATGAAGTGAAGATAACTTTGCATAAATAGTTTTTCCTTTCTTAAAATGCTCTCTCAAAAGGAGGTTCAGTACAGATGTTTACTACTTATACTGATCCGGAAGCTTATATGGAAGGATCACTCCTTTTCACAACTTCTCACCTATTAAGTTTATGCGTAACTTTAGCACTCCTTCTTTTTCTCTATCTTTTCAGGAATAGGTCATGGATGAAGGCTGGTGGAAGATGGGTGATAATCTTAGGCCTTGCTGGTTCAGAGTTATGGCTGAACTATTGGTATTTTTCCACCAACATGTGGGATATACGTGATACATTGCCGCTCCAGTTATGTTCTATAAGTCTATATCTTTGTGTATGGATGCTCTTGACTAAGCAGAAATTGGTATTTGAAGTGGTGTATTTTTGGGGTGTCGGGGGTGCACTACAGGCATTGTTAACTCCGGAACTGTTTTATGACTTTCCGCATTTCCGTTTCTTGCATTTCTTTATTGCCCACATATCTATTATCTTGGCTGTATTTTATATGCTATGGGTTGAAAAATTCCAGGTTAAGTTAAAGTCCGTTTGGAAAGCATTTGCTGCATTGAATGTTATAGCTATTGTCGTGTTTTTTATGAACAGACTGACGGGTGGAAATTACATGTTCCTCGCGAAGAAGCCTGCCAATGCAAGCATAATGGACTTTTTAGGTCCTTATCCATGGTATATCCTAACCTTGGAATTTGTTGTGCTGGTGATTTTCTTTCTATTATATGCTCCATTTTTTATTCAGAAAAAAATCAAATCAAAGAGGTATGAAAATGCCAAGATTTAAATAGTATATTGAAGCTTGAAGCTCTTATTAGAATAAGAGGTTGGTAAGATAGAGCCCACTATTAGACAGTTTAGCTATTTATGAAGGGTCTTCGGTAAAATAGAACGCTCCTATTAGACAGTTGAGTGTATTATAAAAGGTCTTCGGTAAAATAGAACGCTCCTATTAGACAGTTGAGTGTATTATAAAGGGTCTTCGGTAAAATAGAGCGCTCCTATTAGACAGTTGAGTGTATTATAAAAGGTCTACGGTAAAATAGAACGCTCCTATTAGACAGTTGAGTGTATTATAAAAGGTCTTCGGTAAAATAGAGCGCTCCTATTAGACAGTTTAGCGTTTTATAAAGGTCTTCGGTAAAATAGAACGCTCCTATTAGACAGTTGAGTGTATTATAAAGGGTCTTCGGTAAAATAGAGCGCTCCTATTAGACAGTGGAGCGTTTTATATAGGTCTTCGGTAAAATAGAACGCTCCTATTAGACAGTTGAGTGTATTATAAAAGGTCTTCGGTAAAATAGAACGCTCCTATTAGACAGTGGAGCGTTTTATAAAAGGTCTTCGGTAAAATAGAGCGCTCCTATTAGACAGTTGAGTGTATTATAAAGGGTCTTCGGTAAAATAGAGCGCTCCTATTAGGCAGGATCGTCTTTAAAACAGGGCATTCCTGTTTGACCCATCCCCTACAGAAAATATCCACGTTCAAAAAACAAGTTTCCTCACAATAAAAACAAACCCGCCCCCAATCTACCCCGGGAGCGGGTTCTGTTAATATTTCCTAATCGTCTTCATTACATATTTATATACACCAAAAAAGATTAGAGAAAAAACGACAACAATTAATACATCAATTAACATTCCCATATAAACTATAGCCCTCCAGCACAACCATTTTTACTACAATTCTATCTCCATTACCACCAAGTTGCAAACCATCATGTTACATAAGAGTTAATTTGTAATAGTCCTGTCACAATCCCTCATTACGTCATACTATGTAGAAAAACGAAGGGGAGATACAGATGGGAAGTGTCAAGAAATTATTACTAATGTATGTAGCTATCATGGGGTTATTGTATGGGATGTTCTCTGTATTAAGCTATAACAGCATACAAATCAAAATGGAAAAGCTGGAAGTATTGGAGGAACAATATTTGAAAAAAGAGGCAGAAGGAGAAGTGCCTTATTCATTTAAGCAACAATATACAAAGGAATATCTAGAATATGATCGCCTCCAAAATAGACTACAAACTTTTTGGATGAAGTGGGTATTTGATTTTCCAGAATTCAAACAACCGTAGATTGAAAATTGGTACATTATTCCTATGTTTTTCTATTGAGGCCTGCTATGAAAGTGTTTAGAGGTGTGTTTGTAAGCATCTAGGAAAAAATTAGTAACGAAAGTATGTTACACTGTAGCTAAGTCGAATATTTGGAGGTGTCATCTTGAAAATCAATGTATTTCTAGATGATAGTCGAACATGTCCTGATGGGTATATACTCGCAGAAGACATTGACCAGTGCCTCACCTTGTTAGAGAACCATGCGATTGGGCATCTCTCTTTGGACCATGACTTGTTGAATAAACATCGAAATGGTCTGCTGCTCGTTCATAAGATGGTGGAGAACGAGCTGTATGCGGATAGAATTACTATTCATTCTGCAAACTCGGTTGGCAGTAAAGCAATGTATCGTTATCTCAAGCAAGCGCAAGAAGATATGAAAATGCCGCCAAACATCAAAGTACTACTAAGACCTCTTCCGCTTTTTTAGGCGTCGCCCCTACTTCTACGTTCCATTCATTTCCATGATACCGCAAAAGGGTTCGTACTACACATAAATCGGATCTTTCAACTAGAGTATTAGTCAGGATAAATGAAAGCAATCAGAATATTATCCGCTTAATAATAGATAATGAAAAGACTAGGCGGGAAGCGTCCGTTTGGTCTTTTTTATTAATCTTGATAAAATAAATAAACGAAGAGAGGTGTTAATATGGAGGCGATATATGACCATATCGACCATAACTTAGATATTCTTTTTGTTGGCTACAATCCAAGTATCCGCTCTGGTGAAACTGGTCATCACTATGCAAACCCAACCAACAGGTTTTGGACCATCCTTTTTGAATCAGGACTTACTCCAAGAAAGTATGCTCCGACTGAGGATTTTAAGTTAGTAGAGCTACATTATGGATTGACCAATATCGTTTCGAAGCCTACTGTAGGGGCGGCGGACATTACCAAAGAGGAATACCAAAAAGGTAGGACGGAGTTGAAAGAAAAGATAGAACACTTTCAACCGAGAATAGTCTGCTTTGTAGGAAAAGGGGTTTATCAGGAATATAGCGGTGTACGTCAAGTAGGATGGGGCATACAAAATAGGACCATAGTTGAGGGGACCATTGATTTTGTAGCACCATCATCCAGTGGTCTGGTAAGAATGAAAAAAGAAGAGATCTTAGACATTTACCGGGAATTAAATACATTAAGAAATAGTGTAGTTGCACAAAAGGTAAAATAGAAAAACACTTCCTCCATTATTGAGCGAAGTGTTTTCTGGTTTCTAACAACTTATTTTGGAATGACAGATGGCTTCTGATTCTGTTCCAATGTTCTTAGCGCATTTCTTATTTCTAGCATATTTTCAATTTGGAGTGTGAGGGTGTGTTTGATTAACGTATTTTTCTCTTGTTGTCCATCCTTCAGGTTGGTAACACCTCTTTTTAAATCAACGCAATTTTGTTTCAGAGATTCTTGCTCTTTCCTAATCTCTAATTGCGCTGCTTTTATTTCTTTTAATTCTGCTAGTATTTCACTAAGTAACTTCTCCATCTCTCTTCACTCCTTTTATAAGAAGAACGAATCACTTCTTATTTTTCATATATCCTCCTTACTCAGATATATATAGTTTAAATACTCTTTATGGATAGACTTTAAACACAATAGTTTATTTTTTATCAGGCTAGAAAAGAAAAAACCCGACATGTTAGCGTCGGGTAGTGGTTATAGGAGGCAGGGTCAATGCGCCTGCCAATGTAGGTTTGATGGATACGTTTTGGAAAGATATACCTAATTGCACAGTGGTTTGGGCAATTTCTGGTCTGATGCCTGATAAGGTCGTCTTCACACCAATTAGGTTCAGCGCCTTTAAGAGATTAAATATTTGATCGGCAACAAGTGTATCAATGATTACAACGCCTGAGAGGTCAATAAATAAATGATTGATTCCCTTTTCACCGCATTGCTCCAAAGTGTTTTCGAGTATGAATCTTGCTCTGCTTGTATCAATATCTCCAACTAAAGGCAAGAGTGCTCGGTTATTATCAAGGGCAATGACAGGAGAACTTAATTCTTTAATCATGTCTTGCTGTGCTTGCAGGCGTTCTTCTGCATATTTTTGATTCTCTTCGACAAACTTATACACCACATTATCAAAAGCTTTCGTGATCATTTGGTTATATAACAACTGTTGCTCTTTCTCCACTTGGTGCAGGTTCACAAACTCGTCAATAAAATTCAAGTACTGCCCCCGAACCCGAAAGAACTCCTTTAAGATGTGGTGGATTGGCGTTTTTAAATGTTGATCATCCTGTGCAATAGACAAAATCCAAGCCTCGAAGTCCTTGAAGAATTTTTCTTCTTCTTCGATAAAGATTTTACATAATTGAAGGTGAAAATCAAAATTTTGCTTTTTTAATGTGGCAATTACATCAGGATTTGTGGAAGCATAAACCCCCTTGGAATTGACTTTATCCAGGGATTCATACCACTCTTCTGTAAGAAACTTTGCTTTTTCTAATAAAAATGTATGTAACTGACTATTCCGATGCATATATAGTTCCCCCTAACTCTTTCCGTAATTACCCTTAAACCTAACGGGTTAAACCATTTTTAATAACCTTTTTTATAATCAACTACATTTATTAACGGCTTTTCATTTTTTATATAGTGTTTGAGATTTGGAATAAAAATATCCTCTATTACTCGTTTGGAATAATACTCAGTTGACCCTGAGGTGTGAGGGGTAATAATGACATTATTCATATCCCATAAAGGACTGTTTTCATTTAACGGTTCATTTATAAAGACATCAAGCCCTGCGCCAGCAATCACGTTCCCTTGTAAGGCGTGTACAAGTTCATTTTCTACAATTACTTCACCGCGACCTATATTAATGAGAAAAGCAGACTTTTTCATTCGATTAAATTCTTCTCTTCCGAACATTCCTTCCGTTTCTTCAGTTAAAGGAAGTGTAACGACTACATAATCGCATTTAGGCAATACTTCATGGAGTCTGTCTGGGGTATACATCTCATCAACATAGTCGCTGGGTTTACCAGAATGTCTGACACCCAAAACGTTCATTCGAAAAGCTTTGGCAATTTTAGCTGTTTCTCTCCCAATCTCTCCTACTCCGATAATGCCTATAGTCTTTTCATGAATTTCAAGGTTCATCTGTGCATGATGCCATACTTTTTGCTGTTGCTGTTTCACATATGTATGAATTTTTCTAGTCAAACCAAGCATCAAAGCAAAGATCGTCTCAGAAATTGGGTAAGCATGAACTCCATTTGCACTTGTTAAAATAATTCCGTTCTCAGATAGTGTCGACAACGGCATGCTGTTGACACCTGCACTCCAGGATTGTATCCACTTTAGATGAGAGCCTGCGCCAAGTGAAAGGTTATCTAGCTCCTTTTTCCATCCAACAATTATTTCAGCGTCCTTTACATGGGGTCCCCAGATTTCTTTGTCTTTTCCTACTATAACTTCAAAGTCTGGAGCAATTTCTTTAATTTGTTGAGTATATGCATCTCCAATATTTTGAGTAATAAGCATTATTCTGTTGGTCATTTAGTATTATCTCCTTCAATAGAGGTCTTTGCATTCATTTTAACAGATAATAAATAATTATAAGAAATTTAAACTGATGTTTTTAGGATTTATGGGTGAAATGCCGAATAATTGAAGTGGAATGCATGAAAGGATAAGAAAAATAGTTTGAAATGGTGTTAAAATAATGTAAAGGTTAGGAGAAATTACCTGTTATGAAAATCAACAGGTAATTTTTTATTTTGATAAAACTTTTTTACACATCAAAATGTCTAATGAGTATATGACAGCAAAAGAGCTTTTAGGAGCGTGAGATTTTGGAGAAGAAATGGTTGGTGGAGAAAGCAAAAAAGGGAGATGAAGAGGCGTTTTTCACCCTGATCTCAACACATAAGGAACAACTCTATCGAATTGCCTATTCCTACTTGAAAAATGAAGCGGATTCTCTTGAGGCCATTCAAGAGGTGACATATCGAGCGTTTAAAGGAATAAGAAAACTAAAAGAGGCAGACTATTTTTCGACCTGGCTTGTAAGAATTATGATCAATTACTGCAGGGATGAATGGAAGAAGAAAAAACGGGAGCCTAACATGCAAATGAAGAAGGAAGAGCCGTATACAGAAGATAATGATCTTCAGCTAGAAGTTCAAGAGGCTATTTCTTTGTTAGGTGATCCATATCAGACAGTCATTCAACTCCGTTACATGGAGGACTTTATGATTAAAGACATCGCAAAAGTGATGGATTCTCCAGAGAATACCGTGAAAACATGGTTAAGAAAAGGCTTGGAAAAATTACGTCAGTATTGGGATGAGAAGGGAGGAAGCAAGCATGTTTGAAAAAGAAGAAAAGAAGCTGCATGAGTTAAAAAAGGAGTACATTAATGTAGAAATCCCAAATGATATTGATGATTACATTAGAAGCGGCATCAGAAAAGGTAAAAAGACTACACAACCTCCTTTCTGGAAAGCCGGCATGGTTGCTGCAAGTATCCTCCTAATCATTTTCCTTACCACCATTAGGGTATCCCCTGCATTTGCAAACTACGTAAGCACGATTCCAGGAATGGAGAGGATAGTGGAGCTGATTCGTCATAATAAAGGAATTATGTCCGCAGTGGAAAACGACTATCTTCAAGAAGTGGGAATCACAAGAGATGAAGACGGGGTATCATTGACGATAGATGCCATCATAGTGGATGAAACACAGATGTTGGTGTTTTATACCATTGAAACTGATAACAATTATTCCACCATCAATCTTAGTAATATTAAATTAAAGTCACAGTCAGGTGAAGAACTCGGTAAATATGGAATGTCTTATGGAAGCCATAGCGAAGTGAGGAAAGGTGAAAAGATTTCAGGTGAATTGAAAGTCACTTATCCAGATGGAATGATTGTTCCTGATAAATTCATTTTGGAAACGGGTATCAATATTAATGAATTAGAAGTTATAAAAGCTCTGAACTACCCGATAGAAGTGGATATGAACAAATTTTCTGCTATTACTAAAGAATTTGCAATCGACAAGTCCGTAGAAGCAGGCGGACAGTCTATCTACTTTGAAAAGATGGAAATCCATCCAACTCGAATTGCATTATTCTTAGAGTATGATGAGTCTAACACACACGAAATATTCCGTTTTGATGACATAGCCCTTGAAGATGAGAAAGGGAATAGATGGATTTCAGAGGGTGGCTCTTCAATGGATGATAACAAAATAGTTATGTATTTTGAGAGTAATTACTTTTCTGAACCTAAGCAACTTGATCTGGTCTTCTCTTCATTTGCAGCTCTCCCTAAGGATGAATTAGAAGTTATGGTTGATCTAGAAAAAGAGAGTATTATTAAAGCGCCAAGTGATAAAAGGTTAAAAAAGGTATGGTTAGAAGATGGAGAAAAAGACGTGAAAGGGATATATTTTCAGGTTGAGGTCGATCCAAAAGATCATAATTACTTCTTTAGTCTGTTCGATAGCAACATAATCGACGCGAGTGGAACTGTTCATGAATATACTACGAGAACCTATTCAAGTATGGATGGAACAAATTTGTATGAACAAGGATTGATAGTCGATACAGATAAGATGGTAAGCCCTATTACATTGAACATTGCAGAATACCCAGCAAGAATTACAGAAGAAGTCAAATTGAAAATAAAGTGACACCATTAGAGGGACACATCTTGGAGCGTGATGTGTCCCTTTTTTTGTGGTTATCATACAGTTTGTACAGATTCCGTACACTTTTCATTGTGAAAACTACCAACATTACTGGCATGCTTTTTGCATTAAGCATTAATAGTACATAAAAAGGAGGTAGTTTACTATGAACATTCAAAACTGTGTAGCCCTTGTTACAGGGGGAGCATCGGGACTTGGAGAGGCAACCATTAGAAATATAGTTTCAAAAGGGGGGAAGGCTATAGTTGCAGACCTATCTGAAGAAAGAGGTGGAATGCTAAAAGAAGAGCTCGGGGATTCCATTTTATTTGTAAAAACGGATGTTACAAAGGAAGAAGATGTTCGCGTGGCCCTAGATAATGGCATTGTAACTTTCGGTTACATAAATACGGTGGTGAATTGTGCTGGAATAGGAGTGGCACAAAAAGTATTGAACCGAAAAGGACCTCATTCGCTTGACGACTTTTCCAAAGTCATCTCTATTAACCTTATAGGTTCATTTAATGTAATTAGGCTAGCAGCTGATCGTATGAAAGAAAATGAACCGAACGCGGAAGGAGAACGGGGAGTCATCGTGAATACTGCTTCTGTAGCAGCATTTGATGGACAAATCGGCCAGGCAGCTTATTCCGCTTCCAAGGGTGGGATAGTCGGAATGACCTTGCCGATTGCCAGGGAATTCGCGTCATTTGGAGTCCGAGTTATGACCATTGCTCCCGGGCTTTTTCACACCCCAATGTTTGATTCCTTACCAGCAGAAGCAAGGGATTCCCTAGGGAAGATGGTGCCATTTCCATCTCGACTGGGATACCCGGAAGAATATGCACAACTGGTCCAAAGTATTATGGAAAACCCAATGTTGAATGGTAATACCATTCGACTGGATGGAGCAATTAGGATGCAGCCGAAATAAAAATGTTAATAGTTAGAGATTAGAACGGATTTCATTGATGAGATCCGTTTTTTTCGTTTTAATTTACCTTTTAGAAATTCAAAGGTAACCAGTCGGTAAAACGGATACATAGTTAAGTAGTACACAGTATTTAATACGATAACCAACCTAGAGCAAACGACATTGAATTTAAATGGGACATGTTTGATACTTATTTAGATTATACGGGAGATTTTGAGACTTATATACGAGATGGTATTACATATTATTACGCAGAAGATAAATTCGAATTAATGCATTCTCTTAAATTTACTGACTCCAAAAGCATGTGACTGAATGGTAGGGGGGGGATGATATATACCGGACAATCTTAAATTATGTAGCTTAATGAACGTGATTCCAACTACATGTTGGTGTAAAAAGATAGCAAAAATGATTCAAAAGACCCAACTACCTGTTTTGTGTCATAAATTAAACGTATTTTTGTTAAAAAATGTACAGTAATAAACAATTAATCCTTCTAATGAACTACTAAATACTTAAAGGATTAATTCCTAGTTAGTACCTAACTAACAGACAGGATTCGACAATCATTTTAGTCAAATTGACTACTGTTAAATCACGTGGTAATTATTATATAGCTATAAAAAAGACTGGAAAAATCTTATATGAATTTTGTTTAAATTTTTCTTGAAAGGGATTATTTGTATAACCTATAGGGAATAAGTCTTTTAGAAAATACATATTATGCCACGTTGATGGCACTGCCTAGGGGGAAAGGCTATGAAGAAATCAATGCTTCTAGGATTGTTAAGTTCAGTACTTTTTTTAGGGGGTTGTGGGATGAATACAGAAATCGATGGAAATGGCTCTGATAAGAATGGTGCAAGTGACACTTTAGCTTTAAGTGATGATTTTACTAAAAGTTTTTTGAATAATGATACTGAAACAGAAGATGGATATTACCTTTATGAATCTGCAACTAAGGGCTACACGATGCTTTTTCCTGTAAACGGTAAAATAGAAGGGGAAAGTTACGAAAGGAATAAAAATGGATTTGAGTCCGTAAGTTTTCTTGAAAAAGAAGAGGAGAATATTTCCTCTTTTTATAAAGTCATTTATGAAAATAGAGAGAGAACTAACAATATAGAATTAAACAAAGAATTATTGTCATCATATGTTAGCTATGATGGAGAATATGAAGAGTACAGCAAAAATGATAAAACATATTATTATGGGGAATCAATATACGATTTTGATGATGGTAATAAAAGCTATCAATACTTTGCATATATAAAGGCTAATAATGAAAGTAAGGGTGCAAGTTTCATCGCAAGTATATCATGTAGTGACAAAGAGAAGGCTTGTGAGGCTAATAACGAAGTAGTAAAAAAGAAAGTAACAAAAATTTTGGATTCGATTAATTTTGAATCAAGGTGATTAAAATGAATGATGGAGAAATTTTATTTTCAGAAATCTTAAAAGCTAGAATTGCTCAATTGGAGTACGATCAATTAACTGTTGAGAATATTAGGAGGATTTACATTGAAGAAACAGGTAATGAACCTCAAGGGAAAATCACTTTGTATCATTCGGATGATTATATAGATACTGAAGAATTGGATTCTGGATTTGACGGGACTGTTATTCATTTTTTTGATCCAAAAGTAGGAATCAATCAATCTTATACAATTACCAGAGGTAGCGAACCGCTTGAAGATAATGGATTAGGGGGACCAAATGACTGGCTATATAACCTTTTTGGCATTTTTGTAGGCAAAGTACAGAATCAATATGTAGATGCTAGAGATTTCGATCTTGTTGTTACTAATGAGATAAACAGTTTAGTAGAAAAAGAATTATCAGGTTATAGGGCTAAAGGTTATGATATTTCGTCAATGTATTTAGTGAAAAGAGGAATTGGTCACTCCCTTGGAGGAAATTTGATACAAACCCTACAATTAATGAATGCTTCCTATGTTGATGTTTTTACAATAAATGATGCACCACCAAGTGTATACCAACTAGCATTGATAGATGTCAAATTCAGACAACAAATCAATAATCATTTTAATACAAATGAAATGTCTGAAATTTATAATATTAATCCTGAAAGCCTTAAAAATTTTGGAGAAGAATATTATGGAGAAAAAGGTCAAAACATACATCACTTAACTATTAAAGAGGAATTTTTATATTCCATAATTGGTTTTAGAGGATTCCTTGATTTAGGGACAAGAACGGTAATTAATACCTCCAACCATACAGGTGGAATTGATAAATACATGAATAAAATATCAGATGAAAATTTGCAAAACATCCAACAATTCGTTGCAAAACATGCCCCAGCCTATGAAAAAGCAGGAGTAGATGGCCTTAACAGAAGCATGTTCGGTATCGACCAGGAACTCTTCACTCTCATTGATGACATCAAACAAGATTGGAAGAAAATATTTGAGCCGCCCAAGTGGAAGCGTGGAGGAGTTCCGATGACGATTGGAGTCATCGGATTTGGAAGCTTTACAGTGGATATGCCGTTTGCGTATCCAGTTAAAGAATTTCCAATTGATTTCTTTTCGAATCAACAAGAGTTTATTTCTAGAGCGTTGGAGATTAAAGCTAAGTTGCAAGATTTGACAGAAGTCCTTCCTTCCTTACTTGCCTTGGTGGGGGAAATTAGTGAGGACCTGTTAAAGCTAATCCAGGTACATGTAGAGGAAATGCTCGGTAGCATACAACGTATGATTGAAGCAATTGGCAGTGCTGCTTTAGATATTGGTAAGAACCTTGTAAGAGGCTCCTTTACCCATAACCTGTCTCAACATGAGAATATCTTGACGTTAATTGAGCTTTCGGAAACGATAGAGCTTGAAAGTGGCAATATTCAAAACAGTTATCAAGCAATTATAAACGACACAAATGAGTTTATTGGCGAGTTTGGGGATGCTGCCCATGCACATGGCATGGAGCATGTAGTTAACTCACTAAATCAAGTGGAAGGTCGACGTTACGAAGGATCTGATCTAATCCGTTATAAGAACGCCACAGATGGAAGGACCATTGAGGTCAATCTTTCTTCTGCAGTGAGGATCTATCAGCTCGGTCTGGACAAATGCATGGAAAAAGAAGAAGCACTTACTGCATGGAGGAGACTGTATTACACAGAATACGTTGATGATTTGGAATTCAGGAAACAGCGGGTGATGAATGCCATTCACCAGATGGAAGCAAATCCGAGGAATTATAGTCATCTTCTCCCGGTTTCAGCTAGTGACGTGAAAGTTACCAAGATTAATGTACATGAGTTTATCAGACCGCTAGATCCTATGTTTCAAGATTCTTTTGAGGGAATGTATCATTATCTTAGAGAGGAAATTGAAAAAGCAAAGGCCATGATTAGCAGGGTGAGAAAGTCAATTGAAGACTTATTTGAAGAAGATCAAAGTATTTCAAAATTTTTTGAATTACGGTAAAGGGGGCGGTAGGAATAGGACAGTATAAAACTTCGTATGTTTTTGCACCATATGAAGATTTGCGATTTAAGCATCTTATTTTTAATGCAGAGCTAGGAAAAGTCCGAGAGATCAGTGTTGAGTTGGCACGTATCATCAACACGGAACTAAAACTGAGTAAAGGTAAAGTTATTGACCAATCATTACTGGAATTTAATAAGAATCACCGGCTGTTTACAATTATCACCAATGATCAGTCAAGGCTGATGACCACCCTTTCCAACAAATACCACGAACATGTAGATGAGATGAACAGGCAAGAGTTGACGATCTTCTATGAAGAGGTCAATGAAACCATCAGTTAATTTAGTCGAAATACCTAGAAAAATATCAATTTGTGAAAAAAATACTATTCTTAGAGGTTTTGTTTTTTGAAAATAGGGGTAAAGGTGGGTATAAATTCCTTATTTTACTGAAATTCCTAGATAAAAATTGACCTTTAAGTTGTGTGTTTTTTACAATAAAAGTAACCTATTAAAGAAATGGAGAGATGTTAAATGTCAGGAATCATTCGCGTTACCCCTGCAGAGTTAGTTGGAATGTCCACTCGTTACAGAAGTGAGAGTAGCCAGGTTGGAGATCAAATCAACCGTTTGGACAACATGATCCGCGAGCTTGAAAGTGTATGGGAAGGTGAATCTAGCCGTGCATTCAGCGATCAATACCAATCCTTGAAGCCTTCAATCATTCAAATGCAACAATTACTTGAGGATATCTCCGTTCAGCTTAGCAACACAGCTAGAGCTCTTGAAGATGCTGATACTCAAATTGCAAGCCAGATTCGCGGGTAATTTGTTCTAACACAACTAGCTCCCTTCACATATAGGGCAGCCAAAAAGAAAGAAGGAGCGCCATTCTATAACAGTTGAATGCGTTCCTTCTTTTATGAGGTGAAAAACAATGTATATAGAAATAACAATTGATTTGAAAAACTACCAAAAGGAATCGTTTGACCTTCGTCTATCTAATTACCATTCAGTGAAAAAAGTGGTCGATATCGTGTGGCAGGCCGTCTCTCCCTCATCACCTCCAAGGGAAGGGGAATGGGTAAGAGTTGTAAACAAACACTTGATATTATCAGGTTCAGACAAGCTTGTAGACCATGGCATTACATCTGGTGACCGTTTGGAAATATTATAAAGGAGCAATCTATCATGGCAGATCAAAGTCGAACATATCTGGAAGAAGAAATAGGCGCAACACTTTCTAAAGAAGGTGAAACGATTAAGCTGGTCTTTCAAAAAGAGAAAATCAAATTGGAAGATGCTGCTGAAATTCGGATGCTTCAAGAAATAAATCCATCGGTACATAAGAAAATTAAAGAAACAGAAGACGAGTTAACACTCATCTATCATCCCCCTCCTGCCTTTTCGTCCTTCGCAAAAATGAAAAAGAAGGATGAGAAAAGCAGATGGATTTTTGCCTCTCAATTAATTAAGAGTGTCAGGAATCACTCTCTTTCAAGACTACATCTTCTTATATGTCCCGAAAATATGGTGGTGGATGAAAGTTTAACGCCCTATTTTCTTCACTATGGCGTGATGGAAAGTCTACCACCCTATGAAAAAGAGTCAGAAAAGCTATGGCAGGAAACAAAAGCGGTCATTGCTGCTGCCATTGACGGGAAATACTCCTTCAAAGAATATCTCCAACTTTATCAAACATTGGAACTTTCACCTACAGCCAAATCTATCATGAACGCTAAGGATGAAGAAGAACTATTAACATTTATCCGTAATGGAATAAAAGGGTTGGAAGAGAAGGAAAAACAATTTATCCGACTTCCTGAAAAGCGATGGAAGTTCACCAAATATGCCACCATCGGACTTACTGTTCTTTTGTTACCTTCGCTCGTATTAGTGATATATTCTTTACTTTTCGTTCAACCGAAACAGGCGGCATATGTACAGAGTTCTGAACACTTTTTACAAAGTGAATACAGTCAGGTAGTCGATACATTAAGTGGATATGAAGCACAAGAGATGCCAAGAGTAGTGCAATATAAGTTGGCAACATCCTATATCATTAATGAATCTTTAAATGAAGAGCAGAAAGATGCTCTAAAGAACCAGATAACCTTGCAGTCCGACCCACAGTATTATCAGTATTGGATACATATCGGACGCGGTGAGGCACAAGCGGCGCTAGATATCGCAAGATCATTAGAAGATTCGGAGATTATTCTATATGCTTTATTGAAATATAAAGAACAAATCAGAGCTCAGGACGATCTTACAGGTGAAGAAAAACAAAATCAACTTAAAGAAGTCCAAGATGAGATTGATGAGTATGCAGAGGCAATTGAAGCACTAGAAGAAGAGCAAGATGAAGGGTCAAACTAACTGTAAGGTTGAGATGAGGTGAGTTTATGAGTAATTTCTGGTTATTCTATCAAGTCAACTATCAGAAGCTATCTATAGAGACTGGTACAATTACTGTAGGTTCTGAGGTTGAGGACCAGCTGACTGTCCGTAATTTTCCATTTACGGATGGTTCTTTGCTTGTCTATATCCAACAGGACAAATTCACAGTAAAACAAAAGAGTGGAATGATAGGAAGCGGTACATACACCCAACCGTTTGAATGGAAAGATAAAGGAAAAGAGCTAAAGATGGTTCTTACTCCTCCTAGCCCATCAAATCCACAAACCTATTATTTAGGGAATAGAGAGCACGTAGCTTTTTCGATCCATGAAGGAGAAATGATTTCGTTTACCAGAAACTTTTCAAGAAAATGGATTGTAAATATTTCTGATGAAAATTGTTTCTTGAATGGCCAAAAGATTGATAACGATACAATCCTTGAAGTAGGGGACCTTCTGCTATGTTCTTTTATGGAGATAAGGATGGCAGAAGAGGATATATTGGAAGTTTCAAGCTTTAAAGAGTATGAGACAGACCTCTCTGACATAATGCGACCACAAACAGAAATGCAAAAGAAGTATCCAAGCTATCGTAGAACACCGCGGATGGTCTATGAGCTTCCAGATGATAAGGTTTCTCTGCAATTTCCAACACAGGAATCAGATGATAATAATAAGGGTCTGTGGCTAATTATTATGCCTCCTCTTATCATGCTAATTGTCATGGGGGTGGTTGCTCTTGTTGCACCACGGGGCATATTCATCATCATTTCTATGGTTATGTTTTTGACAACACTTATTACGTCTACGGTCCAATTCTTTAAAGAAAAAGCAAACCGTAAAAGAAGCGAAGAGCGCAGAAGAAGAGTTTATACCCTTTACTTGGAAAATAAGCGTAGAGAGCTACAAGCGTTAGCAGATAAGCAGACTAATGTGCTCACGTTTCACTTTCCTTCCTTTGAACGGATGAAATATCTTACAGGACAAATTTCCGATCGAATATGGGAAAGGTCATTGGAAAGCCATGATTTTTTGCAATTTCGTTTAGGACGAGGCAAAGTACCATCCAGTTACGAAATATCCATCAATTCCGGTGATATGGCAAATAGAGAGATTGATGATCTACTAGAGCAATCTCAGCATTTAGAGAAGGTATATCGGGAAATCGACCATGTTCCGGTGGTAGCGGATTTATCTAGAGGTGCAATCGGACTAATTGGGAAAGAATCCGTTATGAAAAATGAAATTCACCAGATTATCGGTCAGCTATCCTTTTTTCATAGTTACCATGACCTTCGTTTTGTATTTATTTTTAATGAAAAAGAATATGAACAATGGGAATGGGTGAAGTGGCTTCCACATTTTCAGATACCCCAATCCTTTGCAAAGGGTCTAATCTATAATGAACAGACAAGAGATCAGTTGCTTTCTTCCATTTATGAAATGCTCAGAGAAAGAGACCTATTGGAAGACAAAGAGAAGGTAGCTTTTTCACCGCATATCGTTTTTATTATTACAGAACAACAATTAATAGCAGATCATGTCATTCTTGAATATCTCGAGGGAGATCATAAAGACCTCGGCATTTCAGTCATTTTCGCTGCTGATTCAAAGGAAAGTTTGTCTGATAATATTGAAACACTTGTGAGGTATATCAATACCCAAGAAGGTGACATTCTAATCCAAGACAAAAAAGCAGTTTCTATTCCGTTTAGGTTGGATTCTCATAAAAGAGAAGGAAACGAAGGCTTTTCAAGAATGCTTAGAACCCTTGACCACCAGGTGGGTATGACAAACTCCATCCCGAATAGCATTTCTTTCCTAGATATGATGAAAGTAAAAGAAGTGGGGATGCTGCCGATACAAGAAAACTGGCTTACAAGAGAGTCCTCTAAATCTTTGGCAGTTCCAATCGGTCTAAAAGGGAAAGAAGACATTTCTATACTAAACTTACATGAAAAAGCACATGGTCCACATGGCCTTCTAGCAGGTACAACGGGATCTGGTAAAAGTGAATTCTTGCAGACTTATATTCTGTCACTTGCTATTCACTATCACCCACATGAAGTAGCTTTCCTGCTCATTGACTACAAAGGTGGGGGAATGGCTCAGCCGTTTGAAAAAATGCCCCATTTTCTAGGAGTCATCACTAATATTGAAGGAAGCAAGAACTTCAGTGCAAGGGCACTTGCTTCCATAAAAAGTGAACTGAAAAGGCGTCAGCGGTTGTTTGATCAATACAAAGTCAATCATATTAATGCTTACACAGACCTTTATAAGCAAAGTAAAGTAGAAGTACCATTGCCGCATTTATTCATTATTTCCGATGAGTTTGCAGAATTGAAAGCGGAAGAACCAGAGTTCATCCGCGAATTGGTTAGTGCAGCGCGTATAGGAAGAAGCTTAGGTGTTCATCTAATCCTTGCGACTCAAAAACCAGGTGGAGTCATTGATGAACAGATTTGGAGTAATGCCCGCTTTAAAGTGGCGTTAAAAGTGCAAGATGCAGATGACAGCCGGGAAATCTTGAAAAATGGAGATGCCGCATCTATTACCGTTACCGGTAGGGGATATCTTCAAGTGGGGAATAACGAAGTGTATGAACTATTCCAGTCTGCTTGGAGTGGGGCACCTTATCTGGAGGATACTTCTGAATCAGAAGATGAGGTAGCATTTGTTACTGACCTTGGGCTTGTCCCATTGTCCGATGTATCCACATCCAAAAATAAAAAGAAAAGTGCACAAACGGAGATTGGAGCAGTGGTGGAAGAAATCCATTCCGTTCAGCAACATATGGGCATCCAACAACTTAACAGCCCATGGCTCCCTCCTTTAGAAGAAAAACTTTCAAGGAAGAAGTATATGGCAGAGGAGCAAGGTTTGATTTCGCTTGCATTGAAGGATGAGCCTGAGAAACAATCGCAAACGGTTTATGAATATGAACTAGTGGAAGATGGCAATATCGGGATATTCGGTTCCTCCGGTTATGGTAAATCTCATACAATATTGATGCTATTGTTAAGTATGGCAGAAAAGTATACGCCTGAAGAGTTGCACTATTATATTTTTGATTTTGGTAATGGAACCTTGCTGCCAATGCGTCAGCTTCCACATACGGCAGATTTCTTCTTGATGGATGAGGAACGGAAGATCGAGAAGTTCATGCGTATCTTGAAGGATGAAATGGCTAGACGTAAAAACCTTTTCCAACAGCAAGAAGTGAGTTCCATTAACATGTTCAATTCTCTTAGTAAAGAAAAATTACCTATCATTTTCATGACAATTGATAATTTTGATCTTATCAAAGAGGAAATGCAGGATCTTGAGATGCAAATCAATCAGTTTGTCCGGGATGGTCAGTCACTGGGAATCTATATGATATTTACGGCAACAAGGGTCAACTCTATCCGACAATCGTTAATGAACAATTTGAAAACAAAAATTGTTCACTATCTGATGGATAATAGTGAAGCATTCACTATTTTAGGGAGGGTCCCATATAATCCTGAACCAATTCCTGGTAGAGCGATTATAAAAAAAGATGAAGCGTTCTTCTCACAAGTCTTTTTACCAGGAGAAGGGAAAGATGATTTTGAAATACTAGATTCCATTAAAAGAGATGTCGAATCTATTAAAGAAAAGTATAAAGAGTACAAAAAGCCACAAGCCGTTCCAATGCTTCCTTCCGATCTTAATGTCATTAATTTTGCAAAATATACAGAAGGCAAGCTTAGAAAAGGACTCGTTCCTATCGGACTGGATGATGAGCATGTCCAACCTGTATTTATCAATTTTGAAAAATATAAGCATTGCATCTTGGTGGCACAAGCTCAAAAAGGCAAAACAAATGTTATGAAAGTAATATTGAATACGACACTTGATCAGGGCGCTGAATCTATTGGACTCTTTGATTCCTTTGACAGAAGCCTTTCTAATTATACGGAGGAAGACAATGTCACTTATCTAGAAACAAAAGAACAAATAACAAAATGGGTGGGAGAAGTGGAGCAGAAGTTGCTTGCTAGAGAAAGTGATTACCTAAAAAAGGTCCAATTCGGCGACACATCCATGGATTATCCACCGATTTTCCTTGTTATAGACGGGTATGCAAGGTTTATTCAGACACTTGACCCGATGCTGCAAGACAAGTTTGCGAGGCTAATAAAAAACTATAGCCACCTAGGATTTAACATCGTTGCCTCAGGCAGTAACAATGATCTGTCAAAAGGCTACGATACACTTACAATGGAAGTAAAGCAGATCCGTCAAGCACTAGTACTAATGAAAAAGTCAGAGCAGAATATTTTCACTCTGCCATATGAGCGAAACGAAGAAGAAATACATCCTGGATATGGTTATTATGTTATCAACGGGAAAGAAATGAAAATTCAGATTCCGCTTTGCACAACGGAAAGGAAGGTATTTACATGACGGGAAAAACCACCTATATCATAAAAATGGTGTTGGTTATTCTCCTAATCCTAGTGACACCTGCAGTTTTCTTTGGGTCTGTCGGGGAAAACCCAATGGAAGTGAAAAGAACGGCTTCAAGAGTAATTGCAGTAGTAAATGAAGACACAGGAATGGAAAAGGATGATAAAGCTCTTGAGTTTGGAAAGGAAATCTCCTCCATTTTTGAGGAGGATTCCAAATATGAATGGACAGTAATCGGTCGGAGTGCGGCAGTAAATGGCCTGAAGGACTCCAAATATGATGCAGTTGTTTATATACCTTCTAATTTCTCTACCAACATCATGACATATGAAAGTAATCAGCCGCAAAAAGCGAACTTTGAATACACGGTTCAAGATCAATTAAATGTCATTGATCGCGAAAAGGTGCTTCGTGAAATAGAAAAAGCGACTGGTAAGGTCAATAGTAGAATTTCAACGCTTTATTGGACATATGTTTCACAGGATTTAGAAAATGTCAGAGCTCATTTCGATACGATTTTGCAAAAGGAAATAGATTTCCAGAATGCCATGCTAGCATTCTATAAACCTACCTCCTTAAATCTTGCATCTGAAATTGAAAGACAGCGTTCAATGCTCGAAAACCTACAATCAACCGTTGCAACGGTCAGCCAAGAGGCACCGGGAAGAGAAAACACAGTCCAACAGTTCGAAGACAACCTAACTTCGTTTGTAGATTTTGTAGACCAATTTAAAGAATATCAAGATAACCAACAATTGGTGTTACAAGAACTGCAGGATGAGAGCATGGGAAGTATTCAGCTTTTAGCGACTACTCAACCATCCCGGAATGCACAGGTGCAGGATTATTTATCTCAAGAAGGTACAGAGATCAATAGTGGGCTAGAGTCTATCAATAGCAGCATGGACAGTAACAATACCGCGCTTTCCGAGCTTTCTGAACTAAGAAAGTCAGAAGTTGACAGGCAAACAGGGGATATGCAAGCATTCTTTGAACAACAGGAAAAGATTGCTTTGTCACAAAAGAATGCGGACCTAAGTGAGTTGGAAGGAACGATAGAGAATCTTAAAGTTGAACTTGAAAAGGAAGGCAAAAAAGAACCTGGAAAGCCGGAAGAACCTAACCCGGCTGTAACCACATCGTCTAATAGTGAAGGAAATGATGATCAATCCGAAGTAGAGGTTCCAGAAAACAGAAATTTTGAGAATGAAATAAAGGAATTAAATGCGATTGCAACTGATATGAACATTATGAAAAAAGATATTGATAACCTGGAAGAAATAGTTCCGGAAGAAGTAATGTCAGTTCTAAGTCCTTTAGAAAGTTTATCTTCAAGAATATCAGCTGTAGAAGCAAGCCTTAAAGGTGTAGAAGATGAAATTCCATTATTGAAGATAATTGAGCAGCTGGAAGCAGAAAAGCAAGCCTTAGAAGAAGAAATTGTAGGTTATTTGGAACAGATCTCTGAACTGGAAGAAGTTATTGAGTCCTTAAAAGGGGACAAGGAATCCTTATCCAATAACCTTCAAACTGTTATTAATGAGATTGAGAAGCAAGAAGAAGAAATCTTGAATCTGATTCAAACTGGAGAAAGAAAAGCACGGTTAGAAGCTATCTTCAAACAGGAAATCAATAATAATAACACCAAAGATTTTTTAAATTACCATGCTTCCCTTGTTCAATATGAGCAAACATTGAATAGAAACATTGATGAAGATGTTGAATCCCTTCTTGAGGACATCCAAACTATACTGAATGTATCTGACCCGGAACAAGAAGGATGGAACAGTATTACTGCTGCTCTGCCATCTACCATGGAGCAGATGCAGGCCCTTCAAGACAATTTCTCCGTCTTCATGGAAGAATACAGAGCAAATATTGAAGAGCAGCAGACAGCTATCATGAATGACATCTCTTCCCTCGAAGAGAGTGCCAACAAAGTAATGGAGCAGGTTCAATTATTTGCTAATAATGAACCAACTCCAACGAATGGCAATGATGGCAATACAGTAGTTACAAGACAGCAGACTATTAGCCAAGAACTATTAACATTGAATGAAATAGTCACTTCCGTTGGGGAAAGCCAGGCTAACATTGTCTCTTATACAACGCAACTTCAAACAAATGTGGAAAATGTTCAAAATGATGCAGACACATTGAATGCCAAGTGGGCAGCGAATGTGGATGCAACAAGAATGTATAGAGATGATATCTTTAATGTCCTAGGAAATGCTTATGTGGACGGCCAGAAGAATGGGCCTGTTTATGAACATCTTTCCAATCCGTTGCAAATAAGCGGGGATGCTGCGAGCGGCAAAGAGGATAATAGAATTCCTCCAGTTGTTGTACTGGCGATTATATTAATTAGCAGTCTATTAATCGGGTATTTCAGCCACTATTTCAACAGTGCCCCAATGCTTGTGCAAGGTTCTATGTTTATTTTACTAAATATCATTGTTGGCTTGATCATCAGCCTCTATGGTTTAAATATCTATCCATTAGCAGAAGATCGTGCGATACAATGGTCGATTTTCACCATCCTTTTACTTACTGCTGCTTCTGCGGTTGTGCTTGCAGGGTTCAGCATGGGCAAATTAGTCGGATGGATTGCAAGTGTTGGACTGGTTATCTTCTTCATCAGCCCATTCCTTACACTTACAGCTCCAAATATTAATTATGAAGATCCAATGTCACGTGTGTACATGTCCATTCAATATGGCTCTAGCTCACTCTTTATGACAGCGGTAATCACCTTAATTGTCATTCTCTTGTTGCTCCTTGTTTTACCGCAATTGGTGAAATTATTTAAGAGTAGTAACGATAAAAAGAATGAAGATGAAGCGTATGAAGGCTAAGGTTGCATTATTATTACTAACAGTATGTGTACTGTTAGTATTACTGCCGATAAGCGGGACAGTTTCTATGGCTGAATCTGATATTGAATCTCTCGAGCCGAATAGTTATGAAAAAAAGGATTTCAAAGAGAATACCGATTTCCTGCGTGAAAATAATCTTAATGAACGCAGGGAATCTGTACCGGAAGAACAGAAGCTACTGACTTTCGAAAAACGGGAAAATAAAGCGGAAGAGGACTTCGTCGGAACTTTATTTATGACCGGTGAAAAAAAATCTACTACCATCCAAGCTACCTCTCAAGAGTTGAAACTATTCACAAAAGAAGACAATTCAAGGTATCAAACGGCGGTTGCCTCCGAAAGCTCATCTAAGACCAATAGCGTCACCATTCTATTATACGGATTCCTTGCCATAGCCTTGATTCTATTACTAGTAATCATCCTACCAAGAATGGCAAAAGGAAAAGCATAACTTGAACCCCTATCTCCATATGAGATGGGGGTTAATTGTGTTAGTGTGACCAATCTGTATGATAGTAACCTAGCTAAACGTAGTGGAAGGCGCGCAGACTCCTTATGGGAGGAAGGGACAGGGGAGACCCCGGAAGGCGTAGCCTGAGGAGGGTCCCGGCCCGCCCATGGATAGCGAAGCGTCTGGAACGGAGTTCAGCAGATAGTGAAGTTTTCCTGTTAAAAAGATAAAATATTCTAAAAAATACAAAACTAAGCTACAATAGAGATACATTGTGACAAGAAGGTGGAAAGTCCGTGATCTCCTTAAAAGAAATGATAACGCCAATTCCATATCAAATAAAAGAAAGCACAACACTCGCAGAAGCATTGAACATTATGAATGAAGAAAAATATGGTATCTTGCCTGTTGTGGATACAGATGAAAAATTAATCGGTGTCTTTACAAGAAGCAGACTTTTTCAAATGGTTAAACAGGAGAAGCCGCTAACCACACCAATCAAGGAGTTTATCAAAAAAGATGTCTACTCATTAAAGGAAGATACTCCATTTAAAGAGTTGGAGGATATTGTTCGAAATAGTTCAGTAGGAACTGGAGTCGTTGTTGATGCTGAAAACAGAGTCCTTGGTCTGTTTACCAAAGCGGATATGGTGATGGGTCTACTGAATGTCACCAGAACATTAAATTTGAAGCAATCCCTACAGACGGCTATGGATCATGCCTATGATGGAATATTACTGGCAGATGATACACAAACAATTCAAATGGTCAGCCCTTCACTTTTGGAATTGTTCAACATGGAGTATCAAGATGTATTACATAAAAAAACAGATAAGGTATTTCCGCATTTTCAACTATCAAAAATTTTTGAAACCGAAGAGGCAGAAGTTAGTGATTTTCATGAAATCAATGGAATCAAGTATATTATTCATCGAATCCCGGTTTTGCAAGAAGGACGTATGGTCGGTGCAATTGTGAAGATTATGTACAGGCAGCTGAATGAAGTCAATGAACTTTTCAAAAGACTTCAAAAGGCAGAAAACAAAGCGAGCTTCTATCATACTGAACTGAAAAAATCAGAGAGCGCAAGATTTACTTGGGATCATATCATAACCGAAAACCCAGTAATGGAAAAAATAAAAAAGAGTGCGGCAAAAGCAGCGAAAGGTCGTTCTACCATATTAATAAGAGGGGAGAGCGGGACAGGTAAGGAGCTATTTGCACATGCGGCTCATAACAGTTCAGCTAGGAAAGATGGAAAGTTTGTTGTGGTGAACTGTGCAGCGATACCTGAAGATCTGTTAGAATCGGAGTTTTTTGGATATGAAGATGGTGCTTTTACAGGGGCCAGATCGAAAGGGAAAATTGGAAAGTTCGACTTAGCGAATGGCGGCACTTTATTTTTAGATGAAATAGGGGACATGTCCTTGAATCTCCAAGCCAAGCTATTAAGGGTGCTCCAAGAGAGAGAATTCTATCGGGTTGGCGGTACGAAAAGGATTCATGTAGATGTAAGAATAATAGCCGCTACCAATCGTAACTTGGAAGAAATGGTGAGGGAAGGGACGTTCCGCGAAGATCTTTACTACCGTTTGAATGTCATTTCTTTATTCATTCCACCTCTACGTGAAAGGATGAAGGATATACAAATTCTTTCCGAAAAAATGATGAGCGACTTAAACCGCATTATTGGTACGAGCATTACTGGTTTTGAGCCACAGGCAAAACATATCTTGATGTCTTATCATTGGCCAGGAAATGTGCGAGAACTTCGAAATGTGATGGAGAGGGCGATGACTTTTGCTGAGCATGGGAAGATAAAAGTAGAAGATTTGCCGGACTATATGCTCGGAGGTGCTTCCGTGTTAGTGAATGAAACTGCGGTTACACATGAGGAGTCGATGGTCGAGAGTGCGGAGCGGCATGCCATTGAATCAGCTTTGACCAAAACAAAAGGTAATAAAGCGAAGGCTGCGAGGATACTGGGAATCAGCAGGTCAAGTCTGTATGATAAATTGAGGAAGTACCAGCTGAATGAGAAGTGAATGAATAAAAGGCGGCTTCTTTGAGGAGCTCGCCTTTTATGGATTGGAAATACCCCTTTCTAATATTATCGTTCGGAATTCTAAGAACCAATTTTACTGGTCTCGTGAAGTAAATGATGAAAAAAGCTGCAGTATTGATGGGAAATGCATCAATTTTTGATTGAATTATTATGTTCGGACACTTCCATCTTCCCTTTGGACAAATAACAATTGGAAATCAAAGGTGTTTGGACAACTTTCAAGCTACATCGGTCAACTTTTACTACTTGTATTTTAAGGTTCGGTCAAAAATGCAAAGACTTTGGTCAACTATCAGAAAACTTCGGCCAACTATTGAAAAACTTCGGTCAACTATCAAAAATCTTCGGACAATTGATTAAAAGCCAATTCATACCCTAAATCACGTAACGAATCTATTAAGGAAACTATTCTTTAAACAACACGCTATCCTGCCATTTTGGGTAAAGGTAAATGAGGAGAGCAATGCCGGTAGTGTGAAGTAGTACACAGTCTCATTAATTTTTACAAGCTCATAAATACTAAGGTTTTCCTACCATTTACTTAATCCAAAAGGAAGGGGAGATGTAAATATTTGTACAATCTCATCCACCATATACAGTGTAAACAGAGTGTCCAAATATTGGACGCTTTTTTTAAAATCGGAGCAAATGGGGAAGTAAACAACCCTTTATAATCAAACTACCAGTCTTGGCATACTTTTTGCATAAATACAGTTGTCTAAAATAAAAGGGAGGAAAGTGTATGAACATTGGAATGTATTTATCGCAAAATGCCAGAAAGGTACCTGAGAAGCTTGCCATTGATTGTGAAGGGAGACAGTATAATTACGACCAGTTCAACAGGGAAGTAAATAAATTCTCTCACGGACTGTTAAAGTTGGGTATCTCCAAAGGCGACAAAGTGGCTTTCATGATGAAAAACTCGGATACCTTTGTTTTCTCTTATTTCGCAGGTGCAAAAATCGGGGCCGTTATCGTACCGATGAACTTCCGATTAACATCCTCTGAAATTCAATATATTATAGAGCAGTCAGAAGCGAGAGTAGTAATCTGTGACGAAGAGTTTGAAGGAACTATTGCAAAGGCAATCCCAGGCAGTGCAGTGGAAAATGTAATTGTGGTGGGAACGCCGACCATTGCTGACAACATGTCTTATAAGGAAGTACTTTCAACAAATGAAGAGGATCCAAAAGTGGAAGTACTTGAAACGGATGATTTAGAAATTCTGTACACTTCTGGAACGACTGGACGTCCAAAAGGTGCTTTGTTTGATCACAGAAGAATCTTCAATGTTGGCCTTTCTATGATGATCAGTATGGGCATCAATCAGCAAGAGCGCTTTTTACATATAGCACCGTTGTTCCATTCGGCACAACTGAATTTATTCCTTGTATCGGGAACGGTGCTTGGCGCGACACACTTCATTCATCGTGATTTTCATCCAGTTCATACACTTCAAGCGATACAGGAACATAAAATTACTCATTTCTTTGGAGTACCAGCCATGTTCAATTTTCTTTTACAAGTACCAAATGCTGATAGTTATGACCTTTCCTCCATCAAGCGTTGTGGATATGGAGCAGCACCAATGGCACCAGAGCTTGTAAAAAAGAGCATGAATTTATTTAAAAATGATCAGTTTTTCAATCTATGCGGTTTAACAGAGGCTGGGCCAAACGGAATATTATTAGATCCTAATGGTCACAAAAAACACCTCGGGAAAAACGGGAAACCTTCATTTCTAACCGAAGCGAGAGTCGTCGATGAAACCGGAACGGACATTGAAGTTGGTGCAGTGGGTGAATTTGTCCTTAAAGGTGAATCCATCATGAAAGAATATTATAAAAAACCGGAAGAAACAAAAGCTGCGTTAAAAGATGGGTGGTTATATACAGGAGATTTGGCCACCGTTGACGAAGAAGGTAATATCACCTTAGTGGACCGCAAAAAAGACATGATTATCTCGGGAGGAGAAAACGTATATTCCATTGAGGTGGAAGAAGTGTTGTACGAACACCCTCAAGTTCTTGAGGCGGCTATTATCGGACTGCCCGATGAGGTGTGGGGAGAAGCGGTATGTGCAGTTGTGGTTCCTCATAAGGATCAAGTGGTCAATAAAGAGGAACTAAAGCAGTTCTGTCGTCAAAAGCTTGCCGGCTATAAGGTTCCACGTAGAATATTTGTGGAAGAGATGTTGCCGAGAAATGCTTCAGGAAAAATCCTGAAATATCAATTGAGACAGCAATTTAATCAAGTAGAAGCATAGGGGTGGAATATTTTGAAATCGCTTTCAGCAAAGAAAGAACCAAGAAAACATCCATACTTAACAGAGGACCATCAACAATTCAGGAAGTCTTTGCGCAAGTTTTTGGAAAGAGAAGCAGTTCCTTATTATGATGAGTGGGAAAATGACCGCATTATTCCTCGTTCGTTTTGGACGAAGATGGGGGAACAGGGCTATCTTTGTCCGGATATTGATGAGAAGTATGGTGGAAGTGAGACGGACTGGGGTTATTCAGTCGTCATCAACGAAGAGCTCGAGCGTGTCGGGACAGGACTAATTGGCGTAGCGCTACACAATGATATTGTAGTCCCTTATATTACAAGTTTTGGCACAGAGGAGCAGAAACAGAGATGGTTGCCTTCATGTGTGTCTGGCCGAACTATTACGGCCATTGCAATGACAGAACCTGGGACGGGATCAGATCTAGCGAATATCAAAACAACTGCAAGACTTGAAGGCGACCATTATATTGTGAATGGGGCAAAAACGTTTATTACGAATGGAATCCATGCTGATTTAGTAATCGTGGCAGTGAAGACGGATACAGAGGTACGTCCGCAGCATAAAGGAGTCAGTCTGCTTGTAATTGAAAGGGGACATCCGGGCTTTTCTAGAGGTAGGAAGCTAGACAAAGTGGGATTACATTCTCAAGATACTGCAGAATTATTCTTTGAGGATTGTAAGGTTCCTAAGGAAAATCTACTTGGTGAAGAAGGACACGGGTTCTTATACTTAATGGATAAACTGCAGCAAGAAAGGCTGTTGGTTGGCATTGGAGCCCAGGTTGCTTCAGAAGAAATGCTGCAATCCACAATTGACTATGTAAAAAGCAGGGAAGCGTTCGGCAGACCTGTCAGTCAATTTCAGAATACTCAGTTTAAAATAGCGGAAATGGCAACAGAAGTAGAGATGGGAAGAGCTTTTCTTGATCAGCTCATCGCGGATCATATTGCCGGAGAAGACGCGGTAACAAAGGTATCGATGGCGAAATGGAAGCTAACAGAGATTGCAAGAAACATTGCAACCCAGTGCATGCAGCTTCATGGCGGATACGGTTATATGGAAGAATACAAGATTGCAAGAAGATATCGTGACATTCCAGTTGCAAGTATTTATGCAGGAACCAATGACATTATGAAAACGATCATTGCCAAAAACTTAGGATTGTAGGAAGGGAGATTATTCATCATGAGAGAAGTCGTCATTGTAGAAGGGGTTCGAACACCTGTCGGAAGAAGGAAAGGGATATTGAAGGATTACAGGCCAGATGATCTGGCTGGGGAAGTACTGAAGGAGCTTGTAAATCGTGCCGGGATAGAAGCTGGACTTGTGGAAGACGTCATTCTTGGGTGTGTGACTCAATCTGGAGAACAGGCCGGGGACATCGCAAGGGTTGCTGCCTTGATTGCAGGTTTTCCGATAGAAGTGCCTGGAACTACGCTTGACCGTCAGTGTGGCTCTAGTCAACAGGCTGTCCACTTTGCTGCACAGGCTATCCTATCAGGTGACATGGATGTCGTCATTGCAGGCGGAGTTGAGAATATGACCAGAGTGCCGATGGGATCCAACTATCAAAAGGCGCCATTCAGTGACAGGCTGCAGGAAAAATATGAAATCATTAATCAGGGACTTTCTGCGGAAAGAATAGCGGAAAAGTACGGATTCACACGTGAGGAGCTAGATACCTTCTCTTATCAAAGCCATCAAAAAGCATTAAAAGCACAAGCTGAGGGTTATTTTGCAAAAGAGATCATGCCGATTGAAGTGACAATGGAAGATGGCTCAACATTTATGATGAAGGATGATTCCGGTCCTCGCAAGGAAACATCGGTGGAGGCGCTTGGTGGATTAAAAACCGTGTTCAAAGAAGATGGCGTCATCCATGCAGGGAATGCAAGTCAGATCAGTGACGGAGCTGCTGCCCTTCTTTTGATGACAAAGGAAAAGGCATTGGAACTTGGATTAAAGCCGCGATTCAAAGTACATACAAGAGTGGTGGTGGGGTCCGATCCAACATTAATGCTGACAGGGCCGATTCCGGCTACGGAAAAAGTACTGCAAAAATCAGGCCTGTCCATTGATGACATTGATGTGTTCGAAGTTAATGAAGCATTTGCTCCGGTACCGATGGCGTGGTTGAAGGAAACAGGCGCAGATCCAGCAAAACTTAATCCGAATGGGGGAGCAATTGCATTAGGTCATCCACTGGGGGCAAGCGGTGCGAGGATTATGATCAGCATGATGCATGAACTTGAACGCACTGGTGGAAGGTACGGATTACAGACTATGTGTGAGGGGCATGGGATGGCGAACGCAACTATCATTGAAAGGCTCTAAACGCCCGAAATCTTGCTGGAAGAAGTGGAATTGTCTAATAGGGAACCTCTAATCACCCGAAGTCTTGCTGGAAGAGGAGAAACTGTCTAATAGAAAGGCTCTAAACACCCGAAGTCTTACTGGAAGAGGTGGAAATGTCTAATAGGGGACCTCTAAACGCCCGAAGTCTTACTGGAAGAGGAGAGACTGTCTAATAGAAAGGCTCTAAACGCCCGAAGCCTATCTGGAAGAGGTGGAAATGTCTAATAGGGGATCTCTAAACGCCCGAAGTCTTACTGGAAGAGGTGAGCCTGTCTAATAGAAAGGCTCTAAACACCCGAAGTCTTTCTGGAAGAGGTGGAAATGTCTAATAGGGGATCTCTAAACGCCCGAAGTCTTGCTGGAAGAGGAGAAACTGTCTAATAGAAAGGCTCTAAACGCCCGAAGCCTATCTGGAACAGGTGGAAATGTCTAATAGGGGACCTCTAAACGCCCGAAGTCTTACTGGAAGAGGAGAGACTGTCTAATAGAAAGGCTCTAAACGCCCGAAGCCTATCTGGAAGAGGTGGAAATGTCTAATAGGGGATCTCTAAACGCCCGAAGTCTTACTGGAAGAGGTGAGCCTGTCTAATAGAAAGCCTCTAAACACCCGAAGCCCTTAAATAAAAAAAGAAACTAAATCGAAGGTCTCTAAAAATCCATAGCTGGTCCTGAAACAGTGCAACTGTCTAATAAAAGCAATAATCTTAGCACCGTTGATGATAATTACGAGATGACAAACCAACTCATGAAAAAGGAGGAGGATGAAAGATGTCGATAACGATTGGGAAAATCTTTGATCTCACAGTACAAAAGTTTCCGGATAAAGAAGCGCTTTATGATGTGAAGAAAAATGTGCGTTTTACCTACAAAGAATGGAATTTGGAAGTGAACAGGTTAGCCAATGCCATTATGAACGAAGGAGTAAGGAAAGGGGACAGAGTCTCCACGCTACTTTTTAACACAGAGGAACTGGCAACAACCATGCTTGCTTGTGCAAAGATCGGAGCAGTCTTCAATCCTATCAATTTCCGTTTACAGCCGGAGGAAGTTGCATTTATTCTAAACGATGCAAAGCCGAAAATCGTGATGTATGAAAAAGCGTTAGAGCCTGTAGTTGGTTCCATTGCTGCCCGCTTTGAAGAAACAGGATTCTGGGTTATAGATGGGGAAGAAACCAATTATTCCTCCGCTTATCATAAAAAATTAAAATCTTCTTCTACTGATGAAGTTTCTATCAACGTCCTGGAAAACGACACATATGCCATCATGTACACGAGCGGAACAACGGGAAGACCAAAAGGAGTCGTTCATCGCCATAGGGACATGGCAGAGCAAAGCTTAATTGTCATTTCCGCCACGAAGCTTGAAGCGGAGGATATTGGGTTGGTGACCGCCCCGATGTTCCATTGTGCGGAACTGCACTGTGCCGTCATCCCTCGAATTCATGTTGGTGGAAAAAATGTCATCCTCCATCATTTCGAACCGAAAAAGGTGCTCCAGCTGATCCAGGAGGAAAAGGTGACAAAGTTTTTTGCCGCCCCAACCATGTGGAATATGCTGCTTCAAGAAAATTTCAATGAATATGATTTGAACAGCCTGAATCTTGGGTTATACGGAGCTGCCCCAATGGCACCGGCACTTGTCAGGGCATGTCACGACTTATTGGGAATTTCCCTTGTTCAAGCATATGGCATGACTGAAATGGGACCAGCGATTACTTTCCTAGCTGAAAAAGATCAGCTGAGGAAAGCTGGTTCTGCTGGACAGGCATGCTTGAATCATGAAATTCGAATTGTGCGTCCCAACGAAGATGGACCAAGTGACCCAGATGATACGTTGCCAGCAGGAGAGGCAGGAGAAATCCTTGTGAAAGGCCCATGCATCATGAGTGCATATTTTAACAGGGAAGAAGCAACAGCGGCCGCCATGTATAAAGGTTGGTACCATTCAGGTGACATTGGTTATCTGGATGAAGAAGGCTTTCTATATGTGAAAGACAGGGTGGATGATATGATCATCAGCGGCGGGGAGAACATTTATCCACGAGAAGTCGAGGATGTCCTTTATGAGCACCCGGCAGTTCTGGATGTAGCCATTGTCGGTCTGCCAGATGACCGTTGGGGAGAGACGGTAACCGCGTTTGTCGTGAAAAAGAATAACACAGTGACAGAGGAAGAACTAGATGCTTTCTGTTTGAACAGTTCTGAGCTTGCTCGTTATAAACGCCCGCGTAAATACATGTTTGTGGATGCTCTGCCTCGAAATGCGAGCGGGAAAATTCAAAAGTTTGTCTTGAGAAAGCAGATGGAAGAGCTTGTGACAGGGGAAACACCATCCCGATGATAGAGAAATTGCTTGAAGGCATTAGAATATTAGATTTCACCAACTATCTCCCAGGTCCGTATGCCACGCAACGGCTAGCGGATCTTGGAGCAGAGGTTATTAAAGTGGAACCATTGGCAGGAGATCCCGCCCGTCATACTGGAATAAAGCGTGAAGGAACTGGTGTGGTTTATCTCGCTAATAATCGTGGGAAAATGAGTGTGTCCGTCGATTTGAAAAAAGAGGAAGACAGGGGGGAAATCTTGAATTTGGTTGAAGGCTTCGATGTAATTATAGAAAGTTTCAGGCCAGGTATTATGTCCCGGTTTGGACTAGACTATGAAACTGTTAAGCTGCGAAAGCCCGACATCATCTATTGTTCCATTACAGGGTACGGGAACAACGGTAATTGGAGCAAGCTTGGGAGCCATGATATTAACTATATGGCACTAAGTGGATTGCTTGCTCAACTTAAGGATAGATCTGGACGACCCATTCACCCTTCCATCACCATAGCGGACTACTTTGGCAGTATGGCGGTTTGTGAAATGGTGCTAGCACTATTGTTGAAAAAGGAGCGAGCTGGTCGAGGAGGCTACCACTCTATCAGTCTTACAGATGTTGCCATTTCTTTGATGGGGACCCACCTGTCCATTCATCAGGAGGTAGGAGAGGAGCAAGGCATCACGCTACTGAACGGGGAACTCATTAGCTATGGAATTTATGAAACGAAGAACGGGCGATATATGGCCCTTGGCGCATTGGAATATAAATTCTGGCAGAATTTCTGCGAAGCGGTGGACCGGGAGGAATGGCTTGGAGCACATTTTTCGATCAGAAGAAACAGCAATCCGGTTGCACAAGGTGTGGAAGAGTTGTTTGCTAGTCGTACTTTTGAAGAGTGGACAACGTTTAGCCAAGAGGTCGATTGCTGCCTAACACCTGTCTTAGAAGTAGGAGAACTTTCACGTTATCCATATTTCATGGAAAATAATAGTATATTTCAGGATAAAGCAGGAAATGTAAAGGTTGCTATGCATGGTGGAAGTTCAAACGGAAACTTGCATGCACCAACTGTGGGGGAACATACAGCAAAATGGTTGTACAAGCTTTAATGTAAGCTAAATTCATTTAATTGAGAGGGGTAATGTTAGATGATGAATGTACCAATGACCGTTAGTTCCATGCTGGAAAGAGCGGAAAGGTTTTTTCCGAATAAGGAGGTTGTGTCAAGAACTCTATCTGGCGTGCAGCGTTTGTCCTACAGGAAAATTGGGGAACGGACACGCCGATTATCCAGTGCGCTAGAAAAGCTTGGGGTGCAAAAAGGCGATAGAGTCGGAACTTTTGCTTGGAATCATCACCGCCATTTAGAAACCTACTTTGGAATTCCAGGAATGGGGGCTGTGCTTCATACGATTAATATCAGGCTGGCTCCCGAGCATGTGTCTTATATTGTCAATCATGCAGAAGATGTGGTGCTTTTTGTGGATGAAGATCTGCTTCCGTTAGTGGAACGGGTAAAGGATCAATTGGGAACAGTGAAAGCATTCATCATCATGACAGATAAAGAAGAACTCCCATCAACTTCCTTACATCCTGTTTTCTCTTATGAAGATTTATTAGAAGAAGGAGACCCAAACTACTCCTTTATAAATGATATCGATGAAAACGACGCGGCCGGAATTTGTTACACTTCCGCCACCACTGGTAATCCAAAAGGGGTTGTATACTCCCACCGCTCCTTGGTGCTTCATAGTTATGCACTTGGATTGGCGGATACAGCAGGGCTATCGGAATATGATACATGCATGCCGGTTGTGCCGATGTTCCACGCAAATGCGTGGGGATTACCGTTTGCCGCCACTTGGTTTGGAACAACACAAGTGCTTCCTGGACCACAATTCACACCTCAACTTTTGGCAGAGTTGATTGAAAGTGAGAACATTACTTTGACTGCCGGCGTTCCGACCATTTGGCTTGGTTTGTTGAATGAATTGGAAAAAGGATCATATGACACCTCAAGCCTTCGCGCTATATTGTGTGGAGGGTCGGCTGCACCTCGCGGGATGATCAAAGCCTTTGAGACCAAATACGGAATACCGTTCTTACATGCATATGGCATGACGGAAACGACGCCACTTGCCACAGTTTCCAGGTTGAAAAGTCATCAAACAGATTTAGATGAAGAAAAAATGCTGGATATTCGCTCCATGCAAGGATTGTTGGTACCAGGCCTTGAGATGAAAATTGTCGGTGCAGAAGGGGAAGTTGAATGGAACGGCGTGGAAATGGGAGAACTATGCCTCCGAGGTCCATGGATTGCAGACGAGTACTATAAAGATGAGCGTTCGGCAGATGCCTTTATCGATGGTTGGCTGCACACAGGCGATGTAGTTACAGTAGATGAAGAAGGTGTCGTCAAAATCGTCGACCGTACCAAAGACTTAATAAAAAGCGGTGGAGAATGGATCTCCTCTGTCGACCTGGAAAATGCCATTATGGCCCATGAGGCGGTATTTGAAGCAAGCGTCGTCGCCATTCCACATGACGAGTGGCAGGAAAGACCAGTCGCGTGCGTCGTACTGAAAGAAACTTATGTTGGTAAAGTAAACAAGCAAGAGATCATTGACTTCATTTCCCCTCAGTTCGCCAAATGGTGGTTGCCAGATGAAGTAATTTTCATGGAAGAAATACCGAAGACATCGGTAGGGAAATTCCTGAAACGTGCTTTACGGGATATTGTGGAGAAAGAAATGAAGAGTACGGTAGAGTAGGAGTTTTGTAAAGGGAGAATGGGCCTTTCTTTTAGTGGAAGGCCTGTTTTTTGTTCCCAATATCGCCCATTGTTGAAGATCTAGTTTAGCACTAATAGAGGTGAACCGTACCATAAGTAACGGCGAAATGAATCACTCCTTTACATGGTTATGGTACAATTGTACGCAATAAGACTAATAATGAATTATGATAGTGAAATATCCCACCAATGATATTTTAAGAAACAGTGCTTTAAAAAGGAGTTGTGTCAAATGAATCAACATAAAAGCACAGAAATAGAACGCTCATTAAAAGCAGAAAACATTTTAGCTCAGATCAACAGTAAAACTAAGCTAGGCGACTTACGTAAAATCGCGAAGGACATTAAGAAAGATCACCAACTAGCTTTGGAATTTTGGTCAACAGGAGAGTTTTTGCCCAGACTATTGGCAATCTTAATTATGGACAAAAAACTTCTTTCACAAGATGTACTAAATGAGCTTGATAAAGATATGCAAACTCACACATTTGATGAGCGAAATAACTTAATGGATTGGTTAATGGCTAATCAGCTCACCAAAGACAAGAAAAACATAGCATGGATGGAGTCATGGGAAAATAGTCCTTCTGCTCTTCAAAGGCGAGCTTTCTGGTATTTTCAAGCGCGATTAAGATGGACTGGACAAACACCGCCAGATAATACCGCAGACTTACTATCTGCAATGGAAGCTACTATTACGCAGGAAGAACCCGAAGTTCAATGGGCCATGAATTTTACCGCAGGCTGGATAGGCGTTTATGATGAAAAGTATCGGGAACGTTGTATGAAACTTGGTGAGAAAACGGGCCTTTATAAAGATGAAATGGTATCAAAAGGATGTACTCCTAATTATTTGCCGGAGTTCATTACGATTGAAGTAAACAAACGACTTAATAAATAGTTATCCAAGTTTTGTCAGGAGTAATTAAGAAATTTTAAAAAATCACGTTTATATAAGAGCGTGATTTTTTATTTGAAAGAAAAGAAAAGATTGAGTTTATCACTCGTTTTTGAAATAATTGGTATTAAGTAATCTACTAGGTTATGGTAGAACATTCAAGCACGTAATAAAGAGATATATATGGGGGAATAGCTGTGTGGGTAATATTAGGGGTCGTTGCAATAGTAGCAACTTGTATTAATCTTTTTATGTTCGCAATAGGAAAGGATTATAAGCTTTTCATGGCACTAGGATTATCATTTACAGCATTAACACTTTGTGCAGAATACAGTCTTGTATCGGATTGGGTAGAAGTGAAAGATTGGGCAGCTATAGAGGATGTAGTACCTGGTATGGAAAGGGCATTATGGTTTTTGACAATTGTTTCTATATTATTAAATCTGGCACCTATATTTTTAGAACGAAAAAGTAAGAAATAAAGACTTGGTGCCACATCATTTATCAAGAATGCAATTTACTATTAAATTAAAATCTAAAAAGAATTACCTATCCTAATTGAATGGTAATTCTTTTTCTCTATTTATATATTTTTTATGTCTCGTTCCTGCATCTTTCTAACATTATCTGAATGGTAGGGGGAGCCGGCGACTTCATTTACCACACTAAATGGATTGCCATCTAGGTCAAAGAAATCAAAAAACTTCATTCCGCCAAATTCATCAATTTCAGAGGTAACGATGCCATTGCTTTTAAACTGTTGATGGGTTTTCTCAATATCTTCAACAACAAAATTAAAATAGCCATTTTTCTGATCACCATGGGTTTTGAATTCAGTAGGCTGTGGGGATTCTACCTTTACCAAGGCTAATTGTGTTTGCCCTGTTGGTAAATAAAATCCAATACCATCTCCCCAACTATCAATCATTTTTGCACCAAGAAACTTTTCATACCATTCTGTTGATTTTTCAATGTTTGTAACTGGAATAAAAATACTGCCTACTCTAAACATAATCTTCCTCCTCCAAATGAAATTCTTACTATTCACGTTAATTATAGTGTAAAAGTTACTCTTCTTTAGGAATTATTTCTAAATTATTTTAACTCTCCCACTATATAGTCGTATAAATGTTTTGAATGTTAGAATTGTTATAGAAAGTGAGGTTACTTTTATGTTCACATCGGTTATCGCAAAATTACTTCGCCACTTACCTAATAAAGCATTAAAAACACCAATGGTACCTCTGCAAAATATAAAAATGAAAAAAGATGTATTAATTGAAACATCTGTTCAACGTACTCCTATTTCTTTATATTATCCCTTGAAAGCTAACCAGGAGAAGCTCCCTGTCTACCTTAATTTCCATGGTGGAGCGTTTATTATGAACAATAAGGAAATGGACGATCCTTATTGTCGCTTCCTTTGTAATCAGGCAGAATGTGTTGTTCTTAATATTGATTATGTGAAAGCACCGGAACATCGTTTTCCTAAACCGATTGAACAGGGGTATGAAATCATTCAATGGTTGAAAAGCAGGGCGGAAGAGTTAAAAATTGATATGGGAAAACTGATGGTTGGCGGCCAAAGTTCAGGTGCAAATATCGCAGCAGCCTTATGTCTATATCTGGAAGAGAAAGGGGACAATCAGCCACTTTTACAAGTGCTTTCTTGCCCTATGCTTGATTTTGTCACTCCTCATGCAGATAAACCAGAACCAGATCGATGGCGTTCTCGATATCCTCAAGTAGCAAATTTTATTAATATGTGTTATTTATCTGAAAAAGAACATGCCGGTCATCCACTTGCCTCCCCTGTTTTTGCTAAAGTCACCGACCGCTTAGCTCCTGCACTGATTCTGAATGCCGAGCATGACGCATTTAAACCAGAGGCCGAATGTTATGCTGAGAAATTAAAAGCAGCAGGAGTAGACGTTCAATATGAGCTATATAATGATTGTTATCATGCGTTTACCCACTTAGGCCCAAAAGAAAGAGCCGAAGAAGCTTGGGCGTTGATCGCTAGGAAAATGAAAGAAGTAATCAAAGCTTAATTATATTTATTGAATCGGTCAGAGAATAGTGCTCTTCCTGTCTGAAACCGTTATAATATACTAAAATAAATAAATTAAGGGGCTTTTTATGGAAAAGAACGTGGCATTACATGATTTTATTGTAAATAATACGGATTCCTTGACTAACGCTTGGTTCCAGTCTAAAAAAGCGAAGGAAGGTAGTATTTATTCTAGTACTGCTCCTACCATTGGTGAGAAGTTACGTGTGCAAAACAAAAAGTTTATTACAACAATTGCCCAAATTTTCATCAATCCTGATACAGAATCTAACTATGATGCTATTAAACAATGGGCTTCAGATGTTGCGAAAGATAGAGTTTCCACCAATACGGAATTAAACGAAATCATACCTCAGTTTAAAGTGTTCCGTCAGATTTACTGGAATAAAATTAATGAATTTGCATCAGAACCTACCAACTCGATTACTCCTGAGAAGCTGTTAACCTGGTCTAATCTTTTCCATTATGCGTTTGACAACGTTATCGAGGAATTTGTGGCAACCTATACAGCTTATCACCGTGCGACACTTTTGGCACAACAAGAAATGATATCAGAGCTAAGCTCACCAATTATAAAATTGACGAATGAAATTAGTGTATTACCATTGATAGGAAGCATTGATACACAAAGAGCAAAAGTTATTTCAGAAACAAGTCTTAAACAGTGTCAAGAAAAGAATGTAAATTGTCTTGTCATCGATTTGTCTGGTGTACCTATTGTGGATACTATGGTAGCCAATCAGTTATTTATCGTTGTGAACGCTTTAGAGCTGATTGGCGTGAAGAGCATTATTACAGGTGTTCGTCCTGAAGTAGCGCAAACAGCCATCCAACTTGGACTTGATTTCTCCCATATCACTATCTACTCTACTCTTCAAAAAGCACTGGAGAAATGGGAGTTTTGTAAAAAAGAGTTTTAAAATAAGGCTGAGGAGTGAGCTTAATTCTTTGCTGTCTATATAAATAATGATTAGAAAAGAGGTACACCCCTTGAAGAAAAAAGTTGTCCTTGCAGGAGGAACCGGATTTATTGGGAAATACCTAGAAAAGCAGTTTATTCAACAAAACTATGAAGTTATCATTATTTCCAGGCAGCCTCAACATGTTGCCTGGACAGATACGAAGGGAATTGCCACAGCGGTCGACAATGCAGAGCTGGTCATTAATTTGGCTGGAAAATCGGTCGATTGCCGCTATAATGAGAAGAATAAACAGCAGATTTTTGACTCAAGGACGGAGACGACCCGAATTCTTGGGGAAGCTATTGAGTCTGTTTCTAACCCTCCTGAATTATGGATCAACTCCAGTACTGCGACTATTTACCGACATGCTGAGGATAGACCAATGACGGAAGCAACGGGTGAGATTGGAGAGGGCTTTTCCGTCGAAGTGGCTAAAGCGTGGGAGAAGTCATTTTTTGATTTTAACTTGCTACATACAAGACAGGTGGCATTGCGAATTGCTATAGTACTAGGAAAAGACGGCGGTGTGATGAATCCATTTAAAAACTTGGTCACATTTGGACTGGGTGGAGTACAAGGACCAGGAACCCAAATGTTCAGCTGGGTACATATAGAGGATGTTTATCGGATCATGCTTTTCATTAGAGAAAGAAAAGACTTACAGGGTGTGTTCAACTGCTCTGCTCCAAATCCTATCTCTAACAAGCATTTCATGGCTGAGATGAGAGAGAAGATGAATAGAAATATGGGGTTGTCGTCCCCAAGATGGATGCTCGAGATTGGCGCTGTCGTCATTAGGACGGAAACAGAGTTGATCCTGAAAAGCAGGTGGGTCATTCCTGAGAGGTTGGAAAAAGAGGACTATCAATTCAAGTATCCCAAAATAGATGAAGCATTAGCAGAAATTTTATCCTAGAATATCGGTTTGTTTTATTCCATGTTTCAAAGGGTATACCTTCACTAGATGAAGGGAGTAGATACAAATGACATTAACAAAAGACAAGCAGAAAACACTTCAAACTAAACTGGAAAAGATGAAAGAAAGCATAGAGAAAAAGCAGGAAAGCAGTATATTGGACGAATCCTTGCGCGAATCCACAGGAGAAATCACTACTGGGATCGGAAACCACTTGGCTGAAGGCAACGCCGAGAGAGTAGAGCGAGAGCAGGAACAGACCTTTGAACAGATCGATGAGAAATTACTAGGTGAGATTGAAGAAGCATTAGCTAGAATAGAAGAAGGTACGTATGGTACTTGTGTCGATACAGGGGAAGAGATTCCTTATGAGCGACTTGAAGCGTTGCCTTATGCGAAACGAACGGCGCAAGCGCAAGAGAAGATTGATAAAGGTGAAAGATTTAAAAAGCGTGAGACCTTCGCTAATTAGCATAAGGTCTCACGCTTTTTTTATCGAATAAATCCTACTTGTTCAGCATCTGTATCCCATTTGAAGTTTTTCTTCTTCTTGTTATCTGCCTGTAGATCCGCACAAATCTTTTCCACGTCGACTGCCTTTTCATAATGCCACTGCAAGGCGACAGAAGTGTATAACTCATTCAGCTGTGCATAGGAGAACCCCTCTGTCAGCTGATTAATCTTCATTAACGCTTCCTCTGAAATGAATTGAAGCATATTCTTCTTTTTCAAATAGCCCATTCTTAACTCCAGAGTAGGAAGTTTTATTTCGTAAGCTCTGTCAAAACGTCCGGAACGATTGATAAGAGCAGGGTCAATTTTCTCTGGATAGTTGGTGGTACCAATGAGGAAGATACCTTCCTTAGAAGTTGCACCATCCAGTGTATTCAAAAAGACGGACCGTACTTCTATTGGCATGGAATCAATATCTTCAATCACCAAAGCCATTGGTGTCATTCTGTTAACGGTTGAAAACACTTCATGGACCGAGTAGCTGGAAGTATGCTCCGTAATCTGCCAGTAAGCTACAGGAGCAGTAATACTATTGGCAATTGACTTCACCAAAGTGGTTTTTCCGTTACCAGGTTTCCCATATAGCAAGATACCTCTTTTATAAGGAATCTCATACGTTTTAAAGAAGGAGCCGCTATCTGTAAAGAACTCGTCGATAGAACGATAGATTTCCTTTTTAAGAGATTCTTCTAAAAACACATCAACACGTGTAACAAAGGTGGTAATTTTCTCTTTTGTGCTTTCAATTCCGTTCTCCGTATCCGTAAAAACGGTAACATAGTTTTTCGTGTAGTCCCGTTTTCTTTTAATCACATAGTTTAAGAAAGTTAAGAGGCCTTCATTATTTTTGGCTAAAATAAAATCATGAATGGTCTCTGTATGAGTTTGAAAAACAGGACATCTGACCACTGCCACTTCGTACTCAGTATAGTAATAAAGAGTATTAGTAAGACGTGGTTTAATAATGAATTCGAGCTTATCTTGATTATGATTAGAGGAGATCGTTCTTGTTTCTAGTCCATCAAATACGTGGGTAACAGCTTCCACTTTTTCAGGATGAATCTCCAAGTCCTCTTCAAGTACCTCCCAAATCTCATTGGATGTCTCATCATCCGCATAAAGATGAAAATCAGTACCATATTTACTTTGTAGGGCATTTTTCAGTTTGCTGACCACATAGCCGAAATCATAATAGCTTCCCATTTCTTGGTAGTCTTTTTCCTTGAAGTGAATTAAGTAAGGTGTTTTTTGCATGCATGTCCTTCTTCCATTTTTGGTAGTTATTTCTTAACATACTATATTTTACTGAGAAAATGGAATGGAGGCAATATAAAAGACAGTCGTGAGAGGAATGTCGGCTTTATCTTGCTTATGAAGACTTCTCTAGTGTGAAAAAAGAATGGGAGAGGTTTTCATCCGGGAGATGAAGACCTTCCTAGCTTGAAAATCAGAAGGGAGAGGTCCTCATACGGGAGATGAGGACCTTCCTAGCGTGAAAATCAGAAGGGAGAGGTCCTCATCCGGGAGATGAAGACCTTCCTAGCGTGAAAATCAGAAGGGAGAGGTCCTCATACGGGAGATGAGGACCTTTCTACCGTGAAAAAAGGAAGAGAGAGGTCCTCATCCGGGAGATGAAGACCTTTCTACCGTGAAAAAAGGAAGAGAGAGGTCCTCATACGGGAGATGAGGACCTTTCTACCGTGAAAAAAGGAAGAGAGAGGTCCTCATTAGAGTCATGAAGCCCTCTCTACCGTGAAAACTGTAAGAGGGATGTCCTCATCTCATTCAAGTGAATTAAAACGTATAGGTCGGAGAGTTAGCAAAAGACAGTCCAATTAAGACTGTCTCCCTTTATTTCTTCTATATTGATAAAACACAACTGAGGTAAGTAACAATAGCCCCGTAACCCCAAGAAAAATATTTCGATAAATCTCTTCCACTGGTAAGTCCCCCTGCCACACAATCAATAACCCAGTCAACGCCACTCCAAAGGCGCCTCCGAAGAACTGAACAAGCTGGGCAATTCCCATGCCGGCACCAAGCTCCGACTTATCCAAAATCCTTGAAATCTCATTGGAAATACTTGAAGTTAGTGCTGAAAATCCTGTACTCATGAACATATAGGTAATCAAAATGACATACGGTGAAAAATTCCCAAATAATCCGAATGATAATGTGGAAATGATTAAAAACATCTGACCAAACAAAATCAGTGGCATATTGCCAAAGCGGTCGATAAATCTTCCAATAAACTGAGCGGCAATGGCAGAAAGAATCGCCCCGGGAAAAATAAGCAAGCCGATAGTTGCCGGCTCCTTGTTGAATATCACTGCCAACATAATTGGCATTAAGAACAACGCTGAGAAATGCGTGACAAATGCACCAAATCCAATACCCAACAGTTTCACAAACTGCCCGTTTTTTAATAATGCTGGTTGGATGAACGGAGTAGAAACTTTTTGAATATGTCTCCATAGCCATAAGAGTGCTGCAATGCTCATCAGCAATATCGGAATCTTAAAAGTGGAAAGGTAAAGTAACAGTCCTGTCACACCAATACCAATTAACAGACCACCTAGGTAGTCAAATTTTATTTTTTGAGTTTCCTCTTTAGGTAATAGTTTTCGAAACAGTGGCATTAACAGTAATACGAATCCTGTCACGACGAAAAGGTAATGCCAGCCCAAGTATTGGGTGATCAATCCCCCAATTACCGGACCAAGTCCAAATCCGAGCGAAGCGGCAGAAGAGATAAAGGCCATTGCTTTTCCTCTTCTAGAGATAGGGATGTAACGTCCTGCCAATACCATGGCGAGTCCAGGAACAGCCCCGGCACCTGCAGCTTGCAAGAGTCTTGCGGACAATAACCAGATGAAATCTTGCGAAAAGAAACCAATAATCGAGGAAATGGCCAACAAGCCAAGTCCAATGCTTAGCAACTTTCTGATCGGTAAAAAATCAGATAATCTGCTATATGTCAAGGTTGCAATGGCGAAAACGATGGAATAGCCAGATACAATCCAAGAAGCGGTGGAGGAGGAAAGGCTCAGCTCGCTCAATACACTTGGCAAGGCAACATTGAACATCGTCGTATTCATGACAACAAGCCAAACGGTGGCGCTCCAGATAAGAATGATTTTATTTTCTTGTATGACGGGTTGATCTAATTCTTTATAATCGGTAGCGTGTGATGCCATTGGTCTCACCAGTTTCTATCTTAGTTTTGTAAAAATTTTTGTAGTGCCTTGAAGTTGTTTTTTGCATCTTCATACCCTAGTTCATAAAGGGCTTGAAGACGTTCTTTTTTTCGTTCCATCCTGCCTACAGGTAAAGGCTTGCTTGGTTGAAATACAAAGGTGGAGCCAGCATTCTTCTCTGATGCAACATAGTCCAACGTGTCATTATAGAGCTTATAACGTGTCTGAAGGCGTTCTGAGATAATTGGATACTGCTTGTATTTGAAGAGTGAAGTAAATCTGCTTGCTTTCTTTTTGTAGCCAACAGGCTTTGTCAAAATGACGACATTTTTTTCAAAGCCATCCTTTTGTGCTTTTTTTAAGGGAATAGGATCAATGATTCCCCCATCTAAGAGCATTTTGTCTTGGTAAGCAACACTTGGTGCAACAAAGGGAAGAGAGCTTGATGCACGAATTAGTTGGAGCATATCTTCTCCATGTTGATCCATATTATAATAGATGGGTTCTCCAGTCAGGCAATCCGTTGTCACGATAACAAACTGCTCTGTTCTGTTCAAGAATGTCTCATAGTCATAAGGAACAAGTTTATTCGGGATTTCATCAAATAGAAAATCCATATCGAACATTTGACGTTTCTTCCAATAATTACGGTAGGAAAGATACCGAGGATCACCAACAAAGTCAATATTGACTTTTTTGTTTCTACCAGGTTGTCTGGATAAATAGGAGGCTGCCATGCAAGCTCCAGCTGAAACACCAATCACATATGGAAAGTATAAGTCCTTTTCCATAAAATATTCTAAAATTCCGGCAGTATATACTCCTCGCATACCTCCGCCTTCAAGCACTAACCCAATGTTCAACAACTTCAATCCCTCTTTTCTTATACTTAAATGCTCCATTCTTTTCATAAAGCATATTGTAACAAACCACTACAACCTTTGTCCGAAACGGTGCCTGAAAAAATAGTTCATGCTTATTGTTAAAAAAGTCTATAGCTTTTCTAGTCATTGCTACCTATAATGATAGGAAGGTTGACATATGTTGTCAGCCTTTTTTTATAAAAGGAGGGAGAATATGGATCCTCAAGAACAAGGTTGGACATGGGATCAGATGGAGAATTTCTTTTATATCTCAAACCAAGAAAAAACGAATGTTGTCTGGGAGTGTCGGATAAGTGAATTGAGGAATCCTGATATTCTACAAAATCTACTAGACCTTTATGGAGAAGGAATCAAGGCAACGACAAAGGATGTTACCGTCATGTATCTTGCAGGATGGTTTGGATATTTATGTGGGGCTATGCATTTTATGTCCTCCGATGGCTGGAATGTCACACCAGAAAATATTAACCTGCAACTATATAAAAATCAGCGTGGTAAAATGCTGATCTCATTTATCATTCATTCTAGAAACCTCACAGAACAGAGGGACAAAGAGTGGGTGGAAGCATTTTATAAAGAAATTATGAACCCCATATATAAGCAAATGCACTCTATGTCAGATAGCAACCATCTATTACATATGTGGTACCAGGCTACTCATAGTCTTTATTGGATTTCAGACCGTATGAAGCATTCCATTCTTCCTGAAAGATATATGTTGCAATATGAAAAAAACATGGAAAAGTTTAAGGGTGGAAATCCTTCATCTTGCATGGGTATGAATACCGAAAATCATCCCTATGCAAAAAAATTAATATTTATTGAAAATCCTTGGGATCTAAATGACCCTTTGCCATTAAAACCTTCGTGTTGTCTTGCTTATCAAACAGAAGGAGGACACTTATGTTATACCTGTCCGAGGATGAAAAAATCAGAGCGACAAGACAAATTTCATAAAGTGTTAGCAGAGCATTCGACAACGAGTTAAAGATGTCGAATGCTTTTTTTAGTGTTTATATGGAAATTTCATCGTGACTTTTTAAAAGAATATGTTGTACAATAATTCACAATATTCATTTTTCGATTAAGAAAGGAGCGGTAAGATTGGCGAAAGCATTACAGACAAGATTGACAACAGAAGAAGTGGAGCATGCCTATGAGGTACTGAAGGGCGTTGTTGTCAGAACCCCGCTTCAGTTGGATACCATTCTATCAGAACGATATAACTGTAAGGTGTACCTTAAACGGGAAGACCAACAGTTGGTTAGGTCCTTTAAAATCAGAGGAGCATACTATTCGGTTCATAGTTTAACAGAGAAACAACGAGCAAAAGGAGTAGTATGTGCGAGTGCAGGGAACCATGCACAAGGAGTTGCCTATGCGTGCAAAAAACTTGGCATAAAAGGTAAGATCTTTATGCCGACAACTACCCCGAGACAAAAAGTGTCACGAGTAGAGTTTTTTGGTGGCGAGTTTACAGAAGTCATTCTTACGGGCGACACATACGACGATTCCTATCAGCAAGCGATGAAGGTTTGTGAAAGGGAAGGAATGAAGTTTATCCACCCCTTTGACGATCGGTTAACCATCACCGGACAGGCAACAGTAGGCCTTGAAATTTCTGAGCAATTACAGGAAGAGTGTTCTCATGTGTTTTTGAGTATAGGCGGTGGGGGACTAATCTCAGGAGTGGGATCCTATTTGAAAGAAAAGCGTCCCGATACAAAATTAATTGGTGTGGAACCGTTCGGTGCTCCAGGTATGAAGCAATCATTGGCTCAAAATAAAGTGGTGCGACTAAATGAGATTGATAGCTTTGTAGATGGAGCGGCTGTTAAGCAGGTGGGAGAGTTGCCGTTTGAAATGACCAAAGACCTCGCAGATGATGTTGTATTGGTACCAGAAGGGAAGGTCTGTACCACCATCCTGAATTTGTACAACGAAAACGCCATTATAGCCGAGCCGGCAGGAGCGTTGTCTATTGCGGCACTGGACTTTTACAAGGATAAGATTGCAGGGAAGACGGTAGTCTGTATTGTGAGTGGCGGCAATAATGATTTAGACCGCATGCAAGAAATGAAAGAAAGGTCCCTGATCTATGAAGGGCTTAAGCATTATTTTATTGTCAACTTCCCTCAGCGTGCAGGAGCATTGCGCGAATTTATGGAGGATGTTCTGGGAGAAACAGACGATATCACACGATTTGAGTACACTAAGAAAAATAACCGAGACAAGGGCCCGGTGTTGGTCGGCGTCGAATTGCGCATGCCTGACGATTATTTTGCTATTATTGACCGTATGGAAAAGAAAGGATTTACCTATATCGAGATTAATAAAGACAAACAGTTATTTAATTTATTGATATAATGTTAGATCGTCTTAGAAAAGAGCGGGGTAACTCGTTCTTTTTTTATGTTTTGAGAGAAAGAAAGAAGGGTATGTAAAAAAATTTAACAATCATTTGTAAGCGTTTTCTTTGTTAATAGGACAAAAATGAAAGCGTTTTTATATTATCTGTAAAATTTGAATTATCTGAAATTAGGTGTTGACGGCCTGTATCGACGGTATTAAAATAACATCAACTCAAAGAAACATTGGTAAAAGAAATAACATTTCCCTTATCAGAAGGGTGTCTAGGGTTCCGGTGATTTCAGGAAAGTAAAGTGGTAGTGCAAGAAAGAAAATTCTTTGCAGTATCAGCCCATTTTTCCAATCATGTCTGGTCCGAGCGATACCAGCACGATCTTGACAGATGGTGTACACCGCGAGGAAAAAAGCCTCTACGGATAGGTTCTGATGAACGCTTGACGTTTATTCAACCTGACCAAGAGGCAACTTTTAAACTGTTATATGTCAGAATATTCAAACAATAAAAAGTGAAAAGAGGAGATTAGTTATGTGTAGATACATCTATATGAATGGGCAGCTAGTAGAAAAAGAGAAGGCAGTTGTATCTGTATATGATCACGGATTCCTATATGGCGATGGCGTTTTTGAAGGAATCCGAATGTACAACGGAAATGTATTCCGTCTTCGCGAACATCTTGAAAGATTATATGATTCTGCAAGGTCTGTATTATTGGACGTCCCCTATACCATGTCTGAACTTGAGGATATTATCGTTGAGACTCTCAGAAAGAACAAATTACATGATACGGCCTATATTCGACTGGTCCTATCAAGAGGAGTCGGCGATCTCGGTTTAGATCCCACAAAATGCAAAACACCAAACCTAATTGTCATTGCTGAGCAACTGGCATTATTCCCTAAAGAACTCTATGACGTAGGTATTACGATGGTAACCGTTCCTACTAGAAGAAACCGCCCGGATATCTTAAGTCCGAAAGTAAAATCACTTAACTACTTAAACAACATCATGGTAAAAGCTGAAGCAAATATGGCAGGTGCCAATGAGGCACTCACGCTTAACACAGAAGGTTATGTAGCTGAAGGGTCAGGACAGAACATTTTCATCCTGAAGGGCAATAAACTATTAACGCCGCCAAGTTATGTTGGAGCGTTGGAAGGCATCACGCGAAATGCCATCATCGATCTCGCTAATGAAATGGGTTATGACGTTCGAGAAGAACCGTTTACAAGGCATGATGTGTATGTAGCGGACGAAGTATTCTTAACAGGAACCGCAGCGGAAGTTATCCCGGTTATTAGCCTAGATGGCAGAAAAATCGCAGACGGAAACCCAGGAAAAGAGACCCACAAAATCCTAAACCGCTTCCGGCAACTAGTCGTTGAAGACGGCCACAAAGTCTACCCAGAAGAAACCCAAGTAGGCTGGGAAATCAACGGCGGAGTGCTGTTGGGTGAAGCGTTGAATCATTAAAGAGATAAAGAGGGGTCTGACCCTCACTGCATTAAATCGTTAAAGAGGGGTCTGACCCTCACCACATTAAAGCGTTAATAAGGGGCCATTGTCATCACCAATAATTCGTCATGGTCCCTTCTAAAGGAGTGAAGCAATCGATGAGAAGTAATACGATCAAGAGAGGAATTGATAGAGCACCACATAGAAGTTTGTTGCATGCAGCAGGGGTAAAGCCGGAGGATATGGATAAGCCGTTCATCGGTGTCTGTAACTCTTATGTGGATATTATTCCGGGGCATATGCATTTAAATAAATTCGCAGAAGTGGTTAAGGAAGCAATCAGAGAAGCGGGAGGAGTGCCTTTCGAGTTCAATACAATCGGAGTCGATGACGGAATTGCGATGGGTCATATAGGAATGCGTTATTCCTTGCCAAGTCGGGAGCTGATCGCAGACTCAGCAGAAACAGTCATCAACGCCCACTGGTTTGACGGCGTCTTTTACATCCCGAATTGTGACAAGATTACACCAGGCATGCTGATGGCAGCAGCCAGGACCAATGTTCCTGCAGTATTCGTTTCCGGTGGTCCAATGGAAGCCGGTAGAACAAAAGACGGCAGGCCATTATCCCTTGTCTCCGTTTTTGAAGGAGTAGGTAGTGTCCTTTCAGGAAAGATGTCCCGTGAAGAATTGCTAGAAATTGAATCGAGTGCGTGTCCAACATGCGGCTCCTGCTCCGGAATGTTCACGGCAAATTCCATGAACACCCTGATGGAAATGCTCGGAGTGGCTCTCCCTGGTAACGGTACCATGGTGGCAACCTCCAATGAGCGCCACCAATTGATCAAAGATGCAGCGAAGCATCTTATGCGACAAATCGAAGAAGATGTAAGACCAAGAGATATCATCACAAAAGAAGCAATCGACGACGCTTTTGCACTGGATATGGCAATGGGCGGATCGACCAATACCGTTCTACATACACTTGCCATCGCACATGAAGCTGGAATCGAGTACAAGTTAGAAGATATTAATAAAATCGCAGAGAGAATCCCTTATCTATGCAAAGTAAGTCCTGCGTCAGACTATTCTATGCAAGATGTGCATGAGGCAGGAGGAGTAAGTGCCATCATCAAGGAACTTTGCCAAATTGAAGGGGCCATCCACCCTGATCGTCTCACCATCTCAGGTCAATCCATTCAAGAAGTGGTAGATCATGCACAGATTGTAAATGACCAGGTCATCAGGAAAAAAGATAATCCATATAGTCCAGTCGGTGGGTTGAGTATCCTATTCGGAAACCTTGCACCAAACGGTAGTGTCATAAAGGTTGGAGCAGTAGATCCTTCAATCAAAACTTTTACAGGAGAGGCCATCATTTTTGAATCACAAGATGAGGCACAGGAAGGCATTAATAGTGGTCAAGTCCGAGAAGGGCACGTAGTTGTCATCAGGTATGAAGGGCCAAAAGGAGGACCGGGAATGCCGGAGATGCTTGCACCAACTTCCTCTATTGCTGGGAGAGGGTTATCCACTAAAGTTGCACTCATCACAGATGGCAGATTCTCTGGTGCATCAAGGGGTATCTCTATTGGACATATCTCCCCTGAAGCAGCTGAAGGCGGCCCAATTGCTTTTGTGGAAAATGGCGATATCATTCAAATTGACTTACCAAAACGAACCATACATTTATTGGTTGAGACAGAAGAATTAGAAGCGAGAAAAAAGAACTGGCAACCTCCAGAATCAAAAGTGAAAAGCGGTTACCTTGCAAGATATGCAGCACTTGTAACGTCAGCTAATACCGGAGGAATTCTAAAAGTATAGTACCGAACACAAGGAGGTGGAGAATGAATGAGTACAGTTGAAAAGAGTGGAACAAAGGTGGCGCAGAAACTGCTGACGGGTTCACGGATGATTGTTGAAGCGTTAAAAGAGGAAAAAGTGGAAGTGATATTTGGGTATCCGGGTGGGGCTGTACTAAACATTTACGACGCACTATATGACGGCGGAATTCCACATCTTTTAACACGACATGAACAAGGGGCAATCCATGCAGCAGAAGGATATGCAAGGATTACTGGGAAAGCTGGAGTGGTCATTGCCACTTCCGGTCCCGGTGCCACCAACATTGTCACTGGCCTTGCGGATGCCATGATTGATTCCCTGCCACTAGTCGTAATTACGGGTCAAGTCAACTCTCAGGTCCTGGGGTCAGACGCCTTTCAAGAAGCACCCATTTTAGGGATTTCGATGCCAATTACCAAACATAATTTTCAGGTTCAGGATGTCAAAGATCTCCCAAGAATATTTAAAGAAGCATTCTATATTGCATCCACTGGCAGACCAGGACCGGTATTGATTGATATTCCCAAAGACATCACTGCCACTTCAGGTATTTACGACTATTCAAAAGAAGTGCATCTTCCGGGTTATAAACTACAAACTGCGCCGGATCCACAGGCAGTAAAAAAAGTAGCACACGTACTGAAGAAAGCGGAAAAGCCCGTCATTTTAGCTGGCGCAGGCGTTCTCCACAGTAAAGCAACGAATGAATTGAAGGAACTGGTTGCTAAAACCACAATCCCTGTAGTAAATACATTACTTGGACTTGGCAGCTTTCCGGCAGACCACCCTCTTTTTCTTGGAATGGCGGGCATGCACGGAACATATACAGCCAATATGGCCTTATATGAAGCGGATTTAATCATTAATATCGGAGCAAGATTTGATGACAGACTGACAGGAAACTTGCAAGAGTTCGCTAAGTTTGCGAAAGTGGTTCATTTTGATATTGATCCATCTGAAATCGGCAAAAATGTTCCGACTGATTATCCTGTTATCGGGGATGCAGCAAAGTCACTTCAATTACTATTAAAGGAATTATCAGAAACCGCGGATACAAGTAGTTGGTTGGAGCAACTCTTGCAATCTAAAGAAGATTATCCACTATGGTATGTAGAAGACGGGGCAACATTCAAGCCTCAAAAGCTAGTAGAACTTGTTCATGAACTGACACAAGGAGAAGCGATTGTCACAACAGACGTTGGTCAACATCAAATGTGGGCAGCGCAATTCCATGGTTTTCAAAAGCCAGATCGCTGGGTAACTTCAGGGGGACTCGGAACCATGGGCTTTGGATTACCGGCAGCAATCGGCGCGCAGGTGGCAGAACGACCTTCCACAGTTGTAGCTGTGCTAGGGGATGCAGGATTTCAGATGACACTTCAGGAACTGGCTGTCCTGAAAGAGTATAAACTACCGGTAAAAGTAGTGCTCGTAAACAATCAATCTATGGGAATGGTACGACAATGGCAACAGCTATTTTATAAGGAAAGATACTCAGAGTCCTTATTGCCGAACCAACCAGATTACGTAAAACTGTCCGATGCATTTGGAATCAAGGCGGCAGTTGTTCATAGTGAAGAAGAGTTCCGCAAGGCATTTGCCAAAGCACTTGCTACAGATGAGCCTTATCTATTAGATTGCCGGGTGACTCCTACGGAAAATGTATATCCGATGATTGCCCCTGGAAAAGGAATTCAACAAATGGAAGGTGTGAAGCCATGAAGCGTACATTGTCGCTCCTAGTAAACAACCAACTTGGAGTATTGAACCGATTAACCAATCTGTTCTTGCGAAAGGGATTAAACATTGAAAGTCTGGCAGTAGCACCTGTCAACGAATCTTCCATTTCCCTTATGACCATCGTCGTTAACGTGGTCGAGGAACAAGAAGTGGAAAAAATAAAGCTTCAACTAGACAAACAAATCGACGTCATCCAAATCACCGATATATCCGAACAGATCGCCCTAACTAATTAACAGAATATTCTTATAAATAAAGTGGTACTACCCGTTGAATGTAGTGCAAGGCGTGAGACTCCGGAGGGAAGTAGCGGTAGACTTGAGACCCCACAACGAAGTGAGGAGGCTCAAGCACCGCCCCTCGGAAAGCGAACGCCTGGAACGAAGGTCATCGGGAGTTCGTTCAAATACTTATATTTCCCAAGGAGGAATTCAAATGGCAGCAAACATGTATTATAACGACGACATCTCCCAAGCAGCACTAAACGGAAAAAAGGTAGCAGTAGTAGGCTACGGATCTCAAGGCCATGCGCACGCACAAAACCTGCGTGACAGCGGCGTAGAAGTAGTAGTAGGCGTTCGACCCGGCGGTTCTTGGGAAAAAGCAAAAGAAGACGGATTTCAAGTATACTCCGTAGGAGAAGCAGTCGCCCAAGCAGATGTCGTAATGGTCTTACTTCCTGACGAAAGGCAACCGGAAGTATACAAACAGGAAATCGAACCACACCTAACAGATGGGAAAGCATTGGCATTTGCCCATGGCTTTAATGTCCATTTCCATCAAGTGGTCCCTCCAAAAGACGTGGATGTATTCTTAGTCGCACCAAAAGGGCCTGGCCACTTAGTGAGACGCGTTTATGAAGAAGGCGGCGGTGTACCTGCACTCTTTGCAGTCCATCAAAATGCATCGGGGGAGGCAAAAGAAGTTGCTTTGGCCTACAGTAAAGCGGTAGGTGCCGGAAGAGCAGCCGTTATGGAAACAACTTTTAAAGAAGAAACAGAAACAGATTTATTCGGAGAACAAGCAGTACTTTGCGGTGGAACAACTGCCTTAGTAAAAGCAGGATTTGAAACGCTAGTGGAAGCAGGTTACCAACCAGAAGTCGCCTACTTTGAATGTCTGCATGAACTAAAATTAATTGTTGATCTTTTATATGAAAATGGATTAGAAGGAATGCGCTACTCTATCTCAGATACAGCTCAGTGGGGTGATTTTACCGCAGGACCAAGAGTAATCAATGATGGAACAAAGGATGAAATGAGAAAAATTCTTTCTGAAATTCAATCCGGACAATTTGCCAAAGGATGGGTACTTGAAAACCAGGCAAACCGCCCAATGTTCCACTCTATTAATGAACAAGAAAAACAACACCCACTCGAAGTGGTAGGAAGGGAGCTCCGCGCGAAAATGCCATTCATCCAATCGAAGAAGAAAGGAGTCGTTGGCAGTGCGAAAGGTTGACATATTTGATACCACATTACGAGACGGTGAACAGTCAGCAGGAGTGAACCTTCATCCCCACGAGAAACTGGAAATTGCCATTCAGTTAGAAAAATACGGAGTAGATGTGATGGAGGCAGGATTTCCTGCTTCCTCCTATGGGGACTTCCAAGCAGTCCAGCAAATTGCCAGGACCATTAAAAAGTCAAGAGTGGTCGGTCTTGCCCGTTCCATAAAATCCGATATTGATGCAGTCTATGAAGCGGTAAAGGATGCAGAAATAAACGGGATCCATGTTTTTTTAGCAACCTCACCGATTCATATGGAGTACAAATTGAAAAAAAAGCCGAAAGAAGTGGTGGAAGCAGCCGTTCAGGCAGTCGAATACGCAAAACGTTTTTTCGATCATGTTCAGTGGTCTGCTGAAGACGCAACAAGAAGCGAATGGCCGTTCTTGGCTCATATTATTGAAAAGGTTATTGATGCCGGGGCAAATGTCATCAATCTTCCTGACACAGTAGGGTACACGACTCCACTGGAATATGCTCAACTAATCACATATATTCGCGAACATGTGCCGAATATCCACAAAGTAAAACTCTCTGCCCATTGCCATGACGATCTAGGAATGGCCGTTTCCAATTCACTCGCAGCCATCCAAAGCGGTGTGGATCAGATCGAAGGAACCATTAATGGAATCGGGGAACGTGCAGGAAATGCTTCCTTGGAAGAAATCATTGTCGCCCTTCAAATTAGAAAAGACATGTACGAGGTGGAAACAAATATTGATTTAAAACAAACGGTCAGAACAAGTAATCTTGTTAGCAAGCTGACCGGTATGATTGTTCCTCAAAATAAAGCGGTTGTAGGAGCTAACGCCTTTGCCCATGAATCAGGAATCCACCAGGATGGGGTTTTGAAAAACAAGAGCACCTATGAAGTGATCAATCCAGAGATGGTGGGGCTGCATTCCAACAAAATGGTCCTTGGCAAGCATTCCGGCAGTCATGCCTTTAAGCAAAGATGCGAGGAACTGGGACTATTCTTAAACGAAGAAGAAGGAAAAAAGCTGTTTAAAGCATTCAAGGATCTTACGGTAAAAAAGAAAGAAGTAACAGAGGACGATATTTTTGCCTTGATGATGGATTCATCCGTAAAGGGACTCTTCCCGCATTACCAAATGGAAACTTTACAAATCTCGTACGGCTCGAATATTATTCCAACGACCACTATTGCCATCAAAACAGAAGACGGAGAGGTGCTCCAAGAATCTGCTACAGGCAAAGGAAGCGTGGAGTCTGTCTATAATACTATCTCTAGGATTCTGCAAAAGGAAATTTCGTTACTTGACTATCGCATCCAATCTACGACAAACGGTAGTGACGCACTTGCAGAGGTGTATGTGAAAATAAACAGTGAAGGCGAAGTATCAAGTGGAAGAGGAATTGAGCATGATGTCCTGGAAGCTTCCGCAAAAGCCTATTTGGATGCAGTTAATCGCTTATCTATAAAAGAAAAATTTGCAAGATACTCAGCAAAAGGAGTGGAGGTAGGATGAGTCAGTTTACCATCAGCGTCCTGCCTGGTGACGGAATTGGACCGGAAGTAGTAAGGGAAGCAATACTTGTACTAGAGCAGGTGGCCAAGAATTTTCAACATACATTTATTTTTAACTATGGCAAGATCGGGGGAGTTGCTGTCGATGAGACAGGAACTCCTCTTCCACAACAAACAGTGGAATTATGTAGAAAAAGCCACGCGGTTCTTTTAGGTGCGGTGGGCGGTCCAAAATGGGACCAAGAAACACCTGAAAGAAGGCCGGAAGCTGGATTGCTTGGAATTCGCAAACAGTTGAAACTTTATGCCAATCTTCGTCCTGTCACCCTATTTGAATCTCTTATCCATGCATCTCCCTTAAAAAGAGAAGTGGTTTTAGATACAGATATTTTAATAGTTAGGGAACTGACAGGCGGCATCTATTTTGGAGCTCCCCGGGAAAGAAGACAGGGTAAGGATGGTCTAGAGGTAGTAGACACGCTTTTCTATACTGAAAAAGAGATGGAGCAAATCATCCGAAAAGGATTTGAAGTCGCGCAAGGAAGAAAGAAAAAACTTACATCTGTTGATAAAGCAAATGTGTTGGAAAGCAGCAGGCTTTGGAGGGAAACAGCCAACCGGATTGCCAAGGAATTCCCGGATGTCCAATTAGACCACATGTTAGTAGACAATGCGGCCATGCAATTGGTCAAAAATCCACGACAGTTTGACGTAATCGTGACAGAAAACATGTTTGGAGACATATTAAGCGATGAAGCCTCCATGTTGACAGGATCCCTTGGCATGTTACCTTCCGCAAGCCTTGGGGTAGACGGTCCAGGCCTTTATGAACCGATTCACGGTACTGCACCTGATATTGCCGGCAAAAATATTGCTAATCCATTGGCTACCATCCTTTCAGCCGCCATGCTACTGAGGCACTCCCTCGGATTAGAGGAAGAAGCAGCCTCTGTCGAAAAAGCAATAGACCTTGCACTAGAAGAAGGCTACCGCACCCAAGACATCGGCACAGAATGGGAACGCGTCCTAGGAACAACCCAAATGGGAGAAGCAGTCAGAAGTTATCTAAGAGCGCCGATAAAGAATTAACTGATTATGAGATTGGAAACTGAGCCTATCATGTTAAAACGTGACATCCCTGTAGATTGTAGTGCAAGGTGTGAGACTCCGAAGGGAGATAGCGGTAGACTTGAGAGCCCTGAAGCGTAGTGAGGGAGGCTCAAGCACCGCCCCTCGGAAAGCGAACACCTGGAACGGAAATCTACAGGAGTTAAACAGAAAACAATTCTATTTTTTAAATAGTCAAGAAGGATAGAAAAAAACACGGAAGGTGAGTGACATGCAGCCAAGAACACTATTCGAGAAAATCTGGGATCGTCATACAGTAGTAAAGGAAGTGAACAAACCAAACCTGTTGTACATCGACCTCCACTTAGTGCACGAAGTCACCTCTCCTCAAGCATTCGAGGGACTCCGTCTTTCAGGAAGAAAAGTAAGACAACCAGACCTAACATTTGCAACAATGGACCATAATGTCCCAACCATCAACCCGTTCCATGTGACAGACGAAATCGCCTCCAAACAAATGACGACACTAGAAGCAAACTGCAAAGAGTTTGGAATAAGACTTGCAGACCTTCACAGCACAGAACAAGGAATTGTCCATGTAATCGGACCTGAACTGGGTTTGACTTTACCAGGCAAAACCATCGTTTGCGGTGACAGCCATACCTCCACACATGGAGCTTTTGGTGCCTTGGCATTTGGAATTGGTACAAGTGAAGTCGAACACGTCCTTGCCACCCAATGCTTATGGCAATCAAAACCGAAAACATTAAAGGTTGATTTTACCGGCCTCAGACCACTAGGAGTCTCTGCAAAAGATCTTATTTTAGCTGTGATTGCCAAATACGGAACAGATTTCGGCACAGGATATGTGCTTGAATTTAAAGGTCAGGTAATCGAAGAGATGTCCATGGAAGAACGGATGACCATCTGTAATATGGCCATTGAAGCAGGTGCTCGCGCTGGACTTCTGGCACCAGATGAAACGACTTTCTCCTATTTAAAAGGAAGAAAATATGCTCCTGTCGGGGAAGAACGCGACAAGGCGGAAGTGGAATGGTACGCATTACGCTCAGATGAGGGTGCGGTTTATGATAAAGCAATCCAATTTGACATTACAAATTTAGAACCACAGGTGACATGGGGAACGAATCCCTCAATGGGCACAAGTATCAGTGGTAGGGTTCCGGATCCTGCTACTATTGAAAATGAGGGGGAAAGAAAATCAATTGCACAAGCAATCAACTATATGGGGCTGACCCCTGGTATGAAGATCTCTGATATTGCCATTGATTATGTGTTCATCGGTTCCTGTACCAATTCAAGGATTGAAGATTTACGGAAAGCTGCTGAAGTGGTAAAAGGCAAAACCGTTTCTAGTCAGGTTACGGCACTTGTCGTCCCCGGCTCCAAACAGGTGAAAAAACAGGCGGAAGAGGAAGGCCTCCACGAAGTATTTTTAGAGGCGGGATTTGAATGGAGAGAAGCCGGCTGCAGCATGTGCCTCAGTATGAACCCAGATGTTGTCCCTCCAGGGAAAAGATGTGCTTCTACTTCTAACCGCAATTTTGAAGGAAGACAAGGAAGAGGTGCCCGAACGCACTTGGTCAGCCCTGCGATGGCTGCAGCTGCTGCGATTAGCGGCCGATTTGTCAATGTGAATGAATGGCGATATGAAAAAGAGGAGGTGGTCTAATGGAGGCACTCATCAATCATATCGGAAAAGTAATTCCTTTGGATAAGGCCAACGTCGATACTGATCAAATTATTCCGAAGCAATTTCTAAAGAGAATCGAACGAACAGGATTTGGTCAATTTCTCTTTTATGATTGGCGCTTTGAAGCAAATGGAGAAAAGAATGATTCCTTTATCCTGAATGACCCGAAATTCGACAGTGCTTCAATTCTTCTGGCACGAAAGAATTTTGGCTGTGGATCTTCTCGTGAACACGCACCATGGGCTTTGAAGGATTATGGAATCAGGGTGGTCATTGCACCATCTTTTGCAGATATTTTTTATAACAACTGCTTTAAAAATGGAATTTTACCGGTTGTGTTAAAAGAAGAAGAGGTGGAGGAGCTTTTTGAGAAAGCTTCTAAACAGACTCTAGAACTGGAGGTTGATCTTGAGTTCCAGGAGGTTTGTATTGGTGATGATGTGAAGTATCATTTTGAAGCAGATGAATATCGAAAGCAGATGCTGTTGAAAGGACTGGACGATATCGGATTGACCGAAATGTACATGAAAGAGATTTGTGAATTTGAGCAAACAAGGAGAGTCTACTAAAATTGTGAAGACCATCATCTCTTTTAAAGGGTTGATGGCTTTTTGCTGTGTAAATGTATCTGATAGTCAGGTTCTATAAGCCCGAACCCCCGTTTGAAAAGAGAGAACTGTCTAATAGAAGGGTTCTATAAGCCCGAACCCCCGTCTGAAAAGGGAGAACTGTCTAATAGAATGGTTCTATAAGCCCGAACCCCTATCTGAAGAGGGAGAACTGTCTAATAGAAGGGTTCTATAAGCCCGAACCCCCGTCTGAAAAGGGAGAACTGTCTAATAGAATGGTTCTATAAGCCCGAACCCCCATCTGAAGAGGGAGAACTGTCTAATAGAAGGGTTCTATAAGCCCGAACCCCCGTCTGAAAAGGGAGAACTGTCTAATAGAATGGTTCTATAAGCCCGAACCCCTATCTGAAGAGGGAGAACTGTCTAATAGAAGGGTTCTATAAGCCCGAACCCCCGTTTGAAAAGAGAGAACTGTCTAATAGAATGGTTCTATAAGCCCGAACCCCCGTCTGAAAAGGAAGAACTGTCTAATAGAAGCGCTCTAAAAGCCCGAAGCCCTGTTTTAAGAGGAGGAACTGTCTAATAGAAGCGTTCTATATGCCCGAAGCCCTGTTTGAAGAGAAGGAACTGTCTAATAGAAGCGTTCTAAAAGCCCGAAGCCCTGTTTGAAGAGGAGGAACTGTCTAATAGAAGCGCTCTATAAGCCCGAACCCCCGTCTGAAAAGGGAGAACTGTCTAATAGAAGGGTTCTATAAGCCCGAACCTCCGTCTGAAAGTCAAGTCCATATTAAAGTGTAAAAATAGTTACAAAGAGTTCCAAGGATTAATCGCCTATGACGACGGCTCCTCTGTTTTTTCACCTTCACCGGTCGTCATACACCTCCTATGACGACCACTCCTCTGCTTTTTCACCCTCACTGGTTGTCATACACCTCCTATGACGACCACTCCTCTGCTTTTTCACCTTCACCGGTCGTCATACACTCTCTATGACGACGGCTCCTCTGCTTTTTCACCCTCATTGGTCGTCATACACTCCATCTGAAGAGGGAGAACTGTCTAATAGAAGCGCTCTATAAGCCCGCCCCCCCGTCTGGAAAAGGAAGCAATGTTAAATAGACATTCATATGATAGGTATATTCTACTAAATATCCCCATTTCTGAAACTAATTATCATCCCATTTCGTATCAACAATAGGAAAACAAAGAGTTTACTTGAAAAATATAACTTTTTGTTATTACTGTTATTTTTATCCTGTAAAGGGGTAAAAGAAAATAGTCTATAAAACAAACAGGGAACAGGAGAGGATTATGTGAAAGCTTTGAAAATGATGTTGGTGGGGATCTTGGCTGTCATGTTACTAACAGCCTGTGGCAACTCCTCTAATGGGGCCAGTGGGAATGTTGAGGGGAATGCAGAAGCGGAAGAGACCACTAACGAGGAAACAACTAATGAGGTAGAGGAAGTGGATGCCACAGAAGAAACAGAAGAACAAGAAGCGCTGACTGCAGATGAAGTCCTACAGAAATCAACTGAAGCAATGGCTAAACTATCCAGTTATTCAATGGAAATGATCTCAGATCAAGAAATATCCATGGCAAATGAAGAGACTATAAAAATGGTTACCACCACGACAACTGATATGTCTTTAAATCCGATGGCTATGTATCAGGTGACGTCCATTGAAGATGCCGATGGAATGATGGATGGCATGGAAAATGAATCGTATTTCTCTGAAGACGGTTTCTTCGTATACGATTCCGTGGCTGGACAATGGTATAAAATGCCGGAAGAATTTACAACCCAGATAAACGAAATGTCTGAAATGCAAGGAAATCCGGCTGAACAGTTGGAGATGCTGAAAGACTACACTGATAAGATTACCATGACAGAAGAAGAAGATCACTATGTGTTGAACTTTGAAGGATCTGGTGAACAATTTAATGAATTGGCTGGAATGATTGGCGGTATGATGGGAGACGGCATGGGAGAAGTGATGCAAGAGATGCTCTCCATGATGACAGTTAACCAGTTAAGTTATTTGGTTCATATTGATAAAGAAAGCTTCTATCAAACAAAGGTTTTATTGAACATGGATATGGAAATGGATGTTGACGGGGAAAAGGTGTCAAGCATTCAGGTGATGGATTCAACATTAACGAATTTTGATGAAGTTGGGGAAATTACGGTCCCTCAAGAAGTCATTGAAAGCGCACAGGAAATTACACAAGAAGATCTGGAACAAATGGAACAGCAAGGAAGCTACTAAAAAAGAACGGGAGGAGCCAGTTTAAAGCTTCCTCCCTTATTTACGTTATTCGCAATTTTACAGGTTGATAGTCATAAAGTTTTCCTTCGTAAATCCATTCTAGCCGGTCGCTTTGTCTGAAGTCATCAGGGGTAACTAGGGAGGGGAGTTTATCCCATAATTTGATACCAGAGCGATGAAGAACATCTGAAACGAACTGGGAACAGAAATAACTGGAATCAATTTCTACAGGCTCGTTTATGGAAACGCCAATTACGCCGAGCAAATTATAAAACCACTTTGTTTCTTTCTTTTGAAAGACCCCAATGATTCTCCGCATTTTTTCCACTTCTCGTTGACTTACGGCCATTTTATAGATAACACATGTTGTGCCGGGATACTTTCTATACGTTCCATTCTCCACATCTTCCCGAACAAAGCCGCCATTAAAAGGGTTACTTGGCCGTTTTCTGCCAAAGCTGTATAACTCCTTTAAATCACTGTCAAACGAAAGGGAGACGTGATTATATGGGGCCTTCGTGTACTTCTTTATGGATTTGGTAAATAAGGTACCAGTATCAGTAAGTAATATGTATACATATGTATCTCCCAACATTCCCCACACCTTTGTAAGAATTATTTCTACTATTATAGTATATAATTTCTCTTGACCAAAATTAACCATTAATTTCATAATAATAGGTAGATAGGGGGATTATTATGTTTATTTTCGAGAAAGAAGCAGTCATAACGTTATTAGTTATTGCATTTGGATTAAGTGTATTTAGTACAATCTTTTACATAGTAAAAAGGAATACAACGTCTAAGGACTTTTCAGATTTATCAGTGCGGGTGAAAACGTGGTGGGGGATGCTTGCAGTATTTAGCATTGCGACGTTGTTTCATCCAATGGTATCTTTATTTGCCCTTATGTTTTTATGTTTTTTTTCATTAAAAGAGTATTTCTCGATATTGCGAACCCGTAAGGTCGACAGGCAATTATTTTTATGGGCGTATCTCTCTATTCCTATCCAGTTTTATTGGATCTATATCGGATGGTACGGCATGTTCATTGTGTTCATTCCAGTCTATGTATTCCTCTTCTTGCCGCTTCCGAGGATACTTGGGAAAGGAACGGTTGGTTTCCTTCGCTCCGTTTCCTCCACACAATGGGGATTGATGCTCATGGTATTCGGTCTGAGTCACCTCGCGTTTTATCAAGTTGCAACCCCGGAGTATGGTGCGAACATTGTGTTATATTTGGTTGTGCTGACACAATTGCATGATGTGGTTCAATATTTGATTTCGCTTTATATCGGTAAAAAGAAAGTTATTCCATCTTCCAACCCGAACATAACGTGGGAGGGCTTTCTCATTTCCACTTTTGTCACGACAGGAGTTTCCTATAATCTGTTCTCCTATTTAACTCCATTAAATGAGTTGTTCGGTTTATTATCGGGTCTAATTATTAGTGTTGCTTGTTTTGGAGGCAGTTTAGCAGTATCGGTTTTGAAGCGCGATCTGTTAGTGGGGGATGATGAGAAAGCATCTGTGCTGAAGAAAAGCTATTTAACGAGGGTGGATAGCCTTGCATACTCGGCTCCGGTTTTCTTCCACGTTATCCGGTATTATTTTGATTTTATGTAGGGTTTTAGGCTTGTGTTTAAAGGGGTAACAGAAATACATCTTTCGAATCACATAATTTCACATCTCGCCTAATATTTTACAATAACAGAATATTGGGAGGAATGATGTATGAAGCTGCTTATTTTCTGTGATCCTGGAATTGATGATGCGATGGCTTTAATCTATGCACTACTTCATCCAAAAATAGAAGTACTTGGACTTGTATGCAGCTACGGAAATGTGGATAAGATCACTGCTGCTTATAATACAGCTCATATTTTGCAATTGGCTGGCAGGATGGACATCCCAATATTCAATGGTGCAGAAATGCCGGTTTCCGGAGAACTTGCCAACTACTATCCTGAAATTCATGGAGAGGACGGTATTGGTCCTATAAAAGTGAAAAAAGCGTCATACCAGTTTAGAATTCGTAACCTTGGTGAGGTATTTGAAATTATTAAGCGTAATAAAGACTTAGTCATTGCCGACCTAGGTAGATCGACCACTTTGGCTGCATGTTTCTTATTAAACAGGGAAGTAATGAGAGAGGTAAAAGAGCTTCATATAATGGGCGGTGCTTTCATGGTCCCTGGAAATGTTACCCCTGTAGCCGAAGCAAATTTCTTTGGAGACCCGACCTCAGCAAATCTATTGTTAGCTCACGGTAAAAAAGTGTTTCTAACCCCTCTAAATGTCACGCAAAAGGCAATTATTACGAATGATCATGCGGAGGCGCTTGAGTACTATACTAAAAATATATTTAAAGAAATGTACGTTCCGATTATTAATTATTATGCGAAAGCCTATTCAAAACTGTTACCGGGAATAGAAGGCGCGCCGTTTCATGATTTGTTAACCGTTTATTCAGCTGCCCATCCAGAGAGGATGCAGTACTTGGCTAAAAAAGTGCATGTCGTTGTAGAAGGAAAAACACGTGGGAAATCATTTGCTGACTTTCGTCATATGAACGTGGAAAATGAGAGTAAACATCACATCGCTTTAGGCTTCGACTATGAGCATTTTTTGCAAGAAGTGTTTCAAATATTAACAAGACCCTTATAATGAGAGAAAGTTTCAACAATGGAAGGAGAAAATAAAAATGATTTCTGAGAAAGAAAAAATGCTTGCTGGCGAGTTGTACAAACCATGGGATACAGAGTTAATGAAGAAAAGAGCCAATGCAAGAAGACTAAGTCGACTAATCAATGAAACTACAGAAACGCAAGGAGACCAAAGAGTAGAACTGCTTAAGGAGCTTTTTGGATCCACGGGAGAAAATGTCTTTCTCGAACCAAACTTCCGTTGTGACTATGGATACAATATCCATGTAGGGGAAAACTTCTTCGCAAACTTTGATTGCTGCATACTTGATGTGTGCAAAGTGGAGTTTGGTGATAATTGTATGCTTGCGCCAGGTGTTCATATTTATACCGCAACGCATCCCATCGATCCGGTTGAAAGAAACAAAGGACCAGAATACGGAATTCCAGTCAAAATAGGCAACAACGTTTGGATCGGTGGCAGTGCCGTCATAAATCCAGGAGTCACAATCGGGGATAATGTGGTTGTCGCGTCGGGAGCTGTTGTGACGAAAGATGTGCCTCCAAATGTAGTAATCGGAGGAAATCCAGCCAGAATCATAAAAGAAATAGAAGTAAAATAAAGAATCTATCATTTTTCCTAGTAATCGTTGCATATAATGTAACGATTCTTCTTTTGTTTTTACATATGTATCTTTGCTTATAGTTTAATTGCGGAACTGTACATACTAGTGTTTTTGGTGGGAGGGACGGTTTTGGAAAAAGAAGAGCATTCCTTATTTGATCAACCTATCATAGCCTTTGGCTTGCCAATACTTATAATGCTGTTTGGAGTATTTTTGCTTGTGGAAGCACATAATTCAGGGAAACTGAAATACATCCCGGTGGTGTTCATTCTGCTTGGGTTATCCGAAATTATCCGTGCTGTGATGAGACGGCATTATCGTCCGACGAAGAGGAAGCGAGCAGAAATTAATCAAAAAAGTGGACATGTTGCTTATATTCTCATGGCTACAAGTGTGGTATGTTCGGTGTTGCTTTTGATTATGGAGCGGATTTCGGTGGAGATGGTGTTGTATGTGCAGTTGTCGATGGCGATTGTAGTATATCCGTTGTTGAAATTGATTTTATTAGTGCGGCATTACTAAAGTGACGGGAGGCCCGTCACTTTTTAAGTTGTTTGATGGAATAGAAGGTTCCTCTCCAAATGATGCCGCCTCTGTGGAGAGTGAGGATGGTTGCTCTCGCGATACTGTACATAAAAAGCAAGACAGTGATAGGGAAGACTGTTATATATATATTTGCTCCTTTTGCCATTTTGTTTGCTGTTTCGTTGTAAGCTAGAACTAACATGATAATACTGAAAGCGTAAATCAGTTGAGTGGTCCCTGTCGTCATTAACAAGGCGATAAAAGGGAAGAGTTGTGATAAAAATAAACCGCTAAGGGCAAACAACACCATAAAGTAGCTGTAAAAGAGCCCTGCAAAGGTGTTCTTCTCCAATCCGATAAGTGCCGAACGCAGGTCAGGGTACCATTCTACTTGCAGGTGTTCCAGCGCCAGGGCTAAATGTTGTTTTTTCCCGGACTCTTTGATCTGCCTGCCAAGCATCAGGTCATCATCAGGTCTCATTTTTATATTTTTATGCGTCCCGATTTCTTCATAAGCATCTTTAGATAAAAGGTTGAAAGCTCCAATGCCGATTGCAGACTTACTTTTAGGATCATTGGATTTCCAGGGCCGTTTAAAGTAACCAAAGCCAAAAAGGAAGAAGGAGACGAATGCGTTGGTCCAGAAACTGCTTCCTTTTAAATTGGGAGCAAGGGTTAAATGGTCGAGTTTCATGTCTTGAAAGTATGTTATTGCTTTTGAGATGGTATCTCTTTTGAATTGGATGTCTGCGTCGGTAAAAAGGATATACTGGCCTTTGCTTTGAAGGTAGCCTTCATACAGTGCGTGATTTTTTCCGAGCCAACCATCTTTAAGTTTTTTTATATGAATACATTTCATTCTCGGTTCTTTTTCCGCCAATTGTTCTAAAATGGTGCCGGTCCGGTCAGTAGAACGGTCATTAACTACAAGCCATTCTATATTGTGATAAGTTTGCTGAAATTGAGATAGCAGGCTAGCTTCTATATATTTTTCTTCATCTTTGGCAGCGACAATGATGGACAGAAGTGGACCGTTGCTATGCAAACTTTCATCTTCTTTTACAAATTTTAGTTTTGCAATCTTCTTCATACCTATCTTTGCATCCAGCCATACAGCAAACCAGAATAGAAGGGTGAATATTGCTAAATAGAGCATCTTTGTCCCTCCAGTAGTTGATTCCTGTATTTTACCAGAAGCAAGGAGGTAAAAGCACCTCTTGAGGTGTAATGGAACATAAGAGAAAATTACTTTGAATATTCTCACTCTAAAAATCAGATATGGTATAATATAGGAAAAAAGGTACAAGAAGGTTGTGGAACGATGTGATCTGGGTTTTTTTTATTAGTTTTACCGTACTTGTCGCTATATTCTTCTATTTTCTAAATCTATCATTAAGAAAACATCATGAAATCTATGGTAGCAAATTTGTACGCCCCTCCATGTGTGTGTCATGTGGAAGGGAATACTTTAATAGTGCTTCTAATTTCTGCGATGGTTGTAAAAGTAGGGGATGATTCTAGAAATAGAGTCATCTTTTTATTTTGCCCTTCTAATTTCTATCAAACAGGCATACAAATTAGATAGAAAGGAGGGGGGGAAGATAGAAACTACTAAGCGAAAGGGATTTTTTCTTTTTATAAATAACACCGTCCTATTCATGGTGATCTTATTCATTGTTATTTCCACCATTACAAGCGTCTTATCTACTAAACTCTCCTCTGAGTATATTGGGAATATATTGAGAAAGGTACAGTCTATTGAACTTTACTTAAATGTCATTCAATCACAAAATCATTATTTGACTGGTAAGGATGTCGAGGTTCCCAAGCTCCCTATTTTGGAATTAACTTTTGAATTAGCAACTAACTTAAAACCTTATGATATCAGAAGTTTTCTAGGAAATGAGATTCCTGGTTTTTATGCGTATGACACCCAGTTCTATGTGGCAGGGAAAGGGACTGATTATACAGATATCCCGTTTGAATCAGTTGCCCCGATGGAAGTTCTGTTAAAGGAAAGAGAAATTGCGGAGGAAATGCTTCTTGTTGACGAAAAAGAGGATGAGCCATCCCCCCCTGCACCGGAAAAATCTATGGATGAAACCGTTGTGCATATCTATCAGTCTCATAGTTGGGAATCTTACCTCCCGCTATTAAGGGGAGTAAGCGAACCGGATGATGCAACGAGTAATAATCCTGAAGCCAATGTTATAGCAGTTGGAAAAATGCTCAAAAACGAACTTGCTGATAAAGGAATAAAAGCGAATCATGATACGAGAAATGTTCCAAAGGACCTTGCTGCAAGAGGATGGAATTACAATCACTCCTATCAATATTCTAGAGAAACAGTGAAAGCTGCAATGACATTTAATAGTGATGTGGAATATTTAATTGATATTCACCGTGACGCTTTACGAAAAGAAAAGACAACCGAAGTGATAGAAGGAAAAAGCTATGCTAGACTTTTGTTTGTGGTGGGGACAGCTCATAAAGGATATGAAAAAAATCTAGAATTTGCAGAACGAATCCATCATGCTATTGAGAAAAAGTATCCGGGTTTGAGCAGGGGAGTCATCCCTAAAGGTAAATCTACAGGAAACGGTTTATATAATCAGGATCTTTCCAACCGTGCCATTCTTTTAGAAGTTGGCGGGGTGGACAATAACCTGGAAGAGGCGCGAAACTCCATAAAGGCGTTTGCAGATATCTACAGTGAAATCGTTTGGGAGGAGCGAGAAGCAGGAGAGTTTTGATAAAGGAGTGAGAGGAATCAAATATGCATTTTTTTGGCTAGTAGTTATGTTTGTGGCTATAATCATTTCGTTTAATTATTTTCACTGGATAGCTACATTGGCATCTTTTATGGCCGGTGTTATCGTTATTTCTATTTCATTGTTTGAGGATTTTTATATGGCAAAATAAAGGGGCGGAAGTTATTCTGCCTTTTTTAATTTTTAGAGAGTGTGAGGTTTGGTTTTACTAGAAGTGGCCTTGGGTAGTTAGGTTGGTCTTTTTTTGGTGGCAGCATCAGGTATGCTTCTACACTTTAATCTCTATCTTCTCCCTGTAATTTTTGAGGTTCTACATTTCCCGGACTAGCTTCTACATTTCCCAGCCGTACTTCTACCTTTTATATCAAATGTTCTTCATTCAGGCTAATTCAAAAAATTTACTCCGAAAAATGATTGATATGGTTCTATCAAAAATAATAGCTACCAAACTGCAGCATGTGCTATAGCATGTTGCTTTTCTTTTGTTTTAGGGAATAGTATCGGTGAGCAATAAATTTGCTATCCATTTATGCATTTGAAATAATGCACACAAAAGTTAAGGGAGAGTGTTATCAATGAAAGTAACTGTAGTTGGAGCAAACGGACAGATCGGAAAACAACTCGTACATTTTTTAAAAAAGGAAGATGGATACACTCCTATAGCAATGGTTCGGAAAGAAGAGCAAGCAGATAATTTCGCAAAAGACGGTATTGAAACAGTATTGGCTGATTTGGAAGGATCGGTAGATGACCTTGTGAAGGCCCTTAGTGGGAGTGATGCAGTGGTGTTCACAGCGGGATCTGGAGGAAGCACAGGGGCAGACATGACATTGTTGATCGATTTAGATGGTGCTGTTAAAACGATAGAAGCTGCTGAAAAAGCTGGTATTTCTCGTTATGTCATGGTAAGTGCGTTTCAAGCGGACAACCGGAAAAATTGGAATGACGAGCTACGTCCCTACTATGTAGCCAAGCATTATGCAGATAAGGTGTTAATGGCAAGTGGCTTAGACTATACCATTGTGCGACCTGGTGGCTTAGTGAATGAATCAGGTACTGGCAAGGTGAAAATCGGTGACAACATTGAGCCAGGATCGATCGCTAGAGCAGATGTAGCAAAAGTTTTGCTAGCAGTACTAGGAGCTAAGAATACGTATGGGGCTGCATTTGACGTAGTTGCAGGTGAAGATGGCGTAGAGGATGCTGTGAGTAATTTATAAATAGGAAAGTCTAGACTGTCTCTTTGGAAGAGGCAGTCTTTTTAAGTCTCCATTTTAACTTATTTTCCAAATTGGGGATTTTATTTTCCGTTAGCGGTATATATGAGCCGTTTTGACCAAAATATTTTCCAAACTCAATCATTTATTTTCCGTTACAGTAATATACGAGCCGTTCGACAATAACCTTTCAAAAATCTACACCCCCTCAAATTAATAAATAAACATTTGAAACAAATCCCACCCCCATTTCGTTATAGTAATTGAACAACAAAATTATATAAGGAAAAACAATAATGATAACTAAAAAACGAGTAAAAACGTTAACGAAAATCGCTCTTGTTCCGCTGCTAATCTACCTGATCATCGTCCACTCCCTCATATACCAAACTGCAAAGCAGGAACCTCCTAAAGGTGTAGATTACCTAATTGTCCTTGGCGCAAGAGTGAAGGGGGAAGTGATGACGAAGGCCCTATTATTTAGAGTGGAAGCAGCGCTAGAGTACCTAGAAGAAAATCCAAACACGAAAGTCATTGCATCAGGCGGACAGGGGCCAGGAGAGGATATTACAGAAGCGGAGGCAATGAGGAGGTACTTTGTAGGACATGGCATTGATGAGAACAGAATCATATTGGAAGACCAGTCAACTACCACTTTTGAAAACTTATCTTTTTCCAAAGCTCTGATGGAAGAAGGGGTTTCTGTTGCCATTGTAAGCAATGATTTTCATATGTATCGGGCATCCGTTATCGGAAAAAGACTGGATTTTGCAGAGGTTCACACACTTGCAGGGAAGACTCCGACAATAGCAATCTTCAAGCTATGGTCTCGTGAATATTTCGCTGTTGCGAAGACTTGGATAATGGATAAATAGTGCGAGAGAACCCACAACCACCAACCCCAAAAACCTCCTTCCAAAATGGAGGTTTTTTCTATTCCCACTTTCCTATATAATAAGCAGTACTAGAAATAATGAGGTGACAGCATGCTATATATACTTTCTCAGCTCGGATTCAGCTTTATAGCAGCGGCAGGTTTTGGGGTCCTTTTTAATGCACCGAGAAGGGCTTTGGGCCATTGCGGCACGGTTGGGATGATTGGCTGGATTTTTTACATATTATTGGCCGATGCAGGGGTGGATCCGGTGGTGGCTTCGTTTGTTGGGGCGTTTATGGTGGCGCTTGTAGGTCATATTATGGCTAAGCGATTCCGGATGCCCATGATTATATTCAGTGTGGCTGGGATCATCCCGCTTGTACCAGGGGGTCTGGCGTACAATACAATGCGGCAAATTGCGGAAAATGATTACCTTGGAGCCATTCCCTTAGCGGCAAAGGCATTTATGATTTCAGGTGCCATCGCGATGGGGCTTGTGTTTGCTGAGGTCATCATGCAGGTTATCATGAATATCGTAAAACGAGTATCAGTGGATACTAAACGTGAGGTGAGCTAGGTGACAAAGGAAATGACAGAGCGGGAAACGGAGAGAATTCTGGAAGTCTGTCTGCTTGCCGGAAGAATCATGATGGAAGGGGGAGCGGAGACATACCGGGTAGAGGATACAATGACAAGGATTGCTGCTGCATACGGTATCACAGAAACGCACAGTTTCGTTACACCTACCGGTATCATCGTTTCGCTTCAAGGAGACAATCCTACACGATTAGTAAGAATAAATTCTAGAACCACTGACTTAGAAAAGGTCGCACAAGTTAACCAGATTTCTCGTAAAATTGCCGCTTGCGAGCTTTCCGTGCAAGAGGCTCATCAATCGCTAATCCAATTAGAGAAATCACATCTGCTTTTTCCGATAAGCTATCAAATTCTCGCTGCGGCCTTTGTAAGCGGCTCTTTCCTAATAATGTTCAAGGGAGTATGGACGGATTTCCTACCAGCAATGCTAGCGGGAGGTCTTGGATATTCCGGTCTATTACTGATACAACATTACACGAGGGTTAAGTTTTTTGCAGAGTTTTTCGCATCCTTGATCATTGGCCTTGTCGCACTGGCGATGGTTACGTTTGGATATGGGATGGAATTAGATAAAATAATCATAGGTTCTGTTATGCCATTGGTTCCTGGCCTCCTTATCACAAATGCTGTTCGTGACCTGATGGTAGGGCATTTCGTTTCAGGTTTATCGAAAGGAGCGGAGGCGCTTTTTACAGCCTTTGCTATTGGAGCAGGTGTGGCAGTAGTTTTCCTCTGAGCCGCCAATCCAACCTCCTCCAACACACTGGAATATATTTCTCATTACAGTCATGACAGGTAATTAACAGTATATTTCGTTATTTTACAATAATTACTTGTTTTCAAAGAGCGGAAAACATATTAGATTAATAGTATGAAAACTTTACAGAAAGTCCTCATAACTTTGTCGGTTGTCGCACTAGTCTTAGGTGGAAATTCAGCTGCCTTAGCAGCTACTACTCACACGGTTCAGTCCGGTGATACGATGTGGAAGATTGCAGTGAAATATCAAGTTGGAGTTTCCGAATTGATTGCTGCGAATTCTTCTATTAACAATCCTGACCTAATCTATCCAGGTCAAAGAATTACTATTCCAGAAAAAGGGGAGGGGCAAACGCAAGAAGAGCAAGTTGCTAAATTAGTAAACCAGGAACGTGCTAAATACGGGTTAAAGCCTTTGAAACTTAACTGGGAGTTATCCAGAGTCGCAAGATATAAATCTCAAGATATGATAGATAAAAGATATTTCAGCCACACATCACCAACATATGGATCTCCTTTCGATATGATTCGTAACTTTGGTATTTCTTACCGATCAGCAGGTGAAAATATTGCTGCTGGGCAAAAAACACCACAAGAGGTCATGAATGCTTGGATGAACAGTGAAGGACATCGTAAAAATATCTTATCCAGCCAATATACTGAAATTGGAGTGGGCTATGCAAAAGGTGGCCAATACGGTCATTACTGGACGCAAATGTTCATCTCTAGATAATAAGAAAGGCGGTACCTCTACATGATGGTACCGCCTTTTCCTATAAAAATATCTAATTTCGATTATTTCCACTAGCAAAAATATGTCTAGTTGTATATATAAATCTTCGTATTGGTATATACAATTCTACTCACCTAAATTCCAAAATAATTCTATCCAATTTTCTTATGAAATAATATACTATTAACAGAATAAAAGCATAGAATACTAGAAAGGTGAATCATCATGAATAACTTGTCTATCCATATAAGGGATGCTGTATTAGAAGACCTACCTATAATAGTTTCCATCTATAATTCCACCATCGAAAGCAGGATGGTGACGGCAGATACTTCTCCGATCACTGTGGAAAGTAGAATGGATTGGTTTGATAAACATAATCCAAAAAGACCTTTAAAGGTAGTGGAACTAAACAATCACATCTGCGCCTGGATTAGTTTTCAAAATTTTTACGGTCGTCCGGCCTATCAAGCAACAGCGGAGGTAAGTATCTATCTTAGCGAAGAAATCAGAGGGAAGGGTCTAGGGGCAAAAATATTAGAAATAGCAATGGAAGAGTGTCCAGCTCTTCAAATTGAGAATCTATTAGCATTCATTTTTGCACATAATGTCCCAAGTATACGATTGTTCGAAAAGTATGGATTTGAAAAGTGGGGATATCTTCCTGGTGTCGCGGAACTTGATTCTGTAAAAAGGGATTTGGTGATATTGGGGAGAAGAATAGTAGAGTAGGAGGAAGTAGAATGAAATGGAAATGGGTGCTCGTCATTTTCACAGGCATACTACTAGTCACAGGAACACTACTTGCATTTAATGAAGAGGTAAGGGGAGCGGTGAAATTAGCATTGACCGGTTCACCAATTGTAACACTCTCTTCAGCAGAAGATTCCACAACAGTCATGGCGAAAATGGATAATGGTGAAGGGCTGCAGGATGTTCTCTCCCATGTGGAAGAAGATGGCTGGGAATTTGAAGAACAACTAGGTTCTACTTTTCTTTTTTCGAAAGGGGATGAGAGCCTAGTGATAATGCTGAAAATGTGGACTAACCAATATATCGTAGCAGAAATGACAGAAGGGTAGGTAGATCATGCTAAAACCGGTACCAATGCTCAGAACGGAACGACTTCAATTAAGAAGTCTAACGTTAAGAGATTCAGATGTTATTTTTTCATATTTTTCCCAACCGGATATGACGAAATTTTACGGGATGGAGCCTTTTCAGACAAAACTGGAGGCAGATAAATTCATAAAAGATTTCATTGATGACTATACAACTCTTTATAGATGGGGAATCATAGAGAAGAAAACTAATAGTCTAATAGGGACATGCGGTTTTCATGCAATATCGGAAAAGCATCAACGGGCCGAAATCGGCTATGAAATAGATATTCCTTATTGGGGAAAAGGCTATGCAACAGAGGCCATAGGAGCACTGGTTCATTTTGGGTTCGAGGGGATGAATTTCCATCGTATCGGTGCAAACGTCTATCCGGAAAATGTCGGCTCGAGAAAGGTTCTAGAAAAAGTAGGGTTTACTCATGAGGGTCTTTTGAGGGGATATTTATATCAAGGCGGCAAATTTCATGATGCAAATGTTTTTTCCATACTTAAAAAAGATCACAAACAATAAAACTTATAGAATTACAGGTCGGAACAACTACGTTTCAACCTGTATTTTTTTTGAAAAGATTTAGAAAGCATTTATAATATCCTTTGATTTCCGTTCCACGCGCTTCGCTAGCCTGCGGGCGGTCCGTCCTTGAGCCTCCCTCACTTCTTTGCGAGGTCTCAACAATGTCGCTTCTTCCCCCGCTAGACTCTTCGCCATTTGCGGAAAGGAACAGCGACGATTAACCAATCATCTAGAATTTAATTTCAGAAAAATCTATTTCTCAGAATATACTGTAAGTTTTTCTGTTATTATTATAAGATAGTAATTAGGTTGGCTTGGTATGCATTTAGGAACAAAGGGGGCATGTATATGTATCAAATAAAACGTTTGAGTGAGTGCACATTGAATCAAGCACTTGAAGCTTGGAACAAGGGGTTTGAAGGTTATTTTTTTGATGCAACCATGGATGTGGACCGATTTGCTGCTAGATTGGGTCAAGAGAATATATCCGCTGACTTATCCATTATTGCGTTTGACGGTTTGAAACCTGTAGGTCTTTTATTAAGTGGATACAAAAAGATAGGGGAAGAACTTGTTGCTTGGAATGGAGGTACAGGGGTAGCTGCGACTCACCGCAGAAAAGGGATTGGGAAGCTGTTAGTAGAAAAAGCTTGTGAATTGTATAAGGAAAAAGGGATACATACAGCTACTTTGGAAGCTATCTCAAAAAACAGACAAGCAATCGCGCTGTACGAATCCAAAGACTATCAGATTGTAGATCATGTGGTGCACCTGTCCCTAGAGACGTCGCTTGAATTAAATGACTCATTGGAATATTACCCTGTGTTTACATCGGCACATGATGCTCAGTATCTATCAAGTTATCATCATGACACGCCATGGCAAAGTCAATGGTGGTGCATGAAAGATGGTTTGACGTTGCAACTATTGGGGACTGACGGTGAAACTGCTGCATATGCCATGTTCAAAAGACAATATACCACTGATGGAACCTTAAAGGCCATTATAGTCTCTCATTGTTTTTTAAATGAAGGAGAGAAAGAACCGGAAAGAGTATTGGAAGCTTTATTCTTTCATCTTTTTCCGCCGACTGTTGCGCCTTACCAGTGTACGGTAGCATTTTTTCAAACGTCCAATAACATCGTGTTTGACTACCTTATCGACAAAGGTTTTTCGATGAAGGTAGAGCAAGTTTGGATGAAGAAGACAATAACATCTGATGTGGACTCAATGCAAAAAAGATAAGAAAATCGAGTCGAATTTTACATATTGTTTTAATTTTGGAGGGATCGTTATGATGGTTGCAAAGTTTTTAGATGAACAAAATGAACAGTTTCAGAAACTATTAAAAAAATCCACTCACGCTGGGTGGATGGCACAAACGACTGGAGAAAAGAAATGGGCAGAGGAAGCCGGTAAAGCTTCCAGTGAATTCAGCCTTTTTTATGCCAATCAAGATCGTTACAACCAGGTGAAATCATACCTGCAAGATTCAGAACTTACGATGGAACAAAGAAGACAGTTAGAAATCCTCGAGTATGGAATGAAAGAAAATCAATTGGATAAGGATACAATTGAAGAAATGTCTTCTATGTCCTCTGAACTGAATTACCTTTTTAATACGTACTTGCCTGAAGTGAATGGAAAAAAGTTATCCGCCAATGACATTAGAAATATCTTGTTGAATAGTACCGACAGCAAGGAACGCGAAGAAGCTTGGAAGGCAAGCAAAGAAGTTGGTCAAGTTGTGTCGGAAAAGCTGTTGGAACTAGTGAAAAAGCGAAATGAAGCGGCAAGGAAATTAGGCTATGAAAACTATTATGAAATGTCGTTTGCCAATCAGGAACTAGATTTAGAAGAAGTTTTTTCTATGTTCGAAAATCTAGTAGAACAATCGGATTCTACCTATCGTAGGTTGAAAAGTGAATTAGACAACGAACTAGCCAAAAAGTTTGGAGTGAAAGCGGAACAATTACGACCATGGCATTATGTGGATCCATTTTTCCAGGAAGCACCGGCAAACGAACAAACGAATCTGGATCAATATTTCAAAGGGCAAGATCTAGAAAAATTGACTGCAGACACGTTTGATTCCATGGATATGCCAATTGAAGGACTGTATGCTTCTTCTGACTTAAATCCTCGTGAAGGAAAGAACCCTACTGCGTTTTGTATGGATATGAATCGTGAGGGAGATATTCGGGTACTATGCAACAATGTAGATAATACTTATTGGATGGGGACCATGCTTCATGAATTTGGACATGCAGCGTACAATAAATATGTAAATCGTGATCTTCCCTATTTACTAAGAAGCTTCTCGCATATCTTAACAACAGAGGCCATTGCCATGTTATTCGGAAAAATGACGGAAAATAGAGAGTGGCTTTCTAAATTCTTGAAATTAGACGATGAGAAGCTTAACACATTAATGCCGTCCCTTGAAGAGCATGAACAATTGAAAATGCTAATTTCAGCAAGATGGATTATCACATTTGTTTCCTTTGAAAGAAAGCTATATGAAAACCCTGACCAGGACCTTAACGCTCTTTGGTGGGGAACAGTGGAAAAAATTCAATTGCTTCATCCACCTGAAGACCGGACCAATCCAGATTGGGCGGCAAAGATTCATTTCACACTTGCACCTGTTTATTACCAAAACTACTTGTTGGGGGAATTGACTGCTGCACAACTCTATCAGCATATCAAAAACAATGTATCTGATGAGTTCTTCTCCCTTAAGGTCGGAGCTTTTATCCGTGATGCATTCCTGGCACCCGGAGCAACCTACCATTGGAATGAAAAAATTGAAAAAGTGACGGGCGAACCACTAAACCCAGACCACTTTATAAAAGCCTATTGCCACTACGAAAAAGTAAATAACTGATAGTTTAGGGTAAGTAGATATCTCCTCTACTTACCCTTTTTTTGTTAAGTTTTTATGACTTTTCTAACAAATCCTTAAATTTGCATGAAAATCCAATGAAATTAATATAAACTAATAGATAGTGAGATTTTTCGAGTTTTTATGACAAAACACTACACCGACAATAGAGAAACTAGAAAGGTATGTAGTCTTCTATGATAAAAAAACTACAACTATGCATCATCATCCCATTACTCTTTTTGATTTTTGGGAGTTCGATAGCAGTCCAAGCAGAAGAACCCGGAGACTTATTTAGTGAGTCCGTTATATTAATAGATGCCAAATCTGGTCATATTCTTTATGAAAAAGACAGTAAACGTGAAATGTATCCGGCTAGCATCACGAAAATCGTGACAGCTATCATTGCCATTGAAGAGGGGAACCTTCAGGATATTGTAACGGTAAGTAAAAATGCAAGAGATCAAGACGGTTCAAGAGTATATTTACTAGAAGGAGAAAAGGTAACGCTTGAAAAACTGGTTCAAGGATTGATGATTAATTCTGGTAACGATGCAGGTACTGCCATAGCAGAACATTTTGATGGCAGTGAAAAAGATTTTGCCAAGAGAATGAATACATTTGTGAAGGGAAAAGTAGGCGTTGAGGATACAAATTTCACCAACCCACATGGTCTGTTTCACCCTGAACATGTGACAACTGCTCAGGATATGGCAAAGATTGCCCAATATGCAATGAAGAATGAAACATTTAGGGAGATTGTCGCGACAAAGGAAATGGAGTGGATTGGTGAAGGGTGGGAAACCACATTGTACAATCATCACCGATTATTATGGGATTACGAGGGAACAACTGGAGTGAAAAATGGATATGTGCCGGAATCAGGTCATACATTGGTTACTTCAGCCCAAAGAGATGGAATGGATCTCATTGTGGTAACCATGAAGGCAGCTTCAAAATATTACATCTACAAAGACACTATGACTCTAATGGATTATGGTTTTGGAAATTTTATTACAGATGAAATCAATAAAGGTGAAATGGTCACAGATGCTGCTGGCAGAGAGTACATGCTCGCGAAAAATGTGCATGTAGCAAAAAGAGAGGATGAAACGGTTACCTTGCGTGTAAACAAGGACAAGGATTTGGTTGTGAAAATAGGCAACCGTAGACACGTGGAAGAAAATGTGTTGGTTGAACAAGAAACAAATGATTTGACACCTGTTCCTACTGCTTCTTCATCAAATGCCACTGATTACTCAAGTGGAGATACAAGTACAAAGAGTAGTGTAGGTTCTACCATTTTTATTTTTGCAGCACTATTAATCTTCTTTTTTGTTATGAATGTGCTACAAAGAAGAAGAAGGAGAAAAAAAATGCAACAACGTTACACGGATTCGCTCGTTTATTCTAGAAGAAGCAGCTATTATAGGTAATGGAAACAGCGGAGCATCCTGTAAGAATATCAGGTTGTTCCGCTGTTTTGTATTTAGAAAGAGGGGTAGGGTATGAATAAGGGTTTGGCGAGTTGTCCAAAGATTGTATATAATGGAGATATGTAGATAATAGGAGGGAAAGATCATGCCGAGAAAAGAGAATGCGCTTAGTAAAGAGCTAGTTGAATTATTGCAAGGGGAGAAAATCGTGTCCTTGATTACAACAGACAAGGATAGCAATAAACCGAATTTAAGCATTGTATCATGGTTGGTTGCACATGAAGATGGTAAAACGATTAAATTTGCTTTAGGCCATAAGGCAGAGAGTGCGTTTAACATTCAAGAGAACCCGGAATTGATACTAGGTGTTGTAGGAGCCGGAAGCTGTTATTCCATTAACGGTAAGGGTTCCGTATCTGAAGTTATTGATAAAACAATGAAGTATCGTGTAGTGACCGTTGAAGTTGAGTCTGTGGAAGATGTCATTTTTTATGGCGGAAAAATAACGCAAGAACCTGACTATGTGAAAACATACGACGAAGACCTTGCCAAAAAGTTAGATGAAGAAGTTTATGCATTATTGAAAAGCTGATGTAACGCTGCACGGGGCTGTCCATATTTTAAGGGGCAGCCTTTTCTATTTGCCTTAAAAATCTCTCAAAGTTAATAGAAACATAGAAAAGTCATACATTTCCATATATAATGATAGAATACTAAATTTTTCTAAATGAAAGGGGTTTCTATGAAAAGTTGGTTTAAATCGAACAAACACAAACTCCTTCCCTTTGTGGCTGTTTTTCTTTTGGCTAGTGCACTAATTACTTACTATTTGTACACGTCCCCATTCCAGGAAACAGGGTCGGCAGGGGTACAAGGGAACCCTTCTTCAGGGACATTATCAACTTCAAACAATATTTCAGTTGAACAAGAAAATCCATTCAATCATAAGAGGAAACTGAATGAAGTCCATGTTGCTAATTACATTCATTGGATGTCTCATCAAAAGGTCAAAGCGGAAAGCAAATGGACCCACTATAAGATGACACCTGAGAGAATTGATTGGCTATTAGAAAAAGTCCAAGAAGCCGAGTATAAACATGAAGAAGTGTATGTGGAAATACTAACAAAATGGCAGAACGGTGACTTTTCCCATGCAGACCTAGATCATAATAGGGTCTGGTCCTTGCTTAATGGGACGATTGGGAAAGCAACGGGCGTAATGACGGAAGAAGAAGAAAAAGAATACTTAAAAAATCCAACTATCAACTTTAAATAATGGCTACAACATCACCTTATGGTAAAATGATGGGGAATTCGCATAGGGGTGGTTATTTCAGATGAATGGAATCAGAAGTTTTGCAAGAACAGAAGAGCAAGAGCTGATGGTAAAAAAAGCATCTTCTTTGGCTTCGGGCTTTTATACCCGCGCTGGCCAGTATGATCAAAAAGCTGAATTTCCTTTTGAAAATTTTCAAGCACTTAAAGATGCGGGTTTACTGGATCTTACCATCCCAAAGGAGTACGGTGGAAAAGGTGCGGGGTTGTATGAGTTTGTATTACTGCAGGAAACCATTGCACAAGGTGATGCACCAACGGCACTGAGTCTTGGATGGCACTTGGGTATCATGATGAACGAAGGGATAAATCAATCATGGCCCAAGGATATCTATAAAAAGATTTGTGGGGATATTGTAGAACACAAAAAATTGATTAACAGTGCGCATAGTGAAAGAAAGACCGGTAGCCCAGCAAGAGGAGGGAAGCCCGAAACAGTTGCCAAGAAGCTCTCCGGAGGCGGTTGGCAAATTAACGGAAGAAAAAATTTCACCTCCCTAGCGCCTGTTTTGGATTATTTCATTATCTCAGCAAGCATAGAAGGAACGGATGATGTAGGGGAGTTTTTGCTACCTCGCGAACTGGAGGGAATCTCTATTGAAGAAACGTGGAACTCTATGAGTATGAGAGCTACTAGAAGTGATGATTTGGTGTTAACGGATGTATTCGCAGATGAACAGGCACTTTTATATATAAAAAAGAAAAAAACTCCGAAACCACAAGGGTGGCTTCTTCATATACCCGCCTGTTATTTAGGCATAGCCATTGCAGCAAGAAATGAAGCTGTATCATTTGCCGATTCATACCATCCAAACAGCCTACCTCATCCGATAAGAGAAGTTCCTAAAGTAAGGGATAGGGTAGCAAGAATGGATATGGAATTGACGACAGCACGTCATCTGTTATACAGCGTGGCTAGATTATGGGATGAAAAACCAGGTAAACGAAATGATCTGATTGGAGAACTTGCGACAGCCAAGCTGGTTGCGACAAACAGTGCCATCTCAATTGTAGATGAAGCGATGAGGATAGTTGGTGCACAAAGCCTGCATGCAGAACATCCTCTTCAACGTCATTACCGAGATGTCCGGGCAGGATTACATAACCCTCCTGCAGATGAGATTACAATAGAAATGCTGGCTAAGCAGGCTTTTTTAAATAAAAGTTAAGAAAGGGTATCTTGTTGATTTACGTTCCAGGCGCTTCGCTTACCTGCGGGCGGTCCAATTCCTAGCTGTTGCTTGGAGCAAAAGGCGCAGACTCCTGAGGGAGATAGCGCTAGGTGGAGACCCCGCAGGCGTAGCCGAGGAGGCTCCACCAGCGCCCCTAGGAAAGCGAAGCCATTTGCGGAAATCAACAGCGGTGTCTATAAAAATACTAAAATCAAGACTTTTTCAATGGCCACCAAAGAAGTGAGGGAGGCTCAAGCACCGTCCCGCGGAAAGGTACAGCGCGGCAATCCAGTAACTGAAGTTTTTTAAAAAGTAAATGTCTTTTAAGAAATACAGACTGAAATAAAAAGAGAGTGATTTTATGCACGAAAAATTTAACAAAAGTAAAAGAGACTGGCGCTATCCCGTTGCACATAGAGAAGCATGGATCGGGATTGCACTGGTTCTTTTCCATTTTGCTTGGTGGTACGGTTTTGCATATGGTTTTGGTTCAAAGCCGGTCGACACCTATACATATATTTTAGGTTTTCCCACATGGTTTTTTTATAGTTGTATACTAGGTTTCATTATTATCATAATACTCGTCATTCTAGTGGTCAGGTTTTGGTTTAAGGATCTTCCTTTAGAGACAGATGAAGAAGGAGATCGTTGATGAACATACAAGTTATTATTCCTTTGCTGTTATTTCTTGTTATTATTTTCTTCATTGGAGTGTTTGCCTCCAGGAAATTAGCTAACTCCTCTTCATTTGTACAGGATTATTTCCTTGGAGGAAGAGAGCTTGGAGGGCTGTTACTTGCAATGACCATGGTCGCGACGTATGGGAGTGCCTCCAGCTTCATCGGAGGGCCGGGAATTGCTTATCATTCCGGACTCGGTTGGGTGCTGTTGGCCATGATACAGGTGGTGACAGGATATTTTGTTTTAACGATTTTAGGAAAGAAATTCGCTATTGTAGCACGGAAAATGAAAGCCATCACGCTGATCGATTTTTTAAAGGAAAGGTATCAGAATAAATGGGTCGTGTTATTATCAGCCCTTAGCATCATTCTTTTCCTCTTCTCCGCGATGGCAGCACAGTGGATTGGCGGAGCGAGGCTCATCGAGTCGATAACGGGTCTTTCTTATACCTCTGCGTTGTTTGTATTTGCAGCTTCCGTATTGGTATATGTAATCATCGGAGGATTCCGTGCGGTCGCCATTACTGACGGTGTGCAGGGAATTATCATGGTGATAGGGACGATAGTCATATTGGCAGGTACCGTCATTGCCGGTGGAGGCATACCTGCAATTATGAGCGATCTCTTGAAGGAGAATCCTAATCTTATCACCCCATTTGGAGCGGATGGGTCATTGACGCCATTATATGTCTCTTCTTTTTGGATCTTAGTTGGGGTTGGAGTAGTTGGACTTCCTCAGGTGGCTGTCAGAGCTATGTCATATAAGAATTCCAAAGCTATGCATGCAGCATTGATAATCGGTACCATCGTTGTTGGGTTCATCATGCTAGGGATGCACTTGGCAGGTGTGTTTGGAAGAGCTGTATTACCTGGCTTAGATACACCAGATACAGTCATGCCTCTATTGGCTCTGCATGTCTTGCCAGGTTGGTTGGCAGGGATTGTCTTGGCAGCTCCAATGGCTGCCATTATGTCGACGGTTGATTCTCTACTACTGATAGTGAGTTCTTCCATTGTAAAAGACGTATACTTAAATTATATACGTCCTGACGCACCAGAAAAAAATATCAAGCGTATAAGCATAGGAGTCACAGCGGTCGTAGGTGTATTAGTGTTCTTTATGGCAATAGAACCACCTGCATTTCTCATTACCTTAAACCTATTTGCATTCGGTGGGTTGGAAGCGGCCTTTATCTGGCCGGTTGTATTGGGGCTTTATTGGAAAGGTGGCAATGCGGTTGGTGCACTGGCATCCATACTTGTAGGGGTACTTTCCTATATCTATATAACTATATATTTTCCAAATGCATTTGGGATGCATAGCGTTGTAGTACCAGTCTTTCTTTCTCTTATGGCCTATATTTTATGTAGCATTGTAGGTAGTGATAGAAAGAAGCAGGAACACCAAAAAATAATTAATAAATACTTGCTTTAATAAAAGAGTAGGAGTTTAAAATGAACAAGCTAAATCAGCTTTATAATAACAGTATTGAAAAAGCTAGTAGCTTCATGAGGGAAACCAAAAGGCAGCTGGTGATCAGTCTCCTTCTTTATATATCGATTTTTGTTGTCGTATTAAGTTATTTTTTCTTTACAGGTGCAGGAAAGTGGTTTGATATACTTTTGATTTCAGGTACTGGTGCATTGGCATTAGTCTTAGGAATAGGGATTACACTACTCCTCTTAAATATTCTAGGAGGTTTACCTAGATTTCTTGTGTCAGTTATTGTAGCTTGTATAGCTGTAATATACAGTGTTGGCGCATATATGGGTCCATTCTTCCGATTAATGGGTTTTGCCGTAATGGTACTCGCTATACTATCAGGAATCACTATATTTCTTTATCATAAACGGAAAAAAGCAATCTTTCTATTTTTTAGTTTCCTTACGTTAAGCATGCACGTAGCCGCTATTTATCTTGCGTTTACAGATGGAAAAGAAGGCCCTTGGTCACTTGAGGTGGGAGAAGTTGCCACTACTATAACAAATCCAGCCGAGAATGGAAGTGCCAAGATTCAATATTTTACCTATGGCAGTGGCAAGGATGAACGCAGGGTAGAGTATAGAGATGTTAAATATGAAACCAAAACTGTCAATATGTCTTCGTTTGTTGCGCAACCTAATGGCTTAAATAAATGGTATCGAGAATGGTTTTGGGGCTTTGATTTATACAATGCCCCGTTGAATGCTCGAGTGTGGATGCCTGAAAAAGAAGAGGAAGCTGCATATCCTCTTGTGTTAATCGTTCATGGCAACCATAATATGGCTGATTTTTCAGACGGAGGTTACGCTTATCTTGGAGAAATGCTGGCAAGTAAAGGGTATATTGTTGCGTCGGTTGACCAAAATTTCATCAACTCCGGGAAAACAGGTCATATCGGTTGGGATAATGCGGGGAGGGCATGGCTGTTATTAAAGCACGTGGAACTTTGGCAGTCCTGGAACGAAGACAAAACACATGCGCTTTACAATAGAGTAGACATGGACAATATCGCTCTCATCGGCCACTCCAGGGGTGGAGAAGCTGTAAGTATTGCGGCTCTCTTTAATGAACTTGACAGGTTTCCGAACAACGCAAAAGTAAGTTTGAACTTTGATTTTTCCATCAAATCATTGATAGGTTTATCGCCAGGTGATGGTCGATTCAAACCTGGAGATCAACCAGTCAGTTTAAAAGATGTGAACTATCTTACCCTCCAGGGTGGAAATGATACCGACCATACGAATTACCTTGGTATGAGGCAATTTCAGCGTGTTTCTTTTTCAGAAGACTTTGACGGGTTCAAAAGCAGTGTGTATATCTATGGCGCTAACCATGGCCAATTTAATTCAGATTGGGAAGTGGATCAGCCAAGCCCATATTGGTGGTTTATGAACCGAAAGGAAATAATGAATCCTGAAACTCAAAGAGAAATCACCAAGATGTATGTTTCTGCTTTTCTAGACGCCACGCTAAAAGAAAAACGTGAATACCGCGGAGTCTTCTCCGATAAGGAAATTGCTTCGACATGGATTCCAACTGATCCACTTCGTGTGCGCTATGAGGATCGCGATTTTCAACCTATCGCTACATTCGAAGAGGACGTAGATGTCACGAAAACAACACTAAATGGTGGACAGCTCCAAGGGTACAACCTTCGTATCTGGAAAGAAATTAATTTACTTCAAAGAAATAAAGAACAGCAAAATAATCAAGTAGTTAAATTGGGTTGGACGAATAAAAATAGTCGATATACCATCACATTGCCAAAAGGTGCTGCTAATAACTTTTCAGAGCAGACTATATTTAGGTTTGATGCAGTCCAGGCCCATCCATCTAGGTATGATTTTTATCATATTGACCTACCCGAGGGATTTGAAAATAAAGCGATTCCTGTATCAGTAAGTGTCAAAGCAAAAGGGATGGCCAATTTCGATGGCAGAGTAAGAAAAACCATTTACATCGAACCTACTTATACGACTACTTTGTACCGTTTTGATTGGTGGAACGAGCGGTACGGTAATCAATATGAACATATGCTTCAAACATACGGTATCCCTTTGAATTATTTACAAGAGAACTTTCCTGACATAGATTATACTCAGATAGAAGAGGTTACTTTTGAATTCAACCAAACTGATAGTGGTTTAATTTTCTTAGATAACATCGGCTTTACCAACTAATCAATGAATAAAAATACCGACTCTCCCTCATAGTAAATATAGAATCATCACACAAGGGGGAGAGTAGGTTGAACATGAAAAAAATCATCATACTGCTGCTTCTCTCCATTCTTCTTCAGCCTCTGAATACATCCGAGTCAAGTACTCTGACACCACTGTCCATCAATCAAACAGACGCGCCTACATTTCTTTATGAAATAGAAAAACCTAAAAATACTAATATTGTTTCATTGCCATTACTTGTTCATTTCATTGATGTCGGACAAGGGGACGCGATCCTATTGCAAACCCCTAATGGATCTAACGTACTAGTTGATACTGGCCCAAAAGATTCGTCCAAAAAGCTGCTTGCTTATTTGAAAAAAGTAAACGTGAAGTCCATTGATTTGTTAGTCATCACTCATCCCGATTTTGATCATATCGGAGGAATTCCTTCTTTATTAGAAAAGGTACCTGTCAAGAAAATATTAGACAGCGGAAAGGCTCATACCACATTAACATTTATTCAATACAAACAATACGTCTGGAACAATATTGTCCCCGTACAATATGCAAAGGAAAAAATGAAATTGGACATTGATCCCGACTTGAAGATCAAGGTATTAAACAGTGGGTCGGAAGAAAAAGAAACCAACAATGCTTCCATCGTCCTTCATATAAAATATGGGGAGATGAAATTTCTTTTGATGGGTGATACGGAGGAGCAAGAGGAAAAGCGAATGAGCAGGAAATACAACCTGGAATCGACCATCTTGAAAGTCGCACATCATGGTTCTAATAGCTCATCAACGGCTTCCTTTTTGAAGGATGTTCAACCCAATATAGCCGTAATATCCGCTGGAAAAGATAATGACTTTCACCACCCACATTTGCCGGTCTTAAACAGATTAATTGAGAGCGGAGCGGATATATACAATACTGCAGAGTCTGGGAGCATTGTTTTTTCAACAGATGGAAAGTTATTATTTGTCAATAACCGTCCATGGCTTTATGCCAATCAGCAAAAGCAAAACTCTAAAAAATCGGTTGTCATCACTGATTTGGATGTTAAAGAAGAAATGGTCACGTTAGAAAATAAAAGTGCAGAAACAGTTGATATGTCTTATTGGAAATTAGTAAGCAAAAAAGGGTATCAAACGTATGATTTCCCTGAAAATTATAAGCTCCAACCAGGTGAAACCATTTACATTGCTTCTGGCGCACATAAACAACATTTCAAAAAATATATCCATTGGCTGAGTGACCATCTATGGAATAATAATGGAGATAAAGCCCAGCTTTATGATGATCAAGGAGATTTAGTGGATGAATATGAAGCAGGAGGGAAGGACGTATAGGTTTCAATAGCTTCGAATTGTGTTATGTAAGTAAATAAGAAATTATTTTAAAAGAACACAATGCGAGGAGCCTTACAATTGAAAAGACTAAAAAAACCAGTACGTCTTACTCTAGCACTTATCATAAGCCTGTTCTTATTTATGCTCTATATCCACACCACAAAAGAAGAAGTTATAGCGTCAGCAGTAAAGGAAACAAATCAAAATGGTATATCATTAAGCCTGCAAAATCCTTATGTCATGCCGATTAAAGTTTACAGGGCCTCCATGATGGACAGCAAAGAAAATGAGCTGCCCATCACGGCTTATAGCATCAAACTAAGTGGAGTATATTCTGGTAGTGACTCCAACGTGGATCAATCATTCATGTCTACTCAAACAGAGGAGTTTGAAGAATTGGAGGAGGTTACTATCCCAAGTGACACTTCCAAAAAAGAAGAAATCTATAGTATCTATATCACTGACCCAAAAAGTAAAGGAAGCGTTGAAGCAGCAGAAAAAGTGAAAATCACCTTTAAAATATTTTCCTTCCTCCCAATAACGACAACGATATCACTAAAAAACACTGCATAGTCTGCAGTGTTTTTTGTTTGTACAGACACTGAGTAAATTTAAGGCTGTAGGGGAAGATAAAACAACTTATGACTGTTGTTGTTAAAGGTGTTTAAGGTAATAAAGAGAGGGAATGTACATAATGGAGATTGCCAATTATAACTACCTATACAACTGGATAGTTCTAACCTCAATTGCCGATCCCCGCTGGTGGCTATTGGTCACATCCTTATTTCTCCCATGGGTAATATGGTGGTGGATAGTAGATAAAGAAAGGATATTCGAAATTCTCGCTTATGGTCTCTGTTGGGCTGCAATGGCAACGTGGCTTGATTTACTTGGGACGGAATATGGCAAGTGGAGCTACCCCTTTAAATTAAATACAGACATTCAAACGTTGCTCCCCGCAGATACTGCTGTCATACCGGTTATGTATATGCTTCTTTATCAGTATGCGTCTACTTGGAAAACATTTGTCATTGGAAGTGTGCTATGTGCAGCGGTTTTGTCTTTTATTTTTGAACCATTGTTTATGATGCTGGACATGTTGGTATTAAAAGAATGGACCCACACGAAATCTTTTTTCGCATTTATTTCTTTAGCAATCGCCACTAGATTACTTTTCTATTTGATAAAAAAGAAGCATCGCACTTTTTAGTTGACTAACATGTATATACAAGTTAGACTAATAACCACTAGCATGTATATACAAGTTGCTCAGTAAATGTAAGCGTTTTTTCTCTGAATAAAAAAGTAAAAACCATAAAAATTATTTATTTTGGAGGGATTATCATGTTCAAAAAGCTTTTCGGAATGAAAGACACCACACAAACTCAAACAGAAGAAGTCATCCTTGCTCCTTTGAGCGGCAAAGTGACGGAGCTAAGCGATGTTCCAGATCCTACATTTTCTCAAAAAATGATGGGAGATGGGTTGGCAATCGTTCCAACAGAAGGCGAGGTAGTATCACCTGTTGACGGAGAAATCGTACAGTTCTTCCATACAGGACATGCAATTGGCATTCGTTCCCTGACAGGTGCGGAAATATTAATTCATGTAGGCTTGGAAACGGTGTCCATGAATGGGGAAGGATTTGAGGGGCATGTAAAGGAAGGCGATAAAGTGAAAGCTGGCGACAAGCTGATTACTTTCAATATCGACCTTATTAAAGAAAAAGCTGCTGACATCATTACTCCAGTGGTCATCACAAATGGAGAAAATGTCGACAATCTAGAAAAGATATCAAGTGGAGATGCAGTGAAAGGACAATCGGAATTCATAAAAATTAAAATGAAAAATTAAATGAATTAGGATTTATATATAAAAAGAGAAGGCATACAGGAGGAAACAGAAATGGACATTAGAAAACAGAGCGAAGAAATTGTCCAAGCCTTAGGGGGAAAGGAAAACGTAAGTGCAGCCACACATTGTGTGACTCGGCTCCGTTTGGCTTTGCATGATGAAAGTAAGGTAGATCGAGAGGCATTAGAAAGCATAGATGTAGTAAAAGGATCTTTCTCCACTAATGGTCAGTTTCAAGTTGTTATCGGACAAGGAACTGTCAATAAGGTTTATAAAGAATTTGTAGACATTACTGGTGTTGGGGAAGCTTCCAAGGATGAAGTGAAGAAGGCAGCTGAATCCAATTTAAATCCGCTCCAGCGTGCAATAAAAACATTGGCCGATATTTTTATTCCAATTCTGCCTGCCATTGTTACAGCAGGTCTACTTATGGGGATAAATAATTTATTAACAGGCCCAGGTATTTTCTATAATGATCAATCTGTGATTGATGTTCATACAGAATGGGCAGATATTGCAAGTATCATTAATCTGATAGCTAATACTGCCTTTGTCTTTTTACCGGGGCTTATTGGTTGGTCTGCCGCAAAACGATTTGGGGGCAGTGAACTGTTAGGTATTGTACTTGGACTAATGCTTGTGCACCCTGATCTCCTTAACGCATGGGGATATGCAGAAGCTCAAGAAGACGGAGCGGTTGATACGTGGAAATTCTTCGGACTAGAAATTGAAAAAGTCGGGTACCAAGGACAAGTATTACCTGTTCTTGTAGCAGCATTTGTACTGGCTAAAGTGGAGAAATTTTTATCCAAACGGGTAAGTGATGCGTTTCATATGCTTATTGTCCCACCGATTACCTTATTATTGACTGGTTTTGTAACGTTTGTCGCAATCGGACCTGTTACATTCGCAATCGGAAACTTCCTGACGAACGGGTTTGTCGGAATCTTTGATGCTGTTCCAGCGTTAGGTGGACTTATTTATGGTGGTTTATATGCACCTTTAGTTATTACAGGGATGCATCACACATTCCTGGCAGTAGATTTCCAGCTGATTGCAACAATTGGTGGAACTTTCTTATGGCCGATGGTTGCCCTTTCTAACATCGCACAAGGTTCAGCTGCCTTTGCGATGATGCTTGCGACCAAAGATGAAAAGTTGAAAGGTTTGGCATTAACATCTTCCATTTCTGCGTGGTTGGGGATTACAGAACCAGCAATGTTTGGTGTTAACTTACGATTCCGCTATCCATTCTTTGCAGCAATGATTGGATCTGCCATTGCGGGGATTATTATAACTATTGCCGGTGTTAAGGCTCCGTCTATTGGGGTGGGTGGAATACCTGCATTCTTCTCCATTATGGCGGAATACTGGCCAATTTTCTTCCTTGGAATGGGAATTGTGCTTGTCGTACCATTTGTCATTACTTTCTTAATAGCAAAAGTGAAAATGAGAAAAGAAGCGTAAAGATTGTAAAAAGGGGCCTGACCCCTTTTTACAATTTTTTCAATTATGAAGGGAGAGCTTGATAGATGAACCATTCCTGGTGGAAAGAAAGTGTCGTGTATCAAATTTATCCTCGTAGTTTTATGGATTCTAATGGTGACGGTATTGGGGATATTCAAGGAATAATCATGAAGCTTGATTATCTAAAGGAACTTGGTATCGATACCATATGGCTTTCACCTGTTTATGAATCTCCTAATGATGATAACGGTTATGATATCAGTCACTACATGAAAATAATGCATGAGTTCGGAACAATGGATGATTGGGATGAATTGTTACAAGAGGTACATATTAGAGATATGAAATTGATCATGGATCTTGTGGTCAATCATACTTCTGATGAGCACGAGTGGTTTGTGCAGGCGAAAACATCGAGAGAGAATCCATATCGTGATTATTATATTTGGAGGGACCCAAAAGACGGCAAGGAGCCGAACAACTGGGCATCTAATTTTGGTGGATCTGCTTGGGAATACAACGAAGAGACAAAAGATTATTATCTGCACTTATTTTCCAAAAAACAGCCAGACCTCAACTGGGAAAACGAAAAGCTTCGAGAAGAAGTGTATCGTATGATGAAATGGTGGTTGGATAAAGGTATCGACGGTTTTAGAATGGATGTCATCAATTTCATTTCTAAGGTAGATAGCATGCCTGATGGAGAGATTAAACCTGGGAAAGAATATGCTTCCGGAAGCAAGTTTTACCGTAACGGTCCGATGATTCATGATTACTTAAAAGAAATGAATGAGAAGGTTATATCTCACTATGATGTCATAACCGTTGGAGAGATGCCAGGTGTTACTCCCGATCAGGCTAAAGATTATACAGGTGAGAAAAGAAATGAACTGAACATGGTATTTCAATTCGAACATATGGGATTGGATAATGGACCTAATGGAAAGTGGGACGTGCAGGAACTGAATTTGATTGAGCTTAAACAGAGTTTATCAAGGTGGCAGTATACCTTAGCAGATAGTGGCTGGAACAGTCTATATTTTAATAATCATGATCAACCAAGGTCCGTATCAAGATTTGGAAATGACGAAAAATACCGAGTAGAATCTGCTAAGATGCTGGCTACACTTCTTCATATGATGAAAGGTACTCCATATGTCTACCAAGGTGAAGAAATTGGCATGACAAATGTTAGGTTTGATTCGATAGATTCTTATAAGGATATTGAAACTTTGCAGGCTTACTCTGACCTGAAACAACAAGGGTGGAGTGAACAAAAAGTGATGGAAAGCCTCTTTAAGAAAAGTAGGGATAATGCGAGAACGCCAATGCACTGGAATGATGAGGAGAATGCTGGCTTCACTGCAGGGAAGCCATGGTTAACCGTTAACCCTAATTACAAATCTATCAACGTTGAAGCGGAAAGAAGTAATGAACATTCTATTTTTAATTATTACAAACGATTGATTCACTTGAGAAAACAGAATGAACTGATCGTTTACGGTGATTATCAATTAATACTGGAGGACGATCCTGAGATCTTCTCTTATGTTAGAAACTATCAAGACAAAAAGCTACTTGTGATTTGTAATTTTTATGACAAGGAACCTATTTTTAAACTGCCAAAAGGTATTAACTTTATGACCAAACAACTTTTACTAAGCAACTATACGGTAGAAGAACAAAGTAATATTGCTGAATTTACCTTGCAACCATATGAAGCACGAGTTTATTTATTGAATTAACATCTACTATTTTAAATATAGAAAAAGAGGTGCTTGAAATTGAGTAAAAAAGAACAAGAACCATGGTGGAAGAGGTCTGTTGTTTATCAGATCTATCCAAAAAGCTTCAATGATACAACTGGAAACGGTGTAGGAGACATCCAGGGAATAATTAAAAAGCTTGATTACTTAAAAGAATTAGGAGTGGATGTTATTTGGTTGACTCCTATTTACAAATCACCGCAGAAAGACAATGGCTACGATATCAGCGACTATTTTTCCATTCATGAAGAATATGGAACGATGGAAGATTTCGATCAGCTTTTATCAGAATCTCATGATAGAGGAATCAAAGTTATCATGGATATTGTCGTGAATCATACATCCACAGAGCATGAGTGGTTCCAGAAGTCTAAAGAAAAGAAAGACAACAACCCATATCGCGACTTTTATATTTGGAAGGACGGTAAGCAAGATGGAAGCGAACCGACAAACTGGGAATCCAAGTTTGGTGGAAACGCCTGGCAATATGATGACAAAACCGGGCAATGGTATTTGCACTTATTTGATGTGACGCAAGCAGACTTGAATTGGGAGAACGAAGAAGTTCGCAAACAAGTCTACGATATGATGACCTTTTGGTTTGAAAAGGGAGTGGATGGTTTTAGGTTAGATGTGATCAACCTTATATCCAAAGACCAAAGTTTCCCTGATGATGATGGGTCGGTGCCTCCGGGTGATGGCCGTAGGTTTTACACAGACGGACCACAAGTTCACGAATATATGAACGAAATGTACGAAAAAGTATTCTCTAAATATGACAGTATGACAGTAGGGGAAATGTCATCTACTACAATCGATCATTGTATTAAATACACTCGACCCGATCGAAATGAGCTCAGTATGACATTTAACTTTCACCATTTAAAAGTGGATTATCCTAATGGAGAAAAGTGGTCTGTTGCGGATTTTGATTTCCAACAGTTAAAGGATATTTTGTCTACCTGGCAGATTGAGATGGAAAAAGGCGGCGGTTGGAATGCCTTGTTCTGGTGTAACCATGATCAACCTCGTGTCGTTTCCAGATATGGTGATGATGGCAAATATCACAATAAGTCAGCAAAAATGCTTGGTACAAGCATACATATGATGAGAGGTACACCTTACATTTATCAGGGCGAAGAGTTCGGAATGACCAATCCAGGTTTCGTGAAAATAAGCGATTATCGTGATGTGGAATCCTTAAACATCTTCAATTTGAAAAAGGAAGCTGGAATGAGCGAAGAGGATATCCTTGAGATCCTTCGCCATAAGTCTCGCGATAATTCCAGAACGCCCGTTCAGTGGAATAGTGAAGAAAATGCTGGATTTACAAAGGGTACACCTTGGATAGGAGTCGCCGAAAACTACAAAGAAATAAATGCAGAGACGGCGTTAAATGATAAAGATTCTGTTTTCTATCATTATAAGAAGTTAATTGAACTACGAAAGAACTATGATGTGATTACACATGGGGATTTCCAATTGATTTCAGGAGAGCATCCGGAAATATTTGCCTATATCCGCAATAGTGAAAATGAGAAACTTCTTGTAATAAGCAATTACTATGGCAAGGAAAGTTCCTTTGTGTTACCAGAGGATGTTGATGTGGACGAATACAAATCAGAAGTGCTATTAAGCAATTATGAGACTTCTAGCAGCCATTTTAAAGAAATGACCCTACGTCCATACGAATCCGTCGTTTATCACCTGAAAAAGTAATGCTACAATAGCTGTAGGTGGTAGAAAATGAAAAATAATAAATATCAAGTAATTTATCAGCAGTTGGTAAGAAAAATAGAAAAACAGGATTACAAGGCAGGAGATAAATTGCCGTCTGAACATGAATTGATGGAGCTTTTCACAACATCTAGAGAAACAGTAAGAAAAGCTTTGAATCAACTGGCCCATAACGGGTATATTCAAAAAGTCCGAGGCAAAGGATCGATTGTTCTAGCCCGTGATAAATTTGATTTTCCCATTTCAGGCTTGGTAAGCTTCAAGGAATTAGCTGAGAAAATGGGGAGACCTTGGGAAACAGTCGTACACGAACTAGACACTGTTGATGGGTCTTCTGATCTAATGGCCAAGTTGGGAGAGAGGGAGCTTTGGAAGGTGGTCCGTTCTCGCAGGGTGGATGATGAAAGTATTATATTGGATAAAGACTACTTCATCAAAAGTCAAGTCCCTTATCTAGACACAGAAATATGCAAGAACTCCATTTATGATTACTTGGAGACGGAAAAAGGATTGCAGATAGCCTTTGCTGATAAAGAGGTAACAGTTGAGGAAGCAACCGAAGAGGACAGGAAGTTGTTGGATTTAAATGGCTTAACTCATGTAGTGGTGGTAAAAAGCATCGTCCATCTTGATGATGCAAGCCCCTTTCAATTCACAGAATCGCGCCATCGGTTGGATAAATTCCGATTCGTTGACTTTGCAAGAAGAATGAAATAAGGAAAGGCACTCTCGGTAGGTGGGAGTGTCTTTTTTGTTTAAATAAAGAATTTCACTGTTGGGATAATAGAGTAAGGCAGTAAAGACTTGGTGAGGGTGTTTAGTGTGAAGAGAAGGTCTTTATAAAGGCTGTAAAGACTTAGCGAGGGAGTAAGGAGTTAAGATGAGGTCTTTATAAAGGCTGTAAAGGCCTAGCAGAGGGTATGGAGTTGAAGATATGGTCTTAAAGAAGACTGTAAAGACCTGTTGAACTTGAAAAGACAGCAGGAGAGGTCATAAAGAAAACTAGAAAGACCTGTCCGGTGTGGAAAGCCTGAAGAGAAAGTCTTCATTAAAGCAATAAAGACCTATACAATGAGGAATGTATGAACTAGAGGTCTTAATTATGGACCATAAAGTAAGTTTCTTTTTAAAAATTGCAATTTTCAAAAATATCATTTAAATTGCTTTGGTCTTCTTATATAATGATAATATGAAAGATTCGATTTTCGAAATAAATGGAGGGGAAGTTAATGACAAAAGTTATGAATAAAGCATTAAAAAGAGAAGAAGTCCCAGTTGAGCAAACTTGGAATCTCGAAGATTTATTTGTATCAACAGAAGCTTGGGAACAGGAGTTGCAAGCCGTACAACAAGACCTATCAACTGTCACTTGTTATAAAGGAAAAGTTGGAAAGGACGCTAAAACATTGCTTGGGTGTTTAAAAGATAAGGATGCCTTAACAGAGAGAGTTATAAGAGTAATGACTTTCGCATCCCTAAAACAATCCGAAGATGGAATGAATCCTGAAAATCAAGCAAATTCAACTCGTGTTGGGGGAATGATCTCGAACTTTAGCGCCAGTACATCCTTTATCCAATCTGAAATTCTTCAATTAGATGTAGTAACATTAAATCGATTTATAGCAGAAGTACCGGAGTTGGAAGAATATAAAAAAAGCTTGATGGATGTGATGGAAACAAAGCCTCATAAGCTATCCCCGGATGCGGAAGAAGTACTTTCTGCCTTTGGAGAAGTGCTTAATGCACCATATACTATCTATCAAAGAAGCTTAATATCGGATATGAGATTTCCTTCTTTTTTAACAGATGATGGACAGGAACATCCGTTATCATTTAATTCCTTTCCTAATTATGAAGGGTCTTCCAATACAGAATTACGTAGAAAAGCGTACCAAACTTATATTGATACACTAAAACAATACAAGCATACATATGCGGCTACTTATGCAACAGAAGTGAAAAAGCAGGTGGTAGAAGCACGTCTACGAAACTATGAATCCGTTACAGATATGCTGCTTCACGATCAACAGGTGACAAAAGAGATGTATCATAATCAATTGGATACTATCCAAAACGAGTTGGCACCGCATATGCGCAGATATGCGAAATTAAAAAAACGGGTGCTAGGTTTAGAGACTATGCAATTCTGTGACTTAAAAGCTCCACTAGATCCAGATTTTAACCCTGAGATTACCTATGAGGAAGCCTCTAAATTAATTCTGGAGTCATTAGAAGTGATGGGACCTGAATATATGGAGATTATGGAAGAAGGGCTAAACAATCGTTGGGTTGACCTGGCTGATAATGTAGGGAAGGGCTCTGGTGCATTCTGTTCCAGTCCTTATGGAATTCATCCGTACATCCTAATGACATGGAGTGACTCTATGAGAAATGCCTATACGCTTGCCCATGAATTAGGTCATGCAGGACACTTCCGCTTAGCAGGTAGATACCAGAAGCTTTCTAACACACGTCCGTCGCGATATTTTGTAGAAGCCCCTTCTACGATGAATGAAATGCTGTTGAGTCAGCATATTTTATCAAAGCCAAATGATGAGAGAATGCGCAGATGGGTAATCTTACAATCGTTAGGGACATATTATCATAACTTCGTTACACATATTCTAGAAGGTGAGCTTCAGCGCAGGGTCTACGATCTAGCAGACAAGGGAACTCCTATCACCGCCAATGTTCTATGTGAACAAAAGACTGCATTGCTTTCTGAATTTTGGGGAGATGCAGTCGAGATGGATGAAGGAGCTGGGTTGACCTGGATGCGTCAGCCACATTATTATATGGGGCTTTATCCATATACGTATTCCGCTGGACTTACTGCTTCTACAGCAGCAGCCAAACAAATTCAAGAAGAAGGTCAGCCTGCAGTAGATCGGTGGCTTTCAGCATTAAAAGCAGGGGGGACGCTGAAACCGCTAGAATTAATGCAATTGGGCGGAGTAGATATGACAACGCCTGAACCAATTAAGACAGCTGTCGCTTATGTAGGCTCCTTAATAGACGAACTAGAAAAAAGCTTTTCCTAAACCACTTCAACACCTTATCTGATTACAGATAAGGTGTTTTTTAACGGAATGAAACAGCTTAGTCTATCAACATTCCCTTTATTAATCCGATAAAAAGTAAAGAACCAAATAGTAGAGAACGGAAGGACGTATCAATCATGGAAAAGAGAAACGGTATACTACTAGATTCTGGTACCAACGAAGTGGAATTTCTTGAATTTCTTATAGGAAGTACGAGCTTTGGCATAAATGTCTTAAAGGTGAGAGAAATTATCAAACCTGTTGCAGTGACCAAAATCCCTCATTCCCATAATAATGTAGAAGGAATCATCGAATTGAGGGGAGAAGTGCTGCCAATAATAAACCTCAGAAAAGCTTTGAAAATAGAAGAACAGAGCAACTATTCAGAAGAAAAATTTATCGTGACTGAATTTAATGGTATGAAAGTGATTCTAAGGGTAGATCATGTAACTCAAATTCATAGGCTTACATGGGCGGAGATGGAAAAACCTGCTTCGTTGCAAAGTGGGTTTGAAGACCACATAACGGGTATTATTAAACAACCATCTCAGATGATTCTCCTTTTAGATGTAGAGAAAATTATGTTTGATATATACCCAAACCTGGATAAAGGAGCGTCACATCTGCATGAAAACCTAAATCCTGCTCGCAGTGAGAAAAGAATTATGATTGCAGAGGATTCCCCAATGCTTAGAAAACTTTTAGAAGAGACGTTGCTCGAAGCTGGATTTGAACATATTCAATTCTTTGAAAATGGCAAAAGTGCTTGGGAGTATATGGAGACTGTAGTGAAAAACGGAGAGCAAAGTGTAGACTTGTTAATAACGGATATCGAGATGCCTCAAATGGATGGGCATCACCTGACAAAGAAGATTAAAGAAGATAGCTTTCTCTCGAAGATACCGGTTATCATATTTTCTTCCCTGATAACTGATCATCTTAGACATAAAGGGGACCAAGTAGGAGCAAATGCTCAAATCAGCAAACCTCAATTGACAAAGTTGGTAGAACTGCTAGATGATCACCTATTTAATAAATGACAGTTTAAAAAGACGAAAGCCCCTGCTACATATAGAGGGGCTTTCGTCTTTTACTTATCAGAGGTAGCTTTCCCCGAGTTTTTTAAATACGGGCTTTTGATACTGTCTTTTGGGTTGATGTTTTTGCCCATCTGTCGGATGGAAATTTGTGTACCTTTGAAGCAAGTTCTTCGCTACTGATAAGGACATATTAGCTTTTGGATTACGATAATGATCATTTAACTCTCCAAGATGGGGCAATTCTGTAAAGTCATCCTTTGTAGGAGGAAGATGGAAGTAATATTCCCCTGCTAATACAAGAACATCAGATTGTTGACGGCTGTTCTTTGGGTTTCTTGAAAAATGCAAACCTTTTTTTGTAGCTTTGCCTTCGGTGATAAGTTTCTCTAAAGCTTTTCTTTTTAATGAATAGAGAAACTTTGGATCCGGCGCGGTTTTTGCATGCCGATTAACAGTAAAGATGGCACGAGAGAGGTTTTCAATAGAAGATTCAATAGGGGAATCGGTTTTTCTTTGGTTTGTATAACTTTTATTATGCATAATTGGCTCCTTTCCTTTCTCTTATTATACTGTGCCTTCACTTAAAATGGAAGGGTGACTCCAACTTCCTCCATTTCTAGGCTGAAGTTAGAGCTTGCTCCTGTTCCTTTTCCATAAGTGTGATGAAAATATCGACAAACTCGGGATCCCATTGGGTTCCTCTTCCGCTTTTTAATATAGACAAGGCTTTCTCCTTTTTCATTCCCTTACGATATGGGCGGTCGGAAGTCATGGCATCAAATGCGTCCGCTACTGCGATGATTCTACCAAAAAGAGGTATTTCATGACCAATTAACTTATCGGGGTACCCATATCCATCAAATCGTTCGTGATGGTTTCTGACACCTGGTATTAATGGAGCCATTGCCTCTTTAGGCTGCACTTGACTTAAGATGGTAGCGCCAAGCAACGGGTGTCTTTTGATTTCTTCAAATTCCATATCTGAAAGCTTTCCATCCTTTAACAATATCTCATCCTTCACTCCGATCTTCCCAATGTCATGAAGGAGGGATGCGTTTTTTAACAATTCAAGTTGCTGAGAAGCCAATCCAGCTTTTTGGCCAATTAATACAGAGTATCTGCTTACCCTTAAAGAATGTCCTGCAGTATATGGATCCCGCGCGTCAAGGGTGGTGGAGAGGGTTTGATAAAAGCTTTCCATCAACAGCCTATTTGTCTCATTTCTTTCTTCCAACCCTTGCACCATGGAGTTAAATCCTTGAATAACTTGAGAAAATTCATCTGAATATAATTCCTTGGCAGGAGCTAGATGATTATTTTCTACATCATGCATCCCTTTTAACAGTTGTGTGATAGGTTGTAAAATGTCTTTAAATAACAAAAAAGCCCCAAAAGAAGAAAAAACAGCAGCAATGAAAAGAATCAATACTCCCCAATTCCAGAAATCGACTTCTAAGGTAAGGGTTTCGAAGCGAACTTCGGTTGCCAGACTAAATAAAAGAACTGGAAAAATTCCGATAAATAATGCGCTTACTAGAAACTTTGTACGTAAAGACACGATAATATCACCATGTATAGATAATGCAAGATGATAGATGTTCTGAGTGGCTTCTTGTAAACAATCTAAAACCGGCCTTATTGCTCTGACTGTAAGAAAGTATTCGATAAACGCATGCATGCCAGCAATTAGCAAGGCTCCAAGTGAAGCAAGAAGTACATATCGAATGGGCATGTTAAGCAAACCGGTCCGTATGCAGATGATCGCAAGGATAATGGCGGGAACAGAGAGTCCAAGTAGGTGGGGGCCAATTATTCTTTTAACTGTTAGAGTAGGAAACCGTTGGATATGTAAAAAAGCTTTCTGATAGTCAGCATATGTATGATCTGTTTTAGTAAGAATAATTTTTATCGGTTGCAGTTGTTTATAAAAAGCGAACAATTCACAAAGTACCATGATGGAAGCAGAAGTTAATAAAATACTAATCATGATATTAATCTCTGAAAGGGATAGGTTTAGAGTAGAAAATATGAGTATGCCGCCTACCCCTAGCACTGCTATGGACGAACCAAGTATATAATTTATGACAAGTTGTTTCACAAAACGAGAATATGTTTCCTGATGCAAGAAATCCCTTCCTTTATCACTAAATATTTCTAGTTCAATTATAATCAATCTTATCAGTATGTACTAGTAAATTTGATGGATTTGGAAAGTAAATGTTATTGAGGGCGAATTAGAACTGGTGTCCCGTTAGGTACGATAGATGCAAGTTGAAGGACATCTTGGTTATACATACGGACACATCCGCGAGAGACAGCTTTTCCGATAGAGCTGGGATCGTTTGTTCCATGAATTCCATAGGATAATTTGGAGAGGGAAAGCCACATTGCGCCAAATGGACCTCCAGGGTTAGGTTGTCGGTTTACGATAATATAGTTGCCGACAGGAGTTTCAAAGAGCATCCTGCCTACTGCAATGGGATATGTTTTGACGATAACCCCATTTTCCTTCAGTACGAGCTTCCTATTTGCGATGGATATTTCAATGGAATAGGGGATTGTATCTGCATTAGGAAGGCCTGGTATGATGATTTGCTGACCCGGATAGATGATATTAGGATTTGCAATGGCATTGACAGCCATAATCTCAGCTAAAGGCTTTCGATAATCCAGCGAAATCATACCAAGAGTTTCTCCTTGTTTAACAACATGAATAGCCACCATACTCACCACTTTCACTTTCATAATTATCTTAAAAAAGCCGTGCAAAGAGTGCAGCGGCTTTAGGTTTCAACCAGTACATTATCTATAATAAGGATATGGTGGGTATGGTCTTGGGTAAGGTCTTGGGTAAGGTCCAGGATACGGTCCATAATAAGGGTATGGTGGGTAATAAGGTCTAGGTGCTAAAAGAGTACCTACTGCCAATCCTCCTAAGAACGGAAAAAAAGGAAAACCGAAACCTAATCCTCCAATTAATCTGTTATTCTGATAGTTTCGATACATAGACATATGCCTCCTTTATAGGGTCACTATAATGTATGGCAATGCTAATAGGTATGCGCTTGTACCCAGTAGCCCATTTATTGGCGTTCAAGGGTGAAAAATGCAATTTCTGGGGGCGCTAAAAAGCGGTAGGGCTCTCTAGTAGTGCCTAAACCCTTATTCACATATAAGGTCAAATCATCCAAATGATAAAAACCTTCATAAAATTTAGACCCGAGCGGTGGAGTTATTAATGGGCCGAAAAAAGGAATCTGCACTTGTCCTCCATGAGAATGTCCGGACAGCTGTAAATTTACATGAAACTGCTCTGCTATGGAGTCCGCTGCGTCCCCTTCATGGGCTAATAATATTGTATAAGCGTCTTCAGGAATACCACGTAGCGTTACGTTAAAATCAGGCCTTCCTAGCATCAAATCATCCACTCCAGCAATGAATAGTTGACTTTTATCTATTAATTCAATCTTAGTATTCTCATTTTTCAACACGGTGAAATCAGAAGACTCCATGATTTCCTCGTAAGTCTCCGTCCCGTAGCCACCGTGGTCATGGTTACCGTAAATCGCAAATTTTCCAAGTGGGGCATGGATCTTTTTCAATATATTTATTAGGTTGTATGACCCATCGTATTCTAATGGATTGTCCATCAGATCTCCTGTGAAGAAAACGATATCGGGTTCCTCTTCATTAATTAGACGAACCACTTTTTCCAATTCTGCTTGCCCAAAATGGTGACCAATGTGTGTATCAGAGAATTGAGCAATCTTTATTCCGGAAAAGCTTTTTGGGATGCTTGGATGTTTAATGGTATGTTTTAATTTGTTCATTTGCTTTGGTTCAATATATCTAGCATAGAAATAACCTGCACCACTTGTAAGGAAAGCAGTGAAAACTATTGTAAAGATTCGTTTGAAAAAGGCTCTTCGTGTTAATTTACTCATAGTTATACCAACCTAACCTATCATAATATCACTCATTATAGCACCAATTAGTGATGAATTTCTCTTTCTATCATTCTACTTTCAATGGAAACTTTTTGAATAAATTTTGTAAAACATTTTGACTATTTTGAACATTAGGTTAGAATAGTATAGAGACATAGGATTGGGGGAGATTTTATGGGAGAAAAGAAAGTTGCCATCATTACCGGTGGCTCAAGCGGTATGGGGAAATATATGGCTTTGAAGTTCGCTCAAGAAGGTTATAATGTGGTGATCACCGGTCGTGATCTTGATCGTCTTGCGCAAGCTAAAGAGGAGATTAAGGGACATGATGGTGAAGTCTTGACCGTACAGATGGATGTAAGAGAGCCTGAGCATGTGGAGAGAATGGTGAAGTTGACGGACGAAGCATTTGGTAGAATTGATTTGCTGGTCAACAATGCAGCCGGAAACTTTATCTGCCCAGCTGAAAAATTATCTGTTAACGGATGGAAGTCTGTTATTGACATCGTCTTGAATGGAACGTTTTATTGTAGTTCTGCTGTGGGTAATTATTGGATGGAACGAAAAGTTAAGGGCAGTATGATCAATATGGTTGCCACCTATGCCTGGAATGCAGGGGCAGGTGTGGTGCATTCAGCTGCGGCAAAAGCAGGAGTCCTATCCCTTACAAGAACACTTGCAGTGGAGTGGGGGACGAAATACGGAATTCGAGTGAACGCAATCGCTCCAGGACCAATCGAAAGAACTGGCGGTGCAGACAAATTAATGCAATCAGAGGAAGAGGCTAAAAAAGTTGCGGCAAGCGTGCCATTGAAGCGGTTTGGAACACCTGAAGAAATTGCCGAATTAGCATTTTTCCTAAGCTCAGAAAAAGCCGCATACATAAACGGAGAATGTGTAACAATGGACGGGGGCCAATGGCTCCACCCATTCCCGTTTTAAATAATAGGGATTTTTAGCAGTTAATTGGAGCAAAAGGCGAAGACTCCTGAGGGGGATAGCGCTAGGTTGAGACCCCACAGGCGCAGCCGAGGAGGCTCCACCAGCGCCCCTAGGAAAGCGAAGCCATTTGCGGAAATTAACAGCGGTTGTTAAAGCGATAATTTAAAAGCCCGGTAAAGCAATTTTTATTTTGCTTTACCGGGCTTTTTTTCATACTTGTATACCTGTTTTGCTCATACTAAGCAAAAGCATCAAGGAGGAAACCTAATGAGTATCTTTTACAAGTATGATTGGGACGAGCAAAATAAAGAACTTACAGTGTATATTAACCCAACAGAAGCATTCTATGAATTCTCTGTTGAATACGCTGGCACCCATGAAAAAGTATCAAAAAGAAAAAATCTACTGGAATCAGCAAGGAAATTAGCCTCAGATGTATTGCCAAAAGGAACGGTTGTAAACAGCTATCGCGTCAAATTCCAACAATTTCTTATTGCTGTTTTGGATGAAAAGAATGGAGCTACTAGAGAACTTTTGGAAGGTCAAGCTTGCGGAAGTTACAAAGTGAAACATAATGAAACGTTAAAAGACATATCTCAAATGTTTTCCGTTGATGTAAACAGCTTGAAAAAGGTTAATCACCTTGAAAGTGATACCATTTTCACTGGGATGGATCTTAAAGTACCCTGCTATCTTCACACGGTGGTCACTTCAGACAGTTTGTTAAAGATAGCTCAGAGATACGACATATCACGTGAGTCAGTCCGGCAATTAAACAATTTAGATACGGATTGTTTGAAAACTGGACAAGAATTAAAGATCCCTAAAAGAATGCAATAAAAAATCCTGGCACCTCACTATTTCCACGTCATAATTTGCCCTATAACATGATATAATCGTTCCAAACAAGACAAAGGGGAGAATGAGATGGATCCACTTGATATTATGACGAATATCGAAAAGGTCACCCCTTATTTTCAAGCAATTTTTAGTGCAGATGCCCAAGAAGTAATTGGATATGAAGTGCTAGGAAGGTTTCAGTTGGAAAACGGTGATGTGAAAAGTTTAGGGTCATTTTTTCGTGACGATACTGTGCCTGGGGAATACCAGCTCGAAGTAGATAAGGTAATTATCAATAAAGCATTAACCTACTATACCGAACAAGATTGTACGTTAAGGTTATTCTTCAATCAAAACGCAGACCTTCTTTTGGAAGATCAGGGAGAATCATTGCTTGAACTTTTTCTGTCGTATGTTCCAAAAGGATTAAAGCTGGAAAATATCGTAATTGAAATAGACGAACATTCTTCTAAAGAAGGAGAAGAATATCTTCAGAACCTCTTTAATTACTATAGAACCTATGGTATTCAACTTTCAGTGGCTAATATCGGGGACACGGGTGCAAACATGGATCGAATTGGACGCTTGAATCCGAATATACTAAAAGTTAATTTAGAAATTCTTCGTCAATCACATGAAGTTGCAGCTCATCAAGATATCTTGCACTCTTTATCCATTTTATCGAGAAAAATTGGAGCTGCACTAATGTATGAGAACATGGAAGCGTCTTTTCAATTGCAATATGCTTGGAGAAATGGTGGCAGGTTTTATCAGGGTTACTATCTACATAAACCTGGTCGGGCTTTTATTAACATTAACCATGCAAAGAAAATGCTTGTTGAGAAGTTCCAACAATTTATTCGTTATGAAAAAAGAAAACTACAGGCTATTCATCAGTTTACGGGAATGCTCCAAACTAGACTTCATCCTCTCCTATTAAAAGGGCATAACCTAGAAGATTATGATGATTGGCTACACTCTATCGCAGAGGAACTTAACAATATTAGCTTCCGAATGTATATTTGTGACGAGAATGGATTCCAGCTTTCTCCCAATCTCTTAAGAGATAATGGGAAGTGGAAAGCAGACAGCCAATATAGAGGGAAGAATTGGAGTTGGAGACCTTATTTTCTTGAACATATCATGAAAATGAGCATGGAGAAAAAAGGAATATTATCGGACTTGTATAGTGATATTGAAACAGGTGAAAGTGTTCGTACCTATTCTTGTCTAATTACGAAAAACCGCTTCCTATATGTCGATATATCTTATGAGTATTTATATGAAAACCAGGATCTTTTATAAGCAGTGAATAGAATTTACCCGTTTGTTTACCTTAAGAGTATAGTTTGCTCGGTGAGGTGATTGAAATGGGTTCTTTTGATTTTATTTTGGCTATTTTAGCATTGATTATTGTTGCTGGCGCCATGGTCTATACGTATAAATTAGGGCGTCAGGAAAGTACACAGGCAACAACCCAGGATTCATCCATTAGTGAAAAAGTCCAAGATCATTATGTAATGAAAAATCCTGTTTTTGTAGCCTTATTAATAGCAACGGTATTAATATTGTTGTATATCGTATATGCTGCACTTAATTCTAATTGGTAGTAGAGGACCCTTACAAAAATTGTAAGGGTTTTTTGTGTTTGGAGTTGAGTTAGAAGGGTAGTGGTATAGAGAGTGAATAATTTGTCAGTTTTCAACGTAATTTTACGAACGGTTACAAACCCTTGTCCGCTCTGTTCTTGATACAATTAGTACACATCATCTGAGGAGGAGAATGGATTGCTTAAAAATATGACAGGAATTATTGCCATCATAACCGTAATATTTTTCGGCTCAAGCTATGCTAGTGCGGAACAATCGCCTGTAGACCATGAAGTATATTCCTTTTTGAAAGATGCGTTTCAATCACAGATTTCACTGGGAGAAAAACATCATTCGTTAGAAGAAATAGATCAGCTACTAGATCCCTATTTTACAAAAGAGTATCAGCAATCTTTTCTAAAAGAGCATTTATTTAAAGAAGAAGCAGGCTATATAACATACGGTACTGATTTTCCGGCATATTACATTCCTTTCTTTAGCTATGATGAAGAAACAAAAGTGATTAAAGGGCAAGATGGAGAGTTTATTGTTTATGAATTCTTTGCTTCCGATGAGGACATGCCAAGCCTTTATGATGATCACTATGAGTATGTAAAAATACAAGAAACATCTTCGGGCTGGAAAGTGACGGACTATGGTTTTGAATATGAGACGCCAGGATTTGTGAAAAGCATTGAAAAGGAACAAGAGGCTAACATAGTCAAAACATTATCCAGTTTAAATGTCAGTGTATACCAAACTTACCCCATTGGAATGTTAGCTAATCCGTTTTTCCATTCTTTCCCCAATAGCATTCCAATGATGATTTCTCATTTATTTCATGGATATGATAAAAATAGCTTCCTCGTAACAAGGTGACATACTTAAAAAAGAGCGTAAAACAAACGCTCTTTTTTTGGTGAAAGCAAATAAAAAGCTTTCTTCTATCATCTTATTAGTGGTATGATGTATTCTCTTGCGAAATTCACTTTAGAGCCTATTCCTCTATGCCTAATAAACTTTGTAGCTTTGACAGGTCAAATCCTTTTACAACCTGCTCATCGACTGTTACAGTAGGAGTGGAATATGACTGTAATTCATGTACTAAATAATCTCTTGCTTGTAGATCCTCAGAGATGTCAATCACCTTATAGGAAATATTATGGTGTGTTAAGAATTGTTTTACCACCTGACACGGGGGACAATCAGGTTGAGTATAGACGGTTATATTCATGGATACAGCTCCTCGTAAGAAAAATTTCACAACTTCGCATGTTTTATTCGTCATTTTAGACTACAATAAAAGGGAAGTTATGTACGAATACTATAATATTAATATTCCTACCTTTATTTTACCGAATATTGAAAGGTTTTGTACAAAAATACGAATGGCCTTACAAAACAAGGTGAATGATATAGGTAGGAAGGAATAGAAGGAGAGTTGTTACATGTCACTATTAGTAGGGATTGTAAAAAGATTAAATGATTTAAAAGAAACATCAGAAGCTGGAAATGAACCAGCACAGCGCTTTTTCGAAGTAAATGGAGAAAAAGTCTGCAGCGTGAAGTTCTTCGATAAGACCAATACATATGAATTGGAAGTATTTCTAAAAGGGGAAAACCCTAAAACGTATCAATTTGACAATATTGATATGATTGCCATTGAAATATTTGACCTGATCCACTAAGAAAAACAGGGAAACCTGAATTTCATCATGGAGGGATCTAAGATGGGTAAAAACATTGATGATTATATAGATAAAGGGTTAAAAGGAACACCTGAAACAAAGCCTAGCGAGAGAAGGGAATACCTCTCTCAGCTACGCGAGCGGATTATTCTTGCCTTAACAAACGGCCAAGTAATCCAACAGAAGCCTTATAAACCCATTTCGGATTTGATGAAGAGGTACCCATCTTCTAAACTGTATCTGGATGGAGATCTGGATTATATGCATCTTTCTAAATATATCCGGATTGCTAATGAAAATAATATCCCATTTACCATTGTCGACGATAAAGCATCTTCAACCAATATTGGACTAGTGCTTGCAAATCCAACAGCAATTGATAAAGATGATATTTTTGTCTCTAGGGAAGAATTTCAACGTCATTTATAGTAGGAGTGGTTTACATGATGCCAACGGTTCACTGTCCTAAGTGCAATCGCGAAGAAGAAATGGATAAAGTACTTACTGCCCATTCAAATCAAAATGTCATGTATCGATGCCCACATTGTGCGTATTCGAAGTCACAAATCCAAACAAGTAAAGGTTAACCAGGCTGTGTTTCTGCAGCCTGGTTTTTTTGTGCTCTTTTGTCCATTAACAGCTTAAAAATCATTAGAATATACGTATAAACTTCTGATAATCGCGACAATAATGTAGATATATTTGTCATCCAAACCGCTAAACGTAAGAAAAGACTACTTTTTTGGGAGAAAGGAACATATAAGTATAAGGGAAAGTACGGAAAAGGAAGTGGATAAATGGATAACCCCAGCAAGTTTATTAATATTACCCACGGCTACCTTACTTTTGAACAAGCTTATGAAAAGATCCTTTTGTTTATCCAGAAAGACGTGAGGGCCCCATACTTACTATCGATTGGTACAGATTCACATGTTTATCAACAAGAGACAAAATTCATGACAGCGGTGCATCTCCATCGCGTTGGTAAGGGAGCATGGGGTTGTGTAAGGCCATACATCGTTAATAGAGCCATTAGAAGCCTGCATGAAAAAATATCACTTGAGACTGCATTAAGTCAAGAAATTGCGATGTTATTTACGATGGAAAAATTAGAAAAGATACAAAATCTGTTGCTGCCGCACTTGGAACATGGAGCAGATTTCCACTTTGAAATTCATCTCGATATTGGACAAAAAGGTGCTACAAAAGATTTCATACAGGAAATGACAGGCAGGATTACTGCCATGGGCTTGGATGCCAAAATAAAGCCGGATGCATACACTGCCTTCTGTTATGCAAACCGCTATACAAAGTAAAACCAATCATGGAAAGGAGTGAAAATGTTGCAATGGTGACTTTAACGCAAGAAGAAAAAGATCTGCTGGTAACCTTATTGATATCAACTGATGTAGCCAAGGAATTGGTTATCAGTGAAATAAATGATATAGAGGTGGGAGAAAAAGAACTTGAAAAAATAACATACCAAAAACTGATAGAATTGTATGACAAAATCTCCTAGTGATTTTCTTCCTGTAGCTGCCTATATAGGGCAGTTTTTTTATTGTTTAGTTTTTAGTATCCAGAGGAATGTCTTTCATCTCGCCGTTATGAGGACTTTGGTGGGAAGGAATGAGGTGACGAGAAGTCTTCATCGCCGTTATGAAGACCTTAGTGGGGATGAATTAAGTAGAGAGAAGTCTTCATCGCCGTTATGAAGACCTTAGTGGGGAAGAATTAGGTAGAGAGAAGTCTTCATAATCGTTATGAAGACCTTAGTGGGGAAGAATTAGGTAGAGAGAAGTCTTCATAATCGTTATGAGGACCTTAGTGGGGAAGAATTAGGTAGAGAGAAGTCTTCATAATCGTTATGAGGACCTTAGTGGGGAAGAATTAGGTAGAGAGAAGTATTCATAACCGTTATGAGGACCTTAATGGATAGAAAATAGGTAAAGAGAAGTCTTTATAGCTTATGTACCTCCCAGCCAATAAGGTAAGCGAACCTCATCATGTGCCTATGTCTATTATTGAATATGTTTAATTTAACTTTGTCGAAGAATGAAGATTTTTTTATTTAGGTTAAAATTCGAGTCCAAGTCATATTTGTGCTACAATGATATTGGTCAATTACACAACGTGGCATATAGTATTAGAGAGTAAATAAAGAGAGGAAGAACATTTATGATCAGCCTCCAAAGTAGTAAAGTATTAGGAGCAACTATCAAAGATTTAATTATCCCAGCCGAACGGGTGGCACATGTACAAGTAAAAAACAATTTAGAACACGCATTATTGGTTTTGACGAAAACAGGTTATACAGCTGTACCTGTTCTTGATCCTAAATATAGGTTGCATGGTCTTGTCAGCACTACCCACATTATGGATTCTATCCTTGGTTTAGAACGAATTGAATTTGATAAACTTGAACATATGATTGTGGAAGATGTTATGAATAAAGAGCTTCCTTGTTTAAATGTTACAGATACTGTGGAAAAAGGTTTGGAGCTTTTAGTTGACCATCCTTTTGTCTGTGTGCAAGATGAAGACGATGTGTTTGAAGGTATCCTCACACGCCGTACAATCCTAGACAGATTGAATACACATTTTCAAACGAATGAAACGGAAAAAGACCCGGAAGCTTAGGGTCTTTTTTTTAATTACAGTCGAAGGTTGCATTAAATTGGTTAAAGGGTACAATTTACATAGAGTCACGAAATATATATCCATTTAAATAATTTTCTAGTGCCAAACATGAGAGAGAGAAGGGAAAGAAATGGGAACTGCAACGCTCGAGAGGCAAGAAGTGAAACAAGCCTCACCAAACAAAACGAAAAAGCCATTAGTGCTAGCAGCCATTATGCTTGCAATGTTTATGGCTGCCATTGAAGCGACCATTGTGTCCACAGCCATGCCTGCCATCGCTGCAGATCTTGGGGGATTCTCTTTATACAGTTGGGTATTCTCTTCTTATTTATTAATGAATGCCGTAACCGTCTTGATATACGGCAAACTATCGGATTTGTTTGGAAGAAAGCCAATACTTACTTTCGGAATCATCGTATTTTTAATTGGGTCTTTATTGTGTGGAATGGCTACTTCCATTGAAATGTTAATCATTTTCCGATTTATTCAAGGTTTCGGAGCAGGAGCAGTTATGCCCATTGCATCTACTATTGTGGGGGATATGTACACAAAAGAGGAAAGGGCAAAAATTCAAGGGTATTTATCGAGTGTATGGGGAATATCTGCAATCTTAGGACCTGCTATTGGTGGATTGCTTGTTCAGTATGTTAGCTGGAGATTTGTATTTTGGGTAAACATACCTTTAGGAATTTTAGCGATTGTTGGTCTTTATCTCTTTCTACATGAAGGAGTGGAAAAGAAGAAACACTCAATTGATTATGCAGGTGCGGGATTGTTATTTGTATCTGTGAGTTCATTCATGCTTGTCATGGTGGAAGGCGGTGTAAGATGGGAGTGGATGTCGGCACCTGTATTTAGTCTTATAGCCGTATCAGCAATAGCCTTTATATTCTTTATTCTTCAAGAAAAGAGAGCTAAAGATCCGATGATGCCGTTTGATATTTGGCAGGAACGGTCCATTCTGATTGCCAATACTACATCATTGACCACTGGTGTCATGTTAATAGGTATTTCTAGTTTTTTACCAGCCTTTGTTCAAGGTGTTATGGAGAGGCCGCCGATTGTTGCAGGTTTTACCTTGACTACCATGTCCATTGGATGGCCAATAGCAGCAATGATAGCAGGAAGACTCTTATTGAAAATTGGATTTCGAACCACTTCCATTATAGGAGGAGTTGCCTTGATACTGGGAAGCATCATTTTCATGACACTAAGCCCTGATGATGGACCAGTCTGGGCCGCTTTTGGTTCCTTCATGATCGGAGTGGGGATGGGCTTTTCAACAACTGCCTTCATTGTCTCTATACAAAGCACAGTTCCTTGGCAAAAACGAGGAGTAGCAACTGCATCCAATATGTTTATGAGAACACTCGGAAGTACAATCGGAGCTGCACTTTTAGGTGGAATATTGAATTCCAGAATACAGGAGCACTTGAAAGAAAATGGAGCTTTGGGTGAGTTTTCTTTAGATTCCACGACACTACTTCTAAATGAGAATCAGCGCAATCAGCTTTCAGAATCCATGAGAGTGTTGCTTCAGGATGGATTAACTTCCGCACTTCAGACTGTTTATCTTGTTGTTGCAGGGTTTGCTGTCATCAGCTTCATCTTAATATTGCTTTTGCCTAAGAAAAGTTAAAAAAGCGCCAGCTCTTAAATGAGATTTTGAGAGCTGGCGCTTTTTCGTTGCTACTATATTATTTTCAAGAATAAGTAGACGATGAGAAAAATAGAAAAAGCGCTAAGTATCTTCTGCCACGGAAGAAAAGCCAGCCTGTTGGCCAATTTTATTGCAGTTTGTGCACCTAGAAAAGAGCCTATCCCCAAGGCCACTCCAACCTTCCAATCAAAATAGCCCATGGAGAAGTAAACAATAAATGACACGAAACAGCTTGCGAAAGTTTGTAGCCTGGTGAGTCCGATACTAGTTAGAAAAGAATGTCCTGCGGTTAAGAAAGAATGCATAAGCAGCGTGGCTTGACCTGGACCGAATAGTCCGTCGAAGGCACCAATTCCTATATAAGTTGGATAAAACAGCGAGGACGGCGTGTCATTGTTGTCATTTCGCTTTATCTTGGATTTTACGATATTAAGAATGGTGGCAATGACCAACAAACCCAAAGCTACTTTAAGCAAAATCTCCTCTGTAAGAAAGGATGCTAATAAAGCACCAGTAATCCCTCCAGTGATGGTAAATGGCACAATGGATAATCCTAGTTTCAAGTTTACTTGTTTCTTTTTCCAAATCGTATAAAAGCTAGTAAACGAACTGAAAGAGTTAGAAAATTTATTGGATGCAATCGCAGTGTGAATAGGCACTCCCAATAGCAACATCGAAGGTAAATTAATCAGGCCTCCTCCTCCTCCGAGGGTTCCAATGAATGTGGCGATAAAGCCGATTAACGTAAGATAGTAGTATGGTGTTTCCATAGTGTCACCTTCTTTCAACGATCCTTTGTCTTTCTACTTCATTTTATGCGCTTAAAAGTCATAATGAAATAACATTAAAATTAAGATATACTATAAGAAAAACTTATATAGAGGGTAGTGTATGAATACATCAGAATTTCAAATTTTATCTGTAATGGCAAAAGAAAAGAATATGAGAAAAGCTTCTGAGCGATTGTTTGTTTCCCAGCCGGCTTTGTCGCAGCGCTTACAATCCATCGAAAAAAATTGGAATACCAAAATATTTATCAGAACGCAAAAAGGATTACTGATTACACCTGCTGGTGAGAAAATTGTGGAATTTGCAGAAGAGGTATTGGCAAAAGAAGCAAAGGTAAGAGAAGAAATTACTTCACTGGATAAAGAAATCTACGGTACTTTAAAGATTGCTGTGGCTACCATCATAGGACAATATTGGCTTCCGAAAGTATTAAAAAGGTTTATTCAAAAGTATCCTAATGCCAAAGTCTCTCTTGTAACAGGGTGGAGCAGTGATATTGTAAAAAGTTTATATGAAGATGAAGTTCATCTGGGGATTATCCGTGGAAACCCGGAATGGAAAGGGGTAAAGAAACATCTCCTTAGAGACAAGCTTTACCTTGTGGATACAGAAATAAAAGAGCTTTCTGAACTGGAATTTACGGAACGACCTTTTATCCAATTTAAGAGTGATTCCACCTATTATCAAGAAATTCAAGTTTGGTGGCATAAAAAATTTCAGGCTCCACCAAAGCGGACAATTGTGGTAGATCAAATTGAGACCTGTAAACAGATGGCGTTGAATGGAATTGGCTATGCCATCTTGCCTTCCATCACATTACAGGATGATTATGATAACATCAAAAAGATACCGCTAGAAGAGGATGAAGTATCCAACCTTCACCGAGATACATGGTTAATTGGATATGAGTCCTCCTTTAAGTTAAAGCAGGTGGAAGCATTTCTAGAAGTATTAGAAGAATATCATCATGGAGGAAATTAAAGAACTTGTTGAGATAATATTGGATTATATTTAAAAGAAATAGTAATATAAAACTTTGAGATACTAGACTTAATTATAAGGTGGAGCACTTTTATGGAATGGAAAAATATTTTTCGCGGAATGTTAATGGGCATCAGTGATGTAATACCTGGTGTAAGTGGTGGAACGATTGCTTTTATTCTGGGGATTTACGACCGTCTAATTGAGTCGATAAGCGGAATTTTCAGCAGAGATTGGTTAAAACACCTTAAGTTTCTTATTCCTCTTGGTATCGGTATTGTAGGTGCACTTCTTATTTTCAGTCATCTACTCGATTACTTGTTACATACCTATCCGCAACCGACTATGTTCTTATTTTTAGGATTAATCATTGGAGTTCTGCCATTACTAGCCAAAGAATCTAATATGTTTCAAACATTTACAAAACGTCACTATCTGGCTCTGATTCTCTCATTTGTATTAGTTGGTTCTATGGCATTTTTACAAGAATCTACAAGACCTGTGATTGAAACACTTACTGTTGGTTCAGCAATCAGTCTATTCTTTGCTGGTTGGATTGCTAGTATGACGATGCTGCTGCCTGGTATCAGCGGCTCTATGGTATTATTGATTCTTGGCTTCTATACTACAGCTATTGCGGCACTGAAAGATATCAACATCCCAATTATTCTCACTATCGGTGCAGGAGTTGCTGTTGGTTTTATCATTTCCAGTAAACTAATCAAATACGTGTTGGAGCATTACCCGAAAATAACATTTGCCTCGGTCATTGGCCTTGTGATGGGGTCGACTTTAATTGTATTCCCGGGCTTTTCACAAAGCATGCTTACAAATGTAATCAGCATAATTACCTTTATCATTGGATTAATTGTAGTTCAATTCATCGCACGTACAAACGAAAAAATGGTTGCCAAAAGAGAGACTGAATAGGTCTCTTTTTTTCATAAGGATTAGAGTATATATAGTACTGTTGATTTCCGTTCCGGGCGCTTCGCTTGCCTGCGGGCGGTCCGTGAGCCTCCTCGGCTTGCGCCTGCGGGGTCTCACTTGTCCCTTCCTCCCGCGGGCGTCTCCGTGCCTTCCACTCCAATCAACAAGGTAATCTCATTCATCCAAGGTTAAAGGAAAAGAAACTAACCAGAATAGCTGAAAAAGTAGTAACCTTTAATACTTTTGAATCCTAACTGTGGATTGGAGCAAATCGCGGAGACTCCTCGAAAATGCTACGCATTTTCTTCGTGCGATGAATCGCTGCCGATGCCTTCCTTGTCCTGAGGGAGATAGCGCCAGGTGGAGACCCCACAGGCGAAGCCGAGGAGGCTCCAACAGTGCCCCTAGGAAAGCGAAGCCATTTGCGGAAAGAAACAGCGGCGTTAAACTAATGACTAAAGTTTTCACTTTTATAGAGCAGGGCTGTTTTGTCCGGATATTCTTTAGTTATCAAAAATGTATAATTTTTTTACTTGTCACACTTTTCTTTGTTTGATAGAGTAAAGGGATAAAGACTTATTGTTTTAGGAGGAATTACATAATGAAAATGATGGACGCAAACGAGATTATTTCTTTTATTCAAAACAGTACAAAATCCACACCTGTAAAGGTTTATGTGAAAGGTGATGTAGAAGGTATCAACTTTGGTGCTTCTTCAAAAACTTTCTTAAATGGCACAAGCGGAGTCGTATTCGGCGAGTGGGCTGAAATTGAAGTGGCTCTTAAAGAAAACGAAGCAAAAATTGAAGACTATGTGGTAGAAAACGATCGACGTAACTCTGCCATTCCTCTTCTTGATATGAAGGGTGTCAAAGCTCGTATCGAGCCAGGCGCAATCATCCGTGACCAAGTGGAAATCGGAGACAATGCTGTTATCATGATGGGTGCTTCCATTAATATTGGTTCCGTAGTTGGAGAAGGAACGATGATTGATATGAACGTAGTACTTGGTGGACGCGCAACAGTCGGAAAGAATTGTCACATCGGTGCAGGATCCGTTCTTGCGGGTGTAATTGAGCCGCCTTCTGCTAAGCCTGTTGTCATTGAAGATGACGTTGTTATTGGAGCAAATGCAGTAGTGCTAGAAGGTGTAACCGTTGGAAAAGGTGCAGTAGTTGCTGCAGGAGCCATTGTAATTGATGACGTGGCACCATACACAGTGGTTGCTGGAACACCTGCAAAGAAAATTAAAGATATTGATGAAAAAACGAAATCCAAAACGGAAATTAAACAAGAACTTCGTCAATTATAATAAAGAAGGAATGAAAAAGGCGTGGGTGCTTAACTCCACGTCTTTTTCTTAGAAAGAGAGGAATGGTCGTGTCGAATCTAATCAATCCCTTTATACAAATAAGAAGAGATCTACATCAAATTCCAGAAAAGGGATTCCAAGAAACAAAAACACAAGGATATTTGCTTCATTATATACAAAACCTCCCACAGGATCATATAGAAGTTAAAACATGGAAAACTGGGATTTTTGTAAGAGTACAAGGAACAAATCCGTCTAAAACAATTGGTTACAGAGCGGACATAGATGGCTTGCCAATCGGAGAAGAAACAGATTTATCCTTTCCTTCTCTACATGAGGGAATGATGCACGCATGCGGACATGATATGCATATGAGTATTGCCCTGGGAATCCTGACTCATTTCTCTCAGAATCCTGCATCTGATAACCTCCTGTTTATGTTTCAACCAGCAGAAGAGGGGCCAGGCGGTGCGTTGCCAATGATACAATCGGAAATCTTCAAGGCTTGGAAACCAGATATGATTGTAGCTCTCCATATCGCACCCGAATATCCAGTCGGTACCATTGCTACGAAACAGGGACTTCTTTTTGCTAATACATCCGAGCTTTTTATCGACTTAAAAGGCCGCGGAGGACATGCAGCATATCCTCACCAAACAAACGATATGGTGGTTGCCGCGTGTTCACTTGTTACACAATTACAGACAGTCATCGCTCGGAATGTTGATCCCCTCGACAGTGCCGTCATTACAGTTGGAAAAATAACTGGCGGCACCGTTCAAAACATCATTGCGGAGCGCGCCAGACTAGAAGGGACGATACGTACCCTGTCCGTTGAAAGTATGAAAAAAGTTAAAGAGCGAATTGAAGCTCTGGTTCATGGTGTGGAAGTGGGGTATAACTGCCAAACAACCATTGATTACGGAAGCATGTACCATCAGGTAGACAATGATCCATCTCTTACAGAAGAGTTTATGCAGTATGTATCAGAAAACACCAATGTTCGCGTAATAGAATGTAAGGAGGCGATGACCGGAGAAGATTATGGATACATGATTGAGAACATCCCTGGGTTTATGTTCTGGTTAGGAGCAGAATCCCCATATGGCCTTCATCATTCAAAATTGAATCCTAATGAAGATGCGATTGGTGTAGCTATTAGCACCATCATTTCTTATTTTAATTTTAAAGCAAACTGACATTTTTATTTTCCTCCTTGTATATTTTGGCGTTTGCAAGCCAAATTAACAAAGAGGAGGTGGATTACATATGCCAAAAATCGGTGTAGAACAATCCTTAACGGATGTTCAACAAGCGTTGCAACAAAAAGGATACGATGTTGTTCAATTAATGAATGAAAACGACGCAAAAGGTTGTGACTGCTGCGTTGTAACGGGAATCGACAATAATGTAATGGGTATCTCCAATAGTGTCACTGCTGGTTCTGTAATTGAAGCAAGCGGACTGACAGCTGATCAGATTTGCCAACAGGTGGAAAGCAGAATCAACCACTAAAAAAGAGCCGCGATGGCTCTTTTTTTGTTGTGGGGTGGGGATGGTTTAGTTAAGCGTGCACGGTGGAGGCGTTGGAGTTTTCGATGCTAAAAGGTGAAGAAAAGTGTACTTTTGATAGGAAATGCCTCTATTTTTGTTGAAAAAATTTGGTTCGGACATTTCTCAACTATCTTCGGACGTTTAATAAAGGAATTATGAAAGGGTTCGGTCAACTTTTACCTGGGGTTCGGACAAGGTTCGGTCATTTTTCGCAAAACTTTGGTCGAATTCGCAAAATCTTCGGTCAATTATGCCGGAACTTCGGTCAACTTTGCAAAAACTTTGGACATTTGGCATTTCCAGCCAGACAATAAGTAAACCAACTAACAAGACAAATACCTATCACGCACTCTCCATAACAATTCATCATCAGAACAAAAAGAAAGTCCAGAGTAACCACTCTAGACTTTCCCAAAAAACTATTCCTTCTTCTCAATATAAACTTGATGTGGAAACGGGATTTCAATGCCATTTGCATCAAGTGCTTCTTTAAGTGTTTTGCGTAGTTTACGCTCGACTGCCCATTGTTGCATGTTTTCCGTTTTTGCGATGATTCGGATGACAACATCTGAAGCTCCAAGACCTTGAACACCCACTACATTAGGGCCTTCAATAATTGTTTCATCTTCAGAAGCAACCTGTTCACATACACGCTGCATCACTTCGATTGCTTGGTCAATATTATCATCATAGGAGATGCCGATATCAACCAGTGCTCTCATGTTTCCGCGAGAATGGTTAGTTAAATTAGAGATCTCACGGTTTGGTACATAATGCAAAGAACCATCAAAGTCCCTAATTTTTGTTGTCCGTAGACCAACTTCCTCTACAATGCCTGAAAAGCCAGCAGTTGTAACATAATCATCTACATCCACTTGTTTTTCTAGTAAAAGGAAAAAGCCTGTTACAACGTCACTGACAATTCCTTGCGCCCCAAAACCAATAGCAAGACCTACAACCCCGGCCCCTGCTAAAATAGCGGTTGTTTCCACGGCAAATACATTTTCAAGAACCATTATGACAAGGAAAAAGATTAATGCATATGTAAAAATGTTAACTGTCAACTTTTCCAGTGTTTTTGCCCGCCCGGGTGATATTCCCTGTTTTTCTGAAGCTCTAGCAAATGCACGTGTAATAATTTTTGTCCCAATTGATTTTACAATTGCATATACGATAAGGATAACAATAAGTTTCAGAACAAGAATTCCTAGAGCAGTTAATATAGCGTAGAAATCAATGTCAGATAAGTCAAATACCATTTAAATAATACTCCCTTCTTATTAATTATATATGCCCTAATATGGCATTATAAAGTATTCGTTTGTGAAAACCAAATGATTTACAGAAAACGAATAGTATAAGCTTATTATTTTGTTCTCAAAGGAAAGAATGATAGTATTAGATGTGAGAAAAAATTCCCATTTATCATCACGGTTCATAAAGGGAATACCAACAAGGTGAAATTGGATCATGTAATATTTACATCTAATTCCTTATTTAAATTAATTATCATTTAATATTGACTAAAAATAAAGAGTGATTTATAATAGTTGATGTTGATTAAATAACTAAATGAGAATCTTTTATTAATATTCTCATTTGAAATTACAACTTGGAGGGATTTACAAATGGCAGAACGCATGGTAGGTAAACAAGCTCCACGTTTTGAAATGGACGCTGTATTACCAAACAAAGAATTTGGAAAAGTAAGCTTAGAAGAGAACATGAAAAACGATAAGTGGACAGTACTTTTCTTCTACCCAATGGATTTCACGTTCGTTTGCCCGACTGAAATCACTGCAATGTCTGATCGTTACGAAGAGTTCGAAGACTTAGATGCAGAAATCATTGGAGTATCCACTGATACTATCCACACTCACTTAGCATGGATCAATACTGATCGCAAAGACAATGGTCTTGGCGAATTAAGATATCCTTTAGCTGCTGACACAAACCACGTTGTATCTCGTGACTACGGCGTACTTATTGAAGACGAAGGTATCGCGCTACGTGGCTTATACATCATCAGCCCAGAAGGCGAACTTCAATACCAAACAGTATTCCATAACAACATCGGCCGTGATGTAGAAGAAACATTACGTGTTCTTCAAGCATTACAAACTGGTGGTCTTTGCCCAGCTAACTGGAAGCCTGGACAAGCTACATTATAATTTGATGCAACCTAGAATAAGGTCTAACGGTTTACGTTAGGCCTTTTCTTTGCACTACATAGAAATCTAATAGGAGGTTTTCAGCATGAAATTACGATCCCCAATGCCTGAGTTAACAGGTGCTACCGAATGGTTGAACGGTCAGGTAACAAAAGAAGAGCTAATTGGAGAGAAGCCAACGCTAATCCATTTCTGGTCTGTTAGCTGCCATTTATGTAAAGAAGCAATGCCGCAAGTAAATGAGTTTCGCGATAACTATAAGGACAAGTTGAATGTAATCGCTGTTCACATGCCCCGCTCTGAGGACGACTTGAACTTAGATTCCATTAAAAAAACGGCAAGTGAGCATGATATTACCCAGCCGATTTTTGTGGACAGTGAACATAAATTGACGGATGCATATGAAAATCAATATGTTCCTGCTTATTACGTATTTGATGCAGAAGGCAATCTTCGTCATTTCCAAGCTGGAGGCAGCGGAATGAAGATGCTAGAAAAACGTGTAAACCGCGTTTTAGGTGAGATGGAAAAATAGGATAATGAATTATAACAAAGGGTTGCCTTGACTGGCGATCCTTTTCTTTTTATGTGCAGGTGCTATTCGCATCTTCTCTTTCATATACTCTAAAGTTGTTCACTTATCTCCGACTAAAGATGTAGAAAACATCCGTCTTCATGACTCTTACCATGTCTTACGTAACCTAATAAAATAATAGTATAAATAATTTAAATTTTTCCAAAAAAGACTGGATAAATATTTCGAAACTCGATATATTAGATACTATCTTATATTTTCCAGCATGAGTTAACAAAGGGAGGGAATACATGTGGAGACTTTTAAGAAGCTTAAAGAGTTTTATTGGCCTTATCGCAAAAATTTCTATATTTCATTGATATTTTTGCTTTTAGTAACGGTCATCACTGTCATTTATCCTGTAATTTTACAGGTTACCATTGATGAAGTTATTGAAAAACGACAATTCGAATACGTACCATATATTGCGCTCGGATTCATTGGAATCATGGCCTTAAAGGGGTTATTTACGTATTTCAATCAATTTTTAGGGGACCTATTTGGAATACGTTCCGTGTATCGCTTAAGAAATGAGCTGTATGAAAAACTGCAATTCTTACCATTTCGTTATTATGATAATGCCAAAACTGGGGACTTAATGTCTAGGCTGACAGCGGATGTTGAGGGGTTCAGGTTTTTCCTATCATTCGGGTTTGCCGAATTGATTAGGTTTGTCCTGCTCGTGACTATAAGTCTAGGTTTGATGTTCTATTACTCGGTGGCCTTAACGTTTGTTACGCTTTTGGCTATGCCATTCCTTGCGTTTGTAACGTACCGCTTTGATAAAAGAGTTCACCCGGCATTCCGTGGGATTCGTAAATCATTCGGGAAATTGAATACGAATGTGCAAGAGAATATCAGTGGAATCAACACGGTAAAATCTTTATCACGTGAAGATTATCAAATTAATAAGTTCAATAATTCCAATGTGGACTACAAAGAAAAGTATATAACCACTTCTAATGTCTGGGCTAAGTTTTTCCCGCTGATGGAGTTCATCGGGAATGCCTGTGTGGTAGGTCTTCTTGGGTTCGGAGGTTATTTAGTAATTACAGGTCAATTATCAGAAGGAAAACTTGTGGCATTCTTCAGCTTGGTCTGGTATATTGTCTGGCCAATTGCCAACTTAGGCTTTGTCATCAATCAGTTCTCACAAGCAAAGGCTTCCGGTGAACGATTATTGGAGATCTTAGAAGCAGAAGAAGATATTCAAGATTCAACGGATGCAAAAGATGCACCAAACCTAAATGGGCATGTTACGTTTGATGATGTTACCTTCCGTTATCCAAATGAAGATAAAACGGCGCTTGAGAATGTTTCCTTTGATGCGCCTCCTGGTAAGCAGATTGGATTGATCGGCGCGACAGGTTCAGGGAAAACAAGTATCACTCAACTAATCACAAGATTTTATGAGCCACAGTCTGGCCGTATTTTAATTGATGGAGAAGAAGTAAATAAATACTCGTTGTATTCACTGAGAAATCAAATTGGATTTGTTTTGCAGGAGTCCTTTTTATTTTCTTCCACTATTAAGTCAAATATCGCTTACGGCCGACCTAATGCTTCCACGGAAGAAATTGTTCGAGCTGCTAAGATGGCACAGGCGCATGAGTTTATCATGGAACTTCCTGACGGCTACGACACAATGCTTGGAGAGCGTGGAATGGGACTTTCTGGCGGTCAGAAACAACGTATCGCCATCGCTCGTGCATTGATTCTAGATCCAAGTATTTTAGTGTTGGATGACGCAACAAGTGCAGTGGATATGCAGACAGAGTTTAATATTCAAAGAGAATTAAAGGCCGCTTTGGCGGGCAGAACAACTTTCATCATCGCCCACCGTATTTCCTCACTTAAACATGCCGATGAGATTCTCGTGTTAGAAGAAGGAAAAGTAGTGGAGCGCGGTACACATGACGAGCTTGTCCAAAAGAATGGGGCATATCGAAGAATTTATGACATCCAGTACAAGGACCAAAAAACGGTTTTGGAAGCTCAGACTAACTGAAGGCAGGTGAAACAGGATGCGCAAAAAACAGAAAATCGAACTGAGCGATAATGTGAAAAAGAGATTCTACTATTCTACTGATAATGCAATTGAAAAGCCTTTTAACTGGCAACAGATGTGGCGACTGTTTTCTTATATGAAACCTTATTCGAAAACGTTGCTCCCATTGGCTGTTATTACAATGTTAATTGCAACAGCTGTAAGGTTAGCAATTCCAATCATCATTGGTAAATACTTATATGATGTTGCCATAAAACAAAAAGACATGGATATGCTTGTCCAACTAGCAGTGATTGTTTCCGTGTTATATCTCATATCTTATGTGGCGAACGCATTGAGAATCCGATGGATGAATATGCTCGGTCAAAACGTTATTTATGATTTAAGAAAACATTTATTCACACATGTTCAAGGACTTTCCCATCGCTTTTTCGATCAACGTTCCGCTGGGTCCATCCTTGTTCGGATCATGAATGATATTAATTCCTTGCAAGAATTGTTCACAAACGGCGTTATCAATTTGCTTATGGACTTTATTTTACTAATTGGTATCGTAGTGATTCTATTTACACTTAGTCCTGAATTGGCTACAGCAATATTAATTATTCTGCCGATCATGTTCTTCATCTCCACAAGCTTGCGTAGGAAAATTAGGAGGGCGTGGCAGGATGTCCGTATCAAGCAAGCGATGCTTAACTCTCATCTAAATGAAAGTATACAAGGGGTTCGTGTTACACAATCCTTCACGCAAGAAAGAGAAAACATGGGGTTCTTTGACCGTATTAATACGGAAAACTTTGAGTCTTGGAAAAATGCAACGAGACAGAATGCCATTTTCCGTCCGTTCGTTGAAATGACAAATGCAGTTGGAACCGCCATCCTTATTTGGTACGGAGCCTATTTGATTCAGCAAAGTTTAACAGGCGGCACAAGTACGTTAACTGTCGGTGTATTCATTTCCTTTGCTTTTTACTTAGGGATGTTCTGGGAACCGATCTCAAGATTAGGTCAGCTATATAACATGCTGCTTGTGGGGATGGCTTCTTCTGAACGTATTTTTGAATTCCTCGATGAAAAACCAATTGTGGATGAGAAAGACAACGCCGTCCAGTTGGATACCATTAACGGAGAGATAGAATTTAAGAATGTGGAATTCTCCTATGACAGTAAACGTACCGCTTTGAATCGCATTTCATTGAAAATGGAAGCAGGCCAAACGGTGGCATTGGTTGGTCATACGGGATCTGGGAAAACAACGATCGCCAACTTGATTTCACGTTTCTATGATGCAACTGGTGGAGAAGTGAAGATTGACGGACATAACATTCGTGACATCTCTCTTCAAAGCCTGCGCTCCCAAATCAGTGTAGTATTGCAGGATACCTTTATTTTCTCTGGAACCATCAATGATAATATCCGCTTTGGCAGACCTACTGCCACTGATGAAGAAGTAAGGGCCGCTGCTGAGGCAGTTGGCGCGAATGAATTTATCGAGCGTCTGAAAAATGGATATGAAACAGAAGTAGAGGAGAGAGGAAATGTCCTGTCAGTCGGGGAAAGACAATTAATTTCCTTCGCACGTGCTTTGTTAGCGGATCCAAGCATCATCATTTTAGATGAAGCGACAGCTAGTATTGATACGGAAACGGAAGTGAAGATCCAGACGGCCCTTAAACAGCTTTTGAAAGGCCGTACCGCTATTATTATTGCTCACCGTCTCTCTACTATTCGAGAAGCAGATAACATCATTGTTCTTGATCATGGGAATATCATGGAGCAGGGTAATCATGATAAGCTGATGAAGCACGGTGGCATCTATTATCACCTAGTTAAAGCGCAGTTTACGATGCAGGATGTGAGCTGAGAAGAAGAAAAGACATCGGTTTTAGGGCCGATGTCTTTTTTGTGTACGAAATTACTTAATGCTGGATGTCGGAATAAACACAAAGCGAATTTATCAAAAAACGGGGGGAATTATACAAAAAAGTGGTTGAATTTGCTCAAAAAACCTATCCAATTTAACAAACAACAAGTTCAATTTATAAAGAATCCATATATTTCCACAAAACAAACCTCTTCAGAGGAAAAATATGTAATAGAGATTACCTTATCGGAAAAAAACTCCAACTAGTGCCCATTCGCATACGCCATGTGATCAACGGTACTCAAGCTTTTCACTAATATAACAGGCAATCAAAAAAATAGGGCAAACAACAGCGATTAGAACGACAATATTAACATCCATTCACTCATTCTCCTTTCTGTTGAGCTGATAACTCGTTTAATCTCTCTAACGCATCCTCTTTTTCAAAAGAGCTGTACCACCGGAAATCCTTTTCATCAAGAATTCTATAATGCTGACTGATGACATTTTGCTGAAGGCGAAATGCCCCTTGCATTTTTATTTCTTTCCACCATACTTTTCCGCCCATAGTCTTATCCTTCGCTGCATCTATTTTCTCGTGTGCTATCGTTTCGATAACTTCTAATGGATCAGCACCCAGAACGGAGGATAATACTTGGCTTTCACGGAATAAGGCACATGTAGCTGCGCAAACGGTCCAGCCGGCTGTGGTTCGGCCTTTTTCAATTTGTACCAGGGTCTTCTTGGAGATCCCCAACACTTCCGCCATCCTGTCTTGTGTGTAGTTATATTCGGTTCGGATGAGCTTAAGTTTATTTGATATTAAAGAGATAGCTTCGTCTTGATTCATCATAGGGTGACAAATGCTCCTTTTTTATAATATATGTGTAATTTTACACTTTATTAAGAGGGAGTACAATAATTTTCTGAAAACTTTTCTTGTAGAAAATCATATTCAACATAAGAAAAGGTAGGATTATGGTACAATAGTATTTATATATTTCAGAGTAAATGGGGGAAACAAGGTTGAAAAGAAAAGAGTTTGCCGTTATTGGATTAGGTCGTTTTGGGGGAAGTATGGTACAGGCCTTGAGTGACGAGGGAGTAGAGGTCCTTGCGATTGATAATGACGAAGAGAAAGTAAACCAGTTTGCTAATATAGCATCACATGCAGTGGTTGGCGATACGACGGATGAGGCGGTCCTTAAGAGTATCGGAATCCGTAACTTTGACCATGTAATTGTTGCAATTGGGGACAATATTCAAGCGAGTATCTTAACAACTTTGATTTTGAAAGAACTGGGAGTTAAACATATTACGGTCAAGGCAACTAATGATTATCATGAAAAAGTATTAAGCCGCATTGGAGCAGATCAGGTTGTTCATCCGGAGCGTGATATGGGAAGACGTATTGCCCATAATATTGTGTCAAATAACGTTCTGGATTATCTGGAGCTTTCTGATGAGCATAGTATCGTAGAGATCGTGGCTAGTAGACGTTTGGATGGAAACACGCTGATTGATTTGGATATTCGTGCTAAATACGGAATTAACATAGTTGCAATCAAGCGGGGGAGGGATATCATTGTCTCGCCTCAGGCCACTGATCCTATTAAACAAGGGGATATTCTGATTGTAATTGGAGCAGATACGGATATTACGCGTTTTGAAAAGAATGTGGTGGAAGATTAAGATTAGTGTGGACCAGTGAGGGGAGGAGCTCTTGCTGGTATTTTTTATTGTTTGATATTCCAGAATGTATTTCGATTTCCGAATTGTTACAATAACTCGGAAAAAAGTCACAATACCTTTCGAAAAAGTCACAATAACCAAGTGAAAAGTTACAATGGTCCACTGAAAAGTTACAATCACCTCAACTGTTCCGCAAAAACGCACAATCAGTTTTAAGTGGACTGTAAAATTAGCCCCATCCCGTCGATGAATGATAAAATACAACAAAAAAACTCCCCCAGTCCACAAAAGTCTGGGGGAGTTCAAACTGTTTCACCGTGACATCAAACTTCCATAATAATAGGAAGAATCATAGGACGGCGTTTTGTTTTCTCGTATAAGAACGGAGCAAGCGTGTCCGTAATTTCATTCTTAATTTCAGACCATTGTGTTGTACGGCGTTCCATAATCTTATTCAGATGCTTAGAAATTAAAGATTGCGCGTCATTGATTAAGTCACCGGACTCTCTCATGTACACAAATCCGCGTGAGATGATGTCTGGACCAGAAGCGATGCGGAAATCCTTCATGTTAATACTTACTACTACAACCACTAGACCTTCTTCAGAAAGGATGCGGCGGTCACGAAGAACGATGTTTCCGATATCACCAATACCATTTCCGTCAATGTAAACATTACCGGATGGTATTTTACCTGCTACAGAAGCTTCATCCTCGCTAAGTGCTAGAACTTCACCGTTGTCCATGATAAAGCAATTCTCTTCAGGTACTCCACAATCAATCGCAAGCTGTTTATGCGTAATCTGCATGCGGTATTCACCATGAATTGGCATAAAATATTTTGGCTTGATCAAGCGAAGCATTAGCTTTTGTTCTTGCTGTCCACCATGACCGGAAGTATGGATGTCACTTAATGAACCGTGGATGACATCAGCTCCTGCGCGGAATAACATGTTGATGGTACGGTTTACACTTAGTGTGTTTCCTGGGATTGGGGAAGAAGAAAATACAACCGTGTCTCCAGGAATGATCTGAATCTGGCGGTGGGTTCCGTTGGCAATTCTGGAAAGAGCGGCCATAGGTTCACCTTGGCTTCCGGTACAAAGGATAGTGACTTTGTTTGCCGGCATGCGGTTAATTTGGTTCGTTTCGATAAATGTATCTTTAGGTGCTTGGATATAACCAAGTTCCTGACCGATATTGATTGCTGCTTCCATACTGCGTCCGAAGACTGCGACTTTTCTGCCGTGAGCTACAGCAGCTTCCACTACTTGTTGCAGACGGTGAATGTTGGATGCGAATGTAGCGAAAATCACACGACCATCTACTTTGCGGAAGATGTCTTGGATGCTTTCTCCTACACGGCGTTCTGACATGGTGAAGTCAGGAATTTCACTGTTTGTGCTGTCAGATAAGAGGCATAGGACGCCTTCTTTTCCAATTTCGGCCATTTTTGTTAAGTTTGCAGGTTCTCCAACTGGAGTAAAGTCAAACTTAAAGTCACCAGTGTGAACAATATTCCCTTGAGGTGTTTTGACAACAACACCGTAAGAATCTGGGATACTGTGAGTGGTGCGGAAGAATGTCACCGAAGTTTTACGGAACTTGATGATGTCATCTTCCTGGATTTCAATTAGTTTTGCTTTACGCAAAAGACCATGTTCTTCTAATTTGTTTTTGATTAAGCCAAGTGCAAGCTTGCCGCCATATACTGGAATGTCTACTTCGCGAAGAAGGTAAGGAATTCCCCCAATGTGGTCTTCGTGGCCGTGAGTAACGAAAAGGCCTTTAATTTTTTCTTGGTTTTTTACTAAATACGTATAATCTGGAATAACATAATCGATTCCTAGTAGTTCGTCTTCAGGAAATTTAATTCCGGCATCAATTAAGATGATTTCATCTTGAAATTGGACAGCATAGGTGTTTTTCCCGATCTCACCCAGCCCGCCTAAAGCGAAGACCGCTGCTTGATTGTTTTTAACAAATTTCATTGTCTATCATATCTCCAATACTTTAAAGTTTTCTGATTGCTTTTCATACTCATAGAAATCCCCGGATACAGGCTGGATAAATTCTATGTTATATGGCTTGTCCTTTAATTTTCTGCGGACTTCGAATACTGCAGATGCTTCCACATAAAGAGATTCCGTTTTTTCTCTAACAGGTGCTTCAGCTACATCTTCTTGATAATACACTTTAAATAACATTGCTATCTCTCCTTAAAAAAAATCTGTCTGGTCCTTCGCCTCTCCTTAGGCAGTAAGGGAAAGAACCAAGATATATAGTTATTTTATGTAAGGGAAAAAGGCGGAAGTGTCCGTCGACCCACAATCTTGCGTCAAGCTCCAATGCTTTTTTTCCTTACAAAAAGACAACGCGAGTTTTAATAATGCTTCCTAGTAATATCCTTATAGCATAACCGGTCATTGGCTAAAAAGCCATTATTACCCTATATTATATACGATACATCATGAAATTTCATGTTTTTCCCGAAAAGAAGTGCTTTTCTATTTTCTCCAAATAAAAGGGATTAGAAACAAAGGGAGAACAAGTTCATGGATAAATAATATGTAAGAGTCCTCCAGTGAAGGAGGACTCATTAAAGGCAGGGACTAGGCAATTGTTTTTCGTTTAAGAATGTTGTTCATTCTACGCAGTATTTTTTTTCTAAGCCTTCTTAGCATAAGCGTTTCACTCCTTGTACTTTAGGTACGATCTGTTTGTTAGTAGTTAATATGCGTCAAACAGAGTAAATAGTTGCTGGTAAATATACGAAATTTCAGTACATGGGGAAATGGCTTTCACAACAAACAATATACGTAGAATTTAGTATGGTTAACCTCAGAGTAACATATAAATGGTCTATTGGGAATAAGGCCTTTAGTCGACTTACGTTACAATCGAAGCAAAGGATAAATTTTCATTGACAGTAAACGTTTTCTTCGTGTAGGTTAAAATAAATATTTATTTCGTTACCCTAAAATTAAGGTGGTAAGTTGGATGAAGCGACTGTATGCAGCATTATTTACGTTAAGTTTGATTTGGGGCATGTCTTTTCTATTTATAAAATTGCTTGTAGTGGATTTGGGTGTTTGGGGTGTTGTTTTTTGGAGATGCATGTTTGGGGCGGGAACGCTTTTGATTTTGCTTCTTATTCAGAATAAATTAAAACTATTGCGTAACCTCCCAATAGTGCCCATTATTTTTATTGCACTTTTAAATAATGCTCTTCCTTGGGGACTTATTGCTGTTAGTGAAACATCTATAAGTAGCAGTCTGGCATCGGTTGTAAATGCTACGACCCCAATTTGGACGATTTTGATCGGCTTTTCCATTTTTTCTAGCAAAATGGAAAAAATGCAATGGATAGGTGTAAGCGTAGGTTTTATGGGAATTGTTGTTTTATTGGAGTTAAATATTCTTCAATTGTTTCATGATAATCTTCTGGGAGTAGGAACGATGTTGGGTGCTACCATTTGCTATGGTTTTGGTGCACACCTTAGCAAGAAACATTTGAAAAACACACCTATAACGGTTATTTCATTTAGTACGCTAGCAGTCGCTGGGATCTTATCGGGGATTATGATGGCATTACTGCAACCATCCGGTTTCCTAGCAATAGGAAGCACTTCTATTATCATATCTTTGGTCGGGTTAGGGGTTTTCGGATCAGGTGTAGCATATCTTCTATATTATTACATGGTAAAGGAAGGTAGTGCAGAGTTTGCATCCCTTGTCACGTATATCGTCCCGATAACAGCCATGTTATGGGGTAGCCTATTATTAGGTGAAAAAATAACCCCTCATATGCTTTTTGGTTTGATTCTCATCTTTAGTGGTGTATATTTATCATCGTATAAAACGAAAGCTAAAAAACAAAAAGTGATAAAAAATGTCACAGTCTAAAGAAGTAAGGTGATATAAATGGAAAAGAAAATAGTGTTTTTTGATATAGACGGAACTTTGCTGAACCATCAAAAAGAATTACCTGCCTCTACAAAGCAGGCGATAAAAGAACTGAAGGAACAAGGAGTTTATGTAGCAATTGCAACAGGAAGGGCTCCGTTCATGTTTGAAGATTTACGCAAGGAATTGGAGATAGATACCTTTGTGAGCTTTAACGGCCAGTATGTTGTTTTTGAAGGAGAGGTAATTTACAAGAACCCTTTAAATGCAGAAAAATTGCATTTGCTTCGTGAGTATTCCGAGAAAGTGTCACATCCACTGGTGTATTTGAATCATGAAACAATGAAGGCAAATGTAGAAAATCATCCATTTATAAATGCAAGCATGGGAAGCTTAAAATTTGTTCATCCCGAATTTGGCCCAAGCTTCCTTGATGAAACGGAAATCTATCAGGCATTATTGTTCATAGAAGATGAGCATCAAAAAAGTTATGTGGATACTTATAAGGATTTTGATTTCATCCGCTGGCATCAATACTCCACAGACATCCTCCCAAAAGGCGGGTCAAAAGCAATCGGGATTCAGAAGATGCTGGAGAGATTGCCGTTTAAAAAAGAAAATGTCTATGCTTTTGGTGATGGATTAAATGATGTCGAGATGATTGATTTTGTAGGAACAGGGGTAGCGATGGGAAATGCGCATCCTGAATTAGTGAAAGTAGCAAACCATGTTACGAAAGATGTTGGGGAAGACGGAATTCTTCACGGACTCGAGCTAGTTGGCTTACTCAAACAAAAAATACGTTAACAAAAAGATGCAAGCCTGATCAACGTATGATCAGGCTTGCATTATTTCTTAAAAAAGGTATAAAAACGGTTAATTCCCGTTCCAAGCGCTTGGCTTTCCTGCGGGCGGTCCGTGAGCCTTCTCGGCTTGCAACCTGTAGGGTCTCACCTGTCCCTTCCTCCCGCGGGCATCTACGCGCCTTCCACTGCAATCAACAAAGTTACTTCATTCACCTTGACGTTATGAAAGGGATCTAACCGGTTTAACTGAAACAGAATTAACATTTCGTTCTCATAATTTTTCTAGCTGTGGATTGGAGCAAAAGGCGAAGACTCCTGAGGGAGATAGCGGTAGGTTGAGACCCCGCAGGCAAAGCCGAGGAGGCTCAAGCAGCGCCCCTAGGAACGCGCAGCCATTTGCGGAAATCCACAGCGGTGGTTTACCAATCTACTTGCGTTTTTTTAACATTAAAAAGACCGGGCTTTTTTGCCCGGTTTTTCTTACTTTCATCTTTCCACAGGAATAGCTCCATCAGGAGGTTGAAAAGGATTCTCTTGGTTTATATGATCATAGAACATAACACCGTTCAGATGATCAATTTCGTGTTGAAATACAATCGCCACTAATCCTTTTAAGCGGAGTTTAAGTTCTTCGCCTTGCAAGTTGGTAGCTTTAACGGTTACGCGGGCATATCTCGGTACAAGTCCCGGTACATCTCTATCTACAGAGAGGCAACCTTCGCCTGTTGTTAAGTAACTTTTTTCAATAGAATGGCTAACTATCCTTGGATTAAATAATGCATGGCTATGTAATGTCCCGTTTTCATCTCTGATATGAACGGCAATCATCTTTTTTGGTATATTGATTTGAGGAGCTGCCAATCCGACTCCAGGGCGTAAATTGTATTGCTGGGACATTTCTGGATTTTGACTGTTCTGAAGGTATTCCATCATTTTGTGTAGAATAGTGGAATCTTCCTGAGATGGGGGAAGGGATACGTCACTAGCTACGGCGCGTAATGTAGGATGTCCTTCTTTTATGATGTCTTTCGCTGTAATCATGGTTTCACTCCTATCTTTTATAGTTATACTATACTCCATTTATTCGTATATATGGTAGCTACAAAGTATCTCATTATATATTATCAAAACCAAGAAGCTACTTGAAACAATTCGTTTTCATTATTTAATTTTATGCTTAACGTATGAATTTAATATTGTAAAAATTAGCAATAAAATTTATAGTTAAATAGAAGATATGTTAGGGGGATTTAAATTGCGTTTTTGGAAAAGGACTGTATATACGGGTACCCTGGCTTTTTCCCTATTACTGACAGGATGTGTGAATGGAGAATCACCAGAACAGGAGATATTTCAGACACTAGAGGAAGTAGTGGAACTTGAAGCCAGCTTTGAAGAACAACAAGGACCTTTATTGGAATTAGAAAAGAAAGAATCAGCTATTTATGAAGAAATACTGACACTTGGGATGAAAGAGTTTGATCAAATAGTTAAACTTTCTCAAGAAGGGCTTGCTTTGGTAGAACAAAAAGAAGCTGCCATGGAAAATGAAAAAAAGAGCATAGTGGCAGCGCGTGAACAATTTGAAGAAGTAAAAACATCGATAGAAACATTAGAAGATGAAGAACTTAAAAAAGAGGCACAATCGTTATATCAACTAATGGAACAACGTTATGAAGCGTACATGACTTTATCGGATCATTACATGAAGTCCATGGAAGTCGAAAAAGAAATGTATGAGCTTTTCCAGACAGAGGATTTAACATTGGAGCAACTCCAAGTACAAATAAATGATCTAAATGAAAAGTACGAAAAAATCAATGAAGCTAACAAGTCTTTTAATGACTTTACCGACCAATATAATGAAGCCAAATTGGATTTTTATAAAAAAGCGGGACTCAACGTCAGCTATGATAATTAAGTGAATTTGACACGTTGGAGCTAGGCTCTACGTGTCTTTTTTGTTGTGTAAAATGTATTTTCTTATTTTAAAATAATCATTGTCTGGTCCATGATTAAGATTGAGACATATCGGGAATGGAATATATAGTGTTTTTTTATTATTACGACATAACATGAAGTTGTCCTGTTGTGCAGTGTAATACAGATTCTATTGTTGTATTAGTACAGTTGAGGATTCAGAATATACTTTTTACTTTTTTTGGTTTAAAAAATCAATATAAGCAAAGAGATTGACGGGATTAAGTAGTGTGTTGTAAACTTGACCTTGGTGAAAAGTTGTATTAATATTTTCTTCGGAAAGATTAATACAGTATAAATTTATGTGTCTATCATGCTTATTGCTGAAGACAGTAAAAGAGGAAAGATACGTTTTTGCATCACAAACAGAAAAATGTCTTTTAAAACCCGTTTTTGGGTAACCTAATTTTGTATGTAATCATGTATTAAATAGTTCTCTTAATAGAAAGGAAGAGGTGACGTAGATGGCTGCAAAAACTAAAAATGCTAAATTTGATCCAAAGCAGCAGAAAGCAAAAGTGGAAGAACAATTCCAAACGTTCCAAATCTTAAATGAAGAAGGCGAAGTAGTAAATGAAGCTGCAATGCCTGAGCTAAGTGATGACCAATTAAAAGAATTAATGCGCCGTATGGTATATACTCGCGTACTTGATCAACGTTCCATTAGCTTAAACAGACAAGGACGTTTAGGTTTCTACGCTCCAACAGCGGGTCAGGAAGCTTCCCAATTGGCTTCTCAGTTTGCACTTGAAGCAGACGATTTCATTTTACCAGGATACCGTGATGTGCCACAGATGATCTGGCATGGTCTTCCTCTATATCAAGCATTCCTATTCTCTCGTGGTCACTTCCACGGCAACCAGATGCCAGAGGGTGTTAACTTATTGCCACCTCAAATCATCATTGGTGCACAAATCATCCAAACTGCAGGTGTTGCACTTGGACTGAAGAAAAAAGGGAAAAAGACTGTAGCAATTACATACACAGGAGACGGCGGTGCTTCTCAAGGTGATTTCTACGAGGGTATCAACTTCGCTGGGGCTTACCAAGCACCGGCAATCTTTGTTGTTCAAAACAACCGTTTTGCCATTTCAACTCCTGTTGAAAAGCAATCTGCAGCAGGAACAATTGCTCAAAAAGCAGTAGCAGCTGGTATTCCTGGTATTCAGGTAGACGGAATGGACGCGCTGGCTGTTTACGCGGCAACTCGTGATGCTCGTGAGCGTGCTGTAAATGGTGAAGGTCCTACTTTAATTGAGACATTAACTTACCGTTATGGTCCACATACAATGGCTGGAGATGACCCAACTCGTTACCGTACTTCTGAACTTGATGATGAGTGGGAAAAGAAAGATCCTTTAGTACGTTTCCGCAAATACCTAGAAAACAAAGGTATCTGGAGCGAAGACGAAGAGAACAAAGTTATTGAAGAAGCGAAAGAAGATATCAAGGTTGCTATCAAGAAAGCAGATGACCAACCTAAACAGAAAGTTACAGACTTAATCTCTTTCATGTACGAAGAGCTTCCTAATAACCTAAAAGAGCAAAATGAAATCTACAAAGAGAAGGAGTCGAAGTAAGCCATGGCGCAAATGACAATGATTCAAGCGATCACTGATGCGTTACGCACAGAATTGAAAAATGACGAAAACGTCTTACTTTTCGGTGAAGACGTTGGTCAAAACGGTGGGGTTTTCCGTGCAACTGAAGGCCTTCAAGCTGAGTTCGGGGAAGACCGCGTGTTTGATACACCACTTGCAGAATCAGGAATCGGTGGACTTGCTGTGGGCTTCGGTGTAACCGGCTTCCGTCCTGTAATGGAAATCCAATTCTTTGGTTTCGTATACGAAGTAATGGACTCTGTTAGTGGACAACTTGCACGTATGCGTTACCGTACTGGTGGGCGTTGGAACGCTCCTGTAACAATTCGTTCCCCGTTTGGTGGAGGAGTTCATACTCCTGAACTTCATGCAGATAGCCTTGAAGGTCTTGTAGCTCAACAACCAGGTCTTAAAGTAGTTATTCCTGCAACACCTTATGACGCAAAAGGACTTTTAATTTCTGCAATCCGTGATAACGACCCAGTTATCTTCTTGGAGCACATGAAATTATACCGTTCTTTCCGTCAAGAGGTACCTGAAGAGGAGTACACAATTGAAATCGGAAAAGCAGATGTTAAACGTGAAGGTTCTGACATCACGATGATAACTTACGGAGCAATGGTACATGAGTGCTTAAAAGCAGCTGACCAACTTGAAAAAGACGGTGTATCTGCTGAAGTAATCGACTTACGTACAATCAGTCCATTGGATATTGAAACAATCATTGCATCTGTTGAGAAAACAGGCCGTGCGATTGTTGTCCAAGAAGCACAAAAACAAGCTGGAATCGGCGCTAACATCGTAGCAGAAATCAACGACCGTGCGATTCTTAGCCTAGAAGCACCGGTATTGCGTGTAGCTGCACCTGATACGGTATTCCCATTCTCTCAAGCAGAGAGCGTATGGTTGCCAAATCATAAAGATGTTTTAGAAACAGCGAAAAAAGTTCTGAACTTCTAATATAAATAGTTCTCTATCAGAACTACCATACGGAAGTCCATTCTTCGCCTAGCCAAGAGTGGGCTCTCCATTTTATACAAAAAGTAAGCAGAAGAAGGTTATCTCGTTTTAGAAGTCTTACTGTAGATTGGAGTGCAAGGTGTGAGACTCCTGCGGGGGGTATCGGTAGGTTGAGACCCCTGAAGCGTTGTGAGGAGGCTCAAGCACCGACCAAGGATAAGCGAACACCTGGAACGGAAATCTACAGACGTTAACAGATTCCTTATAAAGCTATCTATCATAGGAGGTTGAATACTGTGGCATTCGAATTTAAACTGCCAGATATCGGTGAAGGTATCCATGAAGGTGAAATCGTAAAATGGTTCGTAAAACCAGGTGACGAAATCGAAGAAGATGACGTACTTTGTGAAGTACAAAACGATAAAGCAGTCGTAGAAATTCCATCTCCTGTTAAAGGGAAAGTAACGGAATTAAAAGTTGATGAAGGTACAGTTGCAACTGTAGGTCAAACAATCATCACACTAGACGCACCAGGTTATGAAGACCTTAAATTTAAAGGCGACGACCACGGTGACGATGAAAAAGCGGAAGAAAAAACAGAAGGACAAGTTCAAGCGACAGCTGAAGCTGGTCAAGATGTGAAAAAAGAAGAAGCTCCTAAAGAAGAGCCAAAAGCTGAAACTGGCGCTGGCACTCAAGAGCAAGTAGAAGTAGATCCAAACAAACGTGTAATCGCGATGCCTTCTGTACGTAAATATGCTCGTGAAAAAGGCGTGGAAATCCGTCAAGTTGCAGGATCTGGCGACAACGGACGTGTTCTTAAGAGCGATATCGATGCATTCTTAAGTGGAGGCGGCGCTAAAGCAGAAGACACAACTACTGAAGCAGCTCCTGCAGCTAAAGAAGAAACAAAAGCGGAAGCAAAACAAGAAAAACAAGCAATTCCTGCTGGTCAATACCCAGAGACTCGTGAGAAAATGAGTGGTATGCGCCGTGCAATCGCAAAAGCGATGGTTAACTCTAAGCACACTGCACCTCACGTAACGTTGATGGATGAAATTGATGTGACAGATCTTGTTGCACACCGTAAGAAATTCAAATCAGTTGCAGCAGACAAAGGTATTAAGTTAACATTCTTACCATACGTAGTTAAAGCACTTACATCTGCGTTACGTGAGTATCCAGTACTTAACACATCTCTTGATGATGCAACAGATGAGATTGTTCACAAGCACTATTACAATATCGGAATCGCTGCTGATACAGAAAAAGGCTTACTAGTTCCTGTTGTTAAAGATGCGGACAGAAAGTCTATCTTCTCCATTTCCAATGAGATCAACGAACTTGCTGGAAAAGCACGTGACGGTAAATTAGCTTCTGATGAAATGAAAGGTGCTTCTTGCACTATCACAAACATCGGATCTGCTGGTGGACAATGGTTCACACCGGTTATTAACCATCCAGAGGTTGCGATCCTAGGTATCGGCCGTATCGCAGAAAAACCTGTAGTGAAAGACGGAGAAATTGTAGTGGCTCCAGTTCTTGCATTATCACTTAGCTTTGACCATCGTATGATTGATGGCGCTACTGCTCAAAATGCGCTTAACCATATCAAGCGCCTATTGAACGATCCACAATTATTGTTAATGGAGGGTTAATAAATGGTAGTAGGAGATTTCGCAATTGATGTAGATACGCTTGTCATCGGTTCGGGCCCTGGCGGATATGTTGCTGCAATCCGCGCGGCTCAACTGGGACAAAAGGTAACAATCGTAGAAAAAAACACACTTGGTGGAGTATGTCTAAACGTTGGATGTATCCCTTCCAAAGCGTTAATTTCTGCAGGTCACCGCTATGAAACAGCTCAACATTCTGAAGACATGGGAATTAAAGCTGAGAACGTAACAGTTGATTTCTCTAAAGTTCAAGAATGGAAAGCGGGAGTAGTAAAGAAATTGACTGGGGGAGTGGAAGGTCTACTTAAGGGGAATAAAGTGGACATCGTTTCTGGGGAAGCATACTTCGTAGACGGCAACACAGTTCGTATCATGGACGATAACTCTGCGCAAACATACAAGTTCAATAACTGTATCATCGCGACAGGTTCTCGCCCAATCGAAATCCCTACTTTCAAGTATTCCAAGCGTGTTCTTGACTCTACAGGCGCATTGGCACTTAAAGAAATTCCAAAGAAATTAGTTGTTATCGGTGGAGGTTACATCGGTACGGAGCTAGGTACAGCATATGCTAACTTTGGAACAGAAGTTGTTATTGTGGAAGCTGCAGATGAGATCTTGGCTGGTTTCGAAAAGCAAATGAGCTCACTGGTTAAACGTAACCTGAAGAAAAAAGGGAACGTCGAAATCTTCACAAAAGCAATGGCTAAAGGTGTAGAAGAAACGGAAGATGGCGTAAAAGTAACGATTGAAGTAAAAGGCGAAGAGCAAACAATCGACGCTGATTATGTACTAGTTACTGTAGGCCGTCGTCCTAACACAGATGAGCTTGGCCTTGAGCAAGTTGGCGTAGAAATGACAGACCGTGGCGTTGTGAAAATTGACAAGCAGTGCCGCACTAGCGTTTCTAACATCTATGCTATCGGTGACATCGTGGATGGACCACCACTTGCACATAAAGCTTCTTACGAAGGTAAGATCGCTGCAGAAGCAATTGCTGGTGAGCCTGCTGAGATTGACTACTTAGGTATTCCTGCAGTAGTATTTTCTGAGCCAGAACTTGCATCTGTAGGATATACAGAAACTCAAGCAAAAGAAGAAGGAATAGAAGTAACAGCTGCTAAGTTCCCATTTGCTGCAAACGGCCGTGCATTGGCATTGAACGCAACAGACGGATTCTTAAAGCTTGTAACTCGTAAAGAAGATGGATTAATCATCGGTGCCCAAATTGCCGGATCTAGTGCATCCGACATGATTGCTGAACTTGGTCTTGCTATTGAAGCTGGTATGACAGCTGAAGATATCGCCATGACAATCCACGCGCACCCAACATTGGGAGAAATCACAATGGAAGCTGCAGAAGTTGCAATGGGAAGCCCAATTCATATCGTTAAGTAATACTTCGGCGAAGAGTCTCCATAGTATGTGGAGGCTCTTCGTTTTTTTTGTACAAAAAAGGGATTCTACCGGTTAATAGGTAGAATTCCCTGCTTGATTTAACGCCTGTTCAATGGAAACGACGATATCTTTTTTAGGTTTAGAACCTTCTATTTGCGTAACTACTTCATTGTCATGAACGACAATTAAAGAAGGGGTCTCCTTCACATTGAACTGCTTATATAAAATTTTTTCATCTTCAGAATGGACAACTTTTAAATTAGCCACTTCATCTGGAAATGAACTTTTCAAATCAATGATCGCATCATAATATGTACTCTCATCCTGTAAATTAGATTCGTCCGTAAAGAATACGAGCGTGCGAGAATCATCAGGGAATTGAATGTGAGTTATCGATTGATTTTCTTGACAGGAAGATAAAATGAAAAAAGACAAAGTGAAAAAGATAACAGCGCCTCTAATCATGGCAATCCTCACTTTCTATTAACAACGTATATAAAAAATAGTTACTTTTGTTCTGCTATTTGGTGCTATTCTACCATTAAATTATATGTAATCAGGCCTTGTCATCTAAATGTTACATAATTGAAAAATAGATAGCTCCTTTCTGGCATATTAATTATTAAGGTTTTCGATCATGGAAAATCGGTTACATAAATAGAAATATGCAGTAAGGAGCTGCTTTTATGAAAAATTATGTGGTGTTTTTAATACAAAATATTTTCTGGGGGACATATAGTATCATAGAATGGTTTTCGGTCAGGGATAAAATGCAGGCCAAAATTATTCTATTAGGTATATTTATCTATCTTTGTTATACCCTCGCCATGTCAATCATTCATAAAAAGAAGCACGCCGCGATGACAACTGCCATAAGTTTTATATTTTATTTTAGTTTTCAGAGCCTATTTTACTATTTTGTTTTTGGAGGATGAATTGCCTTTCAAAGTTTAAATATCTGGAAAAACATTGCCTTCATATAGTAAATGCTAGTATGATTAAAGGTGAAACTTACGTATGGAGGAAAGAATATGAAAAAATGGATACTATCAGCATTATTATTGCTCCTCCTTGTAGCTTGCGGGCAAAATGGACAAGTTGAAAATGAGCAAGATTCTTCTGCGGCAGGTGATCAGACGGAAGAAAATGATTCTGTAGTGGAAGAAGAAGAAAAAGATGTCCCAGTGTCAAAAACGGAAGATCCTATTAAAGAACCGGAAGAAGAAACAGTGAGCTCCGATGAGGAAGAAGGAGACCAAGACTCAGGTAAAGAAGACCAAGTACAAGAAAATCAGCCCCAAGAACCCCAATATGTAGTAAATCCCATCACTTCTGCAATAGAACCTTTGGGTGGTGCAAACTCCGAAGTGGTTCTATTAACGATAGATGATGCTCCAGATAGGTATGCATTAGAAATGGCTACGATCCTGAAAGAGCTAGGAGTTAAAGCTATCTTCTTTGTTAATGGTCACTTCCTTGAAACGAAAGAAGAGGAAGAAGTATTGAAGACCATATATGAGATGGGTTTTCCAATTGGAAATCATACAATGACGCATAAGTCCTTAAGGCAGCTAACAGAAGAAGAGCAGTACGAAGAAATTGTAATGCTTAGCGATCGGGTAGAAGAAATCACTGGTGAACGTCCCCGTTTTTTTCGAGCTCCATTTGGCACTAATACAGACTATGCTATAGATTTGGTAAAGCAAGAAGGAATGATTCCTATGAATTGGACATATGGTTATGATTGGGAAGCTGATTACATGGATGCTGAGGCACTAGCAGATATTATGGTTAACACTGAATTTCTGAACAACGGAGCCAATCTGTTAATGCATGACCGTGAATGGACGAAAGATGCGTTAGCTGAAATAGTAAAAGGGCTGCAAGCCAAAGAATACGAAATTCTTGATCCGGACTTGATCGGAACTGATGGTGCAAGTACAGAAACTGAATAATTAAGAAATCCCGCTCATATGAAAGCGGGATTTCTTTATTCAACGCTTGTAATAGTACATGATACTCCCGGTAAATAATTTAAGCTCAGCCTCTAGCTTTTTTGCAAGAAACTTACATAGCTCATTTGCCTTTGCTTTATCTCCATGCGTACTCTGATCGTGCAAAGTAACTTGTATGTAGGAAAGGGGGGCGGTCTCTTCTGATGTGGCAATCTGTGTACCCACACCAATAAGAATCATCTTATATCGGTCTTCAGTTCCTTTTAGATAGAACCACTGACCTGTACCCTCAGGCTTTTCTTTTAACTCGTAGGGAAAAGCTGCCTGGCTGTATTCCCATCCTAATTGTTTTCCAGTCTTGGAGGTGATTTCTCTATAGTAGTTTAATAAATCTTTTACATCTTCCACGGTAAGCGTTTTCTCTTTCGAATTGGGAACTAAATTAATGTAAGCGCTGCTGGCCATCGTTCTCACTCCTAATCTGACAATTCCATTATTTCTATTCTAGCATTATCAGAAATCTGCTGACAATCACTAAGTGAAAATTCTTGCAAATTAGGCATTTGATAAGTTATAATAATATTCTGAATAACCAAAAAATAAAAAGGAGGTACCTTATGAACTTATTTGACAAGCTTTATGATAACAATGAGAATGTTCCTGTTCGCTTTGTTGGTTTTACGACTAAAGATGTTAGATATGATTTTGGTATCGTGTACACGAATATGTTTTTTGGTAAGCCCCTTGTCATCTGTATGCAAACCGGCCGTTCTACCCTCCTCGACCCTAAAGACATTACCGACCTTAACCACCTTCAACATGTATTCCGAATTGATTCACAAGAACAAGCTGAAGATCTTGCAGAGTTTTTTTCTGAGGCAATTCCTGCAAGCCCGTTTCAAGAACAATATGAATAAAAGATGATTTTTTCGAGGCCAATGTCCTGTTAGTGGGGTCATTGGCCTTTTGATTTGGGGAATAAAGGATCTGTAAGCCTGAACAGACCGCAAAATAGCAAAAACGGTCAAATAGAAGCGTTCTATTCGCCTGAAAGGAGGAGAAATCCTAGAGAACTGTCCAATAGGAGGAAATAARTGGAAYCTCAACGCCCGAACAGACCGCAAAAAAGCAAAAACGGTCAAATAGAAGCGTTCTATACGCCTGAAMGGAGGAGAAATCCTAGAGAACTGTCCAATAGGAGGAAATAARTGGAATCTCAACGCCCGAACAGACCGCAAATCGGCAAAAACGGTCAAATAGAAGCGTTCTATACGCCCGATCGGAGGAGAAATCCTAGAGAACTGTCCAATAGGAGGAAATAAATGGAATCTCAACGCCCGAACAGACCGCAAAWCGGCAAAAACGGTCAAATAGATGCGTTCTATACGCCCGAACGGAGGAGAAATCCTAGAGAACTGTCCAATAGGAGGAAATAAGTGGAATCTCAATCCCCGAACAGACCGCAAAATAGCAAAAACGGTCAAATAGAAGCGTTCTATTCGCCTGAACGGAGATGAAATCCGTGAGAACTGTCCAATAGGCGGAAATAAAGTGAAACACCAATATACTATAATTTTAAATGTGTTATACAATTTAATTATTGACATAACACATTTGAGGCTTTATGATGTAAGTAACACAACATAAAGCGCTTTCATTAAAAGGCGACTTTGCAAAAAATTTCTTTTAGGAAAGAGGTTGAAGGGTATGGGTACAATCGTTTGTCAAACTTGTAACAGCGCAGTAGATCACTTTGAGGATGAAAAAGTTACGACTTATTATGCGAAATGTGCAGATTGCCAGTGCTCTGAAAAAAGCGAAGATCTAGCCTAGAATCATATATTAATAGAAAGAGCAGGTCCCCGGTAAGTGAGGGGACCTGCTCTTTGTTCATTTTATCGAATGGCTTTGTGTTCTTTTATTACTCTTAATGTTTTTAATTCGTAATCTTCCGGACCTTGAACAGGGAGTCCTACTTCAAGTGTTTTTGTAATGTAGGACAAGTTTTCTTCCGTAATAATCTCACCTGGAGTAAAAATAGGAATACCAGGAGGGTACACCATGATGAACTCTGCAATTATCCGACCGGCAGATTTTTCAAATGGAACAACTTCCGTCTCAGAGTAGAAAGCATCCCTTGGAGCGATTGCTAACACTGGGATATCTGGAAGAAGTACCTTTACTTTTTCGCCGGAATCTCCAGCCTGGTGCTGAAACTCTTGGGATAAGTCTTTAAGTGCTTCTAACAGCAATCCTGTCTCTACCTCTGTGTCACCGGGTGTGATAATACAAAGGATGTTATAGAGATCGGAAAGTTCCACTTCAATGTTATATTTTTGGCGAAGCCATTTCTCGACATCATATCCTGTAAGGTTTAATTTCTTTACAGAAATAATAAGTTTAGTTGGGTCATAGTCAAACGTTGCCTTTCTACCTAAAATTTCAGATCCAACGCAATGTAAATGTTCAATCTCATTGATAGCATCCCTTGTTTTATTGGCAAGTTGAATCGTCTTTTCTATTAGTAAATGACCTTCAGTGGCAAGTCGTTTTCTTGCAACATCCAAGGAAGCCAAAAGTAGGTAAGAGGTGGATGTAGTGGTTAACATGCTTAAAATGCTTTGAATGCGATTAACGTTCACCAATCCTTCTCTTACATTTAATATGGAACTTTGTGTCATGGAGCCACCAAGCTTATGGACACTTGTAGCAGCCATGTCAGCTCCAGCTTGCATAGCCGATAAAGGGAGTTCCTCATGAAAATGTATATGAACACCATGAGCTTCATCCACAAGTACAGGAACGTTAAAGGAATGGGCAATTTCAACTATTTGACTTAAATCGGCTGAAACACCAAAATAAGTAGGGTTGATGACGAGGACACCTTTTGCATCAGGATGCTGCTGAAGTGCCTTTTCAACGGAGTCTGTTGTAATGCCATGCGAGATCCCGAGGTCTTTGTCTACCTCTGGATGGATAAAGATTGGGACTGCTCCTGAAAAAACAATGGCAGACATAACAGATTTATGAACATTCCTTGGCACGATAATCTTCTCTCCAGGCCCGCAAACTGCCATCACCATTGTCATAATGGCTCCGCTTGTACCTTGAACAGAGAAAAATGTATGGTCTGCTCCAAAAGCTTTTGCTGCAAGGTCTTGAGCTTCTTTAATCATTCCTTTTGGCTGATGAAGATCATCAAGTGGTCCAATATTGATTAGATCTATCGAAAGAGCATTTTCACCGATGAATTCTCGGAATTCTGGATCAATGCCAGCTCCTTTTTTATGTCCGGGAATATGGAATTGAATCGGGTTCCCTTTGGCGTGATTTAATAGTCCAGTGAATAATGGTGTGTCATTTTGAGAATATGTCAACTTACTTATGCACCTCTTTAAATTTAGCTTAGTTTCGGTTTTGTCTATCTTAACGCATCTAATTACGCAGAACAAACATTCACATAAAACAAATGAAATTATAGCATTTATCCTCTTCATTGCATAGCAGGAATTTGTCACAATAAAAAGAAACATATATAGAGAAGTAGAAAGGGGAAGAAGTTTATGAATTGGGAGACCAAAATAACAAAACTATTAGATATTAAATATCCTATTATACAGGGTGGACTTGCTTATTTAGCATACGCAGACCTGGCTGCCGCCGTTTCCAATGCAGGCGGGCTTGGGCAAATAACGGCAATGAGTCTGGAAAGTCCAGAATTATTAAGAGAAGAAATTAGAAAGGTTAGAAGGATGACGGATAAACCATTTGGAGTGAACTATGCGATCGGCCAGCATGGAAGACCGTTTGAGCATATGTTGGATATTGCCTTGGAAGAAAAGGTCCCGGTCATTTCGATGACAGGAGGAAACCCTTCACCGATTTTCAAAAGGCTTGAGGGCTCAAAATGCAAAAAATTAGTCCTTGTAGCAGCTCGCAGACAAGCAGAAAAAGCGGAAGAACTAGGGGCTGATGCCGTCATGGTCGTAGGACAGGAGGGAGGAGGTCATTTAGGCAAAAACGACTTAGGGACCATGGTATTAGTCCCGAAAGTGGTAGACGCCTTAAAAATACCTGTCATCGCTTCAGGAGGGATTGGTGATGGACGAGGGTTGATGGCTGCATTGTCACTTGGAGCGGAAGGGATAGAAATGGGTACAAGATTTATTGCGACAAAAGAGTGCCTGCACGCTCATCCAGTATACAAAGATAGGTTAGTCCGCGGCACAGAGAATGATACGGTGGTCATCAAAAGAAGCATCGGTGCACCGGCAAGGGCCATTCAAAACACATGGACGGAAGAAATATTGAAGCTAGAACAGGAAGCAGCAGGCTATGAAGGAATGAAAGACTTTATCAGTGGAACGGCGAACAAACGATATATCTATGACGGTAATACGGATTTGGGCTATGCTTGGGCTGGTCAAGTAATGGGGTTGATAGAGGATGTGCCAAGTGTGGAGCAGCTTATATCGAGAATGGTGAAGGAAGCCGAAAATATTCGCGAGAAGTGGACAAACTAGAGAAGGAAGATGGTATACTTTACTTTTCCACTATACATATTATGAGGTGAAGTTATGGATTTCTCTTATCCCATTTCTTATGACTGGTCTACAGATGAAATTGTAGACGTTATTGCACTATATGAAGCGGTAGAGCTTACGTACAGCAAAGGTGTGGAGCGTGAGCAGCTTTTATCTTTATACCGCAGGTTCAAAGAAATCGTACCAGGCAAAGCGGAAGAACGAAATCTCGCGAATGAATATGAGGAATTAAGTGGTTTCTCTGTTTACCGTACGATAAAAAAAGCCAAAGACATGAACCCTGGTGAACAGGTGAAGATGACGAAATGATAAAGGGAAAAACTCAGAACCGCGATGGTTCTGAGTTTTTTTTGACTCTATACTATTTTAGGCTTCCACTGTCTGCTTCGTTAGGTTATATAGCCCTTTGACTGTTTGGATAGCTTCCTCAATGCGGGCTATCGTTGCGTCTCCAGAAAGCTTGATTGCCTCTTCTTTTGGTATTTGAATGCCGCAAAGTATTTCCGCTTTCTTCACGTTAATCAATCGCTCCAATAGCTCTTTGTGTGCGTCCTCTGTCAAATCAGATTGGCGGATAACTTCAGGCTTAGTGTGATCCTTGGACCAAACAAAATCCGAAGGGATCTGCTCCCGGATAGCTGACAAATTTTCAAGCAATATCTCGCCAAATGCTTCTTTCATCGGTGCTTCATAGATAACAGCAAACCAGACAAACACATGTGTTTCCCACAATCCAATCTGGAAATGCGGCAACATCTTATATCCGCGTGCATTGTTTGCAAAGGCAACCCAGGAATCTTTTGGAGGGTTTTTGGTTCTTCTTGCATGTTTGGCAACATGATAGTGCATTTCATCACCGGTCATGGCAGTTAGAGAGGGAGAGAAGTATTGGCCGAGTAACTCAAACTTTGGCTGTATTTGAGACTTTAAGGCATCCATTCTTTCTTCTAGTCCATCTATAGTAAATACATTGAAATCTTTTTTCTTAAACCCGTTAAATTTTTTGTGTTTCATGTAGTCGCCCCATTCTTGAACATAGCTTTTCATATTCCTCATTTTAGCATAGCCATTTTTCTCTGCCAAAAGATTAGGTTTTCCCCCATTTTAGTTTCTTTTTAGGTAACTGCACATTTTAGTTACCATCTTTCATTCCCTTCATATGATATAGCAACCATTAGAAAATTGAATCCTTTGGAACCGAGAAACTCTTTAGAGGGAGGGAATTATTATGAAACAAGTGGCGACACCTTGGAAAAAGAAAAAAGAGGAAAATCAGCGCGCGGTATTGCGGATGGAAATCGACTATGAACTGGCAGTTTTGTTTGAAGCAATCCAAGAGAGTGATAAGGAAAAAATGAAGAAAACGAAATCTAAATTAGAGCAACTTAGAAAAGAAATGTTAAGTCTAGAGGTTTAGTGGCAACAGCTACTTTGACGAACCTGTATGAGGTTCGTTTTTCTGTGCGACCTATTACTTGATTTTACCCTTTTGTTTCAGTAAGCTAAAACATACATAATTTGATTATACATATGGTATCAGTTGCACTGAATTTCGTAGCAGAAGGGCAGGAGAATACATGAATTGGACTGAAATTGATGAGAATGCAAAAAAGTGGACGAGAGAAGCGGGAGAACGTATTCGAACTTCTTTCAGCAAGGAATTGATGATACATACTAAATCCTCTCCTGATGATCTGGTAACTAATATTGACCGGGAAACGGAACAATTTTTTATAGAACAAATTAGAAAAACATATCCAGAACACCAAATACTCGGAGAAGAAGGATTTGGAGATAAATTGGATAAACTCGATGGGACGGTGTGGATCATTGATCCTATTGATGGAACAATGAACTTTGTCCATCAGCAACGTAATTTTGCCATATCCGTTGCCGTCTATGAAGATGGTGTTGGAAAGATTGGTCTAATTTATGATGTGGTTCTAGATGAGCTATACCATGCAAGAGCAGGTGAAGGTGCATATTTGAACGATATTAAACTTCCACCATTGGAAGAGGTGGCAGTAGAGAGAGCAGTTATTGGTTTAAATGCCACATGGATTACGGATAATAAGCGGATAGATCCCACTATCTTGGCTCCACTTGTTAAGAAAGTTAGAGGGACGAGATCGTATGGATCAGCAGCTCTTGAAATGGCGTATGTAGCAACAGGGCGAATTGATGCATATATTACTTTGAGACTTTCCCCTTGGGATTTTGCAGCGGGACTAATACTTGTAAACGAGCTCGGTGGTAAAGTGACCACACTTCACGGTGAACCGCTTAACTTGCTTGGGCAAAACAGTGTCTTTGTATGTAAGCCAGGGTTGCATGAAGTAATTAGCAAGGATTACTTGTTTAAATTGAAGAAATAAATGAAACCCACGACCGTGATAAGGTCGTGGGTTTCATCGGCTTTTATTAAGTTATTGTAGGAACATATTGACAATTTTATAATTGGCCATTTTCACGCATTTTTCTTTTTGTTTTGAATCCAAGTCCCATTACCACACCAAATAATACAAACGCCCCAACGATCCCAAGCGTGTTTCTTTCTCCAATTGCGATGCCGACCATGCCTAAAGAAACCGCTGCCAAAACAGCATAAAGCATGAAAATCCACTTAATATCCTTCATAAAATCAACTCCTTTGGATAACGCTAAATACATATAACATATATTTTACATAAGTCTCTTTCTCTTTTCTACCATGTTTGTGGTATAATACTAAAGTTATTAAGTTGTATAATTAGGGAGATGAAATAGTGAACATCCGCAATGATATTAGAAACATCGCAATTATCGCTCACGTAGACCATGGTAAAACAACGTTAGTGGACAAATTGCTACATCAAGCTGGTACGTTTAGAACGAACGAGCAGGTAGCAGAACGTGCCATGGATTCCAATGATTTAGAAAGAGAACGTGGGATTACTATATTAGCTAAAAATACGGCAATTAACTATAAAGATACGCGCATTAACATCATGGACACACCAGGACATGCCGACTTTGGTGGAGAAGTGGAACGTATTATGAAAATGGTTGATGGAGTACTTTTAGTAGTAGATGCTTATGAAGGCTGTATGCCTCAGACTCGCTTTGTTTTGAAAAAAGCGTTAGAGCAAAAGTTAACACCAATCGTAGTTGTTAACAAAATTGACCGTGACTTTGCTCGACCAACGGAAGTGGTCGACGAAGTAATCGATTTATTTATCGAGTTAGGTGCCAACGAAGAACAACTAGAATTCCCAGTTGTTTATGCATCTGCGATTAACGGTACAGCAAGTACTGATCCTGAAAAACAAGATGAAAACATGGAAGCAATCTATGAGTCCATTGTAGAGCATATCCCAGCTCCAGTTGATAACAGTAATGAGCCGCTTCAATTCCAAGTAGCGCTTCTTGACTACAACGACTATGTGGGACGTATCGGGGTTGGACGTATTTTCCGCGGAACGATGAAAGTTGGCCAACAAGTTGCTCTAATGAAACTTGACGGATCTGTTAAACAATTCCGTGTTACCAAGCTATTCGGTTTCATCGGTTTAAAACGTGTGGAAATTGAAGAGGCAAAAGCTGGAGATCTTGTTGCCGTTTCCGGAATGGAAGACATTAACGTTGGGGAAACTGTTTGTCCGGTTGATCATCAGGATGCACTTCCTATCCTTCGTATTGACGAGCCGACCTTGCAAATGACTTTCTTGGTAAACAACAGTCCGTTTGCTGGTAAAGAAGGAAAGTTTGTAACTTCTCGTAAAATTGAAGAGCGTTTAGAAGCTCAGTTGGAGACAGATGTAAGTTTACGTGTTGATCCTACTGATTCTCCAGATGCATGGGTTGTTTCAGGACGTGGAGAGCTTCACCTTTCCATCCTAATTGAGAACATGCGCCGTGAAGGCTTTGAACTTCAAGTTTCAAAACCTGAAGTTATCATCAAAAATATTGATGGTGTTAAATCTGAGCCAGTTGAGCGTGTACAAATTGATGTACCGGAAGACTACACTGGTTCCATCATGGAATCTATTGGTGCGCGTAAAGGTGAAATGGTAGACATGATCAACAACGGTAACGGTCAAGTTCGTCTAATCTTCATGGTACCTTCTCGTGGATTGATTGGGTATACGACGGAATTCCTTTCCTTAACTCGTGGTTACGGAATCATCAACCACACTTTTGACAGCTACCAGCCTATGGCAGCAGGTCAAGTAGGTGGACGTCGCCAAGGTGTTCTTGTTTCTATGGAATCAGGTAAAGCATCTACTTATGGTATCATGGGTATTGAAGACCGCGGAGTGATCTTTGTTGAGCCTGGAACTGAGGTTTACGAAGGTATGATCGTGGGAGAGCATAACCGTGAAAATGACCTTGTCGTAAACGTTTGTAAGATGAAGCAAGCGACTAACGTTCGTTCTGCAACAAAAGATCAAACAGTTAGTATGAAAAAACCTCGTCTTATGACATTAGAGGAGTCTTTAGAATACTTGAACGATGATGAGTACTGTGAGATTACTCCACAATCCATCCGTTTACGTAAAAAGCTTCTTGATAAAAACGAACGTGAAAGAGCAGCGAAAAAGAAAAAGTACGCTGAAGCATAAAAATTAGAAGCGGGGATGCAGGGGAGCTGAAAGAGGACCTTTGTCATCCCTTTTTCTAAATAATATCTATTTAATAATGTTAGAAATGGGGAAAAGGCAATGGATGTAACACAAAGATTATCCTTTTTTGCTAGTCTATACCGTGTTGATGAAAACGCGGATTTAGGCATGTGGCTGTTGTATTTTACCATTTTAGGATTGTCCATCTTAGTTTATAAGCTTGGATTCGCCTTGAAATTGCCAGTATTAAAGTCAGTAGTTATTTATTTGTTTCTGGCTTTAGGAAGTACAGTACTTACGTTTCTAGGGATCTTTCTTCCTGTTGGAGAAGGTTTAGTAGTGGCAGCTTTGATATTGATCATCTATAAAATCCGACTTCATCGTTCCAAGCAAGCGGAAAGTTCGGAATCATAGGGGGCAGTATAAATGAGGTCTCTACAAGACACGCTCTATAATTGGCTGACCATCAAAGTGGTAGCAGATGCAAGGCCAGAGGATAAATCTGCACAAGATACCAAGGAGCTGTTTGAAGGAATTCTCCTTGATGATCATAAGCTCACAAACATCGTAGTCTCTAAAGAAGAGCCTATGTATTACGTGGAATATGATCAAGATCAAGAACGACATAAAGTAAGATTTCCAATTGAGCTGATTGACGTGATGCTAGAGCAAATTGAAAATGAACCTGATAAGTACCATAATTATGAATAAAAAAGGATAGCTCCTTCCTGAGTGATTGTCACTTGCGAAGGATCTATCCTTTTTGGGTTGTAGTTTTATAGAAAATAGGAAGAAATACTGCAAACGCCAAATGTCCGATGGACCATAGAAGGATCGCAACAGCATCAGTAGGTGCAGGGGTTTCTTTTATAGCCAATATCGTTAATGGAAAATACAGCAGGATGGTAGGTAAGGTAATAGCGATAGCGACAAGATACTGCCTTCTTTTATCAACCAGATGGAAGTGTTCAATAATAAAAGAAAACATAATCCCAATAAGAACAGCAACAATCAAGTGAAGGGAAAATTCAGTCAGTTCCGAAAGACTTGCATCTTTGAAACCGGGAATGAAATCTACGTTTAACAAAAGTACATATACCTTTTTTCCGGATAGGACTTCAAGTGCTTTAATGAACAAGCCCATCAGTATCCCGCTTATTAAACCTGTAAAAGCGCCTCTTTGTATCAAGGTCTACCACTCATCCTGATTTTGTTTTTGCTCATACAGCTTGAAATTACCTGTAGCTTTTCTCTCGTTTGTTCTTTTTTCAATTCTTTCACTGCATTCATCGCACATATATGTATGTATTGGTCGATTGCGAAGCCTTTTCGCAACTAATGTTTCGTCATTGATGCTTTCAATTTTATCACAAATTACGCACTTGACTCTCATGGTTCACCTCTTTATTCAATCTTACTCTTTAGTATAGCATAAAGGGTGAAAATTAAGAATTAATTGCTAAGAAGAGCTTTATCGCGAGTATTGTCAGCTTACTGATTCTTTCTATGGAAATGCCGATATGGTAAGATAAATAAAAATACACTGGGGGGTTGGACAATGCCTAACCTTGTAGAAAATGTTCTTGTGGAACCACTTATAGAAGCACTGCAAAAAGAAACCTTGGTAACAATCAGTACTGTAGACCATGAAACAGGCGGACCGAATCTCAGTGCCATTTCTTGGCTTTATGCTCCAGATGAAAAGTCCATTCTACTTGCTGTTAAAGCGGAATCACGCATTGTAAAGAATGTGTTACATAATAGCGAGCTAGTAGTAAACCTGATGGCCAATGATTCTGTTTATGCCATTCATACGAAAGCAACTGTAAAAGTAGAGAAAATGGAAGATGTTCCATTAAAGTTGGCTTTGTTGTCTCTGGATGTAAAAACAGTAAGGGATGTTATGTTCTACGGCGCTAAAATAAGCGTGGAGCCGAAATTTGAGAAGACATATGACGTGGATGCTGCAAAGAAATTAGATTATCAGGTGTTTACAGCGTTACGAAATTATGGATAAGAGCGGGTGATTGGATTGAACCAGGTGAAAGCCTGGTTTTTTTGAAGGGAGAAAGAAGTTGTTGTTGTCGTTGACGAATTATAGGATATTGTGTCGATTTCTTGATATATTCCGTTTTTTCTTGATATATCTTAAGAATTATTGATATATCTTAAAATTTATTGATACATCCCAGAATTTATTGATATATTGATTATTTCCTTGATATCGCATGCAACTCGGTACCTCCATTGCATAAAAAAACTGCCCCGAAGCGGATTTCCACCGCTTGGGACAGTCACCAATGTAATTTTATTGCAAATGTATAGTCCTAGTCCTGCTTTACTTCCTTATATCGTTCTTCGTCCTTTAGGTTATTGGACTGATTTTGTTGTTTCTGTTCAAGCTGCTTTTCTTGATCCTTTGAAAGTTTGGAGTTATTTTGCTCCGTTGGATTTGGGGCTACTGGTTCTTTAAGGTCAATTGGAATTTCCGGCATAACCCTGCCAACAATCTCTGCCAACTCTTCCATCACACCTGTAATAGGTCGTCCATTTTGAATGTCTCGTCCCATTTCCTGCAAGCGAACAAAGGAGTCTGCATCTGCAAGAATGACGGCTGTAGCTCCATAAGGGTCACTCTTTAAGCTCTCTGCAACCGAATATTTAATAGTGCTGACTCTTTCGCGATCCAAATCGGAGTTTACATCGATACCCACTACTGCATATGGACCAAGTACAACGGCCGTAGCATCATTTACATTTGGCACTCTTGTTGCAAGCTCCACCAGATGAGCGGACACTTCCTGCCCAGTTTTTCTATCCACCTGCACATCCGCAGAATCTTTGACATGAATAATTTGAGAGTTTTCATCTTCGCTGGAAATATTTCTGGTTTGATTGTTCATACAACCAGTAAGAGACATTGTAACGATTGCGGTCACTAATAAATATCTTTTCACCTATTTCACTCCTTCTTTAGGATGATTCCATTTTCATCTGTCTTGATTTTATTGTTTATTTGTTCTTCTATCTTTATTCATTCCGACATATATTTTAACAACGGTCCGTCCCTCTTTTATGGTCAAGTAGTAACACACTAATTGTATTGGGGCCATATAATGAAAGGGAGGATGCCTTGATTCACTCCAGAAAGACAATAGAAGGGCTGAGAGTAGGAGGCGGCAGGTTGGGTAAAATTTATGTGTTGGATACAAATGTATTGTTACAGGATCCATATGCAATCTATTCCTTTGCGGATAATGAAGTAGTGATACCGGCGGTGGTATTGGAAGAAGTGGATTCGAAAAAAAGATATATGGATGAAATAGGAAGGAATGCCAGGCAAGTATCAAAGATAATCGATTCTTTGAGAGCTACAGGAAAACTTCATGAAAAAATACCTTTGCACAACGGCGGAGCGCTTCGGATTGAATTAAATCATAGAAGTTTTCATCAGCTGCAGGAAATATTTGTAGAAAAGACAAATGATAATAGGATTCTTGCAGTGGCGAAAAATCTTTCGTTGGAAGAACAGACAAAAGAAAATGGACGTACCGTCATATTGGTGAGTAAGGATGCCTTGGTGCGCGTCAAGGCCGATGCGATCGGGTTAATTTCTGAGGACTTTTTAAATGATCGTGTAGTAGAAGTGGATCATATTTACAAAGGGTTCCTTGAGATTTATGTTCCAACAGATACCCTAAACACGTTTTATGTAAAAGGTGAAATTAGTGCCGCAGAATTAGCCAATCATCCATTTTATGCCAATCAATTCATTATCATGAAAGATGCATTGGGGGGGTCGGCTTCAGCGGTTGGTATTATTGACTCTACAGGTAAGAAAGTCAAAAAACTTGTATTTGATCAAGACCATATCTGGGGGATCCGACCACGAAATGTACAACAAACAATGGCGTTTGAAATGTTATTGCGGTCAGACATTCCACTAGTTACACTGACGGGTAAGGCAGGAACGGGAAAAACTCTCTTGGCGTTAGCTGCAGGACTAATGCAGACGGAGGATTTAAACCGTTATAAAAAACTGCTAGTGGCACGACCTATTGTACCTGTTGGCAAAGACATCGGCTTTTTACCTGGTGAAAAAGAGGAAAAATTAAGGCCGTGGATGCAACCGATCTATGACAACTTGGAATATCTATTTAATACTAAAAAACCAGGAGAACTTGACGCTATCCTGGCTGGTATGGGGTCCATTGAAGTGGAAGCCTTGACGTACATCAGGGGCAGAAGCATTCCGGAACAATTCATTATTATTGATGAAGCACAGAACCTTACGAAGCATGAGGTGAAAACCATTTTAACCAGGGTAGGGGAGCGGAGTAAAATAGTTTTAATGGGGGATCCAGAGCAAATTGACCATCCTTATTTGGATGAGTATAACAATGGGTTAACTTATGTGGTGGAGCGTTTTAAGGATCAGAAGTTGGCTGGGCATGTGAAGCTTGTAAAAGGGGAACGGTCCATGCTTGCAAAGCTTGCTGCAGACCTATTATAGAATATAGGGGATTGTTAAAAAACGCTGTTGATTTCCGCAAATGGCTTTGCTTTCCTAGGGGCGGTGCTCGAGCCTCCTCGCTACGCTGCGGGGTCTCAAGCTACCGCTTTCTCCCTCAGAAGTCTTCAGCTTTTGCTCCAATAAACAGCTGGAGATCCTGAAAACCTACATTTCACTTTTACAGACTAAAAAAGCGCCGCCGTAACGTTTGTCACGGCGGCGCTTTGGGGAAATCCCGTCTTATTTTACGATGATTTTATGTACACCTGTAAGTGGTTCTGCATGATTGGAACCATCCTCTAAATAAATGTGGACAGGTCCGTTTTCTTTTAGTGGTTTGCCATTTTTAGAAAAGGCAAGAATGATCTCTTGAGCAGTAGGGATGTCTACCTCGAGTTCACTATCTTCTCCAACAAACACGACTTTTGATGAGTCTGGTTGTGGCTCTGCATTGTGGAGAAATGGACCGAACTTGATACCGAATGTACCGTTCAGTAGTTTTTCCTTTTCAAATCTACGTTCTGATTTCAAGGTTGGAGGGTAAATGGCACCTTCTCTAATTTCACGTTCCCAATGTTTCGAGACTGCTTTTGTGTATTCTTCAAGCTCATCTGTTTTTTCTCGTTTATCTTCTATAAAATATGTATCCAAATCTATTCTGCGATCATCGAAAATCCAGACACCCGGATCAAGCGTTATTGAAAAGTTAACTTTACCTTCTATTCTGATGATATTTTCCATGTTGTCCCCCTCATTTGTAATCCTTTTCATTATTATATAACTTGTATGTTTTTTTGTCATGTTATCGGGGAATCTATTGGTAGATTATCTTGAAAAATAGAAAGGGAGAGGTGCACTTGGCATGCAAGAGAGAGGAAGATCTTCAGTCATTAGTGGAAGAAGCCAAGAAGGTAGCTTTTGAAGGGAAAGTGGCAAACTACATACCGGCATTACAAAAGGAAAATCCAGAGCATTTGTCATGTGCTATTGTATATCCCGATGGAAACTGCATATCTGCAGGTGATATTGATAAACGATTTACGTTACAAAGTATATCGAAAATTATTACCCTTGCACTTGTTTTAATGGATTATGGACCTGAACATGTTTTCCATAGAGTAGGAATGGAGCCAACAGGTGATCCCTTTAACTCTATTATCAAATTAGAAACATCCTCAAAAGCTAAACCGCTGAACCCCATGATTAATGCAGGTGCCCTTGCCGTCACTTCCATGATGAAAGGCAGTAATGCAGAAGATAAAGTAGAATATATATTGGATTTTGTCCGGAAGCTTACCAATGAACCGGAGATTGATTTTTGTGAAGAAGTAGCCATCTCAGAATTCACTACATCTTTTCTGAACAGGTCCCTTTGTTTTTATATGAAGAATGATGGTGTCATACATGGCAACGTCGAGGAGATTATGGAAGTATATACGAAACATTGTGCGATTCGGTTAAATTGTCTTCAGATGGCAAGGATGGGTGCTGTTTTTGCAATGGATGGAATTAATCCGTTGACGAACGAAAGGGTGATACCAAAGGAAGTAGCGCGGATCTGTAAAACATTTATGGTGACTTGCGGTATGTATAACGCCTCCGGAGAGTTTGCCATTAAAATTGGTATCCCGGCAAAAAGTGGCGTATCGGGAGGAATTATGGGAGCTGTACCCGGTCGAATGGGAATTGGAATTTTCGGACCGCCATTAAATGAAGTCGGTAACAGCCACACAGGCCTAAAATTACTAGAATTACTACAAGATCAATATGATTTAAGCATGTTTTAATATTCAGTTATAGTAAATGCGCGTATCCTCCTTGCAATTTTTTAAAAATAACGATAAAATTTATAGATAAGATAGGTAATTGTACGTAAACGGAGGGATCGATATTGGCATCAGATATCGTGGTCGATCATCGTGATAAAGCTATTACGCTTTTAAAAGCTGATTCAGATAAAATTTTAAAGCTGATTCAAGTCCAAATGGACAACTTAACCATGCCCCAATGTCCACTCTACGAAGAAGTGTTGGACACGCAAATGTTCGGACTTTCTCGAGAAATGGATTTTGCTGTTCGGCTTGGATTGATTTCTGAAAAAGAGGGGAAAGACATCCTTTCTAAATTGGAAAAGGAGCTTTCGGCACTTTACGAAGCATGGGAAAGAAATTAATACTAGTAACGCTCAATCATGCGATAAATGCTGATTGAGCGTTTTTATTAAATTACAATAAAAAATGTCCTTAAATTCAGCATTAATCTCATTTTTTCTACATAATTAGTAAGGATTGTACCGAAAAAGAGGAAAGTTATCGAAAAATAATGTATAATGGCTTTTATAATTGATAAAATATTCTAAACTTTTCCACGTGAGAAGTAGCTACTAGGGGGAGACAATATGACGAGAAAAATAAACAAGGTTCTTGTTGCGAACCGCGGCGAGATTGCAATTCGTGTTTTTCGAGCTTGTACAGAACTAAACATTCGCACAGTTGCTATTTACTCAAATGAGGATATCGGCTCATTCCATCGCTATAAAGCAGATGAAGCATATCTTGTAGGAGAAGGTAAAAAACCGATTGATGCTTACCTTGACATCGATGGAATCATTGAAATTGCAAAAGCGAATGACGTAGATGCGATTCATCCTGGATATGGTTTTCTTTCAGAGAACATTCATTTTGCTAGAAAATGTGAAGAAGAAGGCATTATTTTTATTGGGCCAACCTCCAAGCATTTGGATATGTTCGGGGACAAAGTAAAAGCGAGAACACAAGCCCAGCTTGCCAATATTCCTGTCATACCGGGTACAGATGGTCCGGTCCACTCGTTGGATGAAGTGATGGACTTTGCTGCAACGTACGGCTACCCGTTAATGATCAAGGCTGCACTTGGTGGCGGAGGTCGTGGTATGCGCATCGTCCGCAGCAAATCCGAATTGCGTGAGTCGTTTGATCGTGCAAAATCAGAGGCAAAAGCGGCATTTGGAAATGATGATGTGTATGTAGAAAAATTAATTGAAAACCCAAAACATATTGAAGTTCAGATCCTTGGGGATCAACACGGAGAAATCATTCATTTGTTTGAGCGTGATTGTTCCATTCAACGACGTCATCAAAAAGTCGTAGAGATCGCACCGAGTGTTTCTCTTTCTGAGGACTTGCGTCAACGAATTTGTAACGCTGCAGTAGAATTGATGGAAAATGTGGATTACATTAATGCAGGTACCGTTGAGTTTCTGGTTGCAGGAGAAGAATTCTATTTCATAGAAGTTAACCCTCGTGTGCAAGTTGAGCACACCATCACAGAAATGGTAACGGGTGTTGACATCGTACAGTCCCAAATCATGATTGCAGAAGGACATGCCTTACATAGCAGTAAACTTGGTATTCCAAAGCAGGAAGACATCCGAGTTCACGGGTTTGCCATTCAGTCCCGTGTAACAACGGAAGATCCATTAAATGGTTTTATGCCGGATACAGGTAAGATCATGGCATACCGTTCTGGTGGAGGATTTGGAGTTCGTTTGGATGCAGGGAATGGCTATCAAGGAGCAGTCATCACGCCGTATTATGACTCCTTACTTGTAAAGCTGTCCACATGGGCTTTAACATTTGAACATGCAGCTTCTAAAATGGAGCGAAACCTGAAAGAATTCCGAATTCGTGGAATCAAAACAAATATTCCGTTCCTAGAAAACGTGGTAAAGCATCCAAAATTCATGAATGGGCAATATGATACATCATTCATTGATACAACACCTGAGCTTTTTGTCTTCCCAAAACGTAAAGACCGTGGTACTAAAATGCTCACCTATATTGGAAATGTAACGGTCAACGGATTCCCAGGTGTGGAAAAAAGGAAAAAACCAATCTTCACTAATCCTAGAATGCCGGAAGTCACCCATATTGGTGAGGTACCAAGTGGTACAAAGCAAATTTTGGACGAGCGTGGAGCTGACGGGTTGGTTAAATGGGTGACAGATCAGAAGGAAGTGTTATTGACTGACACTACCTTTAGGGATGCGCATCAGTCTTTATTAGCAACAAGAGTCCGTACGAATGATTTAAAACAGATTGCCGAGCCAACAGCTAAGTTGCTGCCAAATCTTTTCTCGATGGAAATGTGGGGGGGAGCGACGTTTGATGTGGCATACAGATTTTTAAGTGAAAATCCTTGGGACCGTCTGTTGACATTGCGCGAAAAGGCGCCGAATGTTCTTTTCCAAATGTTACTTAGAGCATCCAATGCGGTAGGGTATAAGAACTATCCAGACAACTTAATAAAGGAGTTCGTAGAGAAATCTGCATATGCTGGAATTGATGTATTCCGGATCTTTGATAGTTTGAACTGGGTCAAAGGGATGACGTTGGCTATTGATGCCGTTCGAGACTCTGGAAAATTGGCAGAGGCAGCTATCTGTTACACAGGAGATATCAATGATCCAAGCAGAACGAAATATGACCTGCAATATTATTGTGATATGGCAAAAGAATTGGAAAGAAGCGGAGCTCATATTCTTGCTATCAAGGATATGGCGGGCCTATTAAAGCCGCAGTCAGCTTATCGTTTAATATCCACTTTGAAGGAAACAGTGGACATTCCGATCCACCTTCATACTCATGATACTAGCGGAAACGGAATCTATATGTATGCAAAAGCAATTGAAGCAGGCGTTGATATTGTGGATGTGGCGATTAGTTCCATGGCAGGTCTGACTTCACAGCCAAGTGCTAATTCCCTATATTATGCACTAGAAGAAACAGATAGAAAACCGGATGTATCTGTTAAAGCGTTAGAACAGCTTTCTCATTACTGGGAAGATGTTCGTAAATACTACAGTGATTTTGAAAGTGGCATGAACAGCCCGCACTCCGAGGTATATATGCACGAAATGCCTGGAGGACAATATAGTAATCTTCAACAACAAGCAAAAGCGGTAGGACTTGGAGCTCGATGGGAAGAAGTAAAACAAATGTACCGTCGCGTGAACGATATGTTTGGTGATATTGTCAAAGTAACACCGTCATCTAAGGTAGTTGGTGATATGGCGTTATTTATGGTTCAAAACAACCTATCAGAACAAGATGTACTGGAAAAAGGAGAAACGATCGACTTTCCTGATTCTGTTATCGAATTGTTTGAAGGATATTTGGGACAACCGCATGGAGGATTCCCAGAAGATCTGCAAAGAGTCATCCTAAAAGGAAAATCGCCTATTACAATCCGTCCAGGCGAGCTATTGGATGATGTCGACTTTGAAGAGGTCCGCAAAAAATTGTTTGAAACATTGAATCGCCAAGTAACGAGTCATGAGATGATTGCTTATGCACTTTATCCAAAAGTGTTCTTAGATTACCAAAAGAAGTATGAACAGTATGGAAATGTATCCGTTCTTGATACACCGACATTTTTCTTCGGCATGAGGCTCGGAGAAGAAATCCAAGTGGAAATCGAGCAAGGAAAAACATTAATGGTCAAGCTTGTCTCCATAGGAGAACCTCAAAGGGATGGCAATAGGGTCGTGTACTTTGAGTTGAACGGACAACCTCGTGAAGTATACATTAAAGATGAAAATGTTAAATCCGATGTGGTAACAAAACCTAAAATGGATGGAACTAATCCTACCCATATCGGAGCTACTATGCCTGGAACAGTTATCAAGGTATTGGTGGAAAAAGGGGAGAAGGTTTCCAAAGGAGATCACCTGATGATTACGGAAGCCATGAAAATGGAAACAACCGTACAAGCTCCATTCAGCGGTACTGTTAAGCAGATACATGTAGCAGCTGGAGAGGGAATTGCAACCGGAGACTTATTAATTGAAGTGGATAAAGTTTAATTAAACTTTCCTATTAAAAGAAACTGAGAGTGATGGTCCATCATTCTCAGTTTCTTTTTTTAATAGATAAGAAAGTATATAATCCAGTTGATTTCCGTTCCAGGCGCTTCGCTTGCCTGCGGGCGGTCCGTGAGCCTCCTCGGGCTTGCGCCTTCGGGGGTCTCACCTGTCCCTTCCTCCCGCGGGCGTCTGCGCGCCTTCCACTCCAATCAACAAGGTAACTTCATTTATTTAAAGGGTAAAGGAAAAGTATCTAAACGAGTTAACTGAATTTCTAGCTGTGTATTGGAGCAAAAGGCGAAGACTCCTGAGGGAGATAGTGCTAGGTGGAGACCCCGCAGGCGAAGGCGAGGGAGGCTCACGTCAGCCCCTAGGAAAGCGAAGCCATTTGCGGAAATCAACAGCGGAGTGTATCCAAGTAACGAAAAATGGCCGGTCGGTTTTTCCACTACTATATGAATGTAACCCATCCAAACTTTTATTAGGTTAGCTTTGTATCTATAATGGTGAGTGAGGTGACTAACTTATGACTTTATCAGTAATGTGGTTTCGCAGGGATTTTCGCTTGCAGGATAACACTGCTTTATACCACGCGGTAAAGGAAGCACAACAAAGAAAAGAGCCTTTACTGTTCATCTACCATTTAGATCCGGTATTCACTAAAAATAATACACCCAATCACCGCTACTTCTTTGCTGCATTGGATCTGTTTGTTAAAAGGTGTGAAAAGCTTGGAATATATATTCATATAATAGAGGGAACTTGGCAGGAAGCCTTCTCTCATATTTTAGAACATTTCCCTGAAATATCGTCATTATACTACAACCAGGATGAAGTTGGTGCTGGTCAAAAACGGGATGAAGAAATAGACAAGTTCTTTTTACAGAAGGGAATGAAGGTTTCTTCCTATATCGACTACACGATTCACGGTGCTAGGGAAGTGAAAAAGGCGGACGATTCTATTTACAAAGTTTTTACTCCGTATTTCAAAAAGTGGATTGCTCAGCCAAAAAGAGATCCATACGTTTTAACAGAGGAAGACCTATTCCTAGAGAGTGTTAGAGAGGATTCATTGTACTCTAAAGGTCAAAAAGTTTTATCGAACCTACCAATGTTTTTAGATCAAAACTCTGTTCCGCATGAAGAAGCAGCAAGGAGATTGCTAAAGGTATTCTTACAAAAGAAAATAGATCAATATGATCGATTCAGGGATGTACCCTCTGCAGAAGCGACATCAAGGTTATCCGTCCATCTGAGGACAGGAACAATTTCCGCTAGAACCGTTTTATATCACATTCAAGAAAAACAGCAAACATCCTATAGCACAGGAATGGATACATTTATAAAAGAATTGGCATGGAGAGACTTTTACAATATGATCTATCATCACTACCCGGAAAGTAAATTAAATGAAATAGATGATAAATATCGGCAACTCAAATGGAATGACAATTCAAATCTTTTGGGGAAATGGAAAGAAGGGAAAACAGGGTATCCAATTGTCGATGCAGGCATGAGACAATTGAGAGAAGAAGGCTGGATGCATAACCGTATTAGAATGATCACAGCTTCTTTTCTTACCAAAGACCTGTTGATGGATTGGAGATTGGGAGAAAGGTACTTTGAGGAGATGTTGCATGATTATGATGAGGCATCCAATATTGGGGGCTGGCAATGGGCATCGTCAGTAGGAACGGATGCAGTACCATATTTTCGTGTTTTTAATCCAATGACACAGTCGAACCGGTTTGATTCTAAAGGGGAGTATATAAAAAAGTATCTTCCAGAGCTAGCTGGGGTTTCGGAGAAGTTCATTCATGAGCCATGGAAAATGAGTGAGAATGATCAAAGGAAAGCAGGTTGTGTGATAGGCAAAGATTATCCAAGCCCTGTGGTAGACCATACCATTCAAAGAAAAAAAGCAATTCAAATGTTTCAAGAATTAAAGTAACTTCGTATAAAAAACGAGTGGGCCATATTAAGCCCACTCGTTTTTTACATCGATTTAGTTGTTTGGTTGTTTAATTTAACCTTATTGGTTTTATTACGCGTTACTAGCATTAAGAAATAGCTTAAAACCCCGAATAAACAAGAGATAATTAAAGCGTGTAATAATGCTACAAAGATATTTAGCTTCGTAACCACAATTAATGCTCCGGTCGTAGCTTGAGAAAGTACAAGAATGGAGCATATAATCCAGCCGGTTTTTATGACAGGCTGGTGTTTGTATTTCTTAATGGCAAGGACTGTAACATAAACAATCCAAACAACAATTAGTCCGGCTGCCGCTCGGTGTCCCATTTGAATCCATTCATGCATCTGAGTGGGAAGACCCAGTCCGTTCCGTGTACAGCTAGGCCAACTTGGGCATGCTAAGCTTGCGCCAACATGTCGCACTAATGCACCGCTATACACAACTAGATAGCAATAAACAATAATACCGATAATATGAAACGACATCTTTCGGTCCACTATCAGAGTTTCAGCATCAAACTTCTTATCTACTTCAAAAATAAGTAAAGTAAGAAGGAAGACGGACGCAAATGAAATGAGGGAAATTCCAAAGTGGAGTGCAAGTACTGCAGAAGATTGTCCCCACATTACAGCTGCTGCTCCAATTAGCGCTTGTAAAATTAATACCATAAAGGATAAAAGTGCTAAAAATTTTGTCTCCCGTTTATGGCCAATTGCCCTCCAAGCCCATATTGCCAGAGTCAAAACCATAAGTGCAGCTAATCCTGAAACAACGCGATGACTAAGCTCTACAATGAGGGCGAAGTCAATATTACTTGGTATAAGCTCGCCGTGACAGAGAGGCCAAGATCTTCCGCAACCCATTCCAGAACCAGTTTTTGTAACAAGTGCTCCCCCGATCAAAACAAAAAGCATGATAATAGACGTGCAAACGGCGAACCACTTTAACAATTTATTCACTAGATTCACCTTCTCAGAAAGAATTTGTATCTCCCTTATATTAAAAAAGAAACAGAAATGGTAAAATAATAAACGTCCTCCCAATACTACACAATCTTACGGTAATTGACAATATCCTCATGCAGTTATCAATCAGGAAATTATTATCGTGAAAAAGGTTGAATAATGGTGTGGAGTTTGCTAGTAATATATAAGGGAAGTTTGTAATAAGCTTCTTCACTTTTGTGAAAAGCTTCGACAAATCCTATTATATACCGTTTTATAAAGCACGGGTCGGATTCTCTTTAGGTGACACAAATTAGTCATATTTTCTTCAAATATAATTCACAAAGTATTTAGCAAATATGATTTAATATACAGAGAGAATGTTGCCGAGCACTTGTTGCTCAATTTGTGCATGAATACCGCATTTTACTGCGGTAGTGAAAACGCATTCACATGCTCGTTTGTTTTACACATTACAAATGATTGCATGAAAGGTTCAAAGGAGGAATATAAATGGCAAATTTGAGGACTTTGGACCAAGCGCCTGCGTCATTATCAGATGAACGTCCTCAAGGTATGGAAGTTGCTCCTTCAAAATGGAAAGACTTCTTAGCGCTAATTAAAATTGGAATAGTGAATTCCAATTTCATCACTACGTTTACCGGCCTCTGGTTAGCTATATACTTTACCCAGACTGATGGTTTTATTGCTAATTTGGATATCGTACTTCTGACTATGATAGGATCTTCACTGGTTGTTGCAGGTTCTTGTAGTTTAAATAACTATATTGACAGAGATATTGATCATCTAATGTCTAGAACCAAGAATCGTCCTACCGTAACCGGAAGAATGAATCCTAAAGGTGCACTATATCTAGGGTTGTTTCTTACTGCAGTAGGAACTATTATTCTTGGTTTTACAACAATTACAGCAGCTGTAATTGGACTTATCGGGGCTTTCACCTATGTGGTTTTATATACAATGTGGTCAAAAAGGAAAAATACGCTTAACACGGTAATTGGAAGTGTTTCAGGTGCAGTTCCCCCGCTTATTGGCTGGGCTGCAGTAGACCCGAGTCTATCATTGATTGCCTGGATATTATTCTTCATTATGTTTGTATGGCAAATTCCACATTTCCTTGCCATTGCAATCCGAAGATGTGAGGAATACAGAAATGCCGGCATTCCAATGCTTCCTGTTGTTCATGGCTTTGATATAACTAGAAGACAAATGCTTGTGTGGGTTGCCTGTTTGTTACCGCTACCTTTCTGGTTGTTTGACCTTGGAATGGGATTAATCGTATTAGCGACACTGTTGAACTTAGGCTGGCTTGCTCTTAGTATTGCTGGTTTTAAAATGAAAGATGGAATGAAGTGGGCAACATTGATGTTTGTCTACTCATTAAATTATCTGACTATCTTATTTGTTTCCATGATCATTGTTACTATTTTTTAAGATCAAGGTATAAGAGTGCATGACAGCTATTGCTTATAAAGGGTAGCTGTCTGTTTTCACGCGAAACACCTCAAAATTTAAGGGTGAAATTACATAACCTGTGGTATAGTAAACAATGGGTGCAAATTTTGTCCTTTTGAGGTAAAACGTGTATAGCTAATTTGGCAAAACCTGTTGGCTCTATAATTTGTGATTAGATTCTTTCTCAAAGCTTTGAAGGAATTTATCAATACATTCTACTTCACTCACTAAATATGAAAGAGGGGTTTGATTAGGCTATGAAGAAATGGCTACCTAATTGGCGTATAGTATCACTTTTCAGTGTAATGGCGCTATTCTTAGCAGGCTGTGGTAAACCATTCTTATCTACACTTCAGCCAGTAGGTGAAGTGGCAGATATGCAAAAATCACTGATTTTGTTAAGCTCAGCAATTATGATTCTTGTAGTAGTTGTGGTTTCTATTATCTTCGTTTACGTTGTAGTTAAGTTCCGTCAGCGTAAAGGCGATAAAGAAATTATTCCAAAGCAAGTGGAAGGAAGCCACAAACTTGAAATCACCTGGACTGTTATTCCGATTTTATTACTTTTAATCCTAGCAGTTCCAACTGTCTCTTACACTTTTCACCTTGCTGATGTCAGCGAAATGGATAAGGAAGAGACTGATGCACTTGTAGTAAATGTTACTGCACACTTGTACTGGTGGGAGTTTGAATACCCAGAGTATGGAGTAGTAACGAGTCAAGACCTATATGTACCTACAGATGAAAATGTTTACTTCAACTTGGAAGCAAGTCAAGTAAAGCACTCCTTCTGGATTCCTTCTGCGGGAGGAAAAATGGATACAAACACAGACAACACAAACCGTTTCTGGTTAAACTTTGATTCAAAGCGTGTTGGCCAAGCTGAAAACTTATTCCACGGCAAATGTGCCGAGCTATGCGGACCTTCACATGCATTGATGGATTTCAAAGTGAAGACGATGCCTCGAGAAGAGTTTGATCAGTGGATTGAAACAATGCAAGGCAAAGAACATGGAGCAGAAACTGATCTTGCGCAAGCTGGAGAAGAAATCTTTAACCAAAGCTGTATCACGTGTCACGCTGTTGGAGCGGATGCACAAAGTGACGCTGGGGTTGCACCTAACTTAACAAACTTCGGGGACCGCACTAAGATTGCTGGTATTTTAGATCATACTCCAGGAAACTTGGAAAAATGGTTAAAAGATCCTGAAGAAGTTAAACCGGCTAACTTGATGACAGGTACTTACGGTAACTTGGAACAAGAAGAAATTGACGCTCTTGTTGAATACTTAATGTCATTAAAAGTGGACGAAGAATAGATTTCACAGAAAGGGAGGTTACATTGTGAGTAAGTTAGCACAGAAAAAAGGCTTTGGCGCAACGGTATGGGACTATCTGACAACAGTAGACCATAAGAAAATCGCCATCCTTTACCTTATTGCCGGCGGATTCTTCTTTATCGTCGGTGGCTTGGAAGCGATGTTTATTCGTATCCAGTTAGCTTTACCAAATAATGATTTTTTAGCTGCAGGCCTTTATAATGAAATACTTACTATGCATGGAACAACAATGATATTCCTGGCAGCGATGCCATTATTGTTTGCGTTTATGAACGCAGCTGTTCCTTTACAAATCGGCGCACGTGACGTTGCATTTCCATTTATCAACGCATTAGGTTTTTGGTTGTTCTTCTTCGGGGGAGTATTCCTGAACATGAGTTGGTTCTTAGGTGGCGCACCTGATGCTGGATGGACGTCTTACGCTTCGTTGTCTCTAGCTTCTGAAGGTCATGGAATTGACTTTTATGCGTTAGGACTCCAAATTTCGGGTATTGGTACGTTAATTGGTGGTATTAACTTCCTTGTTACAATCATCAACATGCGTGCACCTGGTATGACTTATATGCGTATGCCACTTTTTACTTGGTCTACGTTTGTAGCATCTGCATTAATTCTTTTTGCCTTTCCTCCATTAACTGTTGGGTTGGCATTAATGATGTTCGACCGCCTTTTCGGAACGGCTTTCTTTGATCCGAACCTTGGTGGTAACACTGTAATCTGGGAGCATTTATTCTGGATCTTCGGACATCCTGAAGTTTACATCTTAATCTTACCGGCATTCGGTATTTTCTCTGATGTATTCTCTACATTCTCTAAGAAACGTCTTTTCGGATATTCTTCCATGGTATTCGCAACAGTATTAATCGGTTTCTTAGGATTCATGGTGTGGGCTCACCACATGTTCACAACTGGTCTTGGCCCAATTGCGAACGCTATCTTTGCGGTTGCAACAATGGCAATTGCCGTACCAACTGGTATTAAAATCTTTAACTGGATGTTCACGATGTGGGGCGGACAGTTACAAATCAATACAGCAATGCTATGGTCAGTAGCATTCATTCCTACTTTCGTACTAGGTGGAGTAACTGGGGTAATGCTAGCATCAGCTGCTGCTGACTATCAATACCACGATTCTTATTTCGTTGTAGCCCATTTCCACTACGTAATCGTAGGTGGGGTAGTGTTTGGTCTTTTCGCGGGACTTCACTACTGGTGGCCGAAGATTTTCGGTAAGATTTTAGATGAGACTTTAGGAAAGATAACTTTCTGGTTATTCTTCATTGGTTTCCATTTAACGTTCTTTATCCAACATTTCCTTGGTCTTATGGGGATGCCACGTCGTGTATTCACATTCGGCGACGGTCTTGGTTGGAACTTTGGTAACTTAGTCAGCTCCATCGGTGCTATTTTCATGGCACTTGCAACAGTTGTTTTATTCATCAATATCGTAAAGACTGCTTTAAGCAAGCAGACTGTAGCTGGCGATGCTTGGGGCTACGGCCGTACATTAGAATGGTCCATTCCTTCACCACCACCAGAGCATAACTTTACGCAAACTCCACTTGTTCGTGGACTTGATCCTTTATGGGTTGAGAAGATGGAAGGTAAAAAAGGCATGACGCCTGCAGAACCAATCGGAGACATCCATATGCCAAACGGTTCTATTCTTCCATTCATCATCTCAATAGGCTTATTTATCGCAGCATTTGGTGTAATGTATAGAACTGATTTCACATGGGGTCTTCCTGTGATGATCATTGGGCTATTAGTAACATTTGGTGCTATGTTCTTCCGTTCAATAATTGATGATCATGGGTATCATATTCATAAAGAAGATCTTCTTGCTGAAGATGATGACAAGGGGGCGAAGCTATAATGCATACAGAAGAAAAATTCACAGCAGAAACTTTCCCAGCTTCGCCTGAAAAGGCGACCCTTGAAGGCAAAAACAAGTTTTTAGGCTTCTGGCTTTTCTTAGGCGGAGAGACTGTACTTTTTGCTTCATTGTTTGCAACATATTTAGCTTTAAGTGGACCTGATTCCATTGTTTCCGGTCCAGACCAAAAAGAATTATTTGATTTAGCTCTAGTTTTTGCTGCAACAATGATTCTTTTAACAAGTTCTTTAACAAGTGTGTACGCTATGTACCACATGAAAAACTTTAACTTCAAAAAGATGCAATTGTGGATGGGTATCACATGGCTTTTAGGATTATCATTCTTAATCCTAGAGATTTATGAGTTCAATCATTATATCCATTTAGGCCATACTATTACTAGTAGTGCATTTGGTTCTGCATTCTACGTATTAGTTGGTACTCACGGTGCCCACGTATTCTTCGGTTTACTTTGGATTGGAACTCTTTTAATCCGTAACATGAGACGTGGTTTGGATCTATACAATGCTCCTAAGTTCTATGTAGCATCACTATACTGGCACTTTATCGACGTTGTATGGTTATTCATCTTTACTGTTGTATATTTAATGGGATTGGTGTGATGACTGATGGCAAATACTCAATCAAATACAGGTAACCCAAAAGTAGACTTAGCATATCGTCGCAAAAAGAATAAGGAAGAAATGAAATACCAAGTGGTATCCTTCGTACTAATGATCTTCCTTACTCTACTTGCATTCCTTGCAGTAGGAGCAGAGATGTCCAAGTACTTTATTGTACCGTTCATCATCTTGCTTGCAATTGTCCAGTGTATTTTCCAACTATACTATTTCATGCATATGAACCATAAAGGACATGAAACTCCAGCTTTATTCTTATATTCTGGTTTGGCAGTTGGATTAATCACAATCTTGGCATTTACTACTATTATCTGGTGGTAAAAACCAAACAAAAAGGCAGCCCTTAGTGGCTGTCTTTTTTGTTAGTGTGACAGCGTAGAACTGATGATTTGCGTTCCAGGCGCTTCGCTTGCCTGCGGGGTCTCACCTGTCCCTTCCTCCTGCGGGCGTCTACGCGCCTTCCACTCCAATCAACAAGGTTACTTCATTCGTCGAAGGGTAGTAAAAAGGTGTATATGTGGATTTATTGATAAAGCATCAACTTTTAGTTTTTTTAATGTATAGCTGTTGATTGGAGCAAAAGGCGAAGACTCCTGAGGGAGATAAAGGTAGCTTGAGACTCCGCAGCGAAGTGAGGAGGCTCAAGCACCTTCCCTAGGAAAGCGAAGCCATTTGCGGAAATCAACAGCGGAGCATAACAAAACAACTAAAAAAACCGGGCGTTTTTTGCCTAGTTTTTCTTAGCTTTTCTTATTGGAATAGAAGTGTAACATTGTCTAATTCATGACACTTTCTGTTAATGAGGGCTATCCTTTTTGTATCACATTGAATGAGCTTGGTCTTGTATAGTATAATATGGTTATGCAAAGTGAGACTCATTAAGGTCTCTATAAAATTGAGGTGACAGCATAATGATCGGCAACTTGGATATGTTCGGATTCCAAGCTTTATGGAGTCCATTTTTATTAATTTTCACTATCCTTACCATAGCATTATATTTCTATATTACCGGTAAAGGGAGACACCGTTTCCAGGATTCTGAGGAGATATCAAACAAGCAACGTGCTTTATTCCTCATCAGTATGATACTGTTTTACCTTGTAAAAGGATCACCAGTTGATTTGTTATCTCACTTAATGTTAAGTGCTCATATGACGCAAATGGCGATATTATATCTGGTAATTCCACCTATTTTACTTATGGGTATGCCTGCTTGGGTTCTTAGAAAAGTCATTAATCTTCCAGTGGTCAAACCCGTGTTCCGGTTCATTTCGAAACCACTTATTGCATTATTCGTTTTTAATGTATTGTTCTCTCTTTATCATATACCAGTCGTATTTGACACGATAAAGGTTGATATGTTCTACCATACGGCATATACATCTGTAATGTTCTTAGGTGCTTTTATCATGTGGTGGCCTCTTGTTAATCCACTTCCTGAGGAACAGCGTCTTTCAGGCATTAAGAAAATTGGCTATATCATGGCAGACGGAATGTTATTGACACCTGCTTGTGCCTTAATTATTTTCGCAGATCAACCACTATATTCTACGTATTCTGAGTTAACTGCATGGATGGCAGCACTTGCTTTATGTGTACCAGCTGGAACCTTAAGCGGTCTTGATCTTGGTGGGCCAGAGTTGTTCAATGCTTTGCCATTGGTTGAAGATCAACAGCTTGGTGGTGTCATCATGAAAATCATCCAAGAAATCATGTACGGCAGTATTCTAGCCTACGTATTCTTCGGCTGGGCCAAGCGTGAACGTGAAAAAGACGAAATCGACCTAAACAAAGCCATGCACCCAAAAGTGGTGGAGTAAGGTAAGTATCTCCGTTATAACCAAGTTGATCGTAGTGGAAGGCGCGCAGACTTCTGCTTGAGGAAGGGACAGGGGAGACCCCGTAGGCTTGCCAAGGAGCCTCCCGGACCGCCCGCTAAAAGCGAAGCGCCTGGAACGGAAGATCAACGGTGCAAGATAAATACAAAGTAAGCAGCAACACTTTCTGTTGCTGTTTTTCTATGTAGCATTATTTACAATCTCATGAACGTTTTATATTCATGTTGATTGAACGTGAAATGTTTTCTAAAATAAAAGAATGAATAGAAGTACGAGAGGAGAACAAAATGGATTACTCAATCCCAATAATGCCTACAATCAGTACATTCTTTATTGTACTGAGCGCAATATTTGTCGCAATAGGCTGGTACTTAATTAGTAAACGCAAAATAGAGGCACATAAAAAAGCAATGTTTTTTGCAGCAATCTTCGCAATAATTTTCTTTGTAATCTATGCATCAAGAACTATTTTTGTTGGCAATACCAGCTTCGGAGGACCTGATGATATAAAAGTGTATTATACAATCTTCTTGCTTTTTCACATCACTCTTGCTACGGTTGGGGCTGTTATGGGAATTATCACCCTATGGACAGGCTACAAAAATAAGCTTGAAAAGCATAGAAAGCTTGGCCCGATAACAAGTATCATTTGGTTTTCTACCGCAATTACAGGTGTTGCAGTTTACTTACTTTTATATGTTATTTATCATGGTGGCGAAACTACTTCCGTTTTCAAAGCTATACTAGGTCTATAAGAACAAAAAAAAGGTGGTTGGACAATAGTCCAATCACCTTTTTTGCATGCTATATTTTAAAGTTCAGTTTAATAATACCTGCTTCACGTGCCGAATTAAATGCAATCAATAATAATGGTCCTACAATAAATCCAAGGATGCCAAGAAGCTTTAAACCAAGGTACATGGCAATCAATGTTGCTAGTGGAGAAAGTCCGATATGACTTCCCATAACTTTTGGTTCAACAGTCCTTCTAATGACTAAAAGCACAACAGCTAAAATGGACAATTGAGTTCCAAGTCCGATATCACCTGTAATGAAATGGAATATAGCCCATGGTCCCAAGATGACGATGGAACCAATAATGGGGATGAAATCAATGACCCAGATAATGAAAGCCATTAGTAAAGCTACCTCGGGTGAAATAAATAACAATCCAATCAAGCTGGCGAAAAATATAATGACGCTGACAAGGAATTGTGCTTTAAAGAAACCAAATACAACATAAGATAATCTTGAACTCATGAATTTTACTTTGGCTGCCGTTTCTTCTTTAAGGTGTGAATAAAGACCCGCTTTTAAGCGAGGCATATCAATTAAAAATAGGAAAAGGGCAATCAGGTAGACAATGAAACTGACCAAATAATTTGGAATATTTGTGAAAATACTCTTGATATTCTGTATATTAAACAAATCTGTCAAATATATTCTCAATTCATAAAGAAATTTGTCTACTTGCAGGCTGATTTCAGTAACAAATTCAGGCGGAAGATCTTCAGAAGCATTATTCATATCTGATTGAAAATCACGCCATACCCTGTTCACTTCATTTATGTAAGAAGGGGCATTCTCAACCAAGTTGATACCTTCTGTAATTACTTTTGTTGTTAGAAAATACCCTACAATCCCGATACTAGTCAAAAACAAAAGAAAAACGATGAAAACAGAAAGGTTTCTTTGTAGTTTCGCTCTTGCTTGTAAAAGCCTCACAAGAGGTTCAAGAAACATTGCAGTAATCAAAGCAATGATGATGGGAATTGATACAGGCAATATAAAAAATGCAATTATTGCTATTACAGCAATAATAATGAGTATAAAAAGTGTTCGTATACTAAACAGCGTTGACAATGGATGTCTCCTTTCTACTACCATACTCCTATATTAATTATAGTATGGATTTTATTGAAATAACAGTATGTATGAAAATAAATATGAGAACTGTTTCTGATTATACATTCTTATATATTTAGAAGGGAAAAATTAAATAAAAGTTAAGTAAGCACAGTTATAGTATAAAAGCATAAAATAATAAAACCCATAAAGAGAAAAGGAGGTATACATGATGTTGGTACTGAAGAAAGGACAGGAAGAGATGAGTAATATGCTGCTGCAAACTGTTATTTCTATCTGTGTTTCAGATATTGGTGATATAAAACTTCTCCCACCACGGTCGGTAGGTAAATTGTACTCTTTCATAAATAGAGACCAAATCAATCATGCAGTGATTAATCAAAATGATGAAAATAAGCTACGCATCGAGCTTTTTGTTGCTGTCGTATACAACAAGTGTATTCCACAAAAATGCAAGGAACTACAAGCATTGATTAAAAAAGAAATTGAAGTCATTACCGGTGAGACAGTATCTGAAATAAATATTCACGTTGATCATATATGGATCAAACAAAGTTTAAAGAAAAAAGGTGAAGCAAGCCCGTTATGACTGCAATTCACCTTGAGAACTCATTTGAATTATTTAATTGTATCCATACGTTCTTTAGCTTGTTTTAATAAAGAAGTTGAAGTAGATACTATATTTGAAGGAAATGTTTCGCCTTCTCCATACTCCACACCATGTGGATAATAATGCTTACCTAAAAGTGGTGTCATCAAGTTAATGATAGCATGTGAACCACCAATATCACCTTCTACAGCATAACCTTGTAAACGAAGGTAGAATGTGCCTTCTTTTGTTTCAAATTTTCTGTCATAGGTTACTCGCTCATAGTCCCATTGACCGGCAAGGTCAAAACCTAAGTCCTCCATGATGTCTGTAAAACGGGATAATTCCACTCTTTCATTTTCAAAGCCTGTATTCTCAATTTTCATGTATGTACACTCCTTTTTCTATCACTGTGAAACTAAATAAAGTATGCTCCCTGTTTTATAATAGTACGAAAGCGGACAACTTTCAATAAAAGGTTCTCAATCTCAGGCTGGTCCAGATAAGTTTTTTGGAAAAATTCATGATTTTGTAGAAAATGGTGAACCTAATGTTGTAGAAGAAGATACCTTTATCCTCTTCAAAATAGTGGACAGCTATGTATGAAATAAATCGGAGGTAGAAAAAAATGCAAACGGTAAGAGATGTTATGACGACGAATGTAGATTGTTGCACCCCATTGGATAATGTGTTCGAAGTTGCAACAAAAATGAAGGATCTGAATGTAGGGGCCATCCCAATTGTGGAAAATGGACAGCTATTGGGAATGATCACTGATAGGGACCTAGTTGTCCGAGGTATAGCAGAAAAACATCCAGGTTCTAATTCAGTAACAAATGTAATGAGCGACCACTTAATTACCATTGGTCCTGATACTTCTATTGCAGAGGCTTCTCATCTAATGGCAGAACATCAAGTCCGAAGATTGCCTGTAGTGGAAAATAGGCAGTTGATCGGAATAGTATCACTAGGAGATTTGGCTGTTAGGGATTACTCAGACGACCAAGCTGGAGATGCGCTTAGTGATATTTCAGAAAAATAACCTAAACATAGTACGCTGTTGATTTCCGTTCCAGGCGCTTCGCTTGCCTGCGGGCGGTCCGTGAGCCTCCTCGGCTTCGCCTGCGGGGTCTCACCTGTCCCTTCCTCCCGCGGGCGTCTTCGCGCCTTCCACTCTAATCAACAAGGTTACTTCATTCACCATAGGTCAAAAAGACGACCTAACAGAGTTATTAAAGTACCCTTGAAGTTTCTTTTAATGACTTACTAGCTGTGTATTGGAGCAAATGGCGTAGACTCCAGCGGGGGAGTAACGGTAGCTTGAGACCCCGCAACGAAGAGAGGAGGCTCAAGCACCGTCCCGCGGAAAGCGAAGCCATTTGCGGAAAGGAACAGCGGCGCAGTACCAATAACTAAATTCTTTAAAATTACCGGTTGATTATTAACCGGTTTATTTATGTTATAACAAAAGTATTCATTCTACTTTTATAGGGTATAGATAGAATAAATCTACTATTGTCTATTAAAACGTAAAATCGTGAATGAAAGTAAATCTAGTAAATATAATGATAGAAAAGGGAGGGAAAAGAGAAATGAGGGGATTATTCTTTTTGCTATTTATTGCATTTTGTTTATATTTGTTTGTTAATGTTGAACCGCATGAATTGGAACAGCTTATTACAGAACAACCATTAACTGGCCAAATTGCCACAGAGCAAAGACAATCAGAAGACAAAGCTTTCGTACAATCTGAAATTCAAATGAATCAAGAGATAGGCGGTCTAGCCTCTTTTATGGGGGAGGATTCACAAGTCTTATTGGACAAGCTAGGAGAACCGGTTAGAAAGGATCTGTCCTCCTATGATTACGAATGGTGGATTTATAATGAGAATTTGGAGAATTATATGCAATTTGGCGTGAGTGAGGGGAAGGTCGTCACGATTTTTAGTACAGGAAGTGAAAGTGAAAATGAACTGTTTAATGTAGGGCAATCTTACGATGAGTTGAATGATACATACAACTTTTCAAATGATTTGACAGTTTCCCATGAAGAAGGTTCTTATCGTTTTCAGTTAAAAGAAGAAGAATTGAAAACAAGACCTTTGCTTAAAGTGGAAGACTTCTATGTGCAGTTATATTTTGATAATTTTGAACAAACTCTTTCAAGTGTTCGCTACATGGACATCTCTACTCTGATTAAACAACGCCCTTATGAACTTTTATATAGAGGTCCATTAGTCGAACCAAAAGAGTTAAGCGAGGAAGAATGGGCAAGGGTCGAGGAAGGGGATGCAAAGCAGATTATTGACTTTACAAATATTATTAGACATCGCTTTGAGCTATCACCAGTAGAATGGGATGAAGATACAGCAGGGGTTGCATACTTACATAGTAAAGATATGATGGAGGAAGACTATTTTTCTCATACATCACCCACAAAAGGAAACTTGACTGATAGACTTACATTAGGAGAAGTCCCTTTTCGATTGGCTGGGGAAAATATCGCTGCAAAGTATGTGGACGGAGTTGCTGCAGTGGAAGGCTGGTTAAATAGTGAAGGGCACAGGAATACGTTATTAAATCCAAGATTTACCCACCTTGGTGTAGGAGTGAAGGAGAAATATTATACACAAAATTTTATAGAAACATGGTAGAACATAAAAAAGACAGTCATTCAAGGCTGCCTTTTTCTGTTCACTACTTTCATATCGCCTGCTAGAAAAACTTCACCATCCCAGCTTCCAACAATCTGTAATTGATCACCTTTACTAAATGAAGGAGGGTTACTTGTAGGAGTAAATGGCTGCCTATAAACAACTGTTGTAAGTCCATAATCATTTTGTATCAGACAAATGGTCTCCAGTATATACAGTTGATGATAAAACCGTTTGTTTTCTGTATGTATAGACAGGAGGTTCCCTACCAATCTAGCTTCAGAAGGGACGAGTGAGAGGTTCTTCCAACGCTCTTTCTGTTTCTTAGTCTCTTTTTTAGTGATCCAATAAAAATAACCAATTAGAATAGGGATAACGATGGCAGTAACCAATTCACCCTTCCTTTCTAGGTTCTTTTTGGAATAACAAAAAAACTGCCTGTTGCATGGGCAATCAAAACACCATCACTCCGATAGACTTTGCCTTCCATCACCAATAACTTTGTTCCTTTATGAATCACTGAAGCCACACATGTAAAATGATCCCCAACGCCTTTTGCTACGTAATTTACTTTCATTTCAGTCGTAACTGCAGCTTTGTCTTCTGGGATTAACTTGAAAGCAAGCGTACCCATAGCAGAGTCAAGCAATGTCGCCGTTAAACCTCCGTGTAAAATATCTAATGAGTTCTGAAGAAGTTCGGTGTTAGGGATCGTCATGGTTAAAGTATCTGGCTCTTGAAATTCACTGTTGATTTCCATAAGTGCCCCGATGTGTGTACTGTTCGAACCGTTTCTTATTCGTTCGATGCTCTTTAAATATAAGGAAGCTACATGTTTTTCCTCCTCCGTAGCATCTGATAAAAAGTGGTTCCATTGTTGCTTAATATCCATTACTCTGTCCTTCTTTCTCGAAAAAGTCTACCTTCATCTTATCAAGGGAGGACAAGGAAGAAAAGAAAAATAGGCGAACGCTTTTACTTTTTCCAAATAAAATAAACTAGGCATAATAACGAGGAGAGGGGTGAGAGAATGGCAACAAATCAAAAACATCCTAGCATTGAAAAGTTCAAAGACTTTGTAAAAAGACATCCAAAGCTTTCACAAGAAGTCAAGAGCAAGAAAAAGACCTGGCAAGATTTGTTTGAGGAATGGTATCTGCTAGGGGAAGAGGACGAGAGCTGGAAAAGTTTCCGTGATGACGAAACACAAGAGGAGAAAACAGAAAAAAAATCCGATGTTATTCCTCAACTGCTGCAATCTTTGAAAAAGATGGATGTGAACCAGATGCAGTATCATCTGACAAATGTCAATTCTGCTATAGGCAATATTCAGCAGTTAATTCAACAGTTCATACCAAATTCAACTAAAGGCAGTTCCCCAACCCAAGGAGTGAAAAATCCGTTTTCGTTTCGAAAAGACTAGGAATGGATGAGGCAAATGAGAAAAGACGTCTATGAATATATCCAAAAAAAGAAAACGTTAAAAAGTTACTTACGTGAACAACCTATATGGTATCGAACGCTAACTAGAAATCCAGAGAAGCTTAACGACTTTGAGTTATCCTCCATGCATTATTATAAGCAAACGATTCCTCATAAAGTGGAGAAGTTTCAAAACTCCGTTCAAATGGCTTCTATGATGGTTCATATGTTTCAAACAATGAAGAATATGGACTAAATTTGAAATTCAAGCGCACCACTTAAATGTGGGCGTATTTTTTAATTAGAATAGAATATATCCTCCTTTCTCAAACTATACAAATAGCAATACTAGAAAGGAGCAAAAAATATGAAAAAATCAATGTTGCTTATGATCTGTCTGTTAATACTTGTGCTTGGAGGCTGTAAAGAAGATCAACAAAAGCCCGAGAGTGAAGCAGCAACAGAAGTTGAGGTGGTCGAGGTCATTTCTACAAATACAACATCAAATAATAAAGATATCTCCATGACCTTGCATCATTCCGTGAAAGATCAGGACATCTATCTTGAATGTATTATTACACCAAATTTTGAATTTAAAGAGAAAAGCGGGACTAAAAAACAAGGTGAAGGTCAGGTTGTTGTCTACGTAGATAATAAAAAATGGGGAAGCTTCACAAAAGGTGCATTCATCCTTAAAGGCGTACCAAAAGGAGACCATAATTTGACCGTCAAATTGCTCCATAATGATGAGACGGAATACGGCGTAGAACAGACAATCCAGGTAGAAATTTAATCGCCACTTTGGGTATTATACATCTCTAGAAAAACATGGTATGATGGATTTGGAGGTGTATTCGATGATGATTGCAACTTTTGAGCATGTTCAAATGGTTGAAAAAGCAGAAGAATTAGCGAAAATGATTTGGCAGTCCGAACTTGCTGAAGACTATCATCGCTGTTTATATAATTTACAACATGACGAAGAAGCACAGGAGCTTATCCGTGCATTCGATTCTATAAAAGAAAGATATGAGGAAGTTCAGCGATTCGGAAAGTATCACCCCGATTATCGCAAAGTAACCCTAGAAACACGGGAGTTGAAACGTAAAGTGGATCTCCACGAAACCATCCATGCTTTTAAACAAGCTGAAGATGCCATTCAAAAAACCCTTGATGAGATTAGTGTGATGATAGGGCAGGCAGTTTCTACCAACGTTAAAGTGCCAACTGGTAACCCATTCTTCGATTCCCTATCAAGCTGCGGTGGCGGCTGTGGCTCTGGCGGCGGTTGTGGATGTAAAGCAAGCTAACAAAGAAAGAAGCTGCATAAATTGTAGCTTCTTTTTTTCGTTAAGCAATATACGGTGATTTCCGTTCCACGCGCTTGGCGTGCCTGCGGGCGGTCCGTGAGCCTCCTCTCAACGCTACAGGGGTTTCACCTGTCCCTTCCTCCCGCGGGTGTATACGCGCCTGCCACTCTAATCAAGAATGTTACTTCATTCACCTAAAGGTTTTATAAGGTATCTAACCAGGTTAACTGAATAAGCATTTACTTTTTGTTCTCGTGATCTATAGCTGTTGATTGGAGCAAAAGGCGAAGACTCCTGAGGAAGATAGCGGTAGCTTGAGACCCCTCAAGCGTTGCGAGGAGGCTCAAGCACTGCCCCTAGGAAAGCGAAGCCATTTGCGGAAATCAACAGCGGCGCTTAACCAAGCACCTAAACTATTTTACTCTCAACCGAATACAATCATCACAAAGATTCCCACAACAGAACATCTTTTCCTGAGGAACATAGAAGCGGTGCCTATAAACAAATAGAGATTTATCCCTTCTCACAAAATGCGTTTCCACTGTCACTTTCTTCCTATGCATTGCAACTTTTGAACAAACTCCAATAAAGGATATACCTTTACCTTCCCAACCATCAATATGTGTTGGATCAACCTCTACGTATAGAAAGGGAATACCTGCTACATGTTTTCGGAAACAGTTAAAGACTAAATCATTTTTATCAAGTTCTTCTAAAAAAACATCCCAAATCTGCTCCAACTCCATGAAAAACGCCCTTTCCTCTAATTAATGATCGAATATTCCCCAATTGGGGTGCGTTAAGTATGTCATAATTTTTCCATTCATGCTAAACTATAATAAAAACTGGATCAATATTTTTAAAGGGGTAAATCATATGCTATCACAAAGGCAAGGCATTGTGGTATGGCTACATTCATTGAAGCAAGCCAAACTGCTAAGGCGCTATGGAAATGTCATCTATATATCAAAAAAATTGAAATATGTCCTGTTCTATTGTAACAGTGAGGATACGGAAGCATTGGTGGAAAAGCTAAATAGACAATCTTATGTCAAAAAGGTAGAGGTTTCACATAAGCCGTCTATTAAAACTCATTATGAAAACTCCAGACCGGACAAAGCAAAAGAATATGACTATAAGATGGGCTTATAGAAAAAGCAGTACAAACTTAAGAAATTAGGTTTGGTACTGCTTTTTCTATTATAAAGAGATGTCCGGTACTGATATGTTTCATGATTACCTTAAAGCGGGAATATAATGGTTTAACCGCAATATTCCAATTAAATATTGAAAATAAAGCTCTTTTTCAGCAAAAACGTCTGTAGGTTTTACCTCGAATTGAATGATTTCTTTATCCAATTCCTTCGCCAGCTCTTGAAAAAGGTCAGCGCGTTTATTAGGTTGGAATTGATGGTTTGGAATCCCTTCCAAACTAATATAAAGAGCTTGAAAGTCACCAGGGTTTGTAGGTTTCATTACAACAACAAAAGAAGACAGATTTTGTTCGTTTTTCACCGTATGGAGCATAATGAGATGCTGCAGTCTATTTTTATTACTTCTTGCGAGCTCCATAAGTTCATATATATCAGAATAGCCTTCTCCGAGTTCAATAAAGCGTTGTATCATTTTATTTCTCCTCTCAACGAGCTTTACTCACACATACTTTACCATGTTCCATATGAAAATTGAAGCGAATATACAGTCTAAAGGAGGTATATCGATGCTTTGGTTCACCTTGTTTCTTATATCAAGTTTAATCGTTTTGTATATTCATGATCATTTTTACGGAAAGAATGCTTCCTCATCCAATAAGGGTCTGCCTATTAAAGGAATGCTTGTAACAGGAATTTTATACTACCTTGTCCAAGAAGGTCTTTTAAGCAAGGAAGAAGAAAAACTTTTAGAAGATAGAAGTCTTGAGGAAATAGAAGGATATGTTTCACAGAAAGGTATCTTGAATCAACATGAATGGGGAGAATTATGTTTGTCCCACTGTGAGACACATGACAATGTCTTGGATATTGATATGCCAACATAATAACCTAACAAAAAAACCCTGCTCGGATGTCCGGGCAGGGTCCTTCCATCCCTTGAAACGAATCAAGGTTAAGAAGGCAAAGGGAGAGGAGAAACCGGAGGAAGAACTTATGGGGAAACGTAAGTCTTCTCCGCGGTTGGCAACAACATCACACGAAAGGATGTTGTTAACACTAAGTATGAACCAAAAGGTGTAAAGCTATACACAATTGATAAAACTAAAATTGAGCCTGAGAAATACTTTTGAAATTCATGTCGAATATGATAGGATATTGATGATTGGTAATTTAGAAACAAAGTATGGTGAGAAGATGAGAGTAGTTTCAGGGAAATGGAAAGGTAGACAATTGAAAGCGGTTCCGGGAATGAATACGAGACCAACGACCGATAAAGTGAAAGAGTCCGTGTTTAATATGATCGGTCCATATTTTGACGGTGGTTCGGCACTTGACCTATTCGGAGGAAGCGGATCTCTTGGCATTGAGGCGTTAAGCCGTGGGGTCGACAAAGTAATCTTTGTTGACAAGGACGGAAAGGCCATTCAGACAATCAAGCAGAATATAGAAACCTTCCATTTAGAAGAACAGGTTGAAGTCTACCGAAACGATGCAATGAGAGCACTAAACGCATTAAAAAAACGTGAGGTCAAATTTGACTTAATCTTATTAGATCCCCCGTATAAAAAGCATCATTTAGAAGAATTGATACATAAAATAAGTGAATTTGATCTTCTGGTACAAAACGGACTGATCATGGCAGAACATAGCAATGAAGTGGAGTTGCCTGAAATTCTGGGTACATTTCAACGAACAAGAAAGGAAGTCTATGGGTTGACGGTCATCTCCGTTTACCACCATAGCAGTGGAGAAAAAGGGGGAGAATGACGTGGCAAGTGTAGCAGTTTGTCCGGGGAGTTTTGATCCGGTAACTTTCGGGCATCTAGATATAATTAAGAGAGCTTCTAAAGTATTTGATACGGTATATGTTTGTGTATTAAATAACTCATCTAAAAAACCTTTATTTTCTGTCGATGAGCGGGTTGATATGATTAAGCAGGTGACGAAAGAGTTTGGGAATGTAGAAGTAGAAGAATTCCATGGCTTACTTATTGATTATGCACACAGCAAAAATGCCCGTTCCATTGTAAGAGGGTTGCGCGCAGTATCTGATTTCGAATATGAGATGCAAATAACATCCATGAACAGAGTATTAGATGAAAGTATTGAAACATTGTTCATGATGACTAATAACCAGTATTCATTCTTAAGCTCAAGCATTGTGAAAGAAGTTGCGAAATATAATGGATCGGTATCAGAACTAGTTCCGCCGACAGTGGAAGAAGCTTTGAAAAAAAAGTTTCATAATAAAGAATAGAACGAAAGCTGTCATGAAAACCAATTTTCATGACGGCTTTTTTTTAATTGACATCATTTAAGCATGTTCATTTTAACAATTCGCTTTAACAGCAGCAAAAGGTAAATCCATAGCATGGAGATCGTAAATATAGGGCCATATGTCAGAAGCAGGCCAAAGACTGTTTCCCAAAATCCTTCCGGCAAATAGGGGGAAAAAACGGGCAAGTCTCCGTCGGCAGTCTCAAACCCTTTTAACCTTTGATCTAACGGCTGCCATAAAACAAAAGTAATAACTGCTGCAAAGACACCATGCAGGATTCGGGCGAGGAAGAAAGGTTTGAAGCGGATATCAGACTCTGCCAAAATGCTTGCAACCTGTGCTTGAACGGAGAACCCGCTGAAAGCAAGGAAGAAGCTGGTTATGACAATTTGCTCCATTAAACTGACCCCTTTTACTTCGCTTGTCAATTTTCCGCCTAGAGTAATTTCAAACAGCCCGGATATAAGTGGATAGCTAAGGTCTTTTGAAATATCAAATACACCTAGAAACACACTGATAATAGTTGCAAGTATAGCTGTAACGGAAAATATGGAAAGCATGCTGTTTAACACTGAAAAAAGAATCAAGAATCCACCAACCATTAGTAATGTCTGAACAGAGGACAATACTGCTTCCCCAAGCAGTTTCCCAATAGGCTTGTTGTTTTTTAGGCGTGTTTTGTGCAACTCGGAAAAAGCTTTTCTGATAGATATTTTTTGAGGAGTTCTAGACAGGTCATCTTGACGTTTGGAAACATAGTAAGGTCCATAAAATCGCATAATCAACCCGACACATATATTTCCTAAATAATGGGCAACGGCTAGAATAACTCCGACTTTTGGATTGTGAAAAAATCCAACTGCTATAGCGCCGAATATAAAAAGTGGATTAGAAGAGTTGGTGAAGGAGACAAGGCGTTCTCCCTCAACTTGCGTTATTTGGTTTTCCTGACGCAGCCTCACGGTTAATTTTGCTCCAGAAGGATAACCTGAAGCCATGCCCATAGCCCATACAAAACCTCCGACTCCAGGCACTCTGAAAAGTGGCCGCATAAAAGGCTCTAACAGGACCCCAATAAACGCCACTACACCAAATCCAATTAGGAGTTCACTGATTATTAAAAATGGCAGAAGGGACGGAAATACTATATCCCACCACATATTAAGTCCTCTTACACTTGCTTGAAAAGATGCTTGAGGGTTAAGAATAAGAGATAGTGTAAGCAGGGAAATGATTAAAGCTAAGAAAACTGTCTTGACCTTCGAATAATCCAACCGATTAACCCCCTTCATAAGAATAAAAACAACTAAAATGTTCACATATGAAAATAATCAATGATTACTTGATTTCTTTTTTGTACAAGAATGAATAGGTTTTTGTTAGAATAATAATAATTACCCTTAGATGAGTAACCAGGTTTGTCCCATCACCTTACCTTTCAATATACGTAAAAGGGATAGTGGAATAGAACCTAAAATGACCCAAGTCTTCACAGTTTGTTCACCAAGAAAAAGGAATAGCGTATGATAAATTAGAAGAATCAAAGGATAATGGTATAGGACTTGATAATTTGGTTGCTGTAAAGCTTTAGGTGGCTGTACACAGCTTGAGGTGATAACTTGAAAGAACCTATAGTAGGAGTCGCATTGGGATCTGGTGGTGCACGAGGTTTTGCTCACCTTGGCGCATTGAAAGTATTACAAGAAGAGAATATAAGCGTGGATCTGATTGCCGGAAGCAGTATGGGGGCACTTGTAGGAAGCTTCTATGCAATGGGACATGAAATGGATCGCCTATATAAAATTGCCACTGCATTCAAACGAAAGTATTACCTGGACTTTACTGTTCCAAAAATGGGATTTGTAAGTGGAAACCGGGTGAAAGAACTTATCCGCATGTTCACTCAAAACAAAAACATTGAAGAATTAGACATTCCCCTTTCCATCGTTACGACAGATTTGGAAAAGGCGGAGAAAGTAGTATTAACTAGTGGACCAATATCCGATGCTGTCAGGGCAAGTATTTCCATTCCAGGTATTTTTGTTCCAGAAAAAGTTAATGGACGTTTGCTGGTCGACGGTGGAGTTGTAGACCGTGTCCCGGCTAGCGTAGCGAAAGAAATGGGTGCAGATATTGTTATCGCGATAGACGTCTCACAAGTAAAAACCAATGAACCGGTTGATTCGATTTTCGATGTTATTTTGCAAACAATAGATATTATGCAAAACGAGTTGGTAAAACGAAGTGAAACGGAGGCAGATATTATGATAAGGCCTTCTGTTGCTCATTACAGTTCACGGGCATTTACCAACATTGAGGAAATCATTCGAATCGGTGAAGAAGCGACTAGACTGCAGATACCCTATATTAAGAAGACGATAGAGGAGTGGAAGGAGAAACAGCAACATGAAAAGTAGATATTTTATGAGGTCCCTTTTAATTGGGATAGTGCTAGCAGTGGTCTTGAATTTTGTGACATTGCCCTACTATGTAACACGTCCTGGTGATGCGCAGGAATTAAGGCCCCTTGTATCGGTAGAAGGCGGGGATGAAGACGAAGGAAGCTTTATGCTGACCACCGTTAAAATGGGGAAGGCAAATATTTTCACCTACGCCTTTGCAAAGGTAAGTGACTATCAAAATATCTTCCCTATCAACCAGATCCGTGCCGAGGATGAGTCAGACGAAGAGTATAACTACCGACAGTTACATATGATGGAGAGTTCTAAAGAAACAGCTATAAAAATAGCTTATGAGAAGGCTGGCAAAGAAGTTGAACTCATTTCCAAGGGAGTATATGTGTTCAGTGTTAAAAAAGGATTAGCAGCTGAAGGCAAGCTTGATATTGGTGACCGAATAACACATATAGATGGTAAAGCAACAGCGACCGCAGAGGAATTGATGGAAGTGGTCGGTGAAAAAAATATCGGGGACACAATAGATCTTACTTTTGATCGAGACGAGGAAGAAAAAACAACTTCCATTACATTAGGAGAGCATCCCGAGGACCCAAACCGTGCTGGGCTTGGAATCAGTTTATTAACGGATTACGAAATTACCATGGACCCTCCGATTACAATCAACACTGCTCAAATAGGAGGGCCGTCTGCAGGATTAATGTTCTCTTTGGAAATTTATAATCAACTTATGGATGAAGACATCTCCAAAGGGTATGAAATTGCAGGTACAGGAGCAATCAATGAAAAAGGAGAAGTCCTCCGAATCGGTGGAATTGCCCAAAAGATTGTTGCGGCCGATAACTCAGGCGTTGATATTTTCTTTGCACCAAATGAAAAAGGTGTGGAAGGGTCTAATTATCAAGAAGCCCTTGTAGCGGCGGAAGATATTAACACATCCATGAAGATTGTGCCTGTAGATACATTTGATGATGCGATTAAGTATTTGGAGCAATTGGAAGCTAAAAGTGAATAATGGGAAAACGCCTCACACATGGTGGTGAGGCGTTTTTTACGAAGAATTATTCTTTCGAATTTCGAATTGTCACAATAACCCGCAAAAAAGTCACAATAACAGTTGGAAAAGTCACAATAACCACAGAAATAGTTACAATAAGAACCTGAAAAGTTACAATCCAGGTAGTTAGTTACTTAATGTGACGGATAATTTTTTTATATAAACCTACTTTCCTGTTCATCATAACGTATCGGTGGTTTGGAAAACTCCTGCAGCATCCAATCACTCCGTGCAGGCTCTTGAAACTTCATGGCATATGTATTGGTTGCACGAATATCCATATCAAGCATCGCACTTTCCACACCAGACACTTTAGAAAGAATAGGCATTTCCACCTCTTTTTTAATTTGCTTCAAATAAGCTTGCCCACGCTTTGTCATACCTAACAAGCGAATATACTCACTTTGCTTAGAAGAAGAAACATTCTGCATAGCATCCTTTTTCGTGTTGGTAAGTAAATGAGTGCACATTCGCTGCAGTCTTGTCCACGTGTATCTCTTTGTTTTTAGCTTGGTCATAAATTCATGAAAAGTAGAACTTTCTTTCATAGTATGAATTAATCTGTGCTCGAGACCTTCCTCTACTTCATATATCTCTGAAAGCTCAGACGGTGTGCTACAAAGAACTCTGTATTTAAGGAGAGTGAAATAATCCTCCCATTGATGAAAGCTTCCTACGTGCTCTTTATAGTGACCTAACAGATTATATGTAGATTGAGGTACAAACCTTTGGACCTTTTCAATATTTCCACTATGATCAAAAAGATGTTTCCTTATGCTTGTTGCGCTGGCAATAGGTGTATCATTGAATTCTGGATCATGATAGCCAGCCCCTATCCTTTCAATGGTGCAAGGTTGCAAGGAACTTCTTTGATCTTGGATTGCTTTTACATAATGAAAACCAAGGATATTATTCGGTTGAGTCAAATCCAACACTTTTTCTCTGTTTTCAGTCAATCTTTTGAAGGCGAGAGAAGAAGCTTTCGGAAAGCTATAACCTTTTGCGATATACTTCTGAACAAACAAATCATACGTATCTTTATGTTCGTTCATTAAATGAATCGTACGTTCAAAGTCCTGAATGTTTCCCTGTTCACTACCAAAACACACATTGTCGCATTTTAATCCTGACAAAATGGATATCGAGCCACCTGCAAAAACTTCTGCTTTTTGTGTAGCAAATGCGTACGGCAATTCCACAACAATGTCGATGCCATTGGAAAGCGCCATTTTTGTTCGTGTCCACTTGGATACAAGCGCAGGTTCTCCTCGTTGAAGAAATTGCCCGCTCATTACAGCAATTACAACATCTGCACCTGTCAGTTTTTTTGATTCTGTCAAATGAAACAAATGTCCGTTATGAAAAGGGTTGTACTCCACAATTACACCTAAGGATTTCATTTCACACCCACTCCGTCTATATTTCATCAATCAATTATTTACTTGGATACTTGTTCAATTTACGTTATTATGTCTATAATTATAGTGTAAAGAAAAAATATTGACAAATAAACTTGCGAAAGCTATAATTACTTTTGTTGCCTTGAGGTGAATATCTTGTTGAAATGGACATTATTCCAGTTAAATCAGTTACAACATAAAGGTTTAGAAATCGATGAAACAGTTGATGTAAGTGAAATTACGGCACATAGTGAAATTCGATCTGTCAAACCAGTTCACGTAACTGGAAGAGCTGATTTAAGTTCAAGAAAAGCTACGTTTCATCTAACTGTGGAAGGTAGTATGGTTTTACCATGTTCACGTACGTTGGTTGATGTGGACTATCCTTTTACGATAAAAACAACTGAAACTTATCTTTTTCAGCCTGGCGAGTATGAAACGGATGAAGAAGAGTTGCATACGGTCGAAGGAGACGTTGTCGATTTAATGCCAATTATTCGAGAAGCGATTATCCTAGAAGTGCCGATGCAGGTTTTCAGTGATTCTCCCGATAAGGAAGAAGCAGCTCCCCAATCAGGTAAAGACTGGGGCGTCATTTCAGAAGAGGATACACAAGAAAAAGTGGATCCAAGACTTGCAGGACTGGCTAAGTTTTTTGAGAAAGACCAAGAGTAGACATTACATGATGTAGTAGATGCTCATTTTTTAAGGAGGTGGGAAGAATGGCTGTACCTTTCAGAAGAACGTCTAAAACTGTAAAAAGAAAGCGTCGTACACACTTTAAACTACAAGTTCCTGGTATGGTAGAATGCCCAAGCTGCGGTGAACAGAAATTATCACACCGTGTATGCCCGGCATGCGGTACTTACAAAGGGAAAGAAGTAGTAAATAAATAATGAAAAAAGCATGAGGCTTTATGCCTTGTGCTTTTTTTATGCGCTGGAACTCTTAAAGCCCCTTTACTCGCTGGAAGAACCGCAAACGGTAAAAGAGAAGCCGTCTCAAAGCCCGAAACTCATCCAAGGAACCGCAAACGGTAACAGAGAAACTTACTCAACTCTTTCCTACTATCAATACGACCACATAATCCCCACACCACACCAAAAATAAGTTAAAATAAACACAATACTCCAAAAAAGGTGGTCCACAAAATCATGACAGAATTAAAAGTCAACACTCACATAGATGATGACCAATACTACTGGTTTACCATCAACCGCCCAGACAAACGAAATGCCATCGATTATGATGTAATGAACGAATTAAAGTCTTCACTAAAGCAAGTCAGAGAAAATCCTGCCATCCGAGCTTTCATCATTACTGGCAGTGGAAATCAATCGTTTTGTTCCGGTGGGGACCTGTCCGTATTTCATGCATTACATACAAAAGAAGAAGCCTACAGCATGCTTTCAAAAATGGGAATGATTTTATATGACCTCACGACGCTGCCGGTTCCAACCGTTGCTTTAATAAACGGAACTGCAATAGGGGGAGGTTGTGAAATTGCATCTGCCTGTGATCAACGCTGGGCTTTAACTCATGCAAAACTTGGATTTGTACAAGGCAGACTTGGCATCACCACCGGTTGGGGAGGAGCGAGCATGTTGATGGAAAAAATACCGCATGCAAGTGCTATGAAAATGTTGACGTCTGCTAAAACGTATACAGCCAGTGAAGCATTGGAGTTAGGGTTTATCCAAAAAGTGGTCCCATTTTTCGAGCCCCAGTCATTACAAGAGGAAATCGCCGTTTCTTCCGCGGTGTTGAGAAGTTACAAAAAGAGTGTTATCTCCAGATGGGAACAGACAGCTTTAAAAGAAAGAATGCTAGCTGAGATAGAGCAATGTTCCGTCCTTTGGGAACAAGATGAACATCACGATGCCGTAAAAGCTTTTTTAGAAAGTAAGAAAAAGTAGAATACAGGGCATTTTAGTCAACACGTAGTCTATCTTTTCTATTACACGCATATGTATAGGTAAAAAAAGTGTGTAAGGGGGATAGCAATATGTCTACTGTTCGTCAAGATGCTTGGACTCAAGATGAAGATTTATTGTTGGCGGAAGTGGTTTTACGATATATAAGAGAAGGTGGAACCCAATTGACTGCGTTTGAGGAAGTGGGAAAAAAGCTTTCTCGGACATCTGCTGCTTGCGGTTTTCGGTGGAATTCATATGTGAGGAAACAATATGCAACAGGAATTGAACTGGCGAAGAAACAACGTAAAGAGCTGAAAAAAGAGCAAGCTGCTCCTCAACCTGTCGCCTTTGAAAATGATTTTGGTGCAATTAATAATAAATTATATGCAGGAGATAACCTGACAATTTCAGCTGTAATCAGTTACTTAAATCATCTAGAGCAATTAGAAAATGAATATACAAAAATTAAAGAAGAGAATCAAAGCCTGAAAAAGCAAGTGGAACAGTTAGAAGCTGACCTTAAACATATAGCAGAGGCTAAGCTGGAACTTGAATCATCCATGAATTTGGTAGAAGAAGATTACCGTGCTCTAATCGAAATTATGGAGCGCGCCAGGAAAATGGTTGTACTACAAGATGATGAAAAAAACAAAAAAGTGAAATTTCAAATGGATCGCAACGGGAATTTAGAGAGAGTGGAGAAATAGCATCTTGAAATCGGAACCATCCTTTTACCAGGGTGGTTTTTTAATTGGTTATGGGTCATAACACACGTTACTCTATACGCCCGAAGGCAGGAGAAACCACCTGAAATGTCCAATAGAACGGTTCTATACGCCCGAACGGGAGGAGAAACCACCTGAAATGTCCAATAGAACGGTTCTATACGCCCGAAGGCAGGAGAAACCACCTGAAATGTCCAATAGAACGGTTCTATACGCCCGAACGAGAGGAGAAACCACCTGAAATGTCCAATAGAACGGTTCTATACGCCCGAACGGGAGGAGAAATCACCTGAAATGTCCAATAGAACGGTTCTATACCCCCGGGCAACAGGAGAATGCTCTTGAAATGTCTAATAGAACGGTTCTATACGCCTGAACGACAGGAGAATCCCTTTTATTCACTCGAATTCCATAGTTATGACCACAAAAATCTACAAAGAGTTGAGTTGAATAGATACATTAGAGGGATTTAGTTGTATAATGAAAAAGTAATGGAATGATCTGGATGGTTCCTGAAAGGAGAGATATTTTGCCTGAAATACATACTAAGCACCCTATTCTTCTTTTTGATGGGGTATGTAATTTGTGTAATTCCATGGTGACTTTTGTGATAAAACATGACAAAGAAGCGAACTTTAAGTTTGCCTCGCTTCAGTCTGAAGGGGGACAAACCATATTAAAGGAGCATTCTCTCCCTTTGGACCAGTTTGATAGCTTCTATTATGTAGATAGCAAGAAACTATATACGAAGTCTACAGCAGCTTTAAAAGTAGCTAAAGAATTAGATGGTGCTTGGAAGCTTTTGTATCCTTTGATTATTATACCTAAACCTCTAAGAGATATAGTTTATTCTTTTATTGCGAGAAATCGCTATAGATGGTTCGGAAAGAAAGACCAATGTATGTTGCCAAACCCAGAAATGAAAAAAAGATTTCTATAGGAGAGGAAGAGAGTAATGAGCACCAAAACACAATTGACTGGCTCGATATTTCTTTCGAAACTCATTACGCAATATGCATTTATCCATGAAAAAACAGTGGGGAAAACGGCGGGGGAATATATTCGCCAAATAGGATTGAGAACAGGGGAATGGATTGAGGACTTTTACGGCAATAGAGAAGATAATTGGTCCGTAGACAAATATGCAGAAGTGATTGTAGATTTAAAAAATTCTATTGGTGGAGAATTCTATATCTCTTCCATTACTTCAGAGTATGTAATTGTTAAAGCAAACCGTTGTCCTTTCGGTGAAATGGTAAGGGATGCTCCACATCTTTGTAATATGACTTCTAGTGTTTTTGGGGGGATTGCCTCAAGAAAATTTGGATATGGGAGAGTTAATTTGAAGAAACGAATAGCCGTTGGTGATCTTGGATGTGAAGTAGTCATCTATTTTAAACCCAATGAACTTGTAAATGGCGATGTTTACGAAAACCTTCCTCGAACACCAGAGAATACAGATCCTTTCCAATGGGAAAGTGAGACGATTGTGCTTTTGAATGAGGAACTTCGTAAAAGTGATGAACTTGTGGTCAAGCTGCTCGACGAATTGGAAAGCTTGAAAAACCAGGTGGATAAAAAGTAAAACAAAAAAGGTAATTGCTCAAATTGAAGCAATTACCTTTTACTTTTAATCTGTCGTTTCCTCTTTAGCCGAGAGTCTTTCTTGAGCCTTAACTCCTTCTGGATACCACACAAGCGGGTTTTCCCCTAGATCACGCTCTACATCATAATGTACAGAAGTGAACCCCATACGATTCCAGAAGTCGGCTGATTTGACACGAGGGTTCGTTTTGATTGGAAGCCCAAACCCTTTCGCAAAATCAACTAGTTCTTTCCCGAAACCTTTACGCTGGTAATTAGATAATACTTCTAATTTCCATAACTCTAAATAATCTTGGCGAGGTTCAAAATATTTATCTAGCTCTTTGGAAACCCGGTACAGGCTCATCCTTGCCACAAGTTTTTCACCATAATAAATACCGTAGAATGGTGATTCGCTGTCATTTTCGATTATGTTATCTTGGAGATCTTCCAACATGGATAGTTCCTGTATGCCATATTCCCTGAACTGTTTGAACTCTTCCAGTGTTTTATAGTTTATTGATAGTTTTTTAACAGTCATATACATTTCCCCCTTGGATATCTCTAATTGAAGCGCTTACCACTATACATATTAAGCAGAATGGTTTATTTTAATATTAATTATATAACAAAAAAACAAAAAATTCTGCAATAATTTTAGAAAGCGCTTGCAATTAAAGAAGGAAATCGAGGAATTATGTAGAAATAGTAGTTTGTTAGGGATTTAAATTGCAAGTTCTTTAGAAAGGGGATAACTCCATGCAAAAAATACTGATTGCTAATCGAGGAGAAATTGCAGAACGAATCATACGAACATGTCAACGATTAGGGGTAGAAACAGTTGCTATATATTCTGACGCTGATAAAGATTTGCCATATGTTCAGCAAGCGACAGTAGCAAGACATGTAGGTGAGGCCCCGCCTCAAAAATCTTATTTAAACGTAGAACGAATCTTGGAAATCGCCAAGGAAGAAAACGTGGATGGAGTCCACCCAGGCTACGGTTTCTTATCGGAGAATGGAGAGTTTGCACAAGCGCTCCAGGAAGCAGGACTGACATTCATTGGACCAAGTGTGGACGTTATCAAATTAATGGGAGATAAATTATCTTCCCGCAGAGCGATGATTAAAGCTGGCGTGCCGATTGTTCCTGGCTCTGAGCAGCCTGTTGAATCATTGGAGGAAGCGTTGGTCCTTGCAGAGAAAATCGGTTTCCCTGTTATGTTAAAAGCTAGTGGAGGAGGCGGTGGAATTGGAATGCACCGCTGTGAAAACAAACAGGATATCGAGAATACTTTCGAACAGACAAAGAAACGAGCGAAAGCTTATTTCAAAAACGAGGATATGTTTATTGAAAAATACGTGGGTAATGCCAAGCATATAGAGGTGCAGATCTTTGGAGATGCGCATGGAAATGTTGTACATATGTTTGAAAGGAACTGCTCTGTTCAAAGAAGGAACCAAAAGGTAATTGAAGAAGCACAGAGTCCGGCAATGAGCCAAGAGACTGGAATAAAAATTTGTGAAGCTGCTGTCTTGGCCGCAAAAGAAGTAGGTTACAAGAATGCCGGAACTGTCGAGTTCATCATGGATGAAGAGGAAAACTTCTATTTTCTTGAAATGAATACCAGACTGCAGGTTGAGCATCCGATAACGGAGTGCATCACTGGGCTTGATCTTGTAGAATGGCAACTTCATGTTGCAGCTGGCGAAGAGCTGCCAGTGAAACAGGAGGAAATCACAAGCACCGGACACGCGATAGAATTTCGTCTGTATGCAGAAGATCCAGTGAAATTCTTTCCTTCACCTGGGCTCATCACTAAATGGCACCTTCCTATGGAAGAGGGAGTCAGAGTGGATAGCGGCTATGGTCCAGATCTAAAAGTAACACCATTTTATGACCCAATGATTGCTAAGATTATCGTTTCCGGTGAGACGAGAGAAGCGACAATTGAACGGGCAAAAGAGTATTTAAGGGCAGCTTCAATCGAAGGAATTAAAACGAATCTTCCGTTTTTAATACGCGCCCTTGAGACCGATGATTTTGTCTCTGGTCACTACCATACTGGTTTTATTCAGTCGATGAACCCAATTACTACTTAAATCTATTACAACATGAGATCAGGAGGAAATTATAATGAAAAAAGTGGAAGCAGCAATGGCAGGTACAGTTTGGAAGGTGTTAGTGGAAGTTGGCGATGAAGTAACAGCTGGTCAAACTGTAATTATTTTAGAGTCCATGAAAATGGAAATTCCAGTGGAAGTAATGATGAACGGGAAAGTGGCGAGCATTTCTACTGCAGAAGGCGAATTCGTAAATGATGGAGATGTGCTGCTGGAATTGGAATAGTATTTGACAACTTTGAGAAGAAAGCGGGGGAATAAGATGATAAAAACCACCACTGATTTAGAACAAGAGTTTCAAGAAACGGTAGAGACGATTAAGAGCGGCGGAAGTGAGAAATATCACGAGAAATTAAAAGAACAAAACAAGTTGTTTGTTCGTGACCGCCTTGCTCTACTATTTGACAACGGACAATACGAGGAGGATGGACTTTTTGCCAATAATAAAGCAAAAGGGCTTCCGGCTGACGGCGTTGTAACGGCAATAGGTAAAATAAATGGTCAAACAGTCTGTGTGATGGCAAATGATTCTACTGTTAAAGCAGGTTCATGGGGAGCGAGAACGGTAGAAAAAATTATTAGAATTCAAGAAACTGCCGAAAAACTAATGGTTCCGATTCTTTATCTAGTTGACTCTGCCGGAGCGAGAATTACAGACCAACTAGACATGTTCCCTAACCGCCGCGGCGCTGGAAAAATCTTTTACAACCAAGTAAAGCTTTCTGGAATGGTTCCACAAATTTGTCTATTATTCGGTCCATCCGCTGCTGGAGGAGCTTATATTCCTGCTTTCTGTGACATTGTGGTAATGGTAGATGGAAATGCATCCATGTACCTGGGGTCTCCTCGTATGGCAGAGAAGGTAATTGGGGAGAAGGTTACACTGGAGGAAATGGGTGGAGCAAGAATGCATTGCTCTGTCAGTGGTTGTGGAGATGTCCTCGCTGCTACGGAAGAAGAAGCTATTCAGCAAGCCCGAAAGTACCTTGAATATTTTCCTGGCAGTTACCAGGAGAAGACAAAAGAATTGGATGCTGTCAGCCCAAAAGAAGGAAGAGCGCTGACAGATATCATTCCTGTAAATCAAAACGCGCCATTTGATATGTATGAAGCGATAGATCAGTTGATAGATGCAAACAGTTTCTTTGAAATCAAGAAGTTATTCGCGCCTGAATTAATAACCGGTTTCGCAAGGATGGATGGAAAGGTTGTCGGGATTATCGCAAACCAGCCAAAAGTGAAGGGTGGAGTACTTTTTGTAGATTCTGCAGACAAAGGTGCGAAATTCATTCAGCTTTGTGATGCATACCACATTCCTTTACTGTTCCTTGCTGATGTTCCAGGTTTCATGATTGGCACAAAAGTGGAACGCGCAGGTATTATCCGCCACGGAGCTAAACTCATTGCAGCGATGAGTTCCGCAACGGTTCCAAAAATTTCTGTTGTGGTAAGAAAAGCTTATGGGGCGGGACTTTATGCAATGGCAGGGCCGGCATTTGAACCGGATTGCTGCATTGCACTTCCGACTGCACAAATAGCAGTAATGGGACCTGAAGCAGCGGTCAACGCGGTATATTCAAACAAAATTAATGAAATTGAAGATCCAAAAGAAAGAATTGCTTTTGTACAAGAAAAGCACCAGGAATATAAAGAACACATTGATATCTATAAATTAGCTTCGGAAATGATTGTAGATGATATAGTACCTGCAAAAGATTTACGAGATGTATTGATTAGCCGCTTCCATTATTATTCAGGCAAGCAAATGACATTTAGTCATCGTAAACACCCGGTTTATCCGGTGTAAAAAATGTCCAGTGCCCATTTGTGGCACTGGATATTTTTTATGTGCAAGATAGCGCAGGGGAAAAGAACAGTACAACCATTAACGATAAATTGGTACAATAAGAGAAATAGGACTAAAGAAGGGGATATGATGAATATTGGAATTATTGGCGGAGGTGCTGTCGGCCTTCTATATGCCTCCCAATTATCAAAACGATTTGCTGTCACTCTTTATGTTAAACGGCAAGAACAACTACAACTATTAAAAGAGCAAGGGCTAACTGTTCTGCATAGTGAAAATGGGAAAGAAACAAGAAATGTAGGAGTCATGAAGTGGGAGAAAGATGTTCCTTTAAAGGACAATTTAATCATTGTTGCAACAAAGCAATATGGCTTAACAGCAATCCTCCCTGTTCTAAAAATGTGCTCGAGAGATCAATCGATCCTTTTTCTTCAAAATGGAATGTCACATATTGATTTGCTCAAACAGTTCTCGAAACCTCAGATTTTATTAGGGGTAGTTGAACATGGTGTAAAGAAAATCAACGATTGCACCGTAATGTGGACAGGTAAAGGACGCACGAAAATAGCAGGATATCCTGTGACAAAGAAAGACCGACAAGCAGCTTTGTTTATGAATAGTTGGTCGGATTCAATAGGTGTGAATTTTCCGCTTGAAGTGTGCATGGATTATTACGGAATGATGATTGAAAAATTGCTTGTTAATGCCATCATAAACCCGTTAACGGCTATATTTGATGTTCGTAATGGGGAGCTGTTATCAAATAAATATTATCAAAACTGCATGAAACGTTTATATAATGAGATGGGCTTTTTGGTTCAAACAGATAATAGGGAGCACATGTGGAATCATATCTGTTCCATTTGCGAGAAAACATCGGAAAACAGTTCTTCTATGAAGCGGGATATAAATGCAGGGAGAGAAACCGAAGTCGATGCGATTTTGGGATATATGATAAACTTGGCTGAAAAACAAGGAAAATTAGTTCCGCTAACAGAATTTATTTATGAAGCTGTTAAAGGGCTTCAAAACGATGCAAGCTGTTAATACCTCTTATGCTAGTTCATCCTGCTTGTGAATTACAAAAATAATCAAGTAAGTGAAAAGAGGTATGTAAAAAATGTCCGGAATTTTAGCAGGAACTTTCGCTACAATTGTTACGCTTCCTATTTTTGCGATGATTGCATTTTTTTATATAGCTAAGCTGGTAACAAGAAACAATAAGAAGTCCTTTCATTTGGCGATTGATGCTTCGACCCTATTTTTTATCTTAGCTGTGCACTTTATTATGATCATCATCTGGGATACGTCGTTTCTTTCGGTCATTTTAACTGTGTTATTGTTGATTGCAACCGTGATGGTTTTGACACATTATAAGATCAAAGAGGAAATCCATTTTAGAAGAGTGTTTAAAGGGTTTTGGAGGCTGAATTTTCTTCTGTTTTTTCTTACGTATTTTTGTCTTTTAACATTTGGAATAATTAAACGGGTTTTTGAAACATTTGCTTAAGCAATATTTTTTGAAACAATGGAAATCAATGCTATACTCATGGAGACATCAACACATATGAACGATTCAGAAAGGACGTACTTTATGAATGTAGTAGAATTAACGCTCCCTACTATTAATAAGTTTTCATCCGCTTATTTAGCTCAAAAGGAGAGCATCCTTCCCTTTTTTACATATAATCCTTTTTCTGTAGACACCTACACAAAGCGAAACGATCTATTGAAAAACAGAAGCTTCAGGAGAAGAGAGCTTGCTGCCCATCTTCTTGAATTTAATCAAAGATATGATGCGGATGCACTAACCTTACATAGCATTGAAAAATTAACTGACAGCCAGTCGGTTGTTGTTATCAGTGGGCAACAAGCAGGGTTATTGACTGGCCCAATCTACACTATTTCAAAAATAATCAGTACGATCAAACTTGCCCAAGAACAGGAGCTCAAGCTTGGTATCCCGGTTGTTCCTATATTTTGGATTGCAGGTGAAGATCATGATTTTCAGGAAATAAATCATGTGAACTTACCAAAAAATAATGAAATAGTAAAACATGTGTTTCAAATGAAAGAAGCAGGCAAAAAAATGGTATCGGAGCTTCAATATGATAAAGAAAAATTACACGCTTGGTTTCTTGAAATTGTTAACTCCTATGGGGAAAGTCCTTTTACAAAGGAGTTAAAACAAGAGTTATCCCAAGCAATTGAAGATTCTTCTACATTTGTGGATATCTTTGCTCGCTTGATTGCAAAACTGTTTAAAGGTACCGGGCTGGTTTTAGTAAATGCCTCTGACCCATCTTTGCGGAAGCTTGAAACTCCTTATTTGCAACAACTTTTAATGAAGCATAGTCAAATTCGTGGAGGTATGCTGCAGGCTCAAAAGGAACTTGAGGAGCAAGGATTTGCACCGATGTTAGAAATTGACTCAGAATCAATGAATATATTCTTTCACCAAGAAGGTGAGCGGGAGCTCCTATGTTGGGATGAAGCGAAACAGATTGCTTACATAAAGGATTCTAACCGCCAGTATACGGTTGAATACTTGACTAAGTTGATGGAGGAACAACCTGAGAATTTCTCCAATAACGTTGTAACGAGACCGCTTATGCAGGAGTTTCTATTTCCTACTCTTGCCTTTATCGGAGGTCCTGGGGAAATCAGTTACTGGGCTGAACTCGGTCGATGTTTCCGTTCAGTGGACCTTGAAATGCCACCAGTTGTACCGAGAATATCTTTGACTTTATTGGAACGGCATATCGATCGAACGTTAGTTGAATTGGGTGAAGATATTTCAGATGCGGTGGAACACGGCCTGGAAGAGAAGCGTAAAGCTTGGTTGTATAAAGAAGAACTTGAATCAATAGAAGCGACATTGACATCGTATCATGAACAATATGCCAAAGTTCATGATCAATTCCGAGATTTGGGCAATCATACTTTACCGCATCATCAGAAAACTTTTGAAAAGAACTGGAATTTGATTGATAAACAATTCACCTATATTCATCGACTGATTGAACGATCGGCGTATGAGAAACATGAAAACATGATGAACAAATATGAACGAGTGGAACTTGCTGTCTTGCCTAAAGGTATGCCGCAAGAGAGAGTATGGAATATCTACTATTTTGTTAATAAGTATGGTCTGGATTTCGTCCAAAGGCTATGTGGATTGCCATTGGAGCATAACGGTAAGCATAAAATAATAAAACTTTAAGAAACAGCGGGAAAAATCCTGCTGTTTTTTTATATTCTTTTTCTGACATTAACAAGTAGAGAAGGGAGTCGTAAACGAGCATTTACTGAAGAATGGTCGTTTATTATGTTTCCATAGAGTCAAAAAAAGCCAAGTTTGAACTAAATTCGTCCTTTTGTCAAAAAATGTTGTAAAAAGATGAAAAACGAAAAAAAAGTAGGCTTAAAGGATTTTCTTTTGGGGAAGAGAATAGTACAATAAAGTAAGTGGAGAGAAGTGGGGGATTGTGGGGGGAAGTAGAAGAAAGGTGGGAGAGCCAAATGTTCATGGGGGAATATAATCATACAATTGATGCAAAAGGGCGTATGATTGTGCCTGCGAAATTCCGTGATCATTTAGGTGAAACCTTTGTTCTTACTAGAGGCCTCGATAAATGCCTGTTTGGCTATCCGCTCTCTGAATGGAAAACAGTTGAAGACAAATTGAAACAATTGCCACTTACTAAAAAGGATGCCCGTGCATTTACACGTTTCTTCTTTTCTGGTGCTTCTGAGTGTGAATTGGACAAGCAAGGTCGAGTGAACATTGCCACCCCACTTGTTGAGTATGCACAGCTAGAAAAAGAATGTGTGGTGATCGGAGTGTCTAATCGAATAGAAATCTGGAGCAAGGACAACTGGAATGTTTTTGTGGAAGACTCAGAAGACTCCTTCGCAGAGATTGCAGAGAACCTCGTGGATTTTGACTTATAAAAGGGACTTAATTACTACGAATACGAAGAACAGCCTGGATAAAACAAGATGGTCGGTGAGAAAATACCGAGAGAAGAGAATTTGAAGCAGCTAAGAGGAAAAACAGCTTAGAGCTAGAAAGGCGGTGGAGAATGTTTCACCACGTAACAGTACTACTTAATGAAGCAGTAGAAGGTCTTAACATTAAAGAAGACGGCACGTATGTTGATTGCACATTAGGAGGTGCAGGACATAGTTCCGAAATTGTAAAACAGTTATCAGACAAAGGAAGATTGATTGCATTTGACCAGGATGACCATGCGCTAGAACATGCAAAAAATGTACTACATAACTATCTGGATCGGGTCATTTTTATTAAAAGCAATTTTAAGCACCTGAAAGAGAAATTGTATGAGCAAGGAATTACCAAAGTGGATGGGGTGTTGTTCGACCTTGGTGTTTCTTCTCCCCAATTGGACACACCTGAAAGAGGATTTAGCTACCATCACGAAGCACCTTTAGATATGAGAATGGACAAAGACAGTCCCCTCAGTGCATATGATGTTGTGAATGAGTGGCCTTATGAAAAATTAGTAAGGATATTCTTCCAATATGGAGAAGAAAAGTTTTCCAAACAAATAGCAAGAAAAATTGAAGAATATCGAAAATCAAAGCCGATTGAAACGACTCTTGAATTGGTGGAAATCATTAAAGATGGCATACCTGCTCCAGCTAGAAGAACTGGAGGCCATCCTGCTAAAAGGGTTTTCCAAGCAATAAGAATTGCAGTTAATGACGAGTTGGGTGTTTTTGAAGATGCCATTCATCAAGCAATTGATGTTTTAAAAGTCGGGGGAAGAGTTTCTGTTATCACCTTCCATTCACTGGAAGACAGAATGTGTAAAGTAGTCTTTAAAGAAAAAAGCCAGCTGCCACAACTGCCGCCTGGACTACCGATAATTCCAGAAGAATATCAGCCGACACTTAAACTTATTACCAGAAAGCCGATACTACCTAGTGAAGAAGAACTAGAAGCCAATAATCGCGCAAGATCGGCAAAACTAAGAGTTGCAGAAAAAGCGAAAGACTAAATATAAAATAAATATAGACTAGGGGGAAAGAGAATGAGTAACTTAGCTCACAAAATCCAGAGGCAGCATGAAGAACGCATACAGCAGTCTCCAAAAAGGCAATTGGTCGTAAAGAAACGTTCAAGAATTACGCTTGGGGAAAAGATACTTGGCTATATGTTTATCGGTATGCTTGCATTCGGTGCAGTCCATGTTGTAAGCAACCATGTGAATATCTATCATGTAAATAGCGAAATTCAGTCGCTTGAAGGGTCCATTGAATCGCAATTAAAGGAAAATCGTGAACTTGAACTTCGTGTAGCGGAAGAGAGCAGCTATGAAGTCATTCTTGAAAAAGCCAAAAACCTTGGTCTGACATTAAACGAGAACAATGTGAAGAACGTAGGGAACTAAATGAGTACCCATAACATCGTTCATAAAAAAAGAATTCACTTAGGAGCAGCAATTCTACTCGGATTTTTTGCGTTGCTCTTTTTTCTATTGATTGGGCGATTTTTTTACCTTCAAGCAACTGGAGAAGCACATGGACATAATTTAACTGCAGAAGCTAGTGAACGATATAATGTAAACAAAACCATTGATGCAAAAAGAGGATCCATATTTGATAGAAGTGGAGATCCCATAGCAGAAGACACCCCTTCCTTCAATCTTGTGGCGGTGTTGGACGAGTCCTTGACAACTGATGAAAAGAAACCACGTCATGTAGTCGATCCAAACGAGACGGCTGCAAAATTGGCATCTGTCTTGGAAGTGGATCAAAATGAGATTTTAGAAAAATTACAGCTGGATCGCAAACAAGTAGAATTTGGAGCCTTGGGTAGAGATCTTCCTTTGTCTGTGAAAAAAGAAATCGAAAACATGAAATTGCCGGGGATAGGGTTTGTGGAAGGGTCTAAACGCTATTATTTCAACGGGAAATTCTCCAGTCACGTGGTCGGTTTTGCAAGAGCAAATGATGATGGCGTAGTTGCTGGTGTAACAGGCATAGAAAAGATGTTAGAAGAAGAACTAAAAGAACAAAATGGTTCATTGTCCGTTAAAACTGACAATAAAGGTGTTAAACTTTCTATGGATTCAGATGTATCCTATGTTCCTGCAATCAACGGGAAAAATGTGCATCTGACATTAGATAAGACCATTCAGACATTTTTAGAAGAAGCGATGAACCATGTAGTGGAAGAATATGAACCAGAAAGGATCATAGCTATCGTTGCAGACCCAAAAACCGGGCAGATTCTTGCAATGGGATCTCGTCCAACCTTCGATTTAAACACAAGAGAAGGATTGACGGACAATTGGAACAACGATGCTATATCCTATCGGTACGAGCCAGGTTCGACTATGAAAATCTTTTCATTGGCCGCAGCCATTGAAGAAGGTGTATATAATGGTTCTGAACTCTATCAGTCAGGTTCATATAGTCTTCCAAAAGATCCGGTTCCGGTATACGACCATAACAGGTCAGGATGGGGAACTATATCTTTTGATGAAGGAGTCCAACGTTCTTCCAACGTAGCATTTGCTTTGCTAGCAGATAAGATGGGGACTGATACTCTTTTAAAATACATTCATGCATTTGGTATGAATGAGCCGACAGGTATTGACCTTCCAGATGAAACGACAAGCAACATCAATTACAATTATTATAGAGACCGAATTTCAACAGCTTTTGGTCAAGGTTCTGCATTCACCCCAATTCAACAAATCCAGGCTGCAACTGCGATTGCAAATGATGGGAAAATGATGCAGCCCTACGTGATTGATAAGATTGTCGATCCTAACACAAATGAAGTTGTACTAGAAAATAAGCCAAAACAAAAAGGAAATCCAATTTCAGAAAAGACTGCTGATAAAGTACTAGACGTTTTAGAATCAGTAGTAAGCTCTGAAAACGGTACAGGCCGTCCTTATAGTATTGAAGGATATAAAGTCGCAGCCAAGACGGGAACTGCCCAAATTCCTGGACCAGGAGGTTATTTATCTGGTCATGGCGAATATATTTATTCAATTACAGGAATGGCTCCGGCAGATGATCCGGAGTTGTTGATGTATGTTGCGGTAGAAAAGCCAAAGATAGCTCAACATGAGAATGGGGCTGGCCCTGTATCGGGAGTATTCAATACCGTGATGCGCAGGAGCTTGCAATATTTAAGTATTCAACCTGATGAAAGTCAAGTAAATACTCCGAAAAAGAAAAGTGTCGGAGTGAAAGTGCCAAATCTTGTTGGGGAAAATGTTCAGGATGTTTCTGCTGATGCACAAGGACCGGAATATGTCATGGTGGGTGAAGGTTCTAAGGTATTAAAACAAACACCTCAACCGGGCCGTGAAGTCATAAAAGGCGAGAGGGTTATACTTTTAACAGAAAATTCCCCGGCAATTCCAGATATGACAGGTTGGAGTTTGCGTGATGTTCGCAAGATATCCAATTTACTCAAGCTTGAAACCGAGATAATTGGGAATGGGTATGTACAAAAGCAAAATATTATTCCTGGAACCCCAGTAGAAGAAGGGAACAGCCTTGTTGTGGAATTGGGTTCAAATCAACCTTTACCACAAACGGAGGAACAGGAAGAAGAAGTAGAAGAAGTAGAAGAGACAGAAGAATCTGGATCTGAGGAAGATTCAGAGAATGATTAATGGAAAGATGCACTATTAAAGGCTATGACCTTTGGTAGTGTATTTTTTTGTTAAAAAAGTATAAAAACACTGTTGATTTCATTTCCTAAAAGGTTTATTAAGGTCTCTACCTGAGTCAATAGATGAAAAACTAACATTTTGCGTTCTAGCTATATTCTAGCCGTGGATTGGAGCAAATGGCGAAGACTCCTGAGGGAGATAGCGTAAGGTGGAGACCCCGCAGGCGAAGCCGAGGAGGCTCCAGCAACGCCCCTAAGAAAGCGAAACCATTTACGGAAAGGAACAGCGGAGATTAACGAATTTAGATGTAAAGTTATATGCTTAGTTTTTATTACAATATCATGGTCATATATTAAGAGCATCTCTGGGATTTGCGACCAATACCATGTTCTATCCTCGTTCGTACAAGCATATATTACTACGAATATTAAAGGGGGTTCATAGGATATGCGGGTATCTCATGTGACGGTTCGGAGAAGGTTAACCATTGTACTTCTTGTAGGAATTCTACTTTTCAGTATTATTGATTTACGCCTAGGCTATGTTCAATTCGCATTGGGGAATATGCTAACAGACCGTGCCAAAGATTCTTGGAGTCGGAATATTCCTTTTGAACCAGAGCGGGGAGAAATCCTTGACCGAAATGGCGTTCCATTGGCAACAAATATGAGTGCACCGACAGTTTTGGTTGTACCAAGACAAATTAAAGATCCCAATGACACGGCTGAGAAGCTTGCAGCTGTCTTAAATATGTCCAAAGAAAAGGTGTACAAGCTGGTGACTAAAAGCTCATCCATGGAGAGGATCAATCCAGAAGGAAGAAAAATATCCCATGAAAAAGCAAAAGAGATACGAGCGCTTGGCTTAAAAGGTGTCTACATTGCGGAAGACTCAAAACGACATTATCCTTTCGGTAGTTACCTATCTCATGTTTTAGGTTTTGCAGGAATTGATAATCAAGGATTAATGGGTCTTGAACTATATTACGATGAACAATTAAAAGGAGAAAAAGGCTACGTACAATTTTATTCGGATGCAAAGGGAAGAAGAATGCCGGATATTCCAGATGATTACGAGGCCCCACAGGACGGTTTAGACTTAAGGCTTACCATTGATTCAAAGGTTCAGACTATCATGGAAAGAGAGTTAGACCTTGCACAGGAACTGTATAACCCTGATGGAATCATTGCCATCGCGATGGATCCTAATACAGGAGAAATTCTGGCAATGTCAAGTAGGCCTGATTTTGATCCAGCTGAATTCCAAGATGTAGCACCAGAAATTTATAACCGAAATCTTCCTGTTTGGAGTACGTATGAACCTGGATCTACCTTTAAGATTATCACTCTAGCTGCTGCCCTCGAAGAAAATAAAGTCAACTTAAAAAATGATACTTTCAATGACAGCGGAGCGGCAATGGTAGATGGAGCAAGGCTTCGTTGTTGGAAAAAAGGGGGACATGGTCACCAAACATTCCTGGAAGTGGTTCAAAATTCATGTAACCCAGGTTTTGTAGAGTTAGGCCAACGTTTAGGGACTGAAACCCTATTCAATTATATAAAATCTTTTGGATTCGGGGAGAAGACAGGGATTGATTTAGCTGGGGAAGGAAAGGGAATCCTGTTTAAACCTGAAAGGGTAGGGCCGGTAGAACTCGCCACCACTGCCTTCGGGCAAGGGGTTTCTGTTACTCCCATTCAGCAGGTTGCGGCTGTTTCTGCTGCGGTGAACGGCGGAATTTTATACACGCCATTTATTGCGAAAGAGTTTGTAGATCCAATCACTGGAGAGATTGTCACGAGAAAGACACCCGTAGAGAAGAGAAGAGTCATTTCTGAGGAAACCTCTGCACAGGTCCGATATGCATTAGAAAGCGTAGTTGCGCAAGGTACGGGCCGTAACGCTTTTGTAGAGGGCTACCGAGTTGGTGGGAAAACAGGAACTGCCCAAAAAGTAAAAGACGGTCGATACATGGAAAATAATCATATCGTTTCTTTTATTGGTGTTGCACCTGCAGACGATCCTCAACTTGTCGTGTACCTTGCCGTCGATAATCCTAAGGGCACCGTTCAGTTTGGTGGGGTAGTAGCAGCCCCGATTGTTGGGAATATAATGGAGGATAGCCTAAATGCTTTGGGAGTGGAAAAAAGAAAAGGACAAATCGAAAAAGAATTGCAATGGCCTGATGTACCTCTTGTGGAAGTTCCTGATCTAAAAGGAATGACAAGAAAAGAACTCCTTCAACAACTAGTTACTCTCAAACTTGATATAAGCGGAGATGGGGATACAGTAGTTCAGCAGGCACCGGCTCCTGGAACAAAAGTGGAAGAAGGGTCGACCGTTAGGGTCTACATGTCCGGGAAAAGCAAAACTGATGAAGAATAAAGCCAGAGGATTGGTTTAATTTCCCTAAATAGGATAGAATGGTGATTAAGGAAAGTTAGAATAATATTGATGTTCTCTCACACCATCTATCCTTTAGTTTTTCATCCTGCATTTAGGTCTTCAAGTAAGCCAAAGGGGTTTGATTCGCATGAAACTTCAACAATTAATTCAATATCTTCACAGATATGAAGTATCCTCTAAGTATAACCCTGAGATATCTTCCATTGTTATGGATTCCCGTAAGGTTAAAGAAGGGAGTTTATTTTTTTGTATCAAAGGGTACACGGTAGATGGACATCAATTTGCGCAAGATGCAGTGAATAAAGGGGCTGTCGCAATCATATCTGAAAAGCCATTGGATGTTGCTGTTCCGGTCATCGTGGTTCCGGATACAATGAGGGCAATGGCTATCTTGGCGGATGTATTCTTCCAACAGCCTACACACAAACTTCATTTAATAGGTGTAACCGGTACAAATGGAAAAACGACAACCACACACATTATTGAATCCATTTTTCAACACCACCAGCGAAAGACTGGAATGATTGGCACCATTTATATGAAAATAGGAAACAAAACATACCCTGTAAAAAACACCACTCCAGATGCCTTAACTTTGCAAGAATCCTTTCACCAGATGGTGGAGAAAAAAGTTGATACTGTAGTGATGGAGGTTTCCTCCCATGCTCTCCATATGGGAAGGGTATATGGTTGTGACTTTGATGTGGCAGTGTTTACCAATCTGACGCAAGATCATCTCGATTATCATAAAACGATGGAAGAATATCAGTATGCTAAGTCTTTGTTATTCTCTTCGTTAGGAAACTCCTATAATCTTACTAAACCCAAATATGCGGTTTTGAATGCAGATGACCCAGCAAGTGATGTATATAAAAGAGCAACGGCTGCTCAAGTCATAACCTATGGAATAGACGAAACCAGCGATATCAGGGCGATGAATGTGAGGATATCCGCAAAGGGCACTTCGTTCGACCTTGTGTATGATAATAAAATCGTTCCTATCAATCTGAAATTGGTCGGAAAATTTAGTGTGTATAATGTTCTCGCTGCCATAAGCGCCAGTTACGTATCCAATATTCCCATGGAAACCATCATTCCAGTAGTGGAAAATATGAGAGGTGTGCCTGGACGGTTTGAAGCAATTGAAGCTGGCCAGGACTTTACAGTGATTGTTGATTATGCTCATACTCCTGACAGCCTGGAAAATGTGTTAAAAACGACCAAACAACTTTCTCAAAACAATATTTATTGTATTGTAGGTTGCGGAGGGGATAGAGATCGTTCAAAGCGCCCCTTAATGGCTGAAGTTGCAGTAAATTATTCTAGTAAAGCTATTTTCACATCGGATAATCCCCGCTCCGAAAGTCCACTGCAGATCTTCAAAGATATGGAAGCTGGTGTGAAGGACCGGGAATATGAAATTGTAGAAGACAGGCGATCAGCGATTTTTAAAGCGATAGCTCAAGCAAAATCTGGTGATGTGGTGCTAATTGCAGGCAAAGGTCATGAAACCTATCAAGTTATAGGAGACAAAGTGCTTGAATTTGACGACAGAAAAATAGCAATGGAAGCCATACAGGCAAAACAAAGCTCATAGACTGTTAAAGTGTGTGTATTTTATGCAACAATTTGACCATTGCCTAAGGCTTACAATATCCCAGAATTTGAACAGAGGATAATGAAATAGTGTTGTTTTAGCAAGAATTAATAAAAAGATGAAAAAAAGTATTTTCATATCACCCAAAAACCGCTAAAATTTACTTTTGGTATACATTCAACTTTGAGTGATTTAATAGCTGTTGATTGGAGCACAGGGCGAAGACTCCTGAGGGAGATAGCGGTAGGTGGAGACCCTGCTGCAGGCTTGCCGAGGAGGCTCTCGTCAGCCCCTAGGAAAGCGAAGGCCAGTGCGGAAATCAACAGCGGTCGTAAACCAGAAAAATAAAATGAAAAAACGGGTATTATCTGCCGGTTATCATAGGTGGATAATACCTCTAATCATGAAATTCAAGAGAGGAGGGAATAACGATGGAACAACAGGTTATCTTATTTGCTATCGTTATGTCTTTTTTAATTACCGTTTTAGTATCACCAATATTTATTCCCTTCCTGCGCAGACTGAAATTCGGTCAAAGTATCAGAGAAGAAGGGCCACAATCTCACCAAAAGAAAACAGGAACCCCAACAATGGGCGGAATAATGATACTCTTGTCCGTTGCGGTAACTACTCTGGTCATCACAGGTCAATTTGCAGAAGCTTCCGTTGAGACTTATTTACTGCTCTTTGTGATGGTAGGTTACGGATTATTAGGATTTCTGGATGACTTTATCAAAGTTGTCCTAAAAAGAAACCTAGGTTTGACTTCCTTGCAAAAGTTAATTGGACAGATTGTAATTGCAGTAATATTCTATTTTGTATTTGTACAGTTTGAATTTTCCACTGCTGTTAGTGTACCAGGAACAAGTATTTCCATTGAATTAGGATTCTTCTATGTTCTATTCCTGATTTTTTGGCTGGTTGGATTTTCCAACGCCGTCAACCTCACAGATGGACTTGATGGTCTTGTATCTGGGACAGCTGCTGTGGCATTTGGAGCCTTTGCCATACTTGCATGGTATCAGTCTCAATTTGAAGTTTCTATTTTCAGTGTTGCGGTAGTAGGTGCATTACTAGGCTTCTTAGTATTTAACGCTCACCCTGCTAAAGTCTTTATGGGAGATACAGGTTCCTTGGCGCTTGGTGGTGCTATTGCAACTGTAGCTGTACTATTGAAATTAGAAATTCTTCTTATTATTATCGGTGGAGTTTTCGTAATGGAAACACTTTCCGTAATCATCCAAGTCATCTCTTTCAAAGCGACAGGGAGAAGGGTCTTTAAAATGAGTCCTCTTCATCATCATTATGAACTTGTCGGTTGGTCAGAATGGCGAGTGGTTGTTACGTTCTGGACAGTTGGACTATTGTGTGCTTTGCTTGGAATTTACTTAGAGGTGTGGATCTAATATGAAGAATATCAGCCAATATGAAGGAAAAAGGGTTCTTGTCCTAGGTTTAGCCAAGAGCGGAACTGCCACTGCAGAACTTTTACATAAATTAGGCGCAAAGGTGATTGTCAATGACAGAAGTCCTTTAGAGGGAAACGAGCAAGCTGAGTATCTGCTTTCTAAAGGAATGGAAGTTGTATGCGGAGGACATCCGACCAATATCTTTGATGAAAAGATTGATGTTGTATTCAAAAATCCAGGCATCCCCTATCATAACCCATTGGTGCAACTTGCGACTGAAAAGGGCATTCCCGTTCTTACGGAAGTAGAACTTGCTTACCAAATCAGTGAAGCACCAATTATCGGAATTACAGGATCTAATGGAAAAACTACAACTACTACGCTAATAGACGAAATGATAGCTGCGGATAATCAATCTCCACTTATAGCAGGCAATATTGGAAATGTATCTGTGGAAGTGGCTCAACAAGCAACGGATAAAAATATCATGGTCACGGAATTATCTTCGTTTCAATTGATGGGTACGGAATTATTCAGGCCAAAAATCTCTGTTTTTTTGAATCTTTTTGAAGCTCACCTGGATTATCACGGAACTTTGGATGAGTATGGAAAAGCAAAAGCGAAAATTTTCTTAAATCAAACAAGAGAAGACTATGCTGTAGTCAATGCTGATGATGCACAAGTGATGAAACTTGCTGAAGGAATACTACCGATGCTTGTTCCATTTTCCACGAATAAAGTAGTAGATGGTGCGTATTTATCAGATGATTCTATTTGGTTTAAAAAAGAGCAGGTTATGGAAATAGACCAAATTGTGTTGCCTGGAAAACATAACTTGGAGAACATCCTCGCAGCTGTGGCAGCTGTTAAACTTCTTGGAGTCAGTAATGAAGCAATTATAAAGGTGCTCACAAGCTTTTCAGGTGTAAAGCATCGTTTGCAGTTCATTGGTGAGATTAAAGGACGACGTTTCTATAATGATTCAAAAGCTACCAACATATTAGCTACTCAAAAAGCTCTCTCGGCATTTGATAACAATGTAGTACTGCTCGCAGGAGGGCTGGATCGAGGGAATGAGTTTGATGATTTATTACCGTACTTAAGCACGGTCAAAGTGCTGGTGACTTTCGGTGAAACAGCCGAGAAGTTGACACGCACAGCTCATGAAGCAGGAATAAAAAAAATAAAACATGTCGATAATGTGGAAAAAGCCGTACCGGTGGCATACGAAATGTCTGAGAGCGGAGATGTCATTATATTGTCCCCTGCTTGTGCAAGCTGGGATCAATATAAAACATTTGAGCAACGAGGAGACATTTTTATAGACGCCGTGCATAAGCTTAAATAAGGGCTTGGCCACATTTTTAAGAGGCTTTGTTCTGATAGTTTCCCAACTTCAAGGATGGGAAGCATACGGACAAAGCCTTTTTCTGGCTAATGGCATAAACGTATCGTTAACGTTAAGCCACCATCTGCCCTAATTTTTGTAGTAGAGGTGTTTCACGTTGGCAAACAAGCGATCAACTCCGGACATAATATTAATTCTAACCACACTGACACTGCTTGCGGTAGGTCTTATCATGGTATACAGTGCGAGTGCGGTATGGGCTGATTACAAGTTTCAGGATACATTCTTCTTCGCCAAAAGACAGCTATTATTTGCTGGTTTGGGTGTAGTAGCGATGTTTTTCATTATGAATGTCGACTACTGGACTTGGAGAACTTGGGCGAAATTAATTATTCTGGTATGTTTTTTCCTGCTTGTCATCGTTTTGATTCCAGGTGTGGGGATGGAACGGAATGGATCCCGAAGCTGGATAGGAGTAGGTGCATTCTCTGTTCAACCATCTGAGTTTATGAAAATAGCCATGATTGCATTTCTAGCAAAATATTTAAGTGAAAATCAAAAGAAAATTACTTCCTTTAAAAAGGGTCTTGTTCCAAGTCTCTCTCTCGTATTTTTGGCTTTTGGCATGATTATGCTCCAGCCCGACCTTGGAACAGGAACTGTCATGGTTGGCACGTGTATTGTCATGATTTATGTAGCAGGCGCAAGGATCAGTCACTTTGTTGGGTTAGGCTTAGTAGGGGTAGCCGGATTTGTTGTTCTAATCCTATCGGCACCTTATCGGATAAAACGTATCACTTCCTTCTTGAACCCTTGGGAAGATCCCTTAGGAAGCGGGTTCCAAATTATTCAATCCTTATATGCGATAGGGCCAGGCGGATTGCTTGGTCTAGGCCTCGGACAAAGCAGGCAGAAGTTCTTTTATCTACCTGAACCGCAAACAGACTTCATTTTTGCTATATTGGCAGAGGAACTCGGGTTTATCGGAGGCACACTTGTCGTTCTTCTATTTGCATTGCTTTTATGGAGAGGGATAAGAATTGCACTAGGTGCACCAGATTTATATGGAAGCTTTTTAGCGGTAGGTATTATAGCCATGATCGCAATTCAAGTCATCATTAATGTTGGAGTTGTAACAGGACTAATGCCAGTTACCGGAATTACACTCCCATTCCTAAGCTATGGAGGGTCCTCCCTGACCCTAATGCTAGTGGCAGTGGGAATTCTCCTAAACATAAGCAGATACGCAAAGTACTAATAAAAAGCCGAAACCAATTTCCTGGTTTCGGCTTTATTGTTACATATCCGGACATAATATGACAAAAAATAAAAATTTGATTACAATAACTAATATTCGTTGCACATCTTTAACAAGGGATATACTATTAAAGTATTGTGCAAACAAGATTTGCACAGATACATTTCATAACAACTACCTGCATCAAAGAAAATATGTAAATGACAAATAACAGGTTTAATATTTAGGAATTATAGGGTATGTAAACATAGTCCATTTTTAAATGAATTACATAATTGTCATGAATTAAACTTCAAACCTTCGATGTGATGGGCCAGTGTACCCAGTGTACCGTTATATATTAACATGCATAGTATATTAATAATTATTTTTGGGCCTACATCACGCTTTCACCGAAGGATTATCTTTCTACTATTAAAGGTTATGAAAAATGTTATATGAACGTGGATTTAGGAGGATTTTATATGGATGCGTTAGTAAAAGAACTTCAAGAGAAAGAAGTGGGCAAGGTACTACCTAATGAACCACTTGCAAATCATACCACCATGAAAATTGGCGGTCCTGCAGATGTACTGGTGGAGCCGAAAAGTTTGGAAAAACTTCAAGAAACAATGGAGACGATTAATAAATACCAGGTCAAATGGACGGCAATCGGCCGTGGTTCCAATCTATTGGTATCAGACCTTGGTATTGAAGGGGTCGTAATAAAGCTTGGAAATGGCATGGATCACTTTGAATTGAAAGATAATGAAGTGCATGTCGGAGGAGGATACTCCTTAATTAAGCTAGTTACCATCATCAGTAAAAAAGGATTATCAGGCCTCGAGTTTGCTGGAGGCATCCCAGGTTCCGTAGGGGGCGCAGTGTATATGAATGCTGGCGCACACGGCTCTGATATATCTAAAGTATTAAAGAAAGCTCATATCTTGTTTGAAGATGGAAAGATGGAGTGGCTGACGGCTGATGAATTAAACTTTTCCTATCGGACATCGATTCTTCAAAAAGAGCGTCCAGGAATTTGTTTGGAAGCTGTGTTAAAAGTAGAACAGGGAAAACGCGAAGAAGTAGTAGCTCAACTTCAAAAAAATAAAGATTATCGTCGTGATACCCAACCATTTTCTTATCCATGTGCCGGGAGTATTTTCAGAAATCCACTTCCCGATTATGCTGGACAGCTGATTGAAAAAGCCGGGTTGAAAGGTCACAAAATTGGCGGTGCGAAAGTTTCTGATATGCATGCAAACTTTATCGTAAACGATGATGGTGCAAAAGCTCAGGATGTATTGGACCTGATTGCATACATCAAGAAAACAATACATGAGAAATACAATGTCCAATTAGAGACTGAAGTTGAAATTATAGGAAGAAAATAGTAGTTTTTTTCCGTTTTTTTCACCCCACATATGATATAATTATGCTAGAAAATCATTGTATAATACATGCGTAGCTTCATGGCGCGCGGTGGGGTGAAATAGTCTTTAATGGAAAAAGGGAAAGTAGTGACGCTAGAAGACCGTGTACCTAAAATCAAACAACAGAGAAAGCAAAAGGCTAACAGAAGATTAATTATATATCTTTCTTTATTCTTTATTTTGTTGTTTTTGATCATTTACTCGCAATCTCCACTTAGTAAGGTTTCTGGCATAACTGTAAGCGGTAATTTACATGTCACAGATAAGGAAGTCATAACATTAAGTGGTGTGACAGAAGAGACAAGCATCTGGCGTGTAAACGAAGAAAAAGCAGCGGAACTGATTCAGCAACACAAGGAAATTGCCTCAGCGGAAGTTCAGAGGATCTTTCCTAACAGTGTTGAGATCGTTGTCGATGAATTTAAGCGGATTGCATATATATATGAAAATGGAAATTACTATCCAGTTATGGAAAACGGCAAAATGCTCTCTGTTCTTGATGAAGAGGATTCTTTGCCTGATGATGCACCACTCATGCTGAATTGGAAAAACAGTGAAATGGTGGAGAACTTTATTGTTGAATTAATAAAATTACCTGAATCCATCATTTACTCTATTTCTGAAATACATCATACTCCAACCGATATCGACCCTTATCATATAACCATGTTCATGAATGACGGTTATGAAGTTAGTGCAACGATTAGAGATTTCTCGGAGAAGATGGCCGCCTATCCTTCCATTGTGGAACAGTTGGATCCAGAAGTTAAAGGTGTCATCAATTTAGAAGTGGGTACATTCTTCAAGCCGTACGAAACAGATGGAGAGAAAGAGGAAGAAACAGATGAAAGTGACGGGTAAACATGTTGTCTTTTCTTTTGTTTGTCTAGTCCTTGGCTTTATCGTCTCTTACTCGTATCAACTAACAAACGAGGAAGAAGTCGTAGGTACTGACAGACAATGGCAACGTGATAGAGCAATCAGAGAAACCTTAATAAGGACAGAAGAACGAAACCTTGAATTACAAAATGAGCTACAAGAAAAACAAGAGGCAATTCAAACCATAGAAGAAGAGCTTGCAGAAGGAGAACAGCTTTTATTCAATCTGGTGGAAGATGTTGAAAAGCTTCGTATGTTCAATGGAAATGTCAAAGTCCAAGGAGAAGGGGTAGAAGTGACGTTGGCAGACGCTTCTTATGTTCCTTCTGAGGAGAATATCAATAATTATATTGTTCATGAAAGTCATGTGTTCAAGGTAATGAATGAGCTGTTTATATCAGGTGCTGCAGGGATAGCCATAAACGGACAAAGAATTACTAAAGACTCCTATATTATTTGCAATGGTCCTGTTATTACCATTGATGGAAATCAATATCCTGCGCCATTTGTCATAACTGCTATAGGAGATTCCGATGTGCTCATTCCGGCACTCAGTATCCTCGGCGGGGTGAAAGATCAATTGGTCGCTGATAATATTACAGTGAAGATGCAAAAAAAAGATCAAGTAGTTCTTGACCCTGTTATTCGATAAGGCTGAATGCATGCTTTGTGGTGAGGTAAGGTGTTCAAGATGGACAAGCGTAAATTTAGTTTTACCATGATTACAATTATTGTTGGATTGATGATTGCCATTCAATTTCAAACCGTTCAACAGCCAATTATCCGTGATACTCGTGATACATGGCAACTTAGGAGCGATTTGAATCGTGAGCAAGAAATACAATCACAGATTATTCATGAAATTAGAAAGTATGACAAAATACTTCAAGACTATTCCAAAGAGCGTGAAGAGTCTAAAGAGACTATCGTTCGGAAAACGTTAGAAGAATTAAAAGTCGAAGCAGGGTTAACAGAAATGAAGGGACCGGGCATAAAGATGACTGTCAAACCATTGTTTGATGAAGATGTCCTAGGAAACATACAGGAAAACATATCTGCAGATCTCCTCAGAAGATTTGTTAATGAATTGAATTCCTATGGTGTGGAAGATATAAGTATTGCTAATCAGCGAATTGTTAGCAATACGATTATAAGAGAAATAAATGGTAGGACGAAAGTGAACAATGCATGGATTCCTAATGCAAACTTTGAAATTATCGTTATCATCAGTGACCCAACAAAACTTTACAATCGTTTGCAAGTATCAAGGGCAATGGATGAATTTGCGATAGAAAACTTACTGCTTGAAGTCTCAACACCGATTAACGAAGTAACCGTTCCCCCTTATGACGAGCAGATACGCGTGAAGCATATGGAACCGGTTAAAACCGGGAAGGAGGGGAACTGATTATGTGGCTCCCTCTTCTGGGCTTAATTGTAGGAATTGTTTTGGGCCTATATTCAGAGATACGTGTACCTGATGAATATTCCAATTATTTATCAATTGCAGTTCTTGCTGCACTGGATACATTGTTCGGTGGAATTCGTGCCCACTTACAAAACAATTATGATGATAAAGTATTTGTATCCGGTTTTTTCTTTAATATCCTACTTGCTGCAAGTTTAGCTTTTCTAGGCGTACATCTTGGTGTAGACTTATATTTAGCTGCAGTATTTGCTTTTGGAGTAAGGCTATTTCAGAACATTGCAGTTATAAGAAGAATATTATTGTCAAAATGGACACTTTCTAAAGAAAAAAACGAAAAAAAATGATTTTAAAAAAGGGAAAACATCATATTTGTGGAATACTTTCTAATATAATATGTTTTTCAAGTGTTGTTCTTAAATATTTGGTTTTTTAGGAGTAGAAGGAGGTGCCATAGAATGAACAGCAATGAAATATACGTCAGTTTGGACATCGGTACATCCAGTGTTAAAGTAATCATTGGAGAAATGGTGAATGATACTTTAAATATAATTGGAGTCGGTAATGTAAAATCAACAGGTTTAAGAAAAGGTTCTATAGTAGACATAGATGAAACTGTTCATTCCATTAATAAGGCAATTGAACAGGCTGAGAGAATGGTAGGGATGCCAATTAATAGAGTGGTCGTTGGCGTCACCGGAAACCATGTACAACTTCAGGATTGCCATGGAGTGGTAGCAGTTTCGAGTGAAAACAGGGAGATAGGGGACGAGGACATCGCTAGGGTGATAGACGCGGCGCAAGTCTTTTCCATCCCTCCTGAGAGAGAAATCATTGATTGTATCCCAAAACAATTCATTGTAGATGGATTGGATGAGATTAATGATCCACGTGGAATGCTTGGTGTTCGACTAGAAATGGAAGGTACCATCATCACTGGGTCAAAAACAGTCTTACATAACTTACTGCGTTGTGTAGAGAAAGCTGGATTGGAAATAACGGATATCTGCTTGCAGCCACTTGCATCTGGATCTATCGCATTGTCAAAGGATGAGCGAAATCTAGGAGTGGCACTTGTAGACATTGGTGGAGGTTCTACTACCATTGCCGTTTTCGAAGATGGTTTCCTAAAGGCGACAAGTGTTTTACCAGTTGGCGGGGAGTACATCACGAAAGATATTTCCATAGGTTTACGTACTTCCACTGAAGACGCAGAAAAAATCAAACAAAAACATGGACATGCTTTTTACGACCATGCATCCGATGAAGAAGTATTCAGTGTACCGATTATCGGAAGCGATCAGCACCAACAATTCAGTCAACTCGAAATCTCTGATATTATAGAAGCAAGAATGGAAGAGATCTTTGAGTTAGTGCAACACGAGATTAAAAGATTAGGTGTCCGGGAGATTCCTGGTGGATACGTTTTAACTGGCGGTGTAGTAGCCATGCCAGGAGTTCTGGAATTGGCACAGTTAATTCTGAACAATAATGTAAGGAAAGCTGTTCCGGATTATATAGGCGTAAGAGAGCCTCAATATACTACAGGAGTAGGGCTTATCCAATTTGCTTACAAAAATGCAAAATTGCAAGGAAGAAAAATTGAAACTACATCGGCACCTAGTGAATACCCGGAAAAACGTAGTGGAAAACAAACTCAACAAAAAGTAAAGCAGGCAAAGCAACCAGTAAACGAAGAAGAAAAAGTAGGCAACAAAGTAAAAAAATTCTTCGGACTATTCTTTGAATAAGGAATAACATAGCTGTTGATTGGAGCACAGGGCGAAGACTCCTAAGGGAGATAGCGCTAGGTGGAGACCCCGCAGGCAAGCCGAGGAGGCTCCAGCAGCGCCCCTAGGAAAGCGAAGCCCAGTGCGGAAATCAACAGCGGTGTTTTTACAGTTACTAGCTTTAGCTTGCAAGTACTTTCGAGAAATAGGAGGAACAGTCATGTTAGATTTTGATAACAGTATCGATCAATTAGCTACCATAAAAGTAATCGGAGTTGGTGGAGGCGGAAACAACGCTGTAAACCGTATGATAGAGCATGGTGTTCAAGGAGTAGAGTTCATCGCGGTTAACACGGATGCTCAAGCTCTTAACCTATCAAAAGCAGAAGTAAAAATGCAAATCGGAGGCAAACTTACTCGTGGTCTTGGAGCAGGTGCAAATCCTGAAGTAGGGAAAAAAGCTGCTGAAGAAAGTAAAGAACAATTAGAAGAAGTTCTTAAAGGTGCCGACATGGTATTTGTCACAGCTGGTATGGGCGGAGGTACCGGTACTGGTGCAGCTCCAGTTATCGCACAGATTGCACGCGATCTTGGCGCGTTGACTGTCGGTGTTGTAACAAGACCGTTTACTTTCGAAGGCCGTAAGCGTGCTACACAAGCAGCAGGCGGTATCGCTTCCATGAAAGAGGGAGTAGATACATTAATCGTCATTCCAAACGATCGTCTACTTGAAATCGTGGACAAAAATACACCGATGCTAGAAGCGTTCCGTGAAGCAGATAACGTACTTCGTCAAGGTGTACAAGGTATCTCTGACTTGATCGCTACTCCAGGACTAATCAACCTAGACTTTGCCGATGTGAAAACAATCATGTCCAACAAAGGTTCCGCATTGATGGGGATTGGTGTTGCAACAGGTGAAAATCGTGCAGCTGAAGCAGCAAAAAAAGCTGTATCTTCTCCACTACTTGAAACTTCTATCGACGGAGCACAAGGTGTATTAATGAACATCACAGGTGGCACTAACCTAAGCTTGTATGAAGTACAGGAAGCTGCAGACATCGTGGCATCCGCTTCTGATCAAGAAGTGAACATGATTTTTGGTTCTGTTATCAATGAAAACCTTAAAGACGAAATTGTTGTAACGGTTATTGCAACAGGTTTCAGCGAAGCAGAAATTAACCATACTAAACAAGGTGCACGTCCAGTGTTCGGAGCGCAAAAAGCTCCTGCGCAGAAGCCACAACAACCGCAACGTGAAGTAAGACGTGAAGAGCCGGTTCATCAGCAACAAGAACAACAAGAGCCACGTCGCCAGCAACAATCTCAGCAACAAGAAGAAACGTTGGATATCCCAACTTTCCTTCGTAACAGAAATCGCCGCCGCTAATTTCTAATTTCTATTAGCTGCAGGCTTAAATCAAAAGCACTAAACCATTGTAAGTGAAAATGGTTTGGTGCTTTTTTGTTGTTTAGGGAAATGTTGGAATTCTCATGGTCTTAATGAAGACCTCCGTGATGATAAAGAAGGAGAAGGGAGGTACTCATCGCCGCTATGAAGACCTCCGTGACGAGGAAAAAGGGGAAGAGAAGTCTTCATTGCCGCTATGAAGACCTCCGTGACGAGGAAAAAAGAGAAGAGAAGTCTTCATCACGTCTATGAAGACCTCCGTGACCAGGAAAAAGGGGAAGGGAGGTCTTCATCACGTCTATGAAGACCTCCGTGACCAGGAAAAAAGAGAAGAAAAGTCTTCATCACGGCTATGAAGACCTCCGTGACGAGGAAAAAGGGGAAGAGAAGTCTTCATTGCCGCTATGAAGACCTTCGTGACGAGGAAAAAGGAGAAGGGAGGTCTTCATCACGTCTATGAAGACCTCCGTGACCAGGAAAAAAGAGAAGAGAAGTCTTCATCACGTTTATGAAGACCTCCGTGACCAGGAAAAAAGAGAAGAGAAGTCTTCATCACGTCTATGAAGACCTCCGTGACCAGGAAAAAGGAGAAGAGAAGTCTTCATTGCCGCTATGAAGACCTCCGTGACCAAGAAAAAGGAGAAGAGCGGTCCTCACCACCCTATAAAGACCTTTATGACCACAAAATATCTTTGAAATAGTCAAGGAGGAAGCGCAAAGGCAAGGTACAGCCAAGATTTCAAATCTTCTGGGACAGTGATCTAAGCACCGTCCTGCGGAAAGCGATGCCATTTGCGGAAAGAAATAGCGATGTGTAAAACCAAACAACAATACTTTTACCATCCATCATTCCTCTAATTATCCCCTCCGACAAATAAGCAAAAAAACCTTCAAAAATTGTATTCTACCATCGGCAGGAACTGACAGACTTTCTAATAGTAGTGATTTATACTAGTTTCAAACATAAAAAGGTATAAATGAGGGACTAAACTTGACCGTATATTTAGATGCGATCTGGCTATTGAATTTCGGGTTTGATTTCCTGCTATTAAAAATTACCGGTATCATTCTAAAGCGAAAAATGGTGACTTGGAGATTGATGTTAGGGGCATTTTTAGGTTCATTAATTGTAGTTCTGATGTTTACCCCATTACAGGCGCTAGTTGGAAATCCATTTGTCAAAATGCTTTTATCCCTCACGATTATACTTGCAGCTTATGGGTTCCATAGGCTTAGGGTTTTTGTAGAAAATTTGATTGTATTCTATGTTACTACCTTTTCAGTAGGCGGAGGTATGCTTGCCGTTCATTACGCCTTGGAAGTAGATCAGCGTTTCGCCAATGACACTATTCGCAGCTTGACCACTGGACTTGGTGATCCAATTTCATGGATGTTTGTTCTCATCGGTTTTCCGGTCCTTTTATACTTATCTAAGAAGCAATTCCATGCAGTAGAAACAAGAAAATTTAAATATGACCAATTGGCCAATATCACCATTACCGTAGAAAAGGAAGTGATCTCGTTACCAGGTCTCCTGGACAGTGGAAACCAGCTATTAGATCCGATTACCAAAACCCCTGTAATGATTGTAGAGGTGGCCTCTCTTCAAGCATTTATCCCTCAAGAAATAATACAAGCTATGGATTCCATTGAACAAACTCAAGGTTGGCCAACATTCTCAGAGGAAACTAAGTGGGTGGATAGAATACGGATCATCCCATACCGGGCAGTTGGAAAAAGTACCAGCTTGATGCTTGCAATAAAGCCGGACAAAGCAGTCATCCATCATGATGGTAAACAGTATGAAACAAATAAATTTCTTCTTGGGCTGACTAAAACAACCCTCTCATCGGAAGGGGATTATGTATGTATCCTTCATCCAAAAATGCTACAGGGGGAAGTGGTTGAGCAGGTTTCATAATTCTATACTCACAACCTACAAAGGTATCAGAAAAAAGGGAGGAATTATCTTGGGGAAACTGAAGATTAAGATGACTTATTTATGGTATAAATTATTAATCAAATTAGGATTAAAGACAGATGAAATTTATTATATCGGGGGAAGTGAAGCACTGCCGCCTCCTTTATCGAAAGAAGAAGAGGCCCACCTTCTCATCAAATTGCCTAATGGAGATCAGGCAGCAAGATCTATTTTAATTGAACGAAATTTGAGACTTGTTGTATACATCGCAAGAAAGTTTGAGAACACGGGTATTAATATTGAAGACTTAATCAGTATTGGAACAATTGGCTTAATAAAAGCTGTAAACACGTTTAATCCTGAAAAGAAGATTAAATTAGCAACTTATGCTTCCCGTTGCATTGAGAATGAAATTTTAATGTATTTGCGTAGAAATAATAAGGTTCGTTCTGAAGTATCATTTGATGAACCATTAAATATTGACTGGGATGGCAATGAATTGCTGTTATCGGATGTGCTTGGTACCGAAGAAGACATCATCACTAAAGATTTAGAAGCAAATGTAGATCGAAAGCTACTACTAAAAGCCCTAGAACAATTAAATGATAGAGAAAAGCAAATCATGGAATTACGCTTTGGCCTCATTGGCGGCGAAGAAAAAACACAAAAAGATGTTGCCGATATGCTTGGAATTTCGCAATCATATATATCCCGTCTGGAAAAACGTATTATTAAAAGGCTCAGAAAAGAATTTAACAAAATGGTGTAAAAAAAATTTTTATTCAATAACCCTAGAACTGATAAGGATTGTAATTATTTGTCAGAATAGATAAATTTCTGCATATGCATATTTTTCCCTCCTGAGGAGATACTTAACTCTGAACAGCAACTCCTGTTAGGAGGGGAAAGAATGACACGTAATAAGGTAGAGATTTGTGGAGTAGACACCTCTAAGCTTCCTGTTTTGAAAAATGAAGAAATGAGGAAGTTGTTTCGCGAAATGCAAAGTGGTGAACTTTCTGCTCGTGAAAAGCTTGTGAATGGTAATTTAAGGCTTGTATTAAGTGTTATTCAACGGTTTAACAACCGTGGAGAATTTGTCGATGACTTATTTCAAGTTGGTTGTATAGGATTGATGAAATCTATTGATAACTTTGATTTAGGTCAGAATGTTAAATTTTCTACATATGCAGTACCGATGATCATCGGGGAGATCAGACGATACCTTCGTGACAATAATCCAATTAGAGTGTCAAGGTCGTTACGTGATATCGCCTATAAAGCACTGCAGGTGAGAGAAAGATTAATGAGTGAAACATCCAGAGAGCCGACGGCGGAAGAGATTTCAAAAGTTTTGGAAGTACCCCATGAAGAAATTGTTTTCGCCCTTGATGCCATCCAAGACCCTGTCTCATTGTTTGAACCAATCTACAATGATGGAGGAGATCCTATCTATGTTTTGGATCAAATCAGTGATGAGAAAAACAAAGATATCCAATGGATAGAAGAGATTGCTTTAAAAGAAGGAATGAGACGCCTGAATGACAGGGAAAAACTCATTCTAAGAAAACGTTTCTTTCAAGGTAAAACACAGATGGAAGTTGCTGATGAAATCGGAATTTCGCAAGCTCAAGTATCTCGCCTGGAAAAGGCAGCAATCAAGCAGATGAATAAGAATATTCAAAGCTAATGCAGGAAAATATACAAATAAAAAGTTCCAGGATCCTCCTTTAAAACGGATCACTGGTTCTTTTTTTTGGACAAGTTAATATAAGTAACAAAACTTTTTTCTTTTCTCCTCATGAAGTTCGATACATTTATCATATAGTTAAGTATGATAGCTAAAATGGGGGAATGGACATGGTAAAAATATCAGATTTTCAAATGAAAGATGTGGTAAGTGTCTCGGATGGGAAGAAACTTGGTAACATCGGCGATATTGATATCAATCTAACAAATGGAAAAGTTGAGGCCATCATCATTACCGGAGGAGGAAAGATGCTAGGATTTTTTGGTAAGGATGAGGAGGTTGTTATTCCATGGCGAAATATCGTCAAAATCGGTGCAGATGTTATTCTTGTGCGTTATCAAACAAAAGTAGAGACCGCATATGAGGAATGATGCGCGAAAATTACTGTCGAAAGGGACAATATAATTCAATGTTAGTAGAAAAATGTGGTACAATATGAAAGAATATGAGTGTAACATAAAGAAGGTGTCATAGATGACGGAGCCATTTGTTCTGGAAAAAGAACAAACACTGTCTCTCCCTGTTTGGAAAGGGAATGCTTCCAACTTGATCGTCGGATTTACAACGAAAAATGGAGGCGTCAGTGAAGGACAATTCAGTACATTGAATATGGGGTTGCATGTCAATGATTCAGTGGATGCTGTATGTCAAAACAAAGAGATTTTGGCAAGCCAGTTGAATATACCTACAAAAAATTGGGTAGGATGCGACCAAACACATGAAGATAAAATCGTAAAAGTAAACAACCCTGATAAAGGCAAAGGTGTATATTCCTACAGCACTGCTTTGTCAGGAACAGACGGCATTTATACAGATAGTGAAAATATTTTATTAACACTATGTTTTGCTGATTGTGTGCCACTGTACTTTTATTCCAAGGAACATTCCCTTGTTGGTATTGCTCATGCCGGCTGGAAAGGCACCGTGAAAAATATTGCTGGCAACATGATTAATCGTTGGATGGAAGATGGCGTTAACATTGATACGATTCAAGTTGCCATTGGACCAGCTATTTCGGCACAAGCATATATTGTGGATGACTATGTTGTTAATAGAGTAATGGATGCACTTCCTGGTACAGATAAGGAAACATATATGAAAGAAGTATCTAGCGGGCAGTATGCTCTTGACCTTAAAAAAGTCAATTTTGAACTGCTTTTGCAAGCTGGTGTCAGTGAGGAAAACATCCTTTGCAGCTCTTTTTGTACAAGCTCTAATGAATCCCTATTCTTTTCCCATCGTCGGGATAAAGGGAAAACGGGAAGAATGATGAGTTTTATAGGTTTGAAAGGTGCGGATTTTGAATGAACGAACAATCAGTCGAACTAAATCTTTCCGAAATTCAGCAAAATATCAGAGATGCATGTGACCGTGCCAATCGTTCAGTAGAAGAGGTAAAGATAATTGCCGTTACAAAATATGTATCAACAAAGCGTGCTCAAGAGGCCATTACAGCAGGTGTATCGCATCTTGGCGAAAATCGTGATGACGGTTTGCTAATGAAGTGGGATACTATATCTAATCAAGCAACGTGGCATTTCATCGGAACTTTACAATCTAAAAAAGTAAAAAATATCATTGATAAAGTGGACTATATTCACTCATTGGACCGCAAGTCCCTAGCAGAAGAAATACATAAAAGGGCAAAAAAAATCGCTAAATGCTTTATTCAAGTAAACGTTTCAGGGGAAGATTCCAAACACGGGCTAACACCGGAAGAAGTTCCGGGATTTGTAAAAACGCTCTCAGAGTTCCATAACATTCAAATCGTCGGATTAATGACAATGGCTCCTTATACAGAGGAGGAAAAAGTGTTGCGAAACTGCTTCCGTGGATTGAAATCTCTGCAACAAGAAATAAGATCGATGAACCTTCCGTTTGCGCCATGTACAGAACTGTCCATGGGGATGTCCAATGACTACAAGATTGCCATTGAAGAAGGTGCAACATTCGTCCGAATTGGAAGTGCGCTTGTAGGAAACGAACAATAATTTGGAGGTGTAGGGAATGACGATAAAATCAAAATTCAAAAGTTTCTTTGCCTTAGATGATGAAGAATATGAGTACAAAGAGTCGGAAGTATACGAGGAAGAAGAAATGGTAGAGGAGCCGAGAAGAACAAGATCTGGGACAACTCAACCTGCTTCTAGACAAAATGTTGTCAGCCTGCAAAGTGTACAGAAGACATCCAAAGTGGTCCTATATGAACCTAGATCTTATTCGGAAGCACAAGACGTTGCCGACCATTTAAAGAACCGCCGCGCAATCATCGTCAACTTGCAGCGAATAGATATGGATCAGGCTAAGCGGATCGTAGACTTCCTAAGTGGCACCGTATATGCCATTGGGGGAGATATCCAGCGCATTGGACAGAATATTTTCCTATGCACGCCAGACAATGTGGATGTATCTGGATCCATTTCTGAGATTATGCAGCAAGAACAGGAAGAATATACAGACAAGAGGTGGTAGATATTCATGGGTACATTTTTTAATTTTCTTGATCAGTTAGTTTTCATTTATACGTTAGCGTTAATCATCTATATTTTTATGTCTTGGTTTCCAGGCGCAAGGGAGTCATCCTTTGGTAGGATCTTAGGAAGAATATGTGAACCATACCTAGACATGTTTCGCCGCATCATCCCGCCACTTGGAATGATCGATATTTCTCCAATTGTCGCTATTTTCGTATTGCGATATGCAGTATTAGGGCTTAAAGCTTTGTTTGGTATGATAGGTATATATTAATATGAAAAGTAGGGAATCTCGCTAGAACTATAACGGGTTTCCCTTCTTAACTTTTGTTAGATTAGAGTGATACAATGAGTATTTATCAACATTTTCGACAAGAAGAGCATGATTTTATCGACCAAGTATTGGAATGGAAGGATACCGTTATCGAACAGTATGCTTCAAAACTTACGGATTTCCTTGACCCCCGTGAGCAAGAAATTGTGAAGAGTGTAGTAGGAAATAATGAGGATGTTAAGCTTGCTTTCCATGGGGGAACAACTGGTGCCGAAAGAAAACGTGCCCTCTTATATCCTCCCTACCTCGAACCAACTGCTGAAGACTTCCAGCTAAAAGCTTATGATCTTTCCTACCCCGAAAAGTTTGTGAAGATTGAACATCGCCAAGTTTTAGGCTCATTAATGGGTATTGGTCTTAAAAGAAGTAAGTTTGGGGATATCTTTTTTCATGATAACACTATTCAAGTTGTACTGAGCGCAGAAGTAAGTGGTTTTATTGAGCTGCAATTACAAGAAGTGGGTAAAGTGAAAGTGTCTTTAAATGAGATACCTTTTGATTCTCTAAAATCAACCGAAACAAGCTGGGAAGAAGCTTCGACGACAGCAGCATCATTGCGATTAGATGTCATGATAGCGTCTATCTACAATCTTTCAAGGCAAAAGGCGCAATTATTGATTGGTGCTAAAAAGGTGAAGATCAACTGGAAGCTTGTCGAGCAGACAGCCTTTGAATGCCAAGAAGGAGACATCCTTTCTGTAAGGGGATTTGGAAGAAGTAAACTTTTGACAGTGGATGGAAAAACGAAGAAAGACAAATGGAGAATTATTGTAGGAAAACAAAAATAATTTTTTGTTTGGCAGGAAAACAAGAGAGTATGTCGAATAATGTTTAGTAATAGTAGAGATTTTAATGGAGGTGGCATCAATGCCCTTAACACCACTTGATATTCACAATAAAGAGTTTAATAAGGCTTTTCGTGGCTACGATGAGGATGAAGTAAATGAATTTCTTGATCAGGTAATCAAGGATTATGAGATGATTCTGCGTGAAAAGAAAGAACACGAGGAAAAGGTCAAAGAATTGAATGACCGTTTATCTCACTTTAACACGATCGAAGAAACGTTAAATAAGTCCATTCTAGTGGCACAAGAATCAGCAGAAGATGTCAGAAGAAATGCTCAAAAAGAAGCAAAGTTGATTATCAAAGAAGCGGAGAAGAACGCAGACCGCATCATTAATGAATCCTTATTAAAGTCAAGAAAACTACAAGTGGAAATAGATGAATTAAAAAAGCAGTCGAAAATCTTCCGCAACCGCTTTAAGATGCTTGTTGAAGCGCAGTTAGAGCTTATTGACAATGATGATTGGGAACACTTGATGGAATATGAAGAAAAAGATAAAGAATTAGAAGAAAGTGGAGTATAACCTTGACGATATAAGGTTATATTCAGTATAATAACGAAACAAATCAAAGTTTTTTCATACAATAAATACATGCACTTATTTTTATAAACTAATTAAAGCGTTGATAGGGACAATAGTTTCTCTTACCACTTATTATAGCGAACCGGGGACGGTGAAAGCCCGGTATAAGAAGAGAAATGAAGATCACCCTAGAGCACGGGACTGAACGCACATTGCTTGTAAGTCTTGTCGTCACATTCACGTTACGAATGCTAAAGTGGACTAAAACTGCTACCTAGCAGCTTTGTCAATTTAGGGTGGTACCACGGGAGATCCTCTCGTCCCTTTCATGGGATGAGGGGATTTTTTTATTTTTATTTTATGAAAAACAAAAAAGAGAAAGTTGGAGGAAAGACCTATGGAATACAAAGATACCTTATTAATGCCTAAAACCGAATTCCCAATGCGCGGAAACCTTCCAAACCGCGAACCACAATTACAACAAAAATGGGACGAAATGGACATCTACAAAAAAGTGCAAGAACGCACAAAAGACCGCCCAATGTACGTACTGCACGACGGACCCCCATATGCAAACGGAGACATCCATATGGGTCACGCACTCAACAAAGTCTTAAAAGACTTCATTGTCCGCTACAAATCCATGAGTGGCTACCATGCACCATATGTTCCTGGCTGGGATACACACGGGTTGCCGATTGAAACAGCGTTAACGAAAAACAAAAAAGTAAAACGCAAAGAAATGTCCGTAGCTGACTTCCGTAAGTTGTGTGAAGAGTACGCATATGACCAAGTTGACCGTCAACGTGAACAATTTATGCGCCTTGGTGTACGAGGTGACTGGTTCAATCCTTATATCACACTAAAACCTGAATATGAAGCACAGCAAATCAAAGTGTTCGGAGAAATGGCGAAAAACGGACTGATCTATAAAGGTTTAAAGCCTGTTTATTGGTCTCCTTCTAGTGAATCTGCACTTGCAGAAGCGGAAATCGAATATCAAGATAAACGTTCTCCTTCTATCTATGTAGCCTTTAAAGTAGAAGACGGAAAAGGCGTACTAGATGGATCTGAAAGCTTTATCATCTGGACGACCACTCCATGGACCATTCCTGCTAACCTTGGAATTGCCGTTCATGCGGATCTAGATTACAGCGTTGTCGAAGTAAATGGCAGCAAGTTCATCATTGCGGCAGAACTTATGGATACGGTATCTAGCACACTAGAGTGGGAAGACGCAAAAGTTGTCAAAACACTTAAAGGCGCAGAATTAGAACATGTAGTTGCCAAACATCCATTGTATGACCGTACTTCATTAGTAATGTTAGGTGACCATGTTACGACAGACGCTGGAACAGGCTGTGTACACACAGCTCCAGGTCACGGGGAAGATGACTTTATCATCGGAAAGAAATATGGCCTTGATGTATTGTGCCCAGTTGATGCAAAAGGAAATATGACGGATGAAGCACCAGGATTTGAAGGTCTTTTCTATGACGAGGCTAACAAGCCGATCACAGAAAAACTACAAGAAGCGGGAGCACTTTTAAAGCTGAACTTTATCACGCACTCTTATCCACATGACTGGCGTACGAAAAAGCCGACCATTTTCCGTGCAACAGCACAATGGTTTGCTTCCATCGATAAAATCAGAGACCAATTGCTTGAGGCAGTGGCTGAAACTAAATGGGTACCAGCATGGGGTGAAACTCGCCTTTACAACATGGTACGTGACCGTGGAGACTGGTGTATTTCTCGTCAACGTGCATGGGGAGTTCCAATTCCTGTGTTCTATGCAGAAAACGGCCAGGAAATTATCACAGACGAAACGATCGATCATGTATCTGCTTTGTTCAGAGAGAATGGATCTAATATCTGGTTTGAAAAAGAGGCGAAAGACTTGCTTCCGGAAGGTTTCACACATGAAGGAAGTCCGAATGGCACTTTCTTTAAAGAGATGGACATCATGGACGTATGGTTTGATTCCGGTTCGTCCCATCAATCAGTTCTAGAAGAAAGAGATGACCTGCAACGTCCTGCTGATCTTTACCTGGAAGGTTCTGACCAATATCGCGGATGGTTCAACTCCTCCCTGACAACAAGTGTAGCTGTAACTGGAAAAGCTCCTTACAAAGGAATCTTGAGTCACGGTTTCGCGCTTGATGGCGAAGGGCGAAAAATGAGTAAATCACTAGGTAACGTAGTTCTTCCTTCTAAAGTAATGAACCAACTTGGTGCAGATATTCTTCGCTTATGGGTAGCTTCTGTTGACTATCAATCTGACGTTCGAGTGTCTGATAACATTTTAAAGCAAGTTGCCGAAGTGTATCGTAAAATCCGTAACACCTTCCGCTTCCTGCTTGGTAATCTTTCTGACTTTGATCCAACAGTAAATGCGGTGGAAATGAAGGATCTTCGCGAAGTGGATCGTTACATGATGGTCAAGCTTAACAACCTAATCACGAAAGTGAAAAAGTCCTATGAGGAATATGAGTTTGCTGGTATCTATCATGCTGTTCATAACTTCTGCACGATTGAATTGAGTTCCTTCTATCTTGATTTTGCGAAAGATATCCTTTATATCGAAGGAAAAGATCAGCATGACCGCCGAGCAATCCAGACCGTTCTTTATGAGACATTGCTTGCACTGACAAAACTTGTGACACCAATCCTTCCTCATACAGCTGATGAAGTATGGTCACACATCGATTTTGTAAAAGAAGAAAGTGTACAACTGGTTGACATGCCGGATGTATTGCCTGTTGAAGGTGCAGATGCGATTGAAGAAAAATGGGATAAATTCATGGCACTTCGCGACGATGTGTTAAAAGCGCTGGAAGTTGCCCGTAACGAAAAAGTGATCGGTAAATCCCTTGCTGCAAAAATCACATTATATCCGAATGCCGAAACGAAGGCATTGCTTGATTCCATTGAAGAAAACGTACAACAACTGTTCATCGTTTCCGGTTTAGAAGTTGCCGGCGTGAAAGAAGAAGCTCCACAAAATGCACAACAATTTGAAGGAGTAGCGATTACAGTAACACCTGCTGAAGGTGAAACTTGTGACCGTTGCTGGGTTGTCACACCAACAGTTGGGGAAGATAAAGACCACCCAACACTTTGCGTTCGCTGTGCATCTGTTGTAAAAGAAAATTATAGTGCTTAATACTTGAAGAAAGGACCTGCGCTGACATTTGTTGGCGCAGGTTTTATTATTATGTAGGGATCAAGTTTTGTATTGGTCCCTCGTAATCATTCGGGTTGAATGAGGACAATGTTCCTAGTATTTTGAAGGCAGAGGGAGTCATAGGATCTGAATGAGGACAATGTAGCCCTCGATTTAATGGCAGAGGTAGTCATACTGGTTGAATGAGGACAATGTAGCCCTCGTTTTAATGGCAGAGGTAGTCATACGGGTTGAATGAGGACAATGTAGCCCTCGTTTTAATGGCAGAGGTAGTCATACGGGTTGAATGAGGACAATGTAGCCCTCGTATTAATGGTAGAGGTAGTCATACTGGTTGAATGAGGACAAAGTAGCCCTCGTTTTAATTCATACGCCCCGAATGAGGACAAAGTCCCCCGTATTTTAAAGGCAGAGGTATTCATACGCCATGAATGAGGATAATGTTTCCTAGCAGCTTTATTTACCACCCTCTATTTGCTATAATTCTAAAGTACATATAAAAACCTGGGGGTACGTGTTAAGATGTATTATCTTATTGCACTTGTAATTATCATAATCGATCAACTAACAAAATGGTTGGTAGTAAGATATATGGAAATTGGAGAGAACATTCCGATCATACATAACTTTTTGTACATATCTTCCCACCGCAACAGAGGAGCTGCATGGGGGATACTTGAAGGCCAGATGTACTTTTTTTACATTATTACTGTTGGTGTTGTCATTGGACTTATCGTATACTTGCAAAAACTTCCTAAAGATCAACCTTGGATGAAACTTGCATTAAGTCTAATGCTTGGAGGCGCTATAGGGAACTTTATCGATCGTGTATTACACCAAGAAGTTATTGACTTTATCAATACATTCATCTTTACCTACGATTTCCCTATCTTTAATGTAGCTGATTCTGCATTAGTAATAGGCGTTGGGATTATATTAATCTTAACGATACTTGAGGGCAAGAAAGAGAAGGAGCTATCACAAAAATGACAGAAACAATGACGATTCAGATTGATGAATCACAAAAAAATGACCGTATCGACAAGGTGCTTTCCACTCAAAATGAAGAGTGGTCCCGTTCACAGGTCCAACAATGGATTAAAGAAGGACAAGTTCTTGTTAACGGAGAAAAGATTAAACCAAACTATAAATGTAATGCTGGAGACGATATTACCGTTACCATCCCGGAACCGGAGGCACTGGATGTCTTGCCGGAAGATATGGATCTGGATATTTATTACGAAGATGCGGACGTAATTGTCGTCAACAAACCTCGTGGTATGGTAGTTCATCCCGCGGCAGGCCATGCAACGGGAACACTTGTGAACGGATTGATGGCGCATTGCAAAGATCTTTCAGGTATCAATGGTGTATTAAGACCCGGAATTGTCCACCGCATTGACAAGGACACTTCAGGATTATTAATGGTCGCTAAAAATGATTTTGCACACGAAAAGCTTGTGAATCAACTAGTTGCCAAGACGGTTACAAGAAAGTACCAGGCAATCGTGCACGGTGTTATTGCTCATGATGTAGGGACGGTGGATGCGCCAATCGGACGTGACAAAAAAGATCGTCAAGCCATGACCGTGACAAATGAAAACAGCAGAAACGCTGTCACTCACTTCCGCGTGATCGAACGTTTCAAAGACTTTTCTCACATTGAGTGCCAGCTTGAAACAGGACGAACGCACCAAATCCGCGTGCACATGAAATATATTGGTTATCCCTTAGCAGGTGATCCTAAATACGGTCCGAAGAAATCACTCGATATAGAGGGACAGGCTCTACATGCAGGGATCCTTGGGTTTATTCACCCCCGTACGGAAGAATACATGGAATTCGAAGCGCCTAATCCGCCAGAATTCGAGCGCGTTTTAAAACTTTTAAATAACCATTGACAGATTAATATTATTTTGAGATAATCATCTCAGTTGAATAAGACCTTTAAACGACAGTCCCGTGAGGCTGAGAAGGTAACGGCATATGCGAATGGAGAAGCTATATCTATAGCCATCCCTCTATTTTCGTGTACAAAAACCTCTCATCATACGGTGAGAGGTTTTTTGTTTCTCGTTACAAGTAAGGGCAAGAAAGGGTGAGGGAAATGGCAGAGAAAGCTTTGATTTTAGACGAGCAGGCAATAAGAAGAGCGTTAACACGCATCGCTCATGAAATTATCGAGCGCAACAAAGGTGTGGAAGACTCCGTTCTTGTGGGAATTAAAACAAGAGGAATTCACTTGGCTAAAAGATTGGCCGAGCGCATCAATCAGATAGAAGAAAAGGATATCGCGGTAGGAGAACTAGACATCACCCTATATAGAGATGATCTGACGACCAAAACTTCTGATAATGAACCACTTGTCAAAGGCTCTGATATTCCAGTGGACATCAACAACAAAAAAGTCATTTTAGTAGATGATGTATTGTTCACAGGTAGAACAGTTCGAGCGGGAATGGACGCACTGATGGATTTCGGAAGACCTTCACAAATCCAGCTTGCCGTACTAGTTGATAGAGGCCACAGAGAATTACCGATTCGAGCGGATTTTGTAGGAAAAAACATTCCGACTGCTAGCACTGAAAAGATAGTGGTGGAACTTTCTGAAATTGATGATAACGATCAAGTAAGCATACATGATAAATAAATAGACCCTTTTAATTGCAGTCCCGTGAGGCTGGCAAAGGGGTACATTGGTTTTAGAATTCGCTGCTGGCGGATCTTCCTGGAACCTCTCTACCTCTTTGTGCCATCACGCTGCACAAAGAGTTTTTTTATGGGAAAATTCGGGAGGTAAACGTTATGAGAGAGAAACCAGTTTTAGACATACACGAAGTACCAAGTAAACCAAAATGGTTAATTTTAAGCCTGCAGCACTTATTCGCGATGTTTGGCGCAACCATCCTCGTCCCGCTTTTAGTAGGTTTAAGTCCAGCAGTAGCATTAGTATCAAGCGGACTTGGGACACTTGCTTACCTTCTAATAACAAAAGGTCAAATCCCAGCATACCTTGGTTCATCCTTTGCCTTCATCGTACCAATTATTTTGGCTACTGAAATAGGAGGTCCAGGGGCTGCCATGATCGGAAGCTTCATGGCCGGTCTTGCATACGGAATGGTAGCATTATTAATCAAACAACTTGGACATCAATGGATTATGAAACTCTTGCCGCCAGTTGTGGTAGGGCCAATCATCATTGTCATCGGTTTAGGATTAGCTGGAGTAGCCGTGGATATGGCCATGTACGAAAACCCTGGAGCACCACAGGCTGAATTAATATACAGCGTAAAACACTTGTTGGTTGCAATGGCCACTTTAGCCATCACCATCGGAGCAATCATTTTCTTAAAAGGGGTCTTCAGCCTGATCCCTATCCTAATCGGAATAGTTTCCGGATACCTGATTGCTTATTTTACGGGCCTGGTAGACTTAACACCTGTTAAAGAAGCAAGCTGGATTCAAGTACCAGATTTCATCATCCCATTTGTCAGCTACACACCAAGCTTTAATGCTTCCATCTTCTTCATCATGGTGCCGGTTGCCATTGTAACTTTGTCAGAGCATATCGGACATCAGATGGTACTAAGTAAAGTTGTAGGAAGACCTTTCATTCAAAAACCAGGACTACACCGTTCCATCCTGGGTGACGGGGTTGCAACCATGCTTGCATCCCTAATCGGAGGACCTCCAAATACAACATACGGGGAAAACATTGGCGTACTTGCAATAACAAGAGTGTTCAGTGTGTTTGTCATCGGGGGAGCAGCAGTGATTGCCATTACATTTGGATTCATCGGAAAAATCTCGGCATTGATTAGCACAGTACCAAGTGCAGTAATGGGCGGAGTAAGCATCCTGCTCTTCGGAATCATTGCATCAAGTGGATTAAGAATGTTAATTGATAACAAAGTAGACTTCAATATAAAAAGAAACTTGATCATCGCAGCTGTCATTACGGTCATCGGAATCGGCGGGGCATTCATCAAGATTGACAACTTCCAATTACCTGCAATGGCAATGGCCGCAATTATCGGAGTAGTCTTAAACCTTGTCTTGCCACAGGATGAGCAAGAAAAAACAGAGCAAAGAAAATATGAAGAAAAACAAAATACAGTAGCTTAACCTTTTAAGAGAAGTCCAGAGAGGCTGAGAAGGGTGCAAGGCGAACACTTAGTGAACAAGGAAGATTCTACAAAAGTATCCTCTTGTTTACCTGAGTATGAGCAAAACACCCTTCCGGCAAAATGGATAGGGTGTTTTTTTATGAAATGGGAGGGATGGAAATGAGACACTTACGAACGATGAGTGACTTGGCTAACGAGGAAATTATGGCACTGATTGAAGAAGCAACGGAATTTCAGCAAGGCAAACAATGGACACCAGAAAAACAGACATTCGTTGCCAACCTTTTCTACGAATCAAGTACAAGAACAAAATGCAGCTTTGAAGTGGCAGAAAGAAGACTAGGTCTTCAAGTACTACCATTTGAAGCCAGCACATCAAGTGTCAACAAAGGTGAAAGCTTGTATGATACCGCTAAAACTCTAGAGTCCCTTGGCGTACGTGCACTTGTCATTCGCCACCCCGAAGAAGAATATTTCAACCAATTACATAACATAGATGCGGCGATCATCAACGGAGGCGATGGTTGTGGAAATCATCCAACACAATCGCTCTTGGACTTGATGACAATTTTCCAAGAGTTTAAGCACTTCGAGGGCTTGAAAATCACCATCATCGGTGATATCCGCCATAGCCGGGTAGCGAGATCGAACGCAGAAGTTCTAGAGCGACTCGACGCAGAGGTAAGATTTGTCGCTCCTGATGAATGGAAAGATAAGAGTTACCCAAAAGAGGCTTACATCTCAATGGAAAACGCGATACAAACAAGTGATGTGGTAATGCTTTTAAGAATCCAACATGAAAGGCATCATAGCGGTATTGCAGGATTGGATGATTACCACGGGCAATATGGTATGACAATCCAACGAGAAAAAGAAATGAAGCCAAACAGCATCATCATGCACCCGGCACCGATCAACCGCGGGGTGGAAATTGCAAATGAGCTGGTGGAATGCGAGCGCTCAAGAATTTTCAAACAGATGGAAAATGGCTTGTACATGAGAATGGCTGTACTGAAAAGAGCACTAACAAACAATGAAGGAGGAAAAGAGCATGACAACATTATTAAAGAATGGGAAATGGCTTAATTCTGAAGGTGAACTAGAAAAGGTGGATATCCTGATTGAGGGTAAAAACATTAAAAGCATCGCCTCCAACATTGATGATAAAGGGATAGAGGAAGTAATCGATCTTGAAGGGAATCTAGTATCCGCGGGATTCATTGATGTACATGTACACTTAAGGGAACCTGGCGGGGAAAAGAAAGAAACCATTGAGACTGGAACGAAAGCAGCGGCTAAAGGTGGCTTCACCACGATCTGCGCGATGCCTAATACAAGACCGACCCCTGATACGAAAGAACAGCTAAATTGGTTGAATAATAGAATCGAAGAAACGGCAAGTGTTCGTGTCCTTCCATATGCTTGCATCACAACAAGACAGCTTGGACAGGAACTTACGAATTTTGCACAATTAAAAGAAGCGGGTGCATTCGCTTTTACAGACGATGGGGTAGGCGTACAGGATGCCTCCAAAATGCTTGAAGCAATGAAACAAGCGGCGTCTCTTGATATGGCGATCGTTGCTCATTGTGAAGAAAATACCCTGATAAATAAAGGTTCTGTCCATGAAGGGACGTTTTCCAAGGAGCATGGCTTAAATGGAATTCCATCTGTATGTGAATCCGTTCATATCGCACGTGACATCTTGCTGGCGGAGGCCACGGGCTGCCACTATCATGTCTGCCATATCAGTACAAAAGAATCGGTTAGGGTGGTAAGGGACGCAAAACGGGCTGGAATAAAGGTTACTGCTGAAGTCAGCCCACATCATTTGTTGCTATGTGAAGAGGACATTCCTGGACTTGATCCAAATTTCAAGATGAACCCGCCATTAAGAGGGAAAGCGGACCAAGACGCGTTAATCGAGGGGTTGCTTGACGGAACCATTGATTTCATCGCAACTGATCATGCCCCTCATACAGCGGAAGAAAAAGCAGAAGGCATGGAGAAAGCACCATTTGGAATCGTAGGACTAGAAACTGCCTTTCCATTACTCTACACAAACTTTGTGGAAACAAAGAAATTTACACTAAAGCAATTATTAGCTTGGTTGACTGTTAAACCTGCAGAAGTGTTCAAACTGCAAAGTGGAAAAATTGAAGAAGGAGCCACTGCAGATCTTACCATTATCGATTTGAATATCTCATCAACTATTAATCCGGAAACCTTTCTTTCCAAAGGGAAAAACACACCTTTTACGGGGTGGGAATGTAAAGGTTGGCCAGTAATGACAATAGTAGAAGGAAAACTAGTTTGGCAGAAAGGTAGTGTTCAAGTATGAATCGACAACTAATTTTAGAAGACGGCACTTTCTTTGTAGGAAAGGCGTTTGGCAGCTTAAAGGACTCTATTGGTGAAGTGGTTTTTAATACAGGAATGACAGGCTATCAAGAAATTTTATCGGATCCATCCTACTGTGGTCAGCTAGTTACCCTCACATATCCACTTGTAGGAAATTACGGAGTGAACAGAGATGACTTTGAATCCATTCATCCTGCCATCCACGGTTTTATTGTAAAAGAAGTCAGTGATTATCCTTCCAACTTCCGTAATCAATGGACACTGGATGAGTTTTTCAAAGCGAAAGACATTCCAGGAATTGCAGGGATTGATACAAGAAAACTGACAAGAATCATTCGTCAGCATGGAACATTAAAAGGAGCATTATGCGGACTTGATGTAGACCGTGATGAAGTAGTTCAACAATTGAAAACGACGACGCTTGCAACCAACCAAGTACATCAAGTATCCACAAAGACGGCTTATCCTAGTCCAGGTCGCGGGTACAGAGTGGTTCTTGTGGACTTCGGAATGAAGCACGGTATTTTACGAGAATTGAACAAACGTGGATGTGATGTGGTCGTGGTTCCTTACAACATCACAGCTGAAGAAATCATGCAGCTTAGCCCGGACGGAGTGATGCTGTCCAATGGACCTGGAGACCCAAAAGACGTTCCGGAAGCGATCACGATGATTCAAGGACTACTCGGAAAAGTACCGGTATTCGGAATTTGCCTCGGACACCAGCTATTTGCCCTTGCATGTGGAGCGGATACGGAAAAAATGAAATTCGGTCATCGAGGATCCAACCACCCGGTAAAAGATTTGAAAACCGGAAAAGTGGCATTAACTTCCCAAAACCATGGCTACACCGTAACGGAAGAGTCATTAGGAAATACAAGACTAGAAGTAACACATATCGCACTAAACGACGGTACGGTCGAAGGGATCAAACATAAAGATTACCCTGTTTTCACGGTCCAATATCACCCGGAAGCAAGTCCAGGACCAGAAGATGCGAACTACTTATTTGATCAATTCATGGAACTTATAAAGGAAGCAAAAAAGGAGGAACTTGTATGCCAAAACGTCTAGACATCCAATCCATCTTAGTAATCGGGTCCGGTCCTATTGTGATCGGGCAGGCAGCAGAATTTGATTATGCAGGTACGCAAGCGTGTATCGCCCTTCGCGAAGAGGGCTACCGCGTTATTCTAGTAAACTCCAATCCTGCAACCATCATGACAGACCAAGAGATGGCGGACAAAGTATACATGGAACCATTAACGGTCGAATTTGTAAGCAGAATCATCCGCAAGGAACGACCAGATGCCATCCTTCCTACCCTTGGTGGGCAAACAGGCTTAAACCTTGCTGTGGAACTGGCAGAAGCAGGGGTTCTAGAGGAATGTAACGTACAGATTCTCGGGACGAAGCTATCTGCTATTCAAAAAGCAGAGGACCGCGACCTGTTCCGTACTTTGATGAATGAACTGGGAGAGCCTGTCCCTCAAAGTGAAATCATCATAAATCTTGAAGAAGCTTATGAATTTGTTAAGCAAGTAGGGTACCCGGTCATTGTAAGACCTGCCTATACCCTTGGCGGAACAGGCGGAGGAATTTGTTCGGACGAAGAAGAGTTAATTGAAATCGTGACAAGCGGACTGAAAAATAGTCCCGTAACACAATGTCTACTAGAGAAGAGCATCGCTGGATTTAAGGAAATCGAATATGAAGTGATGCGTGACAGCAATGACAATGCAATTGTAGTCTGCAACATGGAAAACATCGATCCGGTCGGAGTACATACGGGAGACTCCATCGTGGTGGCGCCGAGCCAAACACTAAGTGACAGGGAATATCAGTTGTTGCGTAATGTATCCCTGAAAATCATCCGTGCCTTGGAAATCGAGGGTGGATGTAATGTACAACTCGCGCTTGATCCACACAGTTTCAACTACTACATTATTGAAGTAAACCCAAGGGTAAGCCGCTCATCTGCACTTGCTTCCAAAGCAACAGGTTACCCAATTGCTAAATTAGCTGCGAAAATCGCAGTAGGTTTGACTCTAGATGAAATGATGAATCCTGTTACAGGCAAAACGTATGCATGCTTTGAGCCGGCACTGGATTATATCGTAACAAAGATCCCTAGGTTCCCATTTGATAAGTTTGAGTCAGCGAACCGTCGACTTGGCACTCAAATGAAAGCAACAGGAGAAGTAATGGCTATTGGTAGAACGTTTGAAGAATCACTTCTAAAAGCAGTTCGTTCTCTTGAATCCAACATCTCCTACCTTGAGCTGGAAGGAAGCGAAGGGTTTTCAGATGAACTAGTGGAAAAACGTATCAGAAAAGCTGGGGATGAAAGATTGTTCTATATCGCGGAAGCCATGAGAAGGGGCGTCACCATTCAGACTATCCATGATTGGTGTGAGATTGATCTGTTTTTCCTACAAAAGCTGCATAAAATCTTGGCGATGGAAGAGTTTATCACAAGCAACAATGGTTGCATCTCCACGCTGATCGAAGCGAAAGAAATGGGCTTCAGCGACGAGACGATCGCAAAATTATGGGCCACAAGCGAAAGAGACATCTATGAACTGCGTCTTCAAGAAAGAATAGCACCAGTGTATAAAATGGTAGATACTTGCGCAGCTGAGTTCGAGTCTAGCACCCCTTACTACTATGGAACGTATGAAGAGGAAAACGAATCCGAAGTTACCGAAAAAGAAAGCATCGTTGTGCTCGGCTCCGGTCCTATTCGAATCGGCCAAGGTGTAGAGTTTGACTATGCAACGGTCCATTCTGTTTGGGCAATTAAAGAAGCGGGTTATGAAGCAATCATCATCAACAATAATCCAGAGACAGTATCAACAGACTTCAGTATTTCTGACAAGCTTTATTTTGAGCCATTAACGATTGAAGATGTCATGAATATCATCAATCTGGAAAAGCCAAAAGGAGTCGTTGTACAATTCGGTGGCCAAACGGCAATCAACCTTGCAGCGGAATTAGAAGCAAGAGGAGTTAAGATTTTAGGTACTACCTTAGAAGACTTAGATCGAGCAGAAAATCGCGATAAATTCGAACAGACATTGAACACCCTTGATATTCCACAACCTAAAGGGAAAACAGCCATCTCTATCCCTGAGGCAATCGAAATTGCCGAAGGAATAGGCTACCCGGTGCTTGTGCGTCCATCGTATGTTTTGGGCGGTCGTGCGATGGAAATCGTCTATAAGTCTGAAGAGCTTTTACACTACATGAAAAATGCGGTAAAAATCAACCCGGAACATCCTGTACTGATTGATAAATACATGACAGGTAAAGAAATCGAAGTAGATGCAATTTCAGATGGAAAAGATGTATTCATCCCAGGAATAATGGAGCATATCGAACGCGCTGGTGTTCACTCAGGTGACTCGATTGCGGTCTACCCTCCACAAACATTGAGTGAAGGTATCAAAGAACAAATCATTGATTACACAACTAGATTGGCACAAGGCTTGAACATTATCGGACTACTAAACATTCAATTTGTCATCTACAAAGAGGAAGTCTATGTAATAGAAGTAAATCCAAGATCAAGCCGTACAGTACCATTCTTAAGCAAAATAACCCATGTGCCAATGGCCAAGGTAGCTACCAAGATCATTTTAGGTGAAACGCTTGCTTCACAAGGATATGGATCTGGACTGCAGCCGGAAACAAAAGGTGTGTTTGTGAAAGTACCGGTATTCTCTTTTGCAAAACTGAGAAATGTGGATATCACCCTTGGACCGGAAATGAAATCTACAGGAGAAGTAATGGGGAAAGATATCACCCTAGAAAAAGCGCTATATAAAGGTCTGGTTGCTTCTGGGATTTCCATAAGAACTTACGGTTCTGTATTGTTCACCATTGCAGACAAAGACAAAGAAGAAGCACTTCAACTTGCAAAAAGATTCCACCGTATCGGTTACAAACTTTTAGCTACAGCAGGAACTGCAGAATTCTTTGGCGAATCAGACATCCCGGTAACGGTTGTCAATAAAATAGGCGGGGAATCACCGAACCTGATTGATGTGATTAGAAAAGGGCAAGCACAATTTGTTATCAACACGTTGACTAAAGGAAAACAACCTGCTCGTGACGGATTCAGAATCCGCCGTGAATCAGTAGAAAATGGGATCCCTTGCCTAACATCCCTTGATACAGCAAAAGCGATCCTTAGAGTATTAGAATCGATGACATTCTCCATTGAATCGATCGAAACCTTGGAAAGCACAGAAAAAGAGGCGGTGTACAGCTAATGAAAAAAGCCTGGATGACCATCATCTCACAAACTAATATTGCGCGTAATATTTATGAAATGACCTTAGAAGGAGAACTCGTCGACCTGATGAGTTCCCCTGGTCAGTTCGTTCATATTCGTGTAACAGAAGGTTTCGATACCCTTTTAAGGCGTCCTATCAGTATCTCTTGCATTGATAAAGAAAAAAGACAATGCAAGATCACATACAGAGCTGAGGGAAAAGGAACGATGCTTTTGGCAGGAAAGCAGCCAGGCGAAAAGCTGGACATTTTGGGGCCACTCGGAAACGGATTTAACGTGGAAGAACTACAACGTGGCGATCATGCATTAATAGTGGGGGGAGGAATCGGTGTCCCGCCACTGCTAGAGTTAACCAAACAGTTAAACCGCAGAGGAGTAAGTACCACCCATGTACTTGGCTTTCAATCAAAAGAAGACGTTTTTTATAAAAATGAATTTGCTTACTTCGGTGACACTTACGTAGCGACGGTTGATGGGACTTACGGAACAGAAGGCTTCGTGACAAATGTGCTGGAGGAGATTCAAATACCCTTCACGACACTTTTTGCATGCGGTCCAACACCGATGCTTGGCGCACTGGAAAACCTATATCCGGATAAAAACGTCTACCTCTCTCTTGAAGAGAGGATGGGATGCGGAATTGGGGCTTGCTTTGCATGTGTTTGTCATCTTCAAAACGATCCAGAAGGGTACTCTTACAAAAAAGTTTGTACAGATGGGCCGGTTTTCCGAGCAGGGGAGGTTGTACTATGAGTTGCTTATCAATAAAGTTGCCAGGCCTTGATTTGAAAAATCCCATCATGCCAGCATCAGGCTGCTTCGGGTTTGGTAGGGAATTTGCCAAGCTATATGACTTGAATGTTTTAGGAGCAATCATGATTAAAGCTACTACTTCAGAGCCAAGATTCGGAAACCCGACTCCAAGGGTGGCGGAAACGAACGCAGGAATGCTGAATGCCATCGGGCTGCAAAACCCTGGATTGGAAAAAGTTATGTCTGAAGAACTGCCATTTTTAGCGGATTATAATGTTCCAATCATTGCAAATGTTGCAGGATCTGTGATTGAAGATTATGTGAAGGTAGCAAAAGAGATATCCTTGGCTCCGAATGTTCATGCACTAGAGTTGAATATTTCCTGCCCAAACGTAAAAACAGGGGGAATTGCATTTGGAACGGACCCGAAGGTGGCATTTGAAGTAACAAAAGCGGTCAAGGAAGTTTCTGATGTACCCGTTTACGTAAAATTATCCCCAAATGTTGCAAACATTTCAGAGATTGCTGTGGCGATTGAAAAGGCTGGAGCCGATGGGTTGACGATGATCAATACACTGCTTGGTATGAGAATCGATTTGAAAACCGGACGACCAGTGTTAGCTAATGGTACTGGTGGATTATCCGGTCCTGCGATAAAGCCTGTAGCGATTCGAATGATCCATGAAGTCAGTCAAAAGGTTTCCATCCCTATCATCGGCATGGGCGGCGTACAAACTGCTGAAGACGTCTTAGAGTATCTATTTGCAGGTGCAAGTGCCGTAGCTGTTGGAACCGCAAACTTTGTAGATCCGTTTGTATGTCCGACCATCATCGAAGAACTTCCATATAAAATGCACGAATTAGGGTTTGAGCATATTTCAGAGTGTATCGGAAGGAGCTGGAAGCAGCATGCAAAAATCGCTTATAGTCGCGCTTGATTTTGCAGGTAAAGAAGACGTTCAGGAATTTCTTGCACATTTTGGTGGGGAAAAATTATATGTAAAAGTCGGAATGGAATTGTTTTACCAAGAAGGACCAGGAATTGTAGAATATTTGGTTGCAGAAGGTCACGAGGTATTTCTTGATTTGAAGCTTCATGACATACCAAATACTGTTTATAAGGCAATGAAAGGTCTTGGGAAATTAGGTGTAGGGATGACCAATCTCCATGCTGCCGGCGGTAAAGATATGATGAAAGCCGGTTTGGAAGGTTTAATGGAGGGGGCCAGTGGACGACGCCCTAACTTGATTGCTGTCACGCAGTTAACTAGCATGTCGGAAAAGCGTATGCAAGAGGATCTCATGATTAATGCTCCGCTTAATGAAGTAGTTCTGCACTATGCACGCAATGCATTTGAGAGCGGCTTGGATGGTGTGGTGTGTTCCTCACTAGAAGCAACGATGCTGCGAGAGGCTTTTGGAGTGCAGTTCAAAAAGGTGACCCCAGGAATCCGGATGAAAGAAGATAGTATGGATGATCAGCAGCGCGTGGTAACTCCTATGGATGCACGTATTTTTGGTGCGACAGAGATTGTAGTAGGACGCAGTATCACCCGTGCTGGTGACCCACGCAAGGCTTATGAAACAATTATACAACAATGGCAGGGAGTGGAGATAGGATGAACGAGCTTATGAACAGAACAGTGGCAGAAGACTTATTGGAAATTAAAGCAGTATTTTTTCAACCGAACGATCCGTTTACATGGTCTTCAGGAATTAAATCACCCATTTATTGTGACAACCGTTTAACCATTTCTTATCCACAGGTTAGGAAAAACATATCTGAATCTTTGTCACGTTTGATTGTTTCAAAGTTTCCAGATGTGCAGGTGGTAGCCGGTACAGCGACAGCGGGCATTCCGCATGCTGCATTAGTGAGCAATGAACTGAACTTGCCTATGTGCTATGTTCGAAGCAAGGCAAAAGCGCATGGAAAAGGCAATCAGATTGAAGGACGTGTGGAAGCTGGACAGAAGGTAGTTGTCGTGGAGGATTTAATTTCCACAGGCGGGAGTGCAATCGCGGCAGTTCAGGCGCTGAGAGAAGCTGGGTGTGAAGTACTAGGTGTAGTAGCAATTTTTACATACGGTCTGGAAGTTGCAGATGATAATTTGTCTAATTACGAGATTATAGCGCATGCACTTTGTGATTATCAAACATTGATAGATGTGGCAATCGAGAAGAACTACATTGCAGAAGGTGATCGCAAGAAGCTTTCAAAGTGGGTGGAGAACCCGACTAGTGAGACTTGGATGGAGTTCTAAAGATTTTTTGGGGAATCCCTTGGACTGTTGGTGGTCTGGGGGATTTTTTGTGTGTGCGGATAGCTTTGAAATGGAAGAGGCATCGGTTTATTTGGATGAGTGGAGAAAAGAAAAGATTAACAGCTACCTATTTTAAGATTAGGTAGCTGAAATGGAAAATTGTAGAATATGAGAGTTTAGAGGTAGAAATACGGCTGGGAAATGTACAAGCGAATCCGGGAAATGTAGAAGGTCGAAGGAAAAGTGGTAGAAGGTTTTGAATTAACGGTAGAAGGTGGATTGAAGGGGAGCGGAAGCATGGGAATCCCTGTTGTTCCTGGCGAGAGGCGCCACAAAATTATCTGAAATGCCTCAGGCTGATCGAAGTCATCAATAAGCTAGAAGATTACCTACTTTTAAAAATTAGTAGCTGAAAAGCAAAAATGTAGAATATGAGAGTTTAGATGTAGAAGTACGGCTGGGAAATGTACAAGGTTGCACTAAAAGTAGTAGAAGGTCCAATTTTAACGGTAGAACCCCAAAGTGAACCCCGGTAGACCCCATATCTGTTCAATAAATCCAATAACCTAAATATTAATTCCAAAAAATAAAACAAAATTCCTTATGTAAAGCAGGAACCTCATCAAAAAATGTCGAAATATGTAACTGAACTACTGTGAGAAAGGTGTGAAAAATTGAATAAACAAACATATCGTCGTTCAATCATGCAGTGCAAACTTGATGCCTTACATAGAAGACTGCCACCTCAACATGAAAAATACCCACAGATTGAGAGTGAATTAGGCAAAAGACGTTCTGGAGATTTTGGCGAAAACTCCATAGATTATTATTTAGCGCAATTAAGTGGAATTCAGGATTGTATTGTAGTTAAAGGGGCAAGACTACTCCTGAATAACCATCACTTCCAAATGGATACTCTTCTACTTTTCCCTTCATTCTTTATCCTCTTAGAAACCAAACACCTAACCGGGACACTTCTTTTTGATCCTGATTACCAACAACTTATTCAGACTAAAAAAGAGGATATAATCCATGAAATTTCCAGACAAGATCCGATCCTCCAAGTGAAAATGCAATATAATCAATTTAAGCGGTGGTTAACCAACCACGGCATAGAAGGGTTCCCAGGTTATTGTTTTGTAGTTGTGACAAACCAAAACGCTATTGTAAAAGCACTTTCCAACCCTACTCTAGTACAAGAATTCGTGGTGAGAAGCCCTGCACTGCCATTTAAAATCAACGACATTCTAGCAAACCAGCAGTCAGCCCGCTCCACCATATATTCCCTACATAAAATTTCCGTACTAATAACCAACAACCATGCTCCCAAAAACGTAAATATCCTAAAAGATAACAATATAGATCCTACAGATATATTGACAGGAGTTGCTTGCCCTGATTGCAACAAACTGGCTATGGAGAAGCACCCAAGAAAATGGAGCTGCCCTTATTGCAAACACCAATCAAAGAAAGCTCACATTCAAACCCTGATTGACTATTCTCTTTTATTTGGCCCATCCATTTCAATTAGTAAGGTGTGTGAAATTTTACACATAAATAATGTACGTAGTGCTAGAAAAATGATAAAAGAGTTATCACTTAAGAGAATCGGAACTACTTACAACTCTAGATACTGTTTAAAAAGTCTCCAAATACAACAAAACGCACCCATATCACAGGGTGCGTTCGTTAACTTCATCATATTAGATTAATTTTTCAATTTTGCTGTCTTTCTTCAGATCTTCAACAAGAGTTTGAAGTTTCTTTTGTGTTTCTTCTTGTTCAAGTTGACCGCGGATTTGGTCTTCCACTTCCGCAAGTTCCGGGAATTTGTTTTCTGGTGCTTCTTCCCCTTCAGGAGCTTCCGCTTGTTGAGCTTCGCTTTGCTCTTTTGCTTGGTTGTAGTATTCTTTGATCTGCTCGTCCGTTACTTTTGTTTCAGGGAATTCTTTTTCCATGTACTTTTGAAGTGCCAATTCTTCAGAAATTTGCGCCTTCAAAGTTTCCATAGTCAGAGGGCTTGCTTCAAGAGCCTCTTCGAATTTTTCTTCACTTTCGTAGTTTGCTTTAATATCGTTGATGTAGTCTTCAATTTCTTTTTCACTTGTTTTATAGCCTTTGCTTTCCACTTCTTGAGAAAGGATTTTTTGATCAATCAATGCGTTTAATGTTTGGTCCTTCATTGCCTTAGCGTCTCCGCCTTGACCGAATTGCATCATCATCATTTGAGTTTGTTGAAGCATTTCATTATATTCCTGGCCTTTAATTTCCTGTCCGTTGACTTTTGCGACAACTTTTTCAGGATCTACTTTTTCGACTTCAGGGGTTTGCTGTTCTTGTCCTTCTTGAGCTTCTTTGTTTTCATTGGCTTCTTTAGAAGCATTGTTTCCATCAGAACCACATGCAGCTAATAGAACAGCTGTTAACATTGCTACTAGAAAAATCGTTAATTTGTTTTTCATGTTGTTACCCTCCATTTGAAAAAAACATTTAAAACTATTTTTCCATTTAAACATGGTTTTTATAAGGAAGCAAATAATTACCCTTCTTTTTGTAAAAATAAACCTAAATTGTGATTATATTTAAATAATTTGACAGAAAAGCACCTGCAAATTAATGAGGCCACTGTAAAACTGGTATTATATAGTATTTTGTAGTTTCGAGCTGAGGATTGGAGCAAAAGGCGAAGACTCCTGAGGGAGATAGGGCTAGGTGGAGACCCCACAGGCGAAGCCGAGGAGGCTCCAGCAGCGCCCCTAGGAAAGCGGAGCCATTTGCGGAAATCCTCAGCGGTGTCTATACAATATCTAAATTGAAAGACTTTTTCAGTGGCCTAAAATTAATACAGGTGCTCTTCCTTATTTCCTCAACCCAATAATCATTTCCTCATCAGGAGTCACATAAATGGTCTGTTGTTGTTCGTATATGACAAATCCCGGTTTGGAGCCGGACGGTTTTTTCACATGTCTCACTTTAGTGAAATCAACAGGAACGGAACCGGAATGGCGCGCTTTACTGAAGTATGCTGCAATGGTAGCTGCTTCTTTGATGGTATCTTCAGTTGGCTCATCACTTCTAATGACAACATGAGACCCAGGGATGTCCTTTGTATGCAGCCATATATCGTCACGTCGTGCAACCCGGTTGGTCAGATGATCGTTTTGTTTGTTGTTCTTCCCGACAAGAATTTCTGTGCCGTCGGTAGCTAGGTAGGTTTCTAGTACAGGCTTTTGCGGTTTAACTTTTTTACGCTTTTGCTTCATACGCAAATAGCCTTCTTCCATCAGTTCCTCACGGATTTCTTGGATATCTTTTGGAGAGGCGGTTTCCACTTGTTGGTTTAGCATATCAAAATACTGAATTTCGGCCTTTGCCTTCTCAATTTGTTCCTGCACGATAGCTAATGAGTTTTTAGCTTTTTGATATTTGCTAAAGTAGCGCTGTGCATTGCTTGATGGGGAACGCTGCGGGTCCAATGCGATGGTGATGGTTCCGGCGTTCTCATCGTAATAATTCACGACAGTTACTTCTGTATCTCCTCTTGAAATCTGATATAGGTTGGCGGTCAAAAGTTCGCCATATAATTGATATTTTTCCGCGTCTCTTGCGTCATCAAGAGTTTTCTCTAGCTTCACAATTTTCTTTTCATTTTTTTGAATTTCATTTGTAATAAATCGTTCCAAATCATTTGCTTGCTGTTTGACTCTATCTCTCGATGCTTTACCGAAGTAGAAGCGATCAAGCGTTTCGCTCAGTGTGGAGAAGTATTTGCTTTCTCCTTTAATGTGTTCCAAATCAAGTAAGTAAAAAACCTCTTTGTTACCATCCGTAATGATTTGAGGGGAGAGGTCCCCAGCCTTTATTTTTTCCACTAACGCCATAAAGCTCTTCGGAAGCGTGTCCCTATTGACAAGGCCGGCCCTGTGAACAGTTTCTTTTGCGAAAATAGGGGAAACCCCTGCAAATGTATTTACTAGCTGCTTATCGAGCCTACCTCCAATAAAATCAAGTTTTCTTTGAACCGTTTCTTCGGTAGCTTCGAGTGGATTAAGTTTGTCTTGTGATGGAGGCAGCACATAGGTCTGACCCGGTGTCAGGCTGCGGTGTCTGTTTTGTGCCATCGGTACATGTTTGATGCTATCCAAAATCATCTGTTTTTCTTTATCCACAAAGATGATGTTGGAATGACGTCCCATAATTTCTACTATTAGTTGCTTGTAAGAAACATCCCCAATTTCATTTCGTGCTTTTACATCAAAGACGATGATACGGTCCATATCAATTTGGTGAATTTGTGTAATGATAGAGCCTTCTAAATGCTTTCTTAGCAACATGCAAAACATCGGCGGCTCAGATGGATTTTCATAGGATTCTTCTGTCAGGTGCATTCTTGCATAGCTAGGATGCGCACTGATCAGTAGCTTATGATTGGTTCTTCCGGAGCGGATGGTTAAGATAAGCTCATTTTTATAGGGCTGATAAATCTTTGTAATTCTCCCGCTTTCTAGCTTATCCTTCAACTCTGCAGTCATGGCGTATGTAAAAATACCGTCGAAACTCATATATGTAAACTTCCCTTCTTGTTCTAAACCTAAAAGATTTCTCTTTTATCATTATATCTTAACAATCTTGATAACACCCAAAAAGTATATCATTTTTTTGGACGAGTCCGAATAGACTTTGTTAGATAGATTTTGTGCAAAGGTTGTGAGGTGGAACAGATGAAATGGCATGAAATGAGAGCAGAAGAAGTCGAAGAACAGATCAATTCCGATTTAGAAGCTGGATTAAGTGAATCAGAAGCAAAAAATCGTCTGTTGCAGTACGGGACGAATGAACTTCAAGAGGCGGAGAGACCGAACGCCTTTTTAGTGTTTTTAGAGCAGTTCAAAGATTTCATGGTAGTGGTGTTGCTTGCTGCAACATTGATCTCAGGTTTGCTTGGGGAATACATCGATGCAGTTGCCATCATTGCCATTGTGATCATCAATGCATTTTTAGGCTTTTTTCAGGAGCGAAAAGCAGAAAAGTCCTTGCAGGCATTAAAAGAGCTCTCGGCACCACAAGTAACCGTGCTTAGAGAAAAAGAATGGCGGAAAGTGGCCTCAAGAGAAATAGTGGTAGGGGATATTATCAAATTCGGAAGCGGAGACCGTATCGGGGCAGACCTTCGAATTGTACAGGCCAGTTCATTAGAGATTGAGGAGTCAGCATTGACGGGGGAATCAGTGCCTTCGGTCAAAAGTGATAAACCTGTGCACGGCTCAGACATCTCCATTGGTGATCAGGAAAACATGGCCTTTATGGGGACACTTGTAACTCGTGGAACGGGTGTTGGTGTCGTAGTTGCTACAGGTATGAATACTGCCATGGGACAAATCGCGGACCTATTACAGACTGCAGAGACAACCATTACACCACTGCAACGTAAACTGGAGCAGCTTGGAAAGATTTTAATTACGGTTGCTTTAATACTAACAATGCTTGTAGTCTTGGTGGGTGTTCTTCAAGGCCATAGTCTGTATGAAATGTTTTTGGCTGGTGTCTCTTTAGCGGTTGCAGCCATTCCGGAAGGCTTGCCGGCAATTGTAACCGTAGCCCTTTCACTTGGCGTTCAGCGCATGATCAAAAAGAAATCGATTGTCAGAAAGCTACCTGCTGTTGAAACGCTCGGTTGTGCTTCTGTCATTTGTTCTGACAAGACAGGGACACTAACTCAGAACAAAATGACCGTGACCCATGTGTGGTCTGGTGGGACCACTTGGAATGTAACGGGCAATGGCTATGAACCAAAAGGGGAATTCCTAACAGATGGTGCAGATAGCGCAAGTAAGAATAAATCACTACATCAACTGCTGACATTCGGTCTGTTATGTAATCACGCTAGTATAATCCAGAAAAAAAACCAATATATTCTTGATGGGGACCCAACGGAAGGAGCCCTTGCGGTTGCAGCCATGAAAGCAGGTTTTACTCGTGAAGGTTTACTAACTGAATTCCAGCTAGTAAAAGAATATCCGTTTGACTCAGAACGAAAGATGATGAGTGTTGTAGTAAAAGATAAGCAAGGAAAGCTGTTTGTCATCACAAAGGGTGCACCGGATGTGATAACCAACGTAAGTGATTCGTTATTATGGGAAGGAAAGCGGGAACTGTTTTCATCCAAATACGAAGAGATTGTAAAAGATATGGTTCATAAACTGGCATCACAGGCACTAAGGAATATTGCGGTGGCCTTCAAGCCAATTTCTAATTTTCATGATGGCATGCATGAAAGAGAGATAGAAAAAGATCTTGTCTTTATCGGACTGCAAGGGATGATTGATCCTCCTCGCCCAGAAGTAAAACAGGCTGTTCGTGAATGTAAAGAAGCAGGAATCAGGACAGTGATGATCACAGGTGATCACATCGTCACAGCAAAAGCGATTGCAGCTGAAATTGGCATTCTTCCCATGGGTGGAAAGGTACTAGAAGGAAAAACTCTTCAGAAGATGAGCCAGGAAGAATTAGAAGACATCGTGGATGATGTGTATGTGTTTGCCAGAGTGTCCCCACAGCATAAACTATCCATTGTAAAAGCTCTTCAGAAAAAGGGACATATTGTCGCCATGACAGGAGATGGAGTAAATGATGCTCCAGCGATAAAAGCCTCTGACATTGGAATTGCGATGGGTATTACCGGTACGGATGTTGCGAAGGAAGCAAGCTCCCTAGTCCTATTGGATGACAATTTTGCCACTATAAAATCTGCTATAAAAGAAGGCCGAAACATTTATGAGAACATCAGGAAGTTCATCCGATATTTGTTGGCTTCAAATGTCGGGGAAATACTTGTCATGCTGTTTGCGATGTTATTGGCGTTGCCGTTACCGCTTGTTCCAATCCAGATTTTGTGGGTGAACCTTGTAACAGACGGTTTGCCTGCAATGGCGCTTGGCCTTGATCAGGCAGAAGGGGACGTCATGAAGCGTAAACCAAGGCATCCAAGGGAAGGCGTTTTTGCCAGAGGTCTTTGGTGGAAAATAGTATCGCGTGGCTTTTTAATTGGACTTGCCACCTTGCTTGCATTTATGATTGTGTACAAACAACATCCAGATAATCTCATTTATGCACAAACCGTCGCATTTGCAACCCTTGTCATGGCTCAACTGATCCATGTGTTTGATTGCCGAAGTGATAGATCTATTTTCCATCGAAACCCGTTTCAGAACATGTACCTTGTCGGAGCAGTAATTTCTAGTATTGTCTTGATGCTTATCGTTATCTACTATCCACCTTTACAAGGTATTTTCCATACAGTGGCACTGGCACCTAAAGAGTGGTTATTGATTATGGGGATGGCATCGTTACCGACCTTTTTGTTAGTGGGTACTCTTTTCACAGGAAAAGCAAAAAAGAATATGGTATAATTAATTCAAGGTAGTAGAGGTGAACTCTATTGCCTTTTCTTCTTTTTTCCCCATCAATCAATTACCCGCTTAATTTTCTATAAAAATAGCTTTCAAATTAGGGGAAACAATGCTAATATAGTGGTTGCTTAGCATCAACAATAGCCAGTTTTCCGGCTCTTTTTCTATACTTAAGAACGGACGTGAGTATACTATGGTGAAAAGTATGACAGGCTTTGGGCGGGCAGAAGCAACTCAAGGACCTTATCAGATTCTTGTCGAGATGAAATCTGTCAACCATCGCTTTTGTGAGATTAATATCCGGATGCCTAAGCAGTTCCTAGCAATGGAAGAGACGATGAAAAAAGTCGTTAGCTCTTATTTGCAAAGGGGAAGAATAGAAATGTTCATAACGATTGAGGGCCAAGACACTCAAGATAAACATTTGAATGTGGATTGGGAGCTTCTTTCGGCATACATAGATTCTATACATAAGGTAAAAGATAGATACCAAATTTCCGGTTCCATTGAGATTAATGATATACTAAAATTAGAAAATGTGTTTACGATTATGGAAACACAAACAGGAATGGAAGCAATAGGAGAATTGTTGCTCGAGCAAATCCATTCAGCATCCAAGCAATTGGTTGCTATGCGTTCTGCTGAGGGCGATCAGTTGAAAAAGGATATTATCACTCATTTAAACTTTATCGGAACGATGTCGGAGCAGCTTGCAGAATTATGTCCGACAGTTGTGGAAGCGTATCGGTTGCGTTTGGAAAAAAAGCTGAAGGAATATTTAGGTTCCCAGATTGATGAACAACGTATACTGGCAGAAGCCGCAATTTTTGCTGATAAGGCTGACATTAATGAAGAATTGAAAAGAATTAACAGCCACCTTGGTCAATTTACCCAATCCCTTCATTCCACAGGGCCGGTAGGCAGGAAGTTGGATTTCCTTGTCCAGGAATTGAACAGGGAAGTAAATACCATCGGTTCCAAGGCAAACAACGCAAATATTGCGAATCTGGTAGTCGAGATGAAAGCTTGCCTGGAAAAAATTAAAGAACAGGTGCAAAACATTGAATAATCGTTGATTACTAACCATTGAACACGGTTAGAATAGAGTTTGTAACAAGAGGTGGGAACCATGAGCATAAAGTTGATTAATATTGGCTTTGGTAATATCGTATCAGCAAATCGTATCATATCTATTGTTAGTCCTGAATCTGCTCCTATTAAACGGATCATCCAAGATGCAAGAGATCAGGGTATGTTAATAGATGCAACTTATGGAAGACGCACAAGAGCAGTACTAATAATGGATAGCGATCATGTTATCTTATCGGCAGTGCAACCGGAAACCGTGGCACAACGCCTGGTAAATAAAGATGATATGTCTGATGAAGGGTAGGTATTTGTAAATATAATGAGAGATAGAGGATTATTGATTGTTCTTTCCGGACCTTCCGGGGTTGGAAAAGGAACAGTAAGAAAAGCATTATTTTCAAAAGAAGATGTTAGTTTGCATTATTCCATTTCTATGACGACTCGTAACCCGCGTGAGGGAGAAGTGGACGGAACGGATTATTTCTTCAAGTCTAGAGAAGTATTTGAACAGTTAATAGAAGAAGATAAATTTATCGAGTGGGCAGAGTATGTTGGAAACTACTACGGTACTCCTGTTGATTATGTAGAACAATGTTTAGCTGAAGGCAAGGATGTTTTCCTTGAAATAGAAGTTCAAGGTGCCATTCAAGTTAAGAGCAAATTCCCTGAAGGTGTATTCATCTTCCTGATGCCGCCAAGCCTATCTGAACTAAAGAACCGAATCACGACAAGAGGTACTGAAACAGAAGACTTAATCAACAACCGCATGACAGTTGCCAAAGAAGAAATTGAAATGATGGACGCTTATGACTATGTGGTGGAAAATGATCAAGTGGACCTTGCTTGTGACAGAATACAAGCAATTGTACAGGCGGAACATTGTAAACGTACAAGATTGCGTGAAAAATATAAGCAAATGCTGGAGGCTGAATAATATGCTATACCCATCTATTGATTCACTAATGCAAAAATTAGATTCAAAATATACGCTCGTAACTGTTTCTGCACGTCGCGCTCGTGAATTGCAACAAGTAAACGATCAAATGATCGAAAAAACGGTTTCTCACAAATTTGTTGGGAAAGCCCTTGAAGAGATTGACGCAGGCTTATTATCTGCCAAGACAATTAAAACTGCTGAAAGAAGCGAAGGCATCCTAAATCACAAGTAAAGATAACAACCTAGAAATAGGTTGTTATTTTTTTAAAAAGAAAGAAAGTGGATTGTACGGTTGATTTCCGTTCCAGGCGCTTCGCTTGCCTGCGGGCGTCTGCGCGCCTTTCACTCCAATCAACGAGATGACTTCATTTACCTAAGGGTTTATGAAAGGCTCCTGACCGAGTTACCTGGAAATGAAGTAGCCTTTAGTTCAAGTAACTTCGAGCTGTGGATTGGAGCTAATGGCGAAGACTCCTACGGGGAAGAAGCGGCAATGTTGAGACCCCGCAGGCTTGCCGAGGAGGCTCAAGGTCGCCCCGTGGAAAGCGAAGCCATTAGCGGAAAGGAACAGCGGCGATTAACCAACCCGCAAAAATTTTAAAATAAAATGGACCGGGCGGATTTTGCACGGTTTTTCTTAATGAGGTAAGTGCTTTAAGGAGAAAGAGGATAAACGGGGGAAAGTGGAATTTCTAGTACATGACGGGGGTTGTGAAATGAAAAATAAAAAAATCCTATTGTGTGTAACAGGTGGTATAGCTGTCTATAAAGCAGTCGCTTTAACAAGTAAACTGGTCCAGCAAGGTGCGGAAGTAAAGGTAATCATGAGCCAGTCTGCTTGCAAGTTTGTTACACCGTTGTCTTTTCAAGCATTATCAAGAAACGAAGTATTCACAGATACATTTGAAGAAAAGAATCCTGCCGTTATTTCTCATATTGACCTAGCAGACTGGGCAGATGTAGTGCTTGTTGCACCGGCGACCGCAAATGTAATCGGGAAGCTTGCGAACGGTTTAGCGGATGATATGATTACGACAACTTTATTGGCAAGTACGGCCCCTGTATGGATTGCACCAGCTATGAATGTACATATGTATGATCATCCTGCAGTTAAGCAAAACATGGAGCGCCTTGTGTCTTTCGGGTATCGATTCATTGAACCGGGAGAAGGTTTTTTGGCGTGTGGTTATGTAGGGAAGGGTAGATTGGAAGAACCTGAAACCATTGTCGAAGGACTGAAGCGGTTTTTTCAAAAACATGACGAGTTGACGCTAACAGGAAAACGGATTCTTGTCACAGCTGGCCCGACTATTGAAAAAGTGGACCCGGTACGCTTTTTCACTAACCGTTCAACAGGCAAGATGGGTTATGCCATTGCGGAAGCTGCAGCTAGTTTAGGTGCAGAAGTTATCTTGGTATCAGGACCGACAAACCTTCCTGATCCTCCGAATGTAAATACAATCCGAGTGGAATCTGCTGAAGAAATGTTTAACGCAGTGATGGCTCATTATGAACAAACGGATATTGTCATAAAGTCAGCTGCCGTTGCAGACTATCGTCCTAAATTTGTTTCCGACATTAAAATGAAAAAGCAGGACGGGGACAGCGTTCTGGAGTTGGAGCGGACGAAAGACATCCTCAAAACATTAGGTGAAAGAAAAGAACACCAGGTGCTGGTAGGGTTTGCAGCTGAAACTAATAATGTAGAGGAATATGCCAAAGGTAAGCTTGCAAAGAAAAACTTGGATTACGTAGTAGCAAACAATGTAACAATTTCAGGTGCTGGCTTTGGAACAGATACGAATTTAGTAACCATCTATAAAAAAGATGGCACAAGCATTTCTCTGCCGATGATGACTAAACAGGATGTGGCTTATGCACTGCTTGAGGAAGTCGCAACAACACTTGAGGAAAAACGATGACCTATTATGCTAGTGTGATCGTTGATGTTCCTGCCAAACAAACGGATAGAGCCTTTGATTATGAGATTCCTGCAAAATGGAATGGGTTCATACAACCTGGAATGAGGGTGAATGTACCTTTTGGTCCAAGGCAGATCCAAGGCTTTGTCGTAGAAGTGAAAGATAGTACCACCGTACCTAAAACACGTCCGATCACATCGTTGATAGATATTCAGCCTATCCTGACAACAGAACTTATGCAACTGGCAGACTGGCTTAGAGACCATACTCTATGTTTTACTATTTCAGCTTACCAAGCAATGTTACCAGCTGCATTAAAGGCGAAATATGAAAAATGGCTAATTGCCAGAAAAATAGAGGGAGTCCCTTCAGAGCTTCAACCACTCTTTCACACATCCAATCGCGTGAAATTTGAAGAGGTGGCAGGAACCAGTCACTTTAAAACAATCAAACATTTGATGGAAGAGGATGTTTTAGAAGTATATTACGAAGTGAAAGATAGACTTTCCAAGAAAACGAGAAAAGTAATTCGGCTGCATGCTTCAGAAGAATCTCTAAAAGAAGCAAAAGGGGAAATTTCTGCTCGAGCAGCTGCTCAGCACAAGTTATTAGACTTTTTCTTAGAAAATAAAGATAAGGTCATCGACAAAAAAACGCTGTTAGAAGAGTTGCAGATTGGGACAAGTGCGATTCATGCATTAGTAAAACTTGGTATCCTCTCAGAAAATGATGAAGAAATATACAGAGATCCATATGAAAACAGGGAATTTGAAAAGTCTCAAGCGCTACCCTTAACACAACAACAACAAGAAGCTATCATTCCTATTCTAAATTCTATTGAGCAACATACGCATGAAGCGTTTGTCATGTTCGGTGTCACAGGGAGCGGTAAAACAGAAGTCTATATGCAAGCTGTGGATGCTGTACTTAAGCAAGGAAAAGAAGCAATTGTTCTTGTCCCAGAGATTGCCTTGACTCCGCAAATGGTCAACCGCTTCAAATCAAGGTTCGGTTCCGACGTGGCTGTTATGCACAGCGGTCTTGGAATGGGAGAGAAATATGATGAATGGAGAAAAATACACCGAAAGGAAGTCAAGGTTGTAGTAGGTGCCAGGTCCGCTATCTTTGCTCCTTTTGAAAATGTAGGCATCATCATCATAGATGAAGAACATGAAACAAGCTATAAACAAGAGGACACCCCGCGTTATCATGCCCGCGATATTGCTTTAGAAAGGGGCAGATATCACCAATGCCCTGTTGTTCTTGGCAGTGCCACCCCCACACTTGAAACCTTCGCCCGTGCATCCAAAGGGGTGTATAAACTTCTGACGATGGACAAGAGAATGAGTGAACAAGGAATGCCGGTAGTCGAGATTGTCGACATGAGAGAGGAATTGCGAGATGGGAACCGGTCAATGTTTTCGAGAAGCCTTCTCGAAAAACTCCAGTCTAGATTGGAAAAAGGCGAACAATCCGTTTTATTTTTAAATAAAAGGGGTTATTCTTCTTTTGTAATGTGTCGAGACTGTGGATATGTGGTGGATTGTCCCCATTGTGACATCTCATTGACTTATCACCGAAGCAGCAACCAAATGAAATGTCATTATTGTGGTTACGAAGAACCTGTCCGTTCTACTTGTCCATCATGCGACAGTGAACATTTCCGTTTCTTTGGAACAGGAACCCAAAAAGTCGAGGAAGAACTAACAAAACTTCTTCCACAAGCAAGGGTAATAAGAATGGACGTTGATACGACGAGCAGGAAGGGCTCCCATGAAAAGCTTCTCCAACAATTTGGTGACCGGAAGGCAGATATTCTCCTTGGTACGCAAATGATTGCCAAAGGACTTGATTTTCCGCTTGTAACCCTTGTTGGAGTATTGACAGCAGATACGATGCTAAACGTTCCTGATTTCCGTTCTTCTGAAAAAACTTTCCAGCTTCTCACACAGGTTAGCGGAAGAGCTGGCAGACACGAACTGGCCGGAGAAGTAGTGGTCCAGACGTACAGCCCGGAACATTACAGTGTGGAGCTTGCTGGCACACACAACTACTTGGAATTTTACCAAAAAGAAATGCAAATTAGAAAACTGCATCAATATCCGCCATTTTACTATTTGGCGCTAGTTACCGTGACACACCAGGAATTAACCAAAGTAGTCACTGTGACAGAAAAAATTACCCATTTTTTAAACATGCAATTATCCAATGAGGCTGTTATACTTGGACCGGTTGCTTCTCCTATTGCGAGGATTAAAGACCGCTACAGGTATCAATGCATCATTAAATATAAACGAGAACCAAATTTGCACGCAGCACTGAAAACAGTAATAGAAAAATATCAAACACAAATGGATCAAGATAAATTAGCAGTTCATATAGATCTAAATCCATATATGCTTATGTAACAGATGGAGGAATTAAGATTGGCTATATTAGATATTGTGAAGTACCCAGCTCCGGTTCTGGAGCAAAACTGTGAGTCGGTTACTCTTTTTGATAAAAGGTTGATTCGGCTCCTGAACAATATGTATGATACGATGCTCGAGGCAGACGGTGTCGGGCTGGCAGCACCGCAAATCGGTATCGCAAAAAGAATTGCTATTGTAGATATTGATGATAAACATGGGAAGATAGAACTGATCAACCCTGAAATTATAGAAGAAGAAGGAGAACAGGTCGGACCTGAAGGCTGCTTAAGCTTTCCTGACTTGTACGGAGAAGTGAATCGTGCCGATTATGTGAAGGTACGCGCTCAGAACCGTAAAGGAAAATGGTACGAGCTGGAGGCGCGAGGTTTTCTTGCCCGTGCTATACAACATGAGATTGACCATTTAAACGGTGTATTGTTCACATCTAAAGTGTTAAGGTATTTTGAACCAGATGAGTTGGAAGTAGAAGGGTGATAGAAATGAAGAAGAAAATTGTATTTATGGGCACGCCGGATTTTGCGGTACCAGTCTTGCAGCAAATTATCCAGGATGGATATGAAGTAATTGCAGTAGTAACCCAGCCTGACCGTCCGAAAGGCAGAAAAAAGGTGTTAACACCACCCCCGGTAAAAGTTGAGGCAGAAAAACATAACATCCCAGTTTATCAACCAGAAAAAATTAAAGAAGCTGTGGAGTATGAAAAAATCACTTCCTTAGAGCCGGATTTGATTGTAACGGCAGCTTTTGGGCAGATTTTACCTAAGCCCCTGCTTGATGCACCTAAATATGGTTGTATTAATGTCCATGCTTCCTTGCTGCCAAAATTGCGAGGCGGAGCACCAATTCATTACTCTATCATCCAGGGTCATGAAAAAACAGGTGTTACTATTATGTATATGGTAGAAAAATTGGATGCCGGTGATATGCTGACACAGGTGGAAGTGAATATCGAAGAGCGTGACCATGTCGGTACCTTGCATGATAAACTAAGTGTGGCTGGATCTAAACTTCTCTCTGAAACGCTTCCGCAACTTTTTGATCAAAAGCTACAAGCGGAAGTCCAAAATCATGAAGAAGCAACATTCGCATCCAACATCAAGCGGGAACAGGAAAAAATTGACTGGACGATGGATGGTGAGCAGATCTATAACCATATTCGAGGCTTGCATCCATGGCCGGTTGCGTATACAACAATGGATGGCCAAGTGATGAAAGTTTGGTGGGGAGAGAAAAGCGAAACTGCTAAAGATGCTATACCTGGGACCATCATTGGGATCGAGGATGATGGATTCATCGTCAAAACAGGCAATTCAACTGGGATAAAAATAACAGACTTGCAGCTGGCTGGTAAGAAGAGAATGACTGGAACGCAATATTTGAACGGCGCAGGAGCTTCTTTATCAGAAGGCACAAAGCTAGGAGACTAAAATGAAAAATGTAAGAGAACTTGCTTTAGAGGCATTGTTAACTGTTGAAAAAAAGCAAGCCTACAGTAACCTATTGTTAAACAACTACTTGGATTCAGGTAAGTTATCCAAAAAAGATGCCGGGCTTTTTACAGAAGTAGTTTACGGTACTATTCAACGAACCATCACTTTGGACTATTACTTGGCTTCTTATATAGAAAAACAAAAAAAACTGCAGGATTGGGTAAAAGTCCTCTTAAAGATGACGTTGTATCAAATGTTATATTTAGACAAAGTTCCTGCACGTGCTGCCATTTATGAAGCGGTGGAAATTGCCAAAAAAAGAGGACACAAAGGTGTTGCGTCTGTTGTCAATGGCGTGTTAAGGTCCTTACAGCGTGACGGTGTTCCTGATCTTGAGAAAATGGAAAATGATGTGGAACGTATTTCCGTCTCAACAAGCCATCCCAAGTGGTTAGTCGAAAAATGGATTGAACAATATGGCGTTTATGATACGGAAAGAATGTGTGAAATGAACCTTGTTCCTCCACACCAATCGGCTAGAGCAAATACGGCGAAGGCAGAAGTGGATGAAGTGTTGCAAATGCTTACCGCACAAGGATTCAATGCAGAAAAAGGGGAAGTTGCAGAAGAAAGCATTGTCTCTTTAAAAGGAAATATGGCTTATTCCAATGCCTATAAAAATGGCTATATGACAATTCAAGACGAGAGTTCCATGCTCGTTGCTAGAGCTCTTGGTATTGAGCAGGGCGACTACGTGTATGATTGCTGTGCAGCTCCTGGAGGGAAAACGACTCATATTGCAGAATTATTAAAGGATAGTGGGAAAGTCATCTCAACGGACCTCCACGATCACAAGGTTAAACTTATTAAAGATCAAGCAGAACGCCTACAGCTTTCCAACATTGACGCACAAGCCCTAGACAGCAGGAAGGCCCAAGAAATTTTTAAACCGGAACAGTTTGATAAGATCCTGGTAGATGCACCATGCTCAGGTTTTGGAGTTATCCGCAGGAAGCCCGATTTGAAATACACAAAATCCATGCAGGACATCAAGCAACTAGCTTCCATTCAATTGGCTATACTAAAGGAAGTGGCACCTCTTGTAAAAAAAGGTGGAACTTTGGTATACAGTACATGTACAATTGATAAAGAAGAAAATGCTGATGTTGTTCATGCATTTCTAGAAGAAAACAAAGAGTTTGAAATAGATTTCAACATTAAAGAATTACTGCCAGAAAAGGTAAACAGTTATGTTAAAGAAGGTATGCTCCAACTATTGCCTCACTATTTTGGTACGGATGGATTTTTTATTGTTAGACTAAAAAGGCAGGTGTAAAAGATGGAACATAATACAAAAGAACAACTCAAACAAGAAGAAGCAACGCGTAAACCGTCCATCTATTCTTTACAATTGCACGAATTGGAAGAATGGTTACTAAGTATCGGAGAGAAAAAATTCAGAACAACTCAGATTTTTGAATGGCTCTATCAAAAGCGTGTGACGTCATTTGAAGATATGTCCAATCTTTCCAAAAGCTTAAGAGAAAAGCTGGAAGAGACATATGCACTAACAACATTAAAGACAATTGTTCAACAAACATCTTCTGATGGAACGATGAAATTCCTATTTGAACTGCATGATGGTTATTCCATTGAGACGGTTCTAATGAAGCATGAATATGGAAATTCAGTTTGTGTAACCACACAGGTAGGTTGCCGAATCGGCTGTACATTCTGTGCCTCTACTCTAGGCGGGTTAAAACGTAACCTTGAAGCAGGAGAAATTGTTGCCCAAGTTGTAAAGGTGCAACAAGCTCTTGATGAAATGGAGGAACGTGTCAGTCATGTGGTTATCATGGGGATTGGGGAACCATTCGATAACTTCGATGAGATGCTCGACTTCTTGAAAATTATCAACCATGACAAAGCGCTTAATATCGGCGCACGCCATATTACCGTTTCTACAAGTGGCATCATCCCAAAAATCTATAAATTTGCGGATGAAAACATGCAAATCAACTTTGCTGTATCCCTGCATGCACCAAACACAGAGATACGTTCAAGACTGATGCCTATTAATAGAGCATATAAACTTCCAGATCTAATGGAATCTATCCGTTATTACATTAATAAAACTGGACGTCGTGTTAGTTTTGAATATGGCTTGTTCGGTGGGGTAAATGATCAGGTAGAACACGCCGAGGAATTGGCACAGTTGCTAAAAGGTATGAAGTGTCACGTGAATTTAATTCCGGTGAATTATGTACCAGAGCGTGACTATGTGAGAACGCCAAAAGAACAAATTAATTTATTTGAAAAAACGTTGAAAAATCTTGGAGTCAATGTAACAGTTCGTCGTGAGCAAGGCCACGACATCGATGCTGCATGCGGACAACTGCGTGCGAAGGAGCGGAAAGAAGAGACGAGGTGACAATGGTTAATGGTCTTTTTAACAGATAGAGGGAGAGTTCGTTCACATAATGAAGACAATGGGGGAATTTTTGTTAATAAAGACGGCACAAAGCTTGCAGTGGTTTGTGACGGCATGGGGGGCCATCAAGCAGGTGAAGTGGCAAGCGAAAGAGCTGTAAGTCACATCAAGGAAGTGTGGGAAGAGACGACCAACATCTCTTCCCCTGAACCTGCTGAAATTTGGCTGAAGACGTTCATACTTCAAGCCAACCAAACACTGTTTGACCATGCAAATGCACATGAGGAATGCAATGGGATGGGGACTACAATTGTTGCTGCTATCATTGGCGATACTTTTGTGACCCTGGCACATGTTGGTGACAGCAGAATTTATCTTGTTTCAGATGAAAATGCCAAGCAATTAACAGAAGATCATACATTTGTAAATGAACTCGTTAAAACTGGGCAAATATCAAAGGAAGATGCAGAACATCATCCTAGAAAAAATGTTATTCTACAGGCTTTAGGGACAGAAAAAACAGTGAAAATAGATATAAAAACCATTACATATGATGACCCAGGATATATTCTCCTTTGTTCAGACGGCTTAAGTGACAAAGTGAAAGACAGGGAGCTAGTTGAGGTTTTAAACAACGGGAACCATGCATTGTCTGAAAAGGCAGAGGAGTTAATAAGACGCGCCAACCATTACGGTGGGGAAGATAATATCACGGTTGCCATCTTGGAATTATCTGTCTCCGAAGCTGGGAGTGGGTGAAATAGGTGTTAATAGGTAAAAGATTAAATGATCGCTACAAAATTATGGAAGTCATCGGTGGCGGTGGAATGGCAAATGTTTACCTTGCCCATGACATGATTTTGGATCGTGATGTCGCAGTTAAAGTATTACGGTTAGATTTTGCAAATGATGAAGAATTTATTCGCCGCTTTAGAAGAGAGGCACAATCTGCAACTAGCCTAGACCATCCGAACATAGTAAGCATTTATGATATTGGCGAAGAAGATGACATTTATTATATCGTGATGGAGCATGTTTCAGGAAAAACCTTAAAGCAATACATTCAACAATATGCACCTGTGGAACAATACAATGCAGTGGAGATCATGAACCAGCTGACATCAGCTATTTCTCATGCCCATGAAAACGGGATCATTCATCGGGATATAAAACCGCAAAACATATTGATTGATGATTACGGCACTGTAAAAGTGACCGACTTTGGCATTGCCATGGCCTTGAGTTCTACTACGATCACACAGACCAACTCGCTTTTAGGTTCTGTTCATTATTTATCTCCTGAACAGGCTAGAGGAAGTTTGGCAACAAAAAAATCTGATGTCTATGCATTAGGAATTGTAATGTTTGAATTGTTAACAGGAAGACTGCCTTTTTCCGGGGAATCAGCTGTTTCTATTGCTCTAAAGCATTTACAATCCCAAACTCCATCTCCAAAGCGTTGGAATCCTACTTTACCTCAGAGTATGGAAAATGTTGTATTAAAGGCAATGGCAAAAGATCCACTTCATCGCTATGAATCTGTAGATGAAATGCAGGCAGATGTTATGACGGCCCTTGAACCAAGCCGTATGAATGAACCTAAATTTTACATCCCAGATGATGATGAAGAAGCGACAAAGGCTATTCCGATCATTAAAGGCAGCTTAAACAATATCACAAATGAAGATGAAACAAGAATTCGTCCACCGGAAAATAAACCTGTAAGTGAGAAGGCGGAAGAACCACCTCCACCTAAAAAGAAGAAAAAGAAAAAATGGATTATTGGTTTATTAATCCTGTTTTTACTGCTTGTTGGTGGCGGGGGAGCTGCATTTACCCTTTTACCAGCCATGCTTTTACCGAAAGATGTAACGGTTCCTGATGTGTCAGGTAAGGAGTATGACGATGCAGTAAAAGAATTGATCGATTTAGGTCTTGTTTTAGAAGAACCTAAAGAGGAACCTAGTGATGACATAGAAGAAGGAAAAGTAACGAGAACCTTCCCTGAAGCAGGAGAAGTAGTTAAAGAAGGCAAAGCGATTACCATTTTCCAGAGCTCAGGAAAGGAAAAGATCGAAATGGCTGATTATTCAGGACTTCCTGTAAATGAAGCTATTAACAGAATAGAAGCAGCCAATTATGATGATTATGAACTCGATGAAATTCACTCTGATGAAGTACCAGAAGGAGAAGTCATCCGACAAGAACCAGAAGCCGGAGAAAGCGTAGTTCCTGAAGAAACAGTAATAAGACTTATTGTCTCTATGGGTTCAAGTCCAATAGAACTTGATAATTACCAAGGATCATCCATTGAGTTTGCACAACGACATCTTGCGAGTTTAGAATTAGTTCCAGAAGTGACAAGAGAGTATAATGATTCTGTCTCTGAGGGGAATATTATTAAACAGGAGCCTGCACCGGAATCCCAAGTAAAAAAGGGCGATACCATTAAACTTATTGTTTCTGATGGGCCGCAACCTGGTGATAAGACAGTGGATATACCACTTGAAGTAAAGTATGATCCGGAAGAAGAAGGCGCAGAGCAAACAGTTGAATTATATTTAGAGGATCTTAACAACACCATGGATGGAGAACCAAAAGAAACCTTTATTATTACAGAGGACTTAATCACAAGTTTCACGGTAACGGTGGCATATAAGCAACAGGCTAAATATCGAATTGTCGTAGATGGGAAAGAAGTGGAAAATAAAACCATCAATTATGACGACATAGAGTAATTATTAAGGAGTGAGTGTATGCCAGAAGGCAAGATTGTCAAAGCATTGAGCGGCTTTTACTATGTTTTGACTGCGGATGGCGAAATTACCCAATGTAGAGGAAGAGGGGTTTTCCGTAAAAATAAGATAACCCCTCTTGTTGGGGACTCCGTTGTATTCCAAGCGGAGAACGACCAAGAAGGATACATTATGGACGTATTGCCTCGAAAAAACGAGCTAGTTAGGCCACCAATCGCTAACATCGATCAAGCAATCCTTGTGTTTTCCGCGATGGAACCTGAATTCAGTACCGTTTTATTGGATCGATTCCTTGTGTTGATTGAATCCAAAGGAGTTAGTCCACTAATTTGTATCTCCAAAATGGACTTACTTAGTGAAGAAGCTAGCCTTATGGAGTTCGCCGAATATTATCGCTCCGTAGGGTATGAAGTGCTGTTAACATCCACAAAGGAACCGGAGCAGCTTAAGGAAATTTTGCCTTACTTAAAAGATAAGACATCTGTAATTGCTGGACAATCAGGAGTTGGAAAATCATCTCTTTTAAACGTGTTACGCCCTGAACTAGAATTGAAAACGGATAACATTTCCTCCCATCTAGGACGAGGAAAACATACAACACGGCATGTGGAGCTGATGGAAATCAACCACGGTTTTGTTGCGGATACTCCAGGATTCAGTTCATTAGAGTTTCTAGAAATGGAAGCAGAAGACGTAAAAGATTGTTTTCCTGAATTCGTAGAGAAAAGCCAAGATTGCAAATTTAGAGGCTGTACTCACTTGAAAGAACCAAAATGTGCAGTAAAAGAAGCGGTTGAAAACGAAGAAATTGCGTCATACCGATATAAACATTACGTTTCTTTTGTAGAAGAAATAAAAGACAGAAAGCCGAGGTACTAAAATATGATAAAAATCGCCCCTTCCATTCTAAGTGCTGATTTTGCCAACTTAGGAAAAGACATTATAGATGTGGAACAAGGAGGAGCAGACTATATTCATATTGATGTGATGGACGGACATTTTGTCCCAAACATCACTATTGGCCCATTAATCGTGGAAGCAGTTCGCCCCATTACGAAGTTGCCGTTAGATGTGCACCTGATGATTGAGAACCCTGATGCATACATTGAGGATTTTGCTAAAGCTGGGGCAGATATCATTTCCGTTCATGTGGAAGCATGTCGTCACCTTCACCGCACCATTCAGCATATCAAATCATTAGGCGTGAAAGCTGGAGTGGTGATCAATCCAGCTACACCGGTAGAAAGCATTATTCCAATTTTGAATGATGTAGACTTGGTGCTTTTAATGACAGTCAACCCTGGATTTGGCGGACAAGCTTTTATTCAGGATGTGTTGCCGAAAATTAAGCAAGTGGCATCCTTAGTGAAAGAAAGAGGATTGTCCATCGATATTGAGGTTGATGGTGGTGTGAATCCTGAAACAGCTAAATTGTGTGTAGACGCAGGAGCGAATGTTTTAGTTGCCGGATCTGCTATTTACAATAAAGAAGATCGCAAACAGGCAATCTCCTCCATCAGAAGCAACTTGTCATAATTTTGCTTTTGTGCGGAAAGCTATTGGTAAATGGTGAGGGAGGAACTTCTAAGATGAATATTTCGAAGGATGACCAGGCAATACTTGAACAAGCATTGCATTCCGCATTGGCCAATAGCACAGACTATAACGAAATTGACATGTACGAACAGTTGCTGAAGAAGTTTTCAGCAGTTGAAATAGAAAATAAACAGCTGGACGGATTTCGTTACGATTATGACGACTCCTCCAGCACGTAAAAAGTCTTCGTTTATGAAGGCTTTTTTACGTTAAAAAGAAGTAAGGGGAGAGGCAAATTGAGGATACATATTGTTGCAGGAGGACCGACAGAACTGATTCCTGAACTGCATGATTGGCAGGCAGAAGATGTGCTTTGGGTTGGTGTAGATAGAGGGGTTGCTTATTTACTTGAGCGTAATATCGTACCAGCTAAAGCTTTTGGAGACTTTGATTCCATTACAAGTGAAGAACTTCATAAAATAAAAGCACAACTTCCTCACGCAGAGGTCTATCCAAGCGAAAAAGACGAAACAGATACTGAACTTGCTGTGAATTGGGCGCTTGAACAAAAACCAGCACTCATCAGAATTTTTGGAGGAACGGGTGGAAGACTAGATCACTTTTTAGGCAACATTCAGCTTCTGTTGAAAGGACTTGAAAAAGGGGCTGTTATAGAGATACACGATATTCAAAATCAAATATATGCTCTTAAGGAAGGAACTTATTCTATCAAGAAGTATGAGTCCTTGCCATTCATCTCTTTTATGCCTATCACCCCTGATGTGAAAGGTATCACGCTAAAGGGATTTAAATATCCTTTAGAAAAAAAACATATTCGCTTCGGAGACACACTATGTATTAGTAATGAACTTGAAGTGGAAAGTGGTACTTTTTCATTTGATGAAGGCATATTAATGGTGATAAGGAGCCGTGATTATCATCCATTATCTTAAGACGGTCCCAGCGATCCGCTAATTTGCAACCTAAATTAATAAAAAGGTAAAAGTTCGGAGGAGGGAATGTAATGAAATTTTATACAATCAAACTACCTAGGTTCTTGGGGGGAATAATCCGGGCTATGCTTGGGTCGTTTAAAAAGGAGTAAGGCACCTCGAAAGGGTGCTTTTTTTATAAATGTATGGTGCTTTCCTTGAATATGTATGCTAGTTTAAAGTGTGGCAATTGGGCAAATGTCCGAAGATTTGTTAATTTTGACCGAAGTTTTTCAAAAGTTGACCAAAGATTTTGCGAAGTTGTCCGAAGTTTTCTGGAAAATGACCGAACGAATTTTTCAATTGTCCGAACGGTACTATGAAATTGGCCAAACATCCAATTGAAATGTCCGAACCCCCTTGAAAACACGAATGCAATTGACCAAACATGCAAAAAAATTGACTGAACCAGTTCTCATATGCAAAAAAAGCAGATAAACCATAAGAATGACACTCGGTTTTGACCATTCCCCAAATATGTATACGGTAAAATAGTTATGTAAACAATTATCATTAGTACCAAATCAACTTGAACTAAAAACCAACCTAAAGTAAAAAGCGACAGGAAGACTCGCTCCCTGTCGCTTTCGTATGTGCGCAACTATAAATTAAACGCGCTCAACTTTACCTGATTTTAAAGCTCTTGCAGAAACGTATACACGCTTTGGTTTACCGTCTACTAAAATGCGAACTTTTTGAAGGTTTGCACCCCAAGTACGACGAGTAGAGTTCATTGCGTGAGAACGTGCGTTTCCAGAACCAGTCTTTTTGCCTGTGATTACACATTTACGTGCCATGTTCAATTCCCTCCTAACTACAAAGAAACATCATTCAATATTTTCATTAGTAATAAGAAAGTACCTTCTTATTATTGCGAGAAAAACCATACATAAGGTCTACGTCCATAGAAGTACCCTTCTGCATCATTTTTCTTTACCAAAATAATCTCTTGAAAATACTTATATAATTTAACATACTACCCCACACTTTGCAATAGTTCTAAGGAAAGCTTTCAAGAAAAAAACCTTGACATACATGTTTTTAGCATTCAGTATAATAATAGTATTATTAGAATAGTACCCGCCTGCTTTTAAAATGAACGTTTTTATAGTAAAATAGCGTGTAGACAAGGTGAAAAATCCAATTGAAGGGGGAACCTTTATGTCCATCGAACTAAAAACATCCTATGGTCAAATAGATATTTCTAACGATGTAGTTGCTACTATTGCTGGTGGAGCTGCAGTTGATTGTTACGGAATAGTAGGCATGGCCTCTAAAAGCCAATTGAAAGATGGGTTATCCGAAATACTTAGAAAAGAAAATTTCACTAAAGGCGTTATCGTACGCCAAGAAGAAGATCAGCTACATATTGATATGTACATCATCGTAAGCTATGGAACAAAGATTTCCGAAGTGGCTCACAATGTACAAACCAAAGTAAAATATACCTTAAATCAAATGCTCGGTCTTTCCGTTGATTCTTTAAATATTTATGTACAGGGAGTTCGAGTTACGAACCCGTAATAAGGAGGAAAATTTAGTGTCAGTAAAAGTTCTAAATGGGAAACGTTTTGCACAAATGGTCATCCAAGGTGCAAATCATCTATCAAACAACGCCAAAACAGTGGATGCGTTGAACGTTTTTCCGGTTCCGGATGGAGATACGGGAACAAATATGAATCTTTCCATTACTTCAGGAGCGAAAGAAGTAAAAGGTAATGTTTCTGAGCATATCGGAAAGGTTGGTTCTGCTCTGGCTAAAGGCCTACTTATGGGTGCAAGAGGTAACTCTGGAGTTATTCTTTCTCAATTATTCCGCGGATTCTCTAAGCATATTGAGTCTAAAGAAACGATTACAAGCAAAGACTTTGCTCAAGCGCTTGAAGCAGGAGTACAAACAGCATATAAAGCCGTTATGAAGCCTGTGGAAGGTACAATTCTTACTGTAGCGAAAGATGCTGCGAAGAAAGCAGTTGCTGTAGCGAAAAACGAAGAAGACATCATTGTATTGATGGAAGAGACATTAAAAGAAGCAAATGCTTCCCTGAAGCGCACCCCGGACCTTCTTCCTGTGTTAAAAGAAGTAGGAGTAGTGGACAGTGGCGGACAAGGGTTGGTTTATATTTATGAAGGATTCCTTGCAGAGTTGAAGGGTCAAAGAATTGAGGACATCGTTCCTACAACAACTATGAACGAGCTTGTTAATGCAGAACATCATAAAAGTGTTCACTCTGCAATCAATACGGAAGATATTGAGTTCGGTTATTGTACGGAGTTTATGGTCAAGTTTGAAGAGGAAAAAGTGAAAGCTAATCCTTTTACAGAAGAAAACTTCCGTAACGACTTGTCTCAGTATGGGGATTCCCTTCTAGTTATTGCAGATGAAGAAATTGTGAAAGTACACATTCATGCGGAGCAGCCTGGAGATGTTTTGACTTATGGTCAAAAATACGGAAGCCTGATCAACATGAAGATTGAAAATATGAGAGAACAGCATAGCAACCTACTTTTTGAAGAAGATGACTATCCTGCTCCAAAGCCTGAAATAAACAAAAAGCGTGAAAAATTTGGAATCATTACGGTTGCGATGGGCGAAGGGATTGCTGAGCTATTCAAGAGCATCGGAGCAAAGGCGGTCATTGAAGGCGGCCAGACCATGAATCCAAGCACAGAGGATATCCTTAAAGCGATCGATGAAGTGAACGCCGATAACGTGATCATCCTTCCAAATAACAGCAACATCATCATGGCTGCGAAACAAGCAGCAGAAGTTGCTGATCAAAATGTAGCGGTTGTGGAAAGTAAAACAGTACCACAAGGAATGGCAGCAATCCTTGCGTTTAACCCGACAGGAGAGCTTGCTGACAATGAAGCGACAATGAAAGAAGCTCTAGGCTCTGTAAAAACTGGACAAATTACATTCGCAGTCAGAGATACAAACATTGATGGTGTTGAAATCCAGAAAGATGATTTCATGGGAATTGCTGACGGTAAAATTGTTCTAACTAACAAAGACAAAAAATCCGCTGCAAAGGAACTTCTTACTTCCATGGTTGACGAAGATTCCGAAATACTTACTGTCATCTACGGTGAAGATGTAACAGAAGAAGACGTGGAAGAACTTGTGAGTGAATTAGAAAAATCCTATCCGGATGTAGAAGTGGAAGTCCATAATGGAAAACAGCCACTATATTCCTTTATCTTTTCGATCGAGTAGGCTAATATAATATTTGAAGACCAAAAGAAGGGCTAACACCCTTCTTTTGTATGTGTACAAAAAGAAAATTTGCTGTGGTATATGACAGCAAACCGACATAGGGGAGTGGGCAGGCATGAAATATAAAAGTGTATTTGATATTATTGGCCCGATTATGATAGGACCATCAAGTTCCCACACAGCCGGAGCCGCTAGAATCGGGCGTGTGGCAAGAAGTCTTTTCGGCAGGCAGCCAAAGTGGGCAAACATATCGTTTTACGGTTCTTTTGCAAAAACATATAAAGGGCATGGTACAGATGTAGCAATTGTCGGGGGCTTACTTGATTTTGATACATTTGATGAAAGAATAAAAACCTCCCTTCAAATTGCAGATTCATTAGGAGTTGCCATTTCATTTCATGAAGAAGATGCCGTCACAGACCATCCGAATACAGCAAAAGTTGTAATCGGTGATGAACACGGAGAATTGGAGCTTGTCGGTATTTCGATAGGCGGGGGGAAAATTGAGATTACGGAGCTTAACGGTTTTGCCTTGAAGCTTTCAGGAAATCATCCTGCATTACTTGTGGTGCATGATGACCGTTACGGTGCGATCGCTGGAGTTGCCAATGTTTTAGCGAAATTCGCCATTAACATAGGCCATATGGAGGTTTCTCGTAAGGAAAAAGGAAAAAAAGCCTTAATGACCATAGAAGTGGATCAAAATATTGATGATGCAGTAATTCAAGAATTAACCGCATTACCTAACATCACTCAAGTTACAAAAATTGTAGACTAACTTTTAGAATAATAATGATAGCGCTTTCAATTGATGGATAGCTCTTAAGGGGGAAAAATCATGTTTCGTAATGTTGCAGAACTGATTGAAATAGCACAAAGCAGTAATAAGAAGATTTCAGAGATTATGATTGAACAGGAAATGGAATTTACGGGCAGAACCCGTGAGGAGATTTTTGAGCAGATGGACAAAAATCTTACCATCATGGAGCAGGCTGTAGAAAGAGGCCTTGAAGGAGTACGATCTGTTTCCGGTTTAACGGGAGGAGATGCGGTACTTTTACAAAAATATATCGAAAAAGGCAATTTCCTGACAGGTAAAAATATATTGGATGCAGTAAGTAAAGCAGTAGCAACAAATGAAGTAAATGCTGCCATGGGTACAATCTGTGCCACTCCGACAGCTGGTTCTGCCGGGGTAGTTCCTGGAACACTTTTTGCCGTCAAAAATGTGCTTAACCCGACAAGAGAAGAAATGATCAACTTCTTATTCACGTCAGGAGCTTTCGGGTTTGTTGTTGCTAATAATGCCTCTATCTCCGGAGCAGCCGGCGGATGTCAGGCTGAGGTGGGTTCCGCATCTGGAATGGCGGCAGCTGCTATTGTGGAAATGGCTGGCGGAACTCCAGATCAATGTGCACAAGCAATGGCCATTACACTTAAAAACATGTTAGGATTAGTATGTGACCCTGTTGCAGGACTTGTAGAAGTCCCGTGCGTAAAGCGTAATGCAATGGGTGCAGCAAATGCAATGGTCGCAGCTGACATGGCACTGGCAGGAATCACAAGCACCATTCCGTGTGATGAAGTGATTGACGCAATGTACAAGATTGGACAAACCATGCCTACTGCACTTAAAGAGACTGCTCAAGGAGGGTTGGCGGCAACACCAACTGGTCGTGAATTAGAAGCGAAAATATTTGGTGTTCCCTTACAAAAAGGTGACTAATTTATCCGAAATGACAGTAACATCCTTAAAAGGCATAGGGGAAGAGACCGCAAACTCCCTACATGCAATGGGAATATTTTCAGTAGAAGATCTATTGATGCATTTCCCGTACAGATACGAAGATTACAGGCTTAGAGATATATCAGAAGTAAAACATGAAGAGAAAATAACAGTTGAAGGGAAGGTTCATGGGGAACCTTCTCTTATGTATTTTGGCAAAAAGAAATCCAGGCTTACGTTTCGATTTTTTGTCGGCCGTTTTTTAGTGAAGGCGGTATGTTTCAACCGGCCATTTTACAAGAATAAACTTTCCATTAATGATACTATCACGATTACCGGAAAATGGGATCAGCATCGACAGACTATTACGGTCATGGAAATTCATTTTGGTCCATTCATGAAAGAAAGTGAAGTCGAACCTGTTTACTCGGTCAAAGGAAATATTACTGTCAAACAAATGCGTAAGTTTATTAGTAATGCACTGAAAACTTATGGATCCGAACTGGAAAGTGCACTCCCTCATTCTCTTTTACAAAAATACAAATTACCTTCAAAAGGTGATTCAATAAAAGCGCTACATAACCCAGTCAATCAAGAAATGTTGAAACATGCAAGACGGTATTTTGTTTATGAGGAATTTTTACTTTTTCAGCTAAAGATTCAGGCATTAAGAAAATATAAACGTGAGCAAACAAAAGGACTGGTTCACCAGTTTTCGGATGAAATGCTGGACCAATTCATCAACAGCCTGCCATTTCCGCTAACAGGTGCACAGAATAAGGTATTGGGAGAAATCATCGGCGACATGACATCGCCTTTCAGAATGAACCGGTTATTGCAAGGTGATGTTGGGTCTGGTAAAACCGTTGTTGCGTCAATTTCTCTATATGCTGCACACCTATCTGGTTATCAAGGAGCGTTAATGGTTCCAACAGAGATACTTGCAGAACAACATGCCCAATCGTTAACAAGTCTATTTAGTGAAACGGCGGTCAACATAGAATTGTTAACAAGTTCTGTCAAAGGCAAGCGACGAAGGGAGCTCTTAGAACGATTGTCAAATGGCGAGATAGATATCCTGGTCGGAACTCATGCATTAATACAAGATGAAGTGTATTTCAAAAAGCTCGGCCTTGTCATTACTGATGAGCAGCATCGTTTTGGAGTCGAACAGCGAAGGGTTCTCCGCGAAAAAGGTTCAAATCCAGATGTGTTGTTTATGACTGCAACGCCGATTCCAAGAACACTTGCCATTACAGCCTTTGGAGAAATGGATGTTTCTATTATTGATGAAATGCCAGCAGGGCGAAAAGCAATAGAGACCTACTGGGCGAAACATCAGATGATTGACAGGGTATTAGGGTTCGTGGAAAAAGAGCTTCAAAAAGGTAGGCAAGCATATGTCATCTGCCCGCTTATCGAAGAATCGGAAAAACTAGACGTGCAAAATGCAATAGATGTGCACGATATGCTTACACATTACTACAGGGGAAACTGGCGTATTGGGTTAATGCATGGCAGGCTGAATTCTGATGAAAAAGAAAAAGTCATGGAAGCTTTCAGCAAAAATGAAGTGCAACTGCTTGTTTCGACAACCGTTGTAGAAGTTGGTGTTAACGTACCAAATGCGACGATGATGGTGATTTATGATGCTGAACGCTTTGGTCTTTCCCAACTGCATCAGCTTCGCGGCCGTGTTGGACGAGGCAGTGAACAATCTTACTGCATTCTGCTTGCAGATCCGAAATCGGAAGTCGGGAAAGAACGCATGAAAATCATGACAGAAACAAACGACGGTTTTGTACTTTCAGAGAAGGACCTGGAACTGCGGGGCCCCGGCGATTTCTTTGGGAGAAAACAAAGCGGCGTCCCTGAATTTAAAGTGGCAGACATGGTCCATGATTACCGGGCTCTTGAAGTAGCGAGGCAGGATGCTTATGATCTTCTTTATTCCGATAGCTTTTGGGTGGATGAGGAATATAAAGGGTTAAGGGAAATGATCGAACACTCGGGCATTTTAGATGGTGACAAGTTGGATTGATAGAGGCAGTGTAAGGCAGTGTGAAGCCATTTAGTAGGCTTTCTCTGCCTTTTTGTTACTATGTCACGAAATTTTGTCTTGCAATATGCTTTTTATGTATATATACTACTGTTAGTACCTAGTCATAATAGTTCGGATGGTGTGTATTTTATGAGACGAAACAAAAAGGAGCGCCAGTTATCTTTAAAAGATAAGATACAGGAGAACCCTTTTATAACAGATGAAGAACTTGCAGATTTTTTTCAGGTCAGCATCCAAACAGTCCGGTTGGATCGTCTGGAGTTAAATATCCCTGAATTAAGGGAGAGAATAAAGAACGTGGCTGCACGGACGCTTGAAAAAGAAGTGAAATCTTTGCCTCTTGATGAAGTTATCGGTGAGATTATTGACCTTCAATTAGATGAGAGCGCGATTTCTATTTTTGATGTCCAAAGTGAGCATGTTTTTAAACGAAATCAAATTACACGTGGCCATCACTTGTTTGCGCAAGCCAATTCTTTAGCAGTTGCTGTCATCAATGATGAACTGGCGTTAACTGCAAAAGCTACCATTCGATTTACACGACCTGTTAAATTGGGTGAAAGAATTGTGGCAAAAGCCTTTGTTAGTAAAGTAGATAAAGAAAAAGGTAGAACAACTGTAGAAGTGAAAAGCTCCGTTGGCAGTGAAAAAGTCTTCCATGGTGAGTTTGAAATGTTCCGCTCTACAACTTCTTGATTAAAGGCAGGTTATAATAATGAGAATTGCCATTGATGCAATGGGTGGCGATCATGCACCAAAGTCTATTGTAGAAGGTGTCATGAAAGCTGTTGAAAAATATAGTGATGTTACCTTTACCCTTGTTGGGGATGAAAATAAGATTCGACCATACTTAACGAATGAAAAACAAATAACGATTTTACATACAGATGAGGTAATCTCAGGAGATGAGGAACCGGTCAGAGCTGTACGCCGCAAGAAAAACTCCTCGATGGTCCTGATGGCTAAAGAAGTGAAAGAGGGAAGAGCAGATGCTTGCATTTCAGCAGGTAATACCGGGGCACTAATGACGGCAGGGCTATTGATTGTCGGCCGTATAAAAGGAATCGAACGTCCTGCGCTATCACCGACTTTACCGACCGTTGACGGCAATGGGTTCGTCATGTTGGATGTAGGTGCAAATGCGGATGCGAAACCTGAACATTTATTCCAATATGCATTAATGGCATCCATTTATGCAGAAAAGGTCCGTGGTGTAAAGGCACCTCGAGTAGGTTTATTGAATGTAGGAACAGAAGATAAAAAAGGGAATGAACTGGCCAAAGCTGCTTTTGAATATATCAAAGAATCCAATGCGGTACATTTTATCGGAAATGTTGAGGCAAGGGACCTCTTGAACGGTGTAGCAGATGTAGTGGTAACAGACGGGTTTACCGGAAATATCACGCTAAAAGCCATTGAAGGAACCGCACTTTCTGTCTTTGATATGTTAAAAGATGCGCTGACAAGTGATTTGAAAAGCAAGCTTGCAGCAGCAGTCTTGAAGCCGAAACTTAAAACGATCAAAACAAAAATGGACTACTCCGAATATGGTGGGGCGGCTCTATTTGGCTTAAAGGCGCCAGTTGTCAAGGCCCATGGCTCTTCAGATGACAATGCTGTTTACAATGCCATACGTCAAACACGCGAAATGCTACAAAAAGATATGGTTGGTACCATTGCGCGGACTATCGAAAAAATGGAGTTTGTGACTAAACAAGAGAACGGGGGAGAATAATGGGGAAGGTTGCATTTGTTTTTCCTGGACAAGGCTCACAAATTGTTGGCATGGCTCAGGAATTAGCCACTGAATATAAAGAAGTTCAAACGGTAATTGAAACAGCGGACGAGAAATTAGGCTACAAACTATCTTCTTTAATGTTTGAAGGGCCTCAAGAAGAGCTCACGCTGACATACAATGCACAGCCGGCGCTTCTGACATCGAGCATTGCTATCTTGCAAATGCTTAAACAAGCAGGTATTAATGCGGACTATACGGCAGGACATAGCCTTGGTGAATACTCTGCTCTTGTAGCGGCAGAAGCCATCAGCTTTGAAGATGCTGTTTATACTGTCCATATGCGCGGAAAATATATGGAAGAAGCAGTTCCAGCTGGTGTTGGTTCCATGGCTGCGGTGCTTGGTCTTGAAGAAAGCTTATTGAAAGAAGCTTGTGAAGAGGCATCCACTGAAGCTGGACCTGTTCAACTTGCAAACTTAAATTGTCCAGGTCAGATTGTCATATCTGGTTCCGCACAAGGTGTGTCACTAGCAACTGAAAAAGCGAAGGAAAAAGGCGCTAAAAGAGTAATTCCTCTCGTAGTTAGCGGACCTTTCCACTCCAGTTTAATGAAACCGGCAGCTTCTAAACTTGAAGATACTCTGTCCTCCATTTCTATTAATGACGCAACAATACCTGTCATTGCAAATGTGGATGCGAATGAAATGAGAAGCGCTTCAGAGATTCCTGTGAAGCTTGTGGAGCAGCTCTACTCACCTGTTCGATGGGAACAATCTGTAGAGAAATTGATAGAACTTGGAGTCGATACATTTGTTGAAGTAGGGCCGGGTAAAGTTTTATCAGGTCTCATCAAAAAAGTGAATCGCAGAGCAACAACGATTCCAGTTTACGATAAAGAAACACTACAAAAAGCAATTGATCACTTTAAAGGGGAGGACTCTACAAATGCTTAAAGGAAAAACAGCTGTTGTCACAGGGGCGTCCCGCGGAATTGGCCGTGCCGTTGCACTTGAATTAGCAAAGCAAGGTGCAAATGTAGTTGTTAACTATTCAGGAAGCGAAGCAAAGGCTTACGAAGTAGTGGAAGCTATTAAAGAAATGGGTAGTGAGGCTATAGCAGTACGTTGTAATGTTGGAAACATGGAAGACGTACAAGCAATGATGAAAGAAGCGCTCACTCAGTTTGGTACAATAGATATTCTTGTGAATAATGCCGGTATTACCCGCGATAACCTTCTTATGCGTATGAAGGAAGACGAGTGGGATGATGTGATCAACATCAATCTTAAAGGTGTATTCAATGCAACAAAAGCAGTAACCCGTCAAATGATGAAACAACGATCTGGACGTATCATCAACATTGCGTCCATTGTTGGTGTAATGGGGAATGCAGGGCAAGCAAACTACGTAGCAGCAAAAGCAGGTGTGATTGGTCTTACTAAATCAACGGCACGCGAGTTAGCTTCTCGCCATATCACCGTAAATGCAATAGCCCCAGGATTCATCACAACGGATATGACGGATAAATTGACAGAAGAAGTGAAGGCAGAAATGCTCAAACAAATCCCGCTTGGAAGATTCGGAGAAGCTAAAGACATTGCCTCTGTCGTATCTTTCCTTGCTTCCGAAAAAAGTGCCTACATCACCGGCCAAACCCTCCACGTAGACGGCGGAATGGTGATGTAATCTATGTTTTAGATGATTTATAGCTGGTGATTGTAGCGAAAGGCGTAGACTCCTGCGGGGGGAAACGCTTGGTGGAGACCCCGCAGGCTTGCCGAGGAGGCTGCAGCAGCGTCCCGCGGAAAGCGAAGCCGTTCGCGAAAATCAACAGCGGCGTTTTACGGAACTTACTATTTAGTCATCAGGGAGTTCTTAAAAACAACAAACACTAGTTTTTTAAAACCAAATTCACTATAATACTTGAGGGGAGGTGAAAGTTATGGCAGATGTATTAGAGCGTGTAACAAAGATCATTGTTGATCGTTTAGGTGTAGACGAGTCTGAGGTGAACCTTGACTCCAAATTCAAGGACGATTTGGGTGCTGACTCTCTTGATGTAGTTGAACTAGTAATGGAGCTTGAAGACGAGTTTGATATGGAAATTTCAGACGACGAAGCAGAAAACATTACAACAGTTGCCGATGCGGTAAACTACATAAAAGCAAACGCTTAATCTTTTTTGATTGTCCCACTAAGGTGGGACTTTTTGTTTTTATGGGAATAATAAACCGAGGAATTGGCTTATAGCAATAAAAGATAACCGAATTTATATAATTTCGGTCAAGTTGCTATTTGTATCGTCTAAATAATTTGTTAAAATAGTAATGTTATACAACTTTCATCATCAAATAGAAGAACGTTGCCATCTTAGTGAAAGAAGATTGTATGTTGGAGGCTCCTTTACATGACCAGAAACAGAAGTAGAATAAATGAAATGAAAAACGAAGCAACCAAAAAGAATTTTGCTATGCTTCAAGAGAAAATAGGAGTTAAGTTTCATAATGAGAAACTTTTATATCAAGCTTTCACCCATTCATCCTATGTGAATGAGCATCGCAGAAAACCGTACGAGGACAATGAGCGTTTGGAATTTTTGGGTGACGCCGTTTTAGAGTTGACCATTTCTCAATTCTTATATAAGAAATATCCAATGATGAGTGAAGGTCAATTAACAAAACTAAGGGCGTCTATTGTATGCGAACCCTCTTTGGTTTCATTTGCCAATGATCTTTCGTTCGGTCAATATGTACTGCTTGGTAAGGGAGAAGAAATTACAGGCGGAAGAGCTAGACCAGCGCTGCTTGCTGATGTATTTGAGGCATTCATTGGCGCGGTGTATCTGGACCTTGGCCTAGAAACCGTGTTCACTTTCCTTGAAAAGTATGTATATCCCAAAATTAATGAAGGTGCTTTTTCTCATGTGATGGATTTCAAGAGTCAACTGCAAGAGATGATACAACGCAATGCACTTGGAGTAATTGAGTATGAAGTGCTAGAAGAAAAAGGCCCGGCCCACAACCGTGAATTTGTGTCTAAGGTTTCCCTGAATAAAGAAGAGATGGGAATTGGAGTTGGCCGTTCAAAAAAAGAAGCCGAACAACATGCGGCCCAGTTCGCTCTGCAGAAACTAAAAAAAGTCAGAAAATGAAGATAGGCGATCCAACGGTGTTTCAAAATACCTCAAGGATCGCTTACTTTTCTGTTACATAAATAATAAACAATTCTAGCTGGTGATTGGAGCAAAAGGCGGAGACTCCAGCGGGAGGATAGCGACAATGTTGAGACCGTTGAAGCTTTGTGAGGAGGCTCAAGGTCGCCCCGCGGAAAGCGAAGCCATTTGCGGAAATTAACTGCTGCGTTTAAAAGATTATGAAACTAAATGAGGTGAGGAATATGTACCTCAAACGATTGGAAGTAGTAGGGTTTAAGTCGTTTGCTGAAAAAATATCCGTTGATTTCGTACCAGGTGTCACAGCCGTCGTAGGTCCGAACGGAAGCGGAAAAAGTAATATTATTGATGCCATCAGATGGGTGCTTGGAGAACAGTCAGCCAAATCCCTTCGCGGTTCCAAAATGGAAGACATCATTTTTGCCGGCAGTGATAGCAGAAGAGCGTTAAATATGGCAGAGGTTACTCTGACCCTAGATAACAGTAATCGAATCCTGCCAATTGATTATATGGAAGTGAGTGTTACTAGAAGGGCCCTAAGATCGGGTGACAGTGAATTCCTGATTAATAAACAAACGTGCAGACTTAAGGACATCGTGGACCTTTTCATGGATTCTGGTCTTGGAAAGGAAGCCTTTTCCATCATCAGTCAAGGGAAAGTGGAAGAAATACTCAGCAGTAAATCAGAAGAGCGCCGAAGTATTTTTGAAGAAGCAGCTGGCGTTCTCAAATATAAATCCAGAAAAAAGAAAGCGGAAAGTAAACTTATGGATACTCAAGAGAATCTTAACAGGGTATCGGATATTTTACATGAGCTGGAAGGGCAAGTGGAGCCATTGCAAATACAGGCTTCCATTGCCAAAGATTACCTGGAGAAGAAAGAAGAGCTTGAGCAGATTGAAGTAGGCGTCACAGTACACGAAATTGAAGAGCTTCATCAAAAATGGGAACAAAATTCTCTGGAAGTCAAAAGCAGCACCGAAAAAGAGCTAGTCCTATCTTCTGAACTAAGCCAAAAAGAGGCAACACTTGAAAAATATAAGGACCAAGTGGCTGCTTTGGATGAGTCCATTGACTCCTTGCAACAAGCCCTTTTAGTGGCGAGTTCGGAACTGGAAAAACTAGAAGGACGAAAAGAAGTTCTGAAGGAGCGTAAGAAGAACGCTACGACAAACCGTGCCCAATTAGAAAATTCATCAGTGGAGCTTGCAGAATTTATCAAAGTTCAAAAGCAAAGGTTGGAAAGCGAAAAACAACTTTTGGATACCCTTCGTCAAGAATTGGTATTAACAGAGCATCAACTCAAGGAAAAACAGGTAATTAACGAGCAATTTGATCAAAATATTGAAGAGAAAATTGATGCATTAAAAAGTGACTATATTGAACTTTTAAATAAACAGGCATCTGTTCGTAATGAAATCTCCTATCTCGAGCAGCAAGAAAAACAAGAAGGCATGAAAGTAACCCGTCTTGACGAGGGAAACAGAAAATATGTCGATCTTCGGGCTAATACACAACAGAAGAAGGAAAAAGTTTTCTCCGACCATAAACAGGTTCAAAAAGAGCTGAATCAAACGATAGACCGTTACAGAGCTGAACAAGCCAATTTGGAGCAATTTAAACAGTCCTATCAGAAAAAAGAAACAACCTTGTATCAAGCATACCAATTCTTACAACAAACACGTGCGAGAAAAGAAATGCTTGAAACGATGCAAGGGGATTTTACAGGATTCTTTCAAGGTGTTAAGGAAATCCTGAAAGCTAGGGATGAAAATAGGCTTACTGGAATAAAAGGGGCAGTTGCAGAACTTATCCAAGTGAACCAAGATGTGGAGACGGCAATAGAGATTGCCCTTGGAAGTGCGACACAGCATATCGTTGTGGATAACGAACAAAATGCGAGAGCATCCATCCAATACTTGAAAAAGAACGGTTTTGGCCGTGCTACTTTCTTACCAATGACGGTCATGAAGCCTAGGACATTATCAGACTATCAAGTGAACCAGATTAGTCAACATGAAGCTTTTATAGGAATCGCATCTGCTCTTGTGGAGTTCGACTCAGCCTATGAAAATATTGTCCATAATCTCTTGGGTACCATTGTCATTGCAAAAGACCTTAAAGGAGCCAACGCATTGGCAGGTATCCTTCAGCATCGCTTCCGCATCGTGACATTAGAAGGGGATGTAGTTAACCCTGGCGGCTCCATGACAGGAGGAGCTGTCAAACAAAAATCTAATTCCCTCTTAAGTAGGGGGCGTGAGCTTGATTCCATTTCAGCAAAGCTAGAAGAGATGGAAAATAAAACAACCTTGCTTGAAGATCAGGTAAAAACACTTAAGAAAAAAATAGAAGAGAAAGAGTCTCAAGTTGTTGAGTTAAAGGGAGTTGGCGAGGAACTAAGGTATAGGGAACAGCAGGTTTCAAGTCTTCTTCGGGAAGTGGAACTAGAAGAGAAAAACGTCAATGAACATTTAAGTTTATATGACTATGAAAAGCAACAGCTCACTATTTCCATGAAGGATGCTGTGAACAAAAAAGCAAAGCTAGATGCCGAGCTGAAGACGGTAGGAATGCAAATTGCTGCTCTTGACAAAGAGATTTCAAAACTAAATTCCTTAAAGTTGGAGCAACATGCAAACAAGGAGACCGTGCAAAACGAGCTTACTCAACTCAAAGTGGATTATGCGAGTAAAAAAGAAAAGCTTACGAACCAAACGGAAAAAGTGACTACTATCGAAACAGATCTTGAACAAGCTACAGAAAGATTAAATGATATTAAGGAAGACTTATCTCTTTTACAAAGTGAAATGAATGATAATTCATCAGGTGAACAAAAGCTGGAATGGGCTGCAGCTGAAAAATTACAAGACAAAAACACCACGATGAAACTCATTGCAGAACGCCGTGCCCAAAGGCTTTCTTACTACGAAAAGGTAGAACGAGAAGAGCTTCAACTAAAAGATTTAAAAAGACAGTATAAACAACTTACGGAAGTTCTAAAGGCGGAAGAAGTGAAAATGAACCGCTTGGATGTAGAATTAGATAATAGACTTCACCATTTAAGGGAAGAGTATATGCTGTCCTTTGAAGCAGCAAAAGAAGATTATCCACTTGAAATAGAGATCGAAGAAGCACGTAAAAAAGTAAAGTTAATCAAGCTTGCCATTGAGGAGCTTGGCACAGTCAATATCGCTGCAATAGAGGAATATGATCGAGTAAGCGAACGATATATATTCCTTAAGGAGCAAAAAGACGATCTTCAAGAAGCAAAAGATACCTTGTTCCAAGTAATCGGTGAAATGGATGAAGAAATGAAAAAGCGTTTTGAGACAACCTTCACGAATATACGCGCACACTTTCACGATGTGTTTCGTTCTCTATTCGGCGGGGGAAGAGCGGATCTTGTGTTAACAGATCCTTCCGATATGCTAAATACCGGCGTAGATATTGTGGCACAACCGCCTGGTAAAAAACTGCAGAACCTCGGACTCTTGTCTGGAGGAGAAAGAGCGTTAACGGCAATAGCCCTGTTGTTCTCCATATTAAAAGTAAGACCTGTTCCGTTCTGCATTCTTGATGAAGTAGAAGCTGCGCTTGATGAAGCAAACGTACACCGTTTTGCCCAATACTTAAAACAGTTCAGTGAAGAAACCCAATTCATCGTCATCACACACCGTAAGGGAACGATGGAATTTAGTGACGTTCTTTATGGGGTGACGATGCAAGAATCCGGCGTTTCCAAATTGGTCTCTGTCCGGTTAGAAGAATCCAAAGAACTTGTTAAATAGAGAGGAAGAGAATGAGAAAATGAGTTTCTTTAAAAAATTGAAAGAAAAGCTTACCACTCAAACAGAATCCGTAACAGAAAAATTCAGAGAAGGATTAACGAAAACCCGCGATTCCTTTTCTGGTAAAGTAAATGACCTTGTTGCTCGCTACCGCAAAGTCGACGAGGATTTCTTTGAAGAACTGGAGGAAATCCTAATTGGAGCGGATGTTGGCGTTAACACCGTGATGGAATTGATTGATGAGCTTCGAATGGAAGTGAAACGACGCAATATCCAAGATCCTCGTGAGGTTCAAAGTGTCATTTCCGAAAAGTTGGTGGAGATCTATCAAGCTGGAGATGACGTGTCTCCAACCATCAACTTTCAACAAGGCGGCTTAACGGTTGTTCTCGTGGTAGGTGTAAACGGCGTAGGGAAAACTACTTCTATAGGCAAAATAGCTAAGAAACTGAAGCAAGAAGGAAAGAGCGTGCTTCTTGCAGCAGGAGATACATTCCGTGCCGGTGCTATTGACCAGCTTGAAGTATGGGGCGAGCGTGTTGGTGTGGATGTGATTAAGCAATCAGAGGGTTCAGACCCAGCAGCTGTTATGTATGATGCCCTCCAAGCAGCTAAAGCGCGCCAAGTGGATGTTCTCCTTTGTGATACAGCAGGCCGTCTTCAAAACAAGGTCAATTTAATGAAGGAACTTGAAAAGGTGAAGCGTGTGATCGAGCGTGAGGTACCAGGTGCACCGCATGAAGTCCTGCTTGTACTGGATGCAACGACTGGCCAGAATGCATTAAGCCAAGCGAAGATCTTTTCTGAAGCGACGAATGTTACGGGTATCGTTTTAACTAAGCTTGACGGTACTGCGAAAGGCGGTATCGTTCTAGCGATCCGAAATGAAATGAAAATTCCGGTCAAGTTTGTTGGTTTAGGGGAAAAAGCAGAAGATTTGCAAGAATTTAATGCAGAGCAATATGTGTACGGATTGTTTGCAGATATGATGGAAAAAGAAGAAGCACAAGAAAGCTAAAAAACGTACTACCACTTGCCGCCCCTCTAATCTGACGGGCGGTTTTTTTAAAAAACAAGATAAAATATGAAACTGTTGATTTCCGTTCCAGGCGCTTCGCTTGCCTGCGGGCGGTCCGTGAGCCTCCTCGGCTTACAGCCTGTGGGGTCTCACCTGTCCCTTCCTCCCGCGGGCGTCTCCGCGCCTTCCACTCCAATCAACAAGGTGACCTCATTTATTGAAGGGCTTATGAGATTTCATCTAACGGAATTAAATGAAAAAGAACTATCATTTCGTTCTCATAATTTTCAGCTGTGGATTGGAGCAAATGGCGGAGACTCCAGCGGGGGAGTAACGGAAGATTGAGACCCCGCAACGAAGTGAGGAGGCTCAAGCACCGTCCCGCGGAAAGCGAAGCCAATTGCGGAAAGGAACAGCGGCGGTCAACCAACCAAATAAAGTTTCAAAAGATTAAAGAACCCAAGGTTTATTGTTTGATTTTCATTTACCCCGCTATTCTCACAGGTCAAGAAAAAAACTTGACATTCCCCATCCCAACCTGTAAACTAAGCTATTGTAAAGGCATTTCACTTAACAAGGGAGAGTGAAGAGGATGCTTGAAAAAACAACGAGAATGAACTATCTCTATGATTTCTATCAGTCGTTGTTAACACCAAAGCAACGAAGCTATATGTCTTTGTATTACTTAGATGATCACTCCCTTGGTGAGATAGCAGAGGAATATAACATAAGTCGTCAAGCAGTGTATGATAACATAAAACGTACAGAACAGATGCTTGAGCAATATGAAGAAAAGCTTTTGTTATTTCAAAAGTTTCAAGAGCGGCAGTCGCTTGTGCAGCAGATGAAGGACGAAGTCGAAAAGGCGGAAACTCCGTTTAACGGCCAGACTCTTTTAGCGCTGATTGAGTCGCTTGAGAAATTAGATTAGGGGGCGGCATACATGGCATTTGAAGGTTTAGCCGACCGTTTGCAAAATACGATACAGAAGATTCGTGGAAAAGGTAAGGTAAGCGAACAAGACGTTAAAGAAATGATGCGTGAAGTTCGACTCGCTTTACTTGAAGCGGATGTTAACTTCAAAGTAGTGAAAGACTTTGTAAAACGCGTGAATGAACGTGCAGTTGGACAAGAAGTCATGAAAAGTCTTACACCCGGTCAGCAAGTAATTAAAGTGGTAAAAGAAGAACTCACCGCACTTATGGGCGGAGAGCAAAGTAAAATTGCAGTGAGCAGCCGACCGCCGACCGTCATCATGATGGTAGGTCTACAAGGTGCAGGTAAAACGACGACAACAGGTAAGCTTGCAAACCTATTGCGCAAAAAGCACAATAGAAAGCCACTTCTAGTTGCAGCCGATATTTACCGACCGGCAGCCATTAAACAGCTTGAAACACTTGGAAAACAACTCAGCATGCCTGTTTTCTCTCTAGGAGATAAGGTTAGTCCCGTTGAAATTGCAAAGCAAGCTATCCAAAAAGCGAAAGATGAGCATCATGACTATGTGCTTATTGATACCGCAGGACGTTTGCACGTAGATGAAACACTAATGGACGAGTTAAAACAGGTGAAAGAAATATCAAACCCCGATGAAATCTTCCTTGTAGTCGATGCAATGACAGGTCAAGATGCTGTAAATGTGGCGCAAAGCTTCAATGAACAGCTTGGCTTGACTGGCGTTGTGTTAACAAAACTTGATGGAGATACCAGAGGTGGAGCTGCATTATCCGTTAAGGCGGTAACCAATACCCCGATTAAGTTCATTGGTATGGGAGAAAAATTGGATGCCATCGAGCCTTTTCACCCTGAACGTATGGCCTCTCGTATTTTAGGTATGGGAGATGTGCTTACTCTTATTGAGAAAGCACAATCAAATGTAGACGAAGAGAAAGCGAAAGAGCTTGAACAGAAACTGCGTACGATGAACTTTACGTTTGATGATTTCCTGGAACAGCTTGGCCAAGTGAGAAACATGGGGCCTCTTGATGAAATTCTCGGAATGATACCTGGAGCCAACAAGATGAAAGGCTTAAAAAATGTCCAGGTGGATGAAAAGCAGATTGGTCACGTTGAGGCAATTATCCAATCCATGACAAAAGCGGAGAAAGATAATCCAGATTTAATTAATGCGAGCCGCAAAAAGCGGATAGCAAAAGGTAGTGGACGACCTATTCAGGAAGTAAACCGTCTACTTAAACAATTTGAAGAGATGAAAAAAATGATGAAACAGATGACAAGCATGCAAAAAGGAAAAGGCAAAAAAGGCGGCTTCAAATTTCCTTTCATGTAAGTATCCACAGCATTTTTTCTCTTAATAAATAAAGTGACAAGAAAAAACACTTTACAAACAAGTAACTACTTGTTATCATACTATCTTGTGTGAAATATTTTCGGAGGTGCTATATTAAATGGCAGTAAAAATTCGTTTAAAACGTATGGGTTCTAAAAAATCCCCATTCTATCGTATTGTAGTAGCAGATTCTCGTTCTCCTCGTGATGGACGTTTCATTGAAACAGTTGGAACTTACAACCCAGTAATGCAGCCAGCTGAAGTTAAAATCAATGAAGAATTAGCTCTTAAATGGTTACAAGATGGCGCGAAGCCTTCTGACACAGTTCGTAACCTTTTCTCTAACGAAGGTATTATGGAAAAATTCCACAATGCCAAATTAGGTAAGTAAGAGGCAAAATGACAGAACTAATCCAAACAATTGTGACGTCGTTAGTAGATCATCCAGAAAATGTAGTGGTTACGGAAAAAGAAACAGGTAATGTTCTTACGTATCAACTTACTGTACACCAAGATGATTTAGGGAAAGTGATTGGCAAGCAGGGTAGAATTGCAAAAGCAATCCGAACAGTCTTGTTCGCTGCTGCTTCTCACGAGAATAAACGAGTGCAATTAGAGATTATGGAGTAGGGGGAGGCTTTGATGCTTCCCCTTTTCTTTTTGGTTAAATAGGTAAGAGAACCTCTTTGAGGGTACTCTATTTATATAGAAGATAAGCGTTGCGCGTGGAGGTGCATGAAATGTCAAAGTGGTTCAACGTAGGTAAGCTTGTTAATACACACGGGATAAAAGGTGAGGTTCGTGTGGTTTCTAGAACGGATTTTCCTGACGAACGTTATAAAAAAGGGAATCTCCTATACTTATTCTTGCCAAATGAAAAGGAACCTGTAGAAGTTAAGGTAGCATCTAGAAGGGTACATAAATCTTTTGACCTTCTCACATTTGAAGGATTCCATAATGTAAACGAAGTGGAAAAATTCAAAGGAGCCATTGTTAAAGTTCCAGAAGACCAATTAGGTGAGCTGGAAGAAGGAGAATATTACTTCCACGAGATTGTTGGCTGTAAAGTGATCCTTCAGGAAACCATGGAGGAGATAGGCACGGTTAAGGAAGTACTGACACCAGGAGCAAATGATGTATGGGTCATTAAGGCCAAGAAAGGCAAGGACATCTTAATCCCTTATATTGATCAAGTAGTAAAGAAAGTGGATGTGAAAGAGAAGACAATTATCATAGAGCCATTAGAAGGGCTGTTTTAAGATGAAGATTGATATTCTTTCCATTTTTCCGGAAATGTTTACAGGTGTACTCGGGTCCTCCATTTTGAACAAAGCTGCGGAGAAAGGAGCCGTTCAATACAGTGTGACCGATTTCAGAGATTACGCGGATAATAAACATAAGACAGTCGATGACTACCCTTATGGAGGTGGAGCTGGAATGGTGCTTAAAGCTCAACCGATCTTTGATGCCGTATCATCCCTTACAGAGGCAAACCAAACTGTCAAAAAGCCGAGAGTTATTCTGATGTGTCCTCAGGGAGAACGCTATACTCAAAAGAAAGCGGAAGAACTCGCACAAGAAGAGCACTTGATATTCATTTGCGGCCATTATGAAGGCTATGACGAGCGAATCAGAGAACATGTTGTGACAGATGAGATCTCCATTGGGGACTATGTCCTTACAGGTGGCGAACTTGCTTCAATGGTTATTGTAGACAGTGTGGTTCGGTTACTTCCTGATGTATTAGGAAAAGCGGCTTCCCATGAACAGGACAGCTTTAGTACAGGCCTTCTTGAGCATCCCCATTATACGAGACCAGCTGATTTCCGGGGGATGAAAGTGCCGGATGTTTTAATTTCAGGAAATCATGCACATATTGAAGAATGGCGAACAAAAGAGTCTATACGAAGAACATGGAACAGAAGACCTGACTTATTCGATGAATATCCGTTAACAGATCAACAGCAAAAGTGGCTTGAAGAAATTAAAAAAGAGGATAAGGCATATTGATTTTATTTGTCTAATATGCTATTATACTCTTTGTGACTTAGCTATTGCTATGTCTAAAAACGATGTTCCGCTGCATCAAATAAGTATGGTATGAGCATCTGTGGAAAAGGAGCAGAAAACTATGCAAAAATTAATCCAAGATATTACTCAAGAGCAGTTGAAAACTGATCTTCCTTCTTTCCGTCCTGGTGACACTGTACGTGTTAACGTTAAGGTTGTAGAGGGAACGCGTGAGCGTATTCAGGTATATGAAGGAGTAGTAATCAAACGTCGTGGCGGCGGAATCAGCGAAACTTTCACAGTTCGTAAGATCTCTTACGGTGTTGGAGTTGAGCGTGCATTCCCACTACACTCCCCTAAAATTGAGGGAATTGATGTAGTTCGTCGTGGTAAAGTACGTCGTGCGAAACTTTACTACCTACGTGCATTACGTGGTAAAAAAGCGCGTATCAAAGAGATTCGATAATCAAAGGGGGAGCTTGGAGACAAGCTCTCTTTTTTTACTAAAAAAATGGCTGCGCAATATCTATAGTTTTGTTTAAACAAAAACAAGGTATATAATTGAAGTAGAATTACATATAAATTCTCGTTAAATAAGAGAACATAATGAAAACGGCGGAGGAACAGATATGGCACGTTCTAAAAATGAGCTTTGGGAATGGGTAAAGGCCTTAGCTATCGCAGTAATTCTTGCAGCAGCAATACGTTATTTCTTTTTTGCACCGATTGTGGTGGATGGTGATTCCATGATGCCCACACTTCATAATCAAGACAGAATGATCGTGAACAAGATTGGATATAAAGTTGGTGAACCAGAACGATTTGACATCGTTGTGTTCCATGCAACAGAAGACAAAGACTATATCAAGCGCGTCATCGGCTTACCGGGAGACGAAGTAGAATATCGGGATGATGTCCTGTATATCAACGGAAAAGCCTATGAAGAGCCCTATTTGGACAGCTATAAGGCTCAATATCCCGATGGCCTGTTAACAGAAGATTTCACATTAGAAGAAAAGACAGGCCTTCAAGAAGTGCCAGAAGGTCATCTCTTTGTAATGGGAGATAACCGCAGATTCAGCAAGGATGGCCGTCACATCGGTACAGTGCCACAAGAAGAAGTATTAGGTAAAACCAATATCGTCTACTGGCCGCTATCAGACCTAAGAATGGTAAAATAGAACCCTAGCTGTTGATTGGAGCAAAAGGCGGAGACTCCTGAGGGGGATAGCGCTAGGTGGAGACCCGCAGGCGAAGCCGAGGAGGCTCTAGCGGCGCCCCTAGGAAAGCGAAGACATTTGCGGAAATTAACAGCGGTGTATAACGAAATAAAAATATATGTTTTTTTGCAAGGACTTCAGGAGGCAATTCTCATGACAATACAATGGTTTCCCGGGCACATGGCGAAAGCCCGAAGACAAGTAACAGAAAAACTTAAATTGATTGATATCGTCTACGAATTGGTAGACGCGCGGATTCCCGTATCATCACGAAACCCGATGATTGACGAAATCATCTCCAATAAACCAAGAATCATCCTACTAAACAAAGCAGATATGGCAGATGCAAAGGTGACGCGCGAATGGTTGGAGTATTTCAACCTCCCAGGTTCATCAACAAAAGCGATTGCCATTGACTCTCAAACCGGTAAGGGGATTCAGCAGATTGCAACATTATCAAAAGAGCTATTAAAAGAGAAGTTTGATAAAATGCAATCTCGCGGAATTAGACCAAGAGCAATCAGAGCACTGATTGTCGGCATACCCAATGTTGGGAAATCCACACTGATTAACAGACTGGCGAAGAAAAATATCGCTCAAACAGGAGACAGACCTGGTGTGACAAAGGCCCAACAATGGGTCAAAGTAGGGAAGGAATTGGAATTACTTGATACACCAGGTATTCTTTGGCCGAAGTTTGAGGACCAGGAGGTAGGCTATCGCTTAGCTACTACTGGTGCCATTAAAGATACAATCATCAACCTACAGGACATTGCGGTATTTGCATTAAGATTTCTGACAGACGCCTATCCAGAGAGGTTGAAGGAACGATATGGTCTCGAGGAAATACCAGAGGATATCGTGGAACTTTTTGACGCAATCGGCTCTAAACGCGGGTGCAAGATGAGCGGTGGACTGATCGATTATGATAAGACTGCAGAACTCATCATACGGGAAATCCGTTCTGAGAAGCTTGGCAAACTTAGTTTGGAGAAGCCGGATAAACTATAGAGAAAGGCTGGCACATGTGCAGCCTTTTTCTTTTTTGGGTAAAGGAGTAAAAAACATGGCGAAAAAGTCGATAAAAGAAATAGAGAAAATACTCAATGGAATCGAAAGTGAAGAGGATCCCTTCCTCCTATCTATCCAAGAGGATGAACGAAAAGGTGTTAAAGCACTTTTAAAAAGGTGGACAAAGAGAAGGACGGAAGAGCAGAAACTTGTAGAGCAGTTTCAAGAGATGCAAAAATATGAACACGCTCTTTGGCAAAGTGGACGCCGTTTTATTGCCGGTATAGATGAAGTGGGGCGCGGTCCCTTAGCAGGTCCGGTGGTAGCGGCTGCAGTCATTCTCCCAGAGAATTTTCACTTACCTGGACTCACTGACTCCAAGAAACTGAGTCCACAGAAACGAGAACACTTTTACCATTACATAAAAGATCATGCTATCAGTTATGGAATAGGCTTAGTGGACTCCGAAGCAATTGACCAAGTTAATATATATGAGGCAACAAAACTAGCAATGATAAAAGCAGTGAAGAGTCTTTCTGAAACACCTGATCATCTCTTAATTGATGCGATGAAGCTGGATATAGCACTTGAACAAACATCCATCATTAAAGGGGATGCCACAAGCATTTCCATTGCTGCCGCTTCTGTGTTGGCTAAAGAGACAAGGGACACATATATGAAGAAACTTGCGAGTGAATTTCCACAGTATGGTTTTGACAAAAATATGGGATACGGAACCCGAGAACATCTAATTGCTTTAGAAGAAGTAGGGGTGACCCGAGAACATCGTCGATCATTCTCACCCGTAAAGGAAATGGTTGACTAAAAAAGGAGTTAGCTATGAACATTTTGCAGTTCATCCAATCAAAGGGGATTGGTATTGATTCGTTGTTGGGCAAACCATCTATCGACCCTCTTTCACAAATACCTGGAAGAGTTCTTCGAGCAATGGTAACGGAGAAGTTGAATGGTGCTGTTTTTTCCATTAAGAAGGGTTCTATCTCTGCACAAGCTATCATCTATGGAAAAGTGGTGGTTGGCAAGGAATATACGTTCTCCGTACAGAAGGGAGAGCGTGGAGTGTTCTTGGTGCCTATCCAAAAAGATGTAGCTTCCTATCAACCACTATCTTCCCAAGTCGAAAAAAATTCTGATGGGACGGTTAAACCCTCTATCCAAACAACATCTTCTACTGCTCCTTCACAAACGACTCAAGAGGTCATACAGGCACTGGTCGCACAAAAAGGAGGAAAGATGCCTTTAATCACCATAATAGAAACGGCGGAGGTGATAGACCGCCTGCCACCGTCATTAAAGGAAAAGGCGATGGAGTTGGTAAAAGTGCTAGTTTTGCGAAATGATCTCACCAACATTCCTGAAAAGCTCCAAATGATGGTTACTGGCCTTTCTGACCAGGAAACGACCTTGCAAACACTCGCCAAAGTGGAAGCTCATCTTCAAAAAGCAGCACCTCCTACACTGATTCAGGAAAAACTAATGGATGTCATTCAAAACATGCAGCTTCCTAAAACCTTTCACACCAAAGGAGAGGCATTGCAATTTATCAGACAGGTTCTACCCCTACTGGGCTTGAATTTTGAAAATGATCTATTCCATTTCGTTCGGCAGGACCAGCCGTTATCACAAGCGAAGCTGGAACACTTAAAGCCGCTACTTTTGAATTATTTAAACCAAGCAACAACAACTGAGGAGAAAGCGACCATCAATCAACTCGTTTCCAAATTGACTAGTTTTCAACTCCTAACAAGAGAAGAAGGAAATCTTCATCATGTTTTCATCCCCCTACCTGTTAACTTGGAAAATGAAGCAAGAGAATGGTATGCACATATAAGCTCGAAAAAAAAAACCGAAACCCTAGACCCAGAATATTGCCGTATTGTCCTTTTACTGGACCTGCCAATATTTTCATCTGTCATGGTGGACGTGCTTGTACAAGGAAAAGTAGTGAGTATTTCTTTTCAACATTCCTATCCGAGACTTGAAACACTTGTCCAACAAAGCACCTATCTATTAAAAAGTAAACTGTCTGATAAAGGCTATACTTTAAGCAATATAAAAACTGATTGGAAAAAAGCCGAAAGAACACCTGGGATCTCATTGGACTATTTAAGGACGATTTTGTCCCCGCCACAGAAAGGGGTGGACATGAGGGTATGAATAAAGACATTATAAAGAGAAAAAAAGCGGTTGCCATCAAGTATGAACAGAATAAAAGTGTCGCACCTGTTGTACAGGCCAAAGGTACTGGGCTCATAGCTGAAAACATTCTGGAGGAAGCTAAAAAGCATAATATCCCCATACAGGAGGATCAGGCATTATTAGAAATACTAATGGAAATAGAATTAAATGAAACAATACCTGAAGAACTATATGAGGTGGTGGCCGAGATCTTGGCCTATGTGTACACCCTTCATAAAGACGAGAAAAAGAATGTGAAAAATACCACGTGAAGGTTTTTTAACATAATGAAAATTGATTGAATAATCTGTCAAATATTACATGTTTTTGCGTATTGACTCCTTTTCCTCGACAAAATGGGATGTCAATCTATTAATTTTTTGAAAATAGTATAATATTTTTGCAGAAAGGTAGACATTTGATGGCGCATTTAATAAAATGAAAGCGCAGTCTATTTTTAAATAATGTTCTGTTATACATAAGATTGGAGGATGGGAAATGAATATCCATGAATATCAAGGAAAAGAGATCCTCAGAAAATACGGGGTAGCTGTTCCAAATGGCCGCGTTGCATTTACAGTAGAAGAAGCAGTGGACGCTGCAAAAGAACTAGGAACAGAAGTTTGTGTTGTGAAAGCGCAAATTCACGCAGGTGGCCGCGGTAAAGCCGGCGGAGTTAAAGTTGCAAAAAACCTAGATGAAGTTCGTGAATACGCAGGGGATATCCTGGGTAAAACGTTGATCACTCATCAAACAGGCCCTGAAGGCAAAGAAGTAAAACGCTTACTTATTGAAGAAGGTTGCGACATTAAGAAAGAATACTATATTGGTCTAGTGTTAGATCGCGCAACTTCCCGTGTCGTATTAATGGCATCTGAAGAAGGCGGAACAGAGATTGAAGAAGTGGCAGAGCAAACGCCAGAGAAAATCTTCAAAGAAGTTATTGATCCAGTTGTAGGTCTTACTGGCTATCAAGCACGCCGAATCGCGTTCAATATCAATATTCCAAAAGAATTGGTTGGAAAAGCAGTTAAATTCATGATGGGACTATATACAGCTTTTGTAGAAAAAGATTGTTCTATCGCTGAAATCAACCCATTAGTAGTAACTGGCGATGGTAACGTAATGGCACTTGATGCAAAGCTTAACTTCGATTCCAATGCATTATACCGTCATAAAGATATCCTTGAGTATCGTGACCTGGAAGAAGAAGATGCAAAAGAAATCGAAGCTTCCAAATATGATCTAAGCTACATCTCACTAGATGGTAACATCGGATGCATGGTTAATGGTGCAGGACTTGCGATGGCAACTATGGACATCATCAAGCATTACGGTGGAGACCCTGCTAACTTCCTAGATGTTGGGGGCGGAGCTACTGCTGAGAAAGTTACAGAAGCTTTCAAAATTATCCTTTCTGATGATAATGTAAAAGGTATTTTCGTTAACATTTTCGGTGGAATTATGAAGTGTGACATTATTGCTACAGGTGTTGTGGAAGCAGCGAAGCAAGTTGGACTTGAAGTACCTCTAGTAGTTCGTTTGGAAGGTACAAACGTAGACTTAGGTAAACAGATCTTACGTGAATCAGGCTTAAATATCGTTGCAGCAGAATCCATGGCTGATGGTGCACAAAAAATCGTAGCGCAAGTAGGATAAGAAAGGCAGGGGACATTCATGAGTGTATTCATTAATAAAGATACAAAAGTAATCGTACAAGGTATTACTGGTTCTACAGCGTTGTTCCATACAAAACAAATGCTTGAGTATGGTACACAAATCGTTGGTGGTGTAACACCAGGTAAGGGTGGCACTGAGGTTGAAGGTGTACCTGTATTCAATACAGTAGAAGAAGCTGTCAAGGCTACTGGTGCAAATGCATCCGTTATTTATGTACCGGCTCCATTTGCTGCAGATGCAATCATGGAAGCGGTAGATGCAGATCTTGACTTGGCTATTTGTATTACTGAGCATATTCCTGTACTTGATATGGTAAAAGTGAAGCGTTATATGGAAGGGAAAAAGACTCGTCTTGTTGGTCCTAACTGCCCTGGCGTTATCACTCCTGGTGAGTGCAAGATCGGAATCATGCCTGGTTATATCCACACAAAAGGCCACGTTGGGGTTGTTTCCCGTTCTGGTACATTAACGTACGAAGCGGTTCATCAATTATCTCAAGAGGGTATTGGTCAATCTACAGCAGTAGGTATCGGTGGAGACCCTGTTAACGGTACGGATTTCATTGATGTATTAAAAGCATTCAATGAAGATGAAGATACGTATGCAGTTATCATGATCGGTGAAATCGGCGGAACAGCTGAAGAAGAAGCAGCTCTTTGGGTAAAAGAGAACATGACAAAACCTGTTGTAGGCTTCATCGGTGGGCGTACTGCACCTCCTGGTAAGCGTATGGGTCACGCAGGAGCAATTATCTCAGGTGGTAAAGGTACTGCCGATGAGAAGATCCGTGTGATGAACGAGTGCGGCATCGAAGTTGCTGATACTCCATCTGTTATGGGTGAAACACTTATCAAAGTGATCAAAGAGCAAGGCATTTACGACAAATGTAAAACACATTAATATAATGATGGATAAGGGATAGTCGAGTTAGGCTATCCCCATTTCCATGATAAATGAAAGAGGTGTATTGCTTATATGCAAATAGAGAAAAGAAGAATGATAACCCTGCATCATTGTCCAGGACTCTCCTTGAAAACATTCCACAATCTAATATTGAAAGATCCCACACTTGACCTTCTATACACTATGAAACCTTCTGAGATTACTTCCTATTTTACCATCACACAAAAGCAAGCACATTCCATCTACCATTACATCCACAACAATAATGTCACACAGCTTCTTTCTATTTATAAAGAACATGGCATTCACTCTCTGACTATTCGGGATGATGACTATCCAGCCTTATTAAAAGAAATCTATGATCCTCCAGTAGTCCTTTATACTAAAGGTAATCAACAACTATTAAAAACCAGAATGCTAGGGATAGTCGGTGCTAGATTGATGTCTTCATACGGCAGTCACTCTCTAAACAAGTTGATTCCTCCGCTATTAAAAGAAAACTTTACAATCGTAAGCGGATTGGCAAAAGGGGTGGACATTTGTGCTCATCGGTTAGCAATGGAAAGAGGAGGAAATACCATCGCTGTCTTAGGTAGTGGGTTGTTTCATATTTATCCCAAAGAACATCAATCTTTTGGAGAAAAAATCGCCTCCCAACATCTACTCCTCTCAGAATATCCTCCATACACAACTCCAACAAGATGGAACTTCCCACAAAGGAATCGAATTATCAGCGGTTTAAGTGAAGGGGTAATCATTATTGAAGCGAAAGAGAAAAGCGGCTCCCTCATTACGGCAGATCAAGCAATGGAACAAGGGAGAGAGGTGTTTGCTGTTCCAGGGTCGATCCTTTCAGAAACATCCAAAGGAACAAATACCCTCATTCAACAGGGAGCAAAACTTGTGATTTGTCATCTTGATATTTTAGAAGAATTGACTAGCACTGAAATGGTAAAATGAAAAAATAAGGACAGAGATTACAATTAAGTGACAGAAAAATAACTATTTTTGAGAGAATTTTTGTTTTTTACTTTACAAATCAATATATGTCTATATTATTAGAGGGTACAATGATATTAAAAATTGTACCCTTTTCTCATTATAAGAACGCCTTCTCTAATTAGAAAAGTTTGCGGGGACTAGTATATAAAGAAGATTCTGTGTCTACATATAATACATAAGGGTAACCGGAATGTTTAATGAGGATAAAACTAGGAAAATACATAAAATATTGAAATACTCTGTTTGACAAACGGTTACATAATATTTAATAATGGTGAAGATTTATAATAATAGATAAAACTAAAATGAAAATAGAAGCTAAAAACTTTGAGAAAACGCATCATCTTATTGTTTTTTCTAAGAATTTACCCTCTTGAGGAGGATTATTGAATGGCAGATTACTTAGTGATTGTGGAATCACCAGCAAAAGCGAAAACAATAGAAAGATATTTAGGAAAAAAATATAAAGTGAAAGCCTCCATGGGGCATGTAAGAGATTTGCCTAAAAGTCAGATGGGTGTTAATGTCGATCATGAATTTGAGCCGAAATATATTACCATCAGAGGGAAAGGTCCCGTCTTGAAGGAATTAAAAACAGCTGCCAAAAAAGCGAAGAAAATTTTCCTCGCGGCTGACCCGGATCGTGAAGGGGAAGCTATCGCATGGCATCTTGCCCATAGCCTCGATATTGATATCACATCTGATTGTCGGGTCGTTTTTAATGAGATTACAAAAGACGCAATTAAAGAATCATTCAAACATCCAAGACCGATTAATCTTGATGTAGTCGACGCCCAGCAGGCAAGAAGGATTTTGGATAGACTTGTAGGATATAATATTAGCCCTTTATTATGGAAGAAAGTGAAAAAGGGATTAAGTGCTGGACGTGTTCAATCCGTTGCTGTACGTTTAGTCATTGAACGAGAGCAAGAGATAAATGCCTTTGAACCAGAAGAGTACTGGTCCATAAAAAGCAGCTTCCTTACCGGAAAATCAAAAGAATTTGAAGCAAGCTTCTATGGAGTAGATGGAAAGAAAACAGAGTTGAAATCTGAAGAGGATGTTAATGAGATTCTCGGAAGGCTAGAGGGCAACTCTTTTGAAATCAAGAGCGTAACCAAAAAGGAGCGTAAACGTAATCCAGCGCTTCCTTTCATCACATCTTCACTGCAACAGGAGGCAGCCCGTAAACTTAACTTCCGTGCAAAGAAAACCATGATGATGGCTCAGCAGCTCTATGAGGGCATTGAACTTGGAAAACAAGGTACGGTCGGTCTTATCACTTACATGCGTACCGATTCAACACGTATTTCAGAAACCGCTAAAAAAGAAGCGGTGGAATATATCGAAAAGACGTACGGCAAACAATTTGTTTCTACTGAAGAAAGAAAAGAAACAAAAAAGAGCAACGCGCAGGATGCCCATGAAGCGATACGTCCAACATCTACCATAAAGGACCCACAGTCCATCAAAGAGTACTTATCACGAGATCAATTCCGCTTATATAAACTGATTTGGGAGCGCTTTGTTGCAAGTCAGATGGCACCAGCAATCTTGGATACAGTCAGTGTGGACTTGACCCAAAATGATGTGCTGTTCCGTGCGACCGGATCTACGGTCAAGTTTCCCGGTTTCATGAAAGTATATGTAGAAGGTAATGACGATCAACAAGAAGAAAAAGAAAATCTATTGCCTCCTTTAAAGAAAGGAGACACAGTCTTTTCCAAAGATATCGATCAAAAACAACACTTTACACAACCTCCACCTAGATATACGGAGGCTAGGCTTGTACGTACATTAGAAGAGCTTGGGATAGGAAGACCTTCAACGTATGCACCTACACTAGATACAATCCAGAAAAGGGGCTATGTTGCACTTGATAATAAACGATTTGTTCCTACTGAGCTTGGAGAGATTGTCATCCAATTGATTTTGGAGTTCTTCCCGGAAATCATTAATGTGGAGTTTACTGCAGATTTGGAAACGAATCTCGATAATGTCGAAGATGGGAAAGTTAACTGGGTAAACATTATTGATGGATTCTATCATGAGTTCGCCAAGCGGTTAGAAAAAGCGGAAGCGGAAATGCAGGAAATTGAAATTAAAGATGAGCCTGCAGGTGAGGATTGTGAACTTTGCGGTCACGAAATGGTCTTTAAAATGGGTAGATATGGAAAATTCATGGCGTGTTCCAATTTTCCAGACTGCCGTAATACAAAACCTATCGTAAAAGAGATTGGAGTTCCTTGTCCTAAATGTGAAAAAGGGAATATCGTCGAAAGAAAAAGTAAAAAGAAACGAATTTTCTATGGCTGCGACCAATACCCTACCTGTGAATTCCTATCATGGGATAAACCTATTGCCAGAAAGTGTCCAAAGTGTGAATCCTTACTGGTCGAGAAAAAGCTTAAAAAAGGTGTACAGGTACAGTGCGTAGAGTGCGATTATAAAGAAGAACCACAAGGATAAGCTATATGATAGCAAATAAGGGACTGACACTTGAGTGGTTGGGTCAGCCCTTTTTCCTTTGAAAAAAAATTAGTAGATGTAGCAATAAATTTTGGAGGTATCAGTTATGACAAACACAGTAGTTAATGTAATTGGAGCTGGTCTTGCCGGCAGTGAAGCAGCATGGCAGCTTGCAAATAGAGGGATACAAGTTCATCTTTATGAAATGCGTCCAGTCAAACAAACACCTGCCCATCACACAGATAAATTCGCAGAGCTTGTTTGCTCCAATTCCCTACGCGCCAACAACTTGACAAATGCAGTAGGGGTGTTAAAAGAAGAGATGAGAATGCTTGACTCTGTCATCATTCGTTCAGCAGATGACTGTGCGGTTCCAGCAGGCGGTGCCTTGGCTGTGGACAGGCATGAATTTGCTGCTAAAGTTACCGAAAGAGTAAAAGAACACCCTAATGTAACTGTATTTAATGAAGAAATGGAACAAATTCCTGATGGACCAACCATCATTTCAACAGGGCCTCTTACGTCCAAAGCCCTATCAGACCAGCTTCGTTCCTTAACTGGTGAAGAATATCTATATTTCTATGATGCAGCAGCTCCAATTATCGAAAAAGATAGCATCAACATGGACATTGTTTATCTAAAATCCCGTTATGATAAGGGGGAAGCTGCCTATTTGAATTGTCCGATGACAGAAGAGCAATTTAATCGTTTTTATGATGCTCTAGTGGAAGCAGAAACTGTTCCGTTGAAAGAATTCGAAAAGGAAATTTTCTTCGAAGGATGTATGCCGATTGAAGTGATGGCAAATCGCGGAAAGAAGACTATGCTTTTTGGACCTTTAAAACCAGTTGGTTTAGAAGATCCCAAAACGGATAAACGTCCATATGCCGTTGTGCAACTTCGTCAAGATGATGCGGCAGGCACTTTGTATAATATTGTTGGTTTTCAGACACATTTAAAATGGGGTCCTCAAAAAGAAGTAATCCGTCTAATTCCTGGTTTGGAAAATGCGGAGATTGTTCGATACGGTGTTATGCACCGCAATACTTTTATTAATTCTCCTAACCTGTTGAAACCAACCTATCAATTTAAAGAAAGAGAAGATCTCTTCTTTGCCGGTCAAATGACAGGAGTGGAAGGGTATGTAGAATCGGCAGCATCAGGCTTAATAGCGGGGATGAATGCAGCTCGCCTTGTTCTTGGAGAGGAACCATTGGTGTTCCCTAAAGAAACTGCGATTGGAAGTATGGCACACTATATCACTTCTACAAATGCGAAAAACTTCCAACCAATGAATGCTAATTTTGGGCTATTTCCTGAGCTTCCGAAGAAAATCAAAAATAAGCAAGAGCGCAATGAAGCTCATGCTAGGAGAGCGTTGGAAACAATTCAGAATTTTGTAAAAAATTAATCAAATTAATTGCAAGGGCTACTAAATTGTGATAATATTTAGTAGCCCTTGTGAGGTGATAAGTATGCAAAATGTTAAAGTTCCATTAATTTCTTTTCTAGAATATTTACAAATTGAAAAAAATTACTCAAAATATACTATTGTATTTTATCAAAAGGATATTGAAGATTTTTTTGATTTTATGAAAGAGGAAGCCATTTCAAGCATCAATGAAGTCACTCATACAGAAGCAAGAATGTATTTAACCAAGCTCCATCAAAAAAAGTACGCACGAAAATCGGTTGCAAGAAAAACATCAAGCTTACGCAGCTTCTATAAGTTTCTTCTCCGAGAAGAAAAAGTGGAGCAAAACCCGTTTAGCAGTGTTTCCTTGCCAAAACAGGAAAAGCGACTTCCGCAGTTCCTCTACAGTGAAGAACTGGATAAGTTGTTTGCTGTATCAGATCTGGCAACACCGCTAGGTCAGAGGAATCAAGCTCTGTTAGAATTGCTCTATGCTACTGGCATCCGTATTAGTGAATGTTGTCACATTCAAGTTCATGATATTGACTTTCAGGTCGGTACCATCTTAGTCACTGGAAAAGGGAACAAACAGCGTTATATCCCGTTTGGAAGTTTTGCTCAAGATGCATTGAAGACCTATTTGGAAGAAGGACGCAAATCACTGCTTGAAAAGCAAAAAACGTCGAATTCCACTAAGCATCTTTTTTTAAATTTCCGTGGAGGTCCTCTAACTCCCCGTGGTGTAAGGCTAATACTTAATGACATGGTACAACAGGCATGTTCAACCTTACATATTAGCCCACATATGCTTCGGCATACGTTTGCCACGCATATGTTAAATGAAGGGGCAGACCTTAGGGTAGTGCAAGAATTGCTCGGACATGCCAGTTTATCATCCACCCAGATTTATACACATGTGACGAAAGAACATTTACAAAAGACGTATAATCAATTTCATCCTCGTGCATGAGGAACGATTGGAGGATCATTTCATGTCATCATTTCATGCTACTACGATATTTGCGGTCCAACATAAAGGACAAAGCGCAATGTCTGGTGACGGTCAGGTTACATTTGGAAACGCAGTTGTTATGAAGCATACAGCACGAAAAGTGCGCAAGCTTTTTAACGGAAGGATTCTAGCTGGTTTTGCAGGATCTGTGGCAGATGCATTTACCTTGTTTGAAATGTTCGAGGCGAAGCTGGAGGAATACAACGGCAATATCCAGCGTTCAGCAGTTGAGCTTGCCAAAGAATGGCGAAGTGATAAAGTGTTGAGGAAATTGGAAGCGATGTTGATTGTAATGGATGAGTCCAGCATGTTGTTAGTTTCCGGCACTGGTGAAGTTATTGAACCTGACGACGGGATACTTGCCATTGGTTCAGGTGGAAATTATGCACTTTCTGCAGGGCGTGCTTTAAAAAGGTATGCAGGTGATCATATGACAGCACGTGAGATAGCCAAAGCCTCCTTGGAAACAGCAGGAGAAATTTGCGTGTACACGAATGACAATATCATTGTAGAAGAACTATAGAAAAGGCGGTTGTAGATATGAGTACAAAATTGACCCCTAGGCAAATAGTAGATATGCTCGATCAATATATTGTAGGTCAGACTAATGCGAAAAAAGCGGTTGCGGTTGCTCTTAGAAACAGGTATAGAAGGAGCCTCCTTAAAGGCAGCCTTCGTGATGAAGTAGTTCCTAAGAACATTTTAATGATCGGACCGACTGGTGTCGGAAAGACCGAAATAGCCCGCAGAATTGCAAAGCTTGTTGGTGCTCCATTCATCAAAGTAGAAGCAACGAAGTTCACAGAAGTAGGCTATGTGGGCCGTGATGTTGAATCGATGGTACGCGATTTGGTGGAAACATCCGTCCGTCTTGTAAAAGAAGAAAAGATGGCGAGTGTGAAAGAAAAAGCCTTGGAAAATGCAAACAAGCGATTGGTGGAACTATTGGTTCCAGGCAAACAAAAAAGCGCGTCATATAAAAATCCGCTTGAGATGTTTTTTGGGGGAAATGCAAACCCCAATGAAACGGATGAGCAGGAGAAGCAAGAAGAAGTATCTATTAAAGACCAAAGAAGAAGAATGGCCCATCAACTTGCTCTAGGTGAACTAGAGGACCACTATGTGACAGTGGAAGTGGAAGAACAGCAAGGATCTATGTTTGATATGTTACAAGGCTCGGGTATGGAACAAATGGGCATGAACATGCAGGATGCCCTAAGCAATCTAATGCCGAAGAAAAAGAAGAAAAGAAAGCTTACAGTCCGTGAGGCAAGACCGGTACTTGCGCATGAAGAAGCGCAAAAGCTTATTGATATGGATGAAGTGACTCAAGAAGCTGTGAACAGAGCGGAACAAAGTGGAATTATATTCATTGATGAAATAGATAAAATCGCGAAAAAGAACAGTGGTTCTTCTGCGGATGTATCGCGGGAAGGAGTACAACGTGATATTCTTCCTATTGTGGAAGGGTCAACTGTTGTAACAAAATACGGTCAAGTAAAGACAGATCATGTTTTATTTATTTCAGCTGGTGCATTCCATATCGCAAAGCCCTCTGACCTCATTCCGGAATTGCAAGGTCGCTTTCCAATTCGTGTGGAATTGACCAAACTATCCATAGATGATTTTGTAAGAATTTTAGTGGAGCCGGATAATGCTTTACTTAAACAATATACGGCATTATTGGAAACGGAAGGTATAAAAGTCGAATTTTCTGACGATGCTATTCGTAAACTAGCTGAAGTAGCGTTTCAAGTTAACCAAGATACTGATAATATCGGTGCCCGCCGACTTCATACGATTCTAGAGAAGTTGTTGGAGGACCTGTCATTTGAAGCGCCAGATATCAATCTAGAGAAAATCGTCATCACACCGAAATATGTGGATGAAAAACTAGGTAATATCGTAAAAAATAAAGATTTAAGCCAATTTATCTTATAGAGCAGATTTTTAGGAGGAAATAAACATGCCATTATTACAAAAAACAAGAACCATTAATGCTATGCTGCAAAGAGCGGCTGGTAAACCAGTTAACTTTAAGGAAATGTCGGAAACTCTTTGCAATGTTATTGAAGCAAATGTTTTCGTATTATCCCGACGTGGAAAACTATTAGGCTATTCCATTAACCAACAGATTGAGAACGAGCGTATGATCAAGATGCTTGAAGATCGTCAATTCCCTGAAGAGTATACAAAAAACTTATTCAATATCTCTGAAACATCTTCAAACTTGGATGTGGAAAGTGAATATACAGCTTTCCCTGTAGAGAACAAGGAATTGTTCAAATCAGGTTTAACGACAATCGTTCCAATTATCGGTGGAGGAGAGCGTTTAGGTACTCTTATCCTTGCACGTCTTCAAGAGCCATTCTCTGATGATGATTTAATCTTGGCGGAATATGGTGCGACCGTTGTAGGTATGGAAATTCTGCGTGAGAAAGCAGAAGAAATTGAAGAAGAAGCAAGAAGCAAAGCCGTTGTTCAAATGGCAATCAGCTCTCTTTCTTACAGCGAGCTTGAAGCAATTGAGCATATCTTTGAAGAGCTTGATGGAAAAGAAGGTCTTCTTGTAGCAAGTAAAATTGCGGACCGTGTGGGAATCACTCGTTCTGTTATCGTTAACGCACTAAGAAAATTAGAAAGTGCTGGTGTAATTGAATCCCGTTCCCTAGGAATGAAAGGTACTTACATTAAAGTCCTAAACGACAAGTTCCTAATGGAACTTTCCAAACTTAAATCACATTAATTTTTAACAAAGTAAAAGGGTCTGACTCTTCTGCAACTTGCAGAAGAGTCAGACCCTTTTTTTTAGGTGAAAAAATATATTAGACTGGTGAGTTCCGTTCCAGGCGCTTCGCTTGGCTGCGGGCGGTCCGTAAGTCTCTTCACACCGCATCAGGGGTCTCACCTGTACCTTCCTCCCGCAAGATCTACGCGCCTTCCACTCCAATCAATAAGGTGATCTCATTCATTAATGGATTTATGAAAAGCCGTCTAACCGAGGTAACTGAATAAGCATTAACGTATCGTTTACGTAATTTTTAGCTGTGGATTGGAGCAAATGGCGGAGACTCCAGCGGGGGAGTAACGGTTGGTTGAGACCCCGCAACGAAGTGAGGAGGCTCAAGCATCGTCCCGCGGGAAAGCGAAGCCATTTGCGAAAAGGAACAGCGGCGAATAAGTTATTAATGATTTTTCTATCCTGAAATAGTAATAGGTCTTTGTGCCCAAGCAAGAAAATGAGCCAAATTGACGATTTTTTTTAACAATTGACACATAGACATATTGGTTACCTTAATTTACAATAAAAGCATACATACATATTTCGACAAATATATATAATTCGCAACAAAAGATTTATTTATGGGGGTACTAATGAAGATTTTTTCGACATCAATCCAAGCATTGGAAAAAGGTATACAGTATTCAGGTGCAAAGCATAAAGCTATATCACATAATATCGCAAATGTTGATACACCAAATTTTAAACGTAAAGAAATAAAGCCCACCTTTGGAGAAACTTACCAAAAAGCACTAGAGGCAAATAAGACTGATAACAGACATAGAGAATTTTCGGGCAGTTCAAATCTAGCATTTAGAATGGATAATACATCGTATTCCTACTCACATAACGGCAATAATGTCGACATAGATAAAGAAATGTCAGACTTGGCTGAAAATCAAATATATTATTACACCTTAATTGATCAAATGAGCGGGAAGTTTCAATCGCTTCAGAACGTCATTAAAGGAGGGAGAGCGTAATGGCAATGTTTAAAAGCATGAATATCTCTGCCTCCGCCCTGACAGCCCAGAGACTCAGAATGGATGTTATATCCTCTAATATGGCAAATGTGGATTCAACACGAGGCGAATATCGCAATGGGCAATGGGAACCTTACAGAAGGAAGTTGGTGGAAACAGCACCAAAGGAAAACAGTTTCCAATCCTATCTGCAAAAAGCTTCTGGAACAGGTAATGGATTTGGTAGTGGCGTGAAAGTAACAAGGATAAAAGAGGATGATGCTCCTTTCCGACTTATGTTCGATCCGGAGCACCCGGATGCAAATGAAGAAGGATATGTTCAGCTCCCTAATGTCGATCCTCTAAAAGAAATGGTAGACCTAATGAGTGCATCAAGGTCTTATGAAGCCAATGTAACGGTATTTAATGCTTCAAAAGGAATTATGATGAAAACGCTGGAACTTGGTAAATAGGTGGAGGTTAAATAGATGATTACTAAAATAGCAAATTCTAATCAGATGTTTCAGAATCTAAATAGTGTTCAGAAAACGAGTGGCGATGTGCATCAACAATTTTCTACCTATTTGAAAGATGCCTTGAATGAAGTGAACAATGCACAAGTGGCATCCAATCAAATTACTACAAAGCTGGTCAATAATGAAGGAGTAGAACTCCACGATGTATTGATTGCCCAGCAAAAGGCTAGTGTAGCCATGTCGCTAACGATGGAAGTGAGAAACAAGGGTGTGGAAGCATACCAGGAAATCATGAGAATGCAAGTGTAAGACAGATAGAACTATAAGAAGAAAATTGATACATAAATAACTTTTGTCACCCAACAGTGACAGTGATCTTACAGATAGAAAAAATGCGGTTATTTACTGCATAACTTTGCTGCAAGATAATAACCGGGGGAATTGACGTAATGAAAGAGAGATTACAAGAAATAAAGACAAAAACTTTTTCCTTTTGGACGAATAGATCAAAAGCTCAAAAGACAGCGATGGTCAGTACCGTTATCGTATCCTTTTTTGCAATAATCGCAATGGTGTACTTTTTGAACAAGACAGACATGGCCCCTCTATACAAAGATTTGACTGTACAGGAAACAGGGCAAATTAAAGAAGTGTTAGATGGTAGAGGCATCCAATCACAGATAACCAATAACGGTACAGCAATCTTGGTTCCTCAACAATCGGTAGATTCATTGAAAGTGGAATTGGCTGCAGAAGGTCTTCCCAAAAGCGGAAGCATCGATTATGGTTTTTTTGGTGAAAGATCAGGATTTGGTATGACTGACAACGAGTTCCGAATAATGAAGCTAGACGCCATGCAAACAGAGCTAGCAAATTTAGTGAAAAGTATTGAAGGTGTGAAAGATGCCCAGGTCATGCTTAGTCTTCCAGAAGAAGGAGTATTCGTAAGAGAATCGACTCAAGTGGCATCAGCATCCATCGTCATTGAAAATGATCCTGGATATCAATTCGACCAGAATAATGTTAATGCGCTATACCATCTAGTATCAAAGAGTATTCCTAACTTATCTACTGATAATATCGTCATCATGAACCAAAACTTTGAGTATTTTGATTTAAAAAATAACCAAAATTCTGGCAGTACCTTTAATGCATCCTCACAACTGGAATTAAAGAAGGAAATCGAAAGAGACATACAAAGACAAGTACAACAGATGCTCGGAATGATGATGGGCTATAACAAAGTGGTTGTTTCAGTGACAACGGATATAGATTTTACTCAGGAAGCAAGGGAAGAAAACACTGTAACACCAGTGGACCCTGAAAACATGGAAGGAATTGCTGTAAGTGTTGAACGAATTACTGAGAGTTATACAGGTAACGATGGTAACGCTGGTGGGGTACCGGGAACTGGAGAAGCAGATATTCCTGCATATGTAGCCGGAGGAGGAACTGGCAGTGGCGATTACGAAAGAATGGAAGAAAGAATTAATAATGAAGTTAATAGAATCAGATCAGAAATTGTAGAAAGCCCTTATAAAGTAAGAGACTTGGGCATCCAGGTTATGGTGGAGCCTCCTGTAGCAGATGATCCATTATCCATGCAAGAAAATACGATTGAAGATATTAGACAAATACTAAGCACGATTGTCCGTACAACCATTGATAAAAATATGTTAGGGGATGACCCTGAACAAGCTAACATTGATGAAAAAATAGTTGTTTCTGTTCAGCAGTTCAATGGAAAAGTGGAAATGGAAGAAACGACAGAATCTGCAATACCAACTTGGATATATGTTGCAGCTGGTATTCTCCTTGCTGTCATCCTCTTGTTATTATTCCTTCTATTCAAACGCAATGGAAAAGAGGAAGAGGAAGAAGTAATGGTTACAGAAGAAGAAACTGTCCAAATTCATGTGCCGGATATTAACAATGAAAAAGAATCGGAAAGTTCAGCGCGTCGAAAGCAACTAGAAAAAATGGCCAAAGAAAAGCCGGATGAATTTGCGAAACTATTACGTTCATGGTTGTCGGAATAGAAGGGGAGGGAGACGAATATGGCAAAAGCAACACAGGCAAAATCCTTTTCAAATAAACAAAAGGCGGCCATCTTATTGATCTCGCTTGGTCCGGATGTTTCGGCTTCCGTTTACAAGCATTTATCAGAAGAAGAAATTGAAAAATTAACACTTGAAATCAGCGGGGTACGTACAGTCGATTCTCACATCAAGGAAGATGTTCTGGAAGAGTTTCACCAAATAGCCCTTGCTCAAGATTATATCTCTCAAGGCGGGATCAGTTACGCCAAAACCGTTTTAGAAAAAGCTTTAGGTAAAGACCAGGCAACAGCCATTATTACAAGGCTTACTTCTTCCTTACAGGTTAAGCCCTTTGACTTTGCCAGAAAAGCGGACGCTTCCCAGATTCTAAATTTTATACAAAACGAACACCCACAAACGATTGCACTTGTCTTATCCTATTTGGAACCGACAAAATCCGGTCAAATATTATCAGAGTTACCGCAAGAATTACAGGCAGATATTGCAAAAAGAATTGCAGTGATGGACAGTACTTCTCCTGAGATTATAAATGAGGTAGAGCAAATTCTTGAAAGAAAGCTTTCTACTACCGTTACTCGCGATTATACAAACACAGGTGGTATTGATTCTGTCGTGGAAGTGTTAAATCAGGTAGACAGAAGTACAGAAAGAACGATTCTGGATTCCTTGGAAATTCAAGACCCGGAATTGGCAGAAGAAATCAAGAAACGAATGTTCGTATTCGAAGACATTGTTACGCTTGATAACATGGCAATTCAGCGAGTAATTCGTGATGTGGAAAATGAAGACATGATGCTTGCTCTGAAAGTTGCCAGTGAAGAGGTCAAAGAGATTGTGTTTAAAAACATGTCTAAACGAATGGTAGAAACCATGAAAGACGATATGGAATACATGGGTCCTGTTCGCTTGAAAGATGTGGAAGAATCGCAATCTAGAATCGTAGGAATCATTAGAAAGCTTGAAGAAGCAGGGGAAATTGTCATTGCTCGTGGCGGAGGAGATGACATCATTGTCTAAGTTAATAAAATCATTTTATTTAATAGAAGGAAATACGGAATCTGTTTCCATAAAAGTTGCTCCTATTTTCAACAAGAAACAATCGGAAACAAAAGCGGAAACAGTACTTGGTCATAGTATAGAATCCATCAATCTTGCCATTGAAAAAGCAAAACGGGAGGCAGCCGGCATTTTGGAACAGGCAGCCTTAGAAAGAGAAAAAGCTGCAATGGCGATTGACGAGGAAATGAAGGCTTGGGAATCAGAGAAAGAATCCTGGATGCAAAAAGCGTATGACGATGGACATGAACAGGGATTTCAAGCAGGTGAAAAACAGGCACAAGCATTATATGAAGAGCGGCTTAATGAGGCCAGCCGTATTATCGAGCTGGCTAAATTGCAGTACAACGAAAAACTTGACAGTTCCATCGAATCCATCGTCATGCTTAGTGTAAAAGTAGCAGAAAAAATTATTGGATCCTCCCTGGATTCAGACCCTTCCACTTTTTCGAAATTGGTTCAGTCTGCGCTTAAAGAAGTCAAAGAAAAAGAGGAAATAAAAATTTATGTAAGTCCTAGCCAATACCCAAATCTACTAATGAATAAACAAATTTTGCAAAATATCATTAATAGTCAATTTGATCTTATAATTTTTCCTGATGCAGATTTACAAGAAACTGGATGCTGGATTGATTCTACTGCAGGACGAATTGATGTTTCGATTGATACGCAGTTGAAAGAAGTGAAAGAACATCTTTTGCAACTTGTCAGAGTGGAGTTGTAATCATGTTGACTGTGGAAGATTTACTGAAAGAAATAGATACAATAAACCCATACAGGCGTTACGGAAAAGTAAAAAGAGTTATCGGTCTTATGATTGAATCTAAAGGTCCGGAAAGTTCCATTGGGGATGTATGCAATATCATCATCCATAAAAAGAAAAAAAGAATCGTACAAGCAGAAGTTGTCGGCTTCAGGGACGACCATGTTATTTTAATGCCTTTTACAGATATTCAGGATATCGGACCTGGGTGTATGGTGGAAGCGACAAATAACCCTTTAGAAATAAGAATCGGTGAAGAGTTAAGGGGAATGGTACTGGATGCAATGGGCAAACCGTTAAATCCAGAAGAAGAATTACCTGTTGGCTTAGGTAAATACCCAACAGACCAAGCACCACCAAATCCAATGACGCGACCATCTATCACAGAAGAGTTGGAAGTGGGAGTTAAAATAATTGACGGCTTGCTTACAGTCGGAAAAGGTCAGAGGGTAGGAATCTTTGCAGGTAGTGGGGTAGGAAAAAGTACACTGCTTGGCATGATTGCACGAAACACCCATGCAGATATCAATGTGATCGCACTCATCGGGGAACGAGGCAGAGAAGTTCGGGACTTTTTGGAACGTGATCTTGGGCCTGAAGGATTAAAACGATCCATTGTTATTGTAGCCACTTCCGATCAACCTGCTCTTATGCGTATAAAAGGGGCATATACAGCAACCGCCATTTCTGAGTATTTCCGAGATATGGGCTATAATGTCATGCTCATGATGGATTCCGTAACAAGGGTAGCCATGGCGCAGAGAGAGGTAGGTTTGGCTGTTGGAGAACCTCCGACCACCAAAGGCTATACCCCGAGCGTATTCTCCATGCTGCCTAAATTGTTGGAAAGAACCGGCACAAATCAGCATGGGTCCATCACAGCCTTTTACACAGTGCTAGTGGACGGTGATGACATGAATGAGCCAATAGCAGATACTGTGCGAGGTATTCTAGACGGCCATTTCGTATTAGATAGAGACCTTGCTAATAAGGGCCAATACCCAGCTATTAACGTGTTAAAAAGTGTGAGTCGAGTAATGAATCATATCGTCGATCATGATCATAAAAGAGCAGCGGAATCCATGCGGGAAAAGCTATCGAAATATTACCAAGCAGAAGATCTCATCAACATTGGGGCGTATAAGCGCGGCAGCTCCAGAGAAATTGATGATGCCATTCAATCCTACCCGGCCATCATTAACTATTTAAAACAAGAAGTTGATGACAGCTGGAAGTTTGCTGATACAAAAAAAGAACTAACAAACTTAATGAAGTAGGTGGTAGGCATGTCTGTTAGAAAAGGACGTTTAGAGAAACTGTTGGTAGTGAAAAAAGCCGAGAAAGATCAGGCGAGTTCAGAGTATCAAAGTGCAATATCACAGTTTGAAACAGAAGGGCAAGCCTTATACGAACTTTTAAAGAAAAAAGAGCAATTAGATGAATCACTCCAAGTTAGCCTTCAAAGCGGAATACCAATAGAAACCCTTAAACAGCAACAATTTTTCATTGGCAACTTGGAAAAAAACTTGCTTCACCAACAAAAAAAAGTAAGCCACGCTAGAGCGTTCATGAATCTAAAGGAAGAAAAACTAAAAGAACAATCAGTAGAATGTAAAAAATATGAAGTGTTGGATAATAAAGAAAAACTTTATTGGAAGCAAAATGATCTTAAAGTGGAGGCAACATTTATAGACGAACTCTCCATTCTTCAATATTCGCAACACACGAATAGGTGAAAAACGATGAAAAAAGAAAAACAAACAGAAGAAGTAGAAGAAAAATATTCGTTTCTGCAGAAGCTTTTATACTTGTTTATCATTCCACTTCTTTTTACTCTGGTCATTGTACTAGGCTATCTGACATATGAGGGCAAGAACATATTTGAAGTTGCCCAGTCTTTTCTCCCAGCTAATGAAAAGGTGACTACAACAGAAGAAAAGAAAGAGGAAAAAGAAGTGTCTTCATCACAACCAAAAGATAGTCAAAAATCCTCTCAGGAAATCATTCTCTTAGAAAGGCAAGTTAGTGAAAAGGAGAGAGAGATTACAAAGCTTATTGCAAATCTTGAAGAAGCGAATAGTAGAATAGTAGATTTAGAGAAACAACAACAAGAAATAAAGTCTTCAACCAAAGAGCTGGCAAAGCTATATGAAGGTATGTCTACGAAAAAAGCTGCTCAAATCATGATGGAACTGGATGAAGATATGGCACTCCTAATTTTAAATGAATTAAGCACATCGAAAACATCTTCCATATTAGGACAACTGGAACCACAACAGGCAGCAAGATTTACGGAACTACTAGCCGATAATGAATAGGTATTTAGAAAGGAATGAAAGAAGTGAATTTTTTTGTAACAGGTGTAGCTTCTGCTTCTGTCGGATCAAGCAATAAAATGATAAACGACGGAGTGAAAAAATCAGAGCAACTTACCGAAAACACATCGGACAGTTTCCGTTTTATTTTGTCTGAAAGTTTCCTTTCCACGATGTTGTCACTTTCAAAGCCTATTAGTGACATGGTTGAGGATGAAAATGCCACCATCGAGAAATTGATTAAAGAAATGGATGAAACTCTGACATTGCAGCTTGCGTTGCTAAATGAACTTCAAGAATGGCGAAATATGGAATCAGATACAGCTGATACAAAAGAACTTCCAAAAGAATACTTCCATCTACTAGAAGATGTGATGGCAATGATGTCACTCTTGGCCAATCAAGAAGATAATATTCAAGGGAAAGTAGATAAACAGTTGATACAACCATTCACTCAAGTTTCAGAAAGAGTGATGATGTTTATTAAAAGCTATATGATGTCAGTTGATGAAAAGACTGATTTACCAATAACTACAAAAGAACAGTCAAACGTAAGGGATCTTTTAAAGGCAATAGACTCCAAATTGGGTAAGGTAGAACAGGTGATTAAGGGAACGCACCAAGCCCTACAACCATCCACATCTGATTCGCCTACTACAAGAACAGCTTTCGTGCCTAATAATGAAACGTTTCTACAAAACGGTCCCGTTACGATGAACTTGTTGCAACAACCAAAACAGACAACCATTCAATGGGTCGTAGATACAACAACAAATGAGGTTGCACGTGAACAGTTGATGCAAAAGTTAGAAGGTATTTTGTCTAAAACAACGACAAAACTAGTAAACGGTAACCAGTCCATGACTATAAGGTTGGCCCCGGAGCATCTTGGAACATTACATATTAAATTGCAGGAAACCCAGAACGGCTTAGTCACAAAGCTAATTGTCCATTCCAAGTCTGCTGCTTCGCTACTTGAAAGTGGAATGACCAATTTAAAACAAACTCTTGCTCAAACGAATACGAGTATGGACAAGATTGAAGTCGTGTTTTTAGATCAAGATCAAAAACTAACTCAACATCATAAAGGATCAAATGAAGAAAATGCCCAACAGAAGCAATCTTATAAGCAAGACAAGCAACAAGACGATTCCAATCAATCTTTTGAAGATGTGCTATTAGAAGAGTTAGAAATAAAAATTCCTGAAGGTGAGAGAACATGACAAATACCATTTCATCTGATCTTTACATTCAGAACCGTCCGGTGGAATCAACCAAACAAAACAATGTGATGGGAAAAGACGATTTTCTTCGGCTACTTATTGCCCAATTACAAAATCAAGATCCGTTAAATCCTATGGAAGACAGAGAATTTATTGCCCAGATGGCAAACTTCTCATCCCTTGAACAAATGGCGAACTTAAACAAGAGCATGGAAGGTTTTATAGACACCCAGAATAAAATGAACGTACTCTCCTTGCAACAGTATCTAGGCTCAGAGCTTACATGGCAGCACACATATATGGTGGAAGACGAACCATATGTCGAAATGAAGAACGGCACGGTCACAAGTATCTCCATGCAAGATGGAAAAGCCAGATTAATTATGGACGATGGAAGTCAGATCACCGTAGAGCAAATCACAAAGGTGAATCAGTCTGGAGAAGTTTCTCAAAGTGGAAACGCTTCTCTATTATCAGCAAGTCATCTAATAGGTAAAAAGGTTACCATCAGCTTATGGGAAGAATCCTATGAAAATGTCTTGGTAAACTCTGTTCTAACAAAGGATGGAAAAATCCATCTCACTGTCACTGATGAGCGCTTGTCAGATAAAAAGATACCACTAGAAGCCATCCAACAAATAACACAATAAAGATATTGGAAGAAGAGAAAGCAAAATAAGGGGGAAAAAATATGCTACGTTCCATGTATTCAAGTATCGGAGCACTTAGAAACTTTCAAACTAAACTAGATGTGATTGGAAACAACATCGCAAATGTCAATACGTATGGGTTTAAAAAAGGAAGAGCCACTTTTCAAGAGATGATGGTGCAACAATTATCAGGTGCAAGTGGCCCCGCGGCAGGTAAAGGTGGAGTTAATGCAAAGCAAATCGGTTTAGGATCCATGATCAGTACAATAGATACTATCCAAACTCAAGGGTCCCTTCAAACCACTGCACGACCACTAGATTTAGCCTTATCAGGTGATGGATTCTTCGCAGTAGCTTCCATTGCAGACGTGACAAGAGTGAATGTGGATAGTGACACCGCCTATGGTGACAACAAAATCTTAGGTGGGGCGATTAACAATGCTGTTGCTATGAACTATACAAGGTCAGGTAACTTCTACCTTGATAATAATGGCTACATCGTTAACGCTAACGGTATGTACATGATTGGAGAAACAGGGGAGAAAAGAATCCCAAATGACCAGATCATGGCTGCTTCCAACGCTGCATTAAATTCTGGTGAGATTTTCTTCGACGAATACAGAGACTTCAGAAATGATACGAACAAATACCTTGACCTTGCTATGAAGTTCCTTGAAGCACAACGAACTTTTGAAGATGCTGAAAAAGCGAATTTGGAATCCGGTGGTAATGACCCTCAATTGGCTGCAGCGGCTGCAGCAGCAGAAACCGCTAGGGATAATGCAGCAACCCAATTCAATGATTTCAATACCGATATCTATGAAGGTCAAAGAGACGCATTTACAATTTCAGCTCAAAACATGAACAATGGAATTGATAGTTTCATAGGTGCAACTGGCGAAATAGCATACAGAATGATTGACCCGGTTGTCCAGGATCCGACCATTCCAATTCCTAATGGGGCAACAGCCAATATCAATGACCTATCGAACCTTGTAAGCTATGCACAGTCTGTAAAAACCAGTCTTGACACAGCTTTCAAGACTTTCGAGAATTTCATCGCTAAAGCGGAAATGATCCAGCAACCTACATGGACAGATTCGTTAAGCGGCAGTCCTGGACTGATTCAAATCCCGCCTAATGCACGAAGCTTCAGTATTTCCGGTGATGGAAAAGTGAATTTTATCGATCAATTCGGAGACTTAAAAGTTGCTGGCCAGTTAATGTTAGCGAAATTCCCAAATGATGCTGGATTAGAAAGAATCGGGGAAAACCTATTTCAGCAATCAAACAACTCAGGGACAATGGATAAAAACGGTGACGGAATTCAACTTGAAGAAATGTTCAGACCTGGTGACAATGGGGCTGCAGCTATTATTTCCGGGACGCTCGAAATGTCAAATGTCGATTTATCCGAAGAATTCACAGAGATGATTACAGCTCAAAGAGGGTTCCAAGCGAACACGAGAATCATCACGACATCAGATGAAATACTTCAAGAGCTTGTCAACCTGAAGCGATAAAGGGGGAAGGGCTAAGTTATTCCTACTTAGCCCGATAGATATGATAAAGCTAACTAAACTGAATGGTCGTCCATTTGCGGTCAATGTTTGGTTGATTGAACAGGTTGAAGAAACACCAGATACAATAATTACCTTAAATAACGGTAAAAAAGTGATTGTAAAAGAGAGAATGGAAGAAGTGATTCTGTGTTGCAAGGAGTTCTATGCTCACATGCATCATGGAACACATTTGGAGGGTAAAAAAGATGTTTCGCAATAAATTACTTAATATCATGATCATTATCCTTCTTGGTATATCACTTATTGGAGTAGTTGCACTCGTTACAGTGGATAAATTTTATGCGGATAAATCAACAGAAGAACCCACCATTGATGAAATCATTAAATACTCCGTTGATTTTGATGAAATAACAACAAATTTACAAAGCGGCGGGTATGTACGTTTGAAAATGAAAGTCCAAACGGATAGTAAAAAAGCAACGGAAGAACTATTAAAAAGAGATTTCCAGGTACAAAACATCGTGATACACGAGATTGCCAATAAGACTGCTTCAGATTTTGAAGGTGGAAAAGGTCTGACTCAATTGGAAGAGGAAATTCAACTGAAATTAAATGAAGTGATGCAGGACGGAGAAATCGTGAAAGTCTATATCACCTCCTTTCTCCTTCAAAATTAATCACCAAGAGAACTATGTAAACTAGGAGGTGATGATATGTCGACAGAAGTGATGTCGCAAAGTGAAATCGATGCGCTTCTTTCAGCCTTATCAACAGGGGAAATGAACGCCGAGGAGCTTAAAAAGGAAAATCAGGAGAAAAGGGTTAAAGTTTATGACTTTAAAAGGGCACTTCGTTTTTCCAAAGATCAAATACGTAATTTAACCAGAATACATGAAAACTTTGCTCGATTATTAACGACCTATTTTTCTGCACAACTTCGAACTTACATACAAATAAGTGTTGCATCTGTTGATCAACTCCCTTATGAAGAGTTCATTCGTTCGATTCCTAAAATGACGATTCTGAATGTATTTGAAGTAGCTCCACTTGAAGGAAGGGTAGTCCTTGAAATAAACCCAACCATCGCCTATGCAATGCTTGACAGGCAACTTGGTGGAAAAGGGACAGGCGTTAACAAAGTGGACAGTTTGACAGAAATAGAAACAAGACTTATGACCACCCTTTTTGAGGGAGCCATTGAGAATTTCGGAGAGGCCTGGGATACAGTTGCCGATATTCAGCCGTTTCTGTCGGATCTAGAAGTGAACCCACAGTTTTTGCAATTAGTTTCTCCGAATGAAACGGTAATTGTCATATCCATGAATATAACCATCGGTGAAGTAACCGGCATGATTAATATCTGCATTCCACATGTCGTTTTGGAACCGGTTATCCCGAAATTATCTGCTCACTATTGGATGGAAGAAAAAAATAAAGTGAGACAAGATCACGAGATAGCAACTCTCGAAAAAGCAATCAGGGCAACATCATTAACGGTAACGACTGAATTGGGGAAATCAGAAATATCATTTTCTGATTTATTGAATATAACCATTGGCGATGTACTCCCACTACAACAGAAAATTGATGAGCCAATTATTGTAAAAGTGGACAATAAACCTAGTTTTTATGCACAGGTCGGTCAGGTGAAGAAAAACATGGCCGTACAAATATTAGAAAAAATCAAGGAGGGATACGAGGATGATGAGTGATGGAATGTTATCTCAAGATGAGATAGATGCGTTGCTTCGAGGAACAGATAACAACAATGAAGAACCCCTCTTTGTTGATCTTAATATTGAAGAATATCTATCTACAATGGAACAGGATGCGCTTGGTGAAATTGGAAATATATCATTTGGCAGTTCGGCAACCGCTTTATCTACTTTATTAAATCAAAAAGTCCAAATAACAACCCCTAAGGTCTCGCTGGTAGAAAAAAGCAGGTTGGAAAGTGAATTCCCCGACCCTTATGTAGCCATAAGAGTGAGTTATACAGAGGGCTTTTCAGGTTCTAATATACTGGTAGTCGAACAAAGCGATGCTGCTATCATCGCAGATTTAATGCTTGGAGGAACAGGTGAAAGCCCTCAAAGCGAATTTGATGAAATTCATCTGAGTGCCGTTCATGAAGCGATGAATCAAATGATGGGGTCTGCTGCTACTTCGATGTCGACAGTGTTCGCAAAAAAGATTGACATATCACCACCATCTGTCATGTTAATTGATTTTAAAGCAGGAGATGGAACTGAGGAGATGCCAGAGGATGAACTATTAATCAAAGTGGCATTTTCCATAAAGATCGGCAAATTAATTGATTCATCCATTATGCAAATACTTCCTTACCCTTTTGCAAAAAAGTTAGTTGAAGAGCTGTTACACCGTGATGATGACACGAATCAATCTTCACAAGTTAAACAAGAAACAGAAACATTGACAAATCAAGCGAGCGTAACCTCCTATGAACAGAGTAATCAATCAGAAACGTCTACTACTGGAGATTATTATCATAAAGAGAATGAGCACTACGTCGCTGAAACTCCACAAAGAGAACATGCATATGCAGGTGGGCATGAAAGAACTAGCAATCCAGCACCAAGACCGCAGCCAGCAGTTAATGTGCAACCCGCAGTCTTCACGAGTTTTGAGACCACAGCTGTGGAGGAGTCTGAACCAAATAACTTAAATATGCTGTTAGATATACCTCTTCAGGTTACGGTGGAATTAGGAAGAACAAAGCGTTCTGTCAAAGACATCCTTGAATTGTCAACAGGCTCCATTATTGAACTGGATAAGCTTGCAGGGGAACCGGTGGATATCCTTGTCAATAATAAACTCATCGCTCAAGGTGAAGTGGTCGTGATAGATGAAAGTTTTGGAGTAAGAGTAACAGATATTGTAAGTCAAACAGATAGAATCAGAAAACTTCGATAGAACCAAGGAGGAAATAACATGAGTAAAAGAATTTTAATAGTTGATGATGCAGCATTTATGAGAATGATGATAAAGGATATCCTGACGAAAAATGGCTATGATGTTGTAGGTGAAGCGGCTGATGGAGTGCAAGCTGTGGAAAAATACAAAGAACACCACCCAGACTTGGTTACAATGGATATCACTATGCCGGAAATGGATGGAATCACTGCACTTAAGGAAATTAAAGCAATCAATCCGAATGCAAAAGTCATCATGTGTTCTGCAATGGGGCAACAAGCAATGGTCATTGATGCAATCCAGGCGGGTGCGAAAGACTTCATCGTAAAACCTTTCCAAGCGGATCGAGTGATTGAAGCTATCCACAAAACTCTTTCCTAGAGGTGTCTGTTTTGTATGCCAACAAGATTTTACGTAGTTTACTAGTTATGGTGTTTCTATTTTCACTGCCGATGACAGGCTTTGCGAATGGTCTGGAGAACAGTGTGAAAAACCAATACGAAGAACCAAAAACGGATCAAACAGAAGGAGAACGAAACACTCCTTCTGAAGGTGATAAGGATATTTTGGAGCAAAAGCCGCCATCTGTTTCTTTTTTTGATTTTATCCAAATGATTTTCGCCCTGTTATTTGTATTGGCATTGCTCTACGGAGCTTTGAAACTAATCAATAACAGAAATAAGTTAGATAGTGGTCGTTCGGTTGAAAATATTGGTGGGACAAACCTCGGAAACAACAAATCTCTTCAACTTGTAAAAGTAGGAAACAGTGTGTTGGTTGTCGGGGTTGGAGACTCCATTAATCTTTTAAAAGAAATTACAGATGAACAAGAACGTGAACAACTGATTCAGTCCTATCGTGACCGCTCAGAGAATCTCGCAATCAATACAGATAGGCTATCAAGTTTGGTGGAGAAGCTTAAAAGTATGAAGAAAACTAAAAGTAAATCAAGTTTTTCATCACTTTTACAAGATCAATTAGGGCAATTATCTAAAGACCGGAAAACGAAGTTGACGGAAATGGATGATAAGAAGGAGTATGGACAATGACGGAATTCATGGAACTATTTAGTGGAAATGAAGCGTCGACTGTCTCCACATCCGTGCAACTTTTATTATTACTGACAGTTTTCTCATTGGCGCCGGCGATACTTATTCTGATGACGAGTTTTACTAGAATCATCATTGTATTATCGTTTGTCCGTACATCCCTTGCAACCCAATCGATGCCGCCAAACCAAGTCTTAATTGGCCTAGCTTTATTTTTGACGTTTTTTATTATGGCACCAACATTTTCACAAGTGAATGATCAGGCACTTCAGCCTCTTTTCAACGAAGAAATTACGCTTGATGAGGCATATGAAAAAGCGAGCATTCCATTAAAGGAATTTATGAGCAAACATACAAGACAAAAGGACTTGGCACTATTTATCGATTATGCAGGAATGGAAAGACCAGAAAGCATTGAAGATATACCTCTTACCGTTCTAGTTCCGGCGTTTGCCATCAGTGAATTGAAAACCGCCTTTCAAATCGGCTTTATGATATTTATTCCCTTCCTTGTTATCGACATGGTTGTTGCAAGTGTTTTGATGAGTATGGGGATGATGATGTTGCCTCCAGTTATGATTTCATTGCCGTTTAAAATTTTACTATTCGTCCTTGTTGATGGTTGGTATTTAATTGTTAAATCTTTATTGCAAACATTTTGAATGAGGTGTAGAAATGAGCCCGGAATTTGTAATATCTATGGCAGAGCGGGGAGTATATACGATTCTATTAATTAGCGCCCCTCTTCTGATACTGGCTTTAGTCGTGGGCTTGATTGTAAGTATTTTTCAAGCAACTACCCAAATCCAAGAGCAGACGCTAGCTTTTATACCTAAAATTGTAGCGGTATTGGTGGGATTGGTTGTTTTTGGTCCGTGGATGCTGTCCAACATGCTTTCCTATGCATTGGAAATTTTCAATAATATTCACAGGTATGTGAGTTAGTCCCATGCTAGAATGGGTGAACTATTTTCCGGCATATTTGTTAGTTTTAACAAGAGTGACAGCATTTTTTGTTACGCTTCCTCTCTTTTCTTATCGGAACGTTCCTTCGACTTTTAAAGTGGGTCTTGGATTTTTCTTTGCACTTGTCATGTCTTTTTCCTTAGACCTTCCAATCATCGGTATTGATGGGACATATATTTTGCTGGTCATAAAAGAGTTGATGGTAGGTTTGCTGATAGGTCTAGTTGCTTATATGGTTTTATCTGCCATTCAAATAGCAGGAGGTTTTATCGACTTCCAAATGGGCTTTGCGATTGCCAATGTTATAGACCCGCAAACAGGCGTACAAAGTCCTATCATGGGACAGTTTTTCTATATTTTTGCCCTGCTGCTCCTATTATCTGTAAACGGGCACCACTTAATGATGGATGGGATATTTTATAGCTATGAATTAATAGCGATCACGCAACCATGGATACCTCTTGGGGAATCACAAGTGTTTGAATTTATCTTAAGAACTATCAATACGATGTTTGTCATTGCACTTCAACTTGCCATTCCGATCGTCGGCGTTCTATTTCTAGTGGATGTTGCATTAGGGATCGTTGCTAGGACAGTTCCGCAACTTAACGTTTTCGTTGTGGGTCTTCCTTTAAAGATTGGGGTGAGTTTTATAACGATTATATTTTCACTCACCATACTTTTCACACTGTTTTATAAACTCTTTGAACTCATGCTTCATACGATGAGAGGTTTAATGGAATTGCTTGGAGGTTTTTAGATGGCTAAATTGGTGAGGTTAGACCTGCAATATTTCAGTGGTGAAAAGACCGAGAAAGCTACACCGAAAAAGAAGCAGGATACAAGAAAAAAAGGACAGGTTGCCAAAAGTGCTGATGTGAATACATCCTTCGTTCTAATTTCAGTCTTCCTATGTCTGTTGGCTATTGGTCCATGGATGAAGGTAGAGATCTTAAAACTTTTTGAACATTCCTTCCGCGTTTATTTGCTTGAGGAAGTGACTGTCCAAAAAGTTCATGTGATATTTCTGGAATTGATTATGCAATTGGTTTGGATCATCGGACCTATTATGCTTGCAGCCTTCCTTGGGGCTGTAATTGCTAATTATCTACAAGTTGGCCCTTTATTTTCAACAGAAGCAATTCATATGAAACTAAATAAGCTAGATCCTATTCAAGGATTCAAACGAATCTACTCCGTGCGCGCCATCGTCGAATTTGTTAAGTCTATGTTGAAAATAGTTTTTGTTGGGGTCATTACTTTTTCTATTTTGTGGATGAGTTTAGAAGAAGTGCTGATTCTTTCCCAAAAGAACTTACATGAGGCGTTTTCGTATTTAGGAAGCTTGACCGTGCGAATGGGGTTATTTGCTGGAGGAGCATTACTGTTTTTATCCATTTTCGATTATTTGTATCAAAAATATGATTATGAAAAGAACATCCGAATGTCCAAGCATGATGTGAAGGATGAATATAAAAAAGCGGAAGGGGATCCGCTAATCAAATCTAAAATCAAGCAAAAACAACGGGAAATGGCGATGCAGAGGATGATGCAGGATGTTCCTCAGGCAGATGTTATCATTACAAACCCAACCCATTATGCGATTGCATTGAAATATGATGAGTCAAAAGGTGATGCGCCGATCGTACTTGCCAAAGGAGTGGACTTTGTCGCCCAAAAGATTAAAGAGAAAGCAAAAGAACATAACATTGCCACAATAGAAAATAAACCGCTAGCAAGGTCTCTTTATGCACAGGCTGAAATTGGAGATGCCATTCCGGAAGAATTCTTTCAAGCAGTTGCAGAGATTCTGGCATATGTTTATCGGTTACAAAATCAAGTGAAATGATGGTTGGAAGAAAAGGAGAGATAGAAGTCTATGTCAGCTAGAGATTTATCCGTATTACTTAGTGTCATTCTAATTATTGCCATGTTAATTATTCCTTTTTATCCATGGATGCTAAGTATTTTTATCATTATTAATATCTCCCTTGCTTTGATTGTTCTTTTAACAACCATGAATATTCAAGAGCCTTTGCAATTTTCAATATTTCCTTCCTTACTTTTACTACTAACACTGTACAGGTTAGGTCTAAACGTTTCTACGACAAGATCCATTCTGAGTGAAGGTACTGCGGGTACTGTTGTAGAAACGTTTGGAACATTCGTTGTAGGTGGCAATGTCGTCGTAGGACTTGTTGTTTTCATTATTCTGGTAGTCATACAGTTTGTTGTTATTACGAAAGGCGCAGAACGTGTTTCCGAGGTGGCTGCTCGTTTTACGTTGGATGCAATGCCTGGTAAGCAGATGAGTATAGATGCAGACCTGAACGCAGGAATGATTTCGGAACAAGTTGCCAAAGAAAGACGTGAAAAAATTGCAAAAGAAGCGGACTTCTACGGAGCGATGGACGGAGCCAGTAAGTTTGTGAAGGGGGACGCCATTGCAGGGATCATCATCGTGTTCATCAATGTCATCTTCGGTATAGTAATCGGAATGGCGCAGATGGGATTAAGTTTTGCTGAATCTGCTCAAAAGTTTACTCTTCTTACAGTAGGGGATGGAATTGTTTCTCAAATTCCTGCCCTTTTAATAGCAACTGCTACAGGTATCGTGGTGACAAGGGCAGCATCAGAAGGGAATCTTGGTGGAGATATTACGAAACAATTGTTTGCCTACCCGCAGATGCTTTATGTTGCTGGTACCACTATTCTCCTCCTTGGAATTGCCACTCCTATTGGACCGTTGTTAACAGCACCGATTGCGTCTCTTATCATTGTTGGTGGGTACATGATAAGTAAAAAGCAAAAAGAAGATATTGTGGTGGAAGAAGAAACGGAAGAGGAAGTTGTGACAGACGAACTGAGGAGTCCAGACAGCGTAGTCAATCTTTTATCTGTCGATCCGGTTGAATTTGAATTCGGTTACGGGTTGATTCCATTAGCAGACTCCAAGCAGGGTGGAGACTTGTTGGATAGGATCGTCATGATAAGACGCCAACTAGCTCTTGAGCTAGGGTTAGTTATACCTGTTGTTCGCATAAGAGATAATATCCAGTTACAACCCAACGAATACCGTTTGAAAATAAAAGGAAATGAAGTCGCAAAAGGCGAGCTATTGCTTGATCACTACCTTGCCATGAGCCCAGGAATGGAAGAGGACAGCATTGAAGGAATTGCTACGATAGAACCCTCCTTTGGTCTCCCAGCTAAATGGATAAGCGAAGATATGAAGGATGAAGCAGAAATGTATGGTTACACCGTTGTCGATCCTCCTTCTGTGGTATCGACACATATTACAGAAAAAATGAAACAACATGCCTATGAGCTTCTTGGAAGGCAAGAAACAAAACAACTTGTCGATCATTTGAAGGAAAGCACTCCAATTTTAGTGGAAGAGGTAACACCATCACCACTTTCCATTGGGGATGTACAGAAAGTTCTTGCCAAACTATTGAAAGAAAACGTGTCAATCAGAAACCTACCTATTATTTTTGAAACGTTGGCAGACTACGGAAAAATGTCAGCAGACACTGACCTTTTAACGGAATATGTAAGACAAGCACTAAGTAAACAAATAACCAATCAATATGTCGTTGGAAATGAAACGTTTAAGGTCGTTACATTGGCAGGTAGAGTGGAAAAACTTATTGCTGATCATATTCAGCAAACAGACCATGGAAATTTCTTAGCACTTGATCCAAACGTATCGATGGAAATTGTCCAAAAAGTGGGAGAGCAGATGGAGAACTTTTCTGTGTATGAACAATCACCAATCCTCTTATGCTCCCCTGCTGTCAGAATGTATGTGAAGCAAATGTTAGATCGATATTTGCCGCAAGTACCTGTTCTATCCTATAACGAGTTGGAAGCAAGCATAGAAGTACAAAGCATCGGGGTGGTGAATGTGGAAGGATGAAAGTAAAAAAATATAAAGCCGAGAATATGCAACAGGCAATGCAACTGGTTCGTCTAGAATTGGGTGATGATGCAGTCATCCTTAATTCTAAAGCAGTCAAAACATCAAAATTTTTCGGGCTCCTTTCCAAAAAAGGAGTGGAAGTGATTGCTGCAGTGGATGAAGAACCCTCTACCCCAATAATGAAAACTAAGAATGCCAATATGCGACCAGAGTCGAGAATACAAGATTCCAAGGAAAGAATCTCTTCTCCAACATCAAAGGTAGAGCAGGATAAACTTTTTGACAGTATACAGGAAATGAAGAAGATGATGAAAAGCCTAACGAAAGAAAAGCAGAGGGACCCTTTGCTGCCAGACTACTTCATACATTTGGAAGAAAAACTCTCAAAAACGGATATTAACCCACTACAGGTTGAAGCGATGATGGATAGGTTGTACGAGAAGTGGTTGGAAAATAGAACATTGCCATATAAATCTATGTTGGAGCTAGTAGAAGCAGAAGTGCTTCAGTCTTTAGAAGAGGTATCGTTTGACCATAACCCTTACAAAAAGAAATTCATCTGCCTCGTTGGCCCTACAGGAGTAGGAAAAACAACGACATTGGCCAAATTGGCTGCTAACGCTTCACTTAAAAAAGGCAAATCCATCGGCTTTATTACAACAGATACTTACCGTATTGCAGCAATTGAACAATTGAAAACTTACGCTAGCATACTAGAAGCACCTATAGAAGTTTGTTATTCTGCCGAAGATTTTTTAGCTGCCAAAAACAAGCTTTCCCATTTGGATGTCGTCTTCATAGATACTGCAGGAAGAAATTTTTTAAACGAACGTTTTGTAGAAGAATTGAAGGAAGTACTCAATTTTAAAGAAGAAATGACCACATTTTTAGTATTATCTCTCACCTCTAAATTGTCTGATATGAAAAAAATAACGGACCAGTTTTGGAATGTAGGAATCCACCAATTCATTTTTACAAAAAAGGACGAAACAACGTCGGTAAGTTCCATGTATGAGATTTCTAGGACGTATAAAAAAGGGGCTGCGTTTGTAACAGACGGCCAAAATGTTCCTGAGGACCTTATTCCGTTCACAAAAGAACTGATGGTTCGCTCCATCATGGAGGAAATTCAAGAATGAATGATCAGGCAAGGGCGTTAAGAGAACAAGTAAAAAATTCAAAGCGACAGCCTGAAGAAGAAATTACGAAAAAAAAAGAAACCCGGGCCATTGCAGTGATGAGCGGTAAAGGTGGTGTCGGCAAGTCGAATTTCTCTTTGAACTTTTCCTTAACCCTTCAGAAAAAAGGCTATAAGGTATTACTTTTTGATATGGACATAGGCATGGCCAACATAGACATACTGCTGGGAGTAACTCAAAGATTTAGCATTCTGCACCTTTTTGAACGTAATCTTTCTCTAGAAGAAATTGTTCAGGAAGGTCCAGAAGGGTTATCTTATATTGCCGGTGGTTCTGGCTTAAAGGATATTTTCCATTTTGATGAACAAAAACGAAACCACTTTCTCTCTCATCTGCAACGATTGTCCTATCAATATGATTACATTATTTTTGATATGGGGGCAGGAATTACAAGTGAAAGTTTACAGTTAATCTTGGCATGTAATGAGATAATTTTAATCTCAACATGTGAACCTACCGCTATGACGGATGCCTACTCTGCCATGAAATTTATTCACAACCACGATCAGAATATACCTTTTCAATTGGTTGTCAATCGTGCAGTAAGTCCTAAACATGCGATAAATACCGCTCTAAGGCTACAATCTGTCACTAAACAATTCTTAAACAGAAACCTTTCCCATTTGGGATCTTTGCCTGACGATAAATATGTGACGTTAGCTGTAATGGAACAATCTCCATTTGTATTAAGATTTCCCAACAGTCATGTAAGTCGTGCCGTCCGTGAAATTGCTGCCAACTACTTGCATGGACGTGATACAACTGCCATCAAGAATACGAACACATTTATACATAAGCTTCGACGACTGTTCGGTTAGCTTTATGGGAGAGGAAGGGTTGTATCATGAACAAAGTAAAAGTACTTATTACAGATGACTCCATCTTTATGAGAAAGCTATTATCCGATTTGCTAGAGAAACATCCCAAGATAGAGGTAATAGCTACCGCTAAAAATGGAAAAGAAGCTATTGAGAAAATAAAAGAGTATACTCCAGATGTTGTCACCCTGGATGTAGAGATGCCCCTAATGAATGGCTTACAGGCACTAGAGGTCATTATGAGGGAGCATCCGGTTCCTACTATTATGTTATCAAGTACAACATCAGAGGGTTCCTTAAATACAATTATTGCGATGGAACAAGGTGCTGTTGATTTTGTTGCTAAACCATCAGGTGCCATTTCGCTGGATATACACAAAGTGAAAGATGAACTTATCAACAAAATACTGCTGGCGTCCAAATCAAACTTGACACTTTTCAAGCAACCTATTCAAAAAGAGAAGGAAATACTTTCCTCCCATAATATTTATAGTAAAATAGACCTATTAGGAAACCAACGTAAGGTTGGGGATGCATTGGTCTGTATCGGGACATCCACTGGTGGACCTCGGGCGTTGCAAACACTCCTTTCCATGATTCCAAAATCTTTTCCTGCACCACTTTTTATAGTGCAGCACATGCCTAGACATTTTACTAAGTCACTTGCTGATAGACTTAACTCCATGTGCAATATCACAGTACTTGAAGCCGTACATAATCAAAAAGTAGAAATGGGAACTGCCTATATTGCACCTGGAGATTATCATATGGAAGTGATAAAGCGTGCAGGAAGTCTCTTTATTCACCTTCATGATGCTCCGCCAAAAAGAGGTCATCGTCCTTCTGTAGACATGTTATTCCAATCTATTAGCACACTGGAAAACTACCAAAAAGTTGCCGTGTTACTTACAGGAATGGGGAATGATGGGACAGACGGATTGAAGCAGATAAAGGAAAGAGGAGCAACGGAAACATTGGCCCTTGCTGAGTCAGAAGAATCATGCATCGTATATGGTATGCCAAGGGCTGCAATACTTTCAGGTATGGTAGATGAAGTACATCATTTGAAAGATATGTCAAATAGAATTAACCAATATATTTTGTCATAGGGGTGCAATGAATGGACTTAAACCAATATTTAGATATTTTTCTAGAAGAGAGCAAAGAACATTTGCAAACTATCAATAATCAGCTATTAGAGTTGGAGAAACACCCTGCAAACATAGAAATTGTTAACGAAATATTCAGGTCTGCTCATACTCTTAAAGGTATGTCTGCCACAATGGGGTATGAGGATCTGGCCAGCTTGACTCATCAAATGGAAAACGTACTTGATCTTATCCGTAATGAAAAATTAAACGTTACCACCAACCTGTTAGACATCGTATTTCGTTCCGTTGAATACTTAGAGGAGATGGTGCTCTCTATTTCAGAAGGCGGAGACGGGAAAAAAGATGTCAGTGAAGTGGTTTCCCTTCTTGTAAAAATTGAGAAGGGGGAAGAATACTCCTTGCCAGCAAAGTCAGATGATCAAACAACTTCAGAACATACATATGATTCTTATGAAGTTACCATCATGCAACAATCCGAGGAACAGGGATACACCCCATATGAAGTTACTATAACTCTAAGACCGGATTGTCTGTTAAAAGCCGCAAGGGTATTTATGGTATTTGAAGTGGTAGAGGGAATGGGAGAAGTAATCAAATCCAACCCTTCCGTCGATCTGCTAGAGGAAGAAAAATTTGAAAATAGCTTCCAAATTACAATGGTAACAAAAGAAGAAGTAAGTACGATTAAAGAAAAGATAATGAAGGTATCTGAGCTTGAAAAGGTAACGGTTATTAAGCTAGATACGCAACTTCTTGCCGCGTTCGAGGCAGATAGCTCCGTAGAAGTTGCAGTGGAAGAAGTGACACAAGCACAAGCAGAAGTGGCTCCAACAACAGCTGTATTGGAAAAAAAAGAGGACAAGCCGACCCCAGTAAAGGCTACACCAGGATCCAATAAAACAATCCGAGTAAGTATTGACCGATTAGACGGATTAATGAACTTGTTTGAGGAGCTTGTAATAGACAGAGGCAGATTAGAACAAATCTCTAAAGATCTAAATGAACCTGAATTAATTGAAACAGTGGAGAGAATGTCTCGTATCTCCAATGATTTACAAAATATTATCTTAAACATGCGTATGGTTCCAATAGAAACAGTCTTTAATCGTTTTCCTAGAATGGTAAGACAACTCGCGAGAGACCTTGGAAAAAAGGTGGACATTGATATTATCGGGGCGGAAACTGAGCTTGATAGAACCGTGATGGATGAGATTGGAGATCCTCTCGTTCATTTATTGCGCAACGCAATCGACCATGGCATTGAGACACCTGAGGTTAGAAACCGTAATGGAAAGCCAGAAGAAGGGAAAATAACGCTGAAAGCTTATCATAGCGGAAATCATGTTTTTATTGAAATCATGGACAATGGTGCCGGTATCTCGAAAGAAAAGGTTCTTAATAAAGCCATCAGTAAAGGGGTCATTTCTCAACAAGAAGGGGAAAGGTTAACCGAACAAGAAGTATTTCAACTAATCCTTTCTTCTGGTTTTTCTACCGCAGAAGTGATTTCTGATATATCGGGCCGTGGCGTTGGACTTGATGTTGTGAAGAACACAATAGAGTCATTAGGTGGGAGAATCACCATTGATTCTCTTGAAGGTGTAGGCACAACATTTTCCATCCAGCTCCCGTTAACGCTCTCCATCATCTCTGTTTTATTAACGGAGTTAGAGAATGAAAAATATGCGATTCCTTTATCTTCTATTATAGAGACTGCCATCATTAAAAAGGAAGAGATCCTAACGGCGCATAATCAGGAAGTCATCGACTTCAGGGGGAAAATCGTACCTGTTGTCTACTTGGAAAAAGTGTTCCAAGTGCAAAAGCAGCAAGTAGAACGGCCAGATTTTTATTCACTTGTTTTAGTAAAAAAAGGCGAAAAAATAGCCGCATTAGTGGTGGATTCGTTCATTGGACAACAAGAAGTAGTACTGAAGGGGCTAGGACAATACCTAAACTCAACTTTCGCAATCAGCGGAGCAACCATCCTCGGCGACGGCCAAGTAGCCCTTATCGTAGACTGTAATGCTCTGATAAAATAAAGTTCGTAGCTGTTGATTGGAGCAAAAGGCGAAGACTCCTCGAAAATGCTAAGCATTTTCGTGTGATGATCAGCTGTCCAAGCCTTCCTTGTCCTGAGGGAGATAGCGTTAGCTGGAGACCCCGCAGGCGTAGCCGAGGAGGCTCTCGTCAGCCCCTAGGAAAGCGCAGCCTTTTGCGTAAATCACCGGCGGTGTTAAAAGAAACCATTTATTATATAAGAACATATAAGAACAGGAGGCAACACTGATGGAGGCAACCGAAAAGAAATTAATGCTAATAGTATTCGAACTCCAAAAAGAAGAATACGCGATACCAGTCCAACAAGTACGTTCCATTGAAAAACTTTTGCCAATCACACGTGTTCCAAACGTCCCTCCCCATATAAAAGGAGTTATCAACCTAAGAGGCGTCATCACTCCAATAGTGGACTTGCGCACAAGGTTCAACCTTGAGGAAAAACTGGAAACAGACGCTTCCCGCATCATCATCACCGTAGTAGAGGAGCATGAAATAGGATTTATTGTAGATGCTGCCAATGACGTAGTGGATATCACAGAGGAGGCAATCGAACCTGCACCCGAGGTGGTAGGCTCGGTAGAAAATAAATACGTTAAAGGTGTAGTAAAAATCGACAAAAGATTATTCGTATGTCTAGATCTAAATGAAATCCTGCAGTTAGATCAATCCAAAGTTTGAGGGCGTATAGATGAATAAATTTAACGAACTAGATCTCTTAAAGGAGTTAGGAAATATAGGGGCAGGCAATGCAGCAACTGCTTTATCCCAACTACTTAATAAAGAGATAAATATGAATGTCCCTCTAGCAAAAATTGTTTCTTTTAATGAGATGATGGACTTAATGGGTGGATCAGACAGACCTGTAGCTGCTGTCTTTTTAAGGATGGAGGGCGAATTATCTGGAAGCTTGTTCTTTGTTTTATCTTTGAAAGATGCAACAAAACTGATAAATCAACTGATTCCTGAGAAAAAAATAAGTGTTGATGAACTTCCTTCACATGAGCTTGGTCTTTCCGCTTTGCAAGAGCTGGGAAATATAATATCTGCACATTATTTGACTGCGTTATCTGAGTGCATCGGGCTTAGTGTTACACCTTCAGTACCAGAAGTCACCATTGATATGGTTGGAGCAATTGTCGTAACTGGACTGTTGGAAATCTCCCAAGTCAGTGACCATTCCATTTTTATTGATACAGAATTGACGGAAACAACAGATAGCCAGGTCGAGAAGACGAAAGGCCATTTTTTCCTCATTCCTTATCCGGACTCATTTGAAAAAATAGTGGCAGCTTTAGGTGAAGGATAATGATGAGTGTAGAAGCAGTCATTAAAGTTGGTATAGCAGAAATGGGAATAGTGAAAGCTCCTCAACTAATTCGAACTGCCGGACTTGGGTCATGCGTAGGGGTTGTGATATATGACACCACCACCAAGATTGCCGGAATGGTCCATATCATGCTTCCCGACTCAAATCTGACAAGACAGACTCCTATCAATGCAAATAAGTATGCAGATACAGGGATTCTTCATCTAGTTGACACCCTTCTTCTCAAAGGAATCAAGTCCTACAGCATGAAAGCCAAAATTGCAGGCGGAGCTCAGATGTTCCAGTTTAGCAGTACGAGCGCTGACATGATGAGAATTGGGCCGAGAAATGTAGAAGCGGTAAAGGAGAAGCTATCCGCCTTACATATTCCATTGATTAGTGAGGACTGTGGGGGCAGCAATGGAAGAACCATTGAATTTAATCCTGAAAACGGGAAGTTAATGATAAAAACCGTTAATAAAGGAGTATGTTACATTTAACCGCTTTCGGTCTTAGGAGTACATTAGGAGGAAAGCCATGACTACTTCAACTACAAACAAAGATACTCTCTATTGGGATCTTTGGAAAACAAAAAAAGATCCTGACGCAGGGGACTATTTAGTAAAAAAATATATGCCTCTTGTTCATTATCATGTTCAAAGGATTTCAACAGGACTTCCTAAAAGTGTGAAAAGGGAAGAATTGAAAAGCTTGGCATTTGTCGGTTTATTTGATGCCATTGAAAAATTTGACCCGTCACGCGATTTGAAATTTGATACCTATGCTTCTTTTAGAATAAGAGGATCCATTATAGACGGTTTACGAAAAGAGGACTGGCTTCCAAGAAGTGTAAGAGAGAAGGCAAAAAGAATCGAGGCCACTCTAGAAAAACTAGAACAGAAACTGATGAGAAACGCTACCTTGGAGGAAGTTGCTACATACTTGGGGATGCCGGAAGAGGAAGTCTCCACTGTTATGCATGAAGTCTTTTATTCAAACATATTGTCGATGGATGAGATGCCAAAGGAAAATGATGACCAATCACATGGGGCATATGTTCTCAAAGATGATAAGGTTATTTCTCCAGAAGATGAATTACTCAAGTCGGAACTCATCCATCAACTAGGTGAACAGATTGAGAATCTAACGGAAAACGAACAAATAGTGATTAGTTTATTCTATAAGGAAGAATTAACTTTGACAGAGATTGGACAAGTGTTGGGACTTACAACATCCCGGATATCCCAAATACATTCCAAAGCTATCTTTAAATTAAGAAAACAATTGAATCCTATACTATAATTTTTTGGCCGCCTGTTGTCCAATAAGGGCAGCAGGCAAATGATAAAAGGGTTGTGAAGACATGTTAATAATTTTTACTATTGTAAATTTCGCACTTATTCTTCTTGCGATTTTTTTTATTATTTTACTTTTTATCAAGATCTCCAAAGTTCAACAGCTAGAACAAGAGTACCGTACCCTGTTACAAGAAGCAGAAGATACCATCACGAGCTATGTATTGGAATTAAAAGAAGAAAACAGCTCCTTCTTGCAAAAACTGTCCAATACCAATCCTGACAACTCCCAATTAGACAAACAAGAAAGCTTTGATACTAGGGAAAATGAGATTACGGAAGAAGATCTAAAGAACTTATTAACGCAAGAGAACGTCAAGAAAGATGACATAGAAACTTTGATTGTTGAGAGGCCTTTTGAGGAATGGAACTACAAAGATCAGGTAAAGCATTTAAGCGAAAAAGGGCTTTCTTCTTCTGAAATTGCCAAAAAACTAAATAAAGGAAAAACAGAAATAGAATTGTTGTTGAAATTTCGACAATGAAACCTATTTAAAACTTGATTGTCAAAAGTGATTATGATATATTTATTTTCGGTGTTATAAATTCACACGTTTGCCGATCTAAGCATTGGTGCTGATTCGTCAGTTTTGCTTAGAGATGACGTTAACGGAGGAAAAAAAACCATTAGGAGGAATATAACATGTCAGTAATTTCTATGAAACAATTATTAGAAGCTGGTGTACACTTCGGTCACCAAACTCGTCGCTGGAACCCAAAAATGAAGAGATATATCTTCACTGAGCGTAACGGCATCTACATCATCGACCTTCAAAAGACTGTTAAAAAGGTTGAAGAAGCTTACAACTTCGTTAAAGAACTTGCAGGTAACGGCGGAACAGTATTATTCGTTGGTACTAAAAAGCAAGCTCAAGATTCTGTGAAGGAAGAAGCAGAACGTTCTGGAATGTACTATGTTAACCAACGTTGGTTAGGTGGAACTTTAACTAACTTTGAAACAATCCAAAAGCGTATCTCTCGTCTTAAAGCAATTGAAAAAATGCAAGAAGACGGTACTTTCGAAGTACTTCCTAAGAAAGAAGTTGTAATGTTGAAGAAAGAGCTTGAGCGTCTTGAGAAATTCTTAGGCGGAATCAAGGACATGAAAGGTCTTCCTGATGCATTGTTCATCATCGACCCTCGCAAAGAGCGTATCGCTGTTGCAGAAGCAAGAAAATTAAACATCCCTATCGTTGGTATCGTAGACACTAACTGTGATCCAGACGAAATCGATGTTGTTATCCCTGCAAACGACGATGCTATTCGCGCGGTTAAACTATTAACTGGTAAAATGGCAGACGCTATCTTGGAAGCTAAACAAGGCGAAGAGACAGCTACAACTACTGCATAATTTGATTGAAGAAAAGGTGATAAGAGGGGAAAGCCTTTTATCACTTTTTTTTGGAAAATATGACATTCGTAATAAAAAATACTTACATATCCTAAGGAGGAAATGAACAATGGCTGTTACTGCTCAAATGGTAAAAGAATTACGTGAAAAAACTGGCGCTGGCATGATGGATTGCAAAAAAGCGTTAACGGAAACAAACGGAGACATGGAAAAAGCAATCGATTTCTTGCGTGAAAAAGGTATTGCTAAAGCTGCTAAGAAAACAGACCGTATCGCTGCTGAAGGTCTAACTGCTATCGTAACAAAAGGAAACGAAGCGGTAATTCTTGAAGTAAACTCAGAGACTGACTTCGTTGCGAAAAACGAAGGCTTCAAAACACTTGTAAACGAACTAGGTGAATTCCTTATCTCCCACAAGCCTGAGTCTGTAGAAGCTGCTCTTGAAGCTAAAATGGACAACGGTGTTGCAGTTTCTGAACACATCAACTCTGCAATTGCTAAAATCGGTGAGAAATTAACTCTTCGTCGCTACACAATCGTTACAAAAACGGATGCAGACGCATTCGGTGCTTACTTACACATGGGCGGACGTATCGGAGTATTGACTCTTCTTGAAGGTACTACTGATGAAGCTGCTGCAAAAGACGTTGCTATGCACATCGCTGCGATCAACCCTAAATACATCTCTCGTGACGAAGTTTCTCAAGAAGAAGCAGACCGCGAGCGTAAAGTACTAACAGAACAAGCTCTAAACGAAGGAAAGCCAGAAAACATCGTAGCTAAAATGGTAGAAGGCCGTCTTGGAAAGTACTTCGAAGATATCTGCCTACTTGACCAAACTTTCGTAAAGAATCCTGACATGAAAGTACGTCAATTCGTAGAAAGCAAAGGCGCTACTGTAAAATCCTTCATCCGTTACGAAGTTGGAGAAGGAATCGAAAAACGTCAAGACAACTTTGCTGAAGAAGTAATGAGCCAAGTTAAAAAATAAGAGGAACAACATATATAAAAGGGGAACACATATGTGTTCCTCTTTTTGAAAGGATAGGCTTGATATATCTCAAACCTATTTCCCTGTTGACTGTAGTGCAAGGTGTGAGACTCCGAAGGGAGGTAGCGGTAGGTTGAGACCCCGCAACGATGTGAGGAGGCTCAAGCACCGCCCTTCGGAAAGCGAACACCTGGAACGGAAGGAAACAGGAGTAAACGAAAATCTCAACCCTTTTATTAATGGAGGTTACTATGGCTCAAGCTAAATATCAACGTATCGTACTAAAACTAAGCGGAGAAGCCCTTGCAGGTGAACAAGGCTTCGGAATCAACCCATCTGTCATTAAATCCGTATCCCAACAAGTAAAAGAACTAACCGAACTAGGTGTAGAAGTAGCAGTCGTCGTAGGCGGCGGTAACATCTGGAGAGGAAAAGTCGGCAGCGAAATGGGTATGGACCGTGCATCAGCAGATTACATGGGCATGCTTGCAACTGTTATGAACTCCTTAGCACTTCAAGATAGTTTAGAGAACTCCGGTGTGCAAACACGAGTTCAAACGTCCATTGAAATGCGTCAGGTTGCTGAACCTTACATTAGAAGAAAAGCAATTCGTCACTTAGAGAAAAAACGTGTCGTCATTTTCGCAGCGGGAACAGGAAACCCATACTTCTCCACAGATACAACTGCAGCATTGCGTGCAGCGGAAATTGAAGCGGACGTCATCTTGATGGCGAAGAACAATGTTGATGGAGTATACAGTGCAGATCCTACTATCGACGCGACTGCAACTAAGTATGATACATTATCTTACCTAGATGTATTGCGTGAAGGACTAGCTGTTATGGACTCTACTGCTTCATCTTTATGTATGGACAATGATATTCCAATTATCGTTTTCTCCATCATGGAAGAAGGGAATATTAAACGTGTAGTATTAGGTGAAAATATCGGAACGATTGTGAGGGGGAAATAATTATGGCAAATCAAGTTATTACTCAAACAAAAGACAGAATGGAAAAAGCGGTACAGGCTTACTCCAGAGAACTGGCAACAATCCGTGCAGGTCGCGCAAGTGCAGCACTACTTGATAAAGTGACAGTTGACTATTATGGTGCGCCAACTCCAGTCAACCAATTGGCTTCTTTAAATGTACCTGAAGCAAGACTACTTGTGGTACAACCTTATGATAAAACATCATTAGGTGATATCGAAAAAGCGATCATCAAAGCAGACCTTGGATTAAATCCATCCAATGATGGTACAGTAATCCGTATCTCCATCCCTGCTTTGACAGAAGAGCGTCGTAAAGATCTAGTAAAACAAATCAAGAAAATTTCTGAAGAAGCGAAAGTTGGTATCCGCAATATTCGCCGCGATGGAAATGATGATTTGAAGAAATTAGAAAAGAACGGAGAAATCACGGAAGACGAGTTACGCGGTTATACAGATGACATCCAAAAGCAAACTGACGCGTTCATCGCCAAAGTTGATTCCGTTACAAAAGAAAAAGAAAAAGAAATCATGGAAGTATAAGCGATTTACATGTAAAATAGAAAGATGGAAAGACCCTCTAATGTTTACAGGGGGTTTTTTTGTTAATACTGTTACTATAAATGGATAGACCCTATCGGTACGTCTGTTTATTTTTAATGGAGGATTTTTATGCTGAAGAAAATACAAGAGTGGAGAGGCAAAGAAACCTCTAAATCGCTTAGCTTAAAAGAAGAAATAATGAACCACCCTATCCCAGAGCATATCGCCATCATTATGGACGGCAATGGAAGGTGGGCAAAAAAACGTGCAATGCCGAGAATAGCTGGTCATCATGAAGGAATGAAAACGGTAAGAAAAATCACCAAGGCTGCCAATAGCTTGGGGGTAAAAGTTTTGACCATGTATGCTTTTTCAACTGAAAATTGGAAACGACCAAAACTCGAAGTCGATTTTCTGATGAAATTGCCAGAAGAGTTCCTCGGTACATTCCTGCCAGAATTAATGGAAGAGAATGTACAAGTTCGACTTATGGGGAATAAGTCTGATCTACCTGAACATACTCTTAGAGCTGTTAACAATGCAATGGAGAAAACGAAGGATAACACTGGACTTATTCTTAACTTTGCTTTAAATTATGGGGGACGCGATGAAATTCTCCGTGCTGTAAAGGATGTAGCTGCTGATATCAAAGATAACGCACTTACAACCGATCAATTAACAGAAGAGATGTTCTCTGAATATCTTTTCAGTAATTTATTACCGGATCCAGATCTTTTAATACGTACAAGCGGTGAAATACGATTAAGTAATTTTATGCTATGGCAGTTGGCGTATGCAGAATTTTATTTTACAGATGTACTATGGCCTGACTTTGAAGAAAATGATTTATATGAGGCAATTAATAGTTTTCAAATGCGCGGGAGAAGATTTGGTGGTATATAAGAAGGTGTTGGACATACAATGAAACAAAGAATTATTACAGCTGTTATTGCAGCAGCAGTTTTTTTACCAATCGTTATTTATGGGAAGCTCCCATTTGTTGTCTTTATCTATTTTCTGGCAACAGTCGGACTATTTGAAGCAATGAGAATGAAGCGTATGTCTTTGGCAAGTGTACCAGGAGTATTGTCATTGTTACTTCTATGGTTTCTGATGATACCTTCAAACATGTATGAGGCAGATTCGCTAATACTCTCAAAAATGGATTTTATCCTTCTTATCGCCCTTTTGCTATTATCGTACACGGTTCTTTCTAAGAACAAGTTTACATTCGATGATGTTGGATTCCTATTGATTTCGACTATCTATGTAGGTTTAGGCTTTTATTATTTCATAGAAATTAGAGAACTTGCGTTAGCGTTTGTGTTCTTCGCTTTATTCGTTATTTGGACGACAGATTCAGGAGCTTATTTTATCGGAAAGTCAATGGGAAAGACCAAATTATGGCCAGAAATCAGTCCAAATAAAACAGTAGAGGGATCTCTTGGTGGGGTAATTTGTGCAATTGTCGTAGGGGTAATTTTTCACTATGTTGTGGATTTCGATCACAGCCTCTTCGTCACCATCTTAATTGCCATCCTTTTATCTATTTTTGGACAAATTGGCGATTTGGTGGAATCTGCACTTAAAAGACATTACAAAATTAAGGATTCAGGTTCTATATTACCTGGTCATGGTGGGATATTAGATCGCTTTGACAGCCTTCTTTTCGTATTACCACTTTTGCATTTTATACATATCTTTCTTTTCTGACACATTGTAGGAGAAGGCTTTTGGAGAGGTGAGTGTTGGTGAGGAAAATAAGTCTATTGGGAGCATCAGGCTCAATAGGAATTCAAACAATAGAAGTAATTAGGCAACATAGCGATCAATTTCAGCTATTAGCTTTCAGTGTGGGTGGAAATGTCAAAGTCGCACAAGAGTTGATACAGGAATTTAATCCGCTCGTGGTCTCGGTGCAAACTAAGGAAGATTGTGAAGCATTAAAAAGTCAATTTGCTTCTACAGATATCCGCTTTGTTTTTGGCGAGGAGGGGTTAATTGAAGTGGCAACTCTCCATGAAGCAGATGTGTTGGTTAATGCTGTGATGGGGAGCGTGGGACTCGTCCCTACCCTACATGCCATTGAAAATAAAAAGGTGATTGCACTTGCTAACAAGGAAACTCTCGTCACAGCTGGCCATATCGTGATGGAGGCAGCTAGAAAGCATCAAGTTCCTATAATTCCCGTAGACAGCGAGCATTCCGCGATTTACCAATGTCTTCAAGGGGAAAAAGAGAAAAACATTGAAACCATCATACTCACAGCATCAGGAGGAAGCTTTCGCGACCGAACGAGACAACAGCTGGAAGGCGTAACAAGAGAAGATGCACTCAATCATCCAAACTGGTCGATGGGTGCCAAAATAACCATTGATTCTGCTACCATGATGAACAAGGGATTGGAAGTAATAGAAGCTCATTGGCTGTTTGATATTCCTTATGAGAATATTCAAGTGGTTTTGCACAGGGAAAGTGTCATCCATTCGATGGTAGAGTTTCATGATACCAGTATCATTGCCCAGCTTGGAACACCAGATATGAGGGTACCTATCCAGTACGCACTGACATACCCGGATAGATTGCCTCATCCAACAGGCAAAAGGTTGAACTTTATGGAAATGGGTAAGCTCCATTTCGAAAAAATGGATTTTGACCGTTTTCGGTGCTTACAGTACGCTTTTGATGCAGGAAAAGCAGGTGGTACCATGCCAACTGTGTTAAATGCAGCAAATGAGATTGCTGTTGATGCTTTTCTTAATGACAGAATAGAATTCCTTACCATAGAAACATTCATTGAAAAGGCAATGTCCAGGCATTCCATTCAGGTAAATCCAGATTTACAAACGATCAGGGAAGTGGATTTGGAAACAAGAAACTATGTTCGTTCACTAATAGATTAGAGGTGGAAATCTAGTGAATACTGTAATCGCGTTTATAATCATTTTTGGAGTACTTGTTTTTGTCCATGAACTTGGACATCTTGTATTTGCCAAAAGAGCCGGTATACTTTGTCGGGAATTTGCAATTGGGTTTGGTCCGAAAGTATTTTCTTTCAAGAAAGATGAAACAGTCTATACAATAAGATTACTTCCTATTGGTGGTTTTGTTCGTATGGCCGGGGAAGATCCTGAAACCATTGAAATCAAACCGGGCTATCATATAGGCCTCCTGTTCAATTCAAAAGGAGAAGTCAACAAAGTAGTTGTCAATAATAAAGATAAACACCCTGATGCAAAAGTCATTGAGGTTGAATATGCAGACCTCGAAAAAGAACTTGTTATCAGAGGGTATGAAATGAATGATGAAGAAGTCCTAAAGGAATATAAAGTAAGCGAGGAATCGTATTTTGTCATGGACGGGCAGGAAATTCAAAACGCCCCTTATAACAGACAATTTGGATCAAAAACACTCGGTCAACGTACGATGGCTATTTTTGCTGGACCTATGATGAACTTTGTTCTAGCCTTTTTGATCTTTACTTTCCTTGGAATGGTACAAGGTTACCCTATCAACGAATCTGTTATCGGAGAATTGACTCCTGATGGAGCTGCACAGGCTGCTGGTCTCCAACAAGGTGACAAAGTGGTAGCTATAAACGATACTGAAGTTTCGACCTGGGAAGAAGTTGTGAAGATCATTCAGGTGAACCCTGGCGAGAAACTTGATTTCTTGATTGAGAGAAATGGTCAATCCGAAACAATCGCAATTACTCCTAAAGCAAATACCATAGAAGGTGAAACACGCGGGATTATCGGGGTTTACATGCCGATGGAACAGTCTTTCTGGGGCTCCTTCCCTAAAGCTGCATCTGAGACTTATAACTGGTCAAAAGAGATCGTGGTGGGGTTAGGTAAATTGATTACAGGTCAATTCTCCCTAGACATGCTTTCTGGACCTGTTGGTATTTATAAATCGACGGAAGTTGTCGCAGAATCCGGTGTGTTCTTGTTAATGAGATGGGCTGCAGTCCTTAGTATCAACTTAGGTATTATCAATCTCCTGCCAATTCCGGCTTTGGATGGTGGCAGACTGATGTTCTTCGCAGCAGAGGCAGTAAGAGGCAAACCTGTTGATCGCCATAAAGAAGGACTTGTCCACTTTATCGGTTTTGCGTTGTTAATGCTGTTGATGCTTGTTGTAACATGGAATGACATTCAGAAATTCTTCCTGTAAAATAGAAACATAAGCACATGGACTTGCATCATGAAATGTGATGCAAGTTTTCTTTCATTTAAAGTGACTTTAAAAAGGTAGTAATAGTTTTTACCCTGTTGACTGAAGTGCAAGGTGTGAGACTCCAGCGGGGGAGTAACGGTAGGTTGAGACCCCGCAGGCGAAGCCGAGGAGGCTCAAGCACCGTCCCGCGGAAAGCGAACACCTGGAACGCAAGGAAACAGGGAGTTTAATGTAAATACATAGAAATGGTTATGGGGTGTAGAAATGAAACAAAGTAACATGCTAATTCCAACACTAAGAGAAGTCCCAGCAGACGCGGAAGTGAAAAGCCACCAACTACTGTTAAGAGCCGGATACATCCGACAAAACACTAGCGGTATTTACAGCTTTCTGCCACTTGGGAAAAAAGTGTTAAAGAAAGTAGAAGACGTCGTAAGAGAAGAAATGGATAACGCAGGTGCAGTGGAATTACTAATGCCAGCAATGCAAGCTGCTGAACTATGGCAGGAATCAGGAAGATGGTACTCCTACGGTCCTGAATTAATGAGGCTAAACGACCGTCATAACCGTGAATTCGCCCTTGGAGCTACCCACGAAGAAGTAATAACAACACTTGTCAGAGATGAAGTGAAGTCTTATAAAAAGCTTCCGTTATCACTTTATCAAATTCAAACAAAATTCCGTGATGAAAAACGCCCGCGCTTCGGACTTTTAAGAGGACGCGAATTCCTCATGAAGGATGCGTATTCGTTCCATGCAAATGCAGAATCATTGGATGAAACATACGAAAAAATGTTCACAGCTTATTCCAACATCTTTACAAGACTTGGATTAAACTTCCGGGCAGTAATTGCAGACTCAGGAGCGATGGGTGGAAAGGATACACATGAGTTCATGGTGTTATCTGAGATCGGTGAAGATACCATTGCGTATTCCACGGAATCCTCCTTTGCAGCAAATATTGAAATGGCTCCAGTCGTTGCAAATTATGAAAAGAAATCGGAAGCTGCACGTGAAATGGAAAAGGTGAATACTCCGGACCAAAAAACGATTGAAGAAGTGGCAAGCTACCTACAAATGGAGAAATCCGACTTGATCAAATCCATCGTCTTTAAAGTAGATGAGAAATTTGTCCTTGTATTAGCAAGAGGGGACCACGAAATCAATGACGTAAAGGTCAAAAACTTCTATCAGGCTTCTGTCGTGGAAACGGCAACTGCTGAAGAAGTTCAAAAAGTGATGGGATGTGCTGTAGGCTCACTAGGTCCAATCGGGGTACCTGAAAGTGTTGAAATCATTGCAGATACAGCTGTGGAATATTTAGTTAACGCTGTAACAGGTGCCAATGAAGAAGGCGTTCATAACATCAACGTTAACCCAGGTAGGGACTTTAGCGCACAATATACGGATCTGAGATTTATTGAGGAAGGAGACCTATCTCCTGATGGACAAGGAGTCATTAAATTTGCAAAAGGCATTGAAGTAGGTCACATTTTCAAACTTGGTACTCGTTACAGCGAAGCAATGGGAGCCAACTTCCTTGATGAAAATGGAAGAAACCAACCAATGATCATGGGTTGCTATGGTATTGGAGTATCTCGTGTGCTTGCTGCAATCGTAGAGCAATATCATGATGAAAACGGAATTGTGTGGCCAAGAGCGGTAACCCCGTTCGATGTTCACGTTATTCCTGTAAATGCAAAAAATGAAGCTCAAGCTTCTTTGGCAGATGAAATCTACTCCGAGCTAAAGAATTCCGGAATGGCTGTGCTATTGGATGACCGCCAAGAACGTCCTGGTGTTAAATTCACTGACGCTGACCTGATTGGACTTCCTGTCCGAGTGACAGTTGGTAAAAAAGCAGAGGAAAAAATTGTGGAAGTCAAGTGGAGAGAAACAGGGGAAATGGAAGAGCTATCGGTAGAAGAATTAATACAAAAACTACGTTAAAATATAGTACAATAGATATGAATATTAAAAGGAAGGTACCCCATATTGGTGGTACCTTCCATTATGTCTTAACAGAATAAGTAACAAAGATAGATTATGCAAGGGAAAGGGGACAGAATTTTGCTTGACCAGATGTCTCAAGAAAAAAAAGATAGATTGCGGCTATTGCTACAACAGCTCGAAATGACAAGTGATGATATATTTCCTTACTTTGCAGAAGCTGGAATTGAAAAACTTACAGTAGAAAAAACTACAAAACGATGGCACTTTCATTTCGTTATGGAAAAGATCTTACCAGCAAAAGTATATATGCTTTTTTATGAAAGATTGACTAAAAGCTTTGCGCATATCGCAAATGTATCCTTCACTTTAACAGTGCAAAACCGCTCATTTGAAGATTCTTATATAGCCGATTATTGGCCGATTTGTTTAAAGGAATTACAAGGCGGTTCTCCACCTCTCATGATGTTGCTGAACGGACAAACACCTACCCTGCAAGGCAACAAGCTTATGTTAAAAGCAAGAAATGAAGCGGAAGCAATTGCGGTTAAGAAAAAATTGAGCTCCACCATATGCACGATTTATGAAGGGTTTGGCTTCCCTACCTTCATTTTAGACACAACTCTTTCTCATTCTGAAGAAGAATATCAGCAGTTTGTCGAACAAAAACAACAAGAAGATAAACAAAAAGCATTGGCTGCTGTCACAGAAATGCAGAAAAAAGATACTTCTAAAGATGAAGGTACCGTAAGTGGACCGGTTATGATCGGGTACACCATTAAAGACGATGCAGAAATTAAGACATTGGCGGAGATCGTAGAAGAAGAAAGACGTGTAGCAGTTCAGGGGTACGTTTTTGACGCAGAAACAAAAGAGCTTCGCAGTGGAAGAACACTTCTAACATTTAAAATTACTGACTACACAAATTCTATCATGGTCAAGATGTTTTCCCGTGATAAAGAAGATGTGCCTCTATTACAAGCGGTCAAAAAGGGAATGTGGTTGAAAGTAAGAGGAAGCATCCAAAATGATACGTTTGTTCGTGACCTTGTCATGATGGCGAATGATATCAATGAATTTCATGGAAAAGAAGTACTGGATACAGCACCTGAAGGGGAGAAAAGGGTTGAACTACACCTACACACCCCGATGAGCACCATGGATGCTGTGAGCTCCATCTCTTCATTGGTGGCGCAAGCAAAAAAATGGGGCCATGAAGCGATAGCAGTTACAGACCATGCAGTAGCACAAGCTTATCCAGAAGCGTATGCAGCAGGGAAAAAGAATGGTGTGAAAATATTGTACGGACTTGAGGCCAATCTTGTAGATGATGGTGTGCCAATCGCCTATAATCCTGCACATCGTAATCTTGCAGACGAAACCTATGTGGTCTTTGACGTGGAAACGACAGGGTTGTCAGCGATGTATGATACCATTATCGAGCTTGCGGCAGTGAAGGTAAGAGGCGGAGAAATTATTGACCGCTTTGAATCTTTTGCCAACCCGCACCATGCGCTCTCGGCAACTACAATCAATTTGACAGGTATTACTGACGACATGGTACAAGACGCACCGGAAGTTGGAGATGTGTTAAAACGTTTTTCTGATTGGATGGAAGATGACATTCTTGTAGCACACAATGCAAGCTTTGATATGGGCTTTTTGAATATTGGTTTCCAACGGATAGGATTAGGAAAGGCAAAGAATCCTGTCATTGACACGTTGGAATTGGGACGCCTACTTTTCCCGTCATTAAAAAATCACCGTCTAAATACACTATGTAAAAAGTTTGATATTGAATTGACCCAGCATCACCGTGCCATATATGATGCCGAGGCAACAGGTTATTTACTAGTCAAGATGCTAAAAGATGCGTTGGAAAAAGGTATAACATTTCATGATGAATTGAATGAGCATTCCGGTACAACAGATGCCTACAAACGAGCGAGACCTTCTCATGTCACCTTGCTTGCAGTCAATGATACAGGTCTAAAAAATATTTTTAAAATCGTATCTATTTCACATATGAACTACTTTTTCCGAGTTCCAAGAATTCCAAGGTCACAGTTGCAAAAGCTACGTGAAGGAATAATTGTCGGAACAGCTTGCGATAAAGGTGAAGTCTTTGAAGGAATGATGCAAAAATCCCCAGATGAAGTGGAGGGTATTGCGGAATTCTACGACTATATCGAAGTACAGCCGCCAAGCAATTATGCTCACTTGTTGGAGTTGGAATTAGTCCGGGATGAAAAAGCGTTAAAAGAGATCATCACCAACATTGTTAAGCTAGGTGAAAAACTTGAAAAACCTGTTGTGGCAACAGGTAATGTTCATTACTTAAAAGAAACGGATAAAATACACCGCGAGATTTTGGTTCGTTCTCAATCAGGTGCAAACCCGTTGAACAGGCATCAATTGCCAGACGTTCATTTTAAGACAACGGATGAAATGCTTGCAGCCTTCTCTTTTCTTGGCGAAGAAAAAGCAAAAGAAATTGTTGTAACAAACACCCAAAAGGTAGCCGCAATGATAGAGGAAATCAAACCGATCAAAGATGACCTTTATACTCCAAAAATAGAAGGTGCAGATGAAGAAATCCGGGAGATGAGCTACTCTAGGGCAAGAAGCATCTATGGCGAGGATCTACCAGAGCTTGTCGAGAAGCGCATTGAAAAGGAATTAAAAAGTATTATCGGGCACGGATTTGCTGTTATCTATTTAATTTCTCATAAGCTAGTTAAAAAATCCCTGGACGATGGTTACCTAGTAGGGTCCCGTGGTTCCGTTGGATCGTCCTTTGTCGCAACCATGACTGAAATTACAGAGGTAAATCCATTGCCTCCTCATTATGTTTGTCCGTCATGTAAAAAATCAGAGTTCTTTGATGACGGATCAGTAGGTTCTGGTTTTGATTTGCCAAACAAAGACTGCCCAAATTGCGGCGAGGCCTACACAAAAGACGGCCATGATATCCCATTCGAAACCTTCCTTGGCTTTAAAGGAGACAAGGTACCCGATATCGATTTGAATTTTTCAGGTGAATATCAGCCGAGAGCCCATAACTATACTAAGGTACTGTTTGGAGAAGATTATGTATTCAGAGCGGGAACCATAGGTACAGTTGCTGACAAAACGGCCTATGGATATGTAAAAGGATATGCAAACGACCGCAATCTAATTTTGCGTGGAGCTGAAGTGGACAGACTTTCAGCGGGTTGTACAGGCGTAAGAAGATCGACTGGTCAGCATCCAGGCGGGATAATCGTTGTACCGGATTATATGGATATTTTTGATTTCTCCCCAATCCAATATCCAGCAGATGACCAGTCATCAGAATGGAAAACGACACATTTTGATTTCCACTCTATTCATGATAACTTGCTTAAGCTTGATATCCTTGGACACGATGACCCGACCGTAATCAGGATGCTTCAGGATCTCAGCGGTATTGATCCAAAGACCATTCCGACAGACGATCCGTATGTGATGAAGATTTTCAGTGGTACGGAATCACTTGGCGTGACAGAAGAACAGATTATGTGTAAAACAGGAACCCTAGGGATACCCGAGTTTGGTACTAGGTTTGTTAGACAGATGCTTGAAGATACAAAACCGTCGACATTCTCTGAGTTAGTACAGATCTCTGGTTTGTCACATGGGACCGACGTTTGGCTCGGAAATGCCCAAGAGCTCATTCATAATAAGACTTGTACTCTAAGTGAAGTAATCGGTTGTCGTGATGACATCATGGTTTATCTTATCTATAAAGGGCTTGAACCTTCTATGGCCTTTAAAATAATGGAGTCCGTCCGTAAAGGAAAAGGGCTGTCAGACGAGTTTAAAGAGGAAATGATTAAAAACGATGTGCCAGCGTGGTATATCGACTCCTGCTTGAAAATAAAATACATGTTCCCGAAAGCCCATGCTGCTGCTTATGTACTTATGGCAGTCCGTATCGCATATTTCAAAGTGCATTTCCCGCTAATGTACTATGCAGCGTATTTCACAGTCCGCGCAGATGACTTTGATATCGATACGATGGTAAAGGGTTCTGCAGCCATCCGTAAGGTAGTAGAAGAAATCAATGCAAAGGGCTTAGAAGCATCGCCAAAAGAAAAGTCCTTACTCACTGTTATGGAACTGGCATTAGAAATGAGTGAACGCGGATACTCGTTCAAAAAGGTGGACTTATATAAATCCAGCGCCACTGATTTCTTAATCGAGGGCGATTCCCTGATCCCGCCATTCAACTCCATTCCAGGACTTGGAACAAACGCAGCGATCAACATCGTGAACTCAAGAAAAGATGGAGAGTTTTTATCCAAAGAAGACCTGCAACAAAGAGGTAGAATCTCCAAAACTATCCTAGAGTACCTAGACAACCACGGCTGCCTAACAGGCCTGCCAGACCAAAACCAACTATCTTTATTCTAATGTTTAGAGGAATTTGTTTGGTTCATCCAATCCACCATGTTGACTGAAGTGGAAGATGTGAGACTCCGGCGGGAGGTAGCGGTAGGTCGAGTCCCCGCAACGACGGAGGCCACTGAAAAACTGATATGATATAGTACTTGGTAATTTCGAGCTGGTGATTGGAGCAAAAGGCTAAGACACCTGAGGGAGATAGTGCTAGGTGGAGACCCCACAGGCGAAGCGAGGCCACTGAAAAACTGATAACGTAAAGTTTTTTAATGATTCCCAGCTGTTGATTGGAGCAAAAGGCGAAGACTCCTGAGGGAGATAGCGTTAGCTGGAGACCCCGCAGGCGAAGCCGAGGAGGCTCCAGCAACACCCTAGGAAAGCGGAGCCATTTGCGGAAATCAACAGCGGTGTTTAAACAATTTCTAAAATCTAAGACTTTCTCATTGGCTTCCAACGAAGCAAGGGGGCTCCAGCACAGCCCCTAGGAAAGTGAACACCTGGAACGAAAGTTAACAGGAGTTTGAGGGATGTTCAGAGCCGGAAACCCCTGAAAACACTAGAAAGATTTGCATATTCCATAGGGATATGATATATTTACATTGGAAATGCTATATACAGGTAATTAGCAGAGAGTGGGGAAACCCACTCTTTCGTATTGTATTCCCGTTTTTTCTGGCAACCTTGTTTTTTCATGACATTGAGAAAAAAGGGAATGTTAGATTTTCGTATCAGCGTTACATAAGCTTGCTTGTTTATGATTCCCTGCTTATCGGCAGGGTCTTTTGTTCAGATTTTAAAGACATCGTCTCGCGCTTGCGAAGGAGGAAAATGATGAGCAAAAATGTTACAGAAACGGTGGAAGAACTAGCTCTTCCCATCGTAAAAGAAATGAATATTGAATTAGTGGATATTGAGTATGTAAAAGAAGGGTCCTCTTGGTTTTTACGTGTATTCGTCGATAAAGAAGGCGGTATCGACATCGAGGATTGCGGGACTGTAAGTGAAAAGTTAAGTGAAAAGCTTGATGAATTAGATCCTATTCCTCATAACTATTTCCTAGAAGTTTCCTCTCCTGGTGCTGAGCGCCCTCTAAAGAAGAAGGAAGACATCGAGAAATCGATCGGTAAATATGTCAACATTAAAACATATGAACCTATCGACGGCTTAAAGTCCTTCGAAGGTGATCTTCTGGATTTTGATGGAGAAACAATTAAACTCTCCATGACTATAAAAACACGTAAAAAGGAAATTTCCATTCCATATCCAAAAGTAGCGAAAGCACGTTTGGCAGTCAGGTTCTAGAAAGAACCAGACAAACCGATTGCATCAACGTAAACGTAATTGGTTAAAAAAATTATGAATGATAGGTATTTTAAGGGGGACATGGTTGTATGAGCAGCGAGTTATTTGATGCTTTAACCCTGATGGAAAAGGAAAAGGGCATTAGCAAAGATGTAATTATTGAAGCGATTGAGGCTGCACTTATATCTGCTTACAAAAGAAACTTTAATCAAGCACAAAATGTACGAGTAGATATGAACCTGGAAACAGGAACAATGCGCGTATTCGCAAGAAAAGATGTAGTAGATGAGGTTTTTGATTCTCGTTTAGAGATTTCTGTTCAGGAAGCGCGTCAAATCAATCCAAACTACCAAGAGAATGATGTACTTGAGATTGAAGTTACACCAAAAGACTTCGGTCGTATTGCAGCGCAAACAGCAAAGCAAGTAGTAACGCAGCGAGTAAGAGAAGCAGAACGAGGAGTCATCTACTCTGAATATATCGAACGTGAAGAAGATATCATGACAGGAATTGTTCAACGCCTAGACTCTAAATTTATTTATGTGAGTCTTGGAAAAATTGAGGCATTGTTGCCAGTTAATGAGCAAATGCCTAATGAACATTACAAACCTCATGATAGAATTAAAGTGTTCCTAACTAAAGTGGAAAAAACCACAAAAGGGCCACAAATTTTTGTTTCCCGTTCTCATCCAGGTCTTTTAAAACGCCTTTTTGAACTTGAAGTTCCAGAAATTTATGATGGCACTGTAGAAATTAAGTCCGTTGCACGTGAAGCAGGAGACCGTTCAAAGATTTCCGTTCACTGTGATAATCCGGAAATTGATCCTGTAGGAGCTTGTGTTGGACCGAAAGGACAGAGGGTGCAAGCGATTGTGAACGAATTAAAAGGAGAGAAAATTGACATTGTTAAATGGTCAAAAGATCCTGTAGAGTTCGTTGCCAATGCACTAAGTCCTTCTAAAGTACTGGAAGTTCAAGTTAATGAAGAAGAAAAGGCAACAACCGTCATCGTACCTGATTACCAACTATCTTTGGCTATTGGTAAACGTGGGCAAAACGCGAGACTTGCTGCTAAGTTAACAGGTTGGAAAATCGACATTAAGAGTGAGTCTGAAGCGGAAGAACTAGGAATTTACCCAAATCTTTCTTTATCAAAATCTGATACAGAAGATATGGATAATGAATTCTACGACGATGACAATTTTGAAGACTGATTTTTAAAAGAAGGTGAATCAGGTGAACAATCGCAAAAAGGTCCCTATGCGGAAATGTGTGGCAACTCAAGAACTGAAGCCTAAAAAGGAATTGATTCGTATCGTCCGTTCTAAAGAAGGCGAAGTTTCAATTGACCCTACAGGGAAAAAATCAGGCCGAGGGGCATATCTTGCAAGAAACAGGGAGAGCATCCTCCTTGCCAAAAAGAAAAACATCCTAGCCCGTCACCTCGAAGTAGCGATTGATGATTCATTGTATGATGAATTACTTCAGCTGGTAGAAACGGAGAATAACTCAACACATGAATAATCAATGGCTATCCATTGTCGGTCTTGCAACAAGAGCAAGAAAGACCATAACAGGGGAAGAACTTGTCATCAAAGAAGTGAGGGCAGGCAAGGCGAAGTTGGTGCTTTTGGCTAGCGATGCTTCTGCCAACACGATGAAGAAATTACAAGATAAATGTACTTACTATAACGTACCGATCAGAACGGTAGACGATCGGTATGAGTTAGGTCGAGCGATAGGAAAAGATGCGAGAGTTTCGGTCGCCATTCTTGATGAAGGGTTCGCCAACAAACTACTCACCATGCTCGATTAATCTTTGGGGGTGAATGTATGACGAAATTACGCGTGTACGAATACGCTAAACAAAAGAACGTATCAAGTAAAGATGTCATTACAAAACTAAAAGAAATGAATATTGAGGTATCAAACCATATGGCAACATTAGACGACGACACGATCCAAAAATTGAACGGCACAAATAAAACGGAAGCACCAAAGAAAGCAGCACCACAAAACACTGCTTCTGCACCTAAGAAACAAAATAACAACCAATCTCAAGGTGGCAACCAAGGCGGAAAAGGCAAAAACTCTTCTGCACCTAAAAAGCCATTTAACAATAACAACAGCAATAACAATAACTCCTCTAAAGGGAAAAAGAAACAAAACAATAAACAAAATCAAAACCGCGGACAACATCAAGCTCCGCCACAACCTGTGAAGAAAAAAGAAACACCTTCTAAAATCACATTCACTGGTTCCCTTACAGTTGGAGAATTGGCGAACAAGCTAAACAAAGAGCCTTCTGAAATCATCAAAAAGCTCTTAATGCTTGGTGTTATGGCGACGATCAACCAGGATCTTGATAAAGATTCTATCGAGTTGATCGCTGGCGAGTACAATGTGGTAGTGGAAGAGGAAATCATCTTTGAAGTAACCGATTTCGAGGGCTACGATTCTGAAGATACAGAAGAAGTAATGGAAGAGCGTCCTCCAGTTGTTACGATCATGGGTCACGTTGACCACGGTAAAACAACACTTCTTGACTCCATCCGTAATACAAAGGTAACTGCAGGTGAAGCTGGTGGTATCACTCAGCACATCGGTGCATACCAAGTAGAAGTGGACCAAGGGAAAAAAATCACGTTCCTTGATACTCCTGGACATGCCGCCTTCACAACCATGCGTTCCCGCGGAGCGCAAGTTACAGATATCACCATCCTTGTTGTGGCAGCAGATGACGGTGTTATGCCTCAAACAGTGGAAGCCATCAACCATGCTAAAGCTGCAGAAGTACCAATCATAGTCGCTGTAAACAAAATGGATAAAGAAGCTGCCAATCCTGACCGTGTTATGCAGGAATTAACAGAGCATGGTTTAGTGTCAGAAGCTTGGGGTGGAGATACTATCTTTGTACCACTTTCCGCTTTAAGTGGAGAGGGTATTGATACATTGCTTGAAATGATCCTACTTGTATCTGAAGTAGAAGAATATAAAGCTAATCCTAAACGTGCTGCACAGGGAACAGTTATTGAAGCTCAGCTTGATAAAGGTAGAGGTTCCGTAGCTACCCTTCTAGTTCAAAAAGGTACGCTACGTGTCGGAGATCCAATCGTAGTAGGTAACACGTTCGGTCGTGTTCGTGCAATGGTTAATGATCTTGGCCGCCGCGTAAAAGAAGCTGGACCATCTACACCAGTGGAAATCACTGGACTAAATGAAGTACCACAAGCTGGAGACAACTTCATGGTCTTCGCTGATGAGAAAACAGCTCGTAACGTTGGGGAAGCACGTGCTCAAAAGCAACTTCAAGAGCAACGCAGCGAAAAGACACGTGTAACACTTGATGACTTGTTCGAACAAATCAAGCAAGGTGAAATGAAAGAAATCAACTTGATTGTGAAAGCCGACGTTCAAGGTTCTGTAGAAGCAATGGCTGCTTCCCTACAGAAGATTGATGTAGAAGGCGCTAAAGTTAAAATCATTCACACTGGCGTTGGAGCTATCACAGAATCTGATATTATCCTTGCTTCTGCATCCAATGCGATTGTCATTGGTTTCAACGTTCGCCCTGATGCAGGTGCGAAACGTACAGCTGATGCTGAGAGTGTTGACATCCGTCTGCACCGTATCATCTATAAAGCGATTGAAGAAATTGAAGCGGCAATGAAAGGTATGCTTGACCCAGAATTTGAAGAAAAAGTTATCGGTCAAGTAGAAGTACGCCAGACATTTAAAGTTTCAAAAGTTGGAACGATCGCAGGTGCATACGTAACAGAAGGTAAAATTACGCGTGATTCCAGCATTCGTCTAATCCGTGACGGAATCGTTATTTTTGAAGGGGAACTTGATACACTCAAGCGTTTCAAAGATGATGTAAAAGAAGTTGCGACAAACTACGAATGTGGTGTAACAATCAAGAACTTTAACGACATTAAAGAAGGCGACATCATCGAAGCTTACGTAATGCAAGAAATAGAAAGAAAATGATTGGATATATAGAGTGTGACTGTATGATCTATGATGCTCAATCTTTGAAGGAAAAAAGAGCAGTCCTTCAGCGCGTAATGACGAGGCTGAAGCAAAGGTTCAATATTTCCATCTCAGAGATTGACCATCAAGACGTATGGCAACGGACGAAGATTGGAATAGTATCCATCTCTTCATCCAAATCCATCACCGAAAAAGAATTGCAAAAAGTACTCGACTACCTGGATTCTTTTCCAGAGATAGAGCGGGCAGAAACTTCGCTTGATTGGCTTTAAAGGGGTGAAAGGTATGACACTCAGATCAAACAGAGTTGGAGAGCAAATGAAAAAAGAGCTTTCTGATATCATTGGTCGTAAAATCAAAGACCCTCGTGTAGGCTTTGTAACAGTAACGGATGTACAGGTTACTGGAGATCTTCAACAAGCCAAGGTTTTCATCTCTGTACTTGGAGACGATGAAAAAAGACAAGACACTTTGATTGGCTTGGCAAAAGCAAAAGGCTTCATCCGCAGTGAAATTGGACGCAGAATTCGCCTAAGAAAAACTCCAGAGCTTTTCTTCGAGTTTGACGAATCCATCGCTTACGGAAACCACATCGAAAGCCTGATCCATGAATTGAATAAAAGAGACTCTGATTCTGATGATGAAGAGTAAAAGAAAAGGATAGGCAGCATTTGTCTATCCTTTTTGTTGACTCCATGTGTTTATAGGAATGAACTAGATAGTAACGTAAAAAAAGCTTACTCTGTAGATTGAAGTGCAAAGTGTCTGACTCCGCAACGAAGGTGGCCACTGAAAAATTGATAACGGAAAGTTTTTAATAAAACCTAGCTGGTGATTGGAGCAAAAGGTGAAGACTACTGAGGGAGATAGCGTTAGCTGGAGACCCCGCAGACGTCCGTCCCGCGGAAAGCGAACACCTGGAACGTAAATCTACAGAGTGTTAACACGAACATTATTTTATGAAAGGAGTGGCCTAAATGGATGGCATTTTAATCTTAAACAAACCAAAAGGCTTCACTTCACACGACTGCGTATTTAAAGTAAGAAAGATATTAAAGACAAAAAAAGTCGGGCACACGGGCACACTAGATCCAGAAGTGACAGGAGTGCTACCTATCTGTATCGGCAGGGCAACCAAAGTAGTGGAATTTCTAACTGCTGAAGAAAAAACATACGTGGCTGAAGTCACCATTGGTACCGCAACAACAACAGAAGACCAGACAGGAGAAGTAGTGGAAGAAAAAAAGGTGGACAACCCTATACCAAAAGAAAAAATACTTTCCGCCCTTCAACAGTTAAAAGGAGAAATTGAACAAACACCTCCCATGTACTCCGCAGTAAAAATTAAAGGAAAAAAACTTTATGAATATGCAAGAGAAGGAAAGGTTATCGACAGGCCTTCTAGAAAAGTGACGATTCATGATATTTTCCTGACAAGCGATATTACATATGAAGAAGAAAAGGGCCAAGTTCGTTTCTCCTTTCAAGTAAACTGTAGTAAAGGTACATATGTCAGAACCCTCGCTGTACAAATAGGAGAGCTGCTCGGATATCCTGCACATATGTCCTATTTGACGCGAATAACTTCAGGTAACTTCACCATTGACCATGCAATTACGCTAGAACAGCTAAGTGAGTTGGCTGAGCAGGGAGCTGTAGAAGAACATTTGCTGCCAATGGAAGAAGCACTAAGTTCATTGCCTAAGTTGGAAATTAGTGATAAAGTAGCAGAGAAAGTGTATAATGGTGCGGTTTTACCGTATCCGGAGAATATCAGTGATACAAATCAATACTTTAGTGTTTTCCACGATAATAAATGCTTGGCCATCTATATGAAACATCCTTCAAAGCCAGGGCTGATGAAGCCGAAAAAAGTTTTTCACGGCTGATTGGCGTATATTGGTCTTGCATGATTAATTGAGATTTAGGTGATAATTGATGAAAGTTACGTATTTGGAGCATCCCCATTCTCTTACAAAAGAAGAGTGTATCCCTGCGACAGTCGCTCTCGGGTTTTTCGATGGTATTCATCTTGGACATCAAAAAGTCATAAAGAGTGCACTGGAAAAAGCGAAAGAACTAGGAACTGCAAGCGCAGTAATGACGCTCGATCCGCATCCTTCTGTCGTTTTAAGAAAAACTGTCCAGCATGTCCGTTATATAACCCCTCTTTCCGAAAAGATAAGACTTCTTGAATCATTAGGGGTGGACATTCTTTATGTGGTTAAATTTGACATGTCCTTCGCATCGCTTGTACCGCAGGACTTTGTAGATCAATATATTATTGGGCTTAATATCAAACATGTAGTAGCTGGATTTGATTATTCCTATGGCAGTCTTGGTAAAGGGACAATGGAGACACTGCCGTTTCATTCCAGACAACAATTTGATCAGACTGTTGTGGAGAAATATACAACAAATGACCTGAAAGTAAGTTCCACCTTCATAAGAGAACAATTGAAGGAAGGAAAAGTTAATGATTTGCGAGATACTTTGGGAAGATATTATCAAGTACGAGGAAAAGTCGGTCACGGAGAAAAACGGGGCAGGACCATTGGATTCCCTACTGCCAATGTTGTGCTTGATGATGACTATGTTATTCCTAGAACCGGTGTCTACACTGTGCGAATGTATGTGAATGATCAATGGTTAAATGGCGTGTGCAATGTCGGATATAAACCGACTTTCCACAAGCAAGATAAAGAAAAACTTCCGTCCATCGAAGTACATCTGTTAAATTTTGATCAGCAGATCTATGGTGCTGAAGTAATAATAGAATGGCATAATTGTATAAGGGAAGAAAAGAAGTTTTCAGGGATTGATGCACTTGTTGCTCAGATTAGAAAAGACAAGGGAATTGCAGAAGACTATTTTCAAAAAAACCTACACGATACTTGCTTTTTGACTTAAAAAGAGGTATGCTATTAAACGTACTAAAACCATTGCTTGGCAAGTCGAATCACCAACGCTTGCTCGGTAATAGGGGTTTTTACTATTAAGGAGGTGAATAGGATGGCTATTACACAAGAGCGTAAACAAGAACTTATCAACGAGTTCAGAACTCACGAATCTGACACTGGATCTCCAGAAGTTCAGATCGCTGTCCTAACAGAACAGATCAACAACCTGAACGAGCATTTACGTACTCACAAGAAAGATCACCACTCACGTCGTGGTCTATTGAAAATGGTTGGTAAGCGTCGTAACTTACTAACTTACCTACGTAACAAGGATGTAACTCGTTACCGTGAACTAATCAACAAATTAGGTTTACGTCGATAAGTTTGTCAGAAAAAGCGGGAGAATTCCCGCTTTTTTATTAGTATTTTAGAAGTTATTTTCAAAAATTGCTGATATTCCTTTAAAAAAGCGATTTTTTTACTATACATGCTGGAATTCTATTGATATGTAGTAGTTATTTCGTTCATACTATACATAATACTAAAACTTATTTTCACATAGACTGTTCTACTAATTAACATCCCGTTGAAAGGATGCAGGTAGGAGAAGAAGGTCAATACATATGAAAGCTAGAGAGGGGTTAAACGAACTCATGGGACAAGATAAACAAGTCTTTTCTATCGACTGGGCTGGAAGAAACCTGACGGTAGAAGTGGGACAATTGGCAAAGCAAGCAAACGGAGCAGTGATGGTCCGCTACGGAGATACGGCTGTTCTGAGTACTGCAACCGCTTCAAAAGAACCGAAGAAATTAGATTTCTTTCCATTAACAGTTAACTATGAAGAGAGATTATATGCAGTAGGTAAAATTCCAGGTGGATTCATCAAGCGAGAAGGACGTCCAAGTGAGAAGGCTGTATTGGCAAGCCGCTTGATTGACCGTCCAATTCGTCCGCTTTTTGCTGATGGTTTCCGTAACGAAGTACAAGTTATCAGCATTGTGATGAGTGTGGATCAGAACTGTTCATCCGAAATGGCAGCGATGTTTGGTTCTTCCTTGGCGCTTTCTGTTTCCGATATTCCTTTCCAAGGTCCGATTGCAGGTGTAACAGTAGGAAGAATCAACGACGAGTTCGTTATTAATCCTAATGTTGAACAGCTTGAAAAGAGTGATATCAACCTGGTTGTAGCTGGAACGAAAGATGCAATCAACATGGTGGAAGCTGGTGCTGATGAAGTTCCGGAAGAAGTAATGTTAGAAGCAATCATGTTTGGTCATAACGAAATCAAACGTTTGATTGCTTTCCAAGAAGAAATTGTACAAGCAGTAGGTAAAGAAAAAACAGAAGTTACTCTTTATGAAGTAGATAAAAACCTTGAACATGAAATTCGTGCACTTGCTGAAGAAAAGATGACAAAAGCTGTTCAAGTCTTTGAAAAACACGCACGTGAAGCTGCTATCAAAGAAGTAAAGGCAGAAGTTCTTGAACGCTATGAAGAGCAAGAAGTAGAAGCTGATGTTCTGAAGCAGGTTAACGAAATCCTAAGCATGCTAGTAAAAGAAGAGGTAAGACGCCTTATTACAGAAGATAAAGTACGCCCAGATGGACGTAAGAGCGACCAGATCCGTCCGCTTGCTTCTGAAGTTGGTCTGTTGCCACGTACTCACGGTTCCGGCCTGTTTACACGTGGTCAAACTCAAGCCTTAAGTATCTGTACATTAGGAGCACTAGGCGATGTTCAGATTCTTGACGGACTTGGAATTGAAGAAGAAAAACGTTTTATGCACCACTATAATTTCCCATTATTCAGTGTTGGGGAAACAGGACCGTCGAGAGGCCCTGGACGTCGTGAAATCGGACATGGTGCACTTGGGGAACGAGCGCTTGAACCAGTTATTCCTTCCGAGAAAGACTTCCCATATACGGTACGTCTTGTATCAGAAGTTCTTGAGTCTAATGGTTCCACTTCTCAAGCTAGTATCTGTGCAAGTACACTTGCGATGATGGATGCTGGTGTACCTATTAAAGCTCCAGTAGCGGGTATCGCAATGGGATTAATTAAAAAAGGTGAGCATTATACAGTTCTTTCCGATATTCAAGGGATGGAAGATCACCTTGGAGATATGGACTTTAAGGTTGCTGGTACCGCTAAGGGTGTAACAGCACTGCAAATGGACATTAAAATTGAAGGTCTTTCCCGTGCTATCCTAGAAGAAGCGCTTCAGCAAGCTAAAATTGGACGAATGCATATTCTTGATTCTATGCTTGCGACAATTGATGAGTCTCGCAAAGAGCTTTCTCCTTATGCACCAAAGATCTTGATGATGAGCATTAACCCTGATAAGATTCGCGATGTTATTGGACCAAGCGGTAAACAAATCAATAAGATTATTGAAGAAACCGGAGTGAAAATTGACATCGAACAAGATGGAACAGTATTTATCTCTTCCATTAATATGGAGATGAATGAAAAAGCGAAAAAAATCATCGAAGATATCGTACGCGAAGTCCAGGTGGGCGAAATCTACATGGGTAAAGTAAAACGCATTGAAAAATTCGGTGCATTTGTCGAGCTATTCAGTGGTAAAGACGGTCTAGTCCACATTTCCGAACTTGCAGAAGAACGCGTAAAACAAGTAGAAGATGTTGTGAAACTTGGGGAAGAAGTTCTTGTAAAAGTAATGGAAATTGACAAGCAGGGAAGAGTAAATCTTTCTAGAAAAGTCCTTTTAAAAGAGCAAAAAGAAAAAAACGAACAAATGTCCTAAGATAGGAGCCTGGTTTGACCGCCGGGCTTTTTGCAGTACCTCCCCCATTTAAATTTAATTATTGGGGGATGGTAAGCAACAAGCTTTATTTGTTCTACCTTGTCCACTTCCTACATAAATTTTAAGTAGGAAGGAGTGGGTAGAATGAAAAGAAGTACGTTTCAAGTGTTGGCATTTGTTATTATTGCATTTTTTACATATAACACGGTGAGTCAACCATTTCAGGGTGATATAGCTTCTGTCCTTTCTAACGATATTGCAGAAGTTGCCAAGAAAAAGGATGCACTCTATGTGGAGATTGAAGAAAAGGCGGCTGCTTATGAAGTTGCCCCACAAGATGCTAAGATAGATAAGATCTGGAAGGCTCAACCGGGACTTAACGGATTAAAAGTCGATCTTGAAGCTTCTTATAAAAACATGAAAAAGAGCGGTGAATTTGACGAGGAAAAGCTCGTCATGCAGCAATTACCACCGAAGATCCACCTCTCTGACTTACCACCTTCTCCAATTTATCGGGGGCACCCTGAAAAGCCGATGGTTTCGTTCCTGATAAATGTCGCTTGGGGAAATGAGCATATTCCAGGGATGCTAGAAACTTTGAAAAATCATGGGGTAAGTGCAACCTTTTTTCTTGAGGGTAGATGGGTTAAAGAAAACCCTTCAATGGCTAAAATGATTATAGATGCTGGACATGAAGTAGGCAATCATTCCTACACTCATCCTAATATGAAAACATTAGGAAGTACCGCAGTCAGGGAACAGCTTTTAAAAACTAATGAAGTTATTGAGGCGATCTCTGGCAGTAAAGTCACTTGGTTTGCACCACCTAGTGGAAGCTATCGTGATGAGGTAGTAAACATCGCCCATGAAATGAAATTAGGGACCATCATGTGGAGTGTAGACACCATTGATTGGCAAAAGCCAGAACCTAATGTACTCATTAATCGAGTGATGGGCAAGATCCATCCAGGAGCAATGGTTCTTATGCATCCTACACCATCAACAGCAAACAGTTTGGAAACTCTTATTACATCCATAAAAGATAAAGGGCTTGAACTAGGAACGGTTTCTTCTCTTCTAAGCGAAGAAAGAATTGTTCATCACAACTAGATTTGGCAAACTTGAATAGGAGGATTATCGTTGCTTACTAAACATACATGTTCAAACGGAGTAAGAATCGTTTTAGAAAATATTCCACATGTCCGCTCGGTTGCGATTGGCGTATGGATTGGTACGGGTTCACGGAATGAAGATAACGTTAACAATGGAGTATCGCATTTCCTTGAGCATATGTTTTTTAAAGGAACAGAAACAAAAAATGCACGTGAAATTGCTGAGGCTTTCGATTCAATCGGAGGGCAGGTTAATGCTTTCACATCAAAGGAATACACATGTTATTACGCAAAAGTGATGGATGAACATTCTTCCTATGCACTTGGCGTTTTAGCAGATATGTTTTTCCATTCAATCTTTGATGAAGAAGAATTGAAAAAAGAAAAAAATGTTGTGTACGAGGAAATCAAAATGTATGAAGATGCACCAGATGATATCGTTCATGACGTATTGGCAAGAGCATCCTACGGAAACCATCCGTTAGGTTATCCGATATTAGGAACGGAAGAAACGTTATCTGCCTTTAACGGCAGTACATTGCGTGAATATATGAAGGAAACCTATACTCCTGACAATGTAGTCATTTCTGTAGCTGGTAATATTGATGAGTCATTTGTCAAAGAGATTGAAAATTTATTTGGAAGTTATGAAACTGGTCACTCTAAGCGTGAGTATGTAAAACCTTCCTTTGAAACCGGACGAATCGCAAAAAAGAAAACGACTGAACAGGCTCATCTCTGCATTGGTTACGACGGGCTTCAAATTGGGGATAAAGATATTTACAATTTGATTGTATTGAACAATGTTCTTGGCGGCAGTATGAGCAGTCGTCTTTTCCAAGATGTAAGGGAGGAACGCGGACTTGCATATTCCGTCTATTCCTACCACTCTACCTTCCAAGACAACGGGATGCTTACCATTTATGGTGGAACTGGCAGCAACCAATTAGATCTGTTGTTTGAAACTATCCAGCAAACACTTAACACGCTTAAACGCGACGGTATTACAAAAAAAGAGCTGGTTAACAGTAAAGAACAAATTAAAGGCAGTCTTATGTTGAGTCTTGAGAGCACAAATAGTCGGATGAGCAGAAACGGAAAGAATGAGCTTCTCCTAGGAAGACATCGCTCCCTTGATGATATATTAGAAAGAATCAATAGTATCACAGAGGAATCTGTCAATAACTTGGCAACCAAGATTTTTACAGATGAATATTCAGTTGCTTTGATCAGCCCTAGCGGCGAAATGCCCAAATCAATTCAAGAAAAATAATATGCTGCCTGCCATTTTCTAATGGCAGGTTTTTTTTTGGACGCCTTCTAATATAGATATTATAGGAGGTGTTTTTTATATGAGGTTAAGTGAAATGAGCGGAAAGGAAATAGTCGATGTGAAACGGGCAGAACGTCTAGGCATACTCGGTCATACTGATCTAGAGATCAACGAAAATACCGGTGAGATACGTTCCCTCATCATTCCTTCATTGAAATGGTTCGGATTGAAGAAAGAAGGCAGTGATATTCGTGTACCGTGGAATCACATTAAAAAGATTGGTACAGATATGATTATTATTGATATTCCTGAAGAGGAAGAGTAAATGACTTGGCGCGAGCTGAGTCTTTTTTGTATTCAGAGCTTCTATAAGCCCGAACGGGAGGGATTATACTGGTTTCGGTAGTATAGAAGGCTTCTATAAGCCCGAACGGCAGGAATTACACTGGTTTCGGTAGTATAGAAGCCTTCTATAAGCCCGAACGGCAGGGATTACACTGGTTTCGGTAGTATAGAAGGCTTCTATAAGCCCGAACGGTAGGGATTACACTGGCTTCGGTAGTATAGAAGGCTTCTATAAGCCCGAACGGCAGGGATTATACTGGCTTCGGTAGTATAGAAGGCTTCTATAAGCCCGAACGGCAGGAATTACACTGGTTTCGGTAGTATAGAAGGCTTCTATAAGCCCGAACGGCAGGGATTATACTGGTTTCGGTAGTATAGAAGGCTTCTATAAGCCCGAACGGCAGGGATTACACTGGTTTCGGTAGTATAGAAGGCTTCTATAAGCCCGAACGGCAGGAATTACACTGGTTTCGGTAGTATAGAAGCCTTCTATAAGCCCGAACGGCAGGGATACCACAACTTTCGGTAGTATAGAAGCCTTCTCTAAGCCCAAAAAGCAGGGATACCACAACTTTCGGTAACAGAGAAGCCTTCTCTAAGCCCGAACAGCAGAAATACCACATCATTGGGTAATCTAGAGAAGCCCTCTATAAGCCCTAACCCCAAACAATACATAGCTTTCCGTAGTATTGAAACTCTCTCTAAGTCCTAAACAAAAAAATTTCTTTTTATAGCCATTAAATCAAGAAACACCTACCCACATACTCCTAAATACCACCCACTAGCAAACTCTTCCCTTTCTCCTTTGATTCAAGCACAGATTTTCCATAGGTTACATAAGATGTGGAAGTAAGAAAAACTTGAGCCAGATTTACAAACTTTCACGAAGTAGAAGAAGGTGAACGATATATGCTGACCGGTTTGCACATAGCTGTCATTGGCGGTGATGCAAGGCAGCTGGAAGTGATACGTAAGCTTATTGAGCTAGACGCGAAGCTTTCGCTTGTAGGATTTGACCAATTAGATCACGGCTTTACTGGTGCTTCAAAGGAGCAGATGAGTGAGGTGGATTTTTCGACTGTCAATGCCATTATCCTTCCTGTACCCGGCACAAATTTAGAGGGGCAGGTTGATACAATTTTCTCAAACGAAAAAATTGTGCTGACGGAGGAAATAGTCAAGAATACACCAGATCACTGTACCATTTATTCAGGGATCACCAATCCGTATTTGAATCAACTGGTGGCAAGTACAAATAGGAAGTTGGTTCAATTGTTTGATCGTGATGATGTTGCCATCTATAATGCAATACCGACTGTGGAAGGTACCATCATGATGGTGATTCAACATACAGATATTACGATCCATAACTCCAATGTAGCAGTGTTGGGATTAGGGAGAGTAGGAATGAGTGTAGCACGAACTTTTGCCGCACTGGGTGCCAATGTACGTGTAGGCGCTAGAAAGTCAGAACATATTGCCCGTATTTTCGAGATGGGCGTAACTCCATTTCATCTAAACGAATTGGCTGACAATGTTACAGATGTAGATGTCTGCATCAATACTATTCCACACCTTATTGTAACATCGGATGTAATCTCTAAAATGCCTGCTCATACTCTCATAATCGATTTGGCCTCCAAACCAGGAGGAACTGATTTCCGGTATGCCGAGAAAAGAGGTATTAAAGCATTATTAGCTCCAGGACTTCCAGGAATTGTTGCTCCGAAAACTGCGGGGCAGATCGTGGCGAATGTCTTGTCACAATTACTTAAAGAAGAAATGGAAGGGAGAAAGGGGAATTAACCATGCAATTAAAAGGAAAACGGCTAGGTTTTGGTTTAACGGGGTCTCATTGTACGTATGATGCAGTTATTCCGGAAATACAAAAACTACTTGATGCTGGTGCGGAAGTGAGGCCAGTAGTTACTTCGACCGTTCAACATACAAATACAAGATTCGGTCAAGGGGAAGATTGGATTAAATTGATTGAAGACATGACAGGATTTAAAGTGATAGATTCTATCGTAAAAGCAGAACCGCTTGGACCGAAGATTCCATTGGATTGTATGATCATTGCCCCTTTAACCGGGAACTCAATGAGTAAAATGGCTAATGCGCTTACAGATTCTCCTGTACTAATGGCTGCAAAGGCAACACTTCGGAATCATAACCCTGTAGTCTTAGGGATATCAACCAATGATGCCCTCGGATTAAACGGATTAAATTTAATGAGATTAATGGCTACCAAAAATATATACTTTATTCCTTATGGGCAAGATGCGCCAGACAAAAAACCAAACTCCATGGTTGCAAGAATGAGTATGCTTATGCCAACAGTAGAGCATGCATTAGAGCATAAACAAATACAACCAGTCATCGTGGAAAGGTACAAAGACGATTTATAATAAAATTTGTTCAGAAGAGAAGAAAAGTAAGAATTTCTTCTCTTCTTTATTTCAGTAATATGATAAAATTAAAAACTATATATGAATATTTATTCTGAAAGCTCAGTGAAATATTAATAGAGCTATTTTTAAAATGGAGAGGTGCTTAATAGATGAGTGGTTTACATGTAGCAGTTGTAGGCGCAACAGGAGCAGTAGGACAGCAAATGCTTCATACATTAGAAGAGAGAAATTTCCCGGTTAAGAAGCTTACGCTATTATCTTCGAAGCGCTCTGCAGGTAAAAAAGTATTATTTAAAGGGGAAGAAGTGACAATTGAAGTTGCGACACCTGATAAATTTGAGGGTGTTCATATAGCATTGTTCAGTGCAGGAGGAAGTGTTTCCAAGGAGCTTGCGCCTGAAGCGGCAAAGCGTGGAGCAATAGTGGTTGACAACACAAGTTTCTTCCGCATGGATCCGAATGTACCATTAGTAGTTCCAGAAGTAAATGAAGAAGACATCAAATCCCATAACGGAATCATTGCAAACCCAAATTGCTCTACTATTCAAATGGTTGTCGCACTAGAACCAATCAGAAAGTCATATGGCCTAACTAAGGTTATTGTCAGCACTTATCAAGCAGTATCAGGTGCAGGTGCGGCGGCAATTGAAGAACTTGAAACCCAATCACAGGCGATTTTAAACAATGAATCATTCTCACCAAGCATTCTACCTGTAAAAGGTGATAAGAAACACTATCAAATTGCATTCAATGCCATTCCACAGATTGATAAGTTTGAAGAGAATGGTTTTACGTTTGAAGAACTAAAAATGATAAACGAAACGAAAAAAATTATGCATGACCAAAACTTACAGGTTGCAGCTACTTGTGTACGTCTTCCAGTTGTAACAGGACATTCTGAATCTGTATATATTGAAGTAGAAGACGAAAATGTGACTGTTCAAGACTTAAAGGCGTTGCTGGAAAAAGCTCCTGGCGTTGTACTGCAAGACAATCCTGCAGAACAGGTTTACCCGATGCCTGCTGATTGTGTAGGATCTAACGACGTGTTTGTCGGTCGAATCAGGAAGGACTTAGATAACAAAAAAGGCTTCCATTTATGGATTGTCTCTGACAACTTGTTAAAAGGTGCAGCTTGGAACTCCGTACAAATCGCAGAGAGCTTAGTGAAACTTGGCGTAATCAACCAATAACAAGATAAAGAAAAGGTCTTTCAAAGACCTTTTCTTTTCGGAAGAAAGTCCGGTTTCCACCCATTGCTATTCTTGAACAGTGAGCACCTTCTAGGAAGGTACTATTTTCATCACATCTTTCGTATGTATTAAGGATGTTTCTAAACCGCGATGAGGTGTCAATATATGAAAATAATAGTTCAAAAGTTTGGTGGAACTTCAGTAAGGGATGAAGCCAGTAGACATGCTGCAGTCAAACATATAAAAAAGGCAGTGAATGATGGATACAAAGTGGTCGTTGTCGTATCCGCCATGGGAAGAAAAGGGGAGCCTTACGCAACGGACACCCTTCTTAACCTTGTGGAGCCAGGTAAGAACAACGTGTCAAAGCGTGAAATAGATATGCTATTATCTTGTGGAGAAATCATCTCTTCCATTGTATTCAGTAGCCTGCTGCAAAAGGAAGGAATTTCTGCAACTGCATTAAACGGTCCACAGGCTGGGTTTCGAACCAATAACGACCACACAAATGCCCGTATCATTGAAATGAAATGTGAGAGACTTCTGGAAATGCTAGAATTGCACCAAGTGGTGGTTGTGGCAGGATTTCAAGGGGAAACAAAGAACGGGGATATTTCTACCATTGGGCGTGGAGGAAGTGATACCTCAGCTGCCGCACTAGGTGCAGCCCTTCATGCAGAATGGATAGATATTTTTACAGATGTGGAAGGGGTCATGACAGCAGATCCACGCATTGTAAAAGATGCTTCTCCGTTGCCAGTTGTCACCTATAACGAAATATGTAACATGGCATATCAAGGGGCTAAAGTGATTCATCCGCGTGCCGTGGAAATTGCAATGCAAGCAAAGATTCCAATTCGTATCAGGTCTACTTATTCCAATTCAACAGGGACATTAGTGACCTCGCTAGATAGAATGGGAAAAGGTGCGGATGTAAAGGACCGCTTGATCACGGGAATAGCCCATGTACCTAATGTCACACAAATAAAGGTCTTTGCAAAAGAAGGTAATTATGGCATTCAAACCGAAGTCTTTCGCGCAATGGCCAATGAACAAATTAGCGTCGACTTTTTCAATATCTCCCCTACTAGTGTGGTTTACACCGTCACAGATGAGATGAGTGAAAAAGCGATAAATGTACTGCAGAAATTGGGGTATGAGCCAAAAGTAAACCGCCACTGTGCAAAAGTTGCAACAGTTGGAGCGGGGATGACAGGAGTACCCGGAGTAACGTCGAAAATAGTTACAGCGCTGTCGGAACTCGGCATACAAATTCTTCAATCCGCAGATAGCCATACCACCATCTGGGTACTTGTAAAACAAGAAGATATGATTAAAGCGGTGAATGCTTTACACAAAGCTTTCAATTTAGCAAGAAAACAAATAACGATCTTACATCCAACCGCAGAAGAAGGAGAGAAAACAGTTCATGATTAACTTTGGTAAAGTTTCTACAGCTATGGTAACTCCATTTGATAATAAAGGAAACATAGATTTTGAGAAAACAACACAATTGATCAACTATCTTATAAAAAACGGTACGGATTCCGTTGTGGTTGCAGGAACAACAGGAGAATCTCCTACACTTTCAACAGAAGAAAAGCTTGCCCTTTTCGCTCATGTTGTAAAGGTTGCCGACGGTAGAATTCCAGTTATTGCTGGGACAGGAAGCAATAATACCAGAGCATCCATTGACCTTACCAGAAAAGCGGAGGCAGCAGGTGTTGATGCCATCATGTTAGTGGCACCATACTACAATAAGCCAAGTCAAGAAGGGCTATATCAACATTTTAGTACCATCGCATCTGAAACTTCACTGCCTGTGATGTTATACAATATTCCTGGTAGGTCCGTTGTAAATATGTCAGTCGAAACGATTGTCCGCCTTTCTGAGATTGATAACATCGTTGCTGTTAAAGAAGCAAGCGGAAACTTAGATGCCATGACGGAGATCATTGCAAATACACCGGATGAATTTGTCCTGTACAGTGGTGATGACGGCTTAACATTGCCGGTACTTTCTATTGGAGGAAATGGTGTAGTATCCGTAGCTTCACATGTGTTAGGAAATGAAATGCAAGAGATGATTCGTTCTTTTGAGGCAGGGGAAATCGCGAGTGCTGCGAAACAGCATCAAACATTGCTACCTGTCATGAAGGGTTTATTCAGTGCACCAAGCCCTTCCCCAGTAAAAACAGCACTTCAATTAAAAGGAATGGATGTCGGCGGTGTCAGACTTCCATTGGTGCCGTTAACAGAACAAGAAAGAAATACGTTAACGAAACTTATAGAAACTATCTAATATGCAAAAAAACCAAGGCTTAATAGGAAGCTTTGGTTTTTTTTTGAGAAAAATTTTGATAACTGTTGATTTCCGTTCCAGGCGCTTCGCTTGCCTGCGGGCGGTCCGTGAGCCTCCTCACTCCGTTGCGGGGTCTCACCTGTCCCTTCCTCCCGCGGGCGTCTACGCGCCTGCCACTACAATCAACTTGGCTACTGCATTTACCTAAGGGTTTATGAAGACTATGTAACTGAGTAAACTCAAAAAGCAGTAACGTTTCGTTATAGTAATCTATAGCTGTTGATTGGAGCAAAAGGCAGAGACTCCTGAGGGAGATAGTGCTAGGTGGAGACCCCGCAGGCGTAGCCGAGGAGGCTCCAGCAGCGCCCCCTAGGAAAGCGAAGCCATTTGCGGAAATCAACAGCGGTGCATAACTAGCAACTAAGATTAAAACCGGGCGGTTCGCCAGGTTTTTCTTAATTAAACCCATTAAATTCCAGTTGTTATAATATTTCTTGTATTCCAATTCTTTCATACGTTATAATAATTTCAAATGACATGGAGCGGATATTGATTTGGCACTAGGTAGCTAAAAATTTAATAGATCTCTTGATGCAAAGCGTGCATTATCGTCATAATTCGGTTTACAGATATATAGGAGGTAAAAAAGTGAATACACCACAGACAGAGAAACTTAAAGTGTTTGCCCTCGGGGGGATTGGGGAAATCGGTAAAAATATGTACGTTTTAGAAATGGAAGATTCCATTTATATCATGGATACAGGTGTCATGATCCCAGAAGATGGGATGCTCGGTATTGATATGGTCATACCAGATACGACTTATCTTGAGGATAATAAGGATAAGATTCAGGGAATATTCCTTACACATGGGCATGAAGAACATATGGGAGGACTTGCATACATCCTTAGGAAATTTAAAGCTCCTGTGTATGGTACTAAGTTTACACTGGCGCTTGCAAAAGAACTTGTGAACGGGCTTGGATCTAAAGGGCAGGTGGAGTTTAAAGAGGTAGATGACAGCACTGTCTTAGAATTGCTCGAAACCACAGTAACCTTTTTTAGAACGAACCACAGCATACCGGATTCCGTAGGCATATGCTTTAACACACCACAAGGTGCCATCGTTCATACAGGAGACTTCAAATTTGATCAATCCCAGTTATCCCAGAATGCAGATTTGGGCAAAATTGCGGAAATCGGGAACAAAGGTGTATTATGTGTGTTATCAGATAGCACGAATGCAGAGAAACCTGGCTATACGATTTCAGAATCCGTTGTCAGACAAGAGATTGCGGATGTAACCTATAATGCAAAGGGCCGTGTGTTTGCAGCATGCCTGTCTACAAATGTCGGTCGAATTCAACAGATTGTTCAAGCTGCTGTGGATAGCAACAGAAAGCTTGTAGTCGTTTCTCATCCAACAGATCGCAACTTCACAATTGCGACAGAACTAGAATATTTACACATTCCAGATGACCTGCTTGTACCTGTTAATGAACTTGGCAACCTAAAAGATGATAATGTAGTTGTCCTTACAATTGGCACGCATTCACAACTTATGTCATCCCTTTTGAAAATGGCCAAAGGTACGCATAAACATGCTCAAATCAAACAACAAGACATTGTTATGATTGCAGCTTCCCCGTCACCTGGAACAGAATTAACGGTAGCTAAAGTAATAGATAAGTTATATAGGGCTGGAGCAGTTGTCATTTATGGTCAAAAGAAAATTCATTCTTCCGGGCACGGTTGTCAAGAAGAACTTAAGTTAATGTTAAACTTACTTAAGCCAAAATATGTTCTTCCTATCCAAGGAGAATTCAAAATGCAACGAGCGCTTTCCAAGGTAGCAGAAAGCGTTGGTATTGATAAGGAAAACATTTTCCTATTGAATAAGGGAGAAGTTGTTGAATTTAACAAAGGTACTGGAAAATATGCTGGAAAAGTCTATGCCGGGAATGTGCTAATAGATGGTCTCGGAGTTGGGGACATTGGTAACATTGTTTTAAGAGATCGCAGGTTATTGTCTCAAGACGGCATTATGGTGGTGGTTGTTTCCATCAGTAAAAGCCAAAAAAGAATTATTGCCGGTCCAGAAATTCTTTCAAGAGGTTTTGTATATGTCCGTGAGTCAGAAGAGCTTCTAGACAAGGCAAATGCTATCGTGACAGAAATTCTCCACAATGCCGTAAAAGAACAGATTCTTGAGTGGTCAAGCTTGAAGCTGAAAATTAGAGAATCCCTCAATCAGCACTTATATGAAAAGACTAGACGCCGACCAATGATCCTTCCAATTATCATGGAAGTGTAATAGCGTTTCTTACCCGCAATGTGGCAATTAATGTCATGTTGCGGGTTTTGTTTTTCTTATCGTTGCGAATGAAAAAATGCATCGAGTCAATACTATACTAGAGAAAACTTATTCTATAAGGGACGGAAGGAGATTGTCGCATGTCTGATTATACATACCAGTCATCGGAACAACCACAAGGAGAGCCTAACAAACCTGATGCAGGGAAGGATTCCTTAGTAAATAAAATTCAGCAGCTTGGTCAAACGAATGTTGCGCAAATGCCATCTGACTCCAAAATACATTGCCTGACCATTGTGGGTCAAATTGAGGGACACGTCCAATTACCTCCTCAAAATAAAACAACTAAATACGAACATGTCATTCCTCAAATTGTTGCAATTGAGCAAAACCCAAATATTGAAGGACTGCTAGTTATTTTAAATACGGTTGGTGGGGATGTCGAAGCTGGATTGGCTATTTCTGAAATGCTAGCTTCCTTGTCAAAACCAACGGTCTCACTCGTACTTGGTGGCGGGCACTCAATCGGGGTGCCTATTGCGGTATCTTGTGACTATTCCTTTATTGCAGAAACTGCCACCATGACGATTCATCCTGTGCGGTTGACAGGTCTGGTTATCGGTGTTCCACAAACCTTTGAATACCTTGATAAAATGCAAGATAGGGTCATCAACTTTGTAACCAAAAACTCCGGTATCCCTGAAGAAAAATTCAAGGAATTGATGCTTTCAAAAGGAAATCTCACGCGTGATATCGGGACCAATGTTGTTGGAGCGGACGCTGTCGAGTATGGATTGATTGATCAAGTAGGGGGAGTAGGAGAAGCCATCCGAAAGCTAAACGAGATGGTAGAAGCGAAAAATCCAGGTAAAACAGAAGAAGGGAAGATGCTGCAATGATTCTCTATACGACCATGCCTCAGGAATTGATTTTTCCAGTGGAGAATGGAGAATATGAAAAGCAACGTGTGATAGATTTTAACGGCGTTTCCTTGGTTGTTCAACAAACGGATATGAACGCCTATCAAATCGTCCGAAATTTAAGCACAGACCCGGCACACTATCTTAGTACCGAGTATTCTCCAGGTCAAACGATTAATTTTCTTTAACACCGTTTCAAGAGTTAGGGCTTATGTTATAATACAAGCATCAGAGGAAAAAGCAGCCAGTATTTGTTGGCTGCTTTCGTCTTCTCATTATAGTCAGATAGGTGAGAATAATGACAAAACGAAAAAAGAGACAAAGAAAAACCAAAAACCGGGATGAATGGAAACGCACAGTCACTTTTGAAGTTATGGGGCTGCTGTTGTTGGCCATTACATGTATAGCTATTGCCAAACTTGGTATGGTAGGACAAACCTTTGTTCTATTATTTCGTTTTTTTAGTGGAGAATGGTATATGCTCATGCTTCTTGGGTTATTGCTCTTATCCGGATATATCATCTGGAAAAGAGAGTTACCTACCTTCTTCTCAAGGCAATTGGTTGGTGTGTATGTTATTATGATGTCTGTTTTGTTACTAAGCCATGTCACCCTGTTCAGGATGCTGTCACGCGGAGGCTCGTTTGCTGACCCATCTGTTATCGGCAATACATGGGAGCTTTTCTGGCTGGAAGTAAACGGAGAAACAAGTACAACAGACCTTGGTGGGGGAATGATGGGTGCAATATTATTTGCTCTGTTCCATCTCCTGTTTGATGCACGTGGTGCACAGTGGATAGCAATGATATTCATCGTAATTGGAATTATATTAGTTACAGGTAAATCCCTCAATGATACTGTACTCAAAGTCGCTGCCGGCTTATTTGGATTTGCAAAGAACCAATGGCTTGCATTTATGGATGATATGAAAGGTTGGAAAGAGGACAGTAACAAACGGAAAAAAGAAAAACAAGCAGAAGAGAAAAAGCAAAAGGAAGAGAAAAAAGATAAACCAGAAGAAGTCCTTGTTGTGGAGGATACTTCAACAGAAGAACTTATCTCTCCTCCTATCATTTCTTCTTTTAACGACCGAGAAACAGAAAATAATCAGGAGACGGAGACTTTAGCTTCTCCTTCTATAAGTGATGACAAAGTTGCGGGCCAAGAAGAAGCCGGAGAACTAATTGCAGGTCCAATGGCCTTTACAGAAGTGGAAAATAAAGAATATGTTCTTCCATCTCTTGATCTTCTAAACAAGCCAATAGCAAATCATCAAACTACAGAACATGAAAACATCTATCAGAACGCTAGAAAATTAGAGAAGACGTTTGCCAGTTTCGGTGTAAAAGCAAAAGTGACAAAAGTTCATCTCGGTCCAGCCGTGACAAAATATGAAGTATATCCGGATGTAGGTGTAAAGGTAAGTAAAATTGTAAACTTAAGCGACGATTTGGCGCTTGCCCTGGCTGCCAAAGATATACGAATAGAAGCTCCGATACCTGGTAAATCAGCTATTGGGATTGAAGTACCAAATAATGAAGTGGCAATGGTGTCCTTAAGAGAAGTATTGGATACCAAACAGGCTGAGAAGCCCGATGCGAAATTATTGATTGGCTTAGGTCGTGATATTTCTGGAGATTCTGTCGTAGCAGAGCTCAATAAAATGCCCCATCTTCTCGTTGCGGGTGCAACTGGAAGTGGGAAAAGTGTTTGTATAAACGGAATTATCACTAGTATTTTGGTCCGTGCAAAGCCTCATGAAGTGAAAATGATGATGATTGACCCAAAAATGGTAGAGTTAAACATGTATAACGGTGTACCTCATCTCTTAGCACCAGTAGTAACAGATCCTAAAAAGGCTTCTCAAGCACTGAAAAAAGTAGTAAATGAAATGGAACGTCGTTATGAGCTGTTTTCTCACACAGGTACGAGAAATATTGAGGGATACAATGATTACATAAAGAGACACAACCAAGATGAAGAAGCGAAACAGCCTTCCTTGCCATACATTGTGGTGATTGTCGATGAGCTTGCAGACCTGATGATGGTCGCTTCCTCTGATGTGGAAGATTGCATAACAAGGCTTGCTCAGATGGCTCGTGCAGCTGGAATACATCTAATCATTGCCACACAACGACCATCTGTAGATGTTATCACCGGGGTTATTAAAGCGAATATTCCATCCCGGATTGCCTTTAGTGTTTCTTCTCAAACAGACTCTAGAACGATATTGGATATGGGTGGAGCGGAAAAACTTCTTGGTAGAGGGGATATGCTGTTTCTACCGGTTGGTGCTTCCAAACCTATAAGGGTACAGGGTGCTTTCCTTTCTGATGAAGAGGTCGAGCGGATTGTGGACTTTGTCATTGATCAGCAGAAAGCACAATATCAAGAAGAAATGATTCCTCAAGATATCAATGAAGAAGTGGAAGATGTAAATGACGACCTTTATGATGATGCAGTTCAGCTTGTCTTAGAGATGCAGACTGCCTCTGTATCCATGCTTCAGCGTCGTTTCCGCATAGGCTATACAAGAGCAGCAAGGCTTATTGACGCCATGGAAGTAAGGGGAGTAGTCGGTCCTTATGAAGGCAGTAAACCACGAACTGTATTAGTATCAGGAAATCAAAGTGAAGATGTCGGTTCGTAAACAAAAGTAAAAGGCGGCTCTGAAAAGCCGTCTTTTATTTTTCATAATGAATGATAAACCTATAATTCGCTTACTTTTTCGACAAAATCCTTTAATTTCTATTTATTTTACCCCTAAAAAGTGTTATATTATTTTGGATTAATAGGAAAACATGAAAAGTGTTTTGTAAACGGTTAATGGGGGATCAGTTATGACGATTCGGTCAGACAGCAGACATTTGTATTTACTAGTTGTAGACAAATTAAAGCAAGATATCGAGAACAAGGTGTATAAAGAAAAAGAGAAATTACCTTCCGAATTCGAATTGTCTCGACGACTAGGAGTTAGCAGGGCAACTCTGCGAGAAGCATTGCGCGTATTGGAAGAAGAAAATATTGTGGTAAGAAGGCATGGTGTTGGAACATTTGTAAATTCTAAGCCTCTGTTCTCATCCGGGATTGAACAGCTAAATTCTGTTACGGAAATGATTTCACAAGCTGGAATGAAACCAGGGACAGTCTTCTTAACTTCTACAATTGAGACACCAAGCGATGAAGAATTAATTAAATTCAATGATAAAGAAATTCGTGAAGTCCTTCATTTTGAACGTGTACGAACAGCGAATGATCTTCCAGTTGTTTACTGTATTGATAAGATTCCTACCACGATTGTAGAAGACTATCAATCCTATAAGAACGAATCACTCTTGAAACTTCTTGAAAAAGAAGCAGGAAGATATATATCTTATGCTGTAACACATATCGAACCAATAGGCTATCATGATAAAATTTCACCTATCCTCGAATGTGAACCTGAAACGGCATTACTTGTACTAAAACAAATGCACTACGATCAAAATGATGAGCCAATTCTTTATTCACTCAATTACTTCAGAGCAGACAAATTTAGTTTCCATGTATTAAGAAAACGTCCATAGAAGTTTTAAAAACACCACGAAACCGTGGTGTTTTTAATTTGTGCATCTCTAGGTTGTCTGACTTGTAAATCTTTCTAATTTAACGTTATATTGGGTTTAGGACTATTTTTTGAACGTTATAGAAAGAATAGTACTGTCTATATTTTTATACGATTAATTAACAGGATGAAATCTGTTGTGCCCGCATCAAAGTAAAGGAGGAGATTTCTTGAAATTAGTTGATGAAAGAACGTACACCCTTAATGGAATTAACGTTCACACTATCCCGACCAATAAATTCAAGACGAATACTATTGTATTGAAAGTAAAGGCTCCGTTATCAGAAGAAGATGTAACAGTTCGTGCATTAATGCCGTATGTCCTTCAAAACGCAACAGAGTCCCATCCCCAACCTTCCCAGTTCAGGGCATATCTTGATGAATTATATGGTGCTAGCCTTGCAGTGGATCTAAGCAAAAAAGGTGAAGATCACATCATTTCTATAAGGTTGGAAATTGCCAATGAAAAGTTTCTAAAAGATTCCACACCGCTCCTTGAAAGAGGGATTGAGCTGTTAAGTGAAGTACTATTAAAGCCCGTAACTGAAAGAAATGGCTTTAAGACAGCAACAGTGGATAAAGAAAAAAGGGCGTTAAAACAAAGAATCCAATCTGTATACGATGATAAAATGCGTTATGCTAGCCAGCGCCTCATTGAAGAGATGTGTGCAGAAGAACCTTACCGCTTGAGTGCAAACGGTGAGAAGGATAAAGTAGATGCCATAACATCAGAATCCCTATATAACTATTATCAAAACATGTTAAAAACAAATGATATTCATCTTTACTTGGTTGGCGATGTAAAAGAGGAAGAAGTAGACGAATATGTAAAAAAGTACTTTGTATTGCCTGATCAGGATAACAAAGTAACGTCTTCTATTACGCAACCTAACAAAGATAATAAAGAACCGAACGAAGTAATTGAGCGCCAGGATATTAAGCAAGGGAAATTAAATATAGGATATAGAACGAATGTGACATTCAAAGATGATCTTTATTATGCTTTGCAAGTCTTTAACGGTATTTTTGGCGGATTTTCCCATTCCAAGCTCTTTATTAATGTAAGGGAGAAGGAAAGTTTAGCGTATTATGCTGCGTCTAGGGTGGAGAGTCATAAAGGGTTGTTGCTCGTCATGTCAGGTATTGACTTTTCCAATTACGAAAAAGCGGTAACAATCATCAACAAACAGATTGAAGCGATGAGGCAAGGAGAATATACCGACGGGGAAATTTCCCAGACCAAAGCGGTCATAAAAAATCAAATTCTCGAAACCATTGATACTGCAAGAGGATTGATTGAAATCCTGTACAACAATGAGGTTTCTGAAGTTGACAAACCAATTGAAGCATTCCTTGAAGGGGTAGAAAATGTTACAAAAGAGCAGATTCAGGAAGTTGCCAAGTTGGTAGAACTCGATACAACTTATTTTCTAACTGGGAAGGAGGCGTAAGAGATGGAAAAAATCGAATTTAAACAGCTGGAAGAGAACCTATATCATGAAACGCTTGACAATGGTCTAGAAGTATACCTTTTGCCGAAATCCGGGTTTCATAAAACGTATGCAACATTCACGACAAAATACGGATCTATCGATAATAAATTTGTACCACTTGGTCAGGATGACTATGTAACGGTACCAGATGGAATCGCTCATTTTCTCGAACATAAACTTTTTGAAAAGGAGCATGGGGACGTTTTCCAAGATTTCAGTAAACAAGGTGCATCAGCCAATGCCTTTACCTCTTTTACAAGAACGGCCTACCTCTTCTCCAGTACATCAAATGTTGAACAAAATCTTGAAACCTTGATGGATTTTGTGCAAGCACCATATTTTACGGAAAAAACAGTGGAGAAAGAGAAGGGAATCATCGGGCAAGAAATCACGATGTATGAGGATAATGCCGATTGGCGTGCCTATTTCGGATTAATTGAAAGCATGTTCCATACTCACCCAGTTAAAATAGACATCGCAGGCACCATCGATTCCATCTCCAACATAACAAAAGATCTTTTATACACATGCTATGAAACCTTTTACCATCCTAGCAACATGCTCCTATTTGTTGTTGGACCTATGGATACATCCGAGATGATGCAATTCATTAAAGATAATCAAGCAAAGAAAACATTTAAAGAGAAAGAAGAAATAAAACGTCAATTTGATGAAGAACCTACTTCAGTGAACGAAAAGAAGAAAGTTCTAAAAATGAATGTACACACGTCAAAATGTATGGTGGGTATAAAGGAGTCTAATCCAACAAAACAAGGAACGGAACTTCTTAAACATGAATTGACAGTGAACATATTGCTTGACCTTTTATTCGGTAAAAGCTCCGATCATTACCAAAAGCTTTATGATGACGGTCTGATTGATGAGACTTTTGCTTATGATTATACGGGAGAAAAGGGATTTGGCTTTGCCATGTTAGGCGGAGATACTTCAGAACCTGACAAATTAGCAGAAAGAGTTCAAAGTATATTGCTGCAGTTTGATCCAAATTCCATTGAAGAACAGGAACTTGAGAGAATTAAAAAGAAAAAAATCGGATCATTCTTGCGTGCTCTTAACTCACCAGAGTTCATCGCAAACCAATTCACCCGTTATGCTTTTAATAATATGGACCTTTTTGAGGTCACGCCTCAACTTGAGAAAATTACGCTGGAAGACCTACAAGCCGTTGCTAAAGACTTTATCAAAGAAGAAGCATTTACAACGTGCCAAGTTGTGCCAAAATAACGATACAACGAAGTTCGGTTCGCGACTACACGAACCGGCTTCTTTTTATAAAGGATGATAAACATGAATAAAACCGCACTGTTGATTGGAGCGAGTGGAGATATTGGGAGAGAAATTGCCAGAACAATCTTGAAAGAGGGCTACATAACCTTTTTACATTACAATCAAGACAAACAAACCATACATAACTTACAAGAAGAATTCGGCGTGGAAAAGGTCATTCCCATTCAAGCAGACTTGACGAGTGACGATGGCATACATAAGCTCAAAAATAGCACATATTCATCAGTTGATGCAATTATCTATAATGCAGGTACTACTTTTTATGGATTAATGACAGACATCGACGAACAAACAAAACAACATATGATTCAACTTAACATAACATCATTATATTCAACCGTTCAAGCGTTTCTACCGGAAATGGTTAGAAAGAGATATGGCAATATTGTGGTGATTTCTTCAATTTGGGGAGAAATAGGAGCTTCCTGTGAAGTGCTTTATTCCATGACTAAGGGTGCACAGATCTCTTTTGTAAAAGCGCTGGCTAAAGAAGTAGCCTTGAATGGAATAAGAGTAAACGCGATAGCACCCGGAGCGGTATCCACAAAAATGCTAAATAATTTATCTGAGGAAGAAAAACAGGAAATAAGTGATGATATTCCTATGGGGAGATTAGCGCAACCTTATGAAGTTGCCGACTCCGTAAGCTTTTTGCTTTCAGATAAGTCCTCTTATATTACGGGACAAGTGCTTGGCGTAAACGGCGGATGGAATTAACATGACATGCATAAATCAAGTAGGAGCATCGCATACTAACTCTTGAACAAATGTGTAAGGAGGAATTAATATGTCAGTACTTGATAACTGGGAACAATGGAAAGGTTTTTTAGGTGACCGTCTTAATCATGCAGAGCATGAAGGAATGGACAATGGTGCTATTTCTCAACTTGCTTATGAAATCGGTGACTATCTTGCAAAAGAAGTAGAAGCGAAAAACCCGCAAGAAAGAGTTTTAGCTGACCTTTGGAAAGTGGCAAGCCCAGAAGAGCAACATGCAATTGCCAATATGATGGTGAAATTGGTTCAAAACGACGGAACGCATTAAGAGAGGCCTCTACCTCTCTTTTTTTGTTGCCAAATTTCATAAGTAATTACTTTCCTATTAAAGAAATATTGGATATGATAGAAGTAACATAGACGAGTTCGATTTGTTAGAGAGGGTGAAGGGGTTTGATGGAGAAAAAAGAGTGGTATTTAGAATATGAAATACATATCAATAGGCCAGGACTACTTGGGGACATCGCTTCCCTTTTAGGTATGCTATCCATCAATATTGTGACAATCAACGGGGTGGATGATGCAAGAAGGGGAATGTTATTGCTAAGCGACTCAAATGAGCAAATAGTCCGTCTTGAATCTATCCTTAATACAATGGATAATATAACTGTTACAAAGCTGCGTGAGCCGAAATTGCGTGATCGATTAGCCGTGCGACATGGAAGATACATACAGCGAGATGCAGATGATAAAAAAACGTTCCGTTTTGTACGGGATGAATTAGGATTATTAGTCGATTTCCTTGCCGAACTTTTTAAACAGGACGGTCATAAGTTAATTGGAATCAGAGGGATGCCTCGTGTAGGCAAAACAGAGTCCATTGTTGCTTCAAGTGTCTGTGCAAACAAAAGATGGTTATTTGTATCTAGCACATTGCTTAAGCAAACCATTCGAAGTCAATTGATTGAAGATGAATATAATGTAGACAACCTATTTATTATAGATGGTATAGTATCAACCAAAAGGGCTAATGAAAAACATTGGCAGCTAATTCGTGAAATAATGCGAATATCTGCTGTAAAAGTGGTTGAACATCCTGATATTTTCGTGCAAAATACAGAATATAAACTAGATGATTTCGATTATATTATTGAACTTAGAAATAATGAAGATGAAGAAATCACCTACGATGTGGTGCAACCAAATAATATGTTTGATGAGAATCCTTTTGGGGGTTTTGATTTCTAAAAATGTTGGAAGGTGTAATTGTTGACAGAACTAGGTAATAGACTGAAACAGGCAAGAGAAGAAAAAGGCTTGTCCCTGGAAGATTTACAAACCGTTACAAAAATACAAAAAAGATATTTAATCGGAATAGAAGAAGGCAATTATTCCATCATGCCTGGTCAATTCTATGCCCGTGCATTTATCAGACAGTACTCTGAGGCTGTGGGACTTGATCCAGAACTAATCTTTGAAGAATACAAAAACGATATCCCTGCAAATGACAAAGATGAAATTCCTCAGTTGTCTAGAGTGAAAACTCGAAAACAGGTGCCATCGTCAAAAAATACAAAAGTCTTTAATTTTATCCCTAAAGTGTTAATGTTTTTAGCATTCGTTGCAGTTGTTGCAATCATCTATGTGCTTTTTCAGAACTGGGGGGTTGGGAGTTCATCTGACACTCAGGAGAATAATAAGAATGTAGTCATTGATAATGCAACGTCAGAAAATGAGGACGTGGCTGAAAACGAAACAGAAAATACTGATGAAGGACAGTCTGAACCGACGGAGGAAACAGAGGAAGAAGAACCTGCTGAAGAAAAACCGACAACGGGTACTTTATCTGAAGTAAGTTCAAACAGTCCAAATGCAATATTAGAATTAAAGGACACGGATAAATTTGAAGTGGAAATCTCTGCAGAGGGCCGAAACACTTGGGTGGGAGTAAGTAATGCATCAGGAGAATACTTCCTTAACAAAGAGCTTAAAGACGGAGAAACGGAAACAATCGATTTATCAGCCCAAAAAGAAATCTTATTTAATGTAGGCTGGGTGCCAGCAACTAAAATTAAGATCAACGGCGAACCATTTGACTTTCCTTTTCCAGTAAATGACGTAACAACACAGAGAGTCACTATTAAATTTGTATCAAATGGTCAACAATAAAGTCATCAGGATGATGGCTTTTTTTGTACAGACCTTTTGAATGATGCTTACAATAAAGCCAACAATTGAGCTATCAACCTTAAGCAAACATTAGACAAACCTGTATATTTTATGTATAGTGGAAAAGCAATATTGAATGCTGGAGGAATGAACGTGAATTTACCTAACAAAATTACTGTTTCAAGAATCTTTATGATCCCTATCTTTATGATTCTAATGCTTGCACCATTAAATTGGGGAGATCTTGTCATTGGAGATGAGTCTATTCCATACACACATCTTTTAGCTGCACTTATATTTATCATTGCATCTATCACCGACTGGATAGATGGTTATTATGCAAGAAAACTAAATCTTGTAACCAACCTTGGAAAGTTCCTTGATCCACTTGCAGATAAGCTTTTGGTATCCGCAGCATTAATTGCACTTGTCGAGTTACAATTGGCTCCAGCTTGGATTGTCATTGTCATCATCAGCAGAGAATTCGCTGTCACCGGACTCCGATTAGTACTTGCAGGAGAAGGAGAAGTGGTAGCAGCAAACATGCTTGGCAAAATCAAAACTTGGGCCCAAATAATTGCAGTATCCGCACTTCTATTACATAACTTGCCATTTGAATTAATTGGATTCCCATTTGCTACCATTGCTTTATGGGTCGCAATGATCTTTACCATTTACTCTGGCTGGGATTACTTCTATAAAAACAGACAAGCATTTGTTAATTCTAAATAGTCAAAAGAAAACGTTTATTTAATTTAGTTTATAGCTGATGATTGGAGCAAATGGCGTAGACTCCTGTGAGGGAGTAGCGACATTGTTGAGACCCCGCAACGAAGCGAGGAGGCTCAAGGTCGCCCCGCGGAAAGCGAAGCCATTTCCGGAAATCAACAGCGGCGTTACCCAAAACCAATCATATCACTGTAATAAGGGGAGAGTGCCGTGATTAAAAATGCAGAGATTATTGCCGTAGGCTCCGAATTACTTTTGGGACAAATTTGTAATACAAATGCCCAATTTCTTTCCAAGCAACTTGCAGAATTGGGGATCAACGTCTTTTATCATACAGTGGTCGGAGATAATCCTTCTAGACTTGAAGAAGCGATAACAACAGCTAAACAACGATCTAACCTCCTACTATTCACCGGAGGACTCGGGCCCACAAAAGATGACCTGACAAAGGAAACCATTGCAAGAGTGCTTAATAAACAATTGGTAATGGATGAACGAGCGCTAACCAACATTCAGGATTATTTTAAAAAATCACAACGAGTGATGAGTGAAAACAACAAAAAGCAGGCGTTAGTTTTAGAAGGCTCCTCCATCTTGGCGAACGACTTTGGGATGGCCCCTGGAATGGCGCTGACAGAAGGCTCTCATACATATATGCTTTTGCCTGGCCCACCTAAAGAACTTCAGCCTATGTTTTCTGTCTATGGCAGAGAATACTTGTTAGATAAGCTTGGAGTCAGAGAGCAAATCGTCTCCAAAGTTCTCCGTTTTTTTGGCATTGGGGAATCACAACTGGAAACAGATATTGAAGATATCATTGACCGACAAACAAATCCGACCATCGCACCGCTTGCAGGGGACAATGAGGTTACACTTAGATTAACGGCTAAGCACCAATCCATTGACGAAGCAAATCGATTAATTGATGAATGCCAAAAAGAGATTCTGGAAAGAGTCGGTGATTTCTTTTTTGGGTATGACGAGGATACCATCTACTCGGTTCTTTTTGAAAAAATACAAGAGGCTCATTTCACTTTAAGCAGTGCCGAGAGTCTTACCGGCGGTTTGTTCTCTGAGAAAATGACTAGTTTCTCAGGTGCTTCCAAAGTTATGGAAGGTGCTATTGTCAGCTATACTAATAACGTGAAGGAAAACGTGCTTGGTGTGAAAAAACAAACACTTGAAAACGATGGAGCAGTAAGTGAGCAGACAGCAAAAGAAATGGCAATCGGTGTGAAAAAATTACTGCAAACAGATATAGGCATCAGTTTTACAGGAGTTGCAGGTCCTGAAACAATGGATAATCAACCAGTTGGCACGGTGTTTATTGGAATAGCTCTCCCGAACGGAGAAGCTACCGTTCACAAAATTCACTTAGCTGGAACGCGAGATGGCATAAGACATAGATCGGCAAAATACGGCTGTCACTATCTATTGAAAGTGTTGTTCAAGTAGTTGAAGGGAACTTCAACTGCTTTTTCTTTTTTGGTGGGAGATGAAACGACGGGGTTGCTGGACTTTTGGGGGCTAATGGGAAAGTAGGAGGAAACGGAAGATGCTTGTGACAAAAACTAAAGAAAAGGGTATTTTTTGAGTCGCTTAAATTGGGTCGGACAAAACACCCAGAACTTTGGACATTTTGGTAATGATTTGGACAAGGGTTCGGACAATTTAGTATGGTCGTTCGGTCAAGAATTCACGGTGTTCGGTCATTTGAAAAATTGGTTTGGTCAACTTTTGAAAAACTTCGGACAACTTTACAAAATCTTTGGTCAACTTCGTCAAATCTTCGGTCAAGAATACAAAAACTTCGGACATTTCAAATCTGGCCACTCCTAGTTAATCACCAACCTTCCTCAGCCAATCAAAAATATAATTAAAAAACCAAATTTTGTGTTTTCCCTCAAATTCCACCAAGAAAAATCCCCTTTTCCGCTTAGAATAAACTCAACATTTTGCGACAAAATCTCACTATAAAAAAACCGAATGGATGTTCGTTTTTTAGTTGCCAAATGAATAGAAAAAGGGTATAGTAAGAGTAGTTAATAGATACTATTCATTTAGTTTGATAGATAAGAGGAGGAAATTGTGTGAGTGATCGTAAAGCTGCTTTAGATATGGCGTTAAAACAGATAGAAAAGCAATTTGGAAAAGGTTCCATCATGAAATTAGGGGAACAAGCAGAACGTAAGATTTCTACTATTCCTAGTGGATCGTTAGCATTGGATGTTGCATTAGGTGCTGGCGGATATCCAAGAGGTAGAGTCGTAGAAATATACGGTCCGGAATCTTCAGGTAAAACAACGGTTGCCCTTCATGCTATCGCTGAAGTACAGCAACAAGGTGGACAAGCTGCGTTTATCGATGCCGAGCACGCGTTGGATCCAGTATATGCGCAAAAACTAGGCGTAAACATAGATGAGCTTCTTCTTTCTCAACCAGACACTGGTGAGCAAGCATTAGAAATTGCTGAAGCTCTTGTAAGAAGTGGTGCAGTAGACATTATCGTTGTCGATTCTGTAGCTGCCTTAGTACCTAAAGCGGAAATCGAAGGGGAAATGGGAGACTCCCATGTCGGACTTCAAGCCCGACTAATGTCTCAAGCACTTCGTAAGCTTTCAGGTGCCATTAATAAATCAAAGACCATTGCTATTTTCATCAATCAAATTCGTGAAAAAGTAGGAGTAATGTTCGGTAATCCTGAAACGACTCCTGGTGGCCGTGCTCTGAAATTCTACTCTTCCGTACGTCTAGAAGTGCGTCGTGCTGAGCAGTTGAAACAAGGTCATGATATTGTCGGGAATAAAACAAAGATTAAAGTTGTAAAGAATAAAATCGCTCCTCCTTTCAAAGTAGCTGAAGTGGATATCATGTACGGTGAAGGTATCTCAAGAGAAGGGGAAGTTATTGATATGGGCTCTGATTTGGATATCGTCCAAAAGAGTGGTTCATGGTATTCCTACAATGAAGAAAGACTGGGACAAGGACGCGAAAATGCGAAACAATTCCTTAAAGAAAACAAGGATGTCCTTAAGGAAATTCATCAGCAAATCCGTGACCACCACGGGTTGGATAAAGAAGTAACCGCTCCAGCGGAAGAAGAAATGGATCAAGAAGAATTAGATTTTTAATACACACCAAACAAGGCCCTGTACATAATTGCAGGGCTTTTATATTTTTCAAAACTAATGTGAAGCATCTGAAGAGAAAATCAACAAGGTAATGTTGCAAAAACATAAACAAATCCACCCAAATCTCAATAAATTTCATCAAAAACAGGATTAGTTTACCAAAAAGGCCATATCCTTACCGGGACAGGCTTGACAATAATTTTTCACAGATTTACAATTAGTATGTATAATTTACATTTTGTTAGAATTTTAGAGCTATAAAAAAGCAAAAGCCCTTGAGCTGTATGTTGACAAACATTGTTACAATGTACATGCCGACAATGAAATCTAGCAAGAAAAAAGTTCATAGCAAGAGGAGGTGTAATGATGGATTATATGCCAATTATTATCTCCGCTTTGCTTGCCCTAATCGTCGGTGTAGTTGTTGGCTTTTATGTTCGTAAATCCATTGCAGAACAGAAGATTGCTGGCGCAAGAAGTGTCGCGGATCAAATTGTGGAAGATTCCAGACGCGAAGCTGAATCGCTTAAAAAAGAAGCTCTTTTGGAAGCAAAGGACGAAATTCACAAACTTCGAACTGAAGCTGAACGTGATATTCGAGACCGTAGAAGCGAACTGCAAAAACAAGAAAATCGTTTAATGCAAAAAGAAGAGAATCTGGATCGAAAAGATGAATCGCTTGATAAGCGAGAAGTAGCATTAGAAAGGCGTGAAGATTCTTTAAACGATAGACAACAGCATATTGAAGAATTAGAAAGCAAAGTGGATGATATAGTGCGTAAACAGCAAGAAGAGCTAGAACGCATTTCAGCATTAACACGCGAAGAAGCCAAACATATCATTTTGGATCGTGTTGAGAACGAATTATCCCACGACATTGCTCTTATGGTCAAAGAAAGCGAAAACAGAGCAAAAGAAGATGCGGATAAAAAGGCAAGAGAGATTCTTTCTTTAGCCGTTCAACGTTGTGCCGCCGACCATGTGGCTGAGACAACAGTATCCGTCGTTAACTTACCTAATGATGAAATGAAAGGCCGAATCATTGGTCGTGAAGGACGTAATATTCGTACTCTTGAAACACTTACTGGTATTGATCTTATTATTGATGATACCCCTGAGGCAGTTATTTTATCAGGTTTTGATCCGATCAGACGTGAAACTGCACGCATCGCTTTAGATAAGCTTGTCCAAGACGGACGTATTCACCCTGCGCGTATTGAGGAAATGGTTGAAAAATCAAGACGTGAAGTAGACGAATACATTCGTGAAATGGGCGAACAGACAACATTTGAAGTTGGTGTACATGGATTGCACCCAGATTTAATCAAAATTTTGGGCCGCCTGAAATTCCGTACCAGCTACGGTCAAAATGTTCTGAAGCACTCCATGGAAGTAGCATTCCTATCTGGTCTTATGGCTGCTGAGCTTGGTGAGGATGAAACACTTGCCCGCCGTGCTGGTTTGCTACATGACATTGGAAAAGCTGTCGATCATGAAGTGGAAGGAAGCCATGTGGAAATCGGAGTGGAATTGGCAACAAAGTATAAAGAACATCCAGTTGTCATTAACAGTATCGCATCCCACCATGGTGATACAGAGCCAACTTCCATCATTGCAGTTTTGGTTGCTGCAGCAGATGCATTATCTGCGGCGAGACCTGGAGCGCGTAGTGAGACGTTGGAAAACTATATCCGCAGACTTGAAAAGTTGGAAGAGATCTCTGAAAGCTATGAAGGTGTCGAAAAGTCCTTTGCGATTCAAGCGGGACGTGAGGTTCGAATTATGGTGAAACCAGATACCATTGACGATCTTGAGGCTCATCGATTAGCTCGGGATATCCGAAAACGCATTGAAGAAGAACTGGATTATCCAGGACATATTAAAGTAACGGTTATTCGTGAAACAAGAGCCGTAGAGTATGCAAAATAAAGTGGTGCTTGCACCGCTTTATTTTTTTTCGTCCATTTGCATACAGCGTCTACATATGTAAAACTAAAAAGAGAAATTGATTGTTAGAAGGGATTAGTGATTGTGAAAATTTTATTTATTGGAGATGTAGTGGGATCACCAGGAAGAAAAATGGTAAACGAATACCTGCCAAAATTAAAAAGTAAATATAGACCGGCTGTAACCATCGTAAACGGAGAAAATGCAGCGGGTGGAAAAGGAATAACCGAAAAAATCTACCAAGGTTTTTTAAAAGCCGGGGCAAATCTTGTCACACTTGGAAATCATACTTGGGACAACAGAGAGATATTTGAATTTATCGAAGGTGCAAAGTATATGATTAGACCTGCAAATTTTCCTAGTTCTAACCCAGGTAAAGGCATTGCCTATGTTCCTTTTGAAGGAAAGGAACTTGCGGTCATTAATCTTCAAGGACGGACTTTTTTACCGCCAATAGATTGCCCTTTTAACAAAGTAGATGAGCTTGTAGAGGAAGCAAAGAAAAGAACACCATTTATCTTTGTAGACTTCCATGCAGAAGCAACTAGTGAGAAGCAAGCTATTGGCTGGTATCTCGATGGAAGAGTTACAGGTGTGGTGGGAACACATACACATGTGCAAACAAATGATTATCGAATTCTACCAGAGGGCACGGCATATATAACGGATGTAGGCATGACAGGTCCTTATGATGGTATTTTAGGCGTGGAAAAAGAAGCTGTGCTTAAGCGTTTCACAACTGCTTTACCTGTAAGGTTTGAAGTGACTGAAGGAAGGGCCCAGTTAAATGGAGTTCTAATTGACGTAGATATGAAGACAGGTAAGGCGAAGAAGATTCAACCACTAATGATTAATGAGGATCATCCTTTCTTTGACTAGGTGAGAAGATAGAATATTTTGACGATTGTACCACAAGTTGAGGCATATACAGAGCTCTTCCTGAATATAGTAGGAATGAAATTATTAACAATTCATTCATCTATGGGTCTTTCACCATATACTGTAAATGTTAAGGAGGAGCTAGAAATGGAAATATTAAAGGTTTCAGCTAAGTCAAACCCAAATTCTGTAGCAGGGGCTTTAGCAGGGGTTTTAAGAGAGCGTGGGGGTGCCGAAATCCAAGCCATTGGGGCTGGTGCGCTTAATCAGGCAGTAAAGGCGGTTGCCATCGCTCGGGGATTTGTTGCACCAAGTGGAGTGGATTTAATCTGTATCCCGGCATTTACAGATATTCTGATTGACGGAGAAGAAAGAACGGCCATCAAGTTGATAGTGGAGCCGAGATAAAAATAATTGTTTACTAAACCTGTTTGCTTGTATTTGCAAACAGGTTTGTTTTATTCTAATTCAATGGTGCAGATTGAATGCTGATTCGAGATAATGGAGGGGCTTTACTTGAGGATTTTTGATGCGCACTGCGATGTGCTATGGAGAATGTGGGAAAATAGAGATATTTCTTTTAAAGATAGTGAAGTGTTGCATGTAACGTGGGACGGATTGAAGAAGTCTGCTGCAAAGGTGCAATGTTTTGCCGTGTATGTTCCGGAAAAAGTGAGGCAGGAATCTGCTTTTGAGGTAGCCTTGGAAATGATTGATCTCTTTTATGAGGAGATTTTAAACAAGTTCCCTAATATGAAACTTGTTACAACCAAAAAGGAAATTGCCGAATTGAAAGAAGGGCAAATAGGAGCCATTTTGACATTAGAAGGCTGTGACGCAATAGGAACGGATATAGAAAAACTGAGAACATTGTATCGATTGGGAATCTCGTCAGTCGGGTTAACATGGAATCATGCTAATGCAGTTGCAGATGGGATCTTAGAAGAAAGGGGAGCTGGGCTAAGTTCATTGGGTAAAAAGGTAGTGAAACTGAATAACGAACACTTTATTTGGACAGACGTCTCCCACCTTTCTGTTAAAGGCTTTTGGGATGTAATGGATATAGGTGATTACGTGATTGCCTCACATTCCAATTGCAAGGAGATCTGTCCTAACCCAAGAAATTTATCAGACGAACAAATACAAGCACTTATTCAAAAGGATGCAGCAATCGGGGTTACCTTTGTTCCTCGATTCTTAACAAGCGATACACAGGCGAGTATTACAGATATACTCCGTCATGTGGACCACTTTTGCACACTAGGGGCAGTAAATCAGATAGGATTTGGTTCAGACTTTGACGGTATTGATCAGACTGTAAAGGGCTTGGGGAAAATGGAAGATTATTATCATTTAATAAATAGTTTATTAAAATACTATTCTGAAACAGAAGTGAGAGGCTTTTTGTTTGATAATTTCTTCAAAAGGTTCCCTAAATAAGTGGGGAATTGAGCGGTTTTCAGCCCATGAAAGATACTGTTAAAATATCCAAATTTTTCGAAAGAAATTAATTCAAAGACTTGTATTTTTAAATAATTAGGTCTACAATGAAAGCGTTTAGTACATATTTAGCGGTTTTTTAAGTCTGATTTATATTTAATAGGTAACTTCTAGTTATATAATGGGAATAATGCTACAATAAATATTGTACAAAATTCTGAAAACGAACGTAGTTAAAGGGGTGTAAGGCACATGATCAATCAACTTTCATGGAAAGTTGGAGGGCAACAAGGGGAAGGTATCGAAAGTACAGGTGAGATTTTCTCCATTGCATTAAATCGTTTAGGCTATTACTTATATGGTTATCGCCATTTTTCTTCTCGAATTAAAGGTGGACATACGAACAACAAAATTCGTGTGAGTACGACTCAGGTCCGTTCGATTTCCGACGACCTTGATATATTAGTAGCGTTCGACCAAGAAACAATCGACGTAAACTATCATGAGCTCAGAGAAGGTGGAGTCGTAATTGCAGACGCGAAGTTTAAACCAAGCATCCCTGAGGATGGGATAGCTACATTGTATGCTGTACCATTTACGGAGATTGCTACGGAACTTGGAACCTCATTGATGAAGAACATGGTTGCAGTCGGAGCTTCAAGTGCCATCCTTGATTTAGACGCGGAAGCATTCCGTGAAGTGGTGCAAGAAATTTTTGGCCGTAAAGGTGAATCCATTGTTGAGAAAAACATGGATGCAATCCGAGCAGGTGTTCAGTTTATTAAAGATCAAGCTGAAAGTGTAGAAACCATGCAGCTTGCAAAAGCAGATGGTAACAAACGTCTGTTCATGATTGGAAATGATGCGATTGCATTGGGTGCTGTTGCAGCGGGTTCCCGTTTTATGCCGGCATATCCAATTACTCCAGCATCTGAAATTATGGAATACTTAATTAAAAAACTTCCAAAATTCGGAGGAACCGTTATTCAAACGGAAGATGAGATTGCAGCTTGTACAATGGCGATTGGTGCAAACTATGCAGGTGTTCGTACATTGACTGCCTCAGCAGGACCTGGACTATCCTTAATGATGGAAGCAATCGGACTTTCCGGTATGACAGAAACACCTCTAGTAGTCGTAGACACGCAACGTGGAGGACCAAGTACAGGATTACCGACTAAAATTGAGCAATCAGACCTTATGGCTATGATTTACGGTACACATGGGGAAATTCCTAAAGTTGTCATGGCTCCGAGTACAGTACAAGAAGCTTTCTACGATACAATTGAAGCGTTTAACATTGCTGAAGAGTATCAAGTACCGGTAATTCTTTTGACAGATCTACAATTGTCCCTTGGGAAGCAATCTGTAGAAGCTTTAGATTATAAAAACATTGAGATCAGACGAGGAAAACTGGATATTAACCAGGAGATTCCTGCATCTGACGATAAAGCATATTTCAAACGTTATGAAGTAACGGAAGATGGTATTTCTCCTCGTGTCCTTCCTGGAATGAAAAACGGTATTCATCACGTTACAGGTGTAGAGCACGAAGAAACTGGTAAACCTTCTGAGGTTGCTGCGAATCGACAAGCACAAATGGACAAGCGTCTTCGTAAGTTAAATAACCTTAAATTCAATACGCCTGTTCATGTTAATGCAAAACATGAAGAAGCAGATGTACTGCTTGTTGGTTTTAACTCGACACGCGGGACGATTGAAGAGGCAATGGAAAGATTGGAGAAAGATGGAGTGAAAGCTAACCACGCACAAATCCGCCTTATCCACCCATTCCCGACAGAGGAAATCGCGCCACTTGTTAAAGCAGCAAAAAAAGTTATTGTTGTGGAGTACAATGCTACAGGACAACTTGCTAACATTCTGAAAATGAATGTAGGCGAGCATGAAAAAATCCGTAGTCTCTTGAAGTATGATGGGGATCCATTCTTACCGAAAGAAATCCACACAAAATGCAAGGAGTTGTTATAAATGGCAACGTTTAAAGATTTCAGAAATAATGTAAAACCTAACTGGTGCCCTGGATGTGGAGATTTCTCTGTACAAGCTGCCATTCAACGTGCTGCCGCAAATGTTGGACTAGAGCCAGAAAATTTAGCAGTAGTTTCTGGTATCGGGTGTTCCGGACGTATTTCGGGTTATATCAACTCTTACGGATTTCATGGTATTCATGGACGTTCTCTACCTATCGCTCAAGGTGTGAAAATGGCGAATAAAGATCTTACAGTTATCGCTTCAGGTGGTGATGGAGATGGATTTGCCATCGGTTTAGGACATACGATCCATGCTATTCGTCGAAATATTGATGTTACATACATCGTAATGGATAACCAGATTTATGGACTAACGAAAGGCCAAACGTCACCTCGTAGTGAAGTAGGATTTAAAACAAAATCCACACCACAAGGTTCCATTGAATCTTCGCTTTCTGTTATGGAAATGGCACTAACAGCAGGGGCGACATTTGTAGCGCAAAGTTTCTCAACAGATTTAAAAGATCTGACTTCCTTGATCGAGCAAGGAATCAAGCATAAAGGTTTCTCTTTAATCAACGTGTTCAGCCCATGTGTAACCTATAATAAAGTAAACACATATGACTGGTTTAAAGAGAATTTGACAAAGTTGGCTGATATTGAAGGTTACGATGCACATAATAAAGTTTCTGCGATGCAGACTTTAATGGAACATAATGGACTGGTAACAGGATTGATCTACCAGAATAAGGATCAGCAATCCTATCAGGATATGGTTCCAAATTATAGTGAAGAGCCTTTGGCCAAAGCAGATCTTCAATTAAATGAAGACCAATTCCATGCTTTAGTGAAAGAATTTATGTAATACAAATTCGAAGTCCTGGCTTAACTGCTGGGGCTTTTTTTAGTTAAAATTGTAAACGCTTTCTTTTTAATGAAAAAAAGTCTTTATTTTTTATCTGACATACTCAGTTGTCCTTCTCCAGTGGACAAATCGGTTTACACAAATCCTTATAGATGATACACTCTTACTAGTATTTATGAATGTTAGTTTTATTTTTATAAGGGAGTGTTCTCTGTGAATGGAAAAATGAAGGCAATTGTGAAGCATCATCGTGGATATGGTGCTAAACTTCAAATGATAGATATACCAAAAATTAATGAAGATGAAGTTTTAATAAAAGTAAAAGCAACATCCATTTGTGGTACAGATGTTCATATTTATACATGGGATGAGTGGTCACAGAGCAGGGTAAACCCACCATATGCTTTCGGTCATGAATTTGCTGGAGAAATTGTGGAAGTTGGCAGCAAGGTTAATAATGTACAATTAGGCGACCAAGTTTCCGCTGAGACACATATCGTTTGTTACAAATGTCCACAATGCCTAAAAGGGGAATATCATATTTGTAAAGATACTAAAATTATTGGAGTAGACACACAAGGCTGTTTTGCTGAATATGTAGCTCTTCCTGCGGTAAATGTTTGGAAAAACCCTAACGATATGCCTTATGATGTTGCTTCTGTACAAGAACCAATGGGAAATGCGGTTCATACGGTACTAGCGGGTGATGTAACAGGAAAATCTGTAGCAGTTATCGGTTGTGGCCCTATCGGGATTATGGCAGTAGGTGTCGCTAAAGCGGCAGGTGCTTCTCAAGTTATTGCCATTGACTTAAACGAATATCGCTTAGATCTTGCAACAAAAATGGGCGCTACTACAGTCATCAATGCTAAAGAAGCAAACCCAGTTGAAGAAGTGATGAAGTTGACAGATGGTCATGGTGTGGAAGTGGTTTGTGAAATGTCAGGCCATCCTATTGCCATGAACCAAGGATTTAAGATGATTACTAATGGCGGAAGAGTATCCATCCTAAGCTTACCTGTTCGCCCTGTAGAACTGGATATTACGAACGATATCGTATTCAAAGGTGTTACGGTTCAAGGTATTACAGGAAGAAAAATGTATTCTACATGGCAGCAAGTATCAAGTCTTCTTAAATCAGGTCAAGTTGATGTGAAACCGATGATTACTCATCACTTCCCGCTTGAGGAGTTTGAAAAAGGCTTTGATTTAATGATTTCCGGTCAATGTGGTAAAGTTGTATTACATCCATAACAGTATACAGGAGGGGTTAAGATGAAGGGTTTTGAATACCTACAAGAAGAATTAGATCAAATGAAAGTACAAGGTACATTTCGTAAGTTAGTACCGTTAGAGTCCGATCAAGGATCCAAAGTTGTGATTAAAGGCAAAGAAGTGATTCAACTTTCTTCCAATAACTATCTAGGATTGACTACCCATCCTCGTTTAGTGAAAGCTGCCTTAGAAGCAACAGAAAAATACGGTGCCGGGACAGGTTCAGTTCGTACCATTGCCGGAACTTTCACCATGCATGAGCAATTAGAAGAAAAACTAGCAAAATTTAAACATACAGAAGCAAGTCTTGTTTTCCAATCCGGATTTACAACAAACCAAGGAGTCCTTTCTGCAATCCTTTCTCCTGAAGATGTTGTAATCTCTGATGCGTTAAACCATGCCTCGATTATCGATGGAATTCGTTTAACAAAGGCTGCTCGCAAAGTGTACAAGCATGTTGACATGGAAGATTTAGAGCGTGCATTAAAAGAATCAAGCGAATATCGCAAACGTCTAATTGTAACGGATGGTGTGTTCTCCATGGACGGAAATATTGCCCCGCTTGATAAAATTGTTGAGCTAGCTGAAAAGTATGATGCACTTGTAATGGTAGATGATGCGCATGCTTCAGGTGTACTAGGTGAAAACGGCCGTGGTACCGTCAATCACTTTGGATTGGATGGCCGTGTGCATATCCAAGTTGGTACCTTAAGTAAAGCGGTCGGTGTTCTTGGTGGTTATGTAGCGAGCTCTCGTTCATTAATTGACTACTTAATTCATAAAGGACGTCCGTTCCTTTTCAGTACTTCTCACCCACCAGCAGTAACTGCTGCATGTGATGAAGCAATCCAAGTTTTACTTGAAGAGCCTGAGCTTATTGAAAAGTTATGGGACAATGCAAAATTCTTTAAAGATGGACTTATGAAACTAGGCTTTAATACAGGGGAAAGCCAAACACCCGTTACACCTGTTATCGTAGGGGACGAAGCTCTATCTCATAAATTCTCTGATAAGTTGTTAGAGTACGGTGTTTTTGCACAAGGTATCGCATTCCCAACAGTTGCAAAAGGACTTGCGCGTGTAAGAACAATCGTTACTGCTCAACATTCAAAAGAAGAACTTCAAGAAGCCCTAGACATTTTCGAAAAAGCTGGAAAAGAATTAGGGATTATATCGTAATAATCATAGAGAGACACCTCAAAAGTGTCTCTCTTGTTATGTGCTCAATATGTAGGAGCTATACTGTCTTATAAATATGTAGATTTATGTAAACTTCTCCATATTTATTGTTTAAGAAGCCATAAAATTATATACTATGTTAATGTGTAGAGTTTTATGCGCTCTACTTTTCTGGAAAGGAGTTATCACAATGAATGAGAAACAAAGAGTGGAAGCAGGACAAGTAGTCACTGGAAATTCTTCGGACAAAAAATCCGAAAAGGATTTCAGCAAATACTTTGAGTCTGTTTATGTACCACCTTCCCTAAAAGATGCAAAAAAACGTGGAAAAGAAGAAGTTGCCTACCAAGACTTTTCTATTTCTGATGAATTTAAAAACCTTGGGGTTGGCAAGAAGTTTTATATTCGTACGTATGGTTGTCAGATGAATGAACATGACACAGAAGTAATGGCAGGGATCTTCCTTGCGTTAGGATATGAACCGACCTATACAGTGAATGATGCCGATGTAATCCTTTTAAATACCTGTGCCATCCGGGAAAATGCAGAGAACAAAGTTTTTGGTGAATTAGGACACTTAAAGACTTTGAAAAAATCAAGACCAGGCTTGTTAATAGGTGTTTGCGGCTGTATGTCCCAGGAAGAATCAGTAGTAAATAAAATATTGAAAACGTATCAGCAAGTTGACATGATCTTTGGTACCCATAATATTCACCGCCTTCCTAACATTCTAAAAGACGCATATATGTCCAAAGAAATGGTGATAGAAGTTTGGTCCAAAGAAGGGGACGTTATTGAAAACCTTCCAAAGAACCGCAAAGGTGAAATCAAAGCTTGGGTAAACATCATGTACGGCTGTGACAAGTTCTGTACGTATTGTATTGTGCCGTATACAAGAGGAAAAGAGCGCAGCAGACGTCCAGAAGATATTATTCAAGAAGTGCGTCACTTGGCAGCACAAGGTTATAAAGAAATTACATTGCTTGGGCAGAATGTAAATGCGTATGGGAAAGATTTTGAGGATATGAAGTATGGTCTTGGCGATTTAATGGATGAGATCCGTAAAATTGACATTCCTCGAATCCGTTTCACTACAAGTCATCCAAGAGACTTTGATGATCGTTTAGTGGAAGTGCTTGCTAAAGGCGGAAACCTTCTTGATCATATTCACTTACCAGTTCAATCAGGTAGTTCTGAAGTGTTGAAATTGATGGCACGTAAATATGATAGAGAACGTTACCTTGAGTTAGTCGGCAAAATTAAAACGGCTATGCCAAATGCTTCATTAACAACAGATATTATTGTTGGATTCCCTAATGAAACAGAAGAACAGTTTGAAGAAACAATGTCTCTGTATCGTGAAGTGGAATTTGATACAGCATATACTTTCATCTATTCTCCACGGGAAGGTACTCCTGCTGCGAAAATGGTGGATAACGTACCTCTTGAAGTGAAGAAAGACCGCCTTCAGCGTCTAAACGCACTTGTTAATGAGATTTCTGCAAAGAAATTAAAAGAGTACGAGGGTAAAGTTGTAGAAGTGTTAGTTGAAGGGGAAAGTAAGAAAAATCCGGATGTCCTTGCAGGATACACAGATAAAAGTAAACTAGTTAACTTTAAAGCACCAAAATCTGTCATCGGTAAAATAGTCAAAGTAAAAGTGGTCAAAGCGAAAACTTGGACATTGGATGGAGAATTGGTGGAAGAAGTAGCAGAAGAAGCACTGGAGGTATAAACAATGGCAAAATATACGAGAGCAGATATAGTAGAAAGAGCAAAAGAACTCGCACAGATGATCGCTGACACGGAAGAAGTAGAATTCTTCAAGCGTGCGGAAGAGCAAATTAACGAAAATCAAAAAATTAAAGAGATGGTTGCAAGTGTGAAAAGCTTGCAAAAACAAGCAGTAAACTTCCAACATTACGGAAAAACAGAAGCATTAAAGAAAACAGAAGCGAAGTTAGATGCGCTTTTAGCAGAAATGGATGAGATTCCAATTGTACAAGAGTTCAAAACATCCCAAACAAACGTGAACGACCTTTTACAATTAGTATCTTCCTACATTTCCAAAACAGTAACAGACGAAATCATCGTTGCAACTGGTGGAGATGTACTTCGCGGAGAAACCGGCTCCTATGTAAAAAACACCACATACGGTGGAAGCTGCTCATAATTATTATTAGAAAGCATGGAAGCTTAATTCCATGCTTTTTTTTAATTTCATAATGTTATCAATACTGTTGATTTCCGTTCTAGGCGCTTTGCTTGCCAGCGGGCGTCTGAGAGACTTCCACTACAACAACAAGGTGAGTTCATTCATTCAAGGATTTATGAAAAGTATCTGAATGAGTTTAATGAATAAGCATAACGTAACGTTCACATGATTTATAGCTGTGTATTGGAGCAATTGGCGAAGACTCCTGCGGGGGGTAACGGTAGCTTGAGACCCCACAACGAAGTGAGGAGGCTCAAGCACCGTCCCGCGGAAAGCGCAGTCATTTGCGGAAAGAAACAGCGGTGGTAGACCGCTTAAAAATCTTTTAATTTTAAAAGGTGATTTGGTTTTGTAAGATTTTTTATCGTCTATTGCACCTTGTGATTTTTTCAAAAAATAGGCACATATCCAGATAAGCTTGCATACAATGAACTATACGTTAATGTGTTAGAAATCATTTAGTTATGCAGCGAATTCAACTAATCACAATTGTCATTTAACCCGCATAGGATGAAATGAAGATTGTAATGAGGAGGGTGTATGCTCGAATGTCTGAATACAGAGAAATTATCACAAGAGCAGTAACCGGCAAGGGTAGAAAGTTTACGCAGTCTAAACATACGATTAGTCCCTCGCATCGTCCTACAAGCATTTTAGGATGCTGGGTCATTAACCATACGTATGATGCGAAAAAAGTGGATGATACCGTAGAAGTAAAAGGGAAATATGATATTAACGTCTGGTATTCACACAGTGATAATACGAAGACGGAAGTAGTGACGGAAACGGTTTCCTACAAAGATGTCGTGAAGCTGAGGTATAAAGATGAAAACAGCCTTGGTGATGATCATGAAGTAATTGCGCGTGTCCTACAACAGCCTAATTGCTTAGAAGCGAGCATCGCTGACAAGGAAGCAAAAGTGGAAGTACAAGTGGAAAGAGAATTCTTAACCGAGATTATTGGGGAAACCAAAATTACAGTAGAAGTACATCCAGACTCATTGGCGGATGATAATGACTGGGATGTAGAAGAGGATGAGTTTGAGGATTTAAATCCAGACTTTATCGTCGACGGTTACGAAGAGTAAAGGAAACTGGGAAGCAATTTGCTTCCTGGTTTTTTGTTTTTTAGGAAATAGACAAGAAAAGCTGAAGTTTTTGGTGATTTTGAATGAAAATGCCCTTGTTTTTAGTTGTGAATTTTTGGTTCGGTCACATTTTTTCTAACTTTGGACAAAATACCTTGGAATTTTAAGAGGTTTGGACAAAGTAATGTGAAGTTCGGTCAACTTTTAAAGGGGTTCGGTCATTTCAGATTATGGTTCGGTCAAATATTGAAAATCTTCGGTCAACTTTTCAAAAACTTCGGTCAAAATCGTAAAATCTTCGGTCAATTTTCAAAAAACTTCGGACATTTAGACTCGCTAAATATTTTTCTTGATAACCATAATCTTAAACATCACCCTATTTTTTAACACAACGTCATTCTTTTGAATGTTAATGCCATCCCATTATACCACACCCATTCCTCCACTGATAATTACCACCTATTCCTCAACCACCCCCGACACACCAAAATATGATATAATAAAGCAGCAAAAAACAATAGTTGGGGGATTACGATGGCTTCTTATACGCCGATGATACAGCAATACCTGAGAGTAAAGGCAGACTATCAAGATGCCTTTTTATTTTTTCGCCTTGGCGATTTTTATGAAATGTTTTTTGAAGATGCGACAAAAGCATCTCAAGTACTGGAAATTACATTAACCAGCCGCGACGGTGGGGGAAAAGAACGAATTCCTATGTGTGGGGTACCCTACCATTCGGCTCCTAATTATATAGATCAACTTATTGAAAATGGTTATAAAGTAGCAATTTGCGAACAAGTGGAAGACCCGAAGCAGACAAAAGGGGTTGTGAAAAGAGAAGTAGTTCAACTGATCACTCCAGGTACTGTCATGGAAACAAAAGGTCTAACCGACAAACAAAACAACTTCCTGACATCCATTACCAACTTTGAAGACGAGACATTTGGACTTGCGTATGCAGACCTTTCGACAGGAGAATTACATACGACTGTCATAAACGGACCCGTTCAGCAACTTGTGAATGAGGTATATTCCATTGGAGCTAAGGAAATCGTGGTTTCTGAAAAATTTCCATTAGATCTTGTTCAAATGATAAAAGAAAGAATGGTTACCACATGTTCTTACGAGGAAGCAACGGATATTCCAGTCGAGTTTAATCAGATTGTTAAAAATCTAGAACAAGAGAAGTTACAAATGTCTGTTGGGCGGCTGCTCCATTACTTAAAGAGAACACAGAAGCGAAGTCTTGATCATCTTCAACCGGCAAGGTTTTTTGAATTAGATCAATCAATGAAAATTGACCTCTTTTCAAAGCGTAACCTTGAGTTGACGGAAACCATTCGTTCGAAAGGGAAAAAAGGTTCCTTGCTTTGGTTGTTAGATCAAACGGTGACAGCAATGGGGGGGCGCTTGTTAAAGCAATGGGTGGACAGGCCGTTAATCAATCCTACACAAATCAAACAACGCCATGATTTGGTGGAAACGCTTATTAATGAGTATTTTACAAGACAAGAAATAAGAGAGTTATTGAAAGAAGTGTATGATCTAGAGAGGCTTGCCGGAAGGGTAGCGTTTGGAAATGTAAACGCAAGAGATCTTGTGCAATTACGAAAGTCTCTATCTCAGATCCCTCATCTTAAGTCAATGGTGGAAAAGCTTCCAATAGATAATACTGTCCTACTTGACAACATGGATGAATGTGAAGAGTTGACAACACTTCTCCATGATAGCTTGCTAGAGCAGCCTTCCTTGTCGGTTAAAGAAGGAAACATGATGAAGGATGGTTTCCATGAAGAACTAGATAAATACAGAAATGCGAGAAGAAATGGCAAGACTTGGATAGCTGAATTAGAAAAAAGAGAACGAGATTTAACGGGGATACGTTCTCTTAAAATAGGTTATAATCGTATTTTTGGTTATTATATTGAAATAACAAAAGCGAACATATCCTCTCTACCTGAGGGCAGGTATGAGAGAAAGCAGACACTTGCTAACGCAGAACGTTATATTACAGAAGAATTAAAGGAAAAAGAGACATTAATTTTAGAAGCAGAAGAAAAGATTGTTACACTAGAATACGAGCTTTTCCTAAAGTTAAGAGAAGAAGTGAAGGCTTATATTCCAAGACTGCAGAAACTTGCGAAAGCAGTCAGTGAAATGGATGTTCTTCAATGCTTTGCAACTATCAGTGAGGACAGGTATTACACAAGGCCTACCTTTAACGACGAAAGAAAGGTGTATATCACAGATGGCCGTCATCCGGTAGTGGAAAAAGTGATGGATGCGAATGAGTATGTCCCAAATGATACGTGGATGGATAAGGAAAATGAGATGCTGCTTATCACAGGTCCAAATATGTCCGGTAAAAGTACGTATATGCGTCAAGTGGCCCTGACGGCAATTCTTGCTCAGATTGGTTGTTTTGTTCCGGCAAAAGAGGCTTCCCTTCCGATTTTCGATCAGATATTCACTAGAATTGGAGCAGCGGATGACTTAATTTCTGGTCAAAGTACTTTTATGGTCGAGATGCTAGAAGCGCGTAATGCCATTGTTTATGCCACACAGAATAGCTTGATCCTTTTTGATGAGATTGGCCGGGGGACATCTACTTATGATGGAATGGCTCTGGCGCAAGCATTAATTGAATATATCCATGATAAAATCGGAGCAAAAACCTTGTTCTCCACCCATTACCATGAATTGACTTCCTTAGACAGAGAGCTTAACAAGCTAAAGAACATCCATGTCAGCGTCGTCGAGCAAAATGGTAAAGTGGTCTTTCTTCATAAAATGAAAGAAGGGCCAGCAGATAAAAGCTATGGAATTCATGTAGCAGAATTAGCGGAACTTCCTAAAGAATTAATAACAAGAGCTCAAACCATTCTTGAAAAATTAGAAAGTCAACCGAAGAGTGAACATGTCGAAGTGGCTGCAACAACAGAGAAACAAACAGTAGAACAAGATCCACTTACACAACTGTCTTTCTTTGCAGAAACGGATGACAAAAAGCAAATGGACAAACTGTCCAAAAGTGAAAAAACAGCTCTTGAAAAAATCAAAAGATTAGAGTTGCTTGAAACGACACCGCTAGAAGCGTTAAATAAACTGCATGAAATACAAAAGTTATTAAAAGTGAAATCATAAAAGAAAGGAGGAAATAGAATGGGAAAGATCGTCCAGTTAGATGAGAGTTTAGCGAACAAAATAGCTGCTGGGGAAGTGGTTGAACGACCTGCTTCTGTTGTAAAGGAGTTGGTAGAGAATGCAATTGACGCAAATTCTACCATCATCGAAATCGAACTTGAAGAGGCGGGTCTTTCAAAAATCCGCGTGCTGGACAATGGAGATGGAATAGAGCAGGAGGATTGTCTGACGGCATTCCAGCGCCATGCAACAAGTAAAATAAAAAATGAAAATGATTTGTTCCGCATAAGAACCCTTGGTTTTAGGGGAGAGGCACTGCCAAGTATCGCCTCCGTCTCCCTCTTTGACATCACCACAAGTACTGGGGAATGCCCTGGGACACATCTAAGCTTTAAAGGTGGAGTATTGCAAACCCAAGAGCTATCAAGCAGTCGAAAAGGAACCGATATTGTGGTGCAGCACTTATTTTTCAATACACCTGCACGATTAAAGTATATGAAAACGATCCACACGGAATTAGGCAATATATCTGATATGGTGAATCGGCTTGCATTAGCACATCCTTCTATTTCCTTCCGTCTTAGCCATAATGGAAAAAGGATGCTTGCAACTAACGGGAATGGTGACAGCCTGCATGTTTTAGCTGCCATCTATGGAATGAATATCGCCAAGAAAATGGTCCCCATCCACTTTACTTCCTTGGATTTTGAAGTGAAAGGGTATATTGCTATGCCAGAAGTGACACGAGCCTCCAAGAATTATATCTCGACGATTATTAATGGGCGCTATGTCAAGAACTATACAGTGGTAAGAGCCATTCAAGAGGGTTATCATACTCTCTTGCCAATTGGGAGATATCCGATTGTCTATTTAGAAGTAAGGATGGACCCTCTATTAGTGGACGTAAATGTCCACCCAGCCAAGTTAGAAGTGAGACTGAGTAAAGAGGAAGAACTTTATAGGCTGGTTGCCGATGGGATAAAAGATGCTTTTCAGAAAAAACAACTTATTCCTTCCAATAGCCCAAGAAAGCAGACAAGCTATTCAGAAGAACCAAAACCTACTCAGCAAACCTTTACACTTGATGAAAGTTTTCCGCCTAACCGTTCCATACAAAGACAGGAACCAACCTTTATCAAGCAGAAGGATGATGAGAGCAGAACATTTCAAGTTAACGAACCCTCAGAAACTTGGGAAGATCCCAACCATAACGTTGCTTATAAAAATAATCAGCAAGAGGAGTATGTAGAAGATTCTTTTGACGATGTAGAGGAAATTTATAACGAAAAACCTGAACACTCTACTGAAGAAAAGAGAGAATCCCGTATTCCTGCTCTATATCCCATAGGTCAGATGCATGGTACCTACATCGTTGCGCAAAATGAGAACGGATTATATCTAATCGATCAGCATGCAGCACAGGAGCGAATAAACTACGAATATTTCTATCAAAAACTTGGCAGGGAAGAAAGAAGTCTTCAAGAACTTCTGGTTCCATTGACGATTGAATGTTCCTTAGACGAGTATTTGTTTCTTGAAGAGCATACGGAAGCTTTTTCGGAAGTAGGCATCATGCTTGAACCCTTTGGCCACCAAACATTCATCGTGAAGGCTCATCCAGTTTGGTTTCCAAAAGGAGAAGAAAGAGAAACGATCGATGAAATGATCAATCTATGTTTGGAAAAGAAAAAAATCAACATCTCTGACTTAAGAGAAGAAGCGGCAATCATGATGAGCTGCAAGGCAGCCATAAAAGCCAATCATCATCTTAGACAAGATGAAATAACGGCTCTTTTAAACACGTTAAGAGAGGCTGAAAATCCATTTACATGCCCTCATGGAAGACCGATTCTCATTCATTTTTCGTCCTATGAATTGGAAAAAATGTTTAAGCGGGTCATGTGAAAATAGAAATTTTTTTATCAATTAGATTGAGCTCTAGTAAAAATGGGTATAATGATATCTTGTGATAAAGAATAATTGAGAGAGTGAGTGAGCGGTGGGAGAGAAACAAAAAGTTATTGTGATTATAGGTCCTACAGCTGTAGGAAAAACCAAAACAAGTGTAGAGCTGGCAAAAAGGCTAAACGGTGAAATTATCAGCGGAGATTCCATGCAAATCTACAAGACAATGGATATTGGTACTGCCAAAATCAAAGAAGAAGAAATGCAGGGAATCCCTCACTACCTCATTGATATTAAAGAACCCGAAGAAGCTTATTCGGTCGCAGAATTCCAACAAGATGTTCGGAAACAGATCGACGAAATAACTTCAAGAGGTCGTATTCCCATCATTGTCGGTGGAACGGGCCTATATATTCAATCTGTCCTATATGACTATCAATTTTCAGAAAGTGGGAAGGATGAGGAAACTCGTCTCCGTCTTGAAAAAAGAAGTCAAGAGATTGGTGTAGAAAAGCTTCATCAAGAGCTTGCTGATATTGATCCGAAAAGTGCAGCCAATATTCATCCCAATAATGTGAGAAGAGTAATTCGTGCGCTGGAAATATTCTATACTACGGGTAAAACCATGTCAGAGTATCAGGATACCCAGCAACCTGAACCATTGTATGATGTTGCCTTGATTGGTCTCACTATGGAAAGGGAAGTACTGTATGAGAGAATCAATCTAAGAGTGGATCTGATGATGGAGGAAGGTTTGCTAAGAGAAGTGCAAACTCTCTATGACAATGGGATTCGGGATTGTCAGTCCATCCAAGCGATCGGTTATAAGGAGCTATATGCTTACTTGGATGGCAAAGTGACGTTAGAGCAGGCTGTGGATGACTTAAAGCAAAACTCAAGAAGATATGCCAAAAGACAGCTTACTTGGTTCCGTAACAAGATGGATGTAACTTGGTTTGACATGACAGATGCAGATATCGAGCAAAAGTTATCACAAATTTTCACGGTTATAGCAGGAAAGCTTCGACTTGGGGCGAATAAGTAAGGAAGATAGAGATAAGAGGAGGAAGAAATGATGAAGCAATCAATAAATATCCAAGATCAAGTTCTTAACCAATTAAGAAAAGATGGAACAAGTGTAACGGTATTCTTGCTGAATGGGTTTCAACTTCGTGGATTAATTAAAGGGTTTGATAATTTCACTGTGCTTTTGGAAACAGAAGGAAAGCAACAGTTGATTTATAAACATGCCATCTCTACCTTTTCTCCATCAAAGAACGTGCAAATTGAAACAGAAGCGTAAAACCAGCAGATTGCTGGTTTTTTATTTTGCATAAAAGAAACATATAGCTCACCAAGTATCATATATTTAGTTAGTAAATGGAGAAATTCTCTCCATTTGTTTTATTGCGGAAATAATGAACTCGAAAAGAGGCAATTATTTCTCGGGAAAGCGCATAATATGACAAGTTTGTCAATAGTTTGATGAAAATATATGAAAATTGTTGAAAAAAATCGAAAGAGGCTAAATCTACTGACAAAATGGTAGAGGATAGTAGGAATCGCATCAAGATATGTCGGATTTTGGCGTGGAAATGAGGTGGACATTCTTGGATCAACCCATAAAAAACCAGAATGGGAAAATAAATATTGTCTTAAATGGGCAAAAAAAGCCGCTGAGAGTCACCCATGTTCAAACACTTGAGGAACCCCTTACTCCTACCAACCATGCAATATTGCAGGAAATAGAGCGGGAAATGGGGGAATTAGTTGGATTACAGGAAATGAAAAAAGTGGTCAAGGAAATCTATGCGTGGATATATGTGAATAAGAAGCGGGAAGAAGTAGGGTTGAAAACAGAGAGGCAAGTGCTTCATATGATGTTTAAAGGCAACCCTGGTACAGGTAAGACGACGGTTGCCAGGTTGATAGGAAAGTTGTTTTGTGACATGAATGTACTCTCAAAAGGTCACCTGATTGAGGCGGAAAGGGCAGATCTTGTCGGGGAATATATTGGTCATACTGCCCAAAAGACAAGGGATCTTGTGAAGAAAGCGTTAGGAGGCATCTTGTTTGTAGACGAAGCTTATTCGCTTGCGAGAGGGGGAGAAAAGGATTTCGGAAAGGAAGCCATTGATACTCTCGTCAAGCACATGGAAGATAAGCAGCACGATTTTATCTTAATACTTGCAGGCTATCAACGTGAGATGGAAGAATTTTTAAGGACGAATCCCGGTCTAATTTCCCGCTTTCCGATTATCGTCGATTTTCCCGATTATTCCGTAGAAGAATTGATGGAGATCTGTCAGCGAATGCTAAAAGAGCGTGAGTATATCATGAGCAAAGAGGCAGAATGGAAAATGCGTGAACACCTCAATCAGATGAAAAGTGTTTTATTGCCTTCTGCTTTCAGCAATGGCCGCTATATAAGAAATGTCTTGGAAAAATCAATAAGGACGCAAGCTATGCGTCTTCTCCTGTACGATAGCTTTCATAAAAACGAGTTGATGACAATTGAAGCTAGGGACCTCTTGTTAAAATAAGCAAAAAATAGCAGCCAAGTGGCTGCTATTTTCATATTATCCAATACTTTTATTCACTTGTTCCCAATCTTCGTTTATGGCATCGGCTGTTAGCTGTCCGGATAGTGTCACCATTGGTACCCCGCCGCCTGGGTGAGTAGACCCGCCGGTAAAATATAGGTTATCAAGAAGTTTACTTTTGCAAGGTATTTTGAATCCGCCATTCTTTTTGCGGTCTGTGACAACGCCGTATATGGACCCTCCATTTGCTCCGTAGAGATTCATTAAATCGTTAGGAGTAAAGCAATATTCGAACTCAATGGAAGAGGATAAGCCCTCTAACCCCATTCTTTCCAGTTTAGAAAGAACTTTTTCGCGATAAATATCCTTGTATTCATCCCATGTCTCGCCTTCTTTTAATGGAGGAACGTGGGTGAGAACAAAAAGGTTTTCTTTTCCTTGTGGCGCTTGGCTTGGATCCGATTTAGACGAAACCCCGATATAGATAGTAGGATCAAGTGCAGGCTTTCCATCATTAAAGATTGTGTGAAACTCGAGTTCTGGGTCTTCTGAGAAGAAGAAATTATGATGTGCCAGTTCTTCATATTTTCTGTTTACCCCTAGAAGTAAAACTAGACCGGAAACAGTTGGTGAAAACTTTTCTAAATCTTCAACAGCTCTTTTTGCCATTGGTACATCTTTCAACAAGGTTTTATAGGTTGGAATTGCTTCAAGGTTGGAAACCACCAGGTCTGCACGAATTTCCTCACCGTTTTCAAAGATTATTCCGGTTGCTTTTTTTCCATCCGTTGTAATTTTACGAACCGAAGTATTCAAACTATACGTTATACCCATCTCATCCATAAGGCTCTGCATCGCTTCCGCAATTTTGTACATGCCACCTTTTACATAATAAATGCCCAATCCTAGCTGAACATGTGTTAATTGTGACAGGACAGCAGGAGCGTGATAAGGGGAAGAACCAATATACATAATCATAAAGTTAAACAACTGTTGAAGGTGTTTATCTTCAAAATATTTTTTTGTAATCTGATCCATCGATTTCATAGGGTCCATCCCGATGAGTTCTTTCAGATTATGCAAGGCCCGGAGTTCCCCTAAACCTGAAAGGCTCTTCTTGTAAAAACTCTTCATGCTGTATTCATACATTTTGCTGCAATAATTCAAATACTCAAAAAAGCCGTTTGCATCTTTGGAAGAGTATTCTCTGATTTGCTCCAACATTCTAGGTAGATCGCTTGTTACATCTATCGTTGTACCGTCTTCAAAGAAGGTTCTCCATTGAGGCTCCACTCTTTCAATGGTAATATAATCATGTAAATTTCTTTTTGCGCTTGCAAATAATTGCTCCAGCACCCAAGGCATCGTCAAAATGGATGGACCGGTATCAAACGTAAATCCCTTGCCTGAACGAATGTTTAACTTACCTCCAAGACGCTCTCCTTTTTCAATGACATGGACTTCATAACCGTCGGCGGATAGTCGGATAGCAGCGGATAGACCTCCAAGACCGCCACCAATTACTACAACTTTCTTTTTCATTCTTATTCCTCCTTATGAAAACTAATAAGTTTGACTAGACTGTCTAGTAGATAGAAGCAAAATATATGTGTTTACAACTTTACATTTTACCCTTTTTTTCTATTTTCAAACTAAAATAGAAGTATATGGAGGAGTTATTCATGACAGCATTAATATTAATTATGACATTATTACTTGGGAGAGTCCTGTTTTTTCATATTCCTAGTTTGTTGTATAAGCAAGAGAAATCATCTTTACTGAGGAAGGTATCTATCATTATCCCTGCCAGAAATGAAGAAGGAAATCTTCCTGTATTATTAGGATCTTTACAAGCTTATCACGGAAAGGTAAAAGAAATTATCGTCGTGGATGACCATTCAACCGACCAAACGGTTAAACTGGCGCGGTCATATGGTGTACGTGTTGTCAAATTAGAGGATCTTCCTGTCGGATGGTTTGGGAAATCCTTTGGATGTTGGAACGGAGCTTTATGTGCAACGGGTGAACTATTTTTATTTTTAGATGCGGACACAATTATTTCAGAAAATGGCTTGGAGAATATGCTTTCGGCTTACAAGGGAAAAGGAGAAGTGCTTTCCATTCATCCCTATCACAACATTAAAGAAAAATATGAAAGCTTGTCTTCCTTTTTTCACCTGGTGGTTATGGGATCCCTTGGTGCCTTTCATATTTTACAAAAGTGGTTGCCGGTAAGGGGGGCGTTCGGACCGTGTCTACTGATTCATCGCGAGGATTACTTTCAGTACGGAGGTCATCAAGCAATTCAGGGAGAGTTAATGGAGAACATGGCATTTGGTTTTCAGGTGCAAAAGCACGGTGGAAAAGTTAGGTGCTATAGTGGTTTGGGAGCAATCGAAATGAGGATGTACCCAGAAGGTTTTGTTTCACTGTGTAATGGCTGGAGTAAAAGCTTTGCAACAGGGGCATCCAAAACAAGTATCTGGTATTTAATGTTGGTATGTGTATGGCTTGGAGGTTTGATGACATTTCTCACAAGCTATCAAACGCTTCCTTTAGAGATCTATCTTACTGGTTATGTGCTAATTGCAGTGCATCTTAAGAGAACACTTGCAATTGTCGGCAACTTTGGGTGGGGAACTGCATTGTTATTTCCTTTTCATCTTTTATTCTTTTTTATCTTGTTTGGCTATTCTTGTGTGCAAACCTTTTTTAAAAGGAATGTCACTTGGAAAGGCCGGAAAATTGATCTGTAAAATGGGGCAAAAAAACAGGAGGCAGTTTCACCTCCTGAAAAAAAGACAATTTAGGCAGCACTTTGTAAACTTCTGTTAGGCAACCTCCATTTGTACGTGTAGGATAAAACGCGTAAAGAGACGATTCCTACAAAAAGGATATACAGTTGTAGAGGAGAGCTTGCAATTCCAAAACCAATGATTAAGCCAGCAAGTATTGCCCAAGCTGCATATATTTCCGCTCTTAATACAAGCGGCCTTCTACCTGCCAACAGATCACGGATAATACCGCCGCCGCTTCCGGTTAATACTGCAGCAACCACAACTGCGCTGATGGGGTGATTCATGCCTGTAGCAAACAATGCCCCTTGGATAGCAAAGGCGGCTAGGCCGATCGCATCAAAGAAATTGCCCCACTTTCTCCAGTGCTTTAACAAATTGTTGGGAAACAAGAAGACTGTAGTCATCGCGACTAGAGCGACTTGAAAGAGCATTCCTTGCTCCCAAAGTGCCGAAACCGGAACTCCTATAAGGAGATTTCGCACTGCTCCCCCGCCAAAAGCTGTTACAATTCCTAGTATATAAACGCCGAGTATATCATACTCTTCTTCCATCGCTACAATCGCTCCGCTTATCGCAAATGCGATAGTCCCGATGATGCTGAAAACTTCCCAAGTCATGCGATCACTCCATAATAAAAATACAATATCTATAAAGCCTTCCTGATTTTATAAAGAAAACCGCCAGAATGCAATAGTTTTAAAGGATTTAATAGAGAAAAAAAGCATATTTTGATATGATTAAGGAACTTGTTTAACAATCATTTATAATAATTTAGAAAAAGGGGTTACGCATTTGAACGAAACGCAAAAGAAAGACAAGGAAAAGGTCATTTTAGTAGGCTGTCAATTGCCAAAAGATGATGATCAAGCATTCTTTTATTCCATGGAAGAATTAGCATCCTTGACTAAAACAGCCAACGGAGAAGTTCTGGTTACCTTAACACAAAAAAGAGAACGGGTTCATCCTGCAACATACATAGGAAAAGGGAAACTAGAAGAACTGGTCCAACTGGAAGAAGAGTTGGAACCTGAAATCATTATCTTTAATGGAGAACTGGCACCAAGTCAAAACAGAAACCTTTCCAAAATACTTAATGCCAGAATCATTGACAGAACACAGTTGATCTTGGACATATTTGCTCAGCGCGCTAAATCAAAAGAAGGTAAGCTTCAAGTGGAGTTAGCTCAACTTCAATACCTATTACCCCGCCTTGGCGGAAAAGGTGTGGAACTGTCACGTCTTGGTGGCGGAATAGGAACAAGAGGGCCGGGGGAAACAAAATTAGAATCCGATCGCAGACATATTAATAGAAGAATTGTGGATATCAAAACACAGCTAACTTCGATTGTCAGTCACCGAGAGAGATATCGTGAGCGCAGAAAAAGAAATCAAGCATTTCAACTTTCCTTGGTCGGTTATACCAATGCGGGGAAATCAACCATCTTTAATCGCCTGACCGAAGCTGGTACGTTTGAAGAAAACCTGTTATTCGCAACGCTAGATCCGACAACGAGAAAGGTCATGATGCCATCTGGGTTTAATGCCCTTCTGACGGACACTGTAGGTTTTATCCAAGACCTTCCGACCTCGCTTGTAGCAGCATTCCGTTCTACATTGGAAGAAGTGACGGAAGCGGACTTGATTTTACATGTGGTCGACAGTTCAAGTCCTGATCACGTCAACCATGAAAAGACTGTAGACAAATTGTTGAAGGACCTTGGGGTGGAAGGCGTTCCGGTATTAACTGTATATAATAAGAAAGATCAAACCACAGAAGGATTCACACCTGCTTATAATGAAGAAATATTGCATATAAGTGCTTTAGACACTGGAGACATCGCCTTATTGACCCAAAAGATAGAATCCCTCATCAAAGTCCAGATGGAGTCCTATCATATCGTTTTGCCGTCATCAGAAGGAAAATTAATAGCACAACTAAAACAAGAAACCGTCCTGTCTAAAATGGAGTTCACAGAAGAAACAGAAAGCTATGAATTACAAGGATACTATTTTGATAACTCAAAATTGGCTTCTGTTATTCAGCAAAGTATGAAGAAATAGAGGAGATTTAGTATGTTCCATTTATTACAACATGGGGAAGTCATTGAACCGATCGTACGTAAAATAGAAGAAAAGCTTCAAGAAGGTTTTCAGCAAGTCGATGCTGGAGTGGAAACCAACCAATTCCGCGTATTAAAAAGCTTTCAGGAGAACCGTGTAAGTGATTCTCATTTCATTCCATCCACTGGATATGGGTATGATGACATTGGACGCGATACATTAGAGAAGATTTACGCAGAAGTGTTCGGCGGGGAAGCAGGCCTGGTACGTCCTCAGATTATCTCAGGCACACATGCCATCTCCATCGCCCTGTTTGGGGTGTTGCGTCCTGGTGATGAACTACTTTATATTACTGGAAAACCATATGATACGTTAGAAGAGATTGTAGGAATCCGCGGAAGTGGCGTGGGCTCTTTAAAAGAGTACAACATCGGCTATAAAACCATCGACCTCAAAAATAACCGCGGTATTGACTGGGAAGCAGTCAGCAATGCGATAACGCCATCCACCAAAATGATTGGCATTCAGCGTTCAAAAGGGTATGCAACAAGACCATCTTTTACTATAGAAGAAATTAAAGAAATGATTCGTTTTGTGAAGGAAATCAAACCGGATGTAGTTGTGTTTGTAGACAACTGTTACGGCGAATTCGTGGAGCTTGAGGAGCCGTGTCATGTTGGTGCGGATTTGATGGCCGGTTCTCTTATTAAAAACCCTGGTGGAGGTATTGCCAAAACAGGTGGTTACATCGTTGGGAAAAAAGAGTTAGTGGAAGCTTGTTCTTACCGGATGACTTCCCCAGGTATAGGGGCAGAAGCTGGTGCCAGCCTATACAGCCTGCAAGAAATGTATCAAGGTTTCTTCCTTGCTCCCCATGTAGTGGGACAGGCATTAAAAGGAGCCATGTTCACTGCTGCCTTTTTAGAAGAGCTCGGGATGAATACCTCACCTAGCTGGGATGCGCACCGTACCGACTTAATTCAATCGGTGCAATTCGATGATAAAGAAAAAATGATTGCCTTCTGTCAGGCGATCCAGTATGCATCACCAGTCAATTCTCATGTTACCCCATATGCCAACTATATGCCTGGCTATGAGGATGACGTGATTATGGCTGCAGGGACCTTTATTCAAGGAGCGAGCATTGAGCTTACTGCTGATGGTCCTATCAGAGCACCGTATGTTGCGTATGTTCAAGGAGGCTTGACATATTCGCATGTTAAGATTGCTGTTTGTAGTGCGGTGGATCATTTGATTAGTAAGGGGTTAATGGAATAGTTGGAGTTATAAGAGCCTGGGGGTGAGCCCTGGGCTTTTTTTGTTATTATGAAATTTTCGGAAGATGAAGACCTGAATGAAGCGAGAAATGATGTAGAGAGGTCTTCATGAAGTGGATGAAGACCTGAGTTAGCTGAGAAATGGTGTAGAGAGGTCTTCATGAAGTGGATGAAGACCTGAGTGAAGCGAGAAATGATGTAGAGAGGTCTTCATGAAGTGGATGAAGACCTGAGTAAAGCGAGAAAGGATTGAGAGAGGTCTTCATGAAGTGGATGAAGACCTGAATTAGCTGAGAAATGATGTAGAGAGGTCTTCATGAAGTGGATGAAGACCTGAGTAAAGCAAGAAAGGATGTAGAGAGGTCTTCATGAAGTGGATGAAGACCTGAGTAAAGCAAGAAAGGATAGGTCTTCATGAAGTGGATGAAGACCTGAGTTAGCTGAGAAATGGTGTAGAGAGGTCTTCATGAAGTGGATGAAGACCTGAGTGAAGCGAGAGACGATCTAGAGAGGTCTTCATGGCACAAATGAAGACCTGATCTCCCAAGAGCAAGGATCAAACGCAGCGATTCTTTATTGAAAATGAAATTAGGCAATATGTTTTCAAATGTATGTAAGAGGTAATAGATAAAGGGGACATAATTCCAAATACATAAAACTATAAACCTCATTTTTGAACATTTATTCTTAGGGATTCCAAAAATAATGTTAGAAAACCTAACATGTTCTTGACAGATTATCTAACATCGCATAAACTAAGAGTAACTTCATAGGAAATGATGAAAGGAGGATTTGTAGTGAGTGACAATATTAGACGTTCAATGCCATTATTTCCAATAGGAATTGTCATGCAGCTAACAGAATTGTCAGCTCGACAAATCCGATATTATGAAGAAAATGGGCTTGTATTCCCGGCTCGTTCTGAAGGCAATCGCCGACTTTTTTCCTTCAATGATGTCGATACTCTATTAGAGATTAAGAACCTCATTGAGCAAAAAGTGAACATAGCTGGCATCAAACAGCTGATGACAGTCAAGCAACAGCAAAATGAAGTCCCTTCAGAGGAAGTGACAAAAGTTGCTGCTAAGCCAGAACTGTCGGATGACCAACTGCGCAAACTGTTGCGTGCGGAAATGGTGCAAGCGGGAAGATATAATCGAACTAGTCTCCGTCAAGGTGATATGTCCCGATTTTTCCATTAATTTTTTTGAGTTTTTTGGTAAGTTTTTATTAAAACTAAAATAGTAAAAATTTTGAGGAGGAACTTTATTATGGCTAAGTACACACACGAGGACATCAAACGTATTGTCCAGGAGGAAAATGTAAAATACATCCGTCTTCAATTTACGGATATCCTTGGAACAATCAAAAACGTGGAAATCCCTGTAAGTCAATTGGAGAAAGCATTAGACAACAAAATGATGTTTGATGGATCTTCCATTGAAGGTTTCGTTCGTATTGAAGAGTCCGACATGAACTTATACCCTGATCTTGACACATTCGTAGTATTCCCATGGACTTCTGAAAAAGGGAAAGTTGCACGTTTCATCTGTGACATCTACAATCCAGACGGAACTCCATTCGAAGGGGACCCTCGTGCAAACTTAAAACGTATGTTAAAGGAAATGGAAGACCTAGGATTTTCCGATTTCAACCTTGGACCAGAGCCAGAGTTCTTCCTATTTAAATTAGATGAAAAAGGCGAGCCGACATTAGAGCTAAATGATAAAGGTGGATATTTTGACCTTGCTCCAACAGATCTTGGTGAAAACTGCCGCCGCGATATCGTTCTTGAGCTTGAAGAAATGGGATTTGAGATCGAAGCTTCCCACCATGAAGTAGCTCCTGGACAGCATGAAATTGATTTCAAATATGCAAGCGCGATTCAAGCTTGTGATGACATCCAAACATTTAAACTTGTTGTAAAAACAATCGCTCGTAAGCACGGATTGCATGCAACATTCATGCCAAAACCACTTTTCGGAGTGAACGGTTCTGGTATGCACTGCAACCTTTCCTTGTTCAAAGACGGCGAAAATGCGTTCTATGATGCTAACGGTAACTTAGAATTAAGTGATACTGCAAGACACTTTATTGCAGGTATCATTAAGCATGCTACTGCTTTCACTGCAGTAACAAACCCTACTGTAAACTCTTATAAGCGTCTTGTACCTGGATACGAAGCACCATGTTATGTTGCATGGTCCGCGCGTAACCGTAGCCCACTAATCCGTATCCCAGCTTCTCGTGGTATCTCCACTCGTGTAGAAGTTCGTAGTGTAGACCCAGCAGCTAACCCATACCTAGCTATGGCTGTATTATTGAAAGCTGGACTTGACGGCATTAAAAACAAATTGGAAGCTCCGAAGCCAATCGACCGCAATATCTATGTGATGAACAAAGAAGAGCGCGTTGCTGCTGGTATCGCAGACCTTCCGGCAACACTTGCTGCTGCACTTGAAGAATTAAAATCAAATGAAGTGATCCAATCTGCTTTAGGTGAGCATTTACTTGAGCACTTCATTGAAGCAAAAGAAATCGAGTGGGATATGTTCCGCACCCAGGTTCACCCATGGGAAAGAGATCAATATTTAACTCAGTACTAATAGATAAAAACCTTCGCGCTGTTATGTGCGAAGGTTTTTTTGCGTTTTGTGATTTTTGTCCTGTCATATTATCCGCTTAAAACAAATAAGCTTTATTAGTAAGTGTACAAGGGAGTGGCTATATGGCAAAGGTGAATCATCCTACTGTTACAGCTGAAATGATTGAAAGATACTACGAATTCAATAAGCAAAAGAAAGAAATAGAGAAACAGATGGAAGAACTAAAAGATCGATTTCATCTTTATTTTGACAAAAGCTTTGGGGAAGATGAAAAGGCAGAGGTAGTCATGGGTGGATACAAGCTGCAAAGACAGGTTAGGAAATCGGAGAAGTATTCTGATGAAACCGTTCAAAAGCTTGAGGAGTTAAGTATGAATGAACTAATTAAAACAATAAAAAAACCCGATGATACAAAGATTAAAGCAGCCATTCAACTAAATCTTATTAAAGAAGAGGATCTAGAAGGTTGTTTGGTTACCAATTCATCCTTAGCTATATCAGTGAAGCCGCTTACTCCAAAATAAATCTTAGGGGGATAGTCAGATGTCAGAACAAAATCAGATAAGGCCGGTTTCCAAAGGTGCTTGGTTTCGTATAGTGTTTCTTGTTTTTGCTCTTGTAAATCAACTTCTCGTAGTCTACGGAAAATCACCTCTGCCTTTTTCCGAAGAAGAGTTAGAGCAACTATTCAGCATAGTCTGGACTTCTGTTGCAGCACTTGTTGCCTGGTGGAAGGACAATGACTGGACAAAGAAAGCTAGGAGTAGAACTAAGTAAAAAGACCGAGGTATTTGCCTTGGTTTTTTCTCGTTTACTGACCTTATAAATTGTTGGAGTGTGGAGACTATGAAAATTTTGCTTTTCGCAGATCCCGGAATTGACGACTCATTAGCCATTATATATGCATTGCTCCATCCAGAAATCGAAGTAATGGGAATCGTTACAGGGTATGGAAATGTTTCTGTTTTTGACTCAACAAGGAATGCTGCATATCTATTGGATCTTGCAGGAAGATCGGATATTCCGGTAATAAGGGGTGCTTCTCAGCCGCTAAGTGGTATTCCAACTACCTTTTATCCAGAGATACACGGACCTCAGGGGCTAGGACCAATAGTACCGCCAGCTGATTTCCAAGCGGACGTCAGTCCTTTTGAACTTATGTTTGAGATTATAGAGGAAAATATTGACGACATCGTGATTGTGGATGTAGGGAGACAAACATCCCTTGCTTTTGCTTTTAACCTACGACCTGAACTTATGGAAGAGGTAAAAGAGGTATATCTTATGGGCGGGGCGTTCATGGTACCCGGTAACGTTACTGATGTTGCTGAAGCCAACTTCTGGGGAGATCCGATTGCTACTTCTGTTATTTTGAATAAAGCGCAAAAAGTGTATATTACGCCACTCAATGTAACGAACAGGGCAATAATTACAAGGGATATAGCAACGTATATTTTTAATCATACAAATAGTCCGTACAAAAAATTAATTCCAGAAGTTACGAATTATTATGCTACTTTTTATGATCAAGTGATGCCAGGACTTGACGGTTCACCATTGCACGATGTTTTTACTCTATATTACTTATTAAATAAGGATAGAACGTATACAGTCAAGCGGGATGTAAGGGTTGCTATTGTTGATGGGAACAGAGGGCAGAGTATAGCGGATTTTAGAATGGTCTACAAAGAGCCGGAACGCGAGCATTATATAGCAATGGATTTTAATTATAATCACTTTATAGAAGATTTTATAAGAATTAACTTGGCGGACGGGGGAGAGCTTGCTTAATTATGCAAAAATAGGAATGCCTGCTGAATAAAATAAGATAATGTGATTACCATAAGGACATAGTATCTCAGCGGGGTGATCTGGCATTGGATTTAAACTGGATCTGGAAAGCGGTTTTAATCACGATTATTGGAACATTTTTACTAAGAATTGCTGGACGAAAGTCTATATCTCAGATGACATTAGCACAAGTGGTCATTATGATAGGGATCGGTTCATTGTTAATTCAACCTTTGGCTGGAAAGAGCATTTGGGTGACATTTGGTGTGGGGATCACACTTGTGGTTACACTAGTACTAATGGAGCTTTTACAATTAAAATCAGATATATTTGAGAAACTAATTACAGGTAAATCTAAAATATTAATAGAAAATGGGAAATTAAATGAAGATACATTGAAAAAGTTGAGGTTTACCATTGATCAACTAGAGATGAAACTAAGACAAAATAGTATTTCGAGCATAAGTGATGTAAAATGGGCTACACTTGAACCAAACGGACAGCTAGGATTTGAATTAAACGAACAAGCAAAGCCTGTAACCAGGAAGGAATGGAATCTCCTTTTTCAGGAAATTCAACTCCTAAAAATAATGATTGACCCCTCTTGCAAACCAAGTCGTGTAACCAATGAGGTAGAGGGGAATTTGTTTACGGAAGTGAAAAATGGACAGCACAAATTAAAAGAACGTCCAGATGAAACACTTGATTAACGAAAATAAAAAAGCCGAAAGTCGGCTTTTTTTTAGTGGATATTACGATACACACCAATTACTTTACCAAGAATACTAACATTACGTACAATAATCGGTTCTAATGTGGAGTTTTCTGGCTGTAATCGAATATAATCTTTTTCCTTGAAGAATCGTTTGACAGTAGCCTCGTCTTCTTCTGTCATGGCAACGACGATGTCTCCGTTGTTCGCTGATTGCTGTTGACGAACGATAACATAGTCTCCATCAAGAATGCCGGCTTCGATCATACTGTCCCCCATAACCTCTAGCATGAACACTTGCTCGTCTGGTGCAACGTACCGATCAGGAAGAGGAAAGTAATCTTCTACATTTTCGATGGCAGTAATGGGCTGACCTGCAGTTACTTTACCGATAATCGGAACATTGACTGCAGAAATTTTAGGGATAAGTTCATCTTCCATGATTTCAATGGCCCTTGGTTTAGTAGGGTCTCGGCGTATAAGTCCTTTGCTTTCAAGTCGCGCAAGATGACCGTGAACTGTGGAACTGGAAGCCAGACCAACCGCTTCTCCAATTTCTCGGACGGATGGTGGATATCCTTTTGCTTGGACTTCTTTTTTTATGTAATCCAATATGTCCTGTTGCCTTTTTGATAGTTTCATATTCCGCACCTCTATCATTAATATTACTGATAGTATAGCATGTTTTGGTATAAAATACAAACATAAGTTCGAATTATTGACAAGAATATACGTTCGCTTGATAATGATAGTTTAAAAGAATGGTGGAGGAAATCATACATGAAGGGAATCATTTATTGTCGAGTGAGTACGAAAAAAGACACACAGGAAACTTCTCTGGCTCGTCAAAAAGAAGAATTGGTTTTGTTAGCAGCAAATCGAGGCATTGACATTATCGAGGTAGTGGAAGAACAGGCGAGCGGCTTTGATTTGGATCGGGAAGGTGTATTTCAAATCATTGAACTTATTTCAAGTCAGCATATTGATGTCCTTTTAATTCAGGATGAGACTAGGCTTGGCAGGGGGAATGCCAAAATAGCTTTTTTACATTGGCTAAAGAAACATGACATTAAGATATTTTCCATAACGGATAATGGAGAGTTGAGGTTATCCGATTCAGATTCGATGGTCATGGATATTGTGGCAATTGTTGAGGAATACCAAAGAAAGCTACATAATTTGAAAATAAAAAGGGGCATGCAACGTGCTGTTAAAAGAGGATATGACCCCACGAAAAACCTTACTAATCTAAATATGAGCCCTGGACGAGAAAAAATTGAGGTGCCCATAGAAGAGATAGTCAGGCTTCGTAATAACAAACTAACTTTTCATGAAATCGCTGCCACATTAAGAGGACTTGGATATGAAGTGTCCAAAGCAACTGTAAACAGGCGGTACCTGGAGTATATGGAAGAGAACGACACCAGTTTGCTTGTAAAAAAAGAACCTCTCTAGTAAGATAAAAGCATATCTTCCCAAGGATGAAAGAAGGAGTTCTCTATGTTATCAAAAGAAAAAATTGCAAGAATCAATGCACTTTCCAAAAAGGCAAAAAGCGAAGGGCTCACGAAAGAAGAAGCAGCGGAACAACAAAAGCTTCGTCAGGAGTATATTAAGACTTTCCGGGCTTCTATGGAAAATACATTACAAGGCGTAACCATCATGGATCCAGAAGGAAATGATGTCACTCCGGAAAAATTAAAGGACACAAAAAAGAATTTAAAGCATTAAATGCTTTTTTTTAGAACACTGGAACATACTATTTATGATAAAATATAATTTTTCCATGAAAAAATAAGTTAAAGAGAAAGGATGGAAAAGATGACACAACATATAGATCAACTTTCCATTAACACAATTCGTACACTATCAATCGATGCAATTGAAAAAGCTAACTCCGGCCATCCAGGGATGCCAATGGGTGCAGCACCTATGGGTTATTCTTTATGGACAAGATTCATGAACCACAACCCAAAGAATCCGAACTGGTTCAATAGAGACCGCTTTGTTTTATCTGCAGGTCACGGTTCCATGTTGCTTTACAGCCTTTTACATTTAGGCGGTTATGATGTTTCTATGAATGATTTAAAAGAATTCCGTCAATGGGGAAGTAAAACTCCTGGACACCCTGAATTCGGTCATACTCCTGGTGTAGATGCAACAACTGGTCCACTTGGACAAGGTATTGCGATGGGTGTCGGAATGGCGATGGCAGAACGCCATTTGGCAGCTACATACAATAAAGAAGAGATGGAATTAGTAAATCACTTTACATATAGTATTTGTGGAGATGGAGACCTAATGGAAGGTGTTTCTGGAGAAGCTGCTTCTCTTGCATCACACTTGAAATTGGGCCGTTTCATCGTACTTTACGATTCTAATGATATTTCACTTGACGGTGATTTGGATCGTTCCTTCTCTGAAAGCATTGAAACACGTTTCAAAGGATACGGTTGGCAATATATCCGCGTGGAAGATGGGAACAATCTCGAGGAAATTGCTGCTGCAGTAGAAGAAGCCCAAAGTGATTTGTCCCATCCAACCATGATTGAAGTGAAAACTACAATTGGTTATGGTTCACCAAACCGTGCAGGTAAATCAGATGTTCATGGTGCTCCTCTAGGTGCAGATGAATTAAAATTAACAAAAGAAGCATATAAATGGACATTTGAGAACGATTTCCATGTTCCTGAAGAAGTGTACACTCATTTCCGTGAAACTGTTGCAGATAAAGGTGCAAAAGCGGAAGCGGAATGGAATGAGCTTTTTGATGCATATAAAACAAAATACCCAGAGCTTGGCAAACAGCTTGAAGCAGCGATGAAAGGTGAACTTCCTGAAGGATGGGATTCTGAGATTCCTGTCTATGAAGAAGGAAAAAGCTTGGCATCCCGTGCTTCTTCCGGTGAAGTGCTGAACGCCATTGCGAAACAAGTTCCTTCCTTCTTTGGTGGATCTGCTGACTTGGCCGGATCGAACAAAACAAATATTAAAAACGAAGCGGACTTCACTGCCGAAGACTATAGCGGCCGTAATATCTGGTTTGGTGTACGTGAGTTTGCGATGGGTGCAGCAATGAACGGTATGGCGCTACATGGAGGATTAAGAGTATATGGTGGTACGTTCTTTGTATTCTCCGATTACTTACGCCCAGCTATCCGTCTAGCAGCTCTTCAGCAACTGCCTGTCACTTATGTGTTCACACATGACTCTATTGCAGTAGGAGAAGATGGACCTACACACGAGCCGATCGAACAGCTTCCATCTTTACGTGCGATGCCAAACCTATCTGTTATTCGTCCTGCAGATGGTAACGAGACGGCTGCAGCATGGAAAGTGGCTTTAGAATCAGAAAAAACACCAACAGCACTTGTATTAACTCGTCAAAACCTACCGACTATTAAAGGAACAGATGAGACGGCACTTGAAGGTGTACGTAAAGGGGCTTACGTCATCTCCAAAGCTGGAAAAGAAACTGCGGATGCACTTATCCTTGCAACAGGTTCTGAAGTTGGTCTTGCTGTGGATGCGCAAAAAGCGTTACAACAAGAAGGAATCCATGTTTCTGTTGTAAGTATGCCTTCATGGGATCGTTTCGAACTACAATCCCAAGAATACAAAAACTCTGTTTTACCAAAAGACGTGAAAAAACGTCTTGGAATTGAAATGGCTACTCCACTGGGGTGGGAGCGCTATACTGGAGATGAAGGAGATATCCTTGCTATCAACGGATTCGGCGCATCTGCACCTGGAGAGCGCATCATGAAAGAATACGGATTTACTACAGAAAATGTAGTTGCTCGAGTTAAAGCTTTATTAGATAAATAAGCGATTTTTGTGGAGTGAGCATTGCCTAATTTCAAGGTAATGCTCATTTTTTTATGCATTCGACAAAATTAGCTAAAAATAGCCCCTTGCCAACTACACTATAAGACAAAACTCTTCTCTAGCATTCACTATAATAAAAGAAAAGAAGTGATAGGAGGGTTTCATTTGCGCGAATATATGATATATCTGATAGAGGAAGAAGTAGCTAAACATTACTCAGGTAATGAGTTAAAGCTTTTCCAGCTTTTTCAGCAATATGAACAAGAGGAACCACTACGTTCCATCATTAAACAGCAAGTGGATTATGTTACGCTCCCAGTCCCTACCTTCCCACTTCAACAATCATTAGAACAAGCCTTAAAGAATAAGGAAGGTTACAAGCGAGTGGCCTATCAACATAAAATACAAAAAGAAGATTCTACAGCAAAGCTATCCATTTTCGAAAAGTATTTGAAGCTTTCTTCCAACGGATCATTTGAAGCAGAGGCTATCTTCTTTGAAATTATCCGCAAACAGGCGCCATACTTCCTTGCAATAGATGTAAACTCCAATCGCTATGGCTGGTTGCAACCAATTAAACAGAGAAAATTTGTTTAATCGGAGGAGAAATCTATCGGAAAATGTTGTATAATAGGTTCTAGTTTAGTACACTACATTGGTAGACCTAGTTTTGAGGAGGAAATTTTTGATGGCAACATGGATTTGGATTCTTATTGTAGTTCTAGCATTGATTGCTGGGGTTGCACTAGGATTTTTCATCGCTCGTAAGTACATGATGACTTACCTAAAGAAAAATCCACCAATTAATGAGCAAATGCTTCGCGTGATGATGATGCAAATGGGAATGAAACCATCCCAAAAGAAAATTAATCAGATGATGTCTGCGATGAATAAGCAAATGAAATAAATGAAAAAGCACTCACTATGGGTGCTTTTTCTTTTTGAGGAAAAACGCTACAAAAAGTATCTTCCTAAAAATTTGAATATTTGCTAAACTGTTATAGTTGAACGTAGATAAAAAATCGGGGGAAAGAGCATGAGTATATTCAAAGACCTTTGGTGGTTTTTTAAACAGGAACGAAAGTCATACATACCTGGGGTGCTGCTTCTTGCCTTTGTAGCGTTCTTAGAACTGTTCCCGCCAAGAATCGTAGGAATGACGGTTGATCATATTGTGGAAGGTACTTTAACGAGGGAGAGGATTCTCCAATTGATGCTGGTTCTTCTCGGTACCGCCATCATTGTTTACATTTTGCGTTATCTCTGGCGCATATTGATTTTCGGGCCGGCAGTAAGACTAGCAAGATTACTTCGCAATAATTTGTATGAGCATTTTACGAAGATGTCGGCAAGCTTTTATCAACGCAGACGTGTTGGAGATTTAATGGCACACTCGACAAATGACTTACAAGCCATTCAACAAACAGCGGGTGCAGGAGTTTTAACTCTCGTCGACTCCTTAATGACTGGCGGTTTTGTATTGATTGCCATGGCAGCAACAATCAGTTGGAAATTGACGTTGATCTGTCTAATTCCACTGCCAATTATGGCCATCGCGACAAACTACTACGGCACCTTGCTGCATAAAACGTTCCATAAAGCACAGGCAGCCTTTTCATCCTTAAACGATAAAGTGCAAGAAAGTGTAAATGGAATTAAAGTGGTCAAAACCTTCGGACAAGAGAAAGAAGAGATAGAAGAATTTGAAAAACAAGCAGAAGATGTGGTGAAAAAGAATGTTACCGTAGCAAAAATAGATTCACTTTTTGACCCTACGATCGGGCTGATCATTGGAATCTCCTTTTTTCTTGCCATCGCTTTTGGCTCAAGCTATGTGATGACAGGTGAACTGACCATTGGTGAGTTAATTGCATTTACCACATACTTAGGCTTATTAATTTGGCCAATGCTTGCGTTTGGCTGGCTTTTCAACATCGTCGAACGAGGCAGGGCTTCTTATGATCGTGTATCAGCGCTTATGAAAGAGGAAGTAGATATTAAAGATGAGCCAAACGCTAGTGAAACAATACCCACAGGTAATATTGAATACAATGTACAGACTTTTACCTACCCAACAGAGGAAGAAGCATTGTTAAAAGATATTCATCTACAGTTGAAACAAGGACAGACGCTCGGGGTGGTAGGGAAAACAGGTAGCGGAAAGACCACTTTACTAAAAATGCTGATCAGAGAGTTTGATGGCATACAAGGTAATATTCTAATTGGTGGTACGCCAATTCGTAATTATTCCTTAGAAGCACTTCGAAAAGCAATCGGTTATGTACCTCAGGACCATTTCCTTTTTTCTGCCACCATTGCGGATAATATTGCCTTTGCAGTGCCGGATGCTACATTTGAAGAGATCATTCAAGCGGCAAAACTCGCAAACATCCATGAAGATATTATTCAATTCACCGACGGCTATCAAACGATGGTTGGCGAGCGTGGGGTATCCTTATCCGGTGGTCAGAAGCAACGATTATCCATTGCAAGAGCCTTGCTTATGGACCCAGAAATACTAATCCTTGATGATTCCCTGTCTGCGGTAGATGCCAAGACAGAAGAGAGCATCCTTCATGCATTAAAAGAAAATCGTAAAGGGAAGACAACCATCATAACCTCCCATCGTTTGAGCGCAATTCAGCATGCGCAAATAATTATCGTTTTAGAAAATGGAAACATCGTACAGCAAGGAACTCACGGTCAGTTGATGGATGAGGAAGGCTGGTATAAGGAAATGTATCACCGTCAGGCATTAGAGTCCCTTGTGGAGCATGGGGGTTAGAAGATGAACAATCAGACAATTACAGCAAAAGAACAAAGACAGGTTTTAAAGAGGTTATTGGGATACGCCAAGCCGCATACAAAACAATTTATCTTCGCATTTACCTTACTTGTACTGGCGACTGTAGGGGAAATTGTAGGGCCGTTGATTATTAAAGTGTTCATTGATGATTACTTAACCCCTAAAGTGATGGAAACAGGACCAATCGTAACCTTAGCCTCCCTTTACATCGGGATACTGTTCGCAAAAGTAATCATTACTTACTTCCAGCTCCTAAAGTTTCAAGAGATTTCATTAAAAATCATTCAAGAGTTAAGGATTGATATATTTGCCAAGGTGCAACGGCTTGGCTTGAAATTTTTTGATAAAACGCCAGGAGGCAGTATCGTATCAAGAGTCACAAATGATACAGAGGCCATAAAAGATATGTTTGTAAATGTTATTTCGACATTCGTCCAAAACGGAGTATTCTTGATAGGTATCTTTATTGCGATGTTTCTATTAAATGTTCAACTGGCCATTTTTTGCATGCTTATCATCCCGATCATCTTTGCAATAATGGCGACTTATCGCCATTTCAGCTCCCGATATTATGCGGATATGAGAGAAAGGCTAAGTCAGTTGAATGCGAAGCTGAATGAATCCTTACAAGGGATGTCTATCATTCAAGTGTTTCGACAAGAGAAACGCCTTCGTAAAGAATTCGCAGAAATAAATGAGGCGCACTACCAAGCTGGAGTGAAGAATATTAAGCTTGACGGGCTTTTGCTGCGCCCAGCCATTGATTTTGTTTATGTACTGTCTCTAATATTAGTTTTGAGCTATTTTGGGATATCTTCCATTGGCAATGTAATTGAGATAGGTGTCCTTTATGCGTTTGTTAATTACCTTGGGAGATTTTTTGAGCCCGTGAATCAAATGATGATGAGACTTTCTATGTACCAACAAGCTATTGTCTCCGCCTCAAGGGTCTTCTCTTTGCTTGATGAAAAAGAACTCGCACCAACTGCGGAAAAATCGCTAAGTTCACCAAGCATAACATCGGGAGAAATCGAATTTAAAAACGTAACCTTCTCTTATGATGGAAAACGAGATGTATTAAAAGATATATCCTTTACAGCGAAGCCCGGAGAAACAGTAGCATTGGTTGGCCATACTGGGAGCGGAAAAAGTTCCATCATTAATCTTTTAATGAGATTCTATCAGATTGAAAAAGGGGAAGTGCTTATTGACGGGTTCCCGCTGAAGTATTTTGAGGATCAGGAGCTTCGTAAAAATATGGGGCTTGTGCTACAAGATCCATTTCTTTTCTATGGAACCATCAATCATAATATCCGTTTACATGATCCATCCATCTCAGATCAAGATATAAAAGCAGCCTCTGAATTCGTTCAGGCAGACTCATTTATTAAGAAGCTACCTGACCAATATGAGCAATTGGTAGTGGAAAGAGGGGCGACTTTCTCTAGCGGGCAAAGACAGCTTGTGGCATTCGCACGGACCATCGCAACCAAACCAAAGATCCTAGTTCTAGACGAGGCAACAGCCAACATCGACACCGAAACAGAGGAAGCAATCCAGACAGCCCTCGAAAAAATGAGAAAAGGACGCACAACCATCGCGATTGCCCACCGTCTATCCACCATTCAAGATGCAGACCAAATCCTTGTCCTGCACCAGGGAGAAATTGTTGAGAGAGGCACACATCGAGAGTTATTGAATATAGAAGGCTTGTATTACAAAATGTATCTTCTGCAAAATGGAAAGCCAGATAAGGTGGAAGACGCACTAGCTCACCCTTAAATAACAGAGTAAAAGCAGACTAGTTTCTTCATGGGAATTAGTCTGTTTTTTTGTATGGCCTTAAATTTTATATGGTTTTGAAAAATGAATTATTTAACTTACGGGCAAGATAATTTAAGAAGGAAAACCAGGTTTTTGGAAGTGAAATTAGTATTAGAATTACTATGATATTAACTATTGGCATTATTTTTATTTTCTGGTTGAACATTTCCTGTTGGTTTTTCGTTATATGATTAACGACTTGATATTGAGTAGAATAATTGAGGGGAGAGAGTAACAAAGAATGAAAGCAGAGTTGAATGCTAATAGGTTAACTTCATTAACTATTAGTTTAGTAAAATTTTCTCTATTTTTATTTATATTTATTATTGGATTTTTTCTTAGTGCAATTAAATTACCTGATCATTTAATCATTATTGCAGATTCATTGCCAGAAGGAACTATTAATTTTAAACTGCAAAATAGAATTTTATTAATTATATTTATGGGTATTTTATTACTTGCATTTGGAAAGAGATACTTTCATTTTTTTAGCATAACTCCTTTAAAAAAGAAAGAAACGTATTTTTGGATTATAGGTTTATTAATGACAATAATTCTATTGCAACAACAACCACTGTCTCTTTATATATTGCCTTTAAGTGTTATAGAGTATGTTCAACTATTCTTTATTCTTTGTATTGTTGTACCTATTGAGGAAGAACTTTTATATAGAGGATTATTAATTTTGGTTCCTTCCCCAAAATTTCGTTATGTAACGTTACTTATTTCGTCACTTTTGTTTGCTTTTATACACGCTTCTTTTTTTAGTTCTCTGTTAGTGGGGCTTGCTCTAGGAATTCTTTCAATTCGTTTTAGAAACATATTAGTCCCTATCGTTGCGCACTCAATTTGGAACACATTTTCTGTATTTTTCTAATGAAGAACACTTAAATCTCCACAATTACAAACGGATCTAAAACTAGGAATAACACAGACTTTTACTTTGGAAAATAAAGTTGTTGAAATTATTTAGATTATATAATGAAACTATTAAACACGGGCGCAATCCTATAACAAGGATCAGCGCTCGTTTTTTCTATTGGGGAAAGAAAATTTCATATTGAAGGAATTTTCAGTATATGAAATAATTGGAATTAAGGGATTGGGCAGGTGTAATTAAGTTAGGGAACTTAAATTAAAGGAGTGGAGTACAACGAAAAAAGTTTTTCGTTTTTTTTCCTTAATCGTTTTATTAATGCTTACCTCTTGTGGAACTGGGCCTTTCACATCGACTTCTTCAATGTTGGTTGTTATTGAGAAGGGGTATTCTAGCGACTACAAAGAATACTGGATTAAGGCATATGACCCGAACAACCATAGTAAGGAAGAGGCATTTAGGATTGTGGTGCAAGGGGAGATGGTTTGGAACTTAATTGAGAAGAATAAAGAGTATTTTTCTTCGTACTCAAGAGAAGCAGATAAACCTTGGATTTTAGATCAAATTGAACATACAAAAACTGAAAAAGAATAAATAATTAACAACCACTCTTATTCAACTAACGTTCGCTTATATATAAACCGATAAGTGCTTTCTAAGTAGAAAAAAACATTTAATCTTCTAATTGATTTGAAGTAATTGCTATTAAACACTAGGTCAACTTAATAAAAAAAGGATATTTAGATAACCAAATAGAATAAAGTTTAAAAGTAATATTAATGATAAGTGGTGGTATGTTGAAAAAGATTCTTCCTAATAAAATTCATATCATAGGTTCCGTTGGAAGTGGAAAAACAACATTAGCAAGAGAATTATCTTCTCAATTTAATATTCCTTTTTATGAATTAGATAATGTTGTTTGGAAAAGGAATGGAGGGCATGGGGAAATACGAAGAACCGAAAAAGAAAGAGAAGATTATTTAAATTCTCTAATTGCTTCTGATAATTGGATTGTAGAAGGGGTTCATAATGAGGAATGGGTTTCTAATAGTTTTCGAAATGCCGAAATAATAATTTTCTTAGATACAAATTATTCAGTTAGACTCTATCGAATTATAAAGAGGTTTATTTTACAAAAACTTAGATTAGAAAAATCTAATTATAAACCAACATTAAAGATATTCATTAAGATGTTTAAATGGAATAGGTATTTTGAAGAGGTCGGTAAACCGAATTTCTACAGTAAATTTGGGAATTATGGAGATAAAATATTAGTTGTAACTAATAAGAAAGAGATTGAAAGATATTTCAACTAACGGGCGCGATCCAGGAACAAGGATCAGCGCTCGTTTTTTATTTTGACGCTAGTTTACCTAAACTAACTTATTGTGGAAATAATGGAAATTTGAGATGATGTAGTAAAGATTGTTTGGAGTTCATTATGTAAATAGGGGGTACGTTGTGGGAATACCTAAATATCCTGAAGTTCCTAAGCTTACAGATAAACAAATTGACGAGATAACAGAAGTAGTGTTTTGGAAAGAGGTTGAGCCTATAAAATGCGATGCAATATTTGTGTTTGGAGGTTCACACCCTGGTAATTGGAAGAAACCTTTAGAAGCTTATCAAAAAGGTCTAGGTGACTGTATTGTTGCAACTGGTGGAAGTAGTTCATCAAATCTGCGGCATCCTGAATGGGGAAATATAGGTTTCTCAGAAGCTGAGGTCATTGTTAAGAACTTACTTGAAAATGGTGTTCCTAAAGAAGTTATTAGTTATGAAACCACATCTATGCACTCAATTGCAAATGTAACGGAAGCCAAGAAAATATTTGATTTTACATCAATAATTAGCTTGTTATTTGTTTGTAAAAGTATCGCTACGGGTAGGCAGTTCCATACTTTATTAAAATATCTCCCGCCAAATATTAGATTTATATCGTATCCTTTTGATACAAGTTTTGATGGCCAAACGACTATAACGAGAGATAACTGGATGCTAGATGAGAGAAATAAGTCCCTAGTGTTTGGCGAGTATTTAAGGAATATTATTTATGGAATGGAAGGGATGATTAATGCTCCTAGCAAACACGTAGCAGGACTGGACGACATTGTTCTACAACACTATAAATCATTTGATTAATCTTGTCTCGTTAATCTAAATGAAACAAACCAAAGGCTGGAGTCCAAACTTTAATCTTGCTTTTCATAATTTTGCAGATAAAGCTACAGGGCAGAAAATGAACAGGGTATTAATTGATATTAAAGTTAATTCCAGCTGTTGCTTATAATAAGTTGTTCAGCACTCCGGCGCATTTCTTGTGAAAGAAGTGCATTTTTTGTTCGATATGTTAACTTGTAGGTGGTTATATACTAATGAAAAGCGAAAGATCATGTGGTGTAATTATATATTTAGACAAACCAGACACTAGATATTTAGTTGTAAAAAGTAAAACTAATGGTCACTGGGGCTTTCCGAAAGGTCACATAGAGAAAAATGAAACTGATATTGATGCGGCAATAAGAGAAGTTAAGGAAGAGACTGGCTTAGAAGTTCTAATCCATGAAGATTTTAAGACAAGTATGGAATATATGATTTCGGAAAGTGCAATTAGAAAAGAAGTAATCTTATTCTTAGGGACACCTATGAGTTCCAGAGTAACCATTCAAGAAAGTGAAATTGCAATGTATAAATGGGCTACATTTACCGATACTTTACATTTGTTTGAGTATGAAAATCAAAAACAAAGCCTTAAACAAGCCCATGAATTTATAAAAAAGAAATTAGGTTAAGGCATTTTGGCTATTCAAGAATCGGGCGCATTTGTTGTAAAAGATATAAGGTCATATAATATTAGTTAGTGACTATATTATATGACCTATATTTGTTATTTATTAACAAGATAAAAATGAATGCAAGGAGGTGTTAAAATGGCAGAACATCATTTTCATTTAAAGGCGCATTGGCCTGGACTTCGTAATGATGTAGGGAAAATCGAAGCCGATCATTTAGTGACAAAAATCTCTATACCAAAAGAAATGAACGGTCCCGGAATTGGTACAAATCCTGACGAAATGCTCCTTGGTGCAGCAGCAACATGTTATATTATTACACTAGCTGCGATGATGGAACGTAGTCAGATAGAGAAAGATGGATTAACGATGGAATCCGAAGCAATTGTTGATGTGACAGATGGGGTATTTACATATAAAAAAATTATCCATCGACCAGAAATAGTATTGAAACAACATGCTTCTGATCGAGACAAAAAGGTGGCACAGAAGATTGCGGAAAAAGCTGAAAAATCTTGTATGATTAGCCGTGCAATTCAAGGCAATGTGGATATTCTATTAGAAGTAACTATTAAAACTGCTTAATTGTACATTCAAATGAAATTGTGGATGAAAGGATCAAAACAAGAATTAAGTTGTTTTTTAATTCTTACGATATTGAAGGTATAGATGAAGGTTATTTAGAGATGGTATTGTTGCGGTTAGAAGGGTTATGTAAATACATGAAGAGAAAGTCTGACGAAGGAGACACTGCATTTCAAAAAATGATAAACGAAGGACATCTTGAGCATTATGAAAAGGATATAGAATTCATTCGTGAACATGGAATAGAGTGGTTTTGATCAGAGTAATTAATTGAAAGGGACTAGACTATTTGATATCTCGAGATCGCCTTAAACAATCTTGGAGTTTTAATTGAAGAACATTATACAAGTTACCTCGAAATCGTGTCGAGGCATAATAATCACAACTCATTGTTTATTTTTGGGCGGAAGAACGCGAAAATGATTTATTAATATTTTTTTAGTTAAATAAATGTTTGGTAATTTATGGTATTGTTAATGTTTTTCTGATCCTTAAGAATAGCAAGACTACAAGAATATAAAGAAGGATGATGATATGATGAATAACTATGGTACATTACATGAGTCAAACGGTCGTTATGCTTTAAAATTTGAACGGTTTTTCCCTCATAATCAAGAAGAGGTTTTCCGTATCATTACAAATCCCAGCTGCTTCTCCCAGTGGTACCCTTTTGCAACAGGGGAGATGGATCTCAGGATTGGTGGTAAGATTGCCTTCGATGACGGTGAAGGAACGACATATAAGGCTACCGTTACAGATTTTGAAAAGCCATATTTATTTGGTTTTCGTGAAGTTGATGATCTGATAAACATTTCATTGCAGGAAGAGGATAAGGGTTGTCGAATGATCTTTATCCATACATTTAACGATGGTTCATGGGCAGTAAATATAGCGGCAGGATGGCATAGATGTCTTGATGTACTTCACCAGATAGTCAACGGACATCCAGTTGACTGGGAAGATAATTCAGCTGAATTAAGGGAAAGTATTAAATTGAATTATTTAGGGTGCAACTAATTGTGAACAAGTGCGATATTTTAAATGATTATGATTGAACGAACAGTTTAGTGTATTAAAGAGAATCAGTTTTTATTTAGAAATATCTTATTAAATATTAGTAAAGCTGGTGCTTAAATGGACGAAACAATACATATTGATAAAATGTGCTCAAAAGACTGGGAACAAGTACGAGAAATCTATCTTGAAGGGATTATTACTGGAAATGCAACCTTTCAAAAGAATGCTCCTTCCTGGGAAGAATGGGATAATGGCCATATATTAGAGTGTCGAATTGTTGCTCGTTCAGAAGGTAAAGTTTTAGGGTGGGCTGCTTTAAGTGCCATCTCAAGTCGATGTGTTTATGCTGGTGTTGCAGAAGTAAGCATTTATGTTAGTTCAAGTAAGAAAGGAAAGGGAATTGGTAGCTTACTTCTAAAATCATTAATTGAGACAAGTGAACAGAACGGTATTTGGACATTACAAGCTGGAATCTTCCCTGAAAACACTTCAAGTCTTAAACTACATAATAAATATGGGTTTCGTGAAGTCGGACGGCGAGAGCGTATTGGTAAAATGCATGGGGTATGGCGTGACGTTATTTTGCTAGAAAAAAGAAGTACCAAAGTTGGAATCAATTAAAGTTGTTTAGCTAAAGGGCGCGATCAAAAAAGATTTGATTTCTATCTGTCAATTGGTGCGATAACTTCAATTGAGATCCATAATCTACATATTGAAGAAACCGTTGAATGAATTAGTAAAATTAGCACTCAATACGAATTAGATATCTTACATCCTTGCAAGCAAGTTGGTTAGAGTGTTCAATTAAAAATGGCGGTGTTGTATGAAGACAAAAGTATGTTTGCTCCTTTTTTTTAGTTTAGTTGTATTAGTGTTAGGAATAAGGTGGATTCACTTATCCAATTTATCTGAGTCTAGTACTACCGCTTTAAGCTATTTACAGGATAAAGGTTTATTTGTTTTGTACCATGAAGGTGATTTTGGACCATATACAACAACGAAGAATGTTAATGAGAAACCATATAATAATTATTTGTCTGTACAACAGCATGATCAAGAGTTCTTTATGGATAAGGAACTTCACCATGAGTTTTTCTATGTAAGCACTCATCCCTTAAGTGATGTAAAAATAGGTCGTATATTAATTACCGTTATGATGAACGATGAAGAGGTTATAGGAGCATTTTCTGTCAAAAATGGTAACGTGTATTCTTTGCTCGGAGAAGAGAAATAAGAGATCTTTTAAAATATAGGAGCTATTGTTACAAAACGGCTTTTAGGTTTAATTGGTTAATTTTAATTTAACCATAAAAACTTTAAGAGAAAGATAAACGCTGTTAATAACAGAATATTATAAAATTATTTTATTGGCATAAATCTTGCATGTATATTATTTGTAGGGACTATTAAAGCCGTCACTAAAAATAATGAAATGTGGGGAGTGTCAGAAACATGAAGAAATATTTGAAAATGGTTGCATCGATTGGATTGTCATTAGTATTATTGGCTGCTCAGGAGCCCGCTAAAGCAGCAAGTAAAGATTATACGTATTACGGCTATGGAGACACGACAAACATTACCCGATCTACCACTTATGGGCTTAACTTAATGGGGGGATCAACAGATGTCGATGAAGCGATGCTATGGATGGCGGAAAAAGCAAACGGTGGGGACTTTGTCGTACTTCGAGCATCTGGAAGTGACGGCTACAATCAATATGTATATGACTTAGCTGCAAGCAACGGTGTTCCTTTAGATTCGGTAGAAACCATCGTATTAAAGAATCGCAATGCTGCGTATGATTCGTTTGTACTCGATAAAGTATTTAAAGCTGAGGCTGTTTTCTTTGCGGGAGGTGATCAGTCATTATATGTGGACTATATAATAGATACACCATTAGAAGATACATTAAATGATTTAATTTCAATCTACAATGTTCCAATGGGTGGAACGAGTGCAGGCCTTGCGATACTAGGGCAATTTGTGTATGATGCGAAGAATGGTTCGGTATATTCGGACGAAGCCCTAAGCAACCCAAAAAATCGCTATATGACGTTTACAAGGGGTTTTTTAGAGAACCCTTATTTAACAAGCACCATCACAGACACGCATTTTGAACAACGTGATCGTATGGGCCGATTTGTTGGCTTTATGGCTCGTAACATTATGGATGGTTGGACATCACAAGCAAAAGGAATTGCTGTTAACGAACAGACGGCATTATTAGTTGAAGCTGACGGTTCTGCAAGGGTAGTATCTCAACCGGGAAGTACAGATTCTGCTGTATACATTGGTCGCTCTACCAGTGCACCAACAAGCGGATCCCGCTCACCATTAACAATGAAAAACATCGAAATGTTTAAGTTAGAAACAGGTGATACATTTTCTTTTCCAACTTGGACAAGCAGTAACGGCCTTCACTATCAATTAAATGCCCAGAATGGTGTATTGTCTTCATCAACAGGAAATATTTACGGAAATTAATTGATAGAAGTGTTGTTTGTGTGTTGTTTGTGTATGGATTTTAATAATTGTTGTAATACTCGTTAATTCTATTTGGTGGGGCTTTGTTATACGGTATTTTGTACCTTCGTAGTCAAATATTTTAACTTAAATAATACGATTATAAATAACAAAAACTGGATAATCGAAGGGGTTCATAATGAAGAGTGGGTGTCTAATAGCATCCAGAATGCTGAATTAATTATCTTTTTAGATATAGATTATTCAGTGAGAACATATAGAATTGTAAAGAGGTTCTTCTTACAAATATTTGGATTAGAAAAATCCCACTACAAACCAACATTTAATATTTTTTTAAAAATGTATAAGTGGAATAGACATTTTGAACAAGTAGGGAAACCAAATTTCAATAATAAGTTTGGTGCACAAAGTAATAAAATATTAGTTATAAATAATAAGAGTGAATTGGAGAATTACCTTAATGAGCTATCAGGACGTGTCTAAACGGTGCGATTAGAAAAAAAGGAAGTGCTATTCGAGTTAGTTGAATAGCACTCCCCTTAATTACTGAATTTGGAAGTGGGGTTTACTGTAATCTCATTACAACTAAGTTCACAAAACATAGGAGGCATAGCAATATTAACTTTATATTTATTGGTTGTATCTAGATTATTTTCAATAACTGATATGTCATGAATGGTATAGGGTAATTGAGCAAATGTCCATTTTTCAGGAGGGATACCTTTTTCAAATTTAGGAGTATGTTTAATTTCTAAATTATAACATCCCTTAAAAATATAAATCCCTGGTTCACATATTAAAAATACTTCATCAGCAAAATACTTAACGTCAAATGCTAAGACCTTAGAGTCCCAATAATGTATAGACTCTACTAATTTTTGAATAGTCATTTTGTCACCTTAGTTTTGAAATTTTAAAGCGATGTATGAAATATAGATAATTTTTAAAGTAAAATTATGATCCCTTATCTTTATACTTTAACTTTGTTCCATACAGAAGCTAATAAGTTTATGCCCCTCTGAATTTTTTCCATACTAGGTTCACCATATCCTATTATTACTTGGTTACTTGGCTTTTGATGTTGATACATAGGTGAAATGGCATCAATTTCTACTCCTATTGATTTTGCTAGTTTTATGGCAATAGATTCGTTTAATCTCTGAGGTAATTGAAGGATGACATGTAAGCCTGCAGCATCTCCTATCACCTTATATTCCGCTCCTAAGCATTTGTTTATGTTTTCTATTAGACAGCTTCTTTTGTTGCGGTAGAGTGTCCTCATTTTTGCTATGTGTGAACTATAATGCCCTTCTTGGAAGAATTTTGCCACTACTAACTGGTCAATCTTTGAAACTGTTGACTTTTGAAAGGTGTTAAATCTTTCAAAATCTAATTGAAGGGATTTTGGGATAACAATATAGCTCATCCTAAGTGAAGGTAACAAGGTTTTGGATAATGTACCAAAATAAATGATCCTGTCTGATGAATCTAGATGGGACAATGTAGCAATTGGCGCCCCCTTATAGCGAAACTCAGAATCATAGTCATCTTCAATAATATAAGCATCTTGCTTCCGAGCCCATTGTATTAATTCAATTCTTCTTGTAACGGACATTATGGTTCCGGTTGGATATTGGTGGGCAGGTGTCGTATAGAGTAACTTGATTTGGATATTTGGCACACAGCAGCCTTCCTCATCCAAAGGAACGGCATGATAGGGAATGTGTAACTGTTCAAAAACAGATCGGGCTCGAATGAATCCGGGTTCCTCCATTCCGACAGTGCCCCGTTTGAAAAACAGGCAAACATTCATTAACTGCTGTTGAAATCCACTATAGATATACACTTGATCTGGGTCGCAAGATAACCCTCTAGCTTGTTGCAAATAGCCAGAAAGCTGCTCGCGTAACAAATACTCTCCTTGCCACGTTGCACTGTTTACATTCTTTTCAATAAGCTCTCTTCGATATAAACGGTTCCATAGTTTGTAAGGGAAGACAGCTGCATCCACCTGACCATTTTTAAAGTTGATAATTTGCTCAGGTTTACTGGTGTCCTTCCTCGCAATAATATCCTCTTTTCTTTTATAATTCCACTCTTCTTCAATTTCAGATACATAATATCCCTGACGTTGAATCGTGTAACAATACCCTTCACTCTGAAGTTGCTCATAAGCAATTTGGACGGTTATCACACTTATGTTTAACATTTCAGCCAATCGTCGCTTTGAGGGGAGCTTAGTATGAGATGCAAGTTTTCTTTCCAAAATGGCTTGCTTTAGTTGTTCATAAATTTGACTATACTTTGTTTTATCATTATTTAACAAAATTTGTATTTCCATTTCATCATTCCTTGGTTATATAAAAAATAATGTTATTGGTTATTTTTATGATACCAGAAAAAAGGTTTAATGGATGAAAAGGAGTGAAAAAAATGGAAAAATTAGAAAACAGTGTGGTCCATTTAAAACCTATGCAGTTGGAACATGTTGAGGGAATTTTTGAAGCTGCTCAAGATAACCAAATATGGGAACATATGACCGTCAATTTAACTGAAAAACATCATGTGATTAATTATGTAAATGATGCCGTGCAAAAGCGAAAGAACAACACTGATAACGCATTTGTAATAATCGATAAGCAAACAGGAAAAATCATCGGTGCTACTTGGTTTCTTGATATCTCGGAGGATCACAAACGATTAGAGATCGGATCAACCTGGATTCACCCGGTTTATTGGCGGTCAAACATCAATACAAATTGTAAATATCTGTTACTAAACTATTGCTTTGAAGTTTTAAGATTAAATCGAGTCCAAATCAAAACCGGCCATGAAAATTTCCGTTCACAACAAGCGATAGAGAGGATTGGGGCAGTAAAAGAGGGGGTACTTCGCAACCATATGATCCGAAAAGAAGGGGCCATCCGACATACCGTCCTATATAGTATTATTAAAGAAGATTGGGTAGTCGTGAAAAAGAATTTTGAAGATAAATTGCTTCAGTCGAATACATAAAAGGAGTTGGAAGTAATGCAGTCAACCGTTAAAATGATGAGATCTGAAGCAGAAATAATGTCTACATTTAGTATTTTTAAACAATTACGTCCACATTTAAACGAAGAGGATTTTCTTAGACTTAAGAAAAATAATGGATTCCATTTAGTAGCAGTAGTGGTTGGTGACAAAATTAAATCAGCTGCAGGTTATAGAATTACGGAGTCCCTGGCATGGGGCAAGTACTTTTATGTGGAGGATCTTATTACAGATGAAACAAGTCGAGGTAAAGGATATGCCTCTATTTTATGGGATTACTTGATAACTCAAGCAAAATTAGAAGGTTGTGCACAATTTCATTTAGATTCTGGCGTTAACAGACATGATGCACATAGGTTTTACCTAAAAGGCGGACTAGACATCTCCTGTCATCATTTTCAGGTGTCTCTATAAATAATTTGCCAGCTTTATTTTCTTAAAACCACTCTGTCTGGGAAAAATGTTCAAGTTAGGTAAGCGTCAAAGCGGGAAAGGGAAGCAAGTGATGAATAATTATGATATTTCTAATTTAATTTCATCAGTTAAATCTAGTCAGAGATACATACTTGCCATAGATGGATTAAGCCGTTCTGGAAAAACAACTTTTGCAGGACAAATAAGTGATTACTTGAAAAAAGAAAATATAAATTTCACTATCTTTCATATGGATGATCACATTGTTAAACGAAGTCAACGTTATGATACTGGATTTGAAGAGTGGTATGAATATTTTTATCTGCAGTGGGACGTGAAAAAGTTAAGAAAGAACTTATTTGAAAAACTTAAAGAATTCGACTACGTTGAATTACAGTTTTATGATAATTGTAATGATGAGCATCATACTAGAAAAATTAAGTTACCCCAAAGAGGACTAATCATAATAGAAGGGGTCTTTCTACAACGCAAGGAGTGGAAAGACTTCTATGACAAGGTATTATTTTTGGATTGTTCACGACAAGAAAGATTTGCTCGTGAGTCAGAAAAAACAAAGATTAATCACGAAAAGTTTGAAAAGAGATATTGGAAGGCAGAAGAATATTATATTAATACCTATCACCCATTAAATTCTGCCGACACTATAATTGGGACGTAAATTATTACTTATGTATGAAGAAACTGAATGAATCTTCCGCAAGCTAGGAGAATTTACAGAATTTTCTTTGACAAAAGTAACTCTTTCGTTGTATTATATTGGAAAATTATTTATTTTATTTGATGACGAGAAGAGTAGGCTATAATCCCTGTCTAAAGAGAGTCGCTGTTAGCTGGAAATGCGATGACATATTTAAGTTGAAAATCATCTCCGAGAAGTTTGCCTGAAATTATATTTGTAAGGTGAACCGGTAAACGACCGTTATCCGTTTTGTTTACCAAGTGCCGTGAGGAAAATCACGGAATATGGGTGGTACCGCGGATTCAATCCGTCCCTGTTTAGCTTTATATACAGGGGCGGATTTTTTGTTTTATATAAAAAGGTTAATGAGGTGATTTAATTGCGTAATGTCAATACAAAAGAGGCAGCATTGTTACGTGAAAACAGAGTCAAGAATTTCTGGAAAGAAGAAAGTGTATTTAATCGTTCTATTGAAAATCGGGATGGAGCTGAAACCTTTGTGTTTTATGAAGGTCCTCCAACAGCGAATGGCCTCCCGCACGCAGGGCATGTACTTGGAAGAGTCATTAAAGATTTTGTGGCTAGGTATAAGACAATGACTGGATATCAAGTCTTTCGTAAGGGGGGCTGGGATACACATGGATTACCCGTTGAACTCGAGGTAGAAAAACAACTAGGGATTTCAGGGAAACAAGAGATCGAGGCATATGGTGTGGAAAAGTTTATTGAGGAATGTAAAAACAGTGTATTTAATTATGAAAAACAGTGGAGGGACTTTACAGAATCCATAGGATATTGGCTTGATATGGAAGATCCATATGTTACTTTGCAAAATAAATATATTGAAAGCGTTTGGTATATTTTAAGTGATCTTCATCGTCGGGAATTATTGTATAAAGGTCATCGTGTTACTCCTTATTGCCCAAGCTGCCAAACAACATTGAGCTCTCATGAAGTCGCACAAGGATACAAGGATGTGAAGGACCTTTCAGCAACAGCTAAATTTAAACTAGTAGATAAAGAAAATGAATACTTCTTAGGTTGGACTACTACTCCATGGACCCTCCCTGCCAATGTCGCACTCGCTGTGAACCCTCAACTTACTTATATTAAAGCTAAAAGGGGGGAAGAAATTTTCATCGTTGCAGAAGATTTAGCTAGCAAGAATCTAGGAGAAGATTTTGAAGTGATTTCTTCTCATAAAGGCAGCGAATTTAAGGATGTTGCCTACCTTGCTCCATTCCCTTACATGAAACCAGAACATGGCCATTTTGTTGTGGAGGGTGACTTTGTGAATGCTGACAGTGGAACGGGGATTGTCCACATCGCACCAGCATACGGGGAAGATGACTATACCTTAGTCAAGCAGCATGATCTTTCCTTTTTTAATGTTGTAGATGGAAAAGGGTGTTATACAGGAGATGTTCCTCCTTTTGCAGGTCGTTTCGTAAAAGATTGTGATGTAGATATTGTAAAGTACTTAGCGAGTGAAGGGCTTCTATTTCATAAAGAAAAGTATGAACATAGTTATCCTCACTGCTGGCGTTGTGATTCTCCACTTCTATATTATGCTATCGAAAGTTGGTTCATCAAGACAACGGAACTGAGGGATCAATTTTTGCAAAATAACCAGAAAGTGGAATGGTATCCGTCTCATATTAAGGATGGGCGTTTTGGAAACTTCTTGGAGAATATGGTCGATTGGAACATAGGACGAAATCGCTATTGGGGTACTCCGCTTCCGGTATGGATTTGTGATTCTTGTGAACATCAATATGCTCCGAATAGTGAGGCGGACCTTAAAGCAAGGGCAATAGGTGATATCAAAGAAATTGAGCTTCATAAACCTTATGTAGATCGGATTCATTTGGAGTGCGAAAAATGTAAAGGTTCCATGTCACGTGTCTCAGAAGTAATTGATGTTTGGTTCGATAGTGGCTCCATGCCTTTCGCTCAACATCATTACCCATTTGAAAACAAAGAAAAATTCGAACAGCAGTTTCCGGCAGATGTCATTTGTGAAGGGATAGACCAGACTCGTGGATGGTTCTATAGCCTGCTTGCTGTATCAACCTTGTTTACAGGAAAAGCACCTTACAAACGTGTATTGTCAACAGGCCATATCCTGGATGAAGAGGGACGGAAAATGTCAAAAAGCAAAGGGAATGCATTAAACCCGATGGATTTGGTGGAAAAATTCGGTGCAGATGCGTTCCGATGGGCACTTCTTGCTGATAGTGCTCCTTGGAACAATAAGCGATTCTCAGAACGTGTGGTGATAGAAGCGAAGTCAAAAGTAATTGACACGCTTGTCAATATGCACAGCTTCTATACCTTATACGCAAACATAGATGGCTATCATTTCAATGAAAAAGAAACTGGTGAGAAAACATTATTAGACAGGTGGGTTTTAGCTCGTTTAAATAGTGTAACAGCAATTGTTACGGAATCGTTGGAAGAATATGATTTTACTAAGGCAGCAAAAGCACTTGAAACATATGTGGATGAAATCAGTAACTGGTATATCCGACGATCGCGTGATCGCTTTTGGAAAGAGGGAATGACGGAAAACAAAAAAGCAGCATACCATACACTTCATCAAGTGCTGGTACGTACAAGTCAACTCCTCGCTCCATATATTCCGTTCCTAGCGGAAGATATCCATCTTAATCTGACAGGAGAAAGTGTCCACCTTACTAACTTTCCTAAAGTAATTGCAAAGGAAGTAGATCTAAAGTTAGAAAAGGAAATGGATGCGGTTTTACAAGTGGTAGAACTGGCACGAGGTGTACGTAATGCCGAAGCAATTAAAACGAAGCAACCACTTTCGGAATTAGTCGTAATTCCGGTTGACCCCGAGATGGGGAAAGCTCTGGGTAGGTATAGCGAGATCATTAGAGACGAAATCAATGTGAAAAAAGTGTTAGTTAAACAAACATCTGATGACCTCGTTCGCTATGATATAAAGCTGAATTTCCGAGTGGCTGGACCTGTTCTAGGAAAAGAGATTGGTATGGTTAAAGGATATTTAGAGAAATTATCTGAAGAAGAAGCTGCAAAAGTCGTTCAAGCTCAAAAAGTGATGGTTCCAACTGGTGCAGGAGTAATAGAGGTGCCTTTAGACCTTCTCGTTGTGGAAAGAGTAGCCGAATCAGGTTTAGCGATGGGAGCAAGTCAATATTTTAAAGTAGTATTGGATACTACCATTACTGAAGAACTTCGTTTAGAAGGGCTTGCAAGGGAAGTCATCCGTGCAATCCAAGATGAACGAAAAAAACTCGATTTGCCAATTGACCTTCGTGTTGACTTACATCTAAATGGCGATAATGAAGTGGTAAACGCAATAAAACAAAATGAAAAAATGATCCGTAAGAATGTCCTTGTAAATAACCTGAATATAGGAGATACCAAAAATATGAAAGAAGTTTCACTTGGAAATTATCAAGTCAAGGTTGCAATAAGTTAATAAAAAAGTACGAAAGAGTCCTGTTGGTAATTCCAGGATTCTTTCGTTTTTTAAGGACTTACTCATATCTAGGGTAACCAGCAAACGGGCGCCTTCCTGTAACAAGGATTGGCGCTCATTTTATTTTGGTCTAAATAGAGAAAAACTTATTGTGGGAATTTTTAGATTATGAAATAATTGGTATTCAGTAACCTGGCTGGATTGTAGTACAAGAGGCGTTAGGCAGGAGTTGATTTTTTGAAATATTTTATTGGTATTGTACCTAGAGAAGAATACAAAACGAGAATTACGGAGTTTCGTGATAAATGGAAAAACAATTCCATAAGTGATATCGTCGAACCGCATATTACACTGAAAGCTCAAGGTGGGTTAACCCAAGATGAAAAATGGATAAGTATAGTTAAAGAAATTTGTTACAAAACTAGTCCATTTCAAATAACTTTAGCCAAACCAATGTTTTTTGGTGAAGAAATTCTTTATTTGAGTACTACTTCAAAAGAATTGTACACACTTCACGAAAGAATCCTTAGGAAAGTTGCTCCTCCAAGTGATTTAATTGAGAAATATTTTGAACTTGATAATTATGTACCTCACCTAACTATAGGAAAAACAGCATACGGATTAACAAAACAAGAACTAATAAACATGGCGAATCTAGCTGAAATAGAACTCGCACCATTCCCTACGTTTGAAGTAACTTCCGTACGAATCTATCAAGAAAGTGCACCAAATAGGTACATAAAATATTTAGACATTCCATTGAATGAAGATAAATAGAACTTCCTCATAAAATGAGGGCAAGTAGAAAACGAGAATTGTTTCTCTCTTTACAAAAAAAGTGATATATAAGGAGCTTAAATGAATGAGTGTTAAGCCAACGATAATTTCAATTATTGGACAAGAAATAACACAGATATACTTAGTGGATTTGAAAGATACCAATTAATATCAGCAAGAATATTTTACAGTATCTGAAGGGAATAAAATTACTCGTGCAAAATGGATTCCGAAAGAAGAAATTTTTTCTGGAGGAAAGGTGCTTTACCCAAATGGGTTAACAGAATTATTGAAAGAGGAAATTTAGATTGCTTCTTCAACTTACTGGAAGCTTTTGTTGAACAGGAGACTACATGAATAGGAGTAAGAAAATGCTTGACTATATTATGAAAGTACGTGAAAAAGTTGGAACTATGCCCCTCGTTGTAACCGTGGCAGGCTGTCTAATCTTAGATGGACAGAACCGTGTTCTATTGCAGCATAGAACGGACAACCATAGTTGGTCTCATCCAGGAGGAGCAGTAGAAATAGGAGAATCTGTAGAGGATGCTGTAAAAAGAGAAGTATTTGAAGAGACAGGTTTACGAGTAAAGAAGCTAGAATTTTTTAATATTTATTCTGGAGAATCACAACATTATATTTATCCTAATGGTGATGAAGTCTATTTTGTAAACATTATTTACATATGTGAAAAATTTGAAGGTACACCTATAGCAGATCAAAAAGAAACTAAGAGATTGCAGTTTTTTGAACTGAATTCTTTACCGAAAATGACACCTAATAATCAAGCAATCTTAAATGACTTAAAGAAGACTATATCTCACTCTATCTTTTGATTTTGAGTTTTTAATTAATGGGGCAATGGCTAAGAATTACCGGTTAATCTCCGTAAATGGTTTTGCTCCGTTAAAGGGCAGCATTCCTGTTAATAAGATCGGTGTTAATATTCGTAAAAAACTTCTAACTATTTAAAGGAGAAATAAAATGGGTACAAAAAAAGACTACATAAGCTATATTCGTGAAAAAGTTGGACATGATTTAATATTTCTTAATTTTGCTGGAGGTATTGTTTACAACGAAAGAAATGAAATTCTTTTACAAAAACGAGGAGATAGAAATGAGTGGGGTTTCCCTGGCGGTGCGATGGAACTTGGAGAATCTATAGAAGAAACAGCGAAAAGAGAAATTTTTGAGGAAACGGGACTAACGGTTGAGGTCGAACATCTTATTGGTGTCTACTCAAAATACTTAGGCGAGTATCCAAACGGGAATAAAGCTCAATCTATCGTTTATAGTTTTCAGTGCAAACCAATTAGCGGGGAACTCACATCAGATGGGAATGAAACTTTAGATTTAAAGTTCTTCCCTTTGAATCAAATACCACCATTATTCACCAAGTCGCATGAAGATGCCTTGGAGGATTGGTTATCCAAAAGAAAAGGAGTCTTTAGATAAAATTAAATATACTTTTTAATTCAACTAACGGATGCATTCCTATTAAATTGATTTGAATCAATTCTTCAAATAAGATGGAATAAATTCCTTCAAATATTTTTTGAGATTGTGAAGAAATGTACCTTAAGGCAAAATAGAGTTACTAAGATTGAGTATCGACTAGAATACTTTTTAGAAAAATCTATTAATATATAGAGAAGGCGGAAAGAAAAATGAAAAATATAGAAGAACAATATAAAAATTCATCAAATCTAAATACTCGAATTGACATACACCATTTATACAGTACAAATAAAGAGGATTGGTATATCTGGCTGTTTGATCAGTATGATATTTCTCCAAACAGTAATATACTTGAAATTGGTTGCGGAGACGGAACCTTCTGGTATAAGAATAGCGACAGGATCCCTCGCGGTTGGAACATAACTCTATCTGATTTCTCTTTGGGGATGATTGAATCGGCTAAAAATAAGCTAAGAGACATTCCAAACATTACATATCTTCAATTAAATATAGAAGAGATTCCATTTGAGAATAATCATTTTGACGTTGTCATTGCTAACCATATGTTATATCATGTCCAAAATAGAAAGAATGCTTTAAAAGAAGTTCGCAGGGTGTTGAAAAAAGATGGAGTTTTTTATTGTTCTACCATAGGGCAGAACCACATGAGAGAATTTGGGCAGCTTCTAAATACATTTGATTCAACAATCCACTATTCATTGGCTGAAGACCATGCTGGTGAATTCGGTATTGAAAATGGAGAAGAACAACTAAGCCCGTATTTTAATACTGTATCCTACAAAAATTTTCTTGGAGATCTCGAAATAACAGATGTAAATGCTATAGCAAATTATTTAGTTTCAACCAATGCCGAATTAAATAACATTCTCCAAGACGAGGAATTAACCGAATTTCTTCGATATTTAAACTCAGTAAAAGAAGCAAATAATGGAGCAATAAGAATCACGAAATCAACCGGATTGTTTGAATCGAAATAAGAAAGTCTTTTGTAATAAGAGACTTTTCTTGAATGTTTTCGTTTGTGTTTTTTTTGATTTCGGTACTAGGTTGTTTTATAAATGACTTATCTATCTTAAATAAAGGTTGGAAATTCAGTTAACGGCGCTATCCTAGAACAAAGGAATAGCGCTTATTTACATTCTAGTTTCAGATTAAGATTCAAGTAGTAATATATATTTTTCCACGATATAATAAAACGGGAATGTACGTTCGATTCGTTTTGAATCACTTAGGGGGTGATCAAGTGAGAGTAACTGAGTATAGCCAAGTATGGAATTTAGATAATCTTTTTTCAGATAAAAGGACTTCATTTCAGTTTGATGAATATATAAATTACATAGAAACCAAGGTTTACGATTTGGAAAATAAATTGAGTCATTTAAATACTCCTAAAGAAGTTAATGAATCATTTAAGGTTGCGGAACTAATTGATTCCATAGGAGAAATAAGAACTAATCTGTCACAATCAAACTCCTATATTACCTGTCTTCTTGCTCAAAATACAAAGGATCAAAATGCCCCAATGCTACGAGGAAAAACCACTTCTATAAACGCTCGTTTTGAGGCCGCTTTGAAAAAATTACAAAAAATACTAGTTAAAACTGAACATCCACTGTGGGAGGATATGCTAGATACTAAGGTCTTAAGTAGCTATAAGTTTATACTTACCGAATGGCGTAAAAAAGCTGCATTGCATCTAACAGATGATGAAGAAAGTTTAATATCAGATCTTATGGTTGATGGTTATCATGCATGGGGTCAATTCTATCATTCAGTAATTGGTAGTCTAAAAGTAAGTGTTCAAATGGACGGAGAAAGAAAAGAATTATCTGTTGGTCAAGCTATAAATTTACGTTCACATCCAGATGAAGCGGTTCGTAAAGAATCTCATTATGCTTTAGAAAAGATTTGGAAAGACAATGAAGAACAATTTGCCAAAATGCTAAACCATATTGCGGGATTTCGATTACAGTTGTACCAAAAACGAAGATTGGAAAATATCCTAGAAGAGCCTTTGATGGTAAACCGGTTACAAGAGGGAACACTGAATGCAATGTGGACGGCAGTGAGTAAAAACAAACAACCTTTTACTAAATACTTGTATCAAAAAGCAAAAATGAATGGCGATACAAAAATGAAATCATATAATTTTTGGGCTCCTCTAAGAAAGAGTAACTCAAAAATCAATTATGAAGATGCCGTGCATTTTATTCTAGAACAATTTAGCCAGTTTGGAACTGAATTAGAAAGTTTCTCTCGACAGGCATTCAATAAAGGATGGATAGAGGCAGAAAACCGACCAAATAAGTCCGTTGCTGCGTTTTGTGCAAGTTTCCCGATGTCAGGAGAATCGAGAGTTTTTATGACCTATGGTAATAGAATTACCAATGTTTTAACCTTGGCACATGAACTAGGTCACGCTTTTCATAACCATGCAATGAAACCAATTGAAGGTATAAATAGACAATATCCGATGTGTATTGCTGAAACTGCTTCAACATTTGCTGAAATGATCATCTTAGATGCTGCATTGGCAAAAGCAGAATCCACCGAAGAAAAGTTGTTTCTACTAGATGAAAAATTAAAGCGTAGTGTCATGAATTTCATGAATATTCATTCTAGGTTCCTATTTGAAAAGAGATTTTATGAGGAACGTAAATCGGGAATTGTTTCATCATCACGTTTAAATGAACTAATGCAAGAAGCAATTGATGAAGGATATGATGGTTCTTTTGATAATGCATCTATCCGTTCGTGGGTTTGGACACCACACTATTATATTACCAAATCTCCATTTTACAATTACCCTTATACTTTTGGATACATATTTTCTCTATGTATTTATGCAAAGGCAAAGGACAAGGGTAAAGCTTTTGAAAAATATTATATAGATTTGCTTCAAGATTCCGGAAGAATGTCCCCAGAGGATTTAGCAATGAAACATTTAGGGGAAGATATTACATCTGAAACATTCTGGGAAAAAGGTATTGAATTATGTGTTAAAGATGTCGAAGAATTTATTACCTTAACTTCCTCATAAGTTAACGGGATTTATTGAATAATCTTCAGTAATCCTGCGCCAGTTGTGTTGAGTATTAAAAAGTCTATTCTTAAAGGGGGAAATTAATTTATGAAACGGGTAGATGTAACATACGTACTTCTCTTTGATGAGCAGGGCGAGAATGTATTAATGGTAAAAAATAAAGGGGAAAACTCTTCTTATTATACACTTCCTGGAGGGGCAGTTGAGCCAGGAGAAACACTTGAAGAAGCTGCAATCCGTGAAGTCAAAGAAGAAACGGGTTTAGATGTAGAGATATACGGTGTATTCTCTGTAAGTGAAGCATTCTTTGAAGAAAGGGGACATCATGCTATTTTCTTTACTTTTAGAGGGAAAATCACTGGTGGAGAAATTAATATATCATTGCCAGAAGAAATTGAAGAAATTACTTGGATGGATCCGGAGAAAGCAGAAGATTACATACATATAACCGATATAAAGGGATTAATAAAAAGTAAAGCTTCAGTACCATACTTACTTAGAAAGTCAATTGTTCAAAAGTCTTAATATTTTTATTGTGCGTTTGTGCCATGGAATGATAAAAGAGATTAGTGAATTTGGAAAATTCATTTGGATTGAAGATCCTGAAGGTCGACTGGTCGAACTTAGGGAGAAATAACTAATTGTAATTCATTGACTATTAGTCTAAACGGTGCTATATTTACGGCTAAAAAATGATATACAATAATAGAGCGCAATCCAAACAAGGATCAGCGCTCATTCTCATTTTTAAGGCCAAATTCTTCATTAATATTGGAAAGGAATTTAGTAATGTAAAAAAAGGAGTATATATGTTATTTAACGAAATAAGGTTAGAGGAAAGAGTTTCATATTATTCACAAATAGGAAAGATGAATTAAATAATAGACGTAAGGAGGTATAAATTTGAAACAAGCTTTGTTAGTTATAGATGCCCAACAAGAATTAATTGATGGTAATGACAATGAAAAAAGTCTCTTCGAAAAGGAAAAGCTAGTACAAAATATTAATTTGGTTATAAAAAAGGCGATAGAATCCAATTCTTTAGTGGTTTTTATGAGAGATAAAGATGTAGCAGGAGGAGAAGGTAAAGGATTCCACATACATCAAGATATTAAAGTACCTACGGAGTCAAAAATATTTGATAAAAAAGCAACCAATTCGTTTTATGGAACTCCATTACTAAATTATTTAAAAGAAAATAAGGTCAAACATCTAGTTATTATGGGGTGTAAAACAGAACATTGTATAGACACAGCTGTAAGAGCTGCTACAGTCAATAATTTTGATGTTACTTTAGTTCAGGACGGTCATTCAACCAATGATTCCTCAATTTTAAATGCCGAACAAATTATCATGCATCATAACCAAATCCTTGATGGCCATTATAATGTCGACCATTTTTCTGATGTTATAAGTGCACAAGAAGAATTATTTCAACCTAGGCATAATGATTACAGATAAGAATTATCAATTGGCTCTTCCGTTAACGTGCCCAATCATGGAACAAAAATTAGCGCTCAATTTTCATTTCTCAATATGCAAAAATAGTGGTTATTTTCAATGGGGAGGTTTGCTTGTAAAAGCCCCTTTTGGTGGGGCTTTTTATGAAATTATCTTCCGCGTCGCTCTTCGGACGGCTCTTCGTCCAAATCTGGCTCTTCTTCATCCATGTTAAACGGAGTATCACGCTCACCAGGTTCTCTCACATCTCTAGGGTCTGTGTCGATATCAAGACCCCTGTTCATGTCACGATCAAGATCACGGTCATAGCGGACAGGGCGGTAGTTTACATCCTCAGGTCCATTATCAGGCTCGTTGTTCCCCATATTACATGCAGTAAGTACACTTAATGAGAAAAGAACAGACGCAAGTAAAAGCATTGATTTCTTCATTTTTATGAAACCTCCTTGTTGTTTGAAAGTGAAATCAATATTAATATTTGCTATCCAAGAATTTTTACTCTCTTTGGAAAAAATCTCCTTGCTCCCTAAGGAGTGTAATTCACACATTTGATAAAATATGGATTGTAATAATTATTCCTGAGATAAGGAGCCGTGCACTAATGACATCTTCAAAATCTTTGCGAACTTGCGAAAAAGGGCACCAATATTATAAAAGTAGTGATTGTCCAATCTGTCCGATTTGTGAAAAACGACGTAAAACAGATAGTGGCTTTCTTTCACTACTTGGAGCACCAGCAAGACGGGCTTTAGAAAACAATGACATTTTATCTTTAGAGCAACTATCTAAATATACGGAGAAAGAGATTTTGCAATTACACGGAATGGGACCAGCTTCTATACCTAAATTAAGGGCTGCATTAAAGGAAGAGGGCTTTTCATTTAGAAACTGCCAGGAATGAGGTGAAGTAGTGGACATTGAAGGATTAAATCATTTCCTATTTTCCGTATCTAATTTAGAAAATTCAATTGAGTTTTATCAAGATGTTTTTAATGCCAAGCTACTAGTCAAAGGGCAAAGTACTGCTTATTTTGAATTAAATGGTATGTGGCTTGCCCTTAACGAAGAAAAAGATATTCCTCGAAATGAAATATTCCATTCGTATACGCATATAGCTTTTTCAATAAATGAACAAGATTTTAATAAAATGTATGAGAAGCTAAGGGTTTTAAATGTAAACATTCTTCCGGGGCGTCCTAGAAACGAAAAAGATAAAAAATCTATTTACTTCAGAGATCCAGATGGTCATAAGTTTGAATTTCATACAGGGACATTGCAAGATAGATTGGATTTTTATAGACAAAATAAAAGTTATATGCAGTTTTACAATTAGTTGTCTTTTCTTGTACAGCTAAGGGTTTTACTAGGTTTACCTCAGCGTTAAATACTAATTATGGTTAAGGTTGATTAAATTTTTTCAAAATCAGCAATATTCACTAAAGACATTCTAAAGAAAATAGGCTACAATAAAAGTCGTTATTACTATATGCTTAATTTAGTTTATTTTAAAAACAATTTAAAAATTGCATAATTATTTGATACATACCAACATTTAGGTGCCTTTGTGAAGAAAGGTTAAAAGGGAAGCTGGTGAAAATCCAGCACGGACCCCGCCACTGTAAGCGTTGAATATTACCGAGATTATCCACTGTGCAATAGCATGGGAAGGGTCGGTGATGTGCTTGAAACGCAAGTCAGGAGACCTGCCTATTTGTTTTTAAGGATTCTGCGAGGAAAGAATGCTTAAAGTGACATTCATTTATTTTTTCCGGATTTTAAGGTTTTAAAGCTATTCTTTTGTGGAAGAGTTTTAAAAATCATCTGGTTTGGGTGGACCTTTAAACGTCTTTTTGCAAATAGCAGAAAGGCGTTTTTTTCATGGAAAAAAACAGGGAGGCATGTTGTATGAGTGGGAAAACGAAACAAAAAGGCTTGACACTGGTATACACCGGAGATGGAAAAGGCAAAACGACTTCGGCAATTGGTTTGGCGGTACGTGCGGTAGGCAGGGGGATGAAGGTGAAGGTCTATCAGTTCATCAAATCACCTGAGCGCACATATGGTGAACAGATTTCTCTGAGTAAACTAGGGGTGGAGATGGAGCAGCTCGGAATTGGTTTCACTTGGACAAAGACACCTGAAGAGCATCGAGAAGCACTTCGTAAAGGTTGGCCTAAAGCAAAGAATGCCGTCATGAGTGGTGATTATGACATAGTTGTTTTGGACGAGTTAAATAATGCTCTGAGCATTCAAGGGTTTCCGGTAGATGATGTTCTGCCATTAAAAGAAGTTCTGGAACTTATTATGAACAAGCCTGAGCACGTTCATCTAGTCATAACAGGTAGAGATGCACCAGAAGAAGTACAGGAGGCTGCCGATCTTGTCTCAGTCGTCCATGCGGAGAAGCATTATTACGACAAGGGAATTCCTGCAGTCAAAGGGGTGGAATTTTAAGAAGGAGGTAATCAGAAAAATGGGGAAAAGAAGAATTCTGATAGCAGGTACAAGCAGTGGGATAGGGAAAACAACCATCACCATCGGTTTAATGGCGGCGTTGAGGAATAAGGGTTTAAGTGTTCAAGGATTCAAGTGTGGTCCGGATTACATCGACACCTCATACCATACGGCCGTAACGGGTAGGAAATCGCGGAATCTGGATAGCTGGATGCTTTCACCTGATTTTGTGAGAGAAGTGTTGGTCCGGGGAAGTGAGGGGGCAGATATTTCCATCATAGAAGGGGTGATGGGATTCTATGATGGCAAAGATCCGCTCTCCGATGAGGGAAGCAGTGCACAAATAAGCATGCTCACCGGCAGTCCTGTTGTACTGGTGGTGGATTGCTCCGGTGTGGCTAGAAGTGCGGCTGCAATGGTCAAGGGGTATCAGTCACTATCAGGACAAGTAAATATAGTAGGTGTGATTGCGAATAAAGTGGGAAGCGAAGGACATTTTCATTTAATTAAAGCAGCGGTTGAAATGGAATGTAAGATTCCAGTTATTGGCTATCTGACAAGGGAGTCCGAATTCGAGATGCCAGAGCGACATTTAGGACTTGTTCCATCCATTGAACGAGGGGAGCTAGCAGGCTTTTTTCATGCATTGGGTGAGCGTGTTGAAAAAACGGTGGATGTTGATCGTTTATATGAGCTGGCGGATGAAGCTTCCGAGCTTCCAACCGAGAGTATGTCTTCCATTTTTACCACATACCCCAATAAAAAGGTTCGTATAGCCGTCGCCTATGATTCTGCTTTCCATTTTTATTATGAAGAGAATTTGGAACTTCTGCAGAACAGTGGGGCGGAATTAATCTTTTTCTCTCCCTTGGAAAATGAGGAGATCCCTTATGATGTGGACGGGTTGTATCTTGGTGGAGGCTTCCCCGAGGAATTTGCACCAAAACTCTCTTCCAATACAAAAAGCATGGATAGCGTCTATCAGGCAGTAGTGAAAAGGGGAATCCCTACCTTCGCAGAATGTGGAGGCTATATGTATTTATGCAAGGAACTTGTGACCACAGGTGGAGACGCTTATCCCATGGTTGGGGTCATTCCTGGTAATGTGCGCATGCAAACCAGGCTCGCGGCCCTTGGATACAGGGAGGTCAAAGGGATAAACGGGAATTTTCTTTTGAAAGAGGGAGAGGTGGCAAGAGGCCATGAGTTCCACTATTCCACCTTTCATCACCAAACAGAGCTGCCGGCCGCCTTTGAAACAAAAGGAATGAGAGGAAATGGGACAGACGGGTATATCTCCAAGAATCTTGTTGCTGGTTACACACATATTCATTTTGGCTCCAACCCTATGGTTGTGGAAAACTGGATCCAACATTGTCTGGAGGTAAAACTGCATGTTTAATGGGACGCCACTGATGATCCAAGGTACGCATTCTGATGCAGGAAAAAGCGCTGTGGTAACAGCATTGTGCAGGATATTTGCAAGAGAGGGGTATAAAACTGCACCGTTTAAATCGCAAAACATGGCGCTAAATTCCTATATTACCAGGGATGGCAAGGAAATTGGCAGGGCTCAAGGCGTTCAGGCGGAAGCAGCGGGTGTGGTAGCGACGACCGACATGAATCCCATCTTGATTAAGCCTACCGGAGACGATCACTCGCAAATCGTCGTTCATGGAAGTCCTTATCGCAATATGAAAGCTGGTGTTTACCGTCAAGATTTCTACGAGTTAGGTCTACAGATAATAACAGAGAGCTATCGTCGCCTTAAAAAGGAATTTGAATGCATCGTGATAGAAGGGGCAGGAAGTCCTGCCGAGGTGAACCTCAATGATCGTGAGCTTGTGAACATGCGGATTGCCAGGTTGACCAATGCACCTGTCATTCTTGTGGGAGATATAGAGAAGGGCGGCGTATTTGCAAGCCTTGTCGGAACCTTGCAGCTCTTAGAAGAGGAGGACCGCAAAAGAGTCATTGGTGTTGTCATTAATAAATTCAGGGGAGATGTTTCCCTGCTTGAGCCTGGGCTGAAATGGTTTGAAGCATATACCGGGCTACCGGTATTAGGTGTGATTCCTTATGTTTCTGGCTTACATATTGAAGCGGAGGACTCTGTCGTCCTTGATAGCTATTCCAAAGAAAAAGACGGTACGAAAGAATTGGATATTGCAGTAATCCGCTTCCCTTATATCTCGAACTTCACTGATATGGATCCACTCTTTTCCGAGGAGGATTGTCATGTGAGATATGTGCAGAAGGCGGAAGAACTCGGAAAACCGGACTTGGTCATCCTCCCTGGCAGCAAAAATACGTTAAGTGATTTGCGATTTTTGCATGAAAGTGGACTTGCGAACAGGATACAGACTTTGGTAGAACTAGGAACAAATTTGATTGGGATTTGTGGTGGATATCAAATGCTCGGTGAGGTAGTCGTGGATGAATATGAGGTGGAATCTTCCTTAAAGGTGGGGCCCGGCCTTGATCTCATCCCTATGAAAACGCATATGGCAAAGGAGAAGAAGACAGTTCTTTCAGAGGGAATGCTTGCGTTTAACGGCAAACAATTTTTGATGAAAGGTTATGAAATTCATATGGGAGTAACCACCGTTTCTGATCGAAAAGATGTCATGCCGTTTGTCGTGTTACGAGATCGAACAGATGGAGTGCAAATTGGAAATATCATTGGTACATACTTTCACGGAATCTTCCATAATGACAGTTTTAGAGAGGAACTTGTAAACACGTTAAGACTTAAGAAAGGCCTCTCTCCCATAATAAACAGGTCCTCTTTTGATAGAAAAAGAGAAGAGTCGTTTGATAGATTGGCAGATGTTGTGAGCAGTCATCTTTCTATGGATAGGATTAAGGAGAAGATGGTTGAATTTCAAAGGTTAAACAATAAGGAGGTAGGGGAAGCACATGGAGAAAAAGTATAACATAACGCCTATTAACTCGATACAAGGTGAAAAGATGGAGGAGCATTTAAACTCTTTAACTAAACCCCAAGGTAGTTTAGGGGGTGTGGAGGAAATCGCGATACAGCTTGCGCAGATTACAGGGGAGGATTTTCCTGAGGTAACCCCACCAGGAATTATTGTTTTTGCTGCTGATCATGGAGTAGCGTGCGAGGGAGTGTCTGCATATCCTCAGGAAGTGACTGTACAGATGGTTCACAATTTCCTTGATGGGGGAGCGGCCATAAATGTATTGGGAAAGCAGATCGGTGCAAAAGTTGAAATTGTCGACATAGGGGTGGCTGCAGATGTGGAGCGGATAGGACTTCATATGAAGAAAATCCGTCATGGAACAGCTAACTTCCTGAAGGAGAACGCCATGAGCAGAGAGGAGGCATGGCAGGCGATTGAAGTGGGAAGTGACATGGCAGCAAGTGTCATTGAGAAAGGAGCGAAATGTCTGATCATTGGGGAAATGGGAATTGGCAATACGACGAGCAGCAGTGCTATCCTGTCGGCCTTAAGTGGGTTGGATGTAAAAAATGTCATTGGGACTGGAACGGGGATAAATCCTGACCAATTGAAATGGAAACAGCAAGTTATCCGTCAGTCCCTTCAGGAACGAAACCCTGACCAGAATGATCCTATCGATGTACTAATGAAGGTCGGTGGCCTTGAGATTGCCGGAATGGTTGGTGCCATATTGAAAGCAGCGGAGCTGAAAATCCCGTTACTTGTGGATGGGTTCATCAGCACCGTGGCATCCCTAGTTGCCCAGAGGCTATACCCTGAAGTCAGGGGATACCTTCTCATCGGTCATCGATCCATGGAGGCTGGCCATCAGCATGCGATCAAAATGCTAGAAAAAACGCCAATCCTAAATCTGGGTCTCCGCCTTGGGGAAGGGACAGGAGCAGCTCTCGCCTTTCCAATCCTAATAGCAGCAACAAACATTGTAAAAGAGATGGCGACATTTGAAACAGCAGGAATTGCAGAAAAAATTTAGAAAAAGTAGAGGAGAAAAAGAGATGGAGCATATCAAACAAAAATGGGGAATTATAGGCCTTGTTTTCATTTTATTCATTGGAATATTAACAGGATGTGGGTCACCCTCAGAGCAAACAAACGGTAAAGTAAATGATTCAGCAACCGGTGGAAATACAAGCGGTGAGGAGCAATCTCAGAATGCAGCCTTTCCTATTACCATAACGGACGATTCAGGTAAGGAAATCACCATTGAAAAAGAACCTGAAAGCATCGTATCCATGCAACCAAGTAATACGGAGATCGTTTATGCTCTTGGTCTTGGAGATAAAATGATCGGAGTGTCCGATTATTGTAATTATCCAGCGGAAACCGCCGATGTGGAAAAGGTGGGGGCTCAGGATATGAATGCGGAAATGATCCTGACGTTGATGCCTGATGTAATTTTTGTGACGGATTATCATCATCAGAACCATGAGGCCATCCTCCAACAGTATGAGGAAGCCGGAATAAGTGTCATTGTCATTGGAAGTGAATCCTCGTTTGCGGATGTATATGAAACGATCGAATTGATTGGAAAAACAACTGGTACATCGGAAGAAGCGGAGAAGTTGGTTACCGATATGAAAGAACGTCTACTCGCAGTGGAAGAAAAAGCAAAGCAAGTGACTGAAAAGAAAAAAGTTTGGGTAGAGGTTTCTCCTGCGCCGGATATTTTCACGACAGGTCAAGGGACTTTTATGCATGAAATGCTGGAGTCTATCCAAGCGGAAAATGCTGCTGGCAATCAGGAGGGTTGGGTAAAGCTGACGGAAGAGGAAATCGTTCAGTTAAATCCAGATGTGATCATCACTACCTATGGCTATTATGTGGACAACCCAAAAGAGGGGGTCATGGCTCGCTCTGGCTGGGAGGAGGTTCCTGCCATTAAAGAAGGAAATGTCCATGATGTGGACAGTGATACGGTAACTAGGCCTGGACCTAGGTTGATTGAAGGGGTGGAGCACCTTGCGAAACTTATCTATCCGGAGATCTTTGAATAATAGGCAGTTTTGGATATATTTTGGTAGCGGAGGGTTTGTACTTGTTGCAGCCCTCCTTGGTTTATTAAACAGCAGTGTCTCTATTCCGATACCAACCATCATGCATATCCTATCTGAAAATACACTTGGGAAGGGCTGGCTGCCCGACATTCCAAAGAACGAAGAAATGATCATTTGGCACATCCGTTTTCCGCGTGTGCTGCTCGCCATGTTTGTGGGGGCATCGCTTGCGCTTGCTGGAGCGTCTTTTCAGGGATTGTTAAGGAACCCTCTTGCTGATCCCTACACCATTGGGGTTTCCTCCGGAGCTGCATTGGGGGCGGTAGTTGTACTTTTCTTCAACATCTCCATTATTGGCCTCGGAAGCTTCACTCTTCCTGTTGTGGCCATTTTCAGCGGATTGTTGTGTTTGCTCTTGGTATTTGGACTAGTCAGATTGAGTAATAGGGGTCTAGCGATCGAAACCATTATCCTAGCAGGAATCATCATCAGCGCGTTTATCAGCTCCATTATTTCATTGATCATTGCCCTTGGTGATAAAGAGTCCATGACTCAAATCATTTATTGGCTATACGGCAGCGTGGGGATGAGGAGTTGGAGTCATGTGCAACTTATCTTTCCGTTCATGATGGCCGGATCCATCCTATTATTCCTGCATTATCGTGAATTGAATGCAATGGCGCTTGGAGAAGAGGCTGCAGATCATATTGGAGTAAATGTGAAAAGAGGAAAGATACTCATCTTGTTTGGAGCTTCGCTTCTGACAGGTTCCGCAGTTGCGGTGTCTGGATCCATTGGTTTTGTGGGACTTGTGATTCCTCATTTGGTCAGGCTATTAATTGGGCCAAATCACCGACACGTACTTCCCTTATCTATGCTGATCGGCGGGGGATTTCTGGTATTGGCGGACTTATTGGCAAGAACCATCATAGCACCGAAGGAACTGCCGATTGGTGTGTTAACCGCGCTGATTGGTGCGCCAGTCTTTGCTGGTCTGCTTATCAGAGAAAGGATAGGGAAGGGGAAGAGAAATGATTGAATTAAAGCAGCTTGTCGGTGGTTACCAGCCTGAAAAACCCATAATAAACGGGGTGGACCTGGTTATAAGAAAAGGGGAGTTTTTCGCATTACTCGGACCAAACGGGAGTGGAAAGACAACCCTCTTCAAACTTGTGACCGGTCAGCTTCCTGTGGCAGAGGGAGAACTGTTGCTTTCAGGCAGGCCACTCTCTTCTTTTACAAAGTTGGAAAAAGCTAAAAAAATTGCGGTGCTTACACAGGAATTACAGGTTACCTTCGATTATACTGTCGAAGAAATTATCAGCCTGGGACGATACCCGCATCAAAAAGGTCTTCTCAAGAGCCTTAGCAAAAAAGACAAGGAAATAATGCAACAGGTGATGGATATTACCGGAGTGAACGTGCACAAGAATAAGCAGTTCCGTAAATTGAGCGGCGGAGAGAAGCAGCGGGTCCTACTTGCAAAGTCCCTTGCGCAGGAACCGGAGATCCTTCTGTTGGATGAGCCGACCAATCATCTTGATATAAAGCATACCTTTCGTATGTTGGATCTTATCAAGGAGTGGCAGCATACGAAAGGGCTGACCGTCTTTGCCATCCTTCATGACTTGAATGTGGCATCTTTGTACACAGATCGTTTGGCGCTTTTACATAATGGAAATTTCCTGGAGGTGGGGGATTCTGACACACTTCGAAAAGAGGACCAGCTTGAAAGAGTATATGATGTGCTTATTAAAGCAGGACCCCATCCAGTTGTCCCTAAGCCACAGCTTTTGATGACACCAAAGTTGGAGGATAAAAAAGAAATTTATGGTTTTGGTGATAATTTCTCCTTTAACATGGATGATCATTGTGTTCATGTGCAATCCTTCAAGCCGTTAAGAACCATCTCCAATGGTGTAATAGGCGAGGGGATCCAGTGGCATAAACATTTCTGTAACTTTCATGTGGAGAAGGATTATAACTGTGACAATCCTGTAAAAGATATCGGGGAGTGGCTTCATCAAAAAGGAATTCCGAGGGAGCAGTCAGTCGGGATGATGACGGCTGTAGAGCTTTCGGATGTTGTGATATACAAGAAGGAAATCAATGGAATAGAGTTCATGGCAGTGGTTACAGCCGGGGTTGGGAATGCTGTTGATATCACAAACACGGAAATGTGTCAGACACCGGTGACCATTGGCACCATTAACATCATGCTTTTTATTGATGCACATTTAACGGATGGTGGACTTGTAAATGGATTGATGTCAGCGACCGAGGCAAAGGTGAAGGCCCTCTATGATATGAAGGTGCAAGATCCTATAACCGGCACCATTGCAACAGGAACTTCCACAGATGCCATGGTTCTCGCCGTCACTCAACAAGGGGAAAAAACTCCTTATGCTGGATCTGGAACCCTTATAGGAAAAGGAATTGGTCATCTTGTGTATGAAGGGGTAACAAAAGCCATTCAAAAATACCGAAAGCGAATAGGTCAGCATGTATGTTAGATAATGTGTTTTATTTAAGTATGTTTATTTTGGGGGCAGTGGTTGTGTTGGAACTAATCTTGGGGGATCCGCGATGGCTGCCACATCCGGTGGTACAAATGGGGAAACTCATTTCTTTTTTGGAGAGGTCTTTGAACAACGGTCAGAAGCGGAGTTGGAAGGGTAGTCTATTGGCATTTATCGTGGTCCTCTTTGTTTATGGAAGTGTATTTCTTATCATAACGCTGTCCTATAAAATTCATTTTTATGTAGGTGTATTGTTGGAGATTTACTTTATATGGACAACTATCGCCATCAAGGGATTAGCGGATGCAGGGAAAAGTGTCTTGATCCCGCTTCTAAACGGAAACCTAGAAGAAGCTAGGGGGTCCCTTAGCATGATTGTAGGGAGAGACACAGAGAGCTTGTCAGAGAGTGAAGTGGTCAGAGGGACTGTAGAAACCATCGCGGAGAATACAGTAGACGGCATTACCGCCCCATTATTCTGGGCAATGATAGGTGGAGCTCCTCTTGCCATGGCATACCGAGCCATCAATACATTGGATTCCATGGTAGGGTATAAGAATGAAAGGTTTCTGGATTTCGGCTGGGCCTCGGCCAGGCTGGATGATGCCGCTAACTTTATTCCAGCAAGGCTGACAGCTCTATCCATATGGTTATCTTCTGTTTTTATCAAAGGCTCTAATAGAAAAGCGGGATGGTCTATTACCATACGGGATGCGAAAAAGCATCCCAGCCCCAATAGCGGTTGGCCAGAAGCGATGACAGCAGGCTTGATGGGAATCCAGTTAGGTGGGGTAAATTATTATAAAGGCGTTGAATCTAACAGAAAAACGATGGGGGATTTTCATAGAAAACTAGAGGCTTTGGATATCCCAAGATCCATAAAATATATGCATGGTGGTTGGGGTGTGTTTTTAGGATTAGAAATTCTATTACTATTTTTACTAGGACAGAAATGAGGGTGGAGGATGAATTGGCCAGAACATGGTGGTCAGCCAGATTTAATGAAGAAACTATTGCATGCAGAAGAGTTGGAAGTCTTAGACTTTAGTGCGAATCTTAACCCTTTAGGTCCACCTGAATGGTTGCAGGGTGAATTGGAGGCACAGTGGAAGAATCTATTGAGTTATCCAGACCCGAATTATTCTATTAGCAATAGTGCATTGGCAAGGATGGAAAAGATCCGGGATGAGGAAATCCTACTTACCAATGGGGGAGCAGAAGCTATTTTTCTTGCAGCTAAATATTTTGAAGGGAAAAGAGCCGGAATCGTGCATCCTGCTTTTTCGGAATATGAAAGGGCTTGCAGGCATTATCATCTAAAGGTGACAGATATACTAACATCGCCTGAGGAAGATTTTCGACTGCCGATGAATCAACTACTTGAATCACTGCCGAATTTGGATGTCCTCTTCCTTTGTCGTCCCAACAATCCGGCAGGGGTGGTCATTCCGAAAGGGGAAATAAAAATGTTACTGGAACAGGGGCTTCATCAACAAACTTTTCTGGTTATAGATGAAGCGTTCGTGGATTTTGTTCCATCCGAGTCGCTGACACCGTTGCTACAAGAATATCCTAACCTAATTCTACTACGGTCACTGACTAAAATGTACACGATTCCTGGTCTCCGGTTAGGTTATATGATGGCCAGAGAAGCTGTCATAAATGAAATGAAAAACTTTCAGGTACCTTGGAGTGTGAATGCTTTGGCAAGTGCTGTTGCTCCGCTTTTATTAAGGGATAAAAGCTATTCGGCCCATACTGTGTGTTGGCTTGAAGAACAGACAAAGAAATTGCAAACCTTTGCACAAAATAATGACTTTTATCTATCTAACACCTCGGTGAATTTCTATCTTCTTCAGGATAATAGACAACGAGAAAGAACGGAGGCACTTTTCACTTTCTTGTTCCAACACGGTATTTTAGCAAGACATACATATAATTTCAAAGGGTTGGAAGGCAGTCATTTACGGCTTGCTATAAGATCCGAGGAAGAGAATGCTAAATTGTTAACCATTCTTAAAAAATGGAGGGAGAAAGTGTGATCATTTTTATCTCCGGAGGTGCTCGATCAGGAAAGAGTCAATTTGCAGAAAAATTGGCTCTATCACTTTATAAAAAAGCCCCCACTAATCATCTCATTTATATAGCTACTTCCCAAAAGAGCGATAAAGAAATGGAGTGGCGAATAGCGATGCACAAGGCACAGCGTGGTAAGGAGTGGAAGGTGGACGAGGAACCTGTTGAGATTGGAAAAAGTATCAAGCGAGCAAGTGATGGCGATGTGGTCCTGCTGGATTGCCTGACCATTTGGCTTAGTAACATGCTATTTCATGGAATTGTAAGGAAAGAAGAAGAGATGATTGCAGAAGTTGATAAGTGGTTGACTCTTGCAAGAGAGAAGGGGTTGAGTTTGTTAATCGTTTCAAATGACCTGAACGAAGAACCTCCTTCCTCTTATAAAACGGTCACTTCCTATATATATATGTTGGAATTACTTCATCAACATATTGTTAAACAAGCTGATGTGGCGGTACAGGTCAGGGTTGGTATTCCGAAATATTGGAAAGGGAGAGGAGCGTTAGTATGAAAAATAGCTTCTATGGATTAGCCTTATCTTTTCAATTTTTAACAAGGATACCACTGCCTGTGCAGTGCCCTTGGAACAAGGAGACTAGTAAGTGGGCGTTAAGGTGTTATCCGCTAACAGGCATGGTGTTGGGAGGGATCCTAGTCATTATTGTCTCATTTTTACATGGTGTCCTGCCAACTTGGATGTTGGCACTTCTTATATTGACCATTTGGATTTGGCTTACTGGAGGGCTGCATTTGGATGGCTGGATGGACGTGGCGGATGCGGTTGGTTCCAATACAACACTTGAGAAAAAATGGGAGATTATGAAAGATCCCCGCGTTGGAAGTTTTGGAATCTTAAGTTTATTATTCCTGCTAGTATGGAAAGCCGTTTTCATCTATTTACTATTGAACGAATCCTATCAATCTACCATGTGTTTCTTGGTCATCCTTGCCTGCTCAAGAGGCATTGCGGTCTATCTGATGTATCTTTTTCCAACTGCTCAACAGCAGGGACTGGCGTTTGAATGGAAAAAGAACCTGACTGGGTGGGATCTTGTTCTCGCAATAATACCTATTGCTGTATTGTTTTTATTTCTTCCTCAGTACCTTGTACTATTTCCTGCGTATGCCTTGTTTACATGGTTGTATGGCAAATGGATGATGAAACAATTTAAAGGAAGTAATGGTGATCTGATGGGGACTGCCATAGAAGGAGGAGAGCTTTGCGGGTTAATCGTTATGTGGACCTATATCTCATTCGTCATTGGATAACCGATTGGAACAGGGACAAACGTTATCTTGGACATACGGATCAAAATATCTTGATGGATAGGCTTGATGAGTTAGATTTATTAAAGACAGAGTTTGAAAATCTTTCTTTTGATAGTATCTATTCAAGTGATCTACTAAGATGTCAAAACACATTAAAGTACTTGAGCCTGTGTCGTTCACCAATTCTTGATCCTAGATTAAGAGAAATGAATTTTGGTGATTGGGAAGGGAAGAAATACGAAGAGTTGAAAGGAGAACCTTGTTACCAGAGATGGCTTGATAATTGGGAATTGCATAGTCCCCCCTCTGGTGAGAGCGGGCAAATGTTCCAACGAAGGGTGGATGCGTTTGTTTCGGATATGTTGGATAGAGTCAGTCTCTCACGGGAAGAATCTAATATTTTGATAATGAGCCACGGAGGAGTGATTCGGTACATGCTTAGTCAGTTCAAAGCTACCAATTCTTTTTGGGAATCACCTGCTGTACCGAACGGGAAGGGATTATTAGTGAAATTAGAAGACAGGGAGGGGGACTGGGTGTGCAGCTCTTTATCGGTGGTGCCTATTGCGGAAAAAGAAAGATAGTGAAAACTATTCATTCTGGTGAACTATGCTGGGTATCTTCCTATTATAATGTTAATTTTACCGACTGGAAATCATATCGGCAGCATGATACCGCTATTGTTTTAGAAGGCTGGGAAAAATGGATAATGGATGCTCTACAACTAGAACAAAATGATGACTCCATTCGACAATTTTTTTATTCATTTCTTTTGGAGTTGAAAGAGGAAGAACGAGAGAAAGGGAAAGAAATAGTTCTAATCATGCTGGAAATGGGCAGGGGAATTGTCCCACTGAATGAACAGGAAAGAAGACTCCGTGACATTGCTGGATGGATCTCGCAAGATGCCGCAAAGCTTGCAGATGAGGTATACTATGTTTGGCATGGAATGAGGGAACAAGTGAAGTAATGGACTTGTTAGAAGTCTAAGAATTACAGAATATTGGGCGCTATTCTGGCATTCCAAAACGGAACCCCTCCTCAATTATGAGGAGGGGGTTCATCAATGTTAAAAGCTCATATAGAATCTATGTATTATTTGGGGACGATGATATGGTTATACTTGTTTAGTAAAGTATCTAGTTCCTGACTGAGCTTTAATGTTTTAGAAGAGGACATTCCGTACTTTGCGACAATATCAATCAGTTCGGATCGCTTTTTTTCAATAAGTTCCATCAATTCGTGTTTAGTAGCCAATGTTGAGTACCCTTCCTTCTTCCAATTCGTAACATCATTATACTAGAATTTAGGAGGCAATACAAAGAAAAATTGCAAGTTAATGGTACTTTAATAATTGTTAAACTAGTGAAAAATAACTAAGGAATACTGTCACGGTTTCGACATAGATTATTAAAAAGCGGGTGTATGTTTCTATGTTTTTTCTGTTACTATATTAACTATAATTGAATAGGAGTAGTGATATTATGTCTGCAGATGTTACGCTGTTCTTAGCGTTTGGAGCGGGGTTTTTATCGTTCATCTCCCCTTGTACGCTCCCAATTTATCCTGCATTTCTTTCCTATATAACCGGTGTATCGGTAGGGGAATTGAAAGATGATAAAGGGATGTTTCGTAGTAGAAGTATTTTACATACAGTATTTTTCTTACTAGGATTTTCTATTATTTTTATTTGGTTGGGCTTTAGCGCTTCGTTTCTTGGTCAGATTTTTGTACAATATAATGATTTAATTCGCCAGGTTGGTGCCATATTGATCATTTTCTTTGGACTTGTTATTCTTGGAGTGTTCCAACCGAAATTCTTAATGACCGATAAAAAAATGACCTTTAAAAATAGGCCTACGGGGTATATAGGAACTTTATTAATTGGGATGGCTTTTGCCGCTGGTTGGACACCTTGTACTGGCCCGATCCTCGTATCTGTTATGGCATTGGCTGCAGCAAATCCAGGTTCTGGAGTCTTGTACATGACTGCTTATGTACTTGGTTTCGCCATACCATTTTTTGTCCTTTCTTTCTTCATTGGAAAATTATCATGGATCAGACGCAACCATGTGCCCATCATGAAGGTTGGAGGATATATTATGATCTTTATGGGGATTCTCCTTTTCTTTGATTGGTTAACAAAAATAATTGTTTGGTTGACTGCCATTACCGGAGGGTTTAAAGGATTTTAAATTGTGTGATATTTTAGTTGATTCTTCTGTCCGAAAAGAGTAAAGTTAAAATTGGGAATAAAGGAAAATTACAACTTTTTTATAGGACATAAGGAGGACTCTGCGGTGGCTAACGTTTTAGTAGTGGATGATGCAAAGTTTATGAGACTAACAATTGGGAACATTTTAACTAAATCTAACCACACTGTTATTGGTGAAGCAGAGAATGGAAAAGATGCGGTTTCACTCTATCGAGATCACCAGCCTGATCTCGTAACAATGGATATTACGATGCCTGAAATGAACGGTATTGAAGCTGTTCGTGAAATAGTAAAAGACTTCCCGAAGGCCAAAATTATTATGTGCTCAGCCATGGGACAGCAGCGCCTGATTGTAGAAGCAATTGAAGCAGGTGCGAAAGACTTCATAGTAAAGCCTTTTGATGAAAGCAGGGTTTTGGAAGCTGTTAAAAGAGTGTTAGGATAAATGTAAAAACTATCGTCTTATGCGATAGTTTTTTTCGTTAGGGGGGAGAATTATTTTTGTTTTTGCTAGAATTGCAGAAGGCTTCGTTCTGATTTACTTTCTAATTGTAAATTTTGTTTTGCAGATGGAAAGCTATGTAAATTTAGTTTTGGTTGATGAACAGAAGGACATTATAGTGGACCAAACCTGGAGTACCGTTCAGTTTTTTATTATTGGAACTGTTTTCCTCTTCTTTTTTGTAAGAGGTGGTAAAGAGTTAACGGTCTATAAAAAAGGGATGTTATTTCTATACATAATTAGTTTTTCAATCGCGGTGTTATTTATAGTAGGTAACCTAATTGTTGACGCATCTGATTTTCCAAATAATTGGTGGATCTTAGATACTCTTTATTTAACACTTGTCACATTTTTATTGGTGGTTTCCATTCAGAAATATCGAGCTTTACAAAAACCTTAGATATCGCTTTTAATATTTCTCTTTTTCGGTATAATAGTAAGAGGTTAAAAGTTGTGAATACAGAGGATGATTAATTTGTATACAGTACTATCTACGATTTTCGCAGTATGTATGGCACTTCTGGTATTATTTATCAGAATGAAAGCTGCGAAAAAACCTTCATCAGTGAAAAAAATTGTTTTACCTCCCATCTTCATGAGTACTGGGGCATTAATGTTCCTATTTCCTGAATTTCGCGTTTCCTCTTTGCAAATATTAGAAGCTCTGACTGTTGGTGCGATATTTTCTATTTTCTTGATTAAAACTTCTAAGTTTGAGATGAAAGATAATGATATATATTTAAAGAGATCAAAGGCGTTTGTCTTTATTTTGCTTGGGTTATTGGCCGTAAGGGTTGTCATGAAACTTGTTCTAAGTACACAGATTGATATTGGAGAACTAACCGGAATGTTTTGGCTGCTTGCTTTTGGCATGATTGTACCATGGAGAATAGCGATGTATGTTAAATATAAGAAGATAGAGAGTGGTTCCATTCCACCAACGATAAAAACCTCGGTCTAAAAACCGAGGTTTTTCCTTTAAAAAAGGTGTTGATACGGGGTATGATCAATCTTAAGGTGTTCCAATTTCTTTATCAGGAACTTATGATCCCGTTTAGGTGTTGCGAGAATATAGCCACGAATGACATGTTCTCTTGTGATTTCTTTTGCATTTTCCTTATAGGCTATTTCGCCGATTTTCCCGGCTATCTTTTGCCTTGCAATATCTCGGAAAAGTTCCGGTACAGGAGAAACAAGCTCTTCTAGTAGCTGTTTCAAATCATCTGGCCAAAGATGACGGGTTTTTTCTAAGTAGAAATCCTGCCAATCCAATTCCGATCTGCCGTCTTCTTTTGGCATCCTTTTAAGAAATTTACGAAACATAAAGAATCCTCCAATGGCCAATAATCCCACCATTGTGACGACCCAAAATAAAATTAACCATAAAAACCATCCGGTTAACATGTTCTTTTCCCTCCGAACTCGTTAACATTCTTGTATTATTATAACCGAAACTATTATAATTGCACTAGTAAATGAAAAATCCAACCTAATTGATATAGAAAAAATGACAAAGTTTTGACGGAGGTGGCGACGATGAAAAAGATTGGTGCCGTAATTGGCAGCATGGGGAAAACCGAGATACTTTCCCAAAGAGTCTGCCCAAAATGTAATAGAGAAGTAAAGCGCGTTCGCATGCAAATTATTGGTGGGGAAAATAAAGGACAATGGCAAGAGTATGAAAATGAATGTGATTGTCGATTGGCTGCTGAAACGATGCAAGCGGAAAAGCGTAGAAAACATAAGTACTTTGAACAGTTTTGCATTATTCCAAGAGAGCTTGAGGATGCTACTCTTGAGAACTTTAAAGTGGACTATTCCAGTCAGGGTGAGGCTTTGGCAAGCACGATAGACTTTTTTGATCAATTTACAGGTAGGGAAAACTTATATTACTTTGGTCGAACTGGTAGGGGTAAAACGCATTTAGCAGTAGGCTTGTATAAATATTTTAAGGATAATAATATTACTGCGATGTTTTTTGATGTACCGAAATTGATGGATACCATTGTTGCTTCCTGGGATAATGATTCGGGATATTCTGAAAGTAAATTTATGAAGGCCATTGCAGAAGTGGATGTACTTATTCTTGATGATCTGGGTGTAGAGAGGGTAAGTGAGTGGGTGGATCAAACCATCTATTCTATTCTGAACCAAAGACAAGGAAAAAGTATCGTGTTTACATCGAATATACACCCAGGCGATTTGACGAAACGATATGGTGAACGGATTGCAGACAGGATTAAAAATAAAATGAGTCAAAATCAATTAATTTCCATTGTGACACCGGAGAGCTATAGGACCAAAGATTTAACGATGTACAAAGATTAATATATTTATTTTTTTTCATTGCCCATAGCAAAGTATTGCTATGGGTTTTTTCTAACCGCAAAATAAATGCTAAAATTTGTCTATTTTTTGAAGTAGAATAATGGTAAAATAATTCTAAATAGAAAGAAAATAAAAAAGGGGTGCCTGATATTGAAACAAGTTGATCAATTGAAAAAAGAGTTGTCTAAAGTGATTATTGGAAAAGACGAGGTTGTAGAGCTATTATTTGTATCACTTCTTAATAAAGGTCATGTGTTGTTAGAGAGTGTTCCAGGTACAGGTAAAACGATGTTGGCAAAGAGTTTTGCCAAGACAATGGATGCGAGCTTTAAACGAATTCAGTTTACTCCTGATGTGTTGCCGAGTGATGTCACAGGGATTCAGTTTTTTAATCCAAAGGAACAAAATTTTGAATTAAGACCTGGACCAATCATGACAAATATACTCTTGGCGGATGAGATTAACCGTGCCACTCCAAGAACGCAATCAAGTTTACTTGAGGTAATGGAAGAGCGACAAGTAACCATTGACGGAGAAACATTATCTATCCCAGGTCCGTTTATGGTGCTTGCTACACAAAATCCAATTGAATCTCAGCAAGGGACATTTCCTTTGCCAGAAGCGCAAATGGATCGATTCTTTATTCAAATCGACCTAGGCTACCCGACACTGGAAGAAGAAAAGGAAATGATGAATAAATACCGATTGGACGAGCCGATTAAACAATTGACTGCTTTCTTTAGTAAAGAAGAAGTCATGGAATTGCAGGAACAGGTCAAACAGGTGAAAGTATCTTCAGTAGTAGAGGATTACATACTTGAAATAGTTCAAATGACCAGAAATCACGAAGAAATTGAGCTTGGAATAAGCCCTCGTGGAACCTTGGCATTAATGCGAGCGGCTCAAGGGGCAGCATTTGTGAATGGTCGCGAATACGTTACTCCTGAGGATGTAAAGAAAATGGCTCCATATGTATTAAGTCACCGATTAGTTCTTACAATGGAAGGGTCATTGAAAAAGACCAATAAACAAGTTGTGACAGAAGTGTTGGCAAGAGTTGTAGTGCCTGTGGAGGCGACAATATAGGAATGACTAGGTGGAATCAACAAGTAGATAACCTGACTCACCATATTTATTTCCGTGCCTGCGCATTTGCCATTATTGCAATAGGATTCTTTACAGGACATCCCATTTTATTTTTTATGGGTTGCTTGTATTTTTTGTACTTCATTGTCTCCTACTATTATTTAGCCAATGTAGGGAAAAAACTGAAGCTTACAATTGTTGACGGACAAGTGAAGGTTTTCCCCGGTGAAACAGGGATCATCAAATTAAAGGTCGAACAACCGTCCTGGTTACCAATCTTTTCTGGACGAATCCAACTTGTTGCAGACAATAACATAGAGTTTCAAAACGGAGACAGAAGAACGCGGATCAGCCAAATCAGTCTGCCGTTTTCCTTAATGGGTAAAAGTGAACTAGTCATTGAAATTCCTTTTACTGCAATAGAAAGGGGAGTAGCTAAATTACATCATATTGAGCTGCAAATCTCTCATTTTATTGATTTTGGTAAGGTTTATTTGCAAAAAAACGACCTGACGAAATTTGAAGCACTGGTATACTCTGAGCAATTACCCGTTGCCGGCCTTGAAAGAATTATGCCAAAGAACCAAGGTTCGTATCCAACTAGGTCGTCCCTTTTTGAAGATGTTAGCACTATTATTGGAACCCGTGATTATGCAGCAGGGGATTCCTTTAATAGAATTCATTGGAAAGCTTCTGCTAAGGTTACTAGCCTTCAAACGAAAATGTATGAAAAGACTTCTCAATTTTCTTGGTTAATTGTGTTTGATATTAGATCAGGCCATTTAGAAGAGAGAATTAAGGGGATTACCCATTTGTTACATCATGCGACAAAATTAAATATCCCATATTCATTACTTGTTAACATCAAGAGGGTGGGGACTCCAAGTTACCTGGAACTACCTTATGGGGAAGGGAAGCGCCATCTCCAAACTGCGCTAACTATGTTGGCGAGGTTGCAAGGAAACAGTGTGTCCATTAGTATGACAACCTTTGAGAGAATAACCTATCAACATGCTGCTTATGCCCCTTATGTCATTCTTTGTGGGGAGGAAGAGCGTATGAGAGGGTGGAGGATGCCTACTGGGACTAATGTAAACCTCCTGGATGTAAAAGATGATAATTGTACACTTATACCATGGCGGTCAGAAGCAAGGAGGGAGGCTGTAAATGGGTAATCTTTGGAGAAACAGCATACACTTATTGCTCGAGCTCAATATACTCTATTTTTTCATCTTGCTCTTGTACTTAGATTCCGGAAATCTCCCTTCTTTTGCAGGAATCTTGTTGCCATATGGTTTTGCGATTGCGATTTTTGGCTTTTTAAACAACAAACTTCCAACTAGCTATGTTGCCATCATGCTTGTGGCACCTATATTAGCTATTTTTGCTTACCTTTCTTCCTATAGCATCGGGCTTTCTCTTGTTATCGGGTCTATCATTAGTTTCAGGGCATTTATGTATTTTGTAGAGGAAAGGTTCATTTCCACCTTTGCGCTATTGGTCATGTCCTTCATTTGGATGCCTTTTGTATATGGCGCAGGAACGTTGGTGGACTATCCTCATGGCCTTACGTTAATGATACTATTTGGTGCGCAGCTCGCTCTTGTTATCTTATTATATAGTGGAAATGCTGTGATTCAATTAAACGGCAACCATTATATGCAAAAAAGGGTGGTTGGTGCCACAGCGGCAGTTTTTATAGGCATCGTCGCTGTTTCTGCAGTCTTTGCAACAATAGGTAAATATCTGATAACAGCAGGGCTTTCGGTATTTGGCCTAGGTGTCAGCTTTATTTTTGATATTTTGGCAAGGCCTGTGTTTGCTTTATTTGGAATGCTTGATTGGACACCCAAAAGTGGTGGGCCTCAGGATGAGGGAGGCATTGAGATGGGGGAGGAGGAGGAAGCGGAAACCGCTGAGCTCTTACCAACAGAAAGCTTATTTGATAGCCCTGTAGTAATAGCAGTTGGTGTCCTTGTTTTCTTATCTGTCCTTTACCTCTCATTAAATAAGAAAAAAGTAAACAACCAAAAAAGAGAGTTAGAGCCTGAACAGCAATTTACTTCTACTATGACTAAAAAGAGTGGTGGTGGATTCTTCGGAGGTAGAAGAAAGCAAAAGCCACCGGAAAATGAAGTAAGGAAGCTTATGTTTGATTTAGAGCAGTTAGCATTGAAAAAGAACCGTGGCCGCCTTCCAAATGAAACTTTGGATGAATGGTTAAAACGGGAAACCTCTTTTAATGAAAGTTTTATGAAGTTGTATGCAAAAGTCCGATATGGGGAAATGAAACTCTCCCCTTCGGAAGTAGAAGCATGCAGGACGATGGCAGAGGAAATTCGAAAAGTGATGAAGCAGTGGAAAAAAGCGAGTTAGTAATAGTTTTTGCAGTGTATCCTTTCTGGGTACACTGTTTTTTTATGGGTGGGAGCAATGAAGACCTGATTGGCGGGAAATTCGGAAGAGAGAAGTCTTCATCGGTGTAATGAAGACCTGATTGGCTGGAAATTCGGTAGGTAGAAGTCTTCATTGGTGTAATGAAGACCTGATTGGCTGGAAATTCGGTAGGTAGAAGTCTTCATCGGTGTAATGAAGACCTGAATGGCGGGAAATTCGGTAGAGAGAAGTCTTCATCGGTGTAATGAAGACCTGAGTAGGTGGAAATTTGGTAGGGAGAAGTCTTCATCGATGTAATGACGACCTGATTGGCTGGAAATTCGGAAGAGAGAAGTCTTCATCGGTGTAATGAAGACCTGAATGGCGGGAAATTCGGAAGAGAGAAGTCTTCATCGGAGTAATGAAGACCTGAGTTGGTGGAAATTCGGTAGGGAGAAGTCTTCATCGAGGTAATGAAGTCCTGATTGGCGGGAAATTCGGAAGGGAGAAGTCTTCATCAACGCCATGAAGACCTGAGAGGCGGGAGATTAAGTAGAGAGAAGTCTTCATCAGCGCTACAAAGACCGCAGTGAGTTGGAATTAGGAAAAGAAAAGTCCTCATCCCTGTAAAACCCTCCAAACTCAATGCATAAAAGGGTTTGTACTGCATTCCCATAATTATCCTCCATCAAATTTCGCCGTATTTGCCCATAATCAGCGATTTTTACGCTTCTACTGGAATTACACGCAGGTCGATATTATTGGTAGCGTTTACACTCACTATCTGGCTTTCATGCGAACTAATTGCCCAAACACCCTTGATATACATCCTCTACATGTTACGATTATAAACGTTGTTAAAAACGAACGGACAGACGGGAGCGATTAGATGCTGAAAGAAAAAGTGATAGGATTTATTGGAGCAGGATCAATGGCAGAGGCAATGATTTCAGGGATTGTTGCAAGTGAAATTATCCCTGCAACTAACGTTGTAGTAAGCAATAGATCAAACATCGACAGATTAATAGAACTTGAAAATAAATACGGTGTTCGTGGCGTGATGAAGCAGGATTTGAATATGAGTGAACTAGACATTATTGTATTGGCCATGAAACCGAAAGATATAGAAATTGCCTTAGCTTCATTAAAAGATCAACTTAACTCTTCACAATTACTGCTTTCCGTATTAGCAGGTGTATCCACTAGTTATATGGAAGAAGGGTTGAACCCAGGGCAGCCTGTTATTCGCGTAATGCCTAACACGTCAAGCATGATTGGTGAATCGGCAACAGCGATTTCAGCAGGAAAGCATGTTGGGATGGATCATATGGTAGACACGAAAGTCATCCTTGAAACAATCGGCAAAGTGTACACCATTGAAGAAGAACAAATGGACGTTTTTACAGGAGTAGCCGGAAGTGGTCCAGCTTATTTTTACTATTTAATGGAGCACATGGAAAAAACAGCGAAGGCTGCAGGACTTGATGAAGAAGTAACACGTGATGTAGTTGCACAGACAATTCTCGGAGCAGCTAAAATGATGCAAACAAATAACGAAGAGCCTTCTTCGCTACGTAAGAAAGTGACTTCTCCAAATGGTACCACGGCAGCAGGATTAGATGCTTTAAGTGAAAATGGTGGCGGTAAAGCTATCTCAGCAGCCATTAAAGGTGCAGCAGAACGTTCAAAAGAAATAAGTGCAGAAAAAGAAAAAGAATTGGTTCTACAGTAAGTTTTACAACTATGTTATAACAGGAGTGATTGAATGACCCCCGATAATAAGACAAAACGGGTAGTAATAAAAATTGGAAGCAGCTCATTGACAAGTTCACATGGCGAAATTAGCAGAAGAAAACTAGAAAGGCTTGTTGATGAAGTTGCTCAACTGAAGGATCAAGGCTATGAAGTCTTATTAGTTTCTTCAGGTGCAGTAGCAGCCGGATATAGAAAACTAGGCTGCCTGGATCGACCAACAAGTTTACCGGAAAAACAAGCGGCAGCGTCCATTGGGCAAGGCTTGTTGATGGAGGCGTATAGCGAACTGTTTTTATCTAACGGGTACGTTGCCTCTCAAATCCTTATTACAAGAGAAGATTTTTCGGATGAAAATCGCTACAATAACGCGCGCAACACCGCGAATGTTCTTTTAGAGCGTGGTATTGTACCGATCGTCAATGAAAATGACACCGTCACGGTAAACCGTCTAAAATTCGGGGATAATGATACACTTTCTGCTAAAGTGGCTGGACTTGTCGATGCAGATATGTTGTTAATTTTATCTGACATCGACGGTTTGTATGATGCAGATCCGCGCAAAAATCCGGATGCCACTCTTTTACGCAAGGTGGAAGAAATCACCCCTGAAATCGAAGCGGCAGCAGGAGATCCTGGAAGCTCTGTCGGTACTGGCGGAATGAAGTCAAAAATTGATGCCGTGAAGATTGCCATGGCATCTGGAATCCCTGCCTTCTTAGGAAAAGCAGGAGTACCAAACATTTTACTTCAAGCAGTGGAAAAAGAAGCAACAGGAACGTATTTTGAATCGAAGGATTCTTCAGTGAACTTGAATCACAAAAAACAATGGATTGCGTTTAACTCAGGTCCTGAGGGAGAAGTAGTGCTAGCAGAAGGTGCAGACGTTTCCATGTTAGGGAAGAAGAGATTGTTACCTTCTAGTATCAGTAAAGTGAAAGGGTATTTCCAGGAAGGATCTGTTGTAAGAATTCTGGATTTTGAAGGAAACCGAATCGGACTTGGAGTGGTCAACTACTCCTCGGAACAGTTAAGAGAGTATGATCAAACCCAAGATAAATACGCAGAAGAAGTCGTAAAAAATGATGATTTAGTATGTCATTTGGAAGCATCTATTCCCGTCGGTATTTAATGATCACAAATATGAGCAAATAAATAACAATTCTTAAATAAAAATTAGGAGGAATTTGATGTCTTTATTAGTAGAGACAAATGTAGAAACTAAAGCAAAAGAAGCGAAGAAAGCAGCAAAAGTCATAAGCTTACTGACTACAGAAGAAAAAAACGAAATTCTTAAGCATATCGCCAACACCCTTGAAAGCAATGTGTCTCATATCCTAGAAGCCAATAACAAGGACTTGGACAAAGGACGCGAAAAAGGCTATACAGAAGCTTATATGGACCGATTGGCTCTATCTGAAGAGCGAATTGCAGATTTTGCAAATGGTCTAAGAGAAGTTGCTGAGTTAGATGACCCTGTTGGGGACATCCTTTCAGACTGGACATTGGAGAATGGCTTACAAGTAGAAAAAGTCCGCGTTCCACTTGGTGTTATCGGCATGATCTATGAAGCACGTCCAAACGTGACAGTTGATGCAACTGGACTTGCTTTGAAATCCGGTAATGCGATTGTTTTGAAAGGTGGATCATCTGCGATCAACTCCAACCAGGCTATTGTAGATGTCATTCACAAAGCGTTAAAAACCACTTCTATCCCAGCACAAGCGGTGCAATTTATTGCAAGTACGGACCGCAAAGCAACGCAAGAGCTATTCACGATGAAAGAGCATATCGATGTCTTGATTCCACGTGGTGGAGCATCTCTGATTAATGCAGTCGTAGAAAATGCTACAGTGCCTGTTCTAGAGACAGGGGTAGGAAATTGCCATCTTTATATTGACAAGGATGCGGATTTGGAGAAAGCATTATCTATCGTGGTTAATGCCAAAACGGACCGTCCGGCGGTTTGTAACGCAGCAGAGACATTAATTGTCCATGAAGCTTGGTTCCACGCGAACAAAGATGCACTAATCAATATGTTTAAAGAAAACGGCATTACAGTTCATGGAGACGACACCGTTGTTGAAACGATACCTGGAGCTGTTAAGGCTGGAGAAGAAGATTGGACAAACGAGTATTTAAGCTTGGATATTGCAGTGAAAGTGGTTACTGATATAGACGAGGCAATCGAGCATATCGATAAGTATGGTACGAAGCATTCCGAAGCTATCATCACAGAAAACAAAGTAACTGCCAACAAGTTCATGAAGCTTGTCGATGCAGCAGCAGTTTATCATAACGCTTCTACACGTTTCACAGACGGTGGAGCTTTAGGGTTCGGTGCTGAGATCGGTATTTCTACTCAAAAACTTCATGCTCGTGGTCCAATGGGATTACCTGCATTAACAACGGTTAAATTCCAAATGACTGGTGACGGTCAAATTAGATAATAATGTTTTGATACGAGTCTTGCCTATATGGCAAGGCTCTTTTTTATAAACATAATTAGTAAAAAGAGGATTTTTTTGTCGAAAGTGGAATACATATTGTAGAGAGAGAAAAGGGGAGATAATATTGCAAAATCAAATAGGCGCAGTACTTAAAGTAGTAGGTAGTATAGTAATAGCACTAGGATTATTGTTAGGGATTATTGGTGGATCACAAGCAAACAGTTTTTTATTTTTTGTTACTACTTTTCTTGGTTCACTTGTTACAGGAATGGCTTTAATAGGGATGTCAGAAATCATTCGAATCTTAGAAGTGATTAACGAGAACATACCAAAAAGACGTAGAAAAATGGTGCGAAGTTCAAACGATATACTTTTTGATGTATCTCCCCAGTCAATGAGCACGAAGGAAGAGGATGATATCAAGGAATTTCTCCAAAAACATAATGTTGACATAGAAAAGATTATTCCGACTCCAAAGGAAGATTTCTTTATCATAAAGACTTCTGCAAGGTATATTCTGATTGAAATGGGCAGCTTTACACCAAAGATTATAGATGAGGAAAAGTGGCCAGAAGATTTGGTAGGTTGGTTTGAACAGTATAATCAAGATTAAATTAAGATAAGACACACCTTTGTATTCTTAATTTAGAATGCGAGGGTGTTCTTTTATTTTTTCTGAAATTTAATAGATTTGACTATTATACTTACCCTAGCAATTTGACATTACTAGAATAATATATAGTAATCTCAAAGAAAAGGGGGTGAATGAATGGCAGAAAAAACATTTAACAACCGTAGTGCAGCTAGCTTGCAAATATTCCTCCTAGTCCGTCAAGGAAGCAACCCAGCTAATTTTGCCGGGGAAGTAGTATTTACACTGCCTCCAGGGCAAACAAGAACCATTTTCTACGGAAGTGAAGAAAATCCGTTCTTGAATGGTATTGTGATGTCGACTAATTTCAATGGAGATATTTACAGTAAAACTCAAATCGTTACAGTAAGAGGAACTCAATTTGATAATCTATTGAACTTTAATAGCATTATCGACATTTTACCAATCTCCACGGACTATGTAATGTTTGGGAGAAATCCTGAAATGGCTATGCAAAGTAACATTACCCCTTAAAAAAATGGCAGGACTTGTTCCTGTCATTTTTTTATGTGAGGAAAACATTTTGTATTGGAGGATTTTGTGAAGAATATGTATGGCGGGACTGCGTGGGAATCGAACCCACCTGAGACGGCACGCGCCTCACAAGCGGTTTTGAAGACCGAGACAAGCACCAGCATTGCAATCAGCCCCATACTTTGGATAGTACTATTTTACTTTTTGCTATGGAAGAATGCAATAGGAATGTTCCTCATAATAGTGGAAACATTTGTTCGGTTGTGGTACATTATTTAGCAAGAGATCTAATTTCTAAAAAGGAGGGAGAAAAAAGTTGAAATTAGAGAAAGATACGCAATACATAAGAGGCATCACATTGAAAAGAGAATCCATTCCCACATTCGATCGCTTTCCTTTCAACCTGCCAGTAATAAAAGACTTGAACACACTTCATCTTCATCCTAATGTCACCTACATCATCGGAGAAAATGGAATGGGTAAATCCACATTGCTTGAAGGAATTGCTATTGCTTTGGGCTTTAATCCTGAGGGTGGAACGTTGAATTTTAACTTTACAAGCTATGACTCCCATTCGGAATTAGACAACTATTTCCGTGTTATAAAGGGTGCAGAAAGGCCCTCGGATAGCTTTTTCTTTAGAGCGGAGACTTTCTATAATGTCGCAACTAATATTGAGGAAATGGACCGAGAACCTGGTGGCGGAAGAAGGATTATTGATTCTTTTGGAGGAAAATCACTACATCAGCAATCGCATGGGGAATCTTTTTTTGCTGCATTCGTGGACCGTTTCCAAGGAAAGGGTTTATATATCCTAGATGAGCCGGAAGCAGCCTTATCTCCGCTCAAGCAGATGTCGATGCTCGCCAGAATTAACGAGCTGGTGCAAGATGGGTCACAATTCATCATCTCTACTCACTCTCCAATCGTCATGGCTTACCCTGATGCGAAAATTTTGGAACTGACTCAAGAAGGAATGTGTGAAACCTCTTTAGAAGAGACTCCACACTATACAATCGTAAAGCAGTTCTTTGATGATCGGGATAGGATGTTGCATCACTTGTTTCAGCATGAATGAGGTATAAATGGAGGTAGTCAAATGATCTTAATCGGACTGGACTTGGCTGGTCCAAGTAATCATAAGGATACCGTGCTTACCGTCTTTAAACAGAGTGAAAATCATTTAACCTTCAAAAAAATGATCTCAAACATCAGCGACGAAGAAATACTAAACGAAATTATAGACTTAAGTAGATTAGATGAGATCGTCATTGGAATAGATGCTCCATTATCTTATCAGGATGGTGGTGGAGATAGGGAAAGTGATAAACAGTTACGAAAATTTATTGTTTCCTTTGGGATGAAGCCAGGTTCCATTATGCCGCCGACTTACACTAGAATGGTATATCTAACATTAAGAGGAATAAAACTCACGAGAGAGATAGAAAAAATCCATACGACTTTTCCTGTTTCTATAGTTGAAGTACATCCTGGAGCGGCAATTGGGGCGAGAGTAACGGAAAAAGAATTAGAATACGTTCTTACTTACAAGCAAAATTTTTCATCACGAAAATATCTTAAGAACTGGTTTGCTCAACAAAACGTTATTGGGTTACCCAATGGTGTAGAAAAGGAGAGCCACTCCATCGATGCTTGTGCAGCAGCATTAGCAGCGTGGCACTGGGCGGACCACTCATTAAAACCACATTGGATATTTTTTGCGCAACCTCCCCTACATCCTTTTGATTATTGTTGTTAAATGCAAAGTTTGAAAAGGATTTTTCTTATTCACATCGAATTCTAATAATGGTGAATTTATCCAAAAAGGAGCGGGTGTTTGTATGATTCAGAATTCCATTGCAACTTTTAAATGTGAAGTGGTTCAAAAAAAACTTCAGTTAGTTGGTCAATGTGCGACAGGTAATTTTCCACAGTCCTTTCCTGAAGTTGCGATGAATGTACAACAAGACTTCGAGAATAGAAGAGACGAAGTGAGTCATGTGGTGGATCGTAATGTAATTTATTGCCCGTACCTTGCAAACAGTCTGGTTGCAACATATTTTGCCTGTGTGGAAGTGAATGAATTTGCTACAATTCCGAGTGGGATGATGGCCATAAATATACCTATCACAACGTACGCAAAGATAACCTGCTCAAACAAAACGGTAGACAAAAGCTATGAGAGAGTCTTTTCCTGGATGAAGGATAATGGGTATCGTCAAGAAAGTCTTGAGAAAGCTCTTCCAATTGAAGTTTTTTATTTTGAAGATGATGCAGAAGAAGAAATGGTAGAATTATATATTCCTGTTATTCATTAATAGAGGGGGATGCTTTAATGAAAACACTAGTTGGTGAAATAGTAACCATTGCTTCTTATCGTGCGATGGGGCTAAAATGGGAAGGTTCTTATGCGGAAGTTCCAAAATTAAAAGAACTAATAATAAAGATGAGTAACAGAGTTAGCGAACTAAGTTATGTGAAAAATCCTGAAACGCAATTAGGGTTATCCTATCACCTAAGATCTGATGGATTTATTCATTATTCTGTTTTTGAAGTGGATAAAAAACAGGAGTTATTACTTGGAATGGTTGAAATTATTGTTCCAGAGATGACCTATTTAAAGGTTGAGCATCCTAAAGGAAAAGATATCGGTGTCACCTATACGGAAATTTATCAATGGTTTAAAGAGTGTGACTATCAACCGTTTAAGGAAAAAGGTATAGACTATTACGATGATCTTCCAATAAAGCATGAGAAATATCCTGTCGATAGAGATCTAGAAGATCCACACTTTGAGATTCTTATTCCAATTGAATTAAAATCATGAATATAAAACGATGCCACTAGCTGGTGTCGTTTTTTTGTGTAAAAAAATTCCTGTAAAATCGTTGCATTATTTTGGTAAATATCATATACTACATTACAACACTAATGCACTATGGTTGAATGGAGGTGGAACATTGATTTTGAACACGGATGGTACAAAACCGATATATGTGCAAATAGCCGAATGGCTTGAGACGGAAATCCTTAATGGAAATTTCCGTAAGGATCAAAAAGTGTATTCGCAATATCAATTAGCTGAAATCTTTAATATAAATCCTGCAACTGCAGCAAAGGGTCTTACATTATTAGTGGAAGAAGAAGTCTTATACAAAAAAAGGGGGCTCGGCATGTTTGTGACAGAAGCAGCACAAGCTATCATCCTGACAAAGAGGCGAGAACATACGTTAAAAAGACTGGTTATTGAATTGGTATCAGAAGCTGAACAACTAAATGTAGGTATGGATGAACTGCTTGAGATGGTGAGAAAAGAAAGTAAACAAAGCAAGGGGGAATAATAGATGAAAGTAGTGGAATGTGAGGGTTTGGTCAAGGATTATGGTCGCTCAAGAGCTCTTAATGACTTGAGTTTCCATATTAGTGAAAATAAAATTACAGGGTTGATTGGGAGAAACGGTGCGGGAAAAACGACTCTACTAAACATAATGGCTGGTTTTCAGAAGCAGACTTCAGGAGAGGTCAGAGTGTTTAATGAACAACCATATAATAGCTTGTTTGCCTCAGCCAACAGCATTCTTGTAGATGATCAAATGTCGTTTCCAATTGCGTTAAATTTGGGTGAGGTGTTGAATGCAGCTGCATCATTTTATCCAAAATGGGATGCAGAGCTCGCAAGTAAACTATTTGAATATTTTTCCTTTCGACTAGATTACCGGCATAGTGAATTATCCAAAGGGATGAAAAGTACCTTTAACATAATTGTTGGGTTGGCATCCCGTTGTTCTCTGACTATGTTTGATGAGCCTACAACTGGAATGGACGCTTCCGTACGTAAGGATTTCTACCGTGCTCTTCTTAAAGATTATATTACCAACCCGAGAACCATAATAATATCGAGTCATCATCTGGAAGAAATAGAAGACCTTTTGGAGGATATTCTTCTGTTAAAGAACGGTGAGAAACTGTTGCACATTCCCATATCTGAAGTTAAGGAATACGCGATTGCGGTGCAAGGGAAGACGAGTGTTCTTAATGATTGGTTAGAGGATAAAAGGGTACTCTACAGAAAAACAATTAGTTCAGAGCTATCTTATGCGGTTATTGAAAACAACTATACGGAGAAAATAAAGCAAGATGCTAGAAAGTTAGAATTTGAGCTTTCCTCCGTCTCATCCAACGACATATGCATCTACTTAACTAGTAAAGAAAGAGGTGGAATTGATGAAGTCTTTGAGTAAGGTATCGTTTGATCAAGTCGTGAAGAAACAATTTTTATATAAACTAAGTGCCTATTCTGGGGTTTTTATTTCATTGATCATCTTACAAGTGATCGCGGTCCTATTTTCTTTGAATGGAGTAGGTAATTCAAGTGGAGGTTCGGAACTGGTCAGGTTGAACATTCATTATTATTCTGCGAATCTAATTTTCGTTTTTACGATGTTATGGGTTTTTATTGTATCCATCATCATCACATCAAAAGCATATAGGAATGATGATTTTTCCTTTGTAACAAATAGATTGAGCAGTGATCTGTCCAATGTTTGCTTTGTGGTATTGGTTAGCACCATTGGAACCATAACAGCACTTATGTCGAAGTACCTGCTACAAGTAATCGTACTATTACTACCGAAATTCGACTCTTTGTATCATTCACCAGTTTCCATGAACATTGGCAGCTTCCTTGTTATTGGAATCTTGACAGCATTTCTATATGTTTTGTTATGTGGTGCTGCAGGATACTTCGTGGGGACTTTGGTTAGGGTTTCTAGTTTATTTAAGATCCTTGTCCCGGTCCTTTTTGTAGGGTATTTATTTTTTGGAGGTTTCATCAGCCAGGTAAGCGGCCTTGCTAACATTGTGGAGTTCTTCTATTTGGAATCATCTTTCATTGTATTCGTTTTGAAAGTACTCATAACGGTGCTCGTTTTATTCGCAAGTTCCGTAGCGATATTCAATAGAATGGAGGTCAGACAATGAGCCCTATGACAATAATCATTATCAATCTCGTAATCTTTATTGGGATTATCTTCTCTGTCTTGTTCCTATTTTCGAAAGGGATCAAAAGAGTTGGCATTACTTCCTCCGTTAAGAACAATAGTTGGATTTTAGGTGGATATATAATTATTTTACTTTTTTCTATGGTGATATATTTCTTGATGCCTGAAGCTGAATATTTAGAATGGAAAGGAAAAGCTGAAGATGAAAATGGCTTTCTCCTCTATGAAAGACTAATGAATAAAGAAGAAATCGAAGAAAGTTATTTATTTAGTAAAGAAACATATGACCTCTCCGAAAAATTACTCGAAATTAGAAGTCAAGATAATTATTTTCAAGAATATATGATCATGTATGAAAAAACACCAGATTTAGAAGGTGAAATCGAAGTAAAACTATACAAGGGCATTCTAACTGTTGAACAATTTGACCTTTCAGAGGAGCTTCCGCTTCCATCTATAAAGTATTCTAATGGCATATTAGAGGTTGAACATCCAGCATATTTTGAAAAGAGTATGGCCTATACAGCACCGGAGTTTCCATTCTCACAATTCAGCGGGCAACGTTCGACCATGCAGGGATACGGGCATTCTTCTAGTAATGCGATCATTTATGTCAGAGTTCCAGAAGACATAGAAGTTACATGGAATGAGGAATTCATGATCATACCGGAAGTTAAATAGCTTAATGCAGAAAAAACCAAGCATGTATAGTGTATCATGCTTGGTTATCTGTTTTTCTCGTCTGTTCTCTTTTTTGCGATATAAAAAGCCAGTATAACCAGAGGGATTGCGATAATGAAAGGAATATTGATGTGACTCTGTGTCACAATAGCTAAAAGCAGTAATACTCCGATTCCAATGATGATATATAAACAACCTCGCCCGAAAGTCTCCAATGAACTCCCCCTTAGATACATTTGTTTAATATTTAACTTATGCTCTATTGTCAATGAAACAACCCTATAAAAAATGACTTTACTATTTTGGGGGATGAGATATGCAAATGTCCGAAGATTTTACAATTTTGACCGAAGTTTTTGGAAAGTTGACCGAAGTTTTTTAGAAATTGACCGGAGATTTCATGAATTTGACCGAACGAAATTTTCAAATGACCGAAGGCGACGATTTTCTGACCGAACAAGGGCATGGATTTGTCCGAACCAACCACTCTAAGGTACCAAAATTGACCGAACTAATGAAAAAAGTGACCGAACCAAAAATTCACAACAGAAAACAGGGATATTTGCATTAAAAAAGCCCTTTTTTGGTCCATTTTCATACCATTTGGAGCCAACCCCTTTCTTCGGTATCCTCGACTTTAAACCCGCCCAAACCTATTTTCACACTTCCCTGTCACATTTTTTTACAAGGCGCATATACTTTCCATTGTGTGATAAAAATTTTGAAAGGAAGAATGACAAATGAAGGAATTAATTTTAAAAGATCAAATGGTATTTACAGACTACAAAGTAGAGACTTATTCTACAGATTTCAAAGTGATTGAAGTGAATGTTTCTGATTCGACAGAAACTTTGCCTGCTTTAGTAAATCCAGTAAAACTAAATTTCTAACATCGAAATAAGTATCTTGCAATCCTACATAATGGAAAAGCAAGAAGGGAGAAGCGTACCTACTATTGGGACGCTTCTTTTGCGATTTAGCCCAGTTTCATTTCAAGTTTTCAAAATTGATTGGTATAATTAAAATTAAAGACGGTTTTAATGGAGGAACAATTTGGACTTATATTGTACAAAGCATAAAAAGGCTCTAGTTGAACGTTATCATAGGGCCTCTCAAGAAATTGAAGTGTATTGTGTGGATTGTGAAATAGAAAATAAATACGATACTCAAGTGCAGAACAGGAATCAAGTGAATAGGAAGATAATGAAGAATTTGAGCCGGAAGATCTGGATGATTTTTGTTTTGTGCGCTCTAATAGTCCTATTTATCCCAATACATACTTTTGTAAAGATAATCCTTTGTCTCATGTTATTACTTTTGGCCATGAAGCTTATCTTTGATCCGTTTCTTTCACGTCCACCGGAAGATCGAAAACCTGACTGGGACGATATCCGTGCGAAAGCGCTCAATCAAAGCAGCATCCAGGCGAATGAGGTAGCAAACATCAAAAGACAATGGAAAAAAGGCTTTTTACAAGAAAAAAAGCATACATCCTGGACGGAAGAAGAGTGGCAACAATACTTGAAACAACACTATAAAAAATAGGACGTCCACCTATACAAGCATAAACATGCTGTCATACGCTATCAAAAAGGGGTGGCGTAGATGGGTTGTTTTATTAATAAAGTAGTGATAAAGAATGTAAACGGTGGAGTTGTAAACTTTGGCAATATCTTTAAAGCTTGTCCAATAGCGGAGGAAACCGGTGTGACAGGATCGGGATCAGGAAATCTTGGACAATGCATCAAAACTTTTACTAAGATAAGTGTTGTTAATGTGTGTGGAAAGAAAAACGTAGAAATAAATGATGAAATAGGTGAGGGGTTTGACTGATAAGCACTATACAATTGGGATGGCAGGGCATATTGATCACGGCAAGACTACGCTGACGAAAGCTCTGACTGGAGTGGATACTGATAGACTCAAAGAAGAGAAGGAGAGGCAGATATCCATTGAGCTCGGGTATGCGCCTCTAAAGATGGCTGATGGCTCCCTTTTATCTATTATTGATGTACCAGGGCATGAACGATTCATCCGCCAGATGATTGCAGGGGTTTCTGGAATTGACCTGGTCATATTGGTTGTTGCTGCAGACGAAGGAGTTATGCCACAAACAAGAGAACATCTGGAAATTGTTAAATTCCTGCAAATTCAGAAAGGAATTATAGCTATTACCAAAAAAGATAAAGTGGAAGAAGAATTTCTGGAGCTTGTTAAAGAAGAAATAATGGATGAGTTAGAAGGTTCCGTCTTTCAACATGCGCCAGTTGTCTTTATAGATAGTACTAAAAATATAGGTATTGATGAGTTGAAGGCAACAATATTAGATCAAGTAAACAACATAACAGTCAAGCAGGAAAGTGGAGAGTTCCGCTTGCCAATCGATCAGGTATTTTCCATTAAAGGACAAGGGACGGTTGTCCGGGGAACGATTATGGAAGGGTTGATACGCACAGATGACGAGCTTCAAATTCTTCCTTCAGGAGTACCTGTAAAAGCAAGGCAGTTGCAAGTGCACAGTAAAATGGTGGAAAAAGCAATGGCGGGTCAGCGAGTTGCAGTGAACCTTCCTAATATAAGTGCTGAAGATATTAATCGCGGAGATGTGCTTGTCCATTCTCAAACATATGAACCAACAGATGTCATCGATGTTAGTTTGAAATTCATCAAAAAGCTTCAATACCCAATCAAGCAAAGAAGTATTGTGAAAGTACATATTGGAACTGCCGAAGTAATGGGGAAAATCATATTTTTTGATCGCAATGAGATTAATGACTCAGGTGAAGAAGTATTGTGTCAGTTGCGATTAGATGAAAAAATAACGGCAAAAAGAGGAGACAAGTTAATTATAAGAAGACCGACTCCAGTTGAAACAGTCGGCGGTGGTTGGGTTATTCAAGCAAAAGGCTCTAAATATAAATTTGGCCAAAACACGATACAAACACTTCAAAAAGTGAAAGAAGGAAGCCCAGAAGAAAGAGTTTACCAAGTCCTAATTAATAGGAAGCTGTTAGAAATGAATGAACTACAAAAAGAAACCGGCTTAAGCCAAAAGGAGTTAGACTCGTTATTAGAAGCTGGAAAACTGATCCAAATCACAGATCATTTCTTTTCAGGTCTAGAAGATGTAAAAGCCACTTTACAACAAGTATTAAACTATATTCATGATTTTCATAAACACAATCCTTTAAAAGCAGGTGTGGCAAAAGCGGAAATACTTTCCCACTTTTCAAATTCTATACCCAGAAATCTAGTAGAATTTGCTCTTAAATCGCTTCAAGATGAAGGAAAGATTATGCGACACGAAAGTTTGTTGTTTGATGCGGACTTTAATCCTCACTTTCCGCCTTCTTGGAAGAAAAGGATGGAACAGGTTGTGTCGCGTTTGGAAGAAGGCGGCCTTAGTCCTCAGCCATATTCGGAATATGGACGAGATGCTGGGCTTCCTGAAAAAGAACTACGTGAACTCCAACACTATTTAATCAAGCAGAAGAGAATGTATGCGTTGGATGACAAGTATTTAGTTAGTGTGAAACATGTAGACAATTCCATAAGAGAATTAAAGAAGATATATCCTGAAAAATTAGAGCTGAGCGGTGTAAAAGAGAGACTCGGGTTGTCGCGCAAATACTTAATACCTTTTATGGAGTTATTAGATACGTTACAGATCACGAAAAGAGAGGACTCTGTTCGGTATTGGATATAATAAAACGGAGCTACTGAAGAGTTCAGTTAGCTCCGTTTTTGTTTACATACATACATTTTTCACATTTTTCTGAAACAGATCCGATAATTGAAGCAAACACATTCTTCTCCTTCAGCATATTAACATATTGATGCGCTTCAGATACCGGCATGCTTACAAGTAAGCCTCCTGATGTTATGGCGTCACACAATACAAGTTGCTCATGTAGAGTGACGGAATTATGGTAGTGGACATCGCTATTTAGCCATTGATGATTGGATTTAGAACCTCCTGGAATGACACCGTCTTCCGCCAACTCATATGTCCCAGTCAACACAGGCACCTTTTTCAGGTCGATATGTAAGCTTACGCCGCTTCCACGAGCAATTTCACTCGCATGACCTAGAAGGCCGAAGCCTGTTACATCTGTCACAGCATTCGGGCTGAATTCTTTCAAAGTTTCAGCAGCATGTTTGTTTAGGGACGCCATTGTTTCTGTCACAAGTCTAATTTGTGCATCAGTTGCTTTTTCCCTTTTGATAGCGGTAGTAAGAATGCCTACTCCGATTGGCTTTGTCAATACTAGTGCATCTCCTGGACGGGCACCGGTATTTTTCCATATCTGTTCTGGATGGGCAAAACCTGTAACGGATAAGCCGAATTTTGGTTCCTGATCGTCAATGGAATGACCGCCAACAATGACTGCACCAGCTTCCTTCACTTTGTCCAATGCACCTGAAAGGATGGCGTGTAGAATATCTGGACCCAATTTCTTAATGGGATATCCGACAATATTTAGAGCTGTTTTTGGAGTACCTCCCATCGCATAAACATCACTCAATGCGTTGGCAGCAGCAATTTGTCCAAACATGTAAGGGTCATCCACAACCGGTGTGAAATAATCGAGCGTTTGTATCATGGCTATATCGTCGGTAATTTTATAAACGCCGGCATCATCAGAAGTGTTATAGCCTACCAATAAATTAGGATCGTGGTTATTTGCAGGTAAGTCACGCAAAACTTGCGCGAGGTCACTAGGACCAAGTTTGCATCCTCAGCCAGCTTTAGTCGATAGTGATGTTAAACGGACTTTTTCGTGTTCAGTCATAAAACCCACCTCCTGTCTATATTAAAGTATATTCTTACTTTTAACACTTATCCAGTGATAAAGATTTGAATTTTGCGAAAAGATAGTAGTTGTACTATGATAGTACTAGTGACTGAGAAGGAATATCTTGGTCATCGTAGTGAAAACTTGCATAGGAGGAATAATCATGAGCAATTTCAAGGTATCAATCGAATTTTGCATGCAGTGAAACTACGCGCCAAAAGCCGCGAGTTTCGCGGAATCACTATTCACTCATTTCCGAACTGACATCTCGTCCATGGAACTAATTCCTAGCTCTGGTGGAAAATTTGAAGTATCGGTAAATGGAGAAAACATTTATTCAAAAAAAGAAACAGGTGTGTTCCCGAAAGCGGAAGACATTATTGCACAATTGGAAAACAAGTAAGAGGGAAGGGGCGACCCTTCTCTTTTATGTTTTCCTTACGGTATAATAGTAAAATGATCCAACGGAAAAGGTGAAGAATATGAAAGACATTTTACGTAATATTCCCCCAGTTCATGAATTAAAAAACCAACATACATTTGTGCTTCTTGGCAAAAAGTACAATCTAGATGAAACCGTACTTACTTCCGTAATCAGACAGGCATTAGAGTTGGTAAGAAATAAAGTGAAAAATGGTCTGCACATAGATAAAGATCTCACTCGTGTCATTTGGGATGAAATAGAAGAGATATTGAAAACAAAGAGTAAACCAAGCCTTCATTCTGTTATCAATGCGACAGGTACCATCCTACACACCAATTTAGGACGTGCTCGGTTAAGTAGAGAGGCAATAAACCGGGTGGTAGAAGTTGCAGAGAACTATTCCAATCTTGAGTATGATATAGATTCTGGTAAGCGCGGCTCTAGGCACGATCTCGTGGAGGAGTTAATAAAAGAAGTAACAGGTGCAGAAGCGGCGATCGTGGTGAACAATAACGCAGCGGCTGTATTTCTAATTCTGAATGCTTTTGGTAAAGGAAAAGAAGTGATTGTTTCAAGAGGCCAACTAGTGGAAATAGGAGGGTCTTTTCGAATTAGTTCCATTATGGAAGAGAGTGGCGCCAAACTTATAGAGGTAGGTACTACAAATAAAACCCATTTAAAAGACTATGAACAAGCATTGAGTGACGAGACTGCGATGGTATTAAAAGTACATACAAGCAATTTTAAGATAATTGGTTTTACTCAATCTGTTTCAACGGAGGATCTTGTCGGTTTAAAACAAAGCCAAGCAGACTTAATTGTCTATGAAGACTTAGGAAGCGGTGTACTTTTTGATTTTTCGGCTAAGGGAATCGGAGAAGAGCCTGTCGTGAAAAAGGTAGTGCAAACCGGAGTCGATCTTGTATCCTTTAGTGGAGATAAGCTTTTAGGCGGCCCTCAAGTAGGAATTATTGCTGGCAAGAAAGAACTGATTGATCAACTCAAAAGACATCAATTAGCACGGGTGCTTAGGGTGGATAAAATGAGCTTTGCTGCTTTAGAAGCGACGATGCAGGCATACGCTAATAACAAAGCGGAAAGTATACCTACTGTGAGAGATATGCTTCTCACGCCAGAAGAGGTTCACGAAAAAGCCATGATTTTCTTGGATACCGTGAGGGAGTTGGATTTATTTAAGTGGGATATTTATAATGTCGTGTCAATGGTAGGCGGGGGAACCATGCCTGATGTGACACTGCCATCCATTGCGGTTAAGGTAAACGCTGCGGCCCTTTCTGCGCAGGCTCTAGCAGACGAATTACGAAAAGGGTCCCCAAGTGTAGTTGTTCGTGTCCAAGATCAACAGGTAATTCTGGATTTCCGAACTATCACACAAGGGGAAATACCTAAGCTTGCGAAAGCTTTTCGTGAAATAGAGCTTACATATCGTGGCTAGAATTATGCTTTTGGCGGGTATGCTGACGGTTTTTCACTTTATGAGAACCGCTTAAAGGTGCAGGTTGGCCTGATTGATTATCTTTAGGCTGGTTTCTTACCATATCTTTATGACTGTTTTTGTTCATTGTTTATCTCCTCCTTTGCTTATAGTTTTTGAAAAATGGACAGGTTTATGCTCCACTGCCTGAGGTATATTTTTCATTTGTTCGGGCAGTATAGGTAGAGCTATTATTTACTTTGACCTAAAGGAGCGAAAAGATATGCCATATCATAAAGATAAACAGCAAGCTTTTCAAGCAGCGCAACAAGGAACAGAACAAGCAAGAGATGTATACGAAGCAATTGTCAGAAATGATCCAAATTACGGGCACGATTTCAAGCGATTAGAGAATGAAGTGAACGAAGCAATGGAACAAATCAACAATGCCCTAGAAGTGGCATCTGAAACACAACGCCCGCAACTCATGCAATTTCAGGCGGATTTGCAACGTCTGATGCAGCAAGGGGAAGGGAATACGTTGGAGTAGAAGGCTGTATTTTCTGAGGCTATGTTTAGGCCAACCTGGAACCGGTAGTTTGGGTTTTAGGTTGGTTTTTTGGTTTGAAGTGTTTGTTAATACAGATAAGACTTTGATGGTCTTTTGGTAGGAATCGAGGATAAAATGCTGGTTTTTGGCGAAAAAACACCTCATTTTTTAGTGTTGAAAATGGTTCGGTCACTTTTGTTCTATCTTCGGTCAAAAAACGACGAAATATAGACATGTTCGGACAATTTAGAGAGATAGTTAGGACAACTTTAACTTGGTGTTCGGCCATTTAAAATTTCGGTTCGGTCACTTTTGGCAAAACTTCGGCCAACTTTGCAGAATCTTCGGTCACTTTTACGAAAACTTCGGTCAAATATCGTAAAACTTCAGACATTTGAATTTTGCAACTACTCTTTAACTCCATATTGACGGAGAGAGATCAGCAAGGAACAAATACAAAAAAATCAACCCCACCATATTGGAGTTGATTTCATAGCAATAAGTACTATTACTGATTCTTCTTACGTTTTTTATTATTCTGCTTCTGTGCTTCTGTCAAAGGCTCATTGGAAAGTTCCTCGTTGTAACCGGCACCTTTTCCTTGTCCGCTGGCACTGTTCATACCTTCGATGACATGGTTCGATTTTCTTTTTGCCACTTTACTTCACCTCCATTTATAGTTTCTCCTGAGGTTTGAACGTCATGTATTTGTGGAATATTATGAAAGATAAGCGTAACTTATGTGATTTGATAACTTTATTGATATTTACTTATGAGAAATGTTGTATTAAGATAATATTGTAAGGACTATTCGGTGGGAGAAACAACTCGAAAATTGTCTCAAAGAAAAACATTCGCAAACGCTTTCCGCATCAAAGAAAGCTTGTTTTTCAATGCCTATTAATTGTTCATAGCGAGGTCCTATTAAACTATGAGTAGCAGGGGGTAATACATATGACGAAGCAAGATGTTTTTAATGCCCGCACGTCTTTTGATGTGAATGGCAAAACGTATCATTACTATTCTTTGCAAGCGCTTGAAAAAGCAAACATTGGTAACGTGTCACGCTTACCATATTCCATTAAAGTATTATTAGAATCCGTTCTACGCCAAGTAGACGGCCGTGTTATCACTAAAGAGCACGTTGAAAACTTAGCAAAATGGGGAACAGACGAGCAGAAGGACGTGGATGTACCATTCAAGCCTTCCCGTGTTATCCTTCAAGATTTCACAGGAGTTCCGGCAGTAGTTGACCTTGCATCTTTACGTAAAGCAATGGCTGACGTAGGTGGAGATCCGCAGAAAATCAACCCTGAAATCCCGGTTGATCTTGTCATTGACCACTCTGTACAAGTTGATAAAGCTGGTACGGCTGATTCTTTAGACTTCAACATGAAGCTTGAGTTCGAACGTAATGCAGAGCGTTACAAGTTCCTTAGCTGGGCGAAGAAATCTTTTGACAACTACCGTGCAGTTCCACCAGCAACTGGTATCGTTCACCAAGTTAACTTAGAGTACTTGGCTAACGTTGTTCACGCTGTGGAAGAAAATGGCGAGTACGTAGCTTTTCCTGACACGCTTGTCGGAACAGACTCCCATACAACAATGATTAACGGTATCGGTGTTCTTGGTTGGGGTGTAGGTGGTATTGAAGCGGAAGCAGGAATGCTTGGCCAACCTTCATACTTCCCGGTTCCTGAGGTTGTTGGTGTTAAATTGACTGGCGCTTTACCAAACGGAACAACTGCAACTGACTTAGCATTAAAAGTTACACAAGTATTGCGTAAACATGGTGTGGTAGGTAAGTTCGTTGAGTTCTTCGGACCTGGAGTATCTGAGCTTCCATTAGCTGACCGTGCAACAATTGCTAACATGGCACCTGAGTACGGTGCAACTTGTGGATTCTTCCCAGTTGATGAAGAGTCTCTTGATTACATGCGCCTGACTGGACGCAGCGAAGAGCAAATCAAATTAGTAGAAGAGTACTCTAAAGCAAACGGATTATTCTTCAGCCCTGACGCTGATCCTATCTACACAGATGTAGTAGATATCGACCTTGGGGAAATCGAACCAAACCTTTCCGGACCTAAACGTCCACAAGACCTTGTGCCACTATCCATGATGAAGGAAACTTTCCGCAATGCGTTAGTTGCTCCACAAGGTAATCAAGGCTATGGTCTAACTCCTACTGACATTGCTAAAGAAGTAGAAGTAACATTAGCTTCCGGTGAGAAAACGACAATGAAAACAGGATCTATTGCGATTGCATCTATTACTTCCTGTACAAATACATCCAACCCATACGTTTTGATCGCTGCTGGTTTAGTTGCGAAAAAAGCGGTGGAATTAGGATTGGAAGTACCAAGTTTCGTGAAAACATCCTTAGCACCTGGTTCCAAGGTTGTTACAGGTTACCTTCACGATTCCGGTCTTCAACCTTACCTAGATCAATTAGGTTTCAATATCGTAGGTTACGGCTGTGCGACATGTATCGGTAACTCCGGTCCATTGGCGGACGAAATTGAAGAAGCAGTGGCAGAAAATGATTTGCTTGTTACTTCTGTACTTTCAGGTAACCGTAACTTTGAAGGACGTATCCATCCGCTTGTAAAGGGTAACTACCTTGCATCCCCACCACTAGTTGTGGCTTATGCGCTTGCTGGTAATGTAGACGTTGACCTTCAAAATGATGTAATCGGAAAAGACAAAGATGGAAACGATGTATTCTTCAAGGATATCTGGCCTTCTATGACAGAAGTAAAAGAAGTTGTTAAATCAACGGTAACTCCTGAGCTATTCCGTAGAGAATATGAGCATGTATTTGATGACAACAAGCGCTGGAATGAAATCCAGACTTCTGATGAGGCGTTGTACTCATGGGATAATGATTCCACTTACATTCAAAACCCGCCGTTCTTTGAAGGATTGACTGCTGAAGCGGGCACAGTAGAACCACTTACTGGTCTACGTGTAGTTGGTAAGTTTGCAGATTCTGTAACAACTGACCACATCTCTCCAGCTGGTTCCATCGGAAAAGATACGCCTGCAGGTAAATACTTACAAGCAAACGGTGTAACGCCTCGCGAGTTTAACTCTTATGGTTCTCGTCGTGGTAACCACGAAGTCATGATGCGTGGTACTTTTGCAAACATTCGTATCCGTAACCAAATCGCTCCAGGTACAGAAGGCGGCTGGACGACATACTGGCCAACTGGTGATGTAATGAGCATTTATGATGCTTGCATGAAGTACAAAGAAGAAGGCACTGGACTTATGGTCATCGCTGGAAAAGACTATGGTATGGGAAGCTCACGTGACTGGGCTGCTAAAGGAACAAACCTACTTGGAATTAAAACAGTTATCGCGGAGAGCTTCGAAAGAATTCACCGCAGTAACTTGGTTCTAATGGGAGTACTACCTTTACAGTTTAAAGATGGCGAGAGTGCAGAAGTACTTGGCTTGAATGGTAAAGAAACGTTTGAAGTGGCTGTTGACGAAACAGTTAAACCACGTGACTTTGTAAGAGTTACTGCTACAGACGAAGAAGGCAACAAGAAAGAATTTGAAGCACTTGTTCGTTTTGATAGCGAAGTAGAAATCGACTACTACCGTCACGGTGGTATTCTGCGTATGGTATTGCGCGACAAGCTAAAAGCATAATTCAATTTATAAGCTGGTCTCTTAACCCGAGGCCAGCTTTTTCTTTTGATACAAATGTTATAAAATTGACATAGGTTAAACTACTGCACACTCATATGTATGGTTAAATGATAGTAATACATCGTAAAGGAGAACGGTATGGATGCTATTCAACTAGGTCCGCTGCTAATAAAGAAGTCTTATCTGGTTCTTCTTTTTTCGTGTCTATTAGCATATCTTTATATTGCTATATATCTTAGAGAGAAACCGGAAATGGTAAAAACAGTAGAGAATCATTTAATAACTGGTTTACTGATATGGATTCTTATTTTTAAATTCAGTACTATCATATTCAGGCCGTCCATTATTTGGACAAATCCTTTTGGACTGCTATTTTTCACAGGGGGGACAAGGGGTTTATATCTAGCAACATTTATTACAACTGCGTTCTTATTTTGGAAACTTCATCAATCCAACATACATATTAGAACTTCAACAATTATTTTGATTCCAAGTATAATTATCATCATCTCTAGCTATTACGTTATAATGGCAATTTTATAAAGGTGGGAATGTAGATGGTAAAAAAAATAATAGCAATTGTCTTTCTTCTTGCATTAAGTGGCTATGCTATCTTTCAGGTTTTTGGAGAAAAAGACCCGGCTACCGGGACACAACCAGGGGACAAAGCAATGGATTTTGAACTTAGTACACTTGATGGAAAAACAGCTCAACTTTCAGATTATGAAGGAAAAAAAGTCATTGTGAACTTCTGGGCTACGTGGTGTGGACCGTGCCGAGCTGAAATGCCAGAAATGCAAAAGTTTCACACAGAGAATGAGGATGTCGTGATGCTTGCTGTAAACTTGACTACTAGCGAGCCGAGTATAGATTCAGTTAAGAAATATGTAGATGAGGGTGGATATACTTTTCCAATTCTACTTGACGAGGAAGATATCTTTAGGCACTATCAAGTCTTGACTATGCCTTCAACTTTCTTTATTGATTCAGAGGGTGTCATTTCCTATATGCATTTAGGTCCCATGACATATGAGTTAATGGAAGAACAAGTTGCGAAAATGAATTAATAAGGGAGGTTGTACAGAGCAAATTCTGTGCAACCTCTTTTAAAATTTCCAGCGAAAATGACCGGTTATGGGCGATTGAAAAGCTGTTAACTTAATTTCAGATGCAAAGGGGTAAGTATTATGAATAATGTATGGAATGCCATCTTTTGTACGTTTATCAGAAACAATACCAACATGATCAAAATCTCCACCAAGAAACACGACGATGTCACCAGGTTGCCATTGCTCTAAATTTTTTATATCCCCTTTTGTAACTACAGTGGTCAATGATTCTGCATACCTTTCTAAAAAGACAGATTGGTTTGGGACACGCCTAAAATCAATGTTAGGGTCAGGTGAACCGCCGACTCTTGGATACAATTCTGTATTTTCAGCAATGTCTTTATCCATAAGATCCTTTAAGTTTATTCCTGCTCCTAATAGACCACGCCAGACCACGTCCGTACAAACACCTTCTGTATCTGGAGGATAACCACCGTCATAATACACACTTTTATAAGGTGTACGCTGTTCTACCTCTTTTCTTGCAGTGTAAACGATGTCTAATTGATCAGGTATTCCATTATTATTTTGATCAGTATCAGATAAAGGTGTAGGGATATCCATCGTTTTCGTAAAAGGCAGAGACACGTTAATTCCTAGATAGTCGAAAATGATGCCTTCCTTAAATAGAAAGGTAAAGCTTAAAAGGAAGGTTAGGATACATGCGGTAATAACCCAAACTTTCTTTTTCATGTCTCACCTCTATTCAATCGGTAAAGTGTCTAATTTGTTCCATATGATGTACATCATGTTCCACAAACATGTGCAGGAACGATTGAGGAGTATAATTGCGTTTATTGTTTCCAATGGTGAACCTTACTTCTTGATTCAATCTCTCCATATTACTAATTAACTTCTTTCTAGTAATAACAAATTCCTCTAATAAATCATTAGTACTTGAGAAAGACTTTATTGCGTTCATGGCTTTATTATTGTATTCATCATGGTCTGGGAACTCTGGTAGAACTCCGTTGTCTTTCATTACAGGTATCATTTTTTTTAATAAAAATAAATCCCAGTAGTAAATATGACCAATGGTTTCCTTGATGGACCATTTGCCATAATTTATTGGTTGGTTAAGTTCGCTTTCTTCCTTGTTTGTAAATGAATAAAAGAATTCCATATTGTTTAGATAAGCTTGATAAGATGAAATGGTCAAATTCATTAAAAATCCCCACTTTTTTAATATTCTTACTTTTAATTGTACAGGAACTAAGAAAGGAAAACAAGAACGTATATTCGTTTTAGTGGTTTTTTATACCAGTTTTTAATTTTCTGAAAACGGTTATATAGATAATAGCTAATCTTCTTAAAAGATCTCCATTTCACTGACATCTTCTAATTTTCATGAAATTCTAATTAATTTCGCAGAAAGTTATCATAATTTTAGAGTATTTTGGACATTAATACTATTACAATAATAATTAAGTAGGTGAGACGATGAGAAGAATTCGTAAACGTTCATTTGAAGAACTTGTTTTAGAAAACAAACAACTGTTATTAAAAGACGAAGAGGCATTGCGCAAAATTGAAGACCGCTTAGAAGAAAAAATGTTAAATAAAGCGGCAGAATAACTTTCAAATATTTCTTGTTATGAATATCCCTCTACCATGAGATAGTAAAGGTAGGAGGGATGTTTTTATGAGTAATCCAAAAGGAAGCAGAAAACATTTTATGCCAAACCACATCGGCACTCAACCACAAGAGGCTGGCGGGAATAAAGGCAAACAGATGCAAGATACATCTGGTAAACACGCTCAAGTAATTCAAACAAAAGGTGAATAATTCATCCAACTATTTCAAGTGTTTTTTTAGCTTTCAAAGTAAAGAATATAGCTTGTAGTACCATTCATTCGATAAAGGGAGGCGTTTTGTTATGGACCAAAACAAACAACATCGTGCAAACCCGGATGATCGCAGTGATAATGTAGAAAAACTACAAAGCATGGTGCAAAACACAATAGAGAATATTGAGGAAGCACATGACTCCATGCAATTTGCCAATGAAGAGGAAAGAGCTCGCATTGAAGCAAAAAACCACCGTCGCGAAGAAAGCATTGCAGCTTTTAGATCTGAGATTAAAGACGAAGCGAGTGCTCGCGAAAACGGATTTAAGTAATAAGGTGAAGACGGGCAGCGTTAATGCCCGTCTTTTTTAGACTCTTTTAATGTGGAAAAATATTCTTTTATGTTATCATTATCAAATACAGCGAAGTAAATGGGGGAGTAGAGATGCTGATTTCTAAAAAAGAGATTGAAGTACGTTATGCAGAGACAGATCAAATGGGGGTTGTGTATCATGCCAATTACCTGGTTTGGATGGAACTCGGAAGAACACAACTTATTAAAAATTTAGGCTTTTCCTATGCACAAATGGAGCAGGACGGAGTTATTTCTCCTGTAATCGATATAAATGTTACCTATAAGAAACCGCTTCGCTATGGAGAAGTAGCGACTATTCATACCTGGATTGAAACCTATGATGGATTCAGAGTGGTTTATGGTTATAAAATACTTACTCCAAAAGAGGAAATAGCTTTATTGGGAAGCTCTTCCCATGTTTGTGTCAAAAAGGATAGTTTTAAGCCAATAATAATTCGTAAAAAATACCCCGAGTGGCACGCTGCCTATGAAAACGCTAAAAAGCAGGGAGAGTAAATAATGGCTTTCGGAATCAAACGAGGGGAACTTCAAGAATGGAAAGAGAAAGTAAAAAGTGGGGAGATTGCCTTCCTAACACACTTTTGGATTCACCCACGTTTTAATGGCATTACAACTGTCACAAAAGCCGGTTGCTGTGATCTACATAAGCTCATCAAGTGGGGCCATCAATATGGATTGAAGGAAGAGTGGATACATAAAAGGGACAAATATCCACATTTTGATCTTATCGGAGATACTCAACTAGAGATTTTGAAAAAAGAAGGTCAATGGAACCAGATTAATCGCTTTTTTGAGCATAAATAAAGAATTAGGACTAAATAGCCCTAATTCTTTTTTCTGTTCACTCATAGTCAAATTTAGGTTCATTCAATTCTTCATCGAACTTTATATGAAGATCATGACCATCAAAGTACCAAGCATCTTTTTCTTCCACAAAGAAAGTAATGCCGTCCTTTTCAGTGGTAGCAACAGCCTGATCTGGCTCTTCTTTTACAATTCCTAAAGAAAATCCCTTCTGGACCGTACTGCATCCTCCATAACGTACTTGGAATTTAATATGGTCTCCTTTATCAAGATGAAGCTCTTTTTTATACCATTCTAATGCTTGATCAGACATGTGAATATTCATAACAGCAACTCCTTTTGTCTCATTGATTGTATTACGTTGCCTTGAAAAAAGGAAAGATGCTTTCGCATAAACGCAATATGTATATACATCCTTATTATACCTGAATTCCACATATGCAACCAAATGAAACAACTTTCCGAAAATAAAAAGCACCGATCCAATCTAAGTTGGTTGAATCGATGCTTGACGATTTAGTTTGTGAATTCTTCTTCATTTAACCATTGATACATATGCTTCATCATTTCCTCGTTCTTGGCCTCTGCCTGCGGAAACCCGAATGAAGCTGCGTCCATTAACGGAACAACATGGTATTTAGTAGGATTGATCTGTGAAACATACGTAGGGATGAAATTATCCACTTTAATATCGATCTTGCTTTCCTGACCATCTACCGTCTTTTCCACATAAAGTTGAAGGATCCCACCGATATCTTTATAGTCATCTTTTTGACCAGAAAGGAAATTGCCTAATGAATAGACGACAAACATCTTTCCGCCATCCGGTCTTTCCATGAATTTCATGGGCTGCAGTACATGAGGGTGATGGCCAATTACAATGTCGACTCCAATTTCAGCCAGAAAGTCTGCAAGTTCTTCTTGTTCGGAGTTTGGAAAAAGGATGTATTCTACTCCCCAGTGCATGGCAACTACGACGACATCTGAATTTTGTTTGGCTTCTTCCACGTCTTTTTTTATCGCCTCACGATCAATCAGGTTTACAAAGAACTCTTTTCCTTCCGGAACGGGAATACCGTTTGTTCCGTATGTATAAGACAGGAATGAGAATTTAATGCCATTTTTAGATATGGTCCGTAATCGTGCTTTATCTTCATTGCTCTTATAGCCACCGACATATTCCATCCCGATTGTTTCATAATGGTTAATGGCATTCATGATAGCTTTTTCCCCGCGGTCCAATGTGTGGTTGTTGGCGATGCTGACGATATCAACCCCAGCTTCTTGAAGAGCATCAGCAACTTCAAATGGACTGTTAAAGCTAGGATAGTTGGATAATCCTATTTCAGTTCCCCCTATGATCGTCTCTTGATTTGCAATGGATATATCTGTTTCAAGTAGGTAGGATTTTACCTTGTCTAGCATCGGATTGAAATCATAGCTGTTTTCCCCTGTTTTTGCAGCATTATAGACCGTGCTATGGATAAGTAAGTCTCCAACAGCGGAAATGGTTGCTTCGGTGCGAAAACCCTTTTCTTCTTTTAATAAATTCGTTGAATGATGTAATTTTACCGGTTGTACAACGAGCTCTTCTTGATTATCGCTCCCCAAAAAACTGTCAAAATGTTTAATAGACAAAACAGAAAAAATGGTCCCCAATAGCAATATGATAAGAATTGGGAGAAAATATTTTACTTTTGTATTCATTGATTATGACCCCTTATATCTATTTCTTTACTCCACAATATAACATAGTTTTTGTGAGATTCGCCATAATATGTCGAAATTTCAAAAAATTAAAGGGTTTTTGTTTTGTATCTCGAAATAGTATAAGGATAATTGTAAAAGGGGGAAGTCAATTGCTAAAATTTAAAAAACCTGAAGTGGAACAGTTCTTTAAAGTATTTAATATTGAAGATTTTACATTGAGTCCTGATGAAAAACAGTTAGTGTATAGTACAAATCTCACCGGTCACTATAATGTCTGGGCAATGGATTTGCCGAATCAGTATCCTTACCCGCTCACATTTAATAATCAAAGCTGTCATGGCTTAAAGTACGATCCAAATGGAAAATACATATTAGCAAGCTTCGACCAGGATGGGAATGAACTTACGCAACTTTATGCTCTACCAAGCAGCGGCGGTGAATTGCAGGATGTGAGAGTGGAACTAGAGCACCGTCACATGTCTCCAAGTTTTTCTAAAGACGGGAACCGCATCTATTATACAAGCACCAAAGGAAACGAAACATACTTAAACTGTTATTGTTACGACTTAAATACTGAAAAAGAGGAGTTATTGGTAGAAGGGACGGATGCGTCTACCTACTTAATAGCTGTCTCAGATGATGAAGAAAGCTTCATAACTTTAAGACATTATGCAAATACGTACACACAAGCGTTTTTACATCAAGGAGGAACATCAACTAAACTTACTCCAGAAACAGAGAGTCAGCACACCGTTGACAGTGCAGTATTTACTGGTACAAACTCTATTTATCTTGTTACTGACTATGAGGATGATAATGGTTACCTCGCACATTTTGATCTGGAAAAGAAGAGTTTTACAAGAGTATCGGAAAGTGATATGCATTTCAATAATATGTACTTAGACAAGACAGGAAATAAGTTATATCTAGTTTCAGCCAAAGGCGTGGAGGATAAGCTCTATACCTATTGTTTGGAGAACAAAGTAATGGATGAAGTAAATATACCAGTGTCCATTATCGAAAAAGTGGTAATCGGTAAAAGTGGATCGGTCTATTTACTAGGAAAAAATGCATCAAAACCAGCAAATATATTTAAAAAAGAAGATGAAGGTTGGGTTCCTTTAACAAATAACCGTGTCCCTGCAGTGTCGGATGAAGATCTATGTGAACCTGAAATACTTTCGTATCCATCCTTTGATGGACTCGAGATTGAAGCTTTATTCTTTAAGGCAAAAGAAGAGGTTTCAAATGGTCATGTGATCCTTTGGCCGCACGGTGGTCCGCAGTCTTCTGAAAGAAAATTTTTCCGCTCCTATTTCCAATTCCTTGTTAATCGAGGATATAGTATTTTTGCTCCAAATTTCCGTGGATCTTCCAACTACGGGTTAGCCTATATGAAAATGGTAGAGGGAGACTGGGGACATGGACCTCGTCTTGACAATATACATGGGTTGGAATGGATTATTGAAAAAGGGTTTGCAGACAGAGATAAGATAATCTTGATGGGCGGCAGCTACGGTGGATACATGGCACTACTGCTACATGGTCGTCATCCAGAGTATTTTAAGGCAGTTATTGATATTTTTGGTGTTAGCAATCTGTTTTCCTTCATTGATTCCGTGCCAGAACACTGGAAACCGATCATGAAACAATGGGTGGGCGACCCAGTAGAGGATAAAGACCGCCTGACAATTGATTCCCCTATTACCTACCTTGATACTATGACAAAGCCAATGCTGATTATTCAAGGTGCTAACGACCCCCGAGTGGTCAAAAAAGAGTCCGATCAAATAGTCGATGCGTTAAAAGAAAAGGGCCGCGATGTAGAGTACCTTGTACTGGAAGATGAAGGACATGGTTTTTCAAAAAAGGAAAATGAAATTAAGGTATTCAGGGCGATCTTGAACTTTTTAGAAAAACATAAATAATTATTTGCAGATTATGTAGAACTCGGTTTTTTCCGGGTTCTTTTTTTATTGACAAAGAATGGAGCTCTAGTCGTAGCCTCTTCTACGCCTCAAGAAGTATTTTCCAAAAAACGCTTTTTATTTGATTTCCTAGAGCATATAATCAATTTTGGGTGTTGGAAATTTATTCTTATTTTTCTTTATGGGGAGGAGATTTGAAGGATGTCGATGATGGAATTTATTTTAAAAAGGAAAATTGCTGTAGGACTTTTAGTTGTGTTCGTATTTATGATTGGCTTCTATTCGCTGAACAAACTAGATCAGGAATTGATGCCACCTATTTCCTTTGACATGACAATTGTCCAGGTAGACGCAGGACAAATGCCGGTATTGGATGTAGAAGATAAAGTAACGAAACCGATTGAACAAATTCTAAGTGGATTGGATGGTGTGGAATCTCATACTTCCGCAACATATGTAGGAAAGTCTTCTATCACTGTCATGATAGAAGAGGGAAGAGGGGATGAAGTACATAAAAATATTGAGGCCGCAGTTGCCCCTCTGTCCACGCAAATCCCAGGTGTTCAGTATATTAATAGTTTTCAAATGACTACCAGTCAGGAATATGAGTTTTATATGGATATTTTTAATGGTAACATGGAAGACATTTCGACTTTCGCGAAAAATGTAGTAGAGCCTAGACTAGAAGCATTGCCGGAAGTAAGAGATGTTAAGTTTGATGGATTAGAAGAGAATGAAGTAATCATTGAATTAAAGAATGATCAACTAAAAGAAGCTGGTGTGGACTCGCAGCAAATCATTCAAACGATCCAACAGTCTAATCTAATAACGTCATTCGGTGAACTAACGGAGGAAGCAAACGAGCCGACAGTTAGATGGAATACCTCATTGACAAATGTGGAAGATATTAAAGGTATTCTCATTCCGACAATGTCTGGTGTGAAAGAACTTAGTGAACTTGCAGATATTGACCTGCAGGTTCGCGAAACTTCTTCAGGAGTTTGGAAGGACGGTAGTCAGGATGTGGTAATGGTACAAATCGGGCGTGGTTCTGAAGTGACACAAATCGAGATGGCAGAAGCGGTCCGTGCGGAAGTAGAGAAAATAAGGCAGGAAGGACTTGTTTCAGGATTTGAATTTGAAGAAGTAGTAGCTCAAGCTGATTATGTTAGCGAAGCAGTAGATGGAGTATCAAGCAACATTTTAATCGGGGGATTACTGGCCATCGTCGTGCTATTTCTGTTCCTTCGAAATGTAAGAGCAACCATGATCATTGGTATCTCGATTCCATTATCTATCCTACTCACTTTTGCAAGTATGTGGTTATTAGGATACAGCATTAATATGCTGAGTTTAATAGCGTTAGGCTTGGGAATTGGAATGATGGTGGACGCTTCCATTGTTATTTTAGAATCCATTTATCGTAAAAAAGAACAAGGTTTAAAGAACCGGGATGCTGTCTTAATTGGTGTTAAGGAAGTTGCCTCTGCGGTATTTGCCTCGATGCTAACCACCATTGTTGTTTTCTTACCAATCGGTTTGTTAGGTGGAGAAGCAGGGAAGTTCATGATCATATTATCTGTTGTGGTCATTGTAACACTCGTTAGTTCAGTAGTGGTTTCTTTTACACTTATCCCAGCCCTATCTGAAAATTTCTTGAAATTGACGAAAAGGCAACAGAATAAAAAAGAGAGTAAGGTTATCTTGTCCTATGGTAGGTTCATCAGTTGGCTGACAGGTAAAAAGCGCAGACGATACGGTGTCATCTTCCTGTTTGTCCTCATGTTTATCGGTTCTTTAGCTTTAGTTACAAAAGTGCCGATGACGATCATGCCTGACATGTATAACCGCTATTCGGAAATAATGGTTACCTTAGATAAAGGAGTCACTCCAGACCAAAAAAATGATATAGCAGAAGCTATACATTCCAAGCTTGTTGATATTCCGGATGTTAAGGAAGGTTTTGTACTGGATCAGATAGAATTTATGTTTGTTCTGATTAATATGACCCCAGAAGAAGAAGCTACCTTAGAGCAAAAAGAAGTTAACGAGCAAATTCTCTCGGGATTGCTTGATTTAAAAGAAGAGTATCCTGTTGTGGATGTTACTTCTGTCATGAGCGCTGGAGCAAGTTATCCAGTTCAAATTGAGTTAAGTGGAGAGGATCTTGATGAACTGACGTCACTTTCCTCTGATTTTGTAAAAGAATTAAATGGGATAGATGGAATCATTGGAACCACTACGTCACTAGGAACACTATTGGATGAAGAACTAATTGTTCTGAATGAAGAAGAGCTGACAAAGGACGGCATTACTCCTTTACAAATCTTAGGACAATTAAATAGTATATCTTCTTCTGTTCCAATAGGTGCATTGCAAGATGTAGACGGAACACCTATCTTAATTGCACCAGATGAAGTAATCACAAGCAAAAAGCAGTTATTAGACCTTGAGGTGAATACACAGGACGGTCCTAAAAACCTTTCTAATTATGTTTCTTTTGAGCAAGTGAAAGCACCAGGGCAAATTGATCATAAAGACGGTGAGCGGGTTGTCAAGGTTCTTGCGAATATCGAGAATCGTGATTTAGGGTCAGTAAACAGAGATGTTCAAAAAATGGTCGAGGAATTTAATACACCAGATGGGTATAACATTTCTGTTGGAGGAAGTTTAGAGCAACAACAGGAAGCGATACAGGATATGTTAGTTATCTTAGCTATTTCCATCTTCTTGGTATATGTTGTGATGGCTGTCCAATTCAACCATTTGTTTCAACCAATCATTGTCATGACGATTATTCCAATGACTTTTACAGGTGTTATTCTAGGACTTTTGTTAACGCAGCGTGAATTGAGCATTATGTCAGGGATGGGTGTCATAATGTTAATTGGGATTGTATTAAATAATGCTATCCTATTGATTGACAGAGCCAAACAACTAAGAGCAGAGAACTATGATGTTGGGGAAGCGATGGTAGAAGCAGGTATGAACAGAATACGCCCAATCTTCATGACAACGTTGACGACAGTTGGCGGAATGTTGCCGCTTGCCATTTCAACAGGAGCAGCAAGCAACTATCAGGCACCTTTAGCCACAGTAGTCATAGCCGGTCTATTGTTTTCAACTTTAATAACATTGGTACTGATTCCTTCTGTCTACATGCTTTTCCATGATCTTGGGATGGGTATCCGTAAAATTTTCAATCGAAACAAAAATAAAAACAAAGAAGTCACTCCAGCTAAAAAAGCAGGTTAATGAAAAGCAAGCATCCATTGTCTCCGTGATAAGGGGTGCTTGTTTCTTCTTTTATGTTCAATCACTACATTTCAGTGTTCCTTTCTTCTTGTTTCCACTTTCTATATAGAAGAAGGCAGTGAGTAAGGCCAGATAAAATAAATAAAGACAATAAAAAAACAGAAGCAGTGGTGTGGATATCAAAAATAATAATGATAGCAATCAATGCTATGAAGGACAGCGGGAGTTGCCATAGGTTTCGAATCAGTTTACGTCGATAACTGAGCTTGTAATAAATTAGCGCAAATCCTTTATCGATTTTTTTCTTATTTCTATAAGCCCTCTTTAAAATAAAACTCACGAATAATCCAACCACAATACCAATAACTACATTGATCATCAGGCTTTGCATTGATAGATTAGTAATTATTTCATTCTCCATTATAGAACCCCTTCGCTTTAGTTTTTTCTATTATATGGTAACATATAAACTATTAATTTATTTTCTAAAGGTGGTATTTAAATTTATGAAAACACTCGTCTGTTTTGGTGATAGTTTAACTGCAAGGCATGAAGGAAAAGACAAGCCTCAACTTACTGAAAAACTTGCTTTTCAACTCCCTACATTCATAGTTTTTAACGCAGGGGTATCTGCTAATACTACGAAGGACGCATTAAAAAGAATCGAAAAGGATGTATTAACTCATAACCCTGATCTAGTAACTGTATTATTCGGCTCGAATGATGCAGCAGTACATAAAAAGGTTGCTCTTAGCACTTATGAAGCGAACTTGTTAAAGATCACCCGACTAATTGGACCGGATAAAACAATACTCATCACTCCGCCTCCAGTGGATGAAACATTACAACCTAACAGGCAAAATAGCGAACTGGCTAAATATGCTGATGCAGTTAAACGTGTATCGAAGGAAACCGACAGTTATCTAATTGACTTCTACACAGAATTGTACTCTAGACCCCATTATAAGGAGCTCTTAGTCGGCGTCTTAAATGATGGGTTGCATTTTGGTGATGCAGGCTATGACATATTGGCAAGCCTTATCACTAAAAAGATAGCTGAAATAAAACCGATTGAAGAGCAAAAATTTGATTAGGGCAGTTATTTTTGATCTTGATGGCACACTTTTGAATAGAGATGTTTCTTTAAAAAAGTTTGTTGATGATCAGTATGAAAGATGTAAGCAAGCTTTCAGGCATATTCACAAAAATACCTATATTGAAAGATTTCTCGAGTTGGATGCACGCGGGTATGTTTGGAAAGATAGAGTTTATCAGCAGCTTGTTGCTGAATTTCTAATTGACAGGCTGACTTGGAAGGAGCTTTTGGATGATTATATCCATCAGTTTCCATTTCACTGTACCCCTTTTGATAATGTAGAAAACACACTTAAGCGACTTTCTGAAGACAATCTTTCATTAGGAATGATAACCAACGGTTTTGAAGTTTTTCAAATGAACAATCTTATCTCACTGGGTATCGACCCTTTTTTCCAATCCATACTTGTTTCGGAGCGGGAAGGAATAAAGAAACCTAATCCGGAAATTTTCCACAGATCAGCAGAATCTCTACAAGTATCTATAGACCAATGTCTATTTGTTGGGGATCATCCCAAGAATGATGTGACCGCTGCTAAAGCTGTTGGCATGACGACAGTTTGGAAGAGGGACTCATATTGGAATGAAGTGGATGCAGACTATATTATTGAGGATCTCGGTTGTTTGCCTGCTATTGTCAAATCCATTAATGAGAAAGAAGGCAAAAAATATGATTTTTGAAGAAGAAACCCTAAAACAAAAGCTTTTAACAATCGAAGAAAAAAAGATATTAGATGACGAAACTTTTCTCTATACCCTGATAGATTCCATGATGAAGCATATCGGTTCAACAGACCCCATTCTTCGTGATAATCTGATCTATTCTAATTTCTCGAAATTTATTAACAGTGGAGCCATCCCACAGAGTAAGGCTTATAATATGTTAGAGATATGTTTGGATGAGAGGCACCTGTTTTATAAAATTGGAGAAGAAAGGACGGACTCTGTTTTCACTAGATCCTTCTCTTCTTTGGTTGTTGCATTAATTTTAACGAACGACGATGGTACATTTATTGATGCTATGAGATTGCTAGAAATAAAGACAGCAATCTTAGAATATCTAGATAAAGAAAAGGATACTCGCGGATTCGTTAAGAACAAGGGGTGGGCGCACAGTATCGCTCATGGAGCAGATATGTTGACTGCCCTGGTATGTCACGCTCATTTTCATATCAATCAACTTTCTGATGTGCTAAAAGCAATTGAAACATGCCTTTTAAAGGAAGTAGTGTACCAAGATGAGGAAGAAGAGCGGCTTATTTTTGCTGTAGAAGCCTTGTTAGAAAAAGGGATGGAGACACAGATGTTTATAAGCTGGATAAAAGACCTCTCCTCTAATTTGAATAAAGAATACATAAAGCATGGGCAAACAATGTCTTTTTACCACAGTAAAATGAACGTGACTAATTTTTTGAAATCCCTTTACTTTAGATTGAAGCTTATGAATCCTGATAAGGAACTACTAGAATGCATAGAGCATGAAATTCATTACTGGTTCAAAGAATCCTATGGTCAAGGGTAGGTGCTATTATGAACTATCATAATGAAGAATTACTTATAAGGGAGCTACAACATGGCAAGGACGAAGAATATTTACTAATATGGTTGTCTGATCCCAAAGTGTTGGAGTTCTATGAGGGGCGAGATGTTATATTCAACACGGAAGATATCCTAAGAAAATTCTTCAATAGAGACGATGAAGTATCTAGGTGTATGGTCGTCTATCAAGGAAAAAACATAGGTTATATTCAATACTACCCTATAAATAAGGCCACTAGCACACTAGCAGAATACTTTGAGATGGAAAGGGTTTATGGCTTAGATCAGTTTATAGGGGATTCCGACTATTGGAACAAAGGAATAGGAACCCTGCTCATTACATCCATGGTTAATTTCTTATTAATTAAAAAAGGGGCCAACCGGATAGTGATGGACCCAATAATATCCAATGGAAGAGCGATAAAATGCTATGAAAAATGTGGCTTTATAAAAAAAAGAGTATTACGTGAGCATATTTTACATGAAGGAGAATACAGAGATTGTTGGTTGATGGAGCTTACTGACTAATTAATATTTTTCTTAAATTAATGTTCAATCCTAGTAAGCAATAGCTCTACAGGTAATTACTAGATAAAACATCAAGGGAAATAGAGATACGATAATACCCATTGTCTTGAACCTATTATTAAATTGTAATCTTAATCCGATGAGCCAAATGCCAAGGATAATTACATACCAGAAATTGTATTGTGAGTTTTCTGTTTCTGAGATACCTGGACCTGCCAACCATAAGGTAAGTAATAAAACAAATAAACCAGTTACTACATTCCAAGCTAATAATATAAACCTTTTCAAATAAGAGGCCTCCTTTTATACAAGTTAGTGTAATTTTACACGAAGAAGGCAGGAGATGCACATCTTTTATTCTGAAAATTAAATAATCTCTTATTTTGAAACCTTATCCTTATTTCATTCGTATTAATAATGTCTAATAAATTTTTCATGTTGAATGGAGGAGTTTGGATGTCTTTTTTTAACAAGGCATTGGCGAGTGTTGGAATTGGTGCTGCAAAGGTAGATACAAAACTCGCTGAATCAAGTTTTGTATGTGGTGAAGAAATAAAGGGCATTGTGGAAATCACTGGTGGTTCTATTGAGCAGAAGATCGATGAAATCTACTTAACTTTATTAACAAATTATATAAAAGAATCGAATGATACGAAGGTTCATAAACAAGCAGTTTTAGAAAAAAAGAAAATTGTGGATTCGTTTGTAATTGGTGTTAATGAAAAGAAAGAAATTCCTTTTACATTGACATTGCCATATGAAACACCTGTAAGTATGGGCAACACAAAAGTGTGGTTACAAACAGGGTTGGATATAAAAAATGCAGTAGATCCCTCCGATAAAGATGTGGTTCATGTTCAACCATCTCCACTAGTCTCAACAATCATGAGTGCCGCTGAGCAATTAGGTTTTCGTTTAAGAAAAGTAGAATGTGAAGCTGCTCCTTATAGATGGAACACTCATTATCCGTTTATTCAAGAGTTCGAATTTGTTCCAACGTCCGGTCCATTCAGAGGGAAACTGGATGAAATTGAAATGATCTTTTCAAATAATACTGGAAATTCAGTGGAACTGGTGCTGCAAGTAGATCGTAAAGTTAGAGGTCTAGGCAGTTTTCTATCGGAAGCACTGGATATGGATGAGACATTTGTAAAAATGCGTGTAACAACCCAGGACCTTCCTGGCTTTAAAGAGCAATTAGAAAGTACCATTCGCCGTTATTGCTAATATTATGTTTTCCCGAGGACGCCTATTATTAAGGTGTTCTTTTTTATGGAAAAAAGTTGTTATTTCGGATAATTTAAATTAAACTAAAAATTCATTCTATTAATTTTAGAGGAGAGCGTTGTCATGACAAAACTGGGATTTATCCGTCACGGAAGTACTGCCTGGAATAAGGAACGAAGAGCGCAAGGGAGTGCTAATATTCCACTTGATCAAGATGGAATTAGAGATGCGGAAAGTTTAGCAGAAAGAATAAAAAATGAAGAGTGGGATGTTATTTACTCTAGTGATTTATTAAGAGCCATGCAAACTGCTGAAATTGTGGCAAGGAACTTGAATGTTGACGAGGTATTTTTGGACTCTAGACTCCAAGAAGTGAACGGTGGTCAAATTGAAGGCACGACAGAACCAGAACGAATAGAAAAATGGGGAGAAAATTGGCGAGCACTTGACTTGGGAATAGAACCGAGGGAAATGGTAATTAAACGTGCCCTTTCGTTTGTTGAAGAGGTAACAAACAAACATAAAGATCAGAATGTACTAGTGGTCAGTCACGGTTCCTATATTAGACATATTCTAAGAGAATTGGTGAAAGACCTTAAGATGGATAATCATCTTGAGAATACTTCTGTTTCCACTGTTAAAGTTCGAGAAGGACTTTGGGAATGCGAATTATATAATTGTACGAAGCATCTTGGAGGGAAGTAAATAATGGGTTCTCGATTAATGCATACCATTATTGCTCATGAAATTGCTTCCCGAGTTAACGTAGCGGATACCTCTTCATTTATATTAGGAGGCGTTGCACCAGATGCTGTTGCTCCTAAAGATCTTTCTCATTTCTATAAAGGGGATCCAAACGACTACACTAGGTCCATTGATTATAAAGCATTTTTACATAAATACAGTAATTACAAGGATCATCCTTATATTCTTGGCTATTATACACATCTTATAGCAGATGATATCTGGCTTAAAGGATTCTATTTACCATGGTTAAAAAACAGGCTGGAAAATGATTCTACGATATTAGAAAGATATCATCATGACTTTAAGCGTCTAAATTCTAAATTGATGTTTCATTATCAAACGGAGCCTGATTTATTAAAGGACATTCTAGGTGCAGCGGAACCAATTGAGATAGAGGAAGTGTCCCTTACTCAAGTTTCATCTTTTATTCCTTATGTTGAACAGGATATGATGCTCCCAAAAAGTGACGAGCCATTAGAAGTTTTCACGATGGAAATGATTATTGGCTATATCGAGACTTCGATTGACATGGGTGTTCAGTATATAAGTAAGCATCTGATTGGAAAGTCTTGCTAAAATAGTGCTTTCTTTTGTATAATAAGAATATATGTTCGCATACCGTAAAAGGAGGCATTTTTCTTGTTATACAATGAAAAAGATGTACTGAATCTGATTGAATCAGACGAATGGATGATAGATATTTTGAGAGCGGCAAAATCCCTTAACCTACCTGACTGGTGGATTTGTGCTGGATTTGTCAGAACAAAAGTCTGGGACGCATTACACGGATTTAAAAGTAGAACTCCTTTGCCTGATATTGATGTTATCTATTTTGATAATAATGATATATCGGAGGGGAAGGAAAAATATCTTGAAAAAAGATTGTTAAGACTCTACCCAGGTGCGCCCTGGTCGGTGAAAAACCAAGCAAGAATGCATGTCATTAATAATTTGCCTCCATATGCTAATTCAACGGAAGCAATGTCTAAATTTACTGAAACGGCCACGGCAATAGGCGTAAAAATAAATCAAGAGAATAAGCTGCAATTAGCTGCTCCTTGCGGTATTCAAGATCTGTTAAATTTGAAGGTAAAGCCCACTGCTCTCTTTAAAGAAACTATAGAGCATGTCACCATTTATGAAAACCGCATAGAGCAGAAGAATTGGCAGGCATTATGGCCAAATATCACTATTTTACATGTGGAAGGTGTTAGTTCATGACAGGAATGCTTCATCATATAGAATTGTACGTGTCAGACTTGAAGAAAACCAAAGAATTCTGGGGCTGGCTTCTCAAAGAACTGGGATATAAGCCCTATCAAGAGTGGAAAAGTGGCCAAAGTTGGAAAATAGAAAATACATATATAGTATTTGTTCAAACGGAAGAAAGATTTTTAGATGTTCCTTACCATCGATGTAGAGTAGGCCTAAATCACCTTGCTTTTCATGCATCGTCACGGAAACATGTTGATGACTTAACAGAAAAACTGAAAACTCGAGGAGTAAATATGTTATATACGGACAAACATCCGTATGCTGGTGGGGAAAACTACTATGCGGTATTTTTTGAAGACCCTGACCGGATTAAAGTAGAGTTTGTGGCTCCTTTTGAATAATGGATTTCAAAGGAGGAAAATAAATGTTTAATACATTATTACTAATAGGTATTGCTATCGGGGTAGGAACGATCATTTCTTACCTTGGACAAATAGTAAAGCAAAATAAAAGAATTATAGAACTATTGGAAACTAGAGATAGTGGTGAAAAATAAAATGACTAAGATCAGTATATACACGATGTGCCTTGTAGTGGACGGAGATAAAGTTCTCTTAATTAATAGACCTGCTCACAAAGGGTTTCCAGGATTTATAGGACCAGGCGGAAAAGTGGATTTTCCTGAAAGCCTAACAGAAGGTGTAATTCGAGAAGTTTGTGAAGAAACCGGATTGGAAGTTAGTAACTTAATTTATAAAGGTTTAGATGAATATGTAAATGAGATGGAAAATGAGAGATATATGGTGTTTAACTATGTGACATATACATTCCGTGGACAACTTTTACCATCTCCACCAGAAGGGGAATTAAAATGGGTAGCAATATCGGAGGCCTTAAATCTCCCTATGCAAGACTGGTTTAAGAAAAGGTTTCCGCTATTTTTTGAAGAGGGAACGTTTGAGAAACATATAGTATGGGATGATGAGGCCAAAAAAGCTGTAAAAGAAGTGGTAACAAAGCATTGATGAAATATAAAAAAGCATCCGAGAAAACTCGAATGCTCTACGAAACCTTCTTCTTTTTTAAACTTAACCAAGTGATCTTTGGCTCCGTTTTTTGGATGATTCGGCCGATATTTGCCCGATGTTTAAAAATCACAAATACCGTAAGAAGTGACACCGCAATAATAAGCGGAAGATCTCCAAATGCAATACTATAAATGGTGGTTACTACTCCAGTAAGCATAGAAGATAGAGATACATATTTGGTCAAAAACAAGAAAAGAAAGAAGCAGAATAACATTAAGCCGAACAGAAGGGGACTGGCGAATAATAGAACCCCACCGGAAGTTGCTACTGCTTTACCACCTTTGAATTTTGCAAAAATCGGATAAACATGTCCTACAACTGCACAGGCACCAGCAAGAAGTGGATGAATGTCAGCTCCAAGTAAGATAGGTAACGAGGCAGCGAGTGTCCCTTTTAAAATGTCGCATATCGTTACAATCATTCCTGCCTTTACACCCAATGTACGAAACGTATTGGTACCGCCTAAGTTCCCGCTTCCGTGTTCTCGGATGTCAATTCCATAGCCTACTTTTCCCACAACAAGTGCGAAAGGTATGGAACCGATAAGGTATGCAAGTATAATAATTAGTAGTTCAGTCATTCATTAAACCCCTTTATGTAATAATTCCTACCTTTAATATATGTTAAATTTAACAGGAAGCAAAGGGTTTATTGCAAGTTATCTCGAATTTTTTATGAGTAAGTACTAATATCAGGTTGTTAGAAGTTGTTAAAACTAGATTAAACGGGTATAACAGTAAGAATTAACTTTAAAAATTAGTAAAGGGGACAAAAATATGAATATACCTAGCAGAGAAGAGATTGGAAAGATATTAAAAAATAGTAAACGCATTGCTGTAGTTGGATTGTCTGATAATCCTGCGCGTACATCCTATATGGTTTCTAAAGCGATGCAAGACGCAGGATATGAGATTATTCCTGTTAATCCTACTGTAGACGAAGTGCTTGGGGTGAAGGCTGTTTCTACTTTAAAAGAAGTTGAAGGGCATATTGATATTGTCAATGTTTTCCGTCGTTCTGAGCATTTATATGGAGTTGCTGAGGAGTTCTTACAAGTAGATGCAGACGTTTATTGGGCACAACTCGGGCTTTCTGATGAAAAAACCTATGAACTATTGAAAGAAAAGGGCTATACTGTCATTATGGATCGTTGCATTAAAGTGGAACACGCTTTAACCAAATAGGTCAAATCCGTCCTTGTTTTTTTTAGAAAAAACAAGGATTTTTATTCATATTATGACAATTTACGCCAGATGATATTGGCTAAAGTCTAAGAACCCTATACAATAGAACATAGACAAGTTTCAAATGTATGATAATATATAAACGAATATTTGTTGTGAACAAACGACAAATCCGTATAGATAAAAGGAATTCATACATAACGTGATTTATTGGTAGTAGTAGTGAAAGGGGTATGTTTTTGGTGGCAAAAAATACGATTGAATATAACGATGATGCGATACAGGTATTGGAAGGTCTTGAAGCTGTACGTAAACGTCCTGGTATGTACATTGGAAGCACGGACAGCAGAGGTCTTCATCACCTTGTATACGAAATCCTTGATAATTCCGTCGACGAAGCGTTGGGTGGATACGGGGATCATATCATTGTGACGATACATAAAGATAACAGCATAAGCGTGAAGGATAAGGGCCGTGGAATGCCTACCGGAATGCATAAAATGGGAAAACCTACCCCCGAAGTAATTTTAACGGTATTACATGCAGGTGGAAAGTTTGGTCAAGGCGGATACAAAACGAGTGGCGGACTACATGGTGTAGGTGCATCAGTCGTGAATGCTTTATCCGAATGGTTGACCGTAACGATTAAGCGGGATGGTATTGTATACGAGCAACGCTTTGAAAATGGAGGTAAGCCAGTTACAACACTTGAAAAGATTGGGACAACCAATCAAACAGGTACGACGATCCATTTCAAGCCGGATACAACCATCTTTAGCACCACCACTTATAACTTTGAGACATTATGTGAGCGTCTACGAGAATCTGCCTTTTTGTTAAAAGGATTAAAAATAGAGCTGAATGATGATAGAAATTCTGTCAAAGAGGTTTTTCATTATGAAAGCGGGATTGAAGCATTCGTCACTTACCTTAATGAGGAAAAGGATTCGCTTCACAATGTCGTTTCCTTCGAAGGTGCCCAAAACGGGATTGAGATAGATTTCGCTTTTCAATTTAATGATGGATATTCAGAAACCATCTTGTCTTTTGTTAATAACGTGAGAACGAAAGATGGCGGGACACATGAAGCTGGCGCTAAAACAGCAATGACCCGTATTTTTAACGAATACGCCAGAAAAGTGAATCTTCTAAAAGAAAAAGACAAAAATTTAGATGGGTCAGATATAAGAGAAGGACTTTCTGCCATTATTTCCGTTCGCATCCCTGAGGAACTCTTGCAGTTTGAAGGGCAAACAAAAGGGAAACTTGGCACAAGTGAGGCACGTTCTGCGGTAGATAGTGTAGTTTCAGAACATCTTGCCTACTTCCTGGAGGAAAATCCAGAAACAAGTTCGATGCTTGTGAAAAAATCCATTAAAGCTTTCCAAGCCAGAGAAGCGGCTAGAAAAGCCAGAGAAGATGCCCGGAGCGGGAAAAAGAGAAAACGATCTGATGCGATGCTTAGTGGAAAATTAACTCCAGCCCAATCACGCAATCCGCAGAAAAATGAAATCTACCTGGTAGAGGGTGACTCTGCAGGAGGTTCAGCTAAACAGGGCCGTGATCGCCGTTTCCAAGCAGTCTTGCCACTTCGAGGGAAAGTTATCAATACCGAAAAAGCCAAGCTTGCAGACATTTTTAAAAACGAAGAGATTAATACCATTATCCATGCAATAGGTGGTGGCGTTGGACCAGACTTTTCAGTAGAAGACATCAACTACGACAAAGTGGTGATCATGACCGATGCCGATACAGATGGTGCGCATATTCAAGTGTTGCTGTTGACCTTCTTCTATCGCTACATGAAGCCGCTTATCGAGGCTGGAAAAGTGTTTATCGCACTTCCACCTCTTTATAAAGTAAGCAAAGGGACCGGGAAGAAAGAAGTTTTGGAATACGCCTGGTCTGATGAAGAGTTGAAAGGAGCTATCCAAAAGATTGGTCGAGGCTATACCATCCAACGTTATAAGGGTCTTGGGGAAATGAACGCAGATCAATTGTGGGAAACGACCATGAACCCGGATACTCGTACCTTAATTCGAGTACGAATTGACGATGCAGCCCGTGCAGAACGCCGTGTTACTACACTAATGGGGGACAAAGTGGAACCAAGACGTAAGTGGATTGAAAGCCATGTTGCCTTTGGATTGGAAGAGGACCCTAATATACTTGAAAATGATAACTTGTTGGTCGCAGCAGAGGAGGTATAACAGATGACACAGATAGAGAAATTTCACGACTTACCCCTAGAGGAAGTTTTAGGCGACCGATTTGGACGTTATAGTAAATACATTATCCAGGAGCGTGCATTACCAGATGCACGTGATGGACTTAAACCCGTGCAACGACGAATTTTATATGCTATGTATGCAGAAGGAAATGTGCATGATAAACCATTCCGTAAGTCTGCGAAAACAGTTGGTAATGTAATTGGTAACTATCATCCACATGGAGATTCCTCTGTGTATGATGCAATGGTCCGTATGAGTCAGGACTGGAAAGTACGTAATATGCTTATTGAGATGCATGGTAACAACGGTAGCATTGATGGTGACCCACCAGCTGCAATGCGTTACACGGAAGCAAGATTATCACCAATCGCTTCTGAGCTTTTACGCGATCTTGATAAAAAAACGGTAGAATTTATTCCTAACTTTGATGATACATCGCAGGAACCGGTTGTTCTTCCAGCCATGTATCCAAACCTTTTAGTAAATGGTTCTACAGGAATATCTGCCGGATATGCAACGGACATTCCTCCACATCACCTTGGAGAAGTCATTGATGCAACTATAATGCGCATCGATAACCCTTCTGTGACAGTGGATGAACTTATGACAGTGATCAAAGGACCAGATTTCCCTACTGGAGGGATCATTCAAGGAGTAGAAGGCATCAAGAAAGCCTACGAAACTGGAAAAGGCAAAATCATCGTTCGTGGATTGGCTGAAGTGGAAGATATCCGAGGTGGAAAGCAGCAGATTGTTATCACAGAGGTTCCATATGAAGTGAACAAAGCAAATCTCGTAAAAAAGATAGATGAACTACGCTATGACAAAAAAGTAGACGGGATCTCAGAGGTGCGTGATGAAACCGACCGTACAGGCCTACGTGTTGTCATTGAGCTGAAAAAAGAAGCAGATGCAAACGGGATTTTAAATTACCTTTATAAAAATACCGACCTGCAAATCACTTTCAACTTCAACATGGTTGCCATCTATAAAAAGCGTCCAACATTAATGGGATTACCTCACTTTTTAGATGCGTACATAGATCACCAGAAAGAAGTTATTTCTAATCGTTCACGTTTTGAGTTGAACAGAGCAAAAGAACGCCAGCATGTAGTAGAAGGCTTGATGAAAGCACTCTCTATTTTAGACGAAGTAATTGCTACAATCCGTGCTTCCAAAGACAAACGCGATGCAAAAGATAATTTGATTGCCAAGTTCACTTTTACAGAGCCACAAGCGGAAGCCATTGTTTCCTTGCAGTTATACCGTCTGACAAACACTGATATTACCGCTTTGCAAGCCGAAGCAGATGAACTTGCTAAAAAGGTTGCAGAGTTAGAAGCTATTCTAGCAAGCGAGAAAAAGTTACTTTCTGTTATTAAATCAGATTTAAAACGCGTGAAAAAACTCTATACAAATGAGCGCCGTTCTAAAATCCAGGATCAAATCGAAGAGATTAAGATCAACCTGGAAGTAATGATTCCTTCAGAAGACGTCATTGTTACTGTTACAAAGGACGGATACGTAAAGCGTACAAGCTTACGTTCTTTCTCCGCATCCAATGGACAAGATTTCGGCATGAAAGAAACGGACAGAATAATCTCTAGGTTGGACATTAATACAACCCAAACGTTGCTATTGTTCACTAACAAAGGTAATTATTTGTTCTTGCCAGTCCATGAACTGCCTGACATTCGCTGGAAAGACATGGGCCAACATGTAGCAAACATTGTTCCAATAGACCGAGATGAGTCCATCATAAAAGCAATACCTGTGAGCAATTTCGAGGATCCTCAATTCTTGTTGTTCGTAACACGTAACGGAATGGTCAAGAAAACAGAATTGATCTCCTATAAAGCACAACGCTACTCTAAGCCACTTATGGCTGTAAACCTTAAAGGTGATGACGTGGTAATCGATGTACATCTCACAGATGGCGCTAAAGATATCTTCTTGGCGACAAGAAGCGGATATGGCCTTTGGTTTACCGAAGAGGAAATTAATGTCGTCGGCGCCCGTGCAGCGGGTGTGAAAGGCATAAACTTGAAAGATAATGATTATGTTGTGAGCGGCTTAGTATTCGAGAAAGAATCCAAGGCCATGTTATTTATCGCCACCCATCGCGGTGCGGTGAAGAAGTTAAAAATTACCGAGTTTGATAAAGCGACACGTGCTAAACGAGGACTAGTTATGCTTCGTGAAGTAAAAAATAATCCACATCAGATAGCAGCAGTTGATCTTGTGGAACCTTCAAGTTTCATTTATGTACAAACGGAAAAAGGCGTTGTGGAAAAACTAGCTGCCGCCTCGTACCGTAACAATGACCGCTATTCAAACGGATCATTCGTCCTGGATCAACAGGAAGCAGGAGATGTAGTGGAGATGTGGGTAGAGACGGAAGAAGAAGTTGAAGGTAAGGAAAAATAGTCATAAATTTTTTCGGACCGCTTTTTTTCGCTGGATTTTAGCGAGGAGGGGCGGTTTTTTTGTGTTTGTTTGGTTATATATTGGTGAACTGTTGGGTGGGAAGAACTTTATTGATTTCGGTTTACTAGATTTATGTTATGTAAACTTAAAGTGTGAAAAAATAGTGAAATTGTAGAACATCTTTACTTAGAGGTAGAAGGTTGAGTGGGAAATGTCGAAGTAAATCCGGGAAATGTAGAAGGTGTCAGTTTTATCGTAGAAGGTCACGAATAAATGGTAGAACCAGTTTTGATATGTCCAACCTCTCCAGTTAAATATTGTTTATGAAACAGAAGATAGGCAATATTTGATATAATAAGGTAAAACAATGCTTGAAGAAACAATACTCAATACATATCTCCAAGCATATCAATTACAAACAGCTAATAGAATAATGGGGAAAGAAAGGGGATGCATTATGAAGCCAGTATTACTAGTTGTAGATGTTCAAAAAGGGTTTGACGATCCAGCATGGGGTCAGCGCAATAATCCAGATGCTGAAGATAGAATGCTAGAACTTATGAAAGCTTGGAGACAAAAAGAGTTTCCTATCATTCACGTTCAACACGTATCTCAAGACCCGAATTCTAAACTTCATCCCAGCAACCCTGGGTTTGCTTTGAAATCGGGATTCGAACCGCTGGAAGACGAATATTTTATCCGTAAAAATGTAAACAGTTGTTTTATCGGAACACAATTAGACAGCTATCTAAAGAAAAATGGCTATCAAACAATGATAGTAATTGGTTTGACTTCCAATCATTGTGTATCTACTACAGTAAGAATGGCTGGTAATCTCGGGTATAGAACATATGTTTGTAGTGACGCAACTGCAGCATATGAGACTGTTTCCTATGACGGTTTGAAGCTATCAGCAGAAGAAGTTCATCGTCACGCTTTATCGGCATTACACCAAGAATTTGCAGAAGTTACTACAACTAAGGAAGTCATAAAATTATTACAACAGCAAACAATTAAGAATTAATAAAGAAAACAACGCCATAGAGATGTGGCGTTGTTTTTTAATAATGAGTTCGATCAACTTTTTTACTCCAGTTCATGAAAGGTTGCAAAGAGTTGACTAATGGTAGATGAATAAAGGGGAGGGTTCGCTTTGCAGGGTCAAGTTGAACTTCACGATAAATAAACTCGTCATCAAAATGAATGGAGGCAGCATCTTTTCGATCTGCAGCAAAATATACGGTTGGAATACGAGACCAATAGATAGCACCAAGACACATCGGACAAGGCTCACAGCTGCTATAAAGTATACAATCTCTAAGCTCAAAGGTTTGTAAACTATGACAAGCCTTGCGTATAGCCATAACTTCAGCATGTGCTGTTGGATCGTGATTACTGGTCACTCTGTTGACACCTTCGGCAATAATTTGATTGTTTCTTGTAATTACAGCACCAAATGGACCGCCATTTTCATTAACATTTTGAAGAGCCAAATCAATGGCACGGTGAAGAAAGAATTCGTGCATATGCTTTTCCAAAGAAACACCTCCAAAATAAGGGGTTCCTAACATCTTATTGCATTATTTTTAAGTTAATACGTTTCGAAAGTAAATACTTATAAATCTAAACTATTAACTAAATAGGATAGATAAATGGAGGGACAAATTCATAAGAATGATTGCGGTAATAATATTATGTAAACTTATATAATAAAAGAGATGACTTCGCTGAAGATTAATATTATTACATAGAGGAAATGGTTCAAAAATAAAATATTTAAATCTTAATTAGCCAGACCCACTTATTTTGATATGAGATTCTTGATTTAACATTATAAAAAAATATTTATTGAAAAACTGCAAGTTAAATTAAATAATAGGTAAACTGCGGCATTTAATGATTTTAACCGAATTCGTCTCACTATCATAAGTTTACTTTGTTTTTGATACAAAATACCGATTTTTTAATTACTTCCCATAATAAGTGTTATGTAAACTCTAAATTTAATTTAAAAAGAGAGCACATTCACTCTCTTTCATTAAGTATATTATAAAACTCCTGTTCAAATATCCTATCTTTTTTCAGCCAGGTTTTGTAGGTATACGGACTAATTCCAATTTTTTCACTAGTGAGCTTTACACAACCATTTACTTTTAATATGTTTAAAAAAATCCTTCTGCGTTCTAACACAGCTTCTTTAGTAACTTTTATAGCTCTATCTTTCAGCTGATTGTAGGACAATTTTTCTTTATTGAATTCATTAAACTTCCTTTGTAGATACAAAGTTTTGTCCTTGTAAATCCAGTTAGCGAAAGTCTGAATTGATTTCCTTCCTGAAATGAATAGATGATAATGTGATTTTCTGTCCTTCAAAGATGGCGTTAAATGTTGTTTTTCAAACACCTTTATTAATTCACTAAAAAATAGTTTGGATCCGCCAACAAATGTTACAACGTATTTTTCGTAATTAATACTTCCATCTCCATCAAAATAACCTCTTACAAAATGATGTATATATTCTTCTGGTACATAAGGAAACTCAACAGTTTTAGACTTGTTTGGTGTTAAGCCGTGAATATTCATCAAGTCATCTTTAATGATTTTGCTGTTTATGTTAAGGAAGTATACCCCATATTTATTTTTACCTATTGGATGATTAGACTTCATTTCATCCCGTATTTGTTCAAGAATCCCGATTTCTTTTTGTGAAATACTTAGAGTTTGTGTTATATCAGTAATAGTTCCATCCGCCAAGAAAAACCCTAATATATACGCCATGTTTGGTGACCAGTGCTTAAAATAATCCTCATTTATATGATACTTCCTCTTCCAATGTCCCCTTGGCCGCAGTTCCACATTATTCTTCTTAAGAATTTGTGTAATTCTTCGGCTAGTTACATTCCCTTCGATTGCAATCTCAGTGGTACTCATGCCATCTTCATACATTTTAATAATTTCTCGGAGGTCTAAGGTGATTTTTCTATTTGGCATCTGCTTCATATTTTCGCCTTCCTCTCCTCTAGATATAGATCTAATTGCCTATATTTCTATTATACGAACATATGTTCTTGTGTGCAAATAATAGCACTTCACCCGTATAAAAAAGAAAAAACCGCCCATCACTGAGCAGTTTTCCCTTCCATTTTCATCAACTTAACCGTCAACCCAACAGCCCCCATCACCATGACTCCCCCAATCCATGGAGTATGGATCAGACCTATGGAATCCACAATAATCCCGCCGAACAACGATCCAATCGCTATCCCTACGTTAAATGCTGCGATATTGAGCGCAGAAGCGACGTTCACTGCAGAAGGTACATATTTTTCCGCCAGATTCACAACCAACACTTGGAGTCCGGGTACATTCATAAAAGCAAACATCCCCATTAAAAAGATTACAATCAACCCTACAACTTTAAATGGCGCTGCAAATGTCAAAACAATTAAAATAACAGCTTGCATCATAAACATCCACATAAGTGCCTTCAAAGGATTTTTATCGGAAGCCTTACCACCAATTACATTTCCAACTGCAACAGCAATTCCATAAACAAGTAAGATACCACTAACCCAATTTGCACTGAATCCTGTGACATCTACCAACAGTGGTGTCAAGTAAGTAAAGGTAACAAAAGTCCCTCCATACCCTAAGGCGGTTATCGCAAAAGCGATCAGAAGTTTACTGTTTTTCAACACATCAAGTTGCTCACGTAACGTTGATGGTGGTGCTTCTTTTAAATCTCGTGGGATGAGAAACCAACTTGCTGCTGCTCCAATCACTCCCAATAAAGCAACACCCCAAAACGTTGCTCTCCAGCCAAACATTTGCCCAATAAAGGTTCCTAGTGGTACACCTGTTACTGTCGCTACAGTTAATCCTGTAAACATCAATGCAATGGCGCTTGCTCTTTTGTCGGCAGGAACAAGATCTGCAGCAATTGTTGCCCCTATTGAAAAGAAGATTCCGTGTGAAAAAGCGGTGATAAACCTTGCTACCAATAGTAATTCATAATTGCTGGATAAAGCTGCTACTGAATTACCAATAATAAATACAATCATTAGAGAGATAAGTAACGTCTTTCGATTCATCTTATTTGTAAGTGCGGTTAAAACTGGTGCACCAATGGCAACACCCATCGCATAGCCCGAGATTAACAATCCTGCCATTGTAATCGAGATGTTCAAATCATTTGATATCGTTGATAATAAGCCTACTGGTACAAATTCAGTAGTACCAATTCCAAACGCACTAATTGCTAAAGCTAACAATGCTAACGTACTATTTTTTCTTTTTGTATTAGAATGATTTATAGGAACTGCTTGTGAACTCATAATAAATTCCTCCTTCATAATATGCGGACTACCTTGGGCGCCATATGGTAGCCTTACGAGTCCTTATTATGAAGGCAGTATTTATTAAATGTAAGTACGCACTTTAAAGTGAGGTAGGCACCTGGAAGTACCCTATTTACCTTTAAGACCATGGTGGTATAATGTGTGAAATAAATACCTTATAAAGAAGGGATACTTTATGAAGAAATACAACATTCCAGTGGAAGCTGCGTTGGAAGTTATCGGTGGTAAATGGAAAGTAGTCATCCTTTGTCACCTTATAAAAAGTAAAAGACGAACAAGTGAACTCAAAAGGTTAATGCCTACTATTACGCAAAAGATGCTCACACAACAATTAAGAGAACTAGAGTCTGATGGTGTTGTGAATCGCATTATTTATAATCAAGTCCCTCCTAAAGTGGAGTATGAATTAACCGATTACGGCTGGTCCCTGAAGCCTGCTTTGGACATGCTTTGTGCATGGGGGGAACACCATATTGAGAAAACTTGCCCAGATAAAGAGTTAGTTTTAATAGATACAAATGAAAAATAAGTAACCCCCTTCCTCTACTTTGAAAGGGGGTTACTTCATTCATCTGGCAACACTTCATAAGCCATCTTCCGAATAATTTTCTCGTGTTCCGGATACTTTTTCATTAATTCTGCTTGTGAAAACATCTCAAAATCCTTGAATTCAAAGCCAGGTGACACCATGCAACCAACTAATGCATAACTATCTGGAGTGTCGACACTTGAACCGAAAATAGAATTTTTCGGAACTAATACTTGCGGTCTTTCCCCTTCCTCTAAATTCAAACCTAACTTGTGTTGCTCATACTTCCCTGCTTCTGTAATGACGTGGACGGTTAATGAACTGCCCCCATGAAAATACCATAATTCATCTGATTTTAACCGATGAAAGTGTGAAATGTTTTCATCGGTAAGTAAAAAATAGATGCTTGAATAGAGCTTTCGTTTACCATCAAAAGAAACAGATAGTTCATTATCAGTGATGTTTTCCCCTGATACGTATGTTTGTTTGTAAAAGCCACCTTCTGGATGTGCTTCAAGCCCTAATGCCTCTACCCAATCTTTCACTTTATCAAGACTCATAATTACTCATTGACTCCTTCCCCAATTAAATCTGAATATATAAAAGTATAGCAAACAAAAACAAAAACCCAACAAAATTATTGGGTTTAGTTTTCTCTCTTCTTCTTTTCATGTACACTTAGCTCTTCTGAGAACTCTGTTTGTAGTTCCATCGGTTTAGCGTCCCTCTTCGATTGCTTCCTAGGGTGATCCGGGAAAACACTTTTGACAAGGTATAGATGAAAGAACACTTCAAATACAGTGATCGTTAAAGCTGCTATAGCGGATGGTAACAAGAATCCTCCACTTAGATTGGTCAGAATATATACCATAAAAGCAATAACGGCAAAATTAAATACAAAGTCAAAAACTGCAGCGAATGTGTAATTTGTTCGTGGCAAGACCATATCATCCACTACAAAGTACGAAAAAGTAACAAGAAGAACGGTTGTCAAAAGGATATCTAGGAAAGAGATCTCAGCAAACTGATTCAAGAAAAAGGATAGGATTAAAAAGCTGGCGATGAATTTTATTAATAACGGCATAACATGCTTCATTTTTTTCACTCCTTTTCCCTTGTAGATTGCTCGATGAAAAGGTGTTTTATACAAGTAAACCCCCTCGTTATTAAAACAAGGGGGCACAACTAAATTATTCAGTAATATCGCGATTACGATATCCTATAAAGCCTACCAATGTTAATAAAATTGCAATAAAAATAAGAATGGCAAGGGTTAGATAGCTGACCTCTTCGACTGGGATTTGTGGAATATGTCCGTATGGCGATAAAGTTGCCATCCATTCAGGCAACTTGAGCATGCCTCCAAGATAAACAACAAAAAACGAATAGCCCAGTACAAGCCATGTGAGACCTGTCAATTTAGGCTTTAATCCAATTGTAGCTACCCCTATTCCCGTCACGATCCACAATGCAGGTAAATAGACTAACCCAGCTTTTAAAAATGACTGCAACGAAATGGGATCGTCCATGACTGAATCTGCTGCCACCCACAATCCTACTATAGCCAAGGTTAGCATAATAAAGCCAAAGATGAGAGACAACAACATGTAACTCCCGAGGAGCTTTGATCTTGACACGCTTTTAGAAAGAATTGGCTCCAGGTGCCCCCTCTTCTCCTCCCCTTTTAGCTTTAACAAAAACATGATAGGAGGAATTGTACAAAGCATCGAAATAATAGCCATAAGCATGGTCATAAACTGTTCAGTTAACGTGTATCCTTCCACAGGAGGTAACATTTCTGCCATCATTTCATTACTAGAAATGAATGTTTCCAGGTCCCCTAGCACGGACCCATACGATACACCTAAGATGAACATTCCTATCGCCCAAGCGATGATTGCAGTACGTTGGAGCCTGAACGCCAATCCGAAAGGACTATTTAAGAAACGTGAAGCATTTCTTTTACCCGGCTTTGTTGGGATGAAGCCGGAGCCCAGATCACGCAACGCATGTAAATAGAGCGCAGTTATGGCAATAATTATTGAGGTCCCTATTGTAAGAAAAACCGGCCACCAATAGTTGTTCACATAAACTTCTGTCCCCAATATCCATCCCAGTGGGGAAACCCATGACAAGGTTTCATTACTTACATCTCCTACCGCACGAATTAAGTACGATAAAGTAAGTACAGTAAATGATAATCCAATTGTCCCCCGCGGATTGGAGGATAACTGTGCAAAAAGAAGCGTAATTCCCGTGAAAAATAACCCTGTAGCACCTAATGCTGCACCATATAAAATAGAACCGTTCAAATCAATGCTTTCAATTCCCAGAAAGAATAAGCTAAAAGCAATTAAGAAAGCCAATAACACATTGGTTGCTGTCATTACAAGTAGAGTTGCAGTAACATTAGCTAAACGACCTACAGGCAAGGAACGTATTAACTCCACGCGTCCCTCTTCCTCATCATTTCTTGTATGACGAGTAACGAGTAGGATACTCATGATTGCTACCACTATGGCTGTAAAAAGAAGCATTTGATGCGCCATCATTGGGCCTTCTGTATAGTTTTCCAGTCCATAGCCCTTACCGACCATTGCGGTCATGGCAGGATTCTTCATCGTTTCAGCGATTGCTTGCCTTTCCTGGTCATTGGCATACAAACCAGAAAAAGAAGTGGCAGTTAATAAAGTCATTAGTGTAATGGATATAAGCCAAATTGGAATACGAATTTTATCACGTTTCAAAATGAAGAAAATAAGGTTTCCTGTATTACTAAAACGTTGCTTCCACATTAGGATTCTCCTCCCGCTCCTGTATTGGAAGTATTGCCACTATCATAATGTCGCATAAATAAATCCTCTAAAGTAGGAGGAGAACTCTCTAACTTTACAAGACCGAACCCGCTCACATGCTTCATGACGTTAGCAAGTTCCTCTGCGTCAACTTGAAATGATAATGCAGAGTCTTGTTGTTCTACTTCATGTATACCTTTCAATGAACGAATATCCAATACCTGCTCTTTTGTTTCAATAAGGAGATTTGTTCTGGTTAAATGTCTTAACTCATGTAACGTGCCTGTTTCTATTATTTTTCCTTGTCGAATGATCCCTACACGATCACAGAGCTTTTCAACCTCAGAGAGAATATGGCTTGAAAGAAGCACACTCTTTCCGGCAAGTTTAGCCTCCAATACGCATTCCTGGAAAATCATCTCCATTAATGGATCAAGTCCTGAAGTAGGTTCATCTAGTATATATAAATCTGCATTTGAAGCAAATGCCGCAACTAATGCTACTTTTTGCCGATTTCCTTTAGAATAAGTTCTGCATTTTTTTGAAGGATCCAGTTTAAATCTTTCAATCAACTCTTCTCTCTTTCCAGTGTTGCTTCCTCCACGAAGTTTCATGAATAGATCAATGACTTCTCCACCAGTTAGATTTGGCCATAATGTCACATCACCAGGTACATAGGCAATGCGTTTATGAATCTCTACAGCATCCTTCCAGGCATCTAAGCCAAATATCTTTGCCTCGCCTTGTGAAGCTTTTAGAATGCCCAATAATATACGTATAGTGGTGGATTTCCCCGCTCCGTTTGGTCCGATGAATCCGTAGACCTCTCCACTGTTTACATTTAGATTTACCCCGTCCAACGCAGTGAATTTACCGAATGTTTTACATAAATTTTTTGTCTCTAAAATGGTCATGAAAGACCCTCCCTCAATCTACATGATAGATCATACAGAAAAGAAAAATATGAAATATTTTTACTTACATAGTTCATAATATATATAAAATAGTCCTTTGACAAGAGTTTATGAACTATTTTATTTGTTTTATTACATAATTTTGATTAAAATATAAAAGAGGTGAAAAATGATGGACGGTTTTCAACGACGGAGAGAACAAAAGAAACAAGATATTTTAGAAGCTGCTTTGACTCTTTTTATGGAATATGGAGTCCAGAAAGTATCTATTTCTGAAATAGCCCAAAAGGCCAATGTTTCGCAAGTAACTATCTATAATTACTTTGAAAGCAAACATAAATTAACAAGTGATGTGTTTGGTTATTACATAAATAAAACTTCTGACGATTTTGAAAAGCTCATTCACAGTGATATCCCGTTCCCAGAGAAAATCAAACAAATTATTTTCAATAAAAAAGAAATTTCAAAACAAATACACGAAGAATTCTATCACTATATGATGAAAGAATATGCAACAGAAGGTAATATCATCGAGAAAATCTATGTGGAAAAAGCACTTCCTTATTTTGCGAAATTGTTTGAGGAAGGAAAGGAACAAGGTTATGTTGATCCAAATCTTTCCCAAGAAGCCATTCTTTTCTATGTGCAGATGCTTAAGGATTATATGCAACGAGAAGAAGTCTATCAAAAAGTGCTTCCGTTAACAGAAGACATTACCAATATCTTTTTTTACGGTATTATCGGTAAAAAGGAATAAAAACAGGCTTCCTCTTGTGAGGTGCCTGCTTTTTTATTATCCCTTATTAATTACCTCATCGATAATTCCGTATACCTTTGCTTCACTTGCAGTCATAAAATGATCTCTGTCGGTATCAAGCTCTATTTTTTCAATTGGCTGTCCAGTATAATCAGCAATCATTTTATGAAGGTCATCTTTTAATTTCAGGATTCTACGAGCTGATATTTCAATTTCCGTCGCCTGACCTCTAACACCACCGAGTGGCTGATGAATCATAATTTCACTGTTTGGCAACGCAAGCCTCTTCCCCTTTGTTCCTGCCATCAACAGCATTGCGCCAAAAGATGCGGCCATCCCAATACAGATTGTTCGAACATCTGGTTTGATATAGTGCATGGTATCAAGAATGGCAAATCCAGCAGTAGTAGAGCCGCCTGGACTGTTGATATAGATGGAAATGTCCTTTTCTGGGTCATCGGCGGCTAGAAAAAGTAATTGGGCAACGACACTATTTGCGATCTGATCATTTATTTCATCCCCAATCATGATAATACGGTCTTTCAGCAAGCGAGAATATATATCGTAAGAGCGTTCTCCTCTGCTGGATTGTTCAATGACATAAGGTATGGTATTCATGTTCATTTCCTCCTTCTTTATGCAGCGCACTTAAATGCATTGTTAGGAGTGTGAGTAGGAAGTGCGTACGTCGTGACGTTAAGCTGGAAAATAGTCGGCAGGGCATCAATGAGAACTCCTGGATCTTCTTCCTGAAGGCTTTCTAGGAATAACGGTGGCAATAGTTGCTTTTCCTCCTCGCTCCAAAAACTGTCCATGAGCTCAATATTAGGTGCCTCTTTTTTGTTCAATCTTTTTCTTGAGCGGTGCAAAGCTGCTTTTACCGCTCCTTCTGTTGTGCCAAGCATGTCGGCAATTTCAGCAGATTGATAATTAAATGCTTCTGTAAGAAAGAATATCACTGCCTGTTTGGGTGTAGTATGTGTAAGTAATGTATCTGTGATAATGAGGGCTTTCTCCAAATCATGATGATGCACCTCTTCATTAAGAACATCCTGCACTATTTCTTTTTGTCGACTCCGAACAACATCAATCCACTTGTTGTAAGCAATTTTCTTAAGAAGACTTTGGCTAATAACAGAACCATGAGCGTAATGCTTAATAGTCTTTGCCATGGTTTCTTGTGCAAGGTCACAGCCATCCCATTCGTTTTTCGTAAGAAACAGGCAATATCGGAGTAATAGACGATAATGGTCCTGTAGGCACTCTTCCTGGGACAAGGCGTTTTGCCCTACCAATTTTTTATTTGCATTTGTCACTGAGCAACACTCCTTTACTCCACTCTATTAACTAAACGATTTATTAGCCCCTGAAGATACGGGGGACTTTAAAATTTTTGGAAGTATGTAATATGTAAACAGACTGTAAAGAAAAATACCCCCACAAATCTGAACATTTTCTTTAATATTATATATACAATACATAACCTTAGTATCAGTATGTTCAAAGGAGGTAACTATGCAGACATATGTAAAGGATTCTTTACTAGAATGGAAAGAAGAAATGTTAAAACAGAAAAAAGAGATTGATGATGAATATGAAAAAGTGAAGTCTGATCTTCAGTTATATTCCATTAAGTTCAGTATTACGAAACAAGTGATTCAATCCACGATAAATGATGAAATTATCGACAACATCAAAGAATCATATCACAAACCATATGAAGAGAAATTCAATGAACTTAAGCAATACATAAAAGAGCTAGATGAAAAAAGAAAAGTGTTTCAAATGTTTGTGGACAAAATAGATAAAGTCAGCGAAACAGAGATGATGGAGAAATAGAATAATATGGCCAGGTTGGAAATTAAGTAGAATTCCCACCTGGCCATCTTGTTTAATGTGGATTTACCATTTTACTCGGATCAACAAAGGCATCAAATTCTTCTTCGGTTAGCAATTCCAATTTTAATGCGGCTGCTTTTAATGTGCTCCCTTCTTTATGTGCAAGCTTAGCAATGGAGGCCGCTTTTTCATAACCTATGTGAGGATTTAGGGATGTTACTAACATCAAAGAGTTTTGAAGGTTTAAGGCTATTTTTTCAAGGTTAGGTTCCATCCCGCTTACACATTTGTCGTTGAAGCTGTTCATGCTTTCTGTCAAAAGTGTAACGGATTGTAGGAAATTATAGATAATGACGGGTTTGAACACATTAAGTTCAAAGTTACCTTGACTCGCAGCAATACCAATGGTTACATCATTGCCCATAACTTGCGTGGCTACCATCGTCAGTGCCTCACTTTGGGTGGGGTTGACTTTGCCAGGCATAATAGAACTTCCCGGTTCATTTTCCGGTATAGTTATTTCACCTATCCCACTTCTTGGACCACTGGCGAGCCATCTTACGTCATTGGCAATTTTCATTAAATCTGCAGCAAGTGCTTTTATTGCTCCATGTACAAACACAACCTGATCATGACTGGTTAATGCATGAAATTTGTTGGCAGCAGAAGTGAAGTTTTTTCCGGTCAGCTGGGTGATTTCTTCCGCTACCATCTTCCCAAACTCAGGATGTGCATTTATCCCTGTACCTACTGCCGTTCCCCCTATAGCCAGTTCTTTCATATAGGGTAGGCTTTCTATAATCATTTTCTCCCCTTTTTCCAGCATATGATGCCAACCACTGATTTCTTGGCCTAGTGTAAGTGGAGTAGCATCTTGTAAGTGTGTTCTTCCGATTTTAATGACACCCTCAAATTTGTCCGACTTTTGTAGTAAGGTCTCTTTTAGTCTCGTTAATGCCGGAAGAAGTCTTTCCTCCACTGCTAACACCCCAGCAATGTGTAAGGCAGTCGGAAACGTGTCATTGGAGCTTTGGGACATGTTCACATCATCATTTGGATGTATTCGGTCCTCTCCTCCGCTCTCAGATAAAAGTTGATTTGCCCGATTGGCAATCACTTCGTTTACATTCATATTGGATTGTGTCCCGCTACCTGTTTGCCATACAACAAGCGGAAAATGCTCATCCCATTTTCCCGTTATTATCTCCTCAGCAGCGGTTGAAATTGCCTCTGCTTTTTCGGTAGAAAGTTTGCTCAGTTTATGATTACTTTTTGCCGCTGCTTTTTTTAACAGTGCAAAAGCGTGTATGATCTCAATTGGCATCTTCTCCACACCAATAGCAAAATTTTCGATGCTTCTTTGCGTTTGTGCTCCCCATAGCTTATTCTTTGGAACTTTTATTTCTCCCATTGTATCTTTTTCAATCCGGTATTCCATGTATGTAATCTCCTTTCTATTCATTACTTACTATTTACCTCTATTGTTAAAAGAAAAACGTAGTCTTTTCAGATAAGTATTTCTTTTTGTCCATAAAAATAACCTGCTCCTCGTTTGAGAAACAGGTTAACTGATTTTCTTTTAGTTTGTAACTTCTTCTTTAATTGCATCCATTCTTTTGCTTACTTCTTCTTCTGTTAATCCGTGCTCGATGATATAGCGGTTTCTTGGATCTATACGGCATTCATGGGAGCAGCTGCGCAGGTACTTGTGTTCGTTTTCCTCAGAGCTCAAGATTTTCTTGTTACACTCAGGGTTAGCACAGTTCACATAGCGCTCACAAGGCTCACCGGAAAAATGATCTTTCCCGACTACTACATGTTCTTTTTGATTAATTGGTACACTTATGCGTTCATCAAACACATAGCATTGTCCATCCCATAGTTCTCCTTGTACTTCAGGGTCCTTCCCGTAAGTGACAATACCTCCATCCAGCTGGGAAACATCCTCAAAACCTTCTTCAAGTAACCATCCGGAAAACTTTTCACAACGTACTCCGCCAGTACAATACGTTAAAATCTTTTTGCCTTCAAAATTCTTCTTGTTTTCTTTGATCCATTGAGGAAGTTCTTTAAAAGTATTGATGTCCGGTTTCACTGCACCACGGAAATGTCCGAGGTCGTACTCATAATCATTACGAGCATCAATTACCACTGTATCTTCACTTTGCAATGCTTCCAACCATTCTTTTGGTTTTAAATGCTTCCCTGTTGTTTTGCGGGGATCGATATCATTTTCCAGGCGTAATGTTACCAACTCTGGACGATAACGGACCTTCATTTTAGGAAATGCATGTTCAGATACTTCATCAACTTTATAGATGATATCTGAGAAAAATGGATGTGCGTTCATATGCTCGATATATGCATCCGTTTGCTCGATTGTACCTGAAACAGTTCCGTTAATCCCTTCTTTTGCAATTAGTACACGACCTTTCAACCCTAACTCTTTACAGAATTCCAGATGTTCTTGAGTGACCTCTTCAGGATTCTCAATATCTACATATTTATAATACAATAATACTCTATAGTCTTGACTCAATATAATCACCATTACCTTTATTAAATTTATCTATTTACATAGTTGACATAATTGTTTCTTTATATAGGAAGTTACAACATATTACTATATCAAAAATGATGGGATTGTGACAAGCTTTTATTACGATAACGTAAAGAAGTGTGTGCCATTTCTCTATTTTTACTGAAAATGTATTGATTAACGTTATATTAAAGGGTATATTTTATTCAATTGTAGGCGTTTTCAGTTATTTATTCGAAACGTTTCACTAAATTGATTTAAAGGGGTTGTTACAATTTGAAAAAGTTGCTTGGGTTATTTTTCATAACCATGGTGGGTGTTGGTGCAATTTTCTATTTTATAAGCACTCCAGTAAAAACAGCTATTCATCCGAAAAATGATATGGAAAAAGAACTATTGGAAACTGCTGAAAAAACGTTTCGATTTTTCGAAAAATATACAGATTCTGAAACAGGTCTTACTATGGATCGCGTTGACTTCGAGCAGGAGGAAACAAAAGCGGAACATACATCCCCGACTAATATTGCCATGTATATGCTCGGCATGGTTTCTGGTGTGGAACTTGGATTTATTTCTAAAAAAGATGCCGAACAAGAGCTTGAAAAAACATTGAATTCATTGCTTGAGATGAACACTTGGAACGGACTTTATTACAATTGGTACTTCACGAAGGATGGCACACCAAAAACAGATTGGGGACAGTTTATCTCTAGTGTTGATAATGGTTGGTTGACTGCAGGGTTAATCGTTACCGGGCAGTATTTTGAAGATCTGAAAGATTTAACAGATCCTCTCGTGGAGCAAATGGATTATTCCACCCTTTATGACCCTTCCGTTGGTCATCTACATGGAGGATATGATAAGGAACAAGAAAGTCTCACTCCTCACCATTACGGGATGTTATATACGGAACCGCGAGTGGCAAGTTACCTCGCAATTGGTAAAGGAGATGTACCTGAGGAACATTGGTGGAAGTTGTACCGAACTTTTCCGCCTGAATTTGATTGGCAATCTCAAACTCCTTCGGGTGTGATGAAAGATTATAACGGTGTAAGTTTGTTTCAAGGCGTATACGAATATGAGGGAATCAAATATGTACCGAGCTGGGGAGGCAGTATGTTTGAAGCATTGATGCCAAGCCTTGTCTTGAAGGAAAACGAACTCGGTGTGGAAGCTTTAGGCTTAAATAATCTGCAGCATGTAAAAGGTCAAATTCACTATGCGGAGGTTAATAAGTTAGATGCTTGGGGCTTTTCGCCTGCAGCAATTCGAAATAATTATGGAGAGTTTGGAGCACCTGTATTAGGAGCAGAAGGATATGAGGATAAAGCTACTGTAACACCTCATGCCAGCTTCCTTGCTCTAGAGCATGCTCCTGAAGAAGTCTATAACAATCTTAAAAAGCTGCAAGACATGGGTGTTTATGGAGAAGATTATGGCTATTATGATACAGTCAATCTTAAATCAGGTGAAGTTGCCCATGCTTATCTTTCTTTGGACCAGGGAATGATTTTAGCCTCGATCACCAATTATTTAAAGAAAGGTGTCATCAGGGATTATTTTCATCAAGATCCAATTGGGAAAAAGCCGGAACATCTTTTGGAAGTGGAGGATTTTGGTATCAGAGATTAAACATAAAAAGAGCCCTTGGCGGCTCTTTTTATTATGCTAAAAAGAAGTTATTTTATTGAACCAATATATGATAAAGAATTCACTTCTGCAGAATCATAGGAACCGTCTAGTAATTTTCTAATATCTTCAAGCATCGTCGGGAGGTCTACATCTTCTCCTTGTCTTCCAGAAAAGGGTTCAGCAACATAGAAAGGTTGGGTTAGGTATGCTTCTAATCTTTCCCCTCTCTTATATGTTTGAATTTCTGATACAGGGAGTTGATCTATTCCTCTGACTTGAACAAGCGAGCGTAACTCACGGTATCGTCTAAGAAGTTTTTGTGAGCGTTGTTGTATGGATAAGTGGTGTTGATCTAGGTGAGCACCTTCTAAAACAGATGAGGTGGATTGTAAAGGATTAATAGCTGGATATTTGTGTCTTGCTGCAAGGTCTGCATCAAATTGCCATACCGTTTCTAAAGGTCCATAAGGAAGGTCTTCATCCACTACCTCCCCACTTAAATCAAGAAGAAATGTTGTAACAGTATTCATTCCGACCTTTTCTAGCTTATTGTGAAGGTCTTGAATGTTGCCGTTCGCTACATGTCCTCTGTCAGCAGTGAAAATTATATCCTTATTCTGACCAAGTTCCATGATCTTTTGGTAGGCTTCTTCTATTGTGTTTACAGTGAAATCGACATGATCAAGAATGTCCGCAACTTCGGGATGTTCCACCTTAGGTGATAGCATAATGGAAATGTACCCTTCTCGTTTAAGACGGTAATACAACTCTGCTAGAATCACAAGTTGCCCCATGCCTGGCCTTGCTACAAGACCGTTAGTTCCTCCTTTAGTCAATGGAGCAAATAAATCGATTGCTTTAATTTTTGTTTCAATCATATCAATTTTCTCCCCTCTCAATATTAACTCATCCAAGCTACACTCTGCTAAATCAGCTAGTGCGATAATGGTGCGTACCTCTGCTCTACTTACAGGGATTTTGCCTGTGCACAGATTTGAAACGGTGGCGGGTCTTAAGCCCACAGATTTAGCAGCACTCGTCAGGTTTGGTACCTTTCTACGTAATAAAGCAACATTCAATCTTACATTTTCCATTATTTTCACCTCCTATTACTTTATAGAGTAATTGATGCTATACTCAAAAGCAACATAAATTTACGTTTTAAAGTAATTATTTTTACTTTTCTTACATTGTGGTTTGGATTGTAACTTTTCGGAGGCTGATTGTAACTATTTCTTTAGTTATTGTAACTTTCAAGAAGGTTATTGTGACTTTTATAACGGTTATTGTGACATTTCGAATTTCGTAATAAATAACAACAAAAAAAAGAGCAGCATCGAAGCTGCTCTCTCCCCTCGAACAAACTCTATTAAACATCCAACTCCATATCCGTCGATGCTGAACTGTTATATACAGAAGTATCAAGGTCATTTGTCACCTTACTCGTCAATACGCCTGCGGTCATACTACCACTAACATTCACTGCCGTACGTCCCATATCAATAAGTGGTTCTACAGAAATCAACAAACCTGCAAGCGCAATTGGTAAGTCCATTGCAGATAGCACTAGAATGGCTGCAAAAGTTGCACCGCCTCCTACTCCCGCTACCCCGAACGAACTAATTGCTACGATGACTATCAACATGAATAGGAATGAAGGATCTAACGGATTTATTCCCACAGTCGGTGCAATCATCACTGCCAGCATAGCTGGATAGACACCTGCACAACCGTTTTGACCAATAGATAATCCAAAAGAACCCGCGAAATTTGCAATTCCATCTGACACACCAAATTCTTTCGTCTGGGTCTTGATATTTAATGGTAAAGCTCCAGCACTGGTACGCGAAGTAAAGGCAAACGAAAGAACTGGAATCGCCTTACGAACATATGTTAATGGATTTAAGCCGGCCATCGCTAAAAGAACTAAATGGATACCGAACACAATCGCCAGTGCCACATAGGATGCTGCTACAAACTGTCCAAGCTTCGCAATGGCTCCATAATCACTAGTTGCGGTAACTTTGGTCATCAACGCTAAAACCCCATATGGAGTTAAACGAAGAATTAATGTCACAACTCTCATAATGATGGTATAAAAGGTATCCACTATTTTTGCAAAGGACTCTGCCTGTTCGGGGTTTTTCCGTCTAACCCCTAAATAAGCAATCCCAATAAATGCTGCAAAAATAACTACAGCAATCGTAGAAGTGGATCGTGCACCAGTGAAATCCAGGAACACATTGGATGGAATAAAATCCAACATCTGTTGAGGGAATGTTTTGGATGCAAGGTCTCCTGCTCGCTGTTCCATCTGCTCTCCTCTAGCTGTTTCCGCTTCTCCTTGCTCAATTTGTATTGCTTCTAAATCGAAGACAAGTGTGGTACCGATCCCAACGGCTGCTGCCACAGCTGTTGTACCGATTAAGATTCCAATGATTAACCCGCTAATCTTTCCAATGTTACTCTTTAAAGTAAGTCTGGTGAATGCTGCGATGATACTGATGAACACTAATGGCATAACAATCATCTGCAGAAATTTTACATAACCAGAACCAACAATATTGAACCAGTCTATAGAACCTGTCAAAACTTCTGAACCTGATCCATAAACAAACTGTAGTCCAAGACCGAAAAGAATCCCTATCCCCAATGCAGAGAAAACACGCTTAGAAAAAGAAACGCCTCTCTTTTGCATCGTATAGAGCCCAAAGCAAAGTAAAAGTAATAAAATAATATTAAGTACAATAAACAAAGTTTCCATACTTTCTCCCCCTTCTTTCTTACTCAAATACTTTAATCCGCCAATACAACTCTGCTAAGAGGAATTGGATTTGGAAGAATAACTTTCCATGGGAAAATTATTCTTTGTTATAGTGTATTGAGCTTATTCTCATACATGCCCATCAAACAAAAAAAGAGGCTGTCCTTTTTTACAGGACAACCTCCATAGTATTATTGTTCTTTGTCTATCATTGTTTCAAATGCTGTGGAAACTTTATTAAACTCTTCGTCCGTTTCAATTTCGGATAATTCTCCGTCTTCTTCCACTTTCAAGAAGAAAATATCGACATCGCCAGTCGTGTCTTTTGCAATCTCTTCTACAAAACCGACTGCTACGTATACAGAAGCTTCCACTTCCATTGTTCCAAGAACCTCAAGCTCTTGTTCCTGATCGTTCTCATCGGTCACAATAAAAATATCTCCTACTTCTATCTTATCCATTTTTCTATCTCCCTTCAGTTACTTAGTGCTCTTGTAAGTATTTTCCTTGTACTCCTCATTCTATACACGATATAGAACTTACTTATCTTAACACACTGTGTTACTCAATTGGTGTAGGCATCAAATAAAAACGAGCCTCCACCTCAAAGATGGAAGCTCGTTTTTTAGTGTGTTTTTAAAGGAACAAGCCACAACTGCCGTAACTTAGTATAAGAAAGTTTTAAACCACCACTCCTGAAAGTGGGTGTTCGCAAAAACATTCCTGTCGTCCTCTATCCATGGAGGCATGACATTCCTGCTTTTATATAAAACTCCCTAGCTAAGTATAAAGGTTAAAACTTTGTTATGGTTACGTACATCGTAGCTTGTTTCCCTATAGTACAGGAGAACGAGAAAAAATGCAAATGGTTTTAATTATAGCACTTTCTTGAAATGTTCCCCGCAATATGAAAGCACAGCCTTCTCCTCATCTTCTTCCATTTCAAAATCTAACGCCTTGTTGGTATTTTCTTCGTAGAATTGATATTGAGCAATCCTATGTCCATTACCATCTACGGCAAGGATCAACTTTATATATACACCTTGATCGGAATACAATTCATCTTCTTCATCAATTTCCAGATCTAGAAAAAATTCATACCTATCTCCGTCGATGATTCCTGTTGGATCTTTGAGTTTTTCCGCTTCATGACCTTTAATATTCATTGCTAAATCTTCCTTTCTATCTCTTAAGATTCCTGTTAGTAAAATCTTTCTTCTTTGCTTTTTCTTTTCTCGCTTTTGCGATATTTATATTTCGTTCTTCCTCGTAATCGTCACGGTCAGGTATACTAATTCCTTTAAAAACGAGCTTCTCAAGAGGCATATCTATTCCCTTTTCAATCATTTGTAGAAAATCCACATCCCTAGGAGCGTAAAGCGTGTATGCTTCTCCTGTTCCACTTGCTCGTCCTGTGCGGCCGGTACGATGGATGTATGTCTCTAAGTCTTGTGGAATGTCATAATTATACACATGTGTCACGCCTTCTACATCAAGCCCGCGAGCAGCTACATCTGTTGCAACCAGATATTGAAGTTTAGCTTCCCGGAACCATTTCATGGCTCTGTTACGTTTGGATTGCGGGATATCTCCGTGTAATGCTTCACATTCTATTCCCTCGTGTTTTAGAACTTCAGTCAGTTTTTGTACCCTCGCCTTTGTACGGCAGAAGATAATGGCCAAATATGGATTATGTTCTTTTATAAGATGAAGCATAGTACCTTCTTTACGGCGGTCCGTTGTTTCTACGGCATAATGGTTGATCGTCTCTACAGTCACTTGCTTTTCCACAATTTGAATGTGTTTAGGCTGCTTCATATACTTTTGTGCTAAGGAATGGATCTCATTTGGTATAGTTGCAGAAAAGAGCATCGTCTGACGAGAAGAGAATGTTTCTGCCGTGATGGTATCTATATCCGGCAAAAAACCCATTAATAGCATCTGATCCGCTTCATCAATGACAAGCATGGAGATCGTCGAAAGATCAATCGTCCCTCTTCTTACATGATCTAGCAATCGTCCAGGTGTTGCCACAATAATATGCTGTGCCCCTTTTAGTTTTTTGAGCTGAGCTTGGACATCCTGCCCTCCGTAAATGGCAAGTACGTGTAAATCATCTATATTTTCTTTTAGTTTTTTAATCTCTTTTGTAATTTGATGGGCAAGCTCCCTTGTTGGGGTCAATATCAGGGCTTGCGTATCAGGGTTATTAACATCGACTTTTTCTAGAATAGGAAGAATAAAAGCCAATGTTTTTCCCGTTCCGGTCTGCCCCTGTGCAATTACATCATGTCCCTCTAGAACAGTAGGAATGGTTTGTTCCTGTATGGGGGTTGGGGAAGTTATTCCCATGGATTTTAAGGAGTGATTTACTCCCTTACGTATCCCTAGCTTTAAAAAATCAGTCACTCTTATCACGTCTCTTTTCTATATATAGCCTTGAAATAGCTTTCATAACTATATCACATATTAAAGTAGTGCATAAACAAAAACCGATCTTACTTTAGATCGGCTTTTAAACATTCTATCCAATTTTATTTAAACCAACCTTTTTCCTTGGATTGGGTAATAGCTTCAATTCGATTCTTTACTTCGAGCTTATCTAATATGGTAGAAATGTAGTTTCTAACGGTACCTGACTTGATGCTTAATTCATCTGCAATTTCCTGCGTATTTTTCCCGTCTGCCACCAGTTCCAGAACCGCTTTTTCCCTTTCTGTGAGAGGGTTTTCCTCTCCGTAGAAATCATCCATCAATTCAGGGGCATAAACACGTCTCCCTGACATAATGCTACGTATGGAATTGGCCAAGTCTTCACTCGGGCTGTCTTTCAATAAGTAGCCGGTAACTCCCGCTTTTAAGGCTCGTTGAAAATACCCGGTTCTGGCAAATGTGGTCAAGATGATGACTTTGCAGCCTAAGCCTTTTAACTCTTCCGCTGCTTCTAAGCCTGTTTTTTCAGGCATTTCGATATCCATAATACATACGTCAGGCTTATATTTATGAAATAGAGCGACTGCCTCTTCCCCATTTCCTGCCATGCCGACCACTTCCATATCCTCTTCCAGATCTAGTAATGAACCTAAGGCGCCTAACATCATGCGTTGGTCCTCTGCTATTACTATCCGTATCATGCTTTCTCCCCCTGTTCCCTCTGATTGACCATTTTTGGTACCTTTATTCGGATTGTTGTTCCCTTTTCACCGCTTATCTCCATCAGGCCATTTACAAATTCTAACCGTTCCTTAATACCGAGCAGACCGCTGCCTTTTCCTATGTCATCTTGCTCTGTCATACCAACCCCGTTGTCTTGAATGGTCAGCCTGATTTCGTCACCTAATTGTTCCATACGGACGATACATTTGGTTGCTTTACTATGTTTAACTACATTGGTAACCGCTTCTTTCAAACACATACTCAATATGTTCTCTAAAAATAATGAATTGTCCTTTAAAGGTAAATCGTGTTCCAATTTTAGTTCTATCTCTGCAGCGTCAAGTATTTGTTTTATCCTTACAAACTCCTCTTTTAAACGAATTCCCCTCATTTGGGACACCATTTGTCTCACTTCATTCAACGCGGTCCTCGCGGTTTGTTGGACATCCTTTAGCTCCGATTTAGCCTGATCAGGGTTTTTATTCATTACCTTCCTTGCAAGATCACTCTTTAAGCCGATCAACGAGAGTTTTTGTCCAAGTGTATCATGCAAGTCTCTTGCAATTCGTTGCCTTTCTTCTTGGATGATAAGCTCAGAAATTCTTTTATTGGCTACATCCAACTGTTCTTCTAACTGATCCTGTTTACGTTTATTGTAAAGATTAAACGGCAATAAGATCACGGCAATCCAAATGATCACTACAAAAGGGATTTGCTTTAGGAATAACTCGTCTCTCATGACAACATTTATGTTAATTGCTACAGTAGTTGCAATTAGGTGAATGATATATAGCACAATAAAGGCAATTTTATTTTTTATTTTCCCATTGTAAAATGCAATATAGAAAGCAAAATAGATGAAATGAAACAATATAGTCATCGTGATGGAAATCCCAATCAGTAAGCAAGTCCAGAGATAAACCGGCCACTTATTAGAGATAAACGCAAATCTATAAGCAATAAAAAATAGAATCGTTAAGAAAATACCCACTATTATTTCAGGTGTGGATGATGATTGAAAAATAAAATAAAACGGCAGGATGCTGAATACGCTCCAGATGTATGGGGATATTCCAGAACCCTTTTGAAACATTAAGTATCTCTTTTTCATAGTTGAAACCTCATTTACCTTTTACAAGTCTAGTATCGTTATTATAACAAATATTTTCAGGAAAGTTTTGTAAAATGTTCTTCATCGTTTATGCTCATTTTACTATTTTAATGAGACTTGGCATAGTCATACGTGTCATGAGAAGATTATGACAAATGTCATATATTTCATTAATTAGATGGATTCTTACTGAACTTTTTATTCGTTAGTAAATTTAAAACCGCCATTCCATCGCTTGGGCAGCCATTTAGGTGATTAATTGGAAATAATGAAAAGAATAAAAAGTAAAATGAGAAATAGGTAAACTGATAAAAGAAAATGCTTGGTTCTAAAAAGTCATTTACTATTAATGAGTTCAAGATGAAAATAGACAAGATATTGAAAAGGGATCCCCCTAAATAAACTAAAACTTTATCAAGTTTAGACGATTTTTTGCTTAACGAAATGTACTCACACCAACCATCATAAAAATATAACTTCCTTATTCGAATAGATCCAAACTTGAATAGGATATTTCCTGTTCCTATATGCACAATCACCTTACCACCAAAAAGCTTAGCAAAGAAATAATGCCCCATTTCATGAATGATTGTCACGATAGGTAGCACAAGAAAAAAAGAAAGAAAAAATTTCCACAAATCATTTATTCCGAACAATGTAAACACTACCTTTCTTATAAAAAAGATTAAATAATGCTTACATACCCTATATTCGTTAATCAAACTTACATTTAAGAAAGAAAATAAAACTAATTCAAATTACCCTTTTTTATTGAAAAATCCCACACATTCTTAGTGTGGGATTCTGAAATATCTCTTAGTAAGAGGTTTTTGATTTAATATTTTGTAAACAACTATTGAAAAACTCACTTGCTAACTTGAATTGCTGGTTTTGATAATAGTATTTCGCTAACATTTCCGTATACTTAATCGTGTAACGTTCATTTCCGGCATTCTTAAAATAAGGAATCACTTCTTGTTGGATGTATAGCTCTAACTCTGGATCTTTATCCAATAAGTAGATATGTGCAGTGAAGTGAAGAATATATTCTTTTAAATCCGTTCTAACAGCTAATCCTAATCCTTGTTCTGCCCATTCTTTTGAAAACTCTGTTTGACCCAAAAAGTAATATTCTTCAACTAGGCCTAGTATGGAATATACACTTCTCTCCTCTTCCCTTTTTCTTTTTAACGATTCTAGATAATAACAAATCGCTTCCTCTGACTGTTTCTGATAGGACTTGATGCAACCGAGATTATGTAGTGCCATCGATTCCAGATATGCATCTTCTATGGTTTCCCCTATATTTTTTGCAGACAGATAATGTTTTTCTGCAAAATCTTGTCGTTTGGAATGATTAAAGTTGATGCCTAGAATAATATGACACTCAGCTGAACGTTTATTGTTATAAAGACTTTGATAGAGAGTAAGGGCCTTTTCTGCAAAAAAGATGGATTCGTACGTATCACAAGTTTTTAATTTTGTTAATGCGACTTGATAATACAGTTCTGCTTTATCATTTTCAGATAAATAAGGTAATTTTTCCGCTAAGGATAGGGCATTATCAAGCGCTAAAGTGGATTGTAAAAAGTTATTAGTTCGATAATAATAGATACCTAATGTTTTATGGTGTATATATTCAACCGAGGGATTTATGCTAGTAGGTAAATTTCTAATTTGATTATAAATTGGCTTATATAACTTTCTATCATTATTTAAGATAAAGTATTTAAGTTTCACCACCAGATAAAGTAAGTTTAAGCTGGGGTCTGATAATAAATTATCCGTATTAAACTCATCATTTAAGTATTGGAACTTTTCCTTTGCAGCTTTCTTATTTTGGAGCACTGTAAAATCATAGATTGTGTATAGTAGTTCTTCCACTGGTGTATTAAATTTTAGATTCTCATGAACTTTCACACTATCTTTGTGTCCTTCTGATAAATCGAAGGTGCCAAAGATTCCTTGATCCAGATTATAGTTTAGCGAGAATGTGTCTCTAGAAAGCCTATTAATATGATTTTTTAAATTGCTCATTGAATACACCCTTTGTGTGAATTATAAGAATATTTTACCACCTTCTTCTACATATTTATACAACATTCCATCTGTTTTTACTTTTTTTCTGTAAATTCTCCATCTGCACCTTTTTTACGTTCTAGCTAGAGCTTTTTCATTTGTTATCTTGGATTGGATTAACTACGTTGGTTGTCACAAATTAGCCGAATCTTTGCCATAAAGATGTCATATTCAAGCGCTTTCCCCCTGTTTTGCTTCTTGTTTAAAGGGAATATACTAGAAAGAGAGTTTGCTTGATGTTTATATTGTGAAATATTGAGCAATCTAATGTATAATAAAAGTGAATCTTGAAGACAGAAATTTTGTGTTAGAGAAGGAGTGGAATTTGGATGTTTGGGATGTTTGAATACGATCCGGTTTTATTAAGCCGAATTCTAACAGGTATTACGTTGGCTGTACACGTGATTTTCGCCACTGTCGGCGTGGGAGTTCCCCTAATGATTGCTTTGGCAGAGTGGATGGGGATTAAAAGGAATGATGAGCATTACCGCCTGCTTGCAAGAAGATGGGCACGGGGTTTTGTCATTACCGTTGCAATCGGGGTAGTGACCGGTACCGCCATTGGATTACAGTTAAGTTTGCTTTGGCCTAACTTTATGCAGATGGCTGGCCATGTGATTAGTCTTCCATTATTCATGGAAACCTTTGCGTTCTTCTTTGAAGCTATTTTTCTCGGCATCTATTTATATACTTGGGACCGATTTAAAAAGAAGATCTATCACTTTTTCATTTTAATTCCTGTAGCACTAGGCGCAATGGCTTCAGGCTTCTTTATCACAACAGTTAATGGTTTTATGAATGCACCAAGAGGATTTGACCTTGAAAATGGCGTGTTGACCAACATCCGTCCATTAGAGGCGATGTTCAATCCAGCAACCCCTACAAAGGTTGCACACGTGCTATCTTCGGCATATTTAACAACCGCATTTGTTTTAGCTGCTATAGCAGCATTTGCGATACTTAGAGGCAAAAACCATGTTTATCATAAAAAGGCGCTTCATCTTACTATGACAGCTGCTGCAATCTTTGCGATATCCACTGCCATCATCGGTGATTTTTCAGGTAAGTATCTGGCAAAATATCAACCTGAAAAACTTGCAGCAGCAGAATGGCACTTTGAGACTTCATCAGAAGCACCGTTAATATTGGGAGGTGTACTCCAAGATAATAATGAAGTAAAATACGCACTGGAAATTCCATATGCCTTAAGTATTTTGGCTCACGGTAACCCTGATGCCGAAGTAATTGGCTTAGAAGAATTCCCTGAAGAGGAGCTACCTCCATTAATCGTCCATTACTTCTTTGATCTGATGGTCGGAATCGGTATGTTCCTGGCATTTATATCAATATTGTACGTCTTGATTGCAAAAGTACGGAAATGGAACGAATGGAACAAACCTTTGTTATGGGCAATAGTTGCGGGTGGACCGTTGTCCCTACTGGCAATTGAGATGGGTTGGTTCTTTGCGGAGCTTGGAAGGCAGCCGTGGTTGCTTGTAGGCTATATGACCGTCGAACAAGGAGCAACGACCTCGGAACATGTTGACTTAATGATTGTTCTATTTGTTCTACTCTACATCGTTCTTCTGACAACTTGTGCGACTGTACTAAGGAAAATGTTTAAAAATAACCCGGTGGAGAAAGAGCTTCACGATAGGGGCATGGAGTGAGGGGGATGACAAATGAGTTATGAAGTAATTGGTATTTCTGTCCTGTGGACGTTTTTGTACGGGTATCTAATTGTAGCATCGATTGATTTTGGCGCTGGTTTCTTTAGTTATTATTCCACCATTACAAAGAAAAACCACCTGATCAACAAAGTGATCGTCCGTTACCTCTCCCCTGTTTGGGAGGTAACGAATGTGTTCCTTGTCTTCTTCTTTATAGGAATAGTAGGATTCTTCCCTTCTACTGCCTATTATTATGGAACAACATTGTTAGTTCCGGGAAGCATCGCCATCGTGTTATTGGCCATTCGCGGATCATATTACGCTTTTCATCACTATGGTGAAAAAGGAAACAATTTTTATCAAGCTTTATATGGTGCCACAGGACTTTTAATTCCTGCTTCCCTATCTGTTGTGCTCACCATTTCAGAGGGTGGCTTCATTTATAAGTATGAAGACTCCGTATGGCTTGATTACGGAGCACTGTTCACTAGTTTCTATTCTTGGGCAGTGGTTATCTTGGCGTTAGTAAGTGTACTTTACATCTCTGCTTATTTCTTAGCGTTTTATGCTAAAGCAGCGCGTGACGAAAATGCATTTGAAGTATTAAGAAAATATGCATTAAACTGGAGTCTTCCAACCATCCTTGCCAGTGTTCTCGTCTTCTTCGCTTTAAGCGATCATAACCCAGAACACTTCGATAAAATGTTGGAACTTTCCTGGATGTTCAGTCTCTCGTTCCTCTTTTTCCTTGGAGCAGTTTATCTGATGTGGAAAAAGAAACACCTTGGTGTAGCTTTTATCTTGGTGATGCTTCAGTTTGCAACGGCATTCTTTGGGTACGGGGCATCTCATATGCCTTACCTTTTGTATCCATATTTGACGATCTATGATGGATTTACAAATGAGTCAATGGCTGTAGCGTTAATTACAGCATTCATTGCCGGCCTTTGTTTACTAATTCCTTCATTATACCTATTGATGCGCTTGTTCTTATTTGACAACAAGTACGTGCAAGGAAAAAAATAAGGAGGTTCATTTCATGGAAAACTTCTTGATTATGTATGCTTCACCATTGATAGTGGCTGCTGGTATCTTCGTTCTTTTCCTTTGGGGAGCCAAGGGGAAAGAAAAATATAAATAAAGTCAAAACAGCCCTGCCGGTTATATGGCGGGGCTGTTTTTGCAAAATAAAATGGAAAAGGAGCTACTTTTATATATCTAAATTCTTTTGGTCCCTAACCCCTGCCGGTTTCCTTTTAAGCAACGGAATGATTAGAGACAACAAAGCTACACCTATTAAGGTAGCGGATATAGGACTTTTTACAAAAACCAACCAATCCCCATTTGAGATGGTAAGGGATTGACGCATCGCCTGCTCCATCATGCCGCCAAGAATGAATGCGAGAATAAACGGTGCTGCAGGAAAGGAAAAGATTCTCATCAAAAAACCTGCTATTCCAAATAATAGTAATATATATAAATCAAAAGTATTGAAGCTTATCGCATACACCCCGATAAGACTGAACATGATGACCAAAGAGATTAGCAATGGTCTTGGAACCTTAAGAACTTTGGCTATATATGGGATAAGCGGGAGATTCAATACCAATAAAAACACATTTCCTATATACATACTTGCAATAATCCCCCAGAACACTTCAGGATTATCCTGCACCAGTAGTGGACCTGGCTGAACACCTAGAACAAGGAAGGCACCAAGAAGGACCGCTGTTGTACCCGATCCAGGAATACCTAAACTAAGGAGGGGAACAAAGGCCCCGCCTGTCGCAGCATTGTTTGCAGCTTCAGGTGCAGCAAGACCTTTTATCGAACCTTTCCCAAACTCTTCAGGCTTTTTGGCAATTCGCTTTTCTGTTACATACGCAATAAAAGATGCGATGGTCGCCCCTGCTCCAGGTAAAACACCCAACAAAAATCCTAGAAAAGATTGTCTAGTAACAGGTCCCTTCATTTCATTAACATCTTCTCTGGATAGCTTTAGACTGCCAATATTTCCACTCATTCCCCCTGAGCTGTCCTTACGATTGAAAATCAATATACACACTTCTGCGAGTGCAAATAGTCCAAGAGCAATCACAAGAAAGTCAATTCCTTCAAGCAGATTGATGTTCCCGAAAGTAAAGCGCTGTGTTCCTGTTTGAGCATCTATACCGATCGTTACGGCCATGAAGCCTAACACGGCGGAAATCATTGCTTTTATTGTGGATCCATCAGACAAACTTGAAATGGCAGTCAGTCCCATCAGCATTAGAGCAAAATATTCTACAGGACCGAAAACGACAGCGACTGAAGCTAATAATGGAGTAAAGAGCATCAACAAAATAACACTGATGGTACCTCCTGTAAAGGAAGCGATGGCAGCAATGGCCAAAGCTTTTCCTGCCTTTCCCTGCTGCGCCATGGGGTATCCATCAAACGCGGTTGCAACTGTTCCTGATATTCCGGGTGCATTTAATAAAATGGAAGATGACGAACCTCCAAATACTGCCCCGTAATAGACCCCAGCCATCATAACCAATGCCAAAGCGGGGTCCATACTATAGGTGACGGGAATCATGATGGCAATCGCACTGATTGGTCCAAGACCCGGCATCATCCCAATAAAGGTCCCTATAAAGACCCCTAAAAATACAAATAAAATACCTTCAATACTAAATGCAACCTGAAATCCGGAAAAGAGACCTTCCATAGAACCCATTTCTTACACCTCCTAAAATGGTAATACTCCTGGTGGTAAATGAATAAGGAGCAAGTAATTGAACAGAAAATACAATAGCAACGAAAAAATGATAGCCACCAGGGCACTCACTTTATATTTTTTATATCCAAGAAACGAAGAACACGTAAAAACAAACATTGTTGTCATAATAACAAAGCCTATTATTTCAAGTAAGAATATATAGATTAAAATAAATCCGGCGACCCCGAGCAGAACGTAAAGTTCCTTCTTAGGTATCGTTCTTTTTTGTTTTTCTTGTTCGGTTTCTTCTTTTTTCTGGACGAAAAGTAAAATGGACAATAACAATAGTAAGAAACCTAATCCCTTTGGTACCACATCCGCATCAACTAACGCATATGGGTAACTTGGAATCTGGTAGCTTAAAAACAGATATACTCCTGCCAAGACGGCTAGTGCCAATCCTAGTTTACGATTTATTGGTCTTAGTATCATATAACTCCCCCCAATCCATAGGGGCCGCTCCCTCTTTAAGGAGGGTAGCGGTTCCCTATTATTCTTTAATTTCCAAGTCCCAATTCTTCTAATAATGCTTGCATTTCTTCATTCTCTTTTTTTAGAAATTCCTGATATTCCTCTCCTGTCATGAAAAGCTCATTCCAGCCGTATTTCTTTCTGATTTCATCCCAGGCAGGTGATTCGTTTAATTTTGAGAACTTATCTACATAATAGGCAACTGCTGCATCGTCCATGTTGGCTGGGCCGAAGAACCCTCTCCAGTTTACAAAGGTTTCATCTATTCCCTGCTCCTTCGCAGTTGGAAAATCAGAAAGCACCTCCCCCTCTAGACGATCTTCTGCTGTTATGCCTAATACCTTGATTTTCCCTGCTTTCACTTGCTCCACCGTTTCTGCAGTGCCCGCCGAATAGACATCCACACTTCCATTAAGCAATGCAGTCAATGTTCCACCCTCTTGTTCAGATACATACTTGACCTTCGTTATATCCACGCCAGCTGCTTTAGCTATTTTGACAAATTGTATATGATCCATGCTTCCAGGAGAAGACACACCGATAACAGTGATGCTTGCTGGATCTTTTTTCATATCTTCAAATAAATCATTCAAATTGTTCCACTTCGCATCAGCCCGTACGGCAAAAGCACCGTAATCCGCGATCACATTGGCAAGTGGAGTGAAATCTTCATACGTATTCTCGGATTGTCCATTTAGAGGGACTAATAATAATGGTGGAGAAGACACGAACAGATGGTGTGGATCTGACTCTTTCTTTGCGATGTAAGACCACGCAACAGCACCCCCGCCCCCAGGCTTATTGACAACTGGCATTCTCTTATCAATTAATTCCTCCTGCTCAAATGTCTGAGCCACCATCCGAGCAGTTGTATCCCAACCTCCTCCGGCGCCGGCTGGTGCTACCATTTCTATTGGTTTCTGAGGAGACCAGGTACCATCCGCACTAGTTCCCCCTGTTGAGCTGGAGCAAGCTGCTGTAACGGATAATAACAATGTTAATCCCACTGCACCTGCTTTATTTTTCCATTTCATTTTCATTTACAAACTCCCCTTTACAAGTGTCTTGTATGTGATTGTAAAGAATATTCTTATAAATGTAACCGTTTACAAAATAAGCAATATAAAAGATTTTTTGGGTATTTTGTTCATTTTGTTCACGAGATGGTTTGATAAATGTCCATAAAAAAGAGATTGTCCTAAGGAATTTCCTTTTAGGACAACCTCTTTATTTTGCATCTTTTATCCCCTATTAGACCTTAATGCCTCTAATGTTTCCTTGTAAAAAGAATCGCTGTGTGGCACAAACATTTTTTTATCCACTCTCATAGAAAACTTACTTCTTTCGCCGTAAGAATTTTCCTTTATCCCTTCCATTGATACTTCCTTTTTATTCCCAAACCATAGTTGGTAAAAATCCTCTAAAGGAACCATAAAAATGCCACTAACCTCTTCTGCTTGCAGAGAAAAAGACTCTAATGGTATGTAGCCATTTAACAGATAAACATGGGCATGCTCTCTATCGATAAAACCTTCCAATTCTTTTTCATATGGGATGACACCTAGGTAAGACAGTTCATCCATGCTAACTTTGATCCCTATTTCCTCTTCTACCTCCCGGATCCCATCATCCACGTTTTCGTGTGATAACAGATGTCCGGCCGCAGTGATATCCAATAAGCCCGGATAATCCTTTTTATCCTTGCTTCTCAATTGAAAATAAAGGTATTCTTTCCCGTCTATCAGAGCCTTTATCCAGCAGTGAAAAGTCTCGTGCCAAAGTCCCTTAAGATGTACTTCCTCTCTTGAAGCGATTCCCAAGTATTTTCTATCCTTGTTGAAGATCTTTAATTGCTCCATTGTCTCAGTTTCCTATCCGATAATATTTTCTTTCTGGTCTTCCTACCATGCCATACTCTAACTCAGCTTTTACTTTTTCCAAAGAAATCATATACTCAAGATACCGCCTAGCTGTTGTCCGAGATGCCCCCATCTGTTCTCCCATTTGCTCGGCTGTCCATCCATCTTGGTAATCATTATCTAGGAGGCCTTCCACTTTTTCCAATGTTAATTGGTCAATGCCTTTAGGGTGAGAATCCTTCTGTATTTCTTTTTCCTTCCATCCTTTTCTATGAAAAAACTGATCTATAACTGCTTGATTATAAGAATCATTATCTTGTATAAAAGCTTTTCTGTTAAGATATGTTTTTATGGCATGTTGAAATCTTTCGAACGTTACCGGTTTGATCAAGTAATCGACCACTCCATACTTCAGCGCCACTTCCACCACCTCTTTTTCTGTTGCTGCAGTTATCATGATGATGTCCACCTCGGGAAACCGCTCGCGGATGAGCGGTAGCAGAGAAGCTCCACATTCATCCGGCATGAAATTATCCAATAAGATAAGATCGGTTTCCCCCTTTGCAAGTTGATCAATCATTTGCGAAGCATTTAGCGCTTTATTAACCACCCTTACTCCCTCGACTTTTTCTAAAAATTGTTCATGAATGCTCGCAATCCGAAAATCATCTTCTGCTATTGCGACGTTAATCATTTCTTTCACCCCCATAGGTAGTGTTTTTCGGAAGGTATACGGTGAACACCGTTGTATTGTCCGGGGTTCTTTGAGCTTCTACCATTCCTCCCAGCTTTTCTACCTCCTTCTTCACATTAGCAAGGCCGAATCCCCTTGGCTGATCAGCTTTTTTGGTACTATACCCCTTCCCGAAAATCAACTCTATTGATCCTTCTGGAAAACCTGGTCCATTATCACTTATCTCCAAAATTAAATCATTTCCATAGTCAATAGCGGAAAAAGATACCATTCCATCTTCTTTTTCCTCCACTGCATCCAACGCATTATCCAGCAAATTACCAATAATGGCCACTAAACTAGAAAACTCTATATTAGAGGGTAATACTTGGACTGAACTTTCCCCATCAAGTTGAAGAAGTTTCTTTCTTTCTGATGCGACAGCAAGCTTCCCAATCAGAATGGCCTGAAGTTTTTCATCCTTTATTCTGTCAAATAGAACATCATTTTGTGCCTGATTAATCCTATACTCTTTCTGGATCCAGTCTAGGGCTTCTTGAAATTTCCCTAACTCTAACATCCCTGATATAACGTATAGCTTATTTGTATATTCATGGGTCTGAGCTCGCAACTCCTCTGAATATTTCTTTACTTCTGCCAGAGTGTGAAGCAATTTTTTCATATCTGTTTTATCACGAAAGCTGGATACTACGCCTACAACGGCTTCTTTTTCTTTAATTGGAATCCTGTTAACGATTACGTTTTTATCAAATAAGTAGATTTCTTTGTTTTCTTGTGCATGCCCTGTTCGGGCAACATCCATCATATCGGTATCAGGTACGATATCTGTTATTTGTTTATGTATCAGTTCTTCTTCCCGTAATTCTAAAATATCAAGAGCTGAAGGATTAACCATGGTAATGAATCCATTCGAGTCAACGGCAATGATCCCTTCCTTGACGGATTCCAGGATGGCATTTCTTTCTCTGTACAAGGAAGCTATTTCATGGGGTTCTAAATCCAATAAATCTTTTCGAATGTTTCTGGCTAGCAAATATCCCCCAACCACTCCGATATTTATTGCCAATAGAGCAATCAACGATATTTCCGCAAATTTTTCTTTCATCCGGCTTTTTAAATTTTCCATGAGAAAACCTACCGATACAACCCCGACGACCACTCCATCATCCGAAATAATAGGAGCTTTCCCTCTGATGGATAAACCTAATGAACCTGTCGCTTCGGAAATATATGCTTTTCCTTCTTCCAAAGCCCTTATATTATCTCCCCCCACCATCTGTTTTCCGATTTTATCGAAATCAGGATGGGTATAACGAAGTCCTTGAGAATTCCCGATCACCACAAATTGAGCGTCTATCTCCTGCTGAATTTTTAATGTCAACGGCTGGAGCGGTTCACTTGGATTGTCCAATTCCATTGCTTCTTGTACCTCTGGCATGTAGGAAATCGTCTTAGCTATTTGGAGAGCTCGCTTACCGGTATTCGTTTTAAGCTCTTTCATTTCTAAATAAAAAAACACTCCGCATATTAAAACAATAATGCCGATAAGTAACGTTACAATGAGGATGATTAGCTTTGTTTGGAGCCGTATGGGCTTTTTGTTAAGTCTCATTCAGATCACCCCCGAGTTCCTATTATTTTATAATAATTGGATTTATTATTCTATGAATATATTTAGTGAATGGGAAATAATTTATTGATAGGAACTCTGAAGTTTTAGTGAGATAATAACAGATTCACCTAATTTATTTTAGTTATTTTTTTGACATAATAACGCTTTCGTTTTAAGAAAACTTTTTTAAAATTATTTCCCACGCCTTTTTTCTCTCAAAAAAAAGCGACCCCTATTATCGAGTCGCTTTTAACAGTTAACACATTGAGTCTGTTGGCTTAGGGTTCTTTAAGCCAAATAATGGTCTAATAAACAAGGCCAGTAATATCCCAAACATAGCCATGACCATCCATACCCAACCGTGCAAACTGAAGGATGCTATATTGTTTTAACGGAATTAGTTATTCTTCACTGGTAACTTCTTTCCAACTTCTTTCCAACTACTTGTAATCATTTCTGCTTGTATTCTATATATCTTTAAAAGTTTGAGTTTTTCATCTACTTATCTATAATTCGATTAATCTATCGAAATCTATGTAAGTTGATTATTTAGTCGAATTGGATTAAACTAATGGGGAATTCTTTTTGGAAGGAGTGAGGAAAGATGAAACACCCAATATCCATTTTTATGATGGATGTGACAAACTCATCAAAGAATTGGGATGAAATAACGTCCTATTTAGGAGAAGTGGAAGGGTTAGTGACAAGATGGACGAGAGGTTTGCCCCACGCACAGGTTAAACACCGACTTGGAGACGAAATTGTCGGACTTTTTGATCATTACTCGACCGCATACACGGTTGCATTTTATATTAGCCAAATTTGGAAATACAAAGAACAGCCTCCCTACTTCGGAATCACATTTGGAACGGTTGATACAAGCTTACAGCAGATTGATTTAGATAAATGGAATCATCCATTGATGCGCCAGGCAAGGTTAGCTAATGAAAAAATAAAACACTCCTCTCAGCGTTCGTCCATGTTGCTGCTCCCGGATGAGTCATCCATGGAAAACACGTCATTAGAGATGGCTAATTTGCTTTTATCCTATCAACATAAATTCATGAGTGACCAAACCTCCCTGCAACAATTAATATCAACGCTTTACGCCATCCTTGATGAGCAAAAAGCCATAGCAAGGCTAGTAAATAAGTCGCCTTCTACAATCTCCAGCCACTATAAGAAAGGGAATTGTGAGATAATATTGAATACCTTATACACACTCCAAGAAACATTGGACAAGTTAGAAGCAAACCATTTAGGGAACACACCACATCATATTACGAAAGAGTTGACCCAAACCATTAAAAATGAGCTTCATAAAAATATCAATGCGATCATTTCTATATGATTATATATAGCAAGGAGCGTTTGTAATGATAATCCTTACCCTTATCTTAGCCCATTTAATAGCCGATTTTTATTTTCAAACAGAGCACATGGTGAAGGAAAAACGAAAGTTCTTAAAGCTCCATTTATTTCACCATGCTGCAATAAAGTTTATTTTTCTACTCTCCATATATTTTTATCAAGGGAATGACTTTCTTGTAGAGGTCTTGATGCCAACCATCCTTTTAGTGGGAATTCACGGGGGCATAGATTACTTAAAGATTATCTTTCAGGAAAAAACAGATAATTTAGTACATAAGAATGCCTGGAATCTCGGACTATTTATCGTAGATCAACTATTGCATGTCATTACTATTTTGGCAGTTTGTTATTTTACATTACAAGTAGATTTAAAGAATACATTCCATACTATTTTATTGCTAATCAACTTAAAAGAAGGCTTACGACCAGAGATTGGAATACTTGAAGGGCTCTTGTTTTTACTAGTTATGTTAGTACTATGTACAACTGTGACTGGCCATCTCATAAGGATTATGCTTGGTTCCCTTACTAAACATATCTCCCTTTTTGAAGGCAAATACACATTAAAAGATCTTGCCATCAGTCCAAACAGTGAAAAAAATATGTCAGAGGAATATACATATATAGTGATGAAACATCAGGACCTATCGCGGGGAAAAGTAATTGGGTATCTCGAAAGGCTGTTAGTAGTGGCATTAATATTAATGGGTTCTTTTTCTGCGGTTGGATTCATTGTTGCAGCCAAATCACTTACTCGTTTCAAACAGATGGATGACCGCGATTGGGCGGAGTATTTTTTGCTGGGGACCCTTACTTCCTTCCTTTTTGCAATCATTTACGGGGTGTTGTTGAAGATAGTATTCTTCGGTTCTTACTAGCAAATCATTTTTCATATTAATAGATTTGAAAAAAATCATAGAAAAAAAGGTATATACCCTGTCCGATTCTATCATCTCTCATATGATAGAATTAAATGGGGTGACAACATGTTACGTTATTACCGTTATGTCACAAAATTAGGCGAAAACCTATTGGAAGAGGGCGAAGATTACTTGGAAAGACGAACAAAAATGGCCAAGAAAATATTCAAAAAAGTAGCCCGCCGCTTGGATGATCTGATTGACAGTGATTGATTAAAAGTGTTTAGTCATTGTTTGTCAGATTTTTGCATGAAAAACAGCACTATTAGTACGGTAGTGCTGTTTTCCACTACATACCTTACTTTAAGAACCGTATCCTTCAGCAGCCTCTGCATCCGCTTTTGTAGGATGAACCGTACCAAACGGGTGATTGGGAGGAGCATAAATCGAATAAAGCTTCAAAGGAGTATTACCCGTATTGGTCAGGTTATGCCAAGTGCCGGCTGGGATTACTATCGCATAATCGTCTGCAACCATTTTCTCAAACGTAAATTCATTTTTATTTTTACCCATTTGAACGATACCTTGCCCTTGTTCTAAACGGAGGAATTGATCAACATCTGGGTGCATTTCCAATCCAATGTCTTCTCCCGGATTTATACTCATTAAGGTAATCTGAAATTGTGATCCCGTCCATAATGCGGTTCGAAAGGTATCATTTTGTAATGTCGCTTCGTTTATATCTTCTGCAAATGGATTTGGACCATAATCCTTTAATTCGATTGCCCTGAAATTGATTTGCGGATAATAAGTATTATACATGTTGGAATAAGGCCAGTAACTGTTTCTCATATAGTTGTATACATATGGATTTGCAGCATAAGGATATGGATAACTGTTTGTTGGATAATACATTCCTTCATCTCCTTTAAAAATTTCATTAAAGTATCTTATTCATTTTTTCCAGAAACGTAGGTTGTTTGGGTTGGTTTAATTTTTATAATAAAATAACCTATTTCTTAATAAAAGAAATAGGCTTCCATATCAACTATTCTTTTGTAAATTCTTTTGTACTTCTTACAGTATCGATTGGTCTGACAAGCTTTTCAATTTGTTCACGCTTTGGTTCAAGGAAAGGAGGTAACGATAGTTTCTCTCCTAACGTTTCATATGGTTCATCCCCCATGAATCCCGGTCCGTCCGTTGCGAACTCAAACAGAATCTGCGGAGCAACCCGTGCATACAAGGATTCAAAGAAATAACGATCCACATATCCTGATGTGTTAAAGCCAAACCCTTTCAATCTTGCATCCCACTCATCAATGACAGCTCGATTGTCTACTCGGAATGCGGCATGATGAACGGTGCCGAATCCTTGCTGCGCTTGAGGAAGTGTATCATTATGCTCTACAACCAGTCGAGCCCCGTTTCCACCTTCTCCTACTTCAAACAAATGCGTATCTCCATTATGATCAATTTCTTTGAAGAGTAAGACTTTCTCTAATACTTCCTTTAAAAAGTCAAAATTTGCTACACGAATGTGCAGAGGTCCTAATCCAGTTATTGCATATTCTAAAGGAATCGGCCCCTTCTGCCATGGCGTGCCCGGCTCCACCCCTTTGTTATTTTCATCAGAAACTAGCTGATACTGTTGGTCATCAAAATCCACAAATGACAGGGTCTTTGTTCCGAACTGATCTTTGATGCCTTCATGCTTTACATTTAGGCGGTCAAAACGATCTACCCAATATGTTAATGCTTTGTCAGATGGTACTCTGAAACCTGTCCTGAAAATTTCATTTGTACCGTGGCTACCTTTTGGAATGCCTGGAAAATCAAAGAATGTCATATCTGTTCCCGGACTTCCTGTATCATCTGCAAAAAACAGGTGATACGTTTGGATATCGTCCTGATTGACTGTTTTCTTAACTAGCCTCATCCCTAGTACATATGTGAAAAATTCATAATTCTTTTCAGCGCTGCTGGTAATCGCTGTTACGTGATGAATACCTTTTAAGCCGTTTATCACAAGGATCTCCCCTTTATTTTGATGTAATTTATCTTGAATTCGAGATAATTATATCGTGGTTGGAGGAAGTTGTCAAATTGATGAGAGGATACAGGATGTATTTTATAGATCCACAGTTTGAAGTCCTATGGAGGATAGAATTCTTTTGATCACATTAGTAGAGGATACAAGTAGGAACTCTCTAGCCTCTTTATTGGAAATAGTCTCGTTGAATAATAAACAATAGTCTCTTAACGCCTGGATATGTGCACGTTTTGATTTGTAGTTGCACTTGGGACAATACCAAAAAGAATGGGTCCTCTGCATAGGGATAAACATGCAGCTTGAACATTGAACACCTGATAAAAGTTCACTAGGGGTAATATTCAACTGTCTTAAAGTGAGGGTTGGTTTAACTTTATGGTGCTTCATAATGGTGCTCGCAAGGTTATGAATTACTTCATTGGAAAGAATCTGTTTATTGGAGATTGTTTGTTGTTGTTCGATTTTTGTGGGGAGAAAATGACCGTGAATGACCTTTTGGTTTGTTGATTTATCTCCGGGATCGGCTTGAATCATGCAAGAAGGATTCGAGATGACTACGAATGAGGTAAGTGGTAGTGATGGAATATCAAACTGTTCAATCCATTGCTTCAGAAGCCTTTCTTGATTACTGACCTGTATGATTGGACACTGATAATATTTCACATTGCCCATATACGTCTGAGTCAGCTGATTGAATTTCCTGTCAAAATAAATGGTCCCACCCATATTTTTCACTTCTAATAGGGATATAAAGTTAGCCGACAGGAGTAACGTATCTATATGAAAGTTTTGATTCTGAAATTGGCTTAAGGGGTAGTCAATAGCACTTTCACCTTTATAGCCTTTTATTAGCTTGGCTATCAATTCTTTTACTCGCGGCATCGACGGGTGGTCTTCTTTAAGGCGTCTCTCTATGGCTTGCAAAAATAGTATGTTAACAGGGAAATCTCTCTCTTTTACTATCATTTTTAACCTCCGACGCTAATTTATTTGTAAATTATACCATTTATACAGTGAAATGTCCCTTTGTAATTGAACGATTTTTTGAAATCGGGCGATATTTCAATTTTACGGGCGAAAATAGCAAGTAATCGGGCGAATCCCAATAATAGGTAAATTCCGCCCATCTCCTGCTAATCCTCGCCCCAAAGTCAAAGCCGCAAACCATCATACCGCCAGTCCAAGAGGAACTTTCCCCCGTCAAACCGCGAATTCTCCATCCCCAGCGCAATCGCCACTCCTAAAGTAAAAACCCTACAACTCATACTCCCACTCTTCCTTCATCTGCAAATACAGCACAAGCAACATATCCTCTAACTCATCGTAATGCTTACTAGAGGGGTCTAGCTCTATTTTCGGAAACAAGATATCAGCCAATTTTCGAGTTAGAACGATGCGGTCATCGGCATTTAAAGTATCCAAACGCTCTGCGTATGTCTTCAAAAGCTTCCATTCTTTAGCTCCAAGGGACTTCAACGCCCATTCTTCTACCAGTCCTCCTTCTGAACTTAGACCCTTTTCAGCAATAAATTTGTCCAGCTTAGAAACTTTCTTTTTTTTCTTTCCCCTTCTTTCATGCACCACAATGGTACCTGCAACTAGATCCCCTAACCGCTTATGCTTGGAGTGAAAGAAGATCATCAACATCCCCACAAAGTAGTTTGCTGGCAAAATATCGATGATTCGAAGGAAGTTACGAATGACGCTAGCAAGCAAGGTGATGCTGTGCCCATTTTCTTGAATGACACGTATTCCAACCATCTTCTTCCCTAATGTTCGACCACCTGTAAAGTACTCAAGAACGACGTAATAGCCCCAATTTAGTAAAAACATTAATATAAGGACTCCTGCAAACAAATAGGACGGCATGTCCGTTTCCATATACTCAAATATACTTGCATTCAAGCCGAAAATTAGTGCAATAACAATTAGAATATTTATAATCACCAACAATATCGTATCAACAATAAAGGCTGCTGCACGGCTGCCTAGGCCTGCAACGTGAAACTGTAAAGATACATATTCGGGAGTTTTGATATCCACTGGTTCTGTCTTCAAGCTGATTCCCACTCTCTATGGATAAATTTTACTTTAGGGTGTTTCTATTTATCTATAATATTACTATAATAAAGAAGATAGGTGAAAATGAGACACGAGGTGTAAAAGATGAATGTCAAACAATTTATTAAACAACACCGCAGCCAGTGGAAGGAGCTAGAAAAACTAGCATCTGATTTACATAAGCGAAAGAATATTACGGGAAAGAACCTCGAACGATTTCACAGTCTCTACCAAAAGGCGGCACAGCACTTATCTTATAGTCAAACATATTTTCCAGAGGAAGAAGTCACATCTTACCTAAATGGACTTGTATCCAAGGCTCATAATCTTCTATACAAAGATCAGATAACGAGTTGGAAGCAAGCAAGCGACTTTTTGGGCCATAAGTTTATTGGACTCCTTTTCGAGCAATGGAAGTTTGTTATGGTAGCTATGCTTCTTTTTACAATTGGGGGACTTGGAAGTTATTTTGCCGTCCTGTATGATCCACTCTATCTGTATTCCATTCTACCAGGAGACATGGCACAAAACTTTGATCCTGAAAAACTGGGTGACAGTGACGGGATGGTGGATGCCCCTGTCATGTCCGCAAGTATACTGACCAATAATATTCAAGTTGCTATCCTTGCATTTGCCGGCGGGATAACCTTTGGGTTGTTGACAGTTTATGTATTAATCTACAATGGAATCATTGTTGGCGCGATCGCTGCACTGTTTTGGCATTATGATAAAACATACGAGTTTTGGGCTTACATTGTTCCACATGGGATGATTGAACTGACAGCGATTTTCATTGCCGGCGGCGCTGGGTTATTAATGGGGTACAAGCTTTTTGTACCTGGTGAATATTCGCGAGGCTATCAGTTGAAGTGGAATGCTAAACGTTCTGTGCAATTGTTACTTGGAACGATACCATTGTTTATCATAGCAGGGATAATTGAAGGATTCATTACCCCTGCTGCCATATCGTTGGAAGCCAAGTATTTGGTTGCTGGACTGACTGTAATGGGATTAATACTTTATGTTGCTTTAGGCAGTCTTAAGCTTCGTAAAACCCATTTACAATAATCCTCTGTTCATAGTATCGATATAATGAGATACAGCGATTGTTGAAAGCCGTTCCTCACGGGTCTCCGTCATCAGGAGGCCTTGTTTTTCCCACTTTGCTTTCTCTCGTTTCTTCCTTAATAGTTGTTGCTGTGCGACCCCTTTCACCATTGTTTCATCTAAGGAGGTTACAGGGTTCGCTGCTCTTTTACGCAATATCTCATCCTCTACTCCAATCATCAAGAACAAATGCCTTTGCCTTACCTTCTTAAGGTAGATTAAGGCGCTTTCCTCATACAGAAATGTTTTAACGTCGCTGAATAATAGGATAAGGCTTCTCTTCTTTTGAACAAGCTGTAAGTATTGAAAGACTTCAGCATAATTGGATTCTGCAGCATCGACTTGAACGTTATAAATAGTTTTCAGGATAGTTTGCAAGTGGGACAACCCTTTTGCCGGCGGGATATATGCCTTCACCTTTTTAGAAAAAGCAAGTACCGCGACATAATCCCCTTTTTGCAATGCAGCTGCAGCAACCGTCAAGGCTGCTTCTAATGACCGCTCCAAACGGTTGCCCTTTTTCAGTTCTGCCCCCATCATTCTTCCACAGTCGATTAGGATGGTGATGTATTTACCGTGCTCTGGTTCATACTCATTTGTCATGACTTCCTGTAATTTGGCCGTTTGACGCCAGTTAATTTTCCTTGGATCATCTCCAACCACGTAAGAGCGTATTTTAGAAAATTCCCCAACGCCGCTTTTCTGCTTTCGAATAGCAATACCTTCATGAATCAGAAATTTTTGGGCATTCTCCAAGTACTGTTTGGTTTCTGTCATATCCGGAATTACTTTTATCGTATCTTCCTTTACAAATTTCATTTGCTTTTGCCAAAGGCCAATCCTACTTTGATATCGTAAATACAGGTGTGAAACAAGATACTCTCCTCTAACAGGCGCAGTGGTGTGATAGGTAAGTTGCTTTCTAGTGTTTTTTTCTACCTTACCGGTAAAAGGAAACGGCCGAAAAAAGGACTGAGGAATACCATCCTTTATTTCAACGTTCATATCATATTCCGTTGGATTCTCCACCACTATGTTAACAGGATAGCTAACTCCCCTTTCCATTTCGCTAGGAATCGTTCTCGTCATATTGAGTGCTTTTTTATTTGGTGTAAGTACAAGGTCCACCAAACTAAAAAGAATAACAAATAGATTTGATAGGAAGATAATTGGCCAAGAAATGTTCACAAAAAGACTCAATAGAATAAAAGTCAAAGAAAGTAAAGAAAGTAAGAGAACTAGTCTACTAGTTGGAAGAATCCCTTTATCTCGGAACAGGAATCGACCCCACAAGTTCTTCAATGATTTGTTCAACAGTCGCTCCCTCCAATTCCATATGAGGAGATAATTGAATTCTGTGACGAAGTGCAGGTTTTGTCACCATTTTAATATCATCAGGAGTTACATAGTTGCGGTTGCTCAAGTAAGCCCATGCCTGTGCCGCTTTTCCGATGGAAATTCCTGCACGAGTGCTGGCTCCGAACCTGATAGAATCCGACTCACGAGTGTTACGAACGATTTGCATGACATAATCAAGGATGCTTTCACTTAGGGTAACTTGCTGAATCTCTTTTCTAATGTTTAGGAAAGTTTCCATATCTAATACTGGCTTTTTATCTGTTTGAGTAAATTTATTTTCCATTACTTGTTTCAGAACTGCCGTTTCTTCTTCAAGGCTAGGGAAATCAATACGTAGCTTGAAAAGAAAGCGGTCTTGCTGTGCTTCCGGTAGCGGATATGTTCCTTCAAATTCAATTGGATTTTGGGTGGCAACCACAAAAAACACATCAGCTAAAGGAAATGTCTCGCCATGAATTGTAACTTGTTTCTCTTCCATCGCCTCAAGCAGGGCAGCCTGCGTTTTTGCAGGGGTCCTATTAATCTCATCTGCAAGGAGAATGTTGCTGAAAATAGGTCCCTTCAATGTTTCAAAGTTTCCTTCTTTCATATTGTAAATGGAACTTCCCGTAATATCACTTGGTAAAAGGTCTGGGGTAAATTGAATGCGATTGAATTTACCGCCCAACAAGCTGGCAAGGGTTCGCACCATTTGTGTTTTCCCGGTACCTGGTACCCCCTCTAATAAAACGTGGCCACCTGCCAGTACGGAAGAAAGTAAAAGTTTCAAATTCAAATGTTGACCTAGTATTCTTTCCTCATATTTCTCAAGAAGAGATGCTAATTCTACTTTCATCCCTCTTCCACCTCTTTCCTTAAGGTATCTAATTGTTTTGACCATTCAAGATATTCTTGTTTTGTAATTTTCTCTTTTGCCAACACCTGTGTTAATTGATAAGTAAATAAATCTATTTTCTCATCTTCTTTTGTTTTCCATCTCTTATGCAAGAAGACTGCACACTCTTTCCAGTCCCTGTTATATGGAATTCCCCATCTTTCTTGCAGCAAGTATTTTACATATTCCGCCTGATTGCTCAGAGAATCCTGATAAGCATTTCCTTTTAGGTACCATGCAGCTAAAGCTCGAAGACTTTCATCACTATACCTGACTGTTTCCTCACGAGGCTGTAATATCGGTCCGAATCTCTTGCCTTGGTTCCAAAGAAGTAAAATTGCCACTAGCATTCCCTGGAAGAGTAACAACAAGAACCAGTCTTGGTAGACATCTATAGAAGATGTGCCAGTTTCCCCATGGTTATACTCATCAAAGAGAATGATTGTGTCATTATTTAACCCTTCTTCTTGAATTAGGCTGAGTACAAGAGGGAGATGATCCTTTTTTAAAATTTCTTGATTGGTTAGCCAATGAGGCGTTAATGCTACGATGAGTGTTCCATCTCCATACTTCCGCTTAACGGATACATCACCGAGTGGATCGGAAAAAAGTATTTCATCTTCTACTGCCGGCTCTATCCTTACAGGAGAATGAATATCCCCTACAAAGTTGGTTTGACTTGCATCATTGATGGTTTGCTCAGGGAACATTGAATCAACAAAGGTTGTGCGAATATCAAAATATCCTTTTGGATTATTTTTAAATAAAAGGATGGTGTTCCCTTTTTCCAAGAAATCAATATAAGATTCCATCGTCTTTGTATCTGGAGTAAAGTATGGCTCAACCATCAACAATACCTGTCGTCTTTCTTTATCAGGCAACAAATTCGGGGGTTTTTCCCATCTATTCACCATCTCAACTTCGTTTTGCAGATAGCTGTAGAAAGCTTTCAAACCAGTAGGTGAAGGAGATTCTGAATCATATGGTGAGAATTCTTCCTGCTTTTGGGATAGAACAAGGTAGGAGCAGATTGCAAAAAGAACGAGTAGAACTCCAAGCCATATCCAACCTTTTTTCTTAGTGGTAATTCCGTTCAAGTCCCCCTCTCCTTCCTTTTAAAGATCTTGGTCTGTATCATTTATCCACTTCAATGCGATATCACGGTAAGATAAATAGTCGTCTTTTCCAATTTTTTGTTTGCCATAAGTTCCTCTGTCGAACAAAAGGGCAAAATTAAAGAAAAATTCAGCCAGTTCTCTCTGTTCTCTTCTTAACTCATCATAATACTCCCAATTCGTTTTCCAAATTTTTGCTACAAGCCAATTGCGTTCATGGAAGTTGAGTAATAATCCCAAAAATAGATGTCTAGTTGCAAGTGAATAGTCTTCCACATCTTCGTATTTCTTTGCTTCCGCAACATGTTGGTGAAAAGACCAATCTAACTCCTCACCTGATTGAAAAGGTTTAGTGACTTTATTACGTCTATTTCGATTACTACTTACAAGGTAAGTAATGATCCAAGCCGCTAATAGTACGATTACAAGGATGATGACAAAAATCAATATATTCCCTGCTGTTCCGCTTGTATTTTCCATGGAAGGGAAAAGTCTTGAAAGTAAATCTGCGAGCCATGCTTTTAATTCATCCCACCAAATTTGCAAGGTATTTCTAGAATCATTATTAAACGCTTGATATTCTTGTTGATCTAGGATTTCTTCTATTTGTTCTCTTGCTTTTGGTTCTTTAAGCACGTTATATCACCTGTCCTTTTCCAAAGGAGTCGGGGTTTATCCAATATGATAATCATCAATGAGCTCTCTCAAATCATCTGCATCATGACGAACTTTCAAATCTAGATACATGACAGCGTACCCTACTGCCATTATGAGTGTTGTAAAAAGAGTGGTAAAACTGACAATTAAGCCAAGAAGTACACTGTTTCCAAGGAAAGCTGAGAACGATAATTCAATTGCTACACCTATGGAAGTAGTTATAAGAAAGAAAATAATGTAAAGACCCATTAACTTAAATGTTCTACCTTTGGATAAACGCCAGCTTCTTGTTAAACCCGGAGAATTCTTATCTAATACAACAGATCCGAAGAAGAAACTCCATCTTGTAAGGAGAAATGCGCCGATTAGCAATAAACTAGCAGTCATAACGATGGATACAATGATTCCTGCAATCACATCTATTGCAAACACAAGAACGGAAGTAAATATCCCTGTCATCGTGAATCCAAATATGATACCAAACGCTATAAGTACATATAACAGAGAAGAACCAATCATTGGAAAAAACCGTCCAAATGCTTGTTTAACTATTGTACTGACGGTAAACTCTCGATTATGGTTAATATGATTAACGCCGAAGATAATTGCAGCTTGAGCGACAGGATATGTAAACAATACCAATAATGAAACAAATAATATTCCAATGTCAGCTGCAAGATTAGAAGATAAAGAGACTTCTTCCGACATCTCCATATTCCTTATCATCTCTTCATACCAAGCTCCCCCGCCGCCTTCTTGTCTTATGAAGCTTTTCCCTGCCGCCAATTCAATCATTGCTTGCAGAAGATAAATGGGACCAACCAAAAGTAATAAAATGAAGAAAAAGTCTTTAAACTTGTATTTACTGATTTTAAACGTCTGATCTAGAATCTCACCGAACCCTTTTGGTTTATTAAAATTACTGTTCACTTCTTTTCCTCCCTTTAACTATTCCAAATGTTGTCATATCGACTATTTTACCATTAATCTAGCATAATTCGAGAACAATATTGCGAAAAAATATGCAGATTTAGAAAAAATGAAAGGCCGTTCTCTAGTGGGGAGAACGGCCTTTCATTTTGAGTTTATTTATAGAAAACTTTTTCAACATTATACTTTGCTTGAAGTGTGTTAGCGATGTATGTTTCATAAATTTCTCTTTCCATAGGGTCTTCTACGATACACACGTCTATGCGATATACTTCATCGCGGTGGTTTTTGATTGGGGATACATTGTCCTCAAAATGTTTTTTGATTCGTTGGCGAAGCTTTCTCGCTTTTCCAACGAACAATAAATCTTCATTGATATTATAAAACATATAGATTCCGCCTTGGTCCCGTGGAATTTTATGAAAATCAATAAAGCCATTTATCGGTGTAATAATTGGTTCATCATTTGTACGAATCTGCTGGCGTTCCGTAATGGATACACTAGGATTTGGTATGGTGATTTTTATCATAGTTAGTCACGTCCTCTTTTTCAGTAGAAATTCATGGTAACACAACGAAATAATAATAGCTATAATTGTTTTTATCCAAGGGATTTAATGGCTCCTCCTACATCATAGTTACTGATATCAAGAACCGTTTGTTGTCCAGTGGCGAGCCTAGCTAACTCAGCTCCTAAAAAGGGCCCGCTGGTTAGTCCTGAAGCCCCAAGGCCATTGGCAATTAAGACATTATCGTGATTTGGAAGCTTGCCGATTACCGGAAGAAAACCTGGTGTAAACGGACGGAATCCTACCCTCGTTTCCAGTAAGGTTCCCTCTGCTAAACCTGGTGCAATCTCCAAAGCCTTACTCAAGATCTCATTCATGCCACCTGCAGTAACCCTTGTGTCAAATCCTGTATTGTCTTCATGTGTTGCCCCTACCACAATCCTACCTTCATCAAAACTTAGGATGTACTGATTATTTGGAGGCATGACGACAGGCCAATCTTTGGTTTGTTTCGTATCGATCTCCAAGTGAACAATTTGTGCTTTTTGAGGGACCACATCAAAATTCATTCCCAACTCTTGAAAGAGTTCCTGTGACCAGGCACCACCCGTCACAATGATTAAGTCTGCTTCTACTCTCTGTTCTCCAAGCTTTACACCTGTCACCTGGTTATCTTTGACATCAAGGCAAGCATCGCTATCAATGAACTTAGCCCCATGCTTTTTAGCACCATTATTAAGAGCGTTGCGAAGGGCGCGACCATTGACCTTTGCTCCTCCGGAAATGTGGACGGAGCCGAAACCTTCTGACAACACTGGAAAGAGTTCTTTCGTTTTTTCTGTACTTAAGATTGTCACCTCGCCAATTTCAGGAGCTTCTTCTCTTCTTTTAATGGCTCTTTCTGCCATTTTCTCGAGTTTTTCTTTATCATTATGTAAGCTAATTGCCCCAACACGGTTATATCCAGTTTCTGTTTCTCCATCTTTTTCTAGCTGATCGATTAAAGCTGGATAATACTTCGCACCGTTTTTCACCATGTTATACCAGGCTTTATTACGACGCTGCGAAATCCAAGGGCAGATAATTCCTGCAGCGGCATCTGTTGATTGTCCTTTATCAAAACGGTCAATTACTGTTACATTCTCGCCAGCTTTTGCTAAATGATAAGCGGTGGAGGCCCCAAGAATCCCAGCCCCAATAATTACGATATTTTTCATTATTAAATAGCACCTTTTCTGATATGTTTGTTTTATAAGTGTACAGGATTTTTAATCCGCGCTCAATTTTTCTCTACAGAAAAACCCTTTTCTTTTACAAGAAAAGGGTTTGCAAATTACCTATTAAACTTAATTTTCATTGCTTCTGCCATTAATTTAGGAAGATCGGTGTTGTCCAATAATCCGCTAAATTTATCTGAGTGTGGTCCAAAGGCATAAACCGGTAAGTCTGTTCCTGTATGTGCCGTAGTTGTCCATCCGATAAGAGCACGGTCACTTACTACTTCATTAATTGCAATATAAGGCTTTTCTGCCATTTTGATTTTCTCTACTTCATCTTCTGTTAAATCCATGGAAGTATATTTCTTTACCACTTCTTTGATATTACTTTTATCGTTATTAAGTTCGCTTGCCATTTTGTTACCTGTTGCTGTTACGCTATCTAGGACATCTATTTTTAAGTCATATTCACCGTTAGCACCGACGGACATTCCACCTGTTTCATGGTCACCTGCTACAACAACCAATGTATTTCCATCTTTTTCTGCAAATTCTAAAGCCGCTTCCACAGCTTTGTCAAATGATTCGGAATCAGTCATGGCCCATGCCGAGTCATGAGCATGCCCTGCCCAATCAATTTGAGAACCTTCTACCATTAAAAAGAAACCTTGTTTATTTTTGCTCAATGTATCAATTGCTGTGTTGGTCATTTCAGCCAGGCTTGGTTCATCCGTTTCGTTACGGTGCATCTCAGGAGACATCGCATCGTTGGCAAACAAACCTAGTAACTTTTCTCCTTTTGCATTTTTTAATTCTTCTTTGTTCGAAGCATATTGATAGCCGTTCTTTTTTGCTTGCTCAACCAAGTCGCCCTCAGGTTGCTTTCCACCATTTTCTTTACTAAGAAAGTAGTCTCTTCCCCCGCCAAGTATGACATCTACGCCGTTATCAAAATATTGCGGGGCAATAGAGGATTCATCAGAACGAGAAGCAACACTTGCTCCAAATACTGCAGGAGTTGCATGAGTAATAGTAGATGTTGCAACTAGTCCGGTTGATTTTTTAGATGCTTCTGCGGCATCTAAAATGGAATCTACTTCTTCGCCATCAGGAGTCACGCCCACCATCCCGTTATTTGTCTTTACGCCAGTTGCCATTGCGGTACCTGCTGCTGCAGAATCCGTTACTTCGGTGTCTGCTGAATGCGTTTTGATCAATCCTTTTACATGTTGATCGAAAGAAGATTCCTCGCCTTTATACCACCGGTAGTTTGTTGCATAACCGGCATTGTATCCATCTGGAATCATATAAATGACATTTTTGACTTTGCCTTGTTTCTGTTGTACATTGACAGCTTCTTTTTTGGCTTCCGCTTTATCCATTCCCACACTTACTTGTACACCTGAAAATACCAATCCTGCTGCGACTGCCACACTTGCGACTTTTTTGAACATGACTTTTTCCTCCCTCAGCAATTTTTGCTACATGCTCAGGTTAACAAGTAAAAGTAAAGGAGGAATGAAGATTCTATTAATGCTATTTTACAAAAATAAGGGTATTTTCTACTAATTTACGATTCGTCGGAAAGTATATATAGTCTTCTATAATAACGCAAGTGAAATAAGGGCTAAAATTTATTTCTTGACCGTAACATGTGTAAATACAGAGTTAATAAATTGTTTAACTAACATACAACCTATTGACCTCTTTAGTTAAATGAATAATTCTTTTTGCATCTTTCTCTAGCACCTCTTTTACATTGCCACCGAACCATTCTAGAGACGCATCAACCTCTGTCATGCAGGAAGCGGTTTTTACAAATTCCTCATAGTCAAGGATTCCTTCAAATAAAGGGGTCATCCCTTCCCTTGAGCCTGCTGCGGCATATACATTGTGTGGATTAAATACATCTAGTTTGCTTTTAGAGGAAATATTTTTAAAATGAAAGTGCTTAATAAATGGTTTTAGTTCAAATAAAGCTTCTATTGGATTCGCTCCTGATTCCCATATGTGTAATACATCAAAGTTAATTTTTAAAGCAGGATGATTTACTTCCTCCAATAGTTTTAATGTAGATGGTACCGTGTCGGTCAGGGTATTAGGATGCGTTTCTAATAGTAGAAGTTGATTTTCTCTTTCTAGCTCCTGACAAATTAATTTTAATTTCGCAACTATTGATTTACGCTCTTGCTTATTCAACGAGGAACTCGCACGGTGCCCGGCAAAAGTTCTTAACTTATGTGTTCCCCAATGGTGACCAAGCTCGCTCAATTCCATCGTTGCACGGAGAAGTTCCTTATGTGACATGTGAAGAGGAAGATAGTCGCTTAACATACTTGTATATAGGTTATACGATGCCAACCAATCACTATTATAGTGTGGATCGTCTTTCATATGCTTAGCATGAATGCCCCAAATCTCTATACCTTGAAAATTGTTTGACTGTGCCCATTCTGCTATGTCTTTCATAGATTGGAGATGGTGTCGAAATGAGATGGTACATAAAGATAAATTCATATACATTACCTCCTTCAAGCCAGTACTTTGGATTGATTCATGATCATCCAAGCTTCAAAACAATCTCTAAGGCCGCCCTTAATCGAATATTCCAGTTTTTCTTGTTGAGTTAATTTTATATGGATATCATTTAACACGTTTTCATCACCAGTCATCGCATATTTCATCGCACGATATTGTATGGCAGTAAACCCTTTTACAAGCTTTTCTATTTCATCGCACCACTCTTCAAACCATTCCTCTGTATAACCGTTAGCCTCCCAGAAGAATGCGAAGGCATGTTCATAGGCATATTTTCTAATTGCCAAGACAGGTATTTGCTTAAGGGCATCCTTAAGTTCAGTTCTTCTATGCTTTTGTGAGCCTTTTGAAAATAAGTCTACTATATGGCGGATTGCTTCAGACATTGGATTTTCATTAAGTTTCATACATGTTTGAAAATAAGCCTGTATGGTTTCAGGACTAGTTGGATTAATATGCTCCGCATCAAAGTAATACCCGCCCTTTACTGCCGGAGCCATAATAGCATCCATTATTTTTTGTTTAGACAATCTACCTTCCCACCTAAAATCTGGATCAAACATAAACCATTCATCTGGATCCTCTGTTTCCTCTAACATGACATAGTGTGGGAATGGACTTTGATGAAACTTATTTTCACGCTCAGGAAGCATGGAAAGATCGAGCATAACCATGATGGAGCGGTAACTCGGTTTATTTTTTATCAATTCCAGCAAAGTCATCATATTAGTAGATTTTGTCTTTGTTTCGTCATACCATCTTTGTATCTTAATACCATAAAGCAATTCATACCAAGATTTAAAAAAGTCGTGATCAATGTTTTCAGAATGGTAGCTTAAGGTGCCATCTGGTGTGACATCAAAATCAGCATCCCATACTCCAAAGTAAAAGGGGCGATGGTCCACGCCTTCCGTTTTTTTGATAACTTCACATACACAGCTTACAAAGCAATGAACTTTAATCATACTTGGCCCTCCTTTTCTAGAGATCGCTCGGAACTCACTTTCTCCAAAAAATTCAATAATGATTCAACGGTATGGAAGTCTTTAGGCGCAAGCATGTCATCTGGTATGCTTATTCCCAGATCTAACTCTACATGTAAAATAAGTTGTAATATCATTATGGAATCCAGATAAAGATCCTCATTCAATCTTGCGCTTTCCTTATAAGATTTCCATGTTGGTATAGTTAATTTATGTTTTAAAATATCGTAAACAGCATGATAAAGTTCTTCTCTGCTTAAACACTCTTTCATCCCATCATCTCTCCTACTAGCTTTCTACTAATCTTTCCATTTGGCAGTGTTGGAATTTTTTCAACCTGTGTAAATTCAACTGGAACTTGATGTGGGGCCAATTGCTTTACGCACCAATCCCTTAATTGGGACTCTTCTACAAACGATGAAGCCACAAATTGAACACATACTCTCTCCCCTGCAAATGCATCTGGTTTTTTGTAGGCAATCACTTCTTCGATGTTTGGTTCCTTCAGAATTATTTCTTCTACCTCTTGTGGATATACATTAAGTCCCGCTACGTTAATCATGTCATCCAATCTTCCAAGAAGGCATAAAGAGCCTACTTCGTTAAAATAACCTATATCATTCGTATGGATAGATATTGATCTTCCTTGCAGTATCACCTCTTTGGGATGGTCCCTATCTTTTCCTGCTCTAACTTTAAAATGCTCCAGCGGAAATCCCATTTCACATGGACTCTGTACATCAGGGTTAATGGCAATACACCCTGCTTCTGAACACCCATACTGTTGCAAAACTCGATTGGATTTTCTTTTCAAGTCGTCCAGACAAACAGCAGACATTAACATGCCTGATGTCATGACATATTGAAAGGAAAAACCTTGAGGTGAGAGCTTGGTTAAAGTATGTAAAAATGCAGGCGAAGCATATAAAATATGGTTTGGCGTTTCCACTAATTTCTTTAAAACATATTTGGGGTTCAGGTTACTAATAATGATAGGAGCTATATCTCGCTCTAAAGCAGTAAGTACTCCACTGATAAAGCCGTATGAATGGGAGGTAGGGCATGCAATGATCGGTATAGTCCCTATATCCACCGGCAAACTCTCATTATAGTTTTCTATCTCTTCCTGAATGTCTTCCCATGGTCGTTCTAAACATTTAGGTTCACCTGTTGTGCCTGAGCTCATTTGGACAAGTACACCTTGCTTTTCTTCCCTGTCATTTATCATTAAAATAGGAGCTTGAAAAGAATCATACATCAAAATGTGACTAGAGCTTTTGTGTGCGATGCGTATTGCTGCATCTCTTGGGGTAGCAGCATGAATAGGTACAACGGAGCCACCTTTTTCTTTTATATATAAACAAAGTGCCAAGCCCTCAAAGACGTTTTCTGTACACACTGAGATTCTTTTTTTTCTGCAATCATGTAGTACGTTCATTTGATCAAAGTGTTCAAATTGTTTTTCAACATCATTCTTTGAATAGTACTTGTCGTTAATAAAAAACATCTATTATAACTTCCCTTCATTAAATAAGCTGTTGTTAACAGGATGACGATATTCCCTTTTATCCATACCAACTTTTCTAGTAAAAAGAGACTCTGTGAAGATTTTTTCTTTGTCAGCGAAAAGTTGTTTATTTCTTTCTTGTAATGGAGGGTGATGTAGAAAATGAGTTTGTATTGCATCTCGAACTTCTTTCCAGAAATCCGCTTCTGCAAAATCCATGTGATGACTTAGTAGGAAGGATAGTTCACTTAAGTGAAAAACAAATAAAGTATCCATAATCAATTCCCTTAATCCTTCTACCGAGGACATCCAATAATACTCATCATTCGGTGCATGTTCATAGCATGGATGTAGTTCTGTAAAATTCGGAGCTAACTCAGGCTGTTTCAGGAAATCATACACATATTCCAAGCTTTCATGAAAATCCCGCAAGATCACTCTTTTCGGCCAGCCATTTTCATGCACAAGAATCATATTCTGAGCATGTGCTTCTAGAGCCACTCCCTCTGATACGAGCAAGTGCCATATTGGGACAACTGTAACTTTTACAAATTGCTCCACCCATTTCTTCATACCGTAACGCTCAAGCCAAGGCAGGATAAAGGGCTTTCCGTCTTTTTCTAGTAATGCCATTGCATTCATTGGTACGGCGCTTTCTAATCCCATAACGGAACTAGTTGGACTGGTCCTCCAGATAGCGGCCAAGTGACCAGAAATGTTCGGAAATTCCTCCATAGCCACCATACCGGCATATTCAGGCAAAATAGCCAGACTCTCTGACAGATAACTATCAGACTCTATCAAATTCACCAACCAGGTGGAAAGTGTGGGAGCGGTACAGACGGAATGAGGTTCTATGAGTCTTAATGATGAAGTGTTCACCATGTTTAACGGTAGTTTTATGTGTGCCTTTTCAGGCTGTGTCTCATTCCACAATGTTCTAACAGATTGCGTTGCTCGATAAAAGTCACCAGCATATCCAAGTGGGATAATATCATCCGGTCTAAGAAATTTTACTTCTTGTTGAATTTTGTTCTTCCATTGCCAAGGATGCACAGGAAACAGTGAGTAAGATTTGATTGTACCTCCCGCCATGTTCAGACGATCAAGGAGTAAGGAATAAGTTTTTTCACCGACTTCATCTTGTAAGAATGCTTCTTCTGAGTTTGGAAGGGAGGTTCTCACATAATCCCGTTTGACAGCAACCCACCATAACTGAAAAGATTGACGCGCCTCTGGACCATATACTTCATGATCATATGTATTAAAACCAGTCCTTGCCTTAAAACAAGGATGGTAGGGGTGCCCTTCCATGATGGCTGACTCCAACTCTTCATAGGAAAGTTCATGCCTACATGGTTGCTCAAGATTTTCCTCATTCCAGTCACCAAGCAAAATGGTTTGTTGTAACTCCTCTATCAAGTTGTCTTGCATTTTTTGATTACTTGTTAGCTGTGAGACAATTTCCCTTATTGGTTCAGGTGTTTGATGCCCATGTAGGTCTGTAATATTAATCGTGCATTCATTTAGTCGAATTCTTCCAAAAGAAGAGTGCGTCGCTTCTGAGTAAATACGAATATTACTACCAAATATGGTGATATGAGTTTTGGAATCTTCCTCCATTACTCTAAATGGGAGCAACTTTTCAAAGACTATCGCCTCTAACAACTGTTTGATTACCCTCTTTTCCGTATTAGACGCTACTTGCTGTGGCATAATGTTTCTCCTTTTTTTCCATGGATTGCATGAAGTAAATTGGATTTGGCATGGAAGTATAGACGGCCTGTTCCAAATCAGTCAAAAGTTCATCTACATCATGAAAACGTGTTAAAAGGTTTGCTTTGCAAGGAAGTACCTTGTTGTTTAATAAAAAATGGACAAATCTTTTTCCTTCCTCAGACAATCCCTGTTTAAGATTATTCAGTTCTTTGATCATCCATTGGACTAATTTTTCTTCCGCTATCAAACCATCCTCTCCCATCCTGTATATGATGGAAAAGATATGGTTAATAAAAAGATAATAGGTAAAACGATGTTGAATCATTTCTTCGTCGTAAAATAGTTCCGGTGCGTTCTTCAAGTTAACAACCATTCTCTCAAGCTTTTCTCTCTTCGAATTTGATAGATAATAACCTTGATTATCCCTAAAGTAATAGTGAGTAGGGAACCCATTTGATACATCCACCAAACTATTTTGCTGGTGTGCCTCTAATGCCAATCCAAATTCATCATACAAAGAAATCATTGGCACAACCGAACAGTGCCAATACTTTTGAAACCATTGAAAGCTCGCTTCTTCCGTGTTTAGTTGATACGTACGGGAAATGTTTTGAACTAATTGTTCCATTAATGATTGTTCTTCAGGGAGTGGATCTTGAACCAATGCCGCAATGGAATGAACCCCTTTCCCTTCACCATCTTTAAATGGATTGGACCGAAGAATAACTTCAAAACCATTTTCTATTTTCCCAGGAAGGTTAAGAGACAAGGAAATCGGATCATTCAATACACGGAAGCATTTGTGCTTTTGTAAAAAGTCTATTCTATTGAACAATTCCGCCATGACAACACCTGCTTCAAGTTCATGCACCTTGTTTACTCTCATCGAATTTGTTACTTTTACAGGAATGGAAAACTTGTACATCCAGTTGTCCTTTTTGTTATAAACCGTTCTTATAGAAGAGGTGGCACAGAACGTGTCTCCCATAGGACCTACATATTTCAGTAGATTAGCCTGCATTGCTTGTTGTACGTAGTCCTGTTGCAGAAGCCATTGAGACTGTAATGGGTGCATGGGGAAAAGGTATTTACCTTCCTTTGTCATCTTCAGAATCTTAATCTTCATTAATGAGGAATCTTCTCCTCCATAGAACCTTTCTTTCAAAATCGATTGGTCTACTTCAAAATAATGTAACTGAAAGGATCCTTTAAGTTCTGGTGCATATAGATCATGCTGCCAAGTGGCCATCCCTTGTCTACTTTTTGGGGTTGGATGCAACCAATGACCAAATAAAAGCGATTGCTCTGATTCTAAAAAGCTGTATTCTTCTACATTCTTATTATTATTTTTAAAATCCGATTTTTCCATATATGTACAAATGGTATGATAGCTATCAATCAACCGTAAAATAAGTTCATCATAATGAGATGTCATCTCATGACAATTATTGTTTTTGGCTTGAAGATTCAATTCTTGAATGCATGAAATCATACAATTTAAAGGTTCTTCTTCTTTCCATACTGTTTCTTTATCATAGAATTTGTAGACCCTTCCTAGTTTATGTTTACCTACTAGTGAACGATAATTGACTTCTATAATCATGCTTATATGTTGTAAAGGAAGTACCAATTCCAATCCTTCTTTACCATTTAATATGTAGGGCAGTTTGAACACCTTAAGCAAATCGTTTTTCTTTACCCAATTCACATCTCCAACCTCACGAATATAACAATTCATAAAGGCTTCGTAGGAGGCCTTTTCTGCAATTTTTTTAGCTGAATTATGCATAATGCCACCCTTTCTAATTTTCTACTATTTTAATGATAATGATTATCATTTATATTTAAAAAAGAATGAATCTCTTGGTGAAATTCATTCTCAATGATAACTATTATCAATTAAAGTATCCATGCACAAATCTATCTTTCGACATAGACAAAATTTACTCATCACATATAAAGAAGTTTTTTATCTAAGTTAAAATAGCTAATTAGTCCTTCAATCATATGTTTTCTTCCCAATGGTCCCCATGGATCCCATTCATGGCTGCTTGGTATATAAATTTCCTTATTCTCAACTGCTCTTAGTTTGTCCCATACAGGATCCTTTGCAACCTTATCTACCGCTGCTTTAGTACTCCATAAGAATAGAATTTTATCCGGGTTAAGTTCCAATAGATCATTAACAGTTATGGTAATATACCCACTCTTGGGCAAACCTTGATGAGGTGTAAATTCTAGTGTTTTATACAACAGATCCATGCAAGCATGATTAGAAGCACCGTAAAGTCTAATTTCCTCACTTCTTACCCATACTACTGCCCATTCCCCACTTTTGGCTACACCTTTAAGCATCTCTTTTGCGCGTTTCTCTATTAGCCTCATTTCTTTCTTGATGGTAGCTCCCGCCTCTTCTCTACCAAAAAATTGAGCAATTTGATCTAAATAATCATCCCATGATTTCTGAAAATCTATCAAGTGAACATCCTTATTTTTCATCCATGTAAGTGTCTGTTGTTCCCCATGGTGAAGAGAGGTCTTTATAATACAATCAGGATCGACTGTCATAATATCTTTGGAGTTAATAGTTTTTTCTGCGTTTAAAAGTAATGTACCCTCTAAAGGTTTTTCTAGGTAAGAGGGAATTCCATTTGTTTTTGGATAAATACTAGGATACACAGGAGCGGCCACCGGTTGAATGCCTAATGATAGTAGGTGGTCTTGTAAAAATAATTGACTGACCACTGCCACTCGATCTTGAATTTTTTTTATGTAAATAGTTGGCGATAACCCTTCACGTTTTTTAAATAAACGACTAAAGTAAAACTCGTCTTGGATACCTATTTGAAGAGCCACATCTTTAATATTTATCCCTTTATTTTGCACAATTAATTCCTTGGCTTTTTTTATTTTCGTATCAAGAACAAATTCTTTTGGTGGAATACCTGTTTTCTTCTTAAAAGCCCTTGCAAAGGAAACGGGCGTCATACGAGCTTTAGCAGCAAGATCCTGAACAGTAAAATGTTTATGAGAGTTCTTGTAAATATAGGTTATGGTTTGTTCAATATCATCTAACGGTTGCACTTCTGCCATGCTACCAATCAAATTCCATAGCTTTGCTTGAAAATTACAACGGTCCAAAAATGATTTGCTTTTTTGAAGGATAATCAGCTCATCTAAAATTGGGCATATTTTACTGGGTTCCGTAACGGTGAAATAAATATTTTCTTGTTTCATATCCTTTAATTCAATGATATATATCTTTAAATATTTGTTTGCAGGTGACACGATAGAGCCGTTCTTCAACCAATAGGCTTTTCCCTTGGATAGTTGCTGTATATCAGACAAGTTTATATTTTTAACAGCAGCTGAATTAGCTGCAACATAAATAATGGAAGGAGGTGCAATTAGCTCTTCTCCTTCCTCTAATAAGTGATGTGTAATTGTGTACATTACGTTTTCCCCTTACATTCATTCTTTAAGATTATCCTATTATACATGATAATGATTATCAATTGCAATAGAGTGATAAGGATTTGGTTCTAAAGGTTCAAATTCATTCTTAGAAATGCTTTTTTTCTACCAAGCTATCTAAAACAAGCAACAAACTAGTTGCAATCAATTCTGTATACAATGGGACTGTGATCCCCTTTATCCATTCGTCTGTAAGATATAAAGGAATCCATATGAAAAGAAATGTAATCCCTATTCGTGAAACAGTAATAATCCACCTCCTCCTTAATCGGGGCAAAATTCGAATTAAAAAGGTCATGGTTGCTATTTCAAAAATTAAAGTTAATGGTATGAGTAAAACAATATAGGAAATCAACGAACTTTTTGTCTCATATTGGACACTAAAGAGTTGAAAAAGGCCGGCAAAACCAAACAAAAAGGCTCCACCCACAATAAGCAGGGCAAATGCAAAAAGAAGTGTCATAGAAATCGCTAAAATCAGTTTATCGGAACCGCTTAAATTTGGATCATGATTGTGTTGTCCCATAATGATCTCCCCTTTTCACCCTATTATTAGGAGTTATTCTTCTAAAGAGGAATTCATTCCAACAAAAAAAGCAATAAGTCTTGGACTCATCGCTTTTTCAGACTAATCGTTATTCATTCTTCTTCCCGGTGTCCAAAATTAATGTTTTTGCCATAAAATATTTCGTCCATTTCATTTGTTAGCTTGTTGGTAATTTCATATCTTTCATCATCTGAGAGTTTGTCTTTAGAATACCCGAACAAATAATTATTTAAGTCAAACTCCTTTAGGCGGCACTTTGTGTGAAAAATATTTTCCTGATAGATATTTACATCAATCATATCATAATGACTTTTCACATCATTTGGTATGTAGTTTTGGATTGAATTGATATCATGGTCAATAAACAGCTTGTTACCGTTAATATCTCTTGTGAAGCCACGTACTCGGTAATCCATGGTCATGATATCTGTTTCAAAAGAGTGGATCAGATAGTTTAAGGCTTTCAACGGTGAAATCTCTCCGCAAGTGGATACGTCAATATCGGCCCGAAATGTGCTTATCCCTTCGACAGGATGATATTCCGGATAGGTATGTACCGTAATATGACTCTTATCAAGCTGGCATACCACGGAATCTGGAAGAGGTCCTGGAGATTCTTCATAAGACTCTGTTGGTACTTCCACTACGGGTCCTTCCGAAACGAGTACCGTCACACTTGCTCCTTGTGGAACATAATCCTGTTTTGCGACATTCAGCACATGTGCACCAATCAGGTCGGCGACGTTCTTTAATATCTTTGTTAACCGGTCGGCATTATATTGTTCGTCAATATAATCAATATAAGATTCCCTTTCCTCTTTTGTCTTTGTATAACAGATATCATACATATTAAAACTCAGGGATTTTGTTAAATTATTAAACTCATGCAGCGTGATTCTTTTTTCCGAAGACAAATCAAAATTCCCCCTTCATTTATTTTCTACAGTTATAGTACCCCTTCTGATATAGAAAAAAACAAATCAGGTACTCAAGAATTCACTTATCACTTTTTTCTGTTCGCAGTAAACAGATTGCCCAAGTTGGATCAGCTCGTCCATATAGGTTACATCATCAAAAGGTACTTCCTCACCCAATTCCTTATTAAGACGGATATAATTACTTCCTAATAGATGCCTACATTGATAGGACACAGATTCTGATGATAATTGCAAGGCGAGGTCCAATAATTTTGGCGTAACTTTCATGGAAGGGAATTGAAACGGTAGCCACTGTTTTACCCCCCAATATTTATCCTTTTGAATGGTAAAGTCAATTTTTTGAAGTCCAGTGCCGATAGAGAGAATTTCTATGTCTTCAAGTTTCAGTTTAAAATATTCCAACCCCTCTGTAATACAAACCAGAGATGGATTATTTGCCCACAGTCCTCCATCAATGGAGAGATAGTCGTTGCCGATATTGTTTGGGGGAAAATATACTGGTGCAGAACAAGAGGAAAGCACCGCATCCCATAAGTGAATGGTCAAATCCTTTACTGCCTTGTTTCCATAGTTGGAACGGTGAACAAATGGTCGGCCATGTGTTAAATCAACAGCAGGTATTAACAGAGGACTTGTTATATCCTTCAATTTTCGATTCCCAAAGGCTTGTATAATAAACTGTCTAAGCTGACGATCACTATAGATGCTTTTAAAAATGCCTATTTTTGCTTGGCGAGTAAATATTTGTTTTCCGTATTTTTTATAACCTGATAATACCTCTTTCATTGGCTTTTTGATGGAAATCGAAGAAGCGATAATAGACCCAGTACTGGTTCCTGCAACAAGGTCTACTAGGTCAGCTATTGGTTGGTTGAAATCTTTCTCCATCTCCTGAAGAATAGAAACGGCAAATACTCCCCGGATACCTCCACCATCAAGACATAACATTTTCATGTACCTATCTCCCGTACTCATTTCCTTTTAGGCTTTCCTTCAACCAAGAAAAAACTCCTAAGAAAAGGAGTAATTTGTTCCTTTCTTAAGAGTTCTTCATTGTTAAATGATTGGTTAGAGTATTTGCGTACTTCCTCAAATGGCCTATATTAGAAATGTCATGTTCAAAAAGTGGAGTTTTAATTATTTCTTGCTTATGAAAAATTTCATGAATCTTCTGTATATATGGTCTTTCATTTTCTCTGCGGTTTTTCATAAATTCACCATCTGCATGGTCTGGGATGACCTTATTTACAAAAACAGTGGAAACCTCCATGTTTTGCATTTCTAACATATCTATCGCTTTTTGGGTTTCCAGTATGGGAAGTCGTTCGGCATTTAGGACAAAAGCATAACCCGTCACCTTCTTATCAAGGAGAATATCCCGTACCTTTACAAACTTTTGCTTTCTAGCCTGTAATTTTTCAAATATCGGGTCTTCCACCGGCTCTCCATCGTTTAATAGCTGGCTATAGTTTTTCTGAACCTTTTTTCTCTTTTCCAACAAGCCGCTGATCCATACATTCATTAGGTCAGGTAATGTTAAAAGCCGAATGGTATGGCCGGTTGGAGCAGTGTCAAATATGATATGGTCAAAAGAATGGTATTCTTCCAACACTAAAGAAGTAATTTTATCAAATAGTGCGGCCTCATCAGCCCCTGGCGATGCGCTTGCCAAATCAATTTGCCTATGTACCTCTTGTACCATGGTTGCTCTTACTAATCCTTTTAGATTAGTTTTTACCTCTTCAATGTATCTCTTTGATTCAGCTTGAGGGCTAATTTCTAAGAGATGAAGGTACGTGTTGAGCGATAATACCTTATCTTTTGGCTTTACATGAAAGATGTCCCCAATATTGTGGGCTGGATCTGTTGATATTAATAAAACCTTTTTGCCTTCTTCCGATAAGAAGTGTGCAATAGCAGAAGCTGTGGTCGATTTTCCAACCCCCCCTTTGCCACCGATAAACATAATTTTACAGTTGAAAAGCTTGCTCATTTTTCTACCTCCTAACAGCAGCGTATTCCATTTAGTGGTGATTTCTCCATCCCCATTCTTAGGTGCCAATCATGAAACCTCTCAATGACAAATGGGTATAGCTCCAACGTATAGTAAAATGCAGGATTAGGGAGACCGAGCATTTCTGAAAAACATAATAAAGTGAACAGGTCCTCTTCCTCCCTCAATTCCCTTGCGATCTCAGTTCGGTGGGGTTGTTGAAGTATTTCATCATAAATAGTGATGACTTTCTTGAATTTTTCCAGAATGTCCATTATTAAGGAAACCCCTTTCTGGTTTTATTAAAGAAGAGGATGAGCAACATGCTTCATCCTCTCGCCTAAATGTTACATGGACGGATCTATTGGAGGCGACTTGTCAGTTTTAAAGAATACTCTGAACGCTTCTAAAATAATCCAAAACGCAAACACGAAAATAATTCCACCTAAAATGAAAAGTAACATGTTCGCATCTGTTTCACCCAGTCCTGACCATTGAAAGACGACTTGTACAAACATAGCATAAAGAGTCATAGAGAAAATGAAAATCATCGGTACAAAAGTATAGAAGAAATTTCTACCCTGCTTCTTTAACCAAACTGATATAAGCAGTAAACTTACTCCTGCCAAAAGCTGATTACTTGTACCAAACAGGGGCCAGAGTAAGTAACCTCCTGAACCAAATCCATTTGGACCTTTGGGGATCAACACCAATGCAGCACTTGAAACGACTGCTACAGATGTTGCGACATGCATGTTTGTTAACGGTTTAAAGTTATATTCACTTCCGATTTCAGAAATGATGTATCTCATGAGACGTAAGGATGTATCCAAGCTAGTTGCAGCAAAACTTACAACAATTACGGTTACAATGGTTCTGGCAATATCCGCTGGAATCGCTATACCTGTAGCAAGTTGTGCCGCACCGTTAATAAAATTGGACATCCCTCCTAGGCTTGCTGCACCAAAGTCGGAGTAAGCTGCCCTGAAATCACCAGCATTGGCAAACAAAGTCGCAACCGCAATAATGGAGATTAATGCAAGAATCCCTTCTCCTACCGATCCCAAATAACCAACAAAGCGTGCGTCTGTTTCTTTGTCCAGTTGTTTCGAAGTAGTACCCGAAGCAACTAGTCCATGGAACCCAGAAATGGCCCCACAGGCAATGGTGATAAATAATAATGGGAACCAAGAAACATCACTAACTTCATTTGTTATCGGAGCAGTCAGTTCAGGTCTGAGTACTAGTAAACCTGCGTAAAGCATCAATAAGCCAACGACTAATTGGTGAGAATTGATATAGTCACGTGGCTGCAGTAATTTCCAAACAGGTAATGTCGAAGCAAAATAACAATAAATTAATAAAACCATAATCCATATAAAAAATGACATCGATACTCCATCTAATCCAAATATTACTGTATTGTCCGCTCCTCCAAAGTATCGAACCAAATCAATTTGAAGGAATGTAACCTTACTTGTCAATACAGCTGTACCATACATAACTGCAAGGGCAATAATGGATGGAATCAGCATTTTTGCTTTTCTTTTATAGACTGCATACCCAATCCAAATAGCTATTGGTATTTCAATGAAAATTGGCAGTACTGCTGCCGGGAACTTAATGAACAAGTTTGAGATAACCCAAGCAAACACGGCATTTACCATCAGAACTAAAATTAAAATGATAAATAAAAAGAGCATTTTTGCGCGCTTTCCGATTAGACGGTCTGTTAAGGTACCAATAGATTGTCCTTTATTTCGGACAGAAAGCACAAGTGTACCGAAATCATGAACACCAGCTGCAAAAACAGTACCAAGTATGACCCATAGGAAAGCAGGTCCCCATCCCCAATATAGTGCAATAGCAGGCCCTAAAATTGGCGAAGCCCCCGCCACTGAGGAAAAGTGATGGCCCCACAGGACCACCTTCTTCGTTGGTACAAAATCCACCCCATCATTGTACTTATGGGCAGGTGTTACATAATCAGGATCTAGGCGATAAATCTTTTCTGCGATGAATTTGGAATAATAACGATAGCCCAGAGCAAATACGATAAAACCGATGATTGCCAACCAAACAGAATTCACCCTAATTCCTCCCTCTTTCTATGTATACAAGAAAAGATTACTAGTGAGTGAAAGCGTTGTCAATATAGAATTCTGAAAATTCATACTAAATGCACGCTAGTTTTATAATCAGGTCATAAACTGGGTGTAAAGTAGCATGTTTTCAATTAATAACTGAATGTGTCGGAAGCACTAAAGTAGCCAAAAGCACCTCACTTGGTATTAGTGAGGTGCTTTACCTATCAAGAACTATATCCAGCAGATATGATAATGAGATTTGGTTAGCTGTAATGTTAACAAGGGGCTTTTTAGAAAATAGCATCCCGTTTACAGTCCAGGTTCCTGTTCGAATCCATTCTATTTTTCTGAAAGATGGAGAGTTAGGGAATTTTGGGAACGTGTATGGAGAGCACACCCTTCCCAAGCCCATAATCTGCTCTTTATCATTCTTAATAAAAACATAATCGTCCTCTTCCATCTCATGACAAAATTGATATAAAGCTGAAGTCTCTATATAAGGTACTTTTTTTGAGCTATAAATTTGCCGGTAACTATTCCATATTTCTTTTCGAGATGAATAGTTTTTTACATTCCCAAGCTTCCCATGATTGAACGTAAGCATGCCTTCTTCAAAAAAAGAATCGGTATTAACTCCAGTTTGAATAGTGTAAATCCAATATTTCTTTTTTTCTTTCGACTTATAGGCTTCTTTTTTTACACCATTTTCTTTTTCAGTTTCAGAGTGTGTATCGTATACATATTGTAAAAAACAGTTGATCTCATAATATATCGGCAATTCAGTTTTCCTACCTACAATATTTAAATACTTATTTAATAAATAACTTTCGTTGATTAGTTTTTGGTAATGGTAAATTTTAGAGCCAATGGTATATGTACTCTGCAAGGATGATGCTTCTTTAAACAATCTTTCTAATGCCATAATCTCTATATTGGTAAATCGGCAAAAGAAGTTAGGGAAAAGATAATGAATCAACTCACCGATTTCTTTATGACCAAAACCGATTAACCTTCGTATAGGGTCTTTGTAGAAGCTGTCTAAACGTTTATCAATACTATCGTCACCAAAAAGAAGATCTAAAAAATATTGTCTATAGCGTTCGATCGGTGCTTTTTGTTCAGTAAAGAAACTTTCCACTGGCAGAGTTGTTTGTAAAAAAGACGATTGCTTTCTAAATTGTTGGAAATCCTCCCAGTTCATAATCGACAAATGTTCTTCTTTTCTAAAAGCATTGAAGAACTGATATTTTGATTTTTGATTTTCAATGTCTCCAATCCAAACTTCTGCAACTCGACTGTACAAAAACAAATATATATCTAGATAATCATATTTCACCAAACATTCCACTGGTCCGGGTGTTTTCCAATAAGTATTTAATATTTCATCCTCATCTTTTTCAAGTGCCAGTACCTTAATATCCTCTATTTTAAAAATATCCAGATTCTTTAAACCCCAGAGCTTCCTGACAAACTTTAATGGCAGTGGCTCTCCCTGTTCTATTACATCTAATGTAATGATAATTTGATTGTACATGGTAATTGTATTTACCTTGCAAATGCAGATAAAATCAGTATGATCACAATAGTATACTTTGTCCCCTTGCTTCATTTGATTTATATGAACAAGTTCATACATATCTAAATGATAAGTAATGGTGTTTGTATGTACATTCTTTGATTCACCACGTAGAATCCAAGTAGACACGATGAACACACCTCTCCCTCAGTTGCTCCTTTGTATACTGTATTACTGTTTTTATAAAACATTCAAAAAAAAGAAGTGCCAGCGGTAGCACCTCTCTTTTAACTTAAAGATTATAGCCTAGAATGGACGCTTTATAGTAAAGTTCTTGTGCTTTTTCCGAAGTTTGGAAAAGTGACAAGCATCACATACTGCATATTTGAAATCAGGATCCAACTTCTTCCCGCATTTGGTGCACTGCTTTGTCCGCATTTTGACATCTGTTTGCAGTCGTTCATGCACTTCATCACTAAATGATTCTCTTATTCTTTCCCAATATGTTGCTTCCGTCCTTCTGTCCAATCTATATAAAAACAGCAAATGAAGACCGATGGATTTATAGGATAACTCCACATTCTCCAGGCTATCCTTATTCATGAACGGCTCCGGCAGTTCTTCCCTTGTGACAATCGCTTCCATTGTTTGCTGCCATTGGTTTATTAGGGTCTGCTCTTTTGTAGAAAATGGTAGATGTAAAAAACCATACAAATCGTTAACCGTCAGCCTAGCTTCAATGATGGTGTCTTCAATTGTCTCATACAAAATTTGTTCCTCGCTAAGGGTGGCCTTCTCTGTACCCGCAGGACTTTCGAACTTATCCCATAGCTCAAAGAAATGACCAAGCTTGTTTGAGTACTTTTGAAATCGCTCTAATATCGAACTAGTTGGGGCAATCGCAAAAGTGTGTACCTGACGATCTTTCCCACCTATAAGCTTTTCCATTGCTTTAATGTCTCCTGTAAAAGCAACCTTCCCAACCTCATACATTCCTTTACGGCCAGCCCGACCGGCAATCTGCTTTACTTCTTGTGAGGTCAGACGTCTACGTCGCGTACCATCAAACTTCTCATTTTGCAAGAAGACCACTCTTCTAATCGGTAAATTCAAGCCCATCCCGATTGCATCTGTAGCAACGATTACCGTTGTTTCTCCATCAATAAAACGCTGCATCTGCTTCTTTCTCGTCTCAGGAGGCATGCTTCCATATATCATGCTGACTTGATGACCGTTGTTCTGAAGAATCGATGCCGTTTCTAAAACCCGTTTACGAGAAAAACAGACAAGTGCATCCCCTCTTTTTGTATCCCTAAGAGTGAATGGCCGATCTTCAACTTGAAGAGGTGTATCCCTTGTATATTCGTTAATTTCAATGTCCGCATTTCCTAAAAGCTGCAGTACCATTTCTTTCATACTGAAGCTACCAACAATGTGTACTTCATCCGCATTGGCCTTTGTAATAGCTTTGTACCAAGAAAAACCACGGTCCTTATCCGCAATCATTTGTGCCTCATCAATTACGATAACTTCATAATGATCTTTTTCATAAAACATTTCGACCGTGCTAGAGAAATGGGTAGCTCCTAGAGACAACTTCTCTTCTTCCCCAGTTTTAAGTGAGCATGGCACTCCATCAGAATTTAATGTGTCATAGACCTCCAAAGCCAATAGCCGTAATGGAGCAAGGTATAATCCGCTTTTCGCTTCTTTCATTTTCTGCAAAGCCTGAAAAGTCTTTCCTGTGTTTGTTTCTCCAATATGGATAACATACCGTGTGCTCCTACCGTTAGAAGGAATATACTCCCTTCCGAAAATATCGTCTAACATCCTTTCCTCTTCTTCTTGTTTCCGGCGGATCTCTGCCAAAATCTCCTCTTCTTTTCGTTTCCGATCATTAATATCTCGTTGCAAATATTGCTCGTGAATTTCTAAGTTAAAAGGTTGCTCTGCAAGCTCAAGCAGGTCCGTAATAAATTCATCTTGTAGTTGTTCCATATAATCATTGACCATTAAGTAAAAAGAGTTTGCAAGTAACTTTCTAAGCTTAGATACTGTAAATTCTTCAGAAGTCACGGTATCGTAGTCTGTTAAAATTTCTTTAGGAAGCTCATTTATTATAAGGCCGGGAAGAAAACCAAACAGATAATCCGTAATCCTTTTTTCATAGTAAAAATAATATGTTTCATACTCCAAATATTCTTCATAATAATCAAAGCTCTGGTGAACAGCACCTGTCAGCTCACCGAAAAAACCCTTCAAAGTGTGATAGTCTGATGCATCCATAGGGCCTGCCTCTTTTAACACATCTTCTCTTCTGTAGGATTCTGTTTCTTCAAACTTCGGGTTGTTCAACAAGTCATCTCTTACTTTCTTGGCTACAAAGTGCCTAACATATAAGAAGTAGTTCGCTTGATTTTCTTCCACTATCTTATGAGCAGCTTGATCAACCTTATCTGTAACAGCATCCATTCGAAGTTGCAAACGTTTTTCTTCCATTCTTTTTTGGAAATCTTTACGGGCCTGGATGTATTTTTCTGCCCATACTGACGGATTCGTATATGAGGATTGCCGTAACCACTCTACTGCATGAAAAGGTTCATATTCCCGCATTTCATTTTTAAACAGTTGGTTGATGATTTTTTTGTCAACCCCTTCTGTTTCAAATCCGCATTCACTCAAAATGTGTTTTTTCTCTTTTCGTGCAACATCATTAGTTACTTTATTAAGCCATACATTGTACCAAATCTGTTCCACATAATGCTTGCGGTCTTCCATATATTCTGCAAAGGTTGGAAGGTCTTCTTTCGTTTCAAAATATTGTTGAATATCTTCTTCTATCTTGTATTTTGTTAAATCCAATGAAGTAGAATGAATAATGGTCAATTTGTCCATAGTGGAGTCTCCTTTATATATGTTTAGAGACTTTAGATGTTTGACTTAATACATGTCTAAAAGCTCTAGTATTTGTTTAGCTGGTATTGCCAATCCCTTGTTTTCCTCTGTTGTTGCATATACCACTCCTACCACTAGTCCATCCTTTGTAAGGACAGGACTCCCGCTGTTACCTGAATGAACAGGAACATCAATGAGTAAAACCTCCGATTGTAAAGAGGAACGAATCATTTCTCCAGAAGTACCCTCATTTACTATAAATGTATGTGCGAGTGGGTTTCCAATAATATATATAGGTCTATTTGGTTTAACTTTTTGCTCACTTAACCGAAGGGAGGAAAGCTCCTTTTTAAGTTCAACAACCTTCAATAGTGCAAGATCATTTTCAGGATTTTCCTTAAACATTTCTGCAGAGTAAATTTCTCCATTTGAAAAGGAAACCTGTATATCTTTCATATTATCGATAACATGAAAGTTTGTAACAATTATTCCAGCAGCAGAAACGACAAACCCTGTTCCTTTTCGCCCATTTCCGTTAATGGTTACAACCGCTTCTTTCCATACCTGTATATCACTATCTTTTGATAATTCATGGGATTTTAACAAAAATTGAATGGATGGGATATTCATGATACGGGGAAAGATGCCCCAAATATTCACTAATAGGGCCAATATGATAATAAGTGTTATGTACTTTATTGTCTTTTGCCGTTTTTCTTTTTTCCTTGCTTTTGTTGCTAATTCTTCTTCGGTTGTTTGGAAATCCTCCAACGAAGGCTCCCCATACTCCTCTAATTTTTCATTTTCGTCCTTCTTCACTGCTCCACCTCTCTTCCCAAATTTGGTGTTTCCTGCAACATATCATAAGAATATTCCCTTGTCACGAGTTGTATCTTATATTTCTAAAACAGAGTAAATAATAGGAAAAAATAGTTGTTGACATTTTAACATACCGAGCATATAATTTATCTTGAAGTTATAAATCTTGAATTAAAGATATTTTACTAAAAGGGAATTTAGGAGGAATTTTATTATGGCTAAAACAGTTTGGAATGTTGACAAATCCCACAGCACAGTGGACTTTTCGGTGAAGCACATGATGTTCGCTACAGTAAAAGGTGGATTTCATGAATATGATGCAACAATCGTTGCTGATCCAACAGATTTAACAACAGCTGATATTGAGTTTATTGTGGATGTGGCAAGTATTGATACACGCAGTAGCGACCGTGATGCTCACCTTCGCTCTGGAGATTTCTTTGATGTGGATAACCATCCAAAAATGACTTTCAAAGCTACAACTATTGAAAAAACAGACGAAAACGAATACAACGTAACAGGAGATCTTACTCTTCGTGGGACGACAAAATCAGAAACATTCTCTGTTGTATTTGAAGGAACTGGTCAAGACCCTTGGGGAAATGAGAAAGCAGGTTTTGCAGTAGAAGGAAAACTCAAGCGCAGTGACTATGGCTTGACTTGGAATGCTCCACTTGAAGCCGGTGGTGTACTTGTTGGGGATCAAATAAAGATAGCACTACAATTACAAGCTGCTAAAGGATAAATAAAATAAAAAGGGAATTGCTAAAAAAATAAAAGCAATTCCCTTTTTTGTTTATTTATTAATTTCTTCCCAAATTAAAACCGCTACTTGCAAGCATGTTATAGAGGGGAAATCAGTGGAAAAAGAAGCGTCCATATACAGTTTAATATGCCTTGCTAATTCGTCTACTGAATCAACTTCATCTAGCGCATCTACAATTTTATCAATTTCATTTCGGTATCTATCTTCCCCCGCTCCCATCGCAAGAAGGTCCATCGGATCCCATTCATTGATAATCTGGATGACAATTTCTTGTTTTTTTATCTTAGACACACCAATAAAACTTTCCATCTATAACACCTGCCCTAATTAGTTTGAAAGAGCCTCATAAAATTTATTTGTCAATTCTATTGTGTATCTGCTTCCACCTCTGTCAATCACATCCTCAATCAACATTGCTGTCAAAAATGTCGGGTTCTTTTGATCGTAAGATACCCATAATCCGTTTTCCAATCTTTCTTCTTTATTAATCTCAGCAGTACCGGTCTTTCCTGCAATCTCACGTCCTGGTACATTTGCAACACTAGATTTCCCTTCTGTAACAGTCTTTCTAAGATTATCCTGAAGGAGTTTTGCGTTCACAGGCGACACAATATCCTTCCATACTTCAGAAGTTTCTTCTTCTAACAGTAATGGCTTCATCATTGACCCCTCATTTACTACTCCACCGTAAATGCTTGCAAGGTGGACAATGTTCAATAAAATTTCGCCTTGGCCATAAGCGGTGTGGGCCAACAGGACATCATTGTCGAAGGAGCCTGAGTTGGAAATTTGAGAGTCGCTTACAGGTGGATAAGCGAAAGGAAGTTCTTCCCCAATACCTAATTTCGCCAATCCTTCTTCAAAATCCTCTTTTCCAATGTCTATCGCAGCCTTTGCAAAATAAATATTGTCTGAGTTGTTCAATCCACTAACTAAATCTACTTTCGTATCGTCTTCATATACCCTGGTTACTTTACTGCCCCCGATATCCCATTGTTTTTCTGGAATGTCATATTGGTGGTTTGGGTCAAGCTTGCCGCTTTCGAGACCGATTATTGAAGTTAGGAGTTTCATGGTGGAGCCTGGGGAGTACGTACCACGGAAGCGATTTTCACTAGCCTTGATCCCTGCCTCCTTTAACTCATCCAGCCTCTTTTTCTTGCTCAGTGAAGTTCCCATAGTAACAGTGTTTGGGTCATATGCCGGCGTACTCACAAGACTTAACACCCTTCCGGTACTAGGGTCAATGGTAGCTGCATGCCCTACATCATCTTTCATGACATCATACAATTTCTGTTGCATATTCGCATCAATTGTCAAGGTAATGTCTTTACCACGTTCTGGCTCTGTTCTCGCAATTGTTTTTTCAGTGCCATCTTCTTTTACTTGGGTTACTTCCAAGCCTTTCTTGCCTTTTAATTCCTTTTCATATAATCCTTCAATTCCGGTAACACCTAATCTATCACCCTGCTCATATCCCTCATAATCTTCTAAATCTTGCGCAGTAGCTTCAGCTATATAACCCACTAAATGAGCTGTTGCTTCTGCAAATGGATAAACACGTTCCATCGACCTTCCATTTGTAACTCCTTCAATTTCTATTAATTGTAAAACTAAATCCCTCTCGTCTTCACGGAAATCTTTGATAGGCATGGCATAATGAGGCTGTGCCCAGCTTAACGTATAAAGACCTGTTATTTCTTCTTCTGACATATCAATCATCTCAGCAAGTTTTGTTAAATCTCTTTCTGCATTAAACTCACCTGGAACAATTTGCAAATTCATTACTTCCTCATTAGCAGCAAGCTTGTTCCCGTTGCTGTCTAAGATTTCACCCCGTGTCGCTTTGGTGTACTCAATCACAAATTCATCTGTCAAATCATATTCCGGAAAAATAAAACTTGGCTCCCATTGGATATACCAATCTTCGTTTTCCTCTTCATCTACTACTTTATCCATGACAAAATTCACTTCGTAATCTATTTTTCTAGCAAATGTGTCATACGTGATCTTACCTGGGATAGTGACGGTTTCTTGTTCTTCCCATTCGATATCTTGATCTAACACTTCTATTTTTAAGTTTTCCATTTCAAAAAGGTCATAAACCTCTTTATGTTTATCTTCAAAAAGTTGCAGCGGTACGTTTTCTTTTGAATCTGATTGGAGAAATTCCTCGTACATACTGGAGAAATCTTGTTCCTCCCATGTGGTTATGTAGTCGTTTAATACTTCATAAGGATTGACGGGTTCTTTTTGACACCCGGCTAGTATCATCGACATAACTATTATAAATACTATCTTTTTCAATGAAGCCCCCATCCTCTCTTGTCCGTTTAGTTAAAGGATACATGAATTTCCAATTTGATAAAAGGAAAATGATTCTATTGTTTCTTGGAATAGCCAGCATAGCATCATATAAATATTCTTGATTGTAAGAGTTGTCTTAAAACCATTTTGAAGACCTAAGGGAAAGCGGTTGTTAATAGAGAGAGGTCCTCATAAGCTTCATGAAGACTTCTATGAGATAGTTTTTAGCAGAGAGAGGTCCTCATAGCCTTTATGAAGACCTCAGTGAGCCAGTTTTTAGCTGAGAGAGGTCCTCATAGCCGTTATGAAGACCTCAGTGAGCCTGTTTTTAGCTGAGAGAGGTCCTCATAGCCGTTATGAAGACCTCAGTGAGCCAGTTTTTAGCAGAGAAAGGTCCTCATAGCCTTTATGAAGACCTCAGTGAGCCTGTTTTCAGCTGAGAGAGGTCCTCATAGCCTTTATGAAGACCTCAGTGAGCCAGTTTTCAGCTGAGAGAGGTCCTCATAGCCGTTATGAAGACCTCAGTGAGCCTGTTTTCAGCTGAGAGAGGTCCTCATAGCCTTTATGAAGATCTCAGTGAGCCTGTTTTTAACAAATAGAGGTCCTCATAGCCTTTATGAAGACCTCAGTGAGCCAGTTTTCAGCAGAGAGAGGTCCTCGCAGCCGTTATGAAGACTTCTATGAGATAGTTTTTAGCAGAGAGAGGTCCTCATAGCCTTTATGAAGACCTCAGTGAGCCAGTTTTCAGCAGAGAGAGGTCCTCATAGCCTTTATGAAGACCTCAGTGAGCCAGTTTTCAGCAGAGAGAGGTCCTCATAGCCTTTATGAAGACCTCAGTGAGCCAGTTTTCAGCAGAGAGAGGTCCTCATAAGCTTCTTGAAGACTTCTGATTCAAGGATATTTTAAGAAAGAGGTCTTCATTTCCAAGTTTAATAACAACTAGTGCAAAAGCAAACCTTCCCGTCCCTCTTGTTTCCTAAAAAACAAAAAACCCCTACCGAAAAAGTAGAGGTTGATGTCTGCTTAGTGTCCAAACCAAGTATCTGCCAAAATCTGATAAGATTTCAACCTTGCCTGCTGGTCATAAACATGAGTATTCACAATAAGTTCATCTGCTTGTGTTTCTTCTAGTATTGCGGAAAGCTTTTTCCTTACTGTTTCTGCATTCCCAGTAACGGTATATTTCAACTGTTGTGCAACCACATGTTTCTCATACTCGCTCCAAAGCGAGTCCATATTTTCCACTGGTGGCTTCAGTTGGCCTGGATTACCCCGGATCAAATTAAGGAATTGTTGCTGAATTGAGGTTGCTAAATATTCGGCTTCCTCCTCACTATCGGCAGCAATTACGTTCACACCGATCATGGCATAAGGCTTCTCTAAATGCTCAGATGATTTGAAGGAACTGCGATAAATTTGAAGTGCAGGCAACGTATAGTCTGGTGAAAAATGACTGGCAAAAGCAAAAGGGAGTCCTTGCTCTGCAGATAGCTTTGCACTGAAACCGCTTGAACCAAGCAACCAAATCGGAACATCCAATCCTTCTCCGGGTACCGCTTTTACTCTTGTGGTTCCATCAGGGTGAAAATAAGAACGCAATTCCGCTAATTGATTAGAAAAATCGTCTCCACTTGTTCTGCGTTCCCTTCTAAGTGCCGCCGCAGTCAGTTGGTCACTTCCAGGTGCCCGGCCGAGGCCTAGGTCAATTCTTCCAGGATATATGGATTCTAATGTCCCAAACTGTTCTGCTATGACAAGCGGGGCATGATTAGGTAGCATAATGCCCCCGGACCCAACCCTTATCGTTTTTGTTGCGCCTGCTATATGACCAATCACAACAGAAGTGGCAGAGCTTGCAATTCCTCTCATGTTATGGTGCTCGGCAAGCCAATAGCGGGTAAATCCTAGTTTTTCCACATGCTTTGCAAGTTCCACACTGTTTTTAAATGAAGTTTGAGCAGTACTTCCTTCTACAATTGGGGCCAGATCCAAGACAGATAGTGGTACCTGGTTATTTCTTACGGTCATATTTATTCTCCTTTCTTACTTTGGAGCCTTATCAAACTCTTCTTTTATATTTTTTAATAGCTTTTGTTTGGTTAAAAGTTCGTAAGCGGTCGATGCCATTGCTTTAGCTCCAAGGATCATTGCCTCTTTTCCTTGTTCACTCAATGCAGCGTCACGGAATTCAGTGGTATGGCAACTATATAACTCATTACAAATTTTAATGTACGGATGAATAGAAGGAACTACTAGACTTACATTTCCCATATCTAGTGAACCAGATCCGTCTCTATTTTCTATAATCTCTTCAGAAGACACTCCTAGCGAAACCAACTGTTCTGTAAAGATATCGGACAGTGTTTCATTTGTAACCATGTTATCGTAGGATAATTCATAGTTGGACATTTTCATTGTTGCACCAGTCATCATCGCTGCGCCTTCTGCTATTGATTTCACTTTTTCTACCAATTCATTCACATAACTGCGTGTTTTGGCACGTACGTAAAATTGAGCGACAGCATAATCCGGCACCACGTTGGCCGCTTTTCCACCTTCAGGAATAATTCCATGAATGCGTGTATCGCTAGTTACATGTTGTCTTAGCGCATTAATTCCATTAAAAGTTTGAATCACAGCATCTAATGCATTAATTCCTTTTTCAGGGTTTGCCGCAGCATGGGCAGGTTTCCCGAGGAATTCAAATTGTATTGCATCCATTGCAAGCGAAGACCCACTCTTCACATAGGAATGCAGTGGATGAACCATCATGGCAACATCCAAGTTATCAAAAACACCCTGCTCCGCCATTGTCACTTTGCCGCCTTTAGTTTCTTCGGCAGGGGTACCATAAACAATAACTTTGCCGCCAGTTCCTTGTAATACTTTACTAGTGGCAATGCCGGCTGCGATACCCATCGTGCCTATTAAATTATGGCCGCAAGCATGGCCGATCTCAGGAAGGGCATCATATTCACACATAAATCCGATAGTTGGGCCCGGTCTCCCACTGTCAAAAACAGCCTCAAAAGCAGTTGCCAGCCCACAAATCCCCAATCGAACATCAAATCCGTGTTCTGAAAGTTTGTCAGAAAGAACTTTGGCTGATTTGAATTCCTCATGTCCAAGTTCAGGGTTTTCTCCTATATATGTACTTATCTCATAAAAGTCATTTTTGTTTGAATCAAGGAAATCTGTTATGATTTGCTTCATTTATTAATCCCCTTTGGACAATTTATTTAGTGAATGGAAATATAGTAACATGAAGTTTATTTAAATAATAATTATTTGCCTCCAATAAGCGAAGAGAGCTCTCCAATTAATGGAAGCTCCCTCTTCATTATACTCTTCTCATTTGAAAAACATCTAAACCATTTTTCCATAGTGTCTGCAATAGAGCCACCTTAGGGGAAAGTTCTGGTTTTGGTTTCTTGCCCTTTCCAATACGTTTTAACTGGTTACTATACCATGTCAATTCTAGCATAGCGGTTTGATCCACTAATTTAATTCCTGTCTTTCTTGGTACAAGTTCAATAGATTCCCTTTTCCCTTGTAGAAGTTCTTTAGGAAGGTAAGGATAGACGGCCATTGGACGAGCTAATCCCACCATGGATGTTGCTCCTTCAAGAATCGCTTCCTTCATTCCACTTAACGTTCTGAATCCTCCTGTTACAACGAGTGGTGCTTTTGATACCTTCCTAGCTTCTGCTGCAAACTCAAGAAAGTACGCTTCCCTTCTTTTGGTTCTCTCTTTTACATTCATCCCTGTCATTTGTGGACTTTCATAAGAACCCCCTGAAATTTCAATTAAATCTATTCCCAGCTGGTCCAATGATTTAATAACCTTTAAGGCTTCTTCCTCTGAAAATCCGGCTTTCATAAAGTCCGCAGAATTTAGTTTAACTCCTATCGGAAAAGAGTCACCGACTTTCTCTCGAACCTCTTTATAGATTTCCACCAGAAATCTCATTCGGTTTTCGAGTGATCCTCCCCATTGGTCTGTCCTTTTATTATGTCGGGGTGATAAAAACTGACTGATAAGATAACCATGGGCACCATGAAGCTGAACACCTGTAAATCCTGCTTTCTTGGCAATTTTTGCTGTGTTGGCAAAACGTTGAATGATGTCGATTATTTCTTCTTCTTGCAGCTCCCTCGCTACAGGGAAGTAGCGTTGAAGTTTTGGATCAAATTCTACTTTGGACGGGGCAACAGCCTCTTTTACAATTCCTTTAAACACTTGCTTCCCCGGATGATTGATTTGCATCCAAAGATGAGTTCCGTTCTTTGTTCCTGCCTTTGCCCAACTTTTCAATAAATCTAGATCTTGTTCATTTTCGACTACGACATTTCGGGGTTCACCTAGTGCACGTTTGTCGACCATGACATTGCCTGTCACAACAATGCCAGCTTCACTTTGTGCCCAAGTTTCATATAGTCGGACCAGTTTTCTTGTGGGTCTATTGTGTTCGTCTGCCATCCCTTCGCTCATCGCTGCTTTAAAAAATCTGTTTTTTATTTCAACTCCATTTGGCAACAACAACTTGTCATGTAACTGTGCCATTCTTTTCCCCCCTACTCTTGTCCTAACATGGATATGAAAAAATGGTTGGAAGACACTCCAACCATTTACTCTATTTGTTAAATTAGTATCTTAACGCACCAGCACCTGCGATAATCAAGATAATGAAAAGCACTACAATCAGTGCAAAGCCTCCACCATAATTTCCACCTGACATACAATTCCCTCCTTCACGTAGACTACAATACAATTTATGCATGATACTCGTCCTACGTATAGGCTATGGAATGTTTTTTAGGCAGGGAATGTTCTATAGTGGTTTATGCCCAATTACCTTGGCGGAACAACGGTACTCTTTCGCCGTCCTTAGTAATACCGTCAATATCCATGTCGCTTGATCCAATCATGAAATCAACATGGGTAATACTTGAATTCGCCCCAGCTGCTTCAAGCTCTTCTTCTGACATCTGTTTGCCACCTTCAAGTGCGAAAGAATAAGCATTTCCAATCGCCAAATGATGAGATGCATTTTCATCAAATAACGTATTATAAAAAATAAGATTTGTATTGGAAATCGGAGAATCATGTGGCACAAGTGCAACTTCACCTAAATAGTGTGATCCCTCATCTGTTTCAATCAATTTTTGAAGTGTTTCATGGCCTTCTTCCGCTTCAAATGAGACAATTCTTCCGTTCTCAAAAGTGATAGAAAAATTATCAATCATGTTTCCCCCGTAGTTCAATGGCTTGGAACTTCTCACCGTACCATTTACTCCTGTTTTAAGTGGAGTGGTAAAGACTTCCTCGGTTGGCATGTTGGCTATAAAGGCTACACCGTTTTCGTTAATGCTCTCAGGTCCAATCCATACATGTTTTTCTGCTAAATCAATTGTCAAATCTGTACCTTCAGCTTTATAGTGTAGGGATTTAAACTTTTTGTTATTGAGGAATTCCACTTTCTCACTAAGTTTTTCTTTGTGTTCCATCCACGCTTTGACAGGATCCTCGAGATTTGCTCTTGTTGCGTGGAAAATAGCTTCCCACAATTTTTCTTCTTGTTCGTTTTCCGATAAATCAGGGAATACCTTTGCGGACCAGCCTTTAGACGGAACTGCAACAATAGACCAGCTGATTTTATCAGCCATGACCATTTTACGATAGCCTTTGGTTGCTTCACCTGCTGCCTTTTGTAAGTTTGCAATTTTAGAAGCATCCACACCTTTTAGCAAATCTGGGTTTACAGAAGTGATAGCAAGCATTGCTGCTCCTTCTTCATATGCTTTCTCAAACATTTCCGCTCTCCAGCTAGGGAAATACTCAAAGGACTCTTCTGGTGCTTCATCGTAACGGATTCTTGTCACTTGCTCATCTGTCCATTCAATCTGAACGAGCTTTGCACCTGCTTCGTATGCTTTTTTTGTTACAAGCCTAACGAAAGGTGCTGTTGCGATGTCAGCGTTTACAATTAGGGTTTGGCCTTTTTGTACATTTACTCCGACTTTGACGGCAAGTTCAGCGTATTTTTCCATGGTTGTGTGAAGATTACTCATTATTATGTATACCCCCTAAGAATTTTCCTATGTTCCCAAAAAATATCACGTTCCCATCAATTTGTCTAGTTTTCTAGAGGAAAAAAGGCAGTGACCATAGTTGGTCCTGCCTTTAAATAGCTTGTATTATTTCAAAACCGTACTGACTCTCGGGAGGTTTGTATTGAAAAGTGACATACCATGTTTGAATCCTGCTAATCCATACAGCATGCTGCTCCAGTCAATTAGGGTTACTTTTGTTGGATACCAGCGGTTTGGTTGTTCGAGATGCCACCAGGAAATACGGTGCAGTCCGTATTTGTAAGCCGCTTTAAAGTTTTCTTCGTCCTCTTTATCTTCTGGGTTAGAGTACACATCATATGGAATGTGCAGGGAGTATTGAGCGTACAGGTCATAGATCCCTGCAGGATACACCGGCAGATAACCTCCAATAATGTAGGACGAGGCAATATTGTGTGGGGCATCGTTAATTCTGTCAGCATGGTATCCGCCGAATAACCCGTCATTCGGGCCTGCACCATACCCCCATATATATGAAGGAACATCTTCGAGCTCTTTCCATTTCATTCTGTCAGCCAAACAAGCATTTTTATAGTAGTCCAGATAAGTCGTACTTTCTGCGTATTCCGGAACTAGAAAATAAGGAAATTGATGAACGAAGGATGATAAAAAGGCGCCTGGATGATCGTTTAGAACAGCTAATCCACGAAAATCTTCTTGTGGAAGCTCCTTAATTTTATCTTTTGCAAAATTGTTCAACCAAAGTGCCTGGATGTTTTCATCATGAGGTTTCCCTAATAGAGCAAGATAAGAGACCATTACATACTCATTATAGGCCGGTAGCGGTGCAATCCCTTCCCCGTCCTTTGCTATCATGTTAATGACACCTTTATCTTTGTCTGCAACTACGATACTCCAATCAATAGAGTAAAGCAGTTTTTCAGCCATCTCCAGAATCCTTGGCTCTTTTTTTGCAAAATGATTTCCTGCAAATAAAGCTCCCGTTAAAAGTAGAGTCGTATCAATGGTAGAAAACTCCGAATCAAGGTTCTCTCCTGTTTCCATATCGACGAAATGGGCAAAGAAACCAGATTTATCATCTCTTGCAACCTCGCAGCCTTCAACTTCTCCAGAAACTCCTTGCAAGGTCAATAGAGCTTTAGTAGAAGCATGATTATCCCAGCCTTCCAAATCTGCAATAGCAAGGCTGATTAGACCGACACCTGTGGCCGCTATGGAACAGCGAAAATCCGGATTTTCTCCAAGGGTCATATATCCATCTGCATAAAGTCCTGTACGTTGATTACGTGAAGCCTCAAATAATGCGTAGGAATCATGAAATTGACGATCAAAAAACTTTTTCACTTTAGTTGGTAGATTATGATATTCATTGGTTGGCATCTCTTTTGCCCCTTTCATCCATTATATGGGAAGAAACTTGTATATTTCATGCTTTTTTATTCGTAATGCAATTCAATTTCTTACTGTAAATGATATAATAATCATACAAAATTTCTTATTCTGTGAAAATAGATAAAACTTCACTTGTTGGATAATTCATCGATTTATATAGAATGGAGTGAGTGTGATGCCCGATATTCATGGGGTTTTCTACGATATTTCTCCACATTGGGATGTGAAGAAAGCAAAAGGTCTAGACACGCTTGTTTATGTAACAGAAGGCAAAGTTCAATATCAGGTTGAAGAAAGAGTGATGCATTTAACAAAAGGAGATCTATTATTGATTCCTTCCACAAGCACAAGGTCATGGAAAAACGATAAAGATGCAGGTCATCGCAAATACACCGTCGTTTTTGAGAGAAGTGAGACAACCTACCAAAACTTTATTAAAGATGAGATAATTTTATTTAAACCTCGTAAGTCTGCTTATTATGAACAACGACTGACCTTTTTAAATGAGCAGTGGCATAGTAAAAGATTATTTCATGAGGAATTGTCTCAAAATATTTTATTGGAGCTTTTAATCATGAGTGCTCAGGAAAGAGCAGAATGGCATACTTCTCCTGTAAAAGAATCTTCAGTTCGTAATATGCAAGATTATATTCTTCAGCATTATCGTCGTAATATTACCATAGAAGAGTTGGCATCTTTAATCGGAGTGACTCCGAATTATGTAACAGTCTTATTTAAAGAGGTATTAGGTATCACCCCTATTCAGTATCTTCATCAGACGCGAATCAATAATGCTTGGAATTTAATAAGTACCACGAAGATGACGATCAAGGAAATCGCGGAGCATTTAGGTTATTGTGACCAGTCCTATTTTAATCGGATGTTTAAAAAGTGGATGGGAATACCCCCTTCACAAGTCAAGAAGACTTAAGAAAAAGCATAGAGAGTGGACTCTATGCTTTTTCTGTGGTGGTTTTTGTTTCGGCTTTGACTACTTCGCGGAAAGCTGTTTGGAATTTGCGTGTAAATGGGCCAGGCTTTGCTTGTGAAAATGTGACGCCATCAACTTTGATGATTGGCATGACTTCGCTCGTTGTTGAAGTAAGGAAAACTTCATCTGCCTTCATCAGGTCCTCTTTTTGAAATGGTTGAATCTTATAGTCCCACCCATTCGCATCCATAATTTCTAACAGCTTCGTTCTCGTAATCCCGTTCAAAATCAAGTTATTCGCTGGGTGAGTTAGGAGAATCCCGTCTTTTATGATGAAAATATTAGAAGATGAACCTTCCGTCACAATCCCGTCTCTAATAAGTATGGACTCAAACGCCCCCGCCTCGCTTGCTTTTTGCTTGACCATAATATTGTAAAGCAGGTTCAGGCTTTTTATATCGCATCGAAGCCAGCGCAAGTCTTCTGCAGTAATGGCTTCCACTCCCTTTGCCTGGGCATCCGATACATTTTTAAAAGGAAGTGGATATGCAACAAGTTGGGGGGTTAATGTTTGATCATAATGATGTGACCTGTTAGAGACTCCTCTAGAAATTTGAAGGTATAGTCCTCCATTTGTCATGTTATTGGCTTCAATAAGTTCCATTAACCTGTTACAAAGCTGTTCTGGTTGCTCGGATAATTGAATGCCAATTTCGTTAGCACTCCTATACAACCTTGCAATATGTTCTTTTAGGGTAAAAGGAATCCCCTCGTATATATTGACAACCTCATAAACCCCGTCGCCGAACTGGTACCCTCTGTCCTCAATGTCCACCTTTGCTTCACTTCTGTTAATTATCTCACCATTCACCAATACTTTCATTTTCAATACCTCCAGATGTGTTATTTATTCCTTACAAGTACCACAGGGCAATGGTCGCTTCCCATAATATCAGAGTGTATCTCAGCGTCCTTCAATGAATCCTTTAACTTATCGGAAACGATGAAATAATCAATGCGCCAACCGATATTTCTTTCGCGGACCTTATTCATATAGGACCACCATGTGTATTTGTCTTTCAAGTCAGGATAAAAATGGCGGAATGTATCGGTGAATCCTTCTCCTAGCAACCTGGTCATCTTACCTCTTTCTTCTTCTGTAAAGCCAGAACTGTTGCGGTTAGATTTAGGATTTTTCAAGTCAATTTCCGAGTGTGCTACGTTTAGATCTCCACATAAAATAACTGCCTTCTCCTGATCTAGCATTTTTATGTAAGCCAAGAAACGGTCTTCCCAATCTAATCGAAAAGGAAGTCTTGCCAAATCTCGTTGAGAGTTTGGGGTGTACACATTCACTAAGAAAAAATCCTCATACTCAAGAGTCAGTATCCTACCTTCCGGTTCACACTCTTCAACCTTTTCCTCATCCAATCCATAACGTACATGCAGAGGTTTTATTTTTGTGAAAACAGCTGTGCCTGAATATCCTTTTTTGATTGCATAGTTCCAATATTGATAGTACCCTGGCGTATCTAAGTCGATTTGCCCTTCTTGAAGTTTCGTTTCTTGAATACAGAAAATGTCCGCATCCATCTCATTAAAATAATCCATGAATCCTTTTTTAACACAAGCTCTAATTCCATTTACATTCCAAGATACTAATTTCATAGGTGCACGTAATTCCCTTCTAAACTATTACTATATTTAGCCCAGTATATCAAAAAGAACCGCTTTTCAAAAAGAAAAGCGATCCTAACCTTCGTCATTACACTTGAAATAGATGGAATTTTAATCCGTAGGGGTCACTTATCATCATACTCTTCTCGTTAAACTCCTTCGTAATGATGCAGTTATTTGCCAGTAAGACTTTTTTAGCATCTTCCATGTTTTCAACTGCGAATTCGAAAAATACGGATGAATCATCACCCTTATTATGATTCTCTACATATAAATTCGTGCCATTCATAGTAAATAGTGTTTCAGAATCTGTACTTTTTTCTGGTTTCATCCCAAGGATTTGGTGATAAAATTCAATAGCATTCTCATAATCTTTCACTTGTATTGCTATGTTATTTGTCAACTGATAAGGGGAACGGTCATTGATTTTTTTACTTGGTTTATAATCTTCATATCCGGAAGGTAGAAGATCGAATAATGGCCATACCGAACAATAATCATCTCCGTGTCCGAAAAAAGCGCTTGAATGACGGTAAATATCTCCCTTTTCATCTTTTGTAAAGACGGTAACACCAGGATAATAGCCACCATTCACCACAAATCCCATGTCCTCTTTAAAAGTCGTGTCTTTTGTAGAAACAACCGGGAAATTCCAACTTCTTTCCTCTGCGAAATTCTCTTGAACATCTGGCGCATCTGGGGTTGATACAACAAACGCAGCCTTTCTGCGGATATGATGATATACACTATTAAATCCATCTGCCCACATTGTGCAATAGGAACAGCTTTTCCCCATGTTGTGAACCACGAATAATTCATTTTTATCTTCAAATAACTCTGCCAAGCTTACCCTACCATTTTGAAAAGACGAGAAGACATAATTATCGACTTTCTCTTTTTCTATGTTGCGTTTCATTTTTGCTAACTGCTTCTTCTTTTCGAGGATTTCCATCTCGAGTTGTTGAATTTCTGTTAACATTTCCGTTTGGTTCAACACGATCACTCCATTCCTATAATGACTGTATTTGTCACCTGGGCCTTTTCACTCCTGATAGTGATCTATCTATCTATTATACAACCTTTGATGTGAAATAAAATTAAATTTTCAAAAAACACAAAATAATTCAAGTGCTCCTTCATATAATAATACAACTACTACTTACCCATATTTCATGTAAAGGAGAGATGTTTATGAGAGAAGCTCCTAATTACGGAGAATTTTACCCAAAGTCTTTGGTTCCAATTAATAAGGATGATCTTGTAATTTTTTTAGAAAAAGTGACGGACTTTGAGTGCTGTGATAATTACAGTCACTGGTTGATTGCCCTTGAAGGCAGAGCAATGGGGACGGGAGATGATTATTACCATTGGCAAGTAGTTGTGTTCCCGGCAGAAATAGGTGGAGGATTTGACTATAAGCATCCTCTATATGTTTCGTCCTTCTTCTTATCCATTGATGAGGCTATAGATTACACTTCAGAAGTGGAACGAATTGCAAATGACGGTCAGCTTTATACAATCGCTGGTTAAGAAAGAAAAGTGTAAAAAAAGAAAAACACTACGTTTTTCTTTTTGCAGATGTTTGTGAAAGATTATACATATGATGCCCCTAGGTACCCTTTTTTTAAAGACCCCCTCCCCTTTACAATTAAAAAAAGCCCACCGCTAATGCGATAGACTTCTAAGCTAAACGGAACACAATTCCATGACCGCCTTTTGGATACTCCCATTTAATATTTTGATGGGGACAACCAATTCGGCAACTGCCACACTCATGACAACCCTCGTAACCCACATGCATCCTAATGTTTTCCCATTTGTAAATTTCCGCCGGGCAAAAGATAGTACAGATCTTATCGGGACATTTTGTTAAACAAATATCTTCATCCATGACTGTCAAATGTGATTTGGTGTCAGCATTAAAGCGAACCAGATATTGTTTTTCTTCGATAGACTGACCCTTTTTCTGTTCACTCATTATTTCATCACCTTCCATGCCCGGTATGCATCTCGGGCTAGTTTAAGTTTTTCTTTCGGTGAGCCAAGATCCTTCCAGATCTTTTTCTGCTTTTCCCACTTGGACTTACCATCAACTGTAAACATCTGGCTGGCTGCTCTGTTTACCATTGGGATGTATTGATCAAAGTATTGTGGAAACTTATTAAAGTGATGGGTGGAATCCTTGTATTTTTTCATATCCTGGCCAACAAAGCTCTTCATGAGATTGACCCTGTATTGATCCAGCGTCCGTTCGGAAAAATCTCCAACTGCCATGGCTTCAAGAATAGTGGATGCCGCCAGCCTCCCTGAAGTCATGGCAAGGTTCGATCCTTCACGGTGGATGGCATTCACAAGCTGTGCCGCGTCACCTACCACTAATACCCCGTCAGCCACGATACGCCCCATTGATTTCAACCCACCTTCTGGAATCAAGTGGGCCAGGTATTCGACAGGTTCCCCGCCAGCAAGATAAGGTCGGACCATCGGATGTGTTTTCACATATTCCAACAGTTCATATGGTCTTATCTTATGCTCAATTAATCCGGATAGAAGTGTTCCGACCCCAATACTTAAAGTGTCTTTGTTGGTATACAGAAATCCTGTACCAAGAATGCCTTTTGTGGCATCTCCTAAGAGTTCTATCGTACAACCCTGGTTCTTTTCCAGGTTGAAACGATCCTCAATCACCTTACTGTCGAGCTTAATGATTTCCATCGTGGCAAGGGCCACTTCATCTGGCCGGTATTCCTTGTGAAAACCGAGCGATTTACCCAGTAAGGAATTCACACCATCTGCAAGAACCACTACATCTGCATAGACTTCACCATCAGGCCTATCTGTCCTTACCCCCACCACTTTTCCGTTTTCCACAATACATTCTAGAACGACCGTTTCATTGACAAGTAATGCCCCTTGTTCCACCGCTTTTCCGGCAAACCATTGATCAAACTTCGCCCTTAAAACGGTAAAATTATTAAAAGGTTCCTGTGCCCACTCCAGGCCTTTGTAACCGAATGTAACGGCGGATTCCTTGTCCATCATCATAAAGCGTTGCTCGACAATGGGCCTTTCAAGCGGGGCCTCTTTATGAAAATCAGGAATGATATCCTCCATCATCTTTCTATATAACACTCCACCCATAACATTTTTAGATCCTGGGTATTCCCCTCTTTCCAACAAAAGAACATTCGCACCGCCCTTAGCAAGTTCATATGCACATGAGATACCTGCAGGACCTGCACCAACCACGATACAATCAAACTTTTCAGGCATTAAACTTCTACCTCCTCTCCATGTAAAGCTTTATGGAATTCCTTTACAAGCAACGGGACAATTTCAAATGCATCTCCGACGATCCCATAATGGCATGAATGGAAAATGGCTGCATCCGGGTCTTTATTAATGGCGATAATCAATCCTGAATTCTTCATTCCCACAATATGCTGAATCGCCCCAGAGATACCAATAGCAAAATAAATCTTAGGTGTTACCGTTACTCCTGTTTGCCCGACCTGATGATGGTGCTCCACCCAGCCGGCTTCTACTACATCACGGCTTGCCCCAACTACTCCTCCAAGGGTTTTTGCAAGTTGATGAACAAGTTCAAATCCTTGTTCACTTCCAAGACCTTTTCCGCCAGCGACGACTATATCCGCTTCATCGATTCTTATCTTTTTGTTGGTTTCCCTGACAATCTTTAATACTTTTGTACGCATATCTTCTTCTTTGATATCAACTTGCTCTGCAATTAACTGCCCCGTACGACCCTCTTCAGGTTGGAGCGCTTTCATCACTTTCGGACGGACAGTCGCCATTTGTGGGCGGTACTTTTTACAGAGGATGGTCGCCATGATATTCCCACCGAATGCCGGGCGACTTGCCAATAGTAACCCTGTATCTTCCTCAACATCCAGTTCAGTTGTGTCAGCAGTTAAGCCTGTTGGAAGATCTGTTGCAACAGCACTTGCAAGGTCCTTTCCAGTTGATGTAGCCCCATACAAAATAATCTCCGGCTTGTACTTTTCACTGCAATGGAGCAGTGCTTTCATAAATGATTCCGTACGATACAATTGGAAGATCGGTTGGTCATATACATAAACCTTGTCTGCTCCATATTCAAAAATTGTATCAGCAAGTCCTGTGACATTTTCACCAATGACGATTCCAGCAAGCTCCACTCCACGTTTGTCTGCAAGCGTTCGTCCGGCCCCAAGTAGTTCCAAGGAAACCGGTGCAATCTTCCCTTCATTTTCTTCAATGAAAACCCAGACCCCGCTATAATCCTCAAAACTCACTTTGATCCCCTCATTTCTGCAAACAACTCTTTCTTTTCCAACACTACGGAAAGCAACTGCTGCACTTGTTCGTCCGCGTCACCCTCAAGTATCTTCCCACCCTCTGGCTTAGGAGGGGCCCAAACTTTTGCAACAATGGTTGGTGAGCCCTTTAAACCTAGCTGTTTTCGATCTATATCCTCAAGATCATTGACAGACCAAATAACAGGTTGATATCGGGCAGCCTTTAGCATGTTCGGAAAAGAAGAATAGGGTACCTCGTTTATCTCTTTTTCTACTGAAAGTAAGCAAGGCATGGTAGTTTGTACAACCTCGTATCCATCTTCTAGTTTCCTATGAACCACCATACAGCCATCATCTTTTTGGATTTCGACAACTTTATTAACAGAAGTCAATGGTGGTATATCAAGACGCCGGGCAATACCGGGCCCTACTTGTCCTGTATCACCGTCAATGGTCATTTTTCCGCAAATGATCAAATCGATCGGCTTTATTTCACTAATTTTATTGATTGCCTTTGTTAATGCATAACTGGTTGCTAAGGTATCCGCTCCGGCAAAAGCTCTGTCTGAAATCATGTATCCCTCGTCGGCCCCAATTTCGATGCATTTCCGAATAGCCTTAACTGCTGGTGGTGGTCCCATCGTGACGACCGATACGGTTCCTCCATATTTGTTTTTCAGGCGTACTGCCTCTTCTACCGCGTGGGCATCGTAAGGATTTAATATCGCCGGGGCACTGGCACGGTCCATCGTATTCGTTTTTGGATTCATCTTAATTACTTTTGTATCCGGTACTTGCTTTATACAGGCAACAATGTGAAGCAAATCTATTCCCTCCTGCCCTTTATCTATTTTGTCATGATGTATAGTAATGTATATTCGTCCCACTACTATTACTATATAAACTAGATAAAGAGAAAATACCGATTTTTATAGATTTGTTGACAAGCCGGGGCAAAAGAAAAAACATTACTCCTTTTCGTGGGAGTAATGCTTCCATTTTGCTTACTGCTATATTCTGTAATGTGATAAAAATCTCAAAAACTCCTTTTGTAACGAATGCTCATATTTCATCAGTGCATATGCTTTGGCATCTGGTAGATTTATCGAGCGGCAATCTACTACAAGTAGCCTACCTTCTAAAAGTTCACGCCTCACAGTGGTTTTAGGTAAAATGGAGACCCCCAACCCCTCTATAATGAACCGCTTAGTAATATGAGTTTGGGACACCTTCATCATTTTTGTGTGAGGATACTTAGCCTTAATCTGCTGACATAGTTCGTCCCAATACCCAGGGTGATTGTGAGTCAACAAGGTATGGTGACGAAAAATATCCTCTTCTTCCAGTGGATATCCTGTCTCCAAATCAAAGCCATCGTGGGGCACAACCAAAACTAGGGGATCATCATATAAGGGGTGGCATTCCAGGTCTGTTTTTATGTTAGGCAGACATGATAAACCGATATCAACTTCCTCCAATTCCACAGCATGTTCAATTTTAATTGATTCTATGATTTTAACGGATATTTCTATTGTAGGATGGGACCGAATAAATTGTTTAAGCACAAAAGGCAAAATCGTATCTGCAATCAATGGCGAAATTCCAATTGTGAGTCGTGATGTGAACCCCTGTTGAATAGAATGCAACTCCGAAATTCCTTCTTCATAAAGAGCTAGTAACGATTTTGCATGTTTTAAGTAACTTCGCCCTGCCTCTGTCAACATTACTTTTCTACCATCTCGAACACACAGTTCAATCCCGACTTCCTTTTCCAATTGCTTAATATGTACAGTCACTGTTGGTTGTGAAATATACAATAATTCAGATGCTTTTCTGAAATTATTATGTTCTGCAGCGATTACAAATGTTTTGAGCCAATTGAGCTCCATACAACCTCCTCCTCTGATTACCTTTATTAATCAATATGTTTTATTATCTTTAATTTTCATAATCAATTATATTTTATAAAATATAGATAACTAAAGAAAGGGTGATTATGAATGGATGTACAAAGAGGATTAAAAGGTGTCATTGCTGCTCAAACAAGGATTGCCGAAGTGGATGGAACAAATGGCCGTTTAGTTTATCGTGGATTTGAGATTAGAGACATCTCAAGTACCTATTCTTTCGAGGAAATTGCGCATCTCTTATGGTTTGGAGAACTGCCTACTGGTGTACAGTTAGAAAAATTTACATCTACTTTTACATCCTATAGGAGCCTCTCCCCAACGATGGAAAAAGTCTTATTTGCTCTTCCGGAGGATATGGATATGATGAGTACCATAAGAACAGTGATTTCCAGTGCCGGGGATCAATCCATGAAGTGGAAACCTACCGTTGAAGATGCGATGAAACTGACAGCGGTTATACCTACGATCATTGCCTGTAGAAAAAGAACTTTAGAAAGAAAAGAAATAATTTCTCCTCGGCTAGATTTAAGCCATGTTGAGAATTATTTGTATATGTTAAACGGAAGAAAAGCAAGCCCCGAGCATGTCCGTGCATTGGAGACGTATATGATACTGACAATGGAACACGGAATGAATGCATCCACTTTCTCCGCGAGAGTAACCGCTTCAACCGAGACGGACCTTGTATCTGCGGTGACTTCTGCAATCGGAACGATGAAAGGGCCCTTACATGGTGGCGCTCCTTCTGAGGTAATTTTTCTGTTGAACGATTTGAGTGAAGCTAAAGATAAAAAATCACATTTACGAGAAAAAATACTGGCTGGAGAAAAACTGATGGGGTTCGGCCATCGAGTATATAAAACGCATGATCCCAGGTCTATTGCACTGAAGGAAACCTTATCTGGACTTGTAGGAAAAGATAGATGGCTGGATTTGGCATTAGAGGTAGAGAGTGCGGCTATAGATGTGTTGGAAGAACTTAAACCCGGTAGAGGTCTATACACCAATGTAGAGTTTTATGCTGCTGCCATCATGAAAGCAATTCAAATGGATTCTTCCCTTTTTACACCGACCTTTACCGCTAGTCGAATGGTCGGTTGGACCGCGCATGTTTTGGAACAAGCTGAGGATAATGTGATTTATCGGCCTTTGTCGAGGTACGTGGGGAAATAGAGTTGAGCTGGCGCCTTAAAAAAGGTGCCTTTTTAGTGGTGAATTTTTAGTTTAGTCACTTTTACAATATTTCGGACATTCTCCGGAAATCACAACATGGTGGTAGGTTGCTGCATAATTTTTGTGTGCATTTATAAGTAATTTGCCAAAATACTAAAGAAATTAGTACATTTTTAGGGTGTTTAAAACCGTTCGGTCAAATTTCACTCAAATTTAGACATTTTCATGCTGTTTTGAAGGGGGGTTAGGACAAATGGACGTGTATGTTCGGACGAATATTTTGAGGTGTTCGGTCATTTGAAAAATTGGTTCGGTCAACTTTCTTGAATCTTCGGTCAAAAACCGAAAATCTTTGGTCAACTTCGTGAAAACTTTGGACAAAATCGTAAAATCTTCGGACATTTCGATGTAACACCCCCATCTTTACTGTATATGTTTGATTATCTACGGCATTTTGAAGATTTTCTAGAAGTGTGTTTACATAATAATATTATATTAACCCCATCTGGTTATTAGATGGATCCCAATCACTTAAAGAAAAGCCAGAACCTAATTTAAAGGTTCTGGCTCCAACAAGTATCAACATCTCAACATTCATTCACAACAATCATCAGAGCAATAGGATGTCTCACTTTTATTCTTAGACTCGAAATTCTGCAGTTTTGGCTTCTGGTTTTCTTCTTCCCAAACTTTAGCTAAAGCTTCTGCAAAAACCTCCGGCGGTTGGGCTCCAGAAATAGCATACTTGCTGTTTAATACAAAGAATGGAACACCTTGTACACCAATTTCTCTTGCTTCTCTTTGGTCGAAACGGACATCTTTTTCAAAAGCATCTCCTGCTAAAACTTCTTCCACTTCCCCAGAGTCCAACCCAAGGATTATGCCTAATTCTTTTAAAAAGTCTTTATTGCCAATATGTTTAGACTCTGTAAAGTGTGATCTTAGTAAACGTTCGGTCATTTCTTTCGCTTTACCCTTTGTTTCGGCATATTTTCCTAAACGATGAGCATCAAATGTATTTGTTGGAATAGAGGTATCAAAATTAAACTGCAAACCGACTTCAGCAGCTTGTTTTGCAACCCCTGCGCTCATTCTTTTCGCCTCTTCTACAGGTATGCCGTACTTTTTTGCAAGTATTTCATATATAGAGAATTCCGTATCACGCTTTGCATTTGGATCTAATTCAAAGCTTTTATATTCAATTGTTACAGAATCTTTATGTGGGAAATCTTCCAATGCTTTTTCCAATCTTCGTTTTCCAATATAGCAGAATGGACAAACATAATCTGACCAGATTTCTATTTTCATCGTTGCACCTCATTTCTTAAACTAGTATGTATTATCATACCATAATGTGTGAGAAACCTCTTTTAATATGTCTTGGAAGGATACCAGAATCCTGGCCAAATAAACCTCTTAAATCCCAAACTGGTGAATAAGTTTCTGGCATAGTGCCTCTGACTCCACCCTAACACTAACATAAGGTGGTTTTGTGTTGGTGGTTGCCTCTACAGGCACTCCAAGCCAAAGAATGCGGTTGTCGATGATAATAAAAGGAAACGTTACTTCCTCTGTGATGATGGATACCCTGTTCTTCCACTTAGTTAGGTAGGTTCTCCATTCTTCAGGTAGTGCATTACTGTTTTGAATGCCTACTGTAATAGTTTGACTAGAACGCTTCATGTCCGCCATCACTCTATCCCACTTTCTAGCATGCATCCATTGGACCTTTGGATGCTGATGTTTAATCCAAGAGCCTATTTGATGGGGCTGTACATGTGATTGCGACTCTTCCTGATGGTCTACCAATTTTCTAATAATCTTATTGTAAGAAACCTTCTTTTTAATAAATTGACTGTCACAAATGTGAATGAACTTTCCTTTAGACCTTGTGATGGCAACATTCAATAAACGTTCGCTTTCTTTCCCAACTAACAACATCCCCGGCCTCTCTAAAGGAAAACTATCGACAGAATCGAATATGATAACATTCTGCTCACTTCCTTGAAAACGATGGACCGTAGCAGTTACGATCTCGGCTGTTTCAAGTTCTAGTCCATATATATCTTGCAGCAACACATCCATCCATTGAGCTTGAGCACGGTAAGGAGAAATATAACCGATAGATCTTCCCCCCTCTATATAAGCTTCATGAATAAGTTGAAACCCTTGGAGTAGATGCCATAAATTAATGCGGGATCTGCTGCTTTTTTCAATAAAGGCATGCTCTCCGGTAGAGCACGTATCAAGCATAATGGAAGCTTGATGAGGGAATGGGCGCTGCCTGGCAATATGCTCTCGATTTTTTTTAACACTTGGATGGTCACCTACAAGAGAATGATAGATATATTTGTTAGTAAAAGCAGATATATCCGGGTGCATTCTCCGTTGTTCTTTTAATAAGAATAAATGAGCATGCAAGCGAGAGGAATGAACATTGTCTGCTACTCCTGTCCGATGAAACACATCTTCTTTCAACCATTTTTCTACTAGTTCATGTCTTGCTGAGGCGATAGGCGGCAGTTGCTTGAAATCTCCGCATATGATGATATGTTTACCCATTGAGGCTGCAAAAGCGGATTGAGGTACATATGCCATACTTGCCTCATCCACTATGACCACATCATATTCCTTCTCATATATGGCAGGATCCATAGCAGCTTTCGCGAGCGTAGTGCCAATGATGTACGCTTCCTCTAGAAAATCCACTTCTTTCTGCCTTATTTTCTCCAGAACTCTTGCCACTTTAGTTTCGAGTTTCAGCAATGTTTCCGAATCTCTCTTACTGAAGGATTTGGATAAATCTATTTTTAAATGTTTCCGTTCTTCCATCAGTTGGTCTCTGTCATTAGCAAGTAACGGGTCACGGTTTTGTAGTAGTTGTGAGGATGTGATGGCAGGAAGGTTTGCCAATAAGTCACTGTTATGTGACCCATACCTCAGTACATCCCCTTCTCTATTGCGTTGTTGCTTTGAAAGAAAAGTTGAAATCTCTCGCATCAATACGTCCACAGACTGGTTACTGTGGGATAACAACAGAACTTTCTTCTTTTTAAAATATTTATTAGCAGCAACCCTTGCCAAAGTATAAGTTTTTCCGGTACCAGGTGGTCCCCAAACAAAGGTTACGGGATTGTATTTGGACCGGAGAATCAATTCATGAACACTGCTTTTTATAATATCTGTTGGATGCTTAGGCTTCATTTCCGGATGCATCAATCTTTTTATCCGGCCTCTCTTCTTTTTACTTCCTTTCAGTTCATCCAGCCTTTGAAAAAGTTGATCCAACAGCTCCCAAGGATCATGAAACAGATAGGCTTCTGTGATAATGTCTCCGAGCGATTGTTCAAAGGAAACGATGACATTCTTTCCCTCTGAGGAGAGAATTTTCCCTTCCGTTTTAATTCCCCCCCATTCAACTTTGACGAGTGAACCTACAGGAATTCTTACAGAAGTATAGGTTTCAAAGAAGTATGTAAAACCTTCATCGGTGGATATTAGGTGTCCATTATTTATTAGATATTTGGTGCTCCCAAATTTCTTTAAATGTTGTATTTCTGCTTGTAATGCTTTTTTCCATTCGTTAATATATTGAATCGTCTTCATGTTTTATTTCCTCAACTCATCATTTTTCATTCCCAAACTATATCATAAACACTATCAAAATAAAAAAGCCAAGATTCCTTCAACAATTTTTGTTGGGATCCTGGCGATACATTTCGATTTATTTGTAAAAACTTATAACATTTTTCAGTACTTTTTTATCTTCCTTGGAAATAGTCTTTGGTTTCATGGGAGCAACGGCAATCTTATCTGCACTTTCTAAAGTTGAAATTTCAAGGTAAAAAGGATTGGAATTTTTATCTCCATCTAAATACCCTTTAAGGATTTTCACTTTATTAGTTGAGCCTTTCATCCGTTCTTCATAGTCCCATGTAATATTATTTTTGTAGGCTTTATCCATACGTTCCTTTAAACCAAGGGCTTCTGAAACAGCATCCTCTGCAGTTTCAAGGAAAGTATCAGATCTTTTCAATCCTTTTTTTTTCAATCCATCTCCAGCCTTTGCTTGGAAAAATAGATATGACATATCGGTCATCCTCTCTGTGTGTCGGCTTCACACCTTTAGACGGCGAATCTTAACACCAGGATACCAAAGGAACTTACCTCTTTTTATAGTTTAACCTTTCATGCCAGATTCTACCACCATTTTCTAAAATTATACGAGATTGGAGAAAAATTTATTTAATGATTAAGTGGGATTACTTCTTATTTTATGAGATAATGAAAGAATGATTAGAATTCCAAATCGAAAGTAGGAACATTAATGAAACAAAAAAACAAGTTCCAAGACAATGAAAAAGTCATTTTAAAGAGCACTGGCGAGGAAGTAACCATCTTAAAATTCAACTACGTCCCCAATTTAAAAAGATACTCCTACACCATAAAAGAAAACCCTAAAACCTTTTATTTCGAAGAAGAGATTAAGCAAAGTTATTAATATTTAACTGAACTCGAGAAACCTGCAGATCCTTGCACAGGTTTCTTTTTTTGTGGTAAAAACTTATTATGTTTTTATCATCTACTGAGGGGTATTTAGTCTATATGTAATAAAAGGAGGGAAAAAAATGCTACTGGTATATTTGAGTATTGGAATTTTAGTACTATCCATCATTTTGCTTTGTATTTCCTTTATCTCTTTTCGAAAAAAGGCAAACCCCACTCTATCCTATATAAATTCTGTGGGTGAACGTCTTCAGGAAGAAAACGATGCCATTCAAGAGCAAGTGAATCATCTTAAAAGTAAGCAAGAAGCCATCAAAAACGATATTGATTGGAAAAAATCAGTCTTTTCTTTTACAGTTGCAGAAATAAAGAAACTTCCCAATTCATTAAAGAGTAGTTCAAAACAAATACTTCATGAGTATGAACGCGGCATATAAGCGTTCATCAAGCAAAAGCACCGTTACCAATCAAAGGAAAACGGTGCTTTTGTTATTATAGTGCGGTGAATTTTTCATCGTGATATTTATTGGAGCTGGTAGTAATACGATCTTTATGATAGATGGCGTTAATTTCTCCTCCAATGACAAGGGCAAGTCCTGTCAAAAACAACCATAACATTAAAATAATTACCCCACCCAGGCTTCCATAGGTTGCAGAATAGTTTCCAAAATTACTAACATAGAACGAAAAGCCCAAGGATACAAGCTGCCAAATTACGGTGGCAACTATTGCACCTGGCAACAGCTCTTTAAACGACTTGCTTATATCAGGAGCTATGTGATACAGAACCGCAATAATAGTGAAAATAACAAAGAAAGCGATGATGAACCTTAGGATATTTAAAATGATGGCGGTACTTCCTGGAATATAAATAAACGATTCAAGCTGATTAATAATGATCCCCCCAAAAACGGGCAGGAAAAACGCAATTAGGAAAGCAAAAATCAATCCAATGGTAAGCCCTATAGAAAGAAGCCTTACCAAGTAAAACGGCCTGCTTTCTTCTACATTAAATGCTTCATTCATCGCGCTGATAAACGCGTTCATCCCGTTAGAAGCTGACCAAATTGTTCCAAGTATTCCGAAGGTCAGCAATCCTCCATTCGGTTTATTGACGAATTCATTGATGTTTTCTTCAAATACTGCGACAGTTTCCGGAGGCATAATGGTTTGCAAGAACTCAATTACTTTCTGCGGATCCATATTTAAATAAGGAATGATGGATAAAGCCAGTACTAACAAAGGAAATAATGAAAGCATGTAATAATACGCCTGTTCTGCTGCCAATCCTGTGGCGCGGTCTTTTTTCATTTCAAGTCCTAATCTTTTCAAAAACTTAACGATTCGCGACAACTTTCACACCCACCTCTCCTTTTCAGCCTCTGAGTAAAGGCAATGTGCAACATCTGAACGAGCCACCAGACTTAATGATTTCAGAAATATCTACTTCGATCACGTCATAACCCCTGTTGCGGAGCTGCTCATTTACTTGTTCATTGCACGGCAGACTGAAAATTTTATTATTACCAATAGATAATACATTCGTTCCCATGGTAAATTGTTCTTCTTTAGATATTTCAATCAATTCATATCTCTTTGATAAGAAGTTTAATTCTTCTTCTCTTAGTGCAGGCGAAAAAACTAGTGCCTCTGTGGGTGAAATGACATTAAATACGCAGTCTAAATGAAGATATGTTTTGTCTATCGGTATAGGTTGAATGGTATATTCAAAAAGAGATTGGCTTATATGTTCTAAGGCCTTCTTGCTTGTTCTGCCACTGATTCCAACGTAAACGGTATCACGGTCAATGATGATATCTCCGCCTTCCACACTATAACCTGATAAGGGCGTATACGATAATTGTTGTTCATCTAGCCACGATTTTAGAACTTTTTCTTCACCTGATCTAATGTCGCTGCCCATATTTGAGACGAATACAGTATCACCAAGCGTAAATCCGATATCTCTTGTAAAAACTTGTTCTGGGTATTGCTCACTCGGAGGTAAACTATACACATCCACACCGTTTGCTAACATGGCTTGTACAAACTTGCGATGTTGCTTCGTTGCCAACGTTTCGTCGATATTGTCTTCCAAGAAATGTTTTTGTGTTTCATTAATCACTTCTGTGATGCTCATATGAGTTGGCGGACACACAATGACCTTTTTCAATTCTCCAAATTCATTTTCACATGTATGTCTTGTCATCTTATCCGAATATTCTAAATCAATTGTCATTTTGTAATCCTCCGATCAGTTATATGTAGGTTGTACTATGAACTCTATTCCCTAAACGGAGAATCACTTAAACATTTTCAAATAAAAAAGGTAATATGCTTTGAAATATTGGACGGATGATCTTGCCTTTACGCTTCATCTTTGACTGATATGAGGACCTTTTTACTCGTTTTTTCTCGTCAGCGAGGTCTTCATCACCTCTATGAGGACCTCTCTACTCCTTTTTTCTCGTCACCGAGGTCTTCATCATCCCTATGAGGACCTCTCTACTCTTTTTTCCACGTCACGGAGGTCTTCATCACCTCTATGAGGACCTCTTTACTCCTTTTTTCTCGTCACCGAGGTCTTCATCACCTCTATGAGGACCTCTTTACTCCTTTTTTCTCGTCACTGAGGTCTTCATCATGATATGCTCCCTTTTAAGTAGACAGATAAAAAAACAAAAATCTGTTTCCGCTAAGGGGAGTATTTATTATGTCAAAAAATGCCAGCTCTTTCTCTGTCAAGATCAATGTCATAAAGGCTTGGGAAAAACGAACGCACACTATTACAGATTTAGCCCATATAAATAATGTTAGTCCCTCCACTATATATAATTGGATAGATAGGTATGAGAGTCTGGGGGAGAAAGGTTTATACCCTACCTCGAAGGAGTATACGAAGGAATATAAGCTGAGGGTAGTCCGTGAATACCTTAACGGGGGGTACTCTCAAAAAGAACTTGTTAGGAAGTATGAAATATCAAGTAAATCTGTCCTCCAAAAATGGATTAAGAATTATAATAGTCATAGAGAGTTAAAGGATACTTCAAAAGGAAGGAAATTCACTATGACTAACAAACGAAAAACTACCTTAAATGAACGAATAGAGATAGTGCACTATTATCTAGAGAACGGCATGGATTTTCATAAGGCAGCGGAGACCTTCAAGGTCTCTTACCAACAAGTATATCAATGGGTGAAAAAGTATGAGAATGGTGGCGAAGAAGCCCTCCAGGATAAACGTGGGAGGAAAAAGGAAGAAGTGGAACTTTCTCCTGAACAGAAGATAAAACGTGAGATGCAGAGGCTGGAAAGGGAAAAT